>NZ_CP025512.1:2525000-2965000 GCF_003491345.1 Neorhizobium sp. SOG26
ACAAACAAGTCAACACACCTCAAAACAAAAAATACCAAAATCAGACAACCTGTTGATGATGCTCGTGAAATTCGGACAATCTGTCGAAAGCGGCTCAATTTGCCTCTGTTCTCGCTCCGCAACCCTGACCTTTCCTCCACTCTTTGGGTGCCTGCCTCAAATCCGCCGCGACATCTCCACAATCGCGTGGTTACCCGGCATCATGTGGAGCGCGAACCATTGCGTCGCCCGCGGGTTCTTCCCCGTGGCAACCGGCGGCAACCTTGGTTTGACTCTCCCTGTCGAAACGGGCACATGTTTGGCCCAAGGTTCCAAAGGCAGTATGATAAGCTGCATGCGGTTATAACGAGTACGAGGGACTGGCTAAACTGGCATGACGACAGCCCGCAGCACAGCACGCGCGCTTGGCAACGAACCGCCGATCCTGGCGGACGGTCGTCGTGCACCCGATCGCCGCGAAATCTCGCTGCGCTGGCTGTCAGGCACCTTCCTGACCGGCATCACCTCCTCCATTCTCATGGGCGTGGCGCTTTTTGCAGCGCTTGACGGGCGCCAGCAGCTGGCCACCCCGGCCGAAGCCTCCGTTGGCATCATCGATGACGAGCCGGATACGGCCTCGCGCGGCAAGCGCCTGCTGGCGAGCAACATCGTCGCCATGCCGACCGACCGAAAGGTTCTGGAAGTCTCCACCGTCGTGCACGAGGGCAACAAGGAAGTCATTCGCCGACGCCCCTTTGCACATGTGAAGATGAACCTTGCCGCCAACCACGTGGCCCAGGAAGATTATCCGGACTTCAATCCCCTGACGATCTTCGCTTCGAGCGAGACCCTTCCTCCCCCCGCCGCCCGCACCGGCACGCTATACGGCTCCAATGTCGAGTCCGAAGTCAGCCTCCAGACGGTTTCCTTCCCCGCAAGCGGCATCACCTACGAATTTGCCCCGGCGATGACGCTGGAAGAGGTCGAGGAGAACGTCCGATCCAACGGTTCGGTGCTCACCGACGGCAATACCCAGCTCTCGGCCCTCTATTACGTCGACCCGCAGCGCTTCTCCTCCCGGGATGATGGCACCGGGCTCGATATCACCGCAGGGCTTGCGGCGCGCATCGTTGAGGAAAACATCTCCGTTTCGGCGCCTGAGCCGATCACCAAGCGCACCCGCGAATACGCGGAAGACGTCATCCCGGTCCGCAAGCCCCAGACCGTGACCCAAGCCATGGTCGAGGTCGGTTATCCGGAAGCCAAGGCCCGCGAGATCTCCGGTTACCTGCAGTCGCGCCTCGGCGAAGCGGATCTGGTCGCGGGCGACGTGCTGCGCATCGGCGTCATCCAGGAAGGCCAGATGGTCATGGTGGTGCGTGCCAGCCTTTACCGGCAGGCCCGTCATCGTGTGACGGTGGCGCTTGATGATCGCGGTCGCTTCGTCGACGGCGAGGAGCCGCCGATGCTCGACGCGGTTGTGTCGGCCTTCAGCGAACAGCCGCCGCAGGTGCTGACCGGTCGCGAATTACCGCGCGTTTATGACGGCATCTACCGGGCAGCCCTCTCCTACGGGATGAGCAAGGAAATGACCTCGGTGCTGGTCAAGCTGCTCGCCAGCAGCGTTGACCTTCAGGCGCAGCTGAAACCGACCGACAAGATCGAGGCCTTCTTCTCGGTTGCCGACGAAAAGGGCCAGGCGAACCGCAATTCCGAACTGCTTTACGTCAACGCCCGCTTTGGCGACACGACGACCCGCTTCTACCGGTTCCAGAATCCGGAAGACAACTCGATCGATTATTACGACCAGGACGGCAAGAGCATCCGGCAGTTCCTGCTGCGCAACCCGCTTCCGAACGGTCGCCTGAGCTCCGGCTTTGGCATGCGCAGCCACCCGATCCTTGGTCGAGCCCTGATGCATACCGGCACCGACTGGGCCGCACCGCGCGGCACGCCGATTATCGCCGCCGGCAACGGCGTCGTTGAAAAGGCAGGCTGGGATTCCGGCGGCTACGGCAACCAGACGATCATTCGCCACGCCAACGGTTATGCCTCGTCCTACAACCACCAGAGCGCGATTGCCTCCGGCATCCGCGCCGGGGTGAAGGTCACCCAGGGCCAGGTCATCGGTTATGTCGGCTCGACCGGACAGTCCACAGGTGCGCATCTGCATTACGAGTTGATGGTCAACGGTACCAAGGTCGACCCGATGAAGGTGCGCCTGCCGGGCGGCAGCTCGCTCTCCGGCAAGTCGCTTGAGCGTTTCGAGGAAGAGCGCCGACGCATCGACGCGCTTCTCAACACCCAGCCACCGGATGAAGTGGCGAGCCGCTGATCAGCTCTCATTTCCAGAACGTTCAAACGAAAATGGCGGCCGAGCCGCCATTTTCGTGTTCGTGCTGCCGGTTACGCAGCTTCACTCAGGTCGCCCTGCCGCTTGACGCGGAACAGAAGCCGGTCCGAGCCTGCCGATACGGCCACCGTCGAACCATCCGGCACGTGACCGCCCAGGATCTGTTCGGCGAGCGGATCCTGCACGTATTTCTGGATCACCCGCTTCAGCGGACGTGCGCCATAGACCGGATCGTAACCCTTCTCGGCCAGCCACTCGCGTGAATCCTCGCCGAGCTCGATGGTGATCTTGCGTTCGGCAAGCAGGTTGAGCAGGCGCTTCATCTGGATATCGACGATCGCACCCATCTCATCGCGCTTCAGGCGATGGAACAGGATGATCTCGTCGACGCGGTTGAGGAACTCCGGACGGAATGCCCCCTTCACCACGTCCATCACCTGGTCACGCACGCTGTCGACATCTTCGCCGTCGCTCAGGTTGGTCAGGTATTCGGCACCCAGGTTCGACGTCATGATGATCATCGTGTTCTTGAAGTCGACCGTGCGGCCCTGCCCGTCCGTCAGGCGCCCGTCATCAAGCACCTGCAGCAGGACGTTGAACACGTCCGGATGCGCCTTCTCGATCTCGTCGAACAGCACGACCTGGTACGGCTTGCGGCGAACCGCTTCCGTCAGCGCACCGCCTTCGTCATAACCGACATAACCCGGAGGTGCACCGATCAGCCGGGCCACGGAGTGCTTCTCCATGTATTCCGACATGTCCATGCGCACCATCGCCGTCTCGTCGTCGAACAGGAAGCGCGCGAGAGACTTGGTCAATTCGGTCTTGCCCACGCCCGTCGGGCCGAGGAAGATGAACGAGCCAATCGGCCGGTTCGGATCCTGCAGACCGGCGCGCGAACGACGCACGGCACGGGAGACAGCCTGGACGGCATCACCCTGGCCAACGACAGACTTCGCCAGTTCGTCTTCCATCCGCAGCAGCTTTTCACGCTCGCCTTCCAGCATCTTGTCGACCGGGATACCGGTCCAGCGGGAAACGACATGCGCGATCGCATCCGGATTGACGACTTCCTGAACCATGGCATTGGCCGAACTGTCGTGGGCTTCCGCCTCGACAAGCCGCTTTTCGAGATCCGGGATCACGCCATAGGTGAGTTCGCCGGCGCGCTGGTATTCGCCCTTGCGCTGGGCGGTCGCCAGTTCGTTGCGTGCCTCGTCGAGCTGCCGCTTCAGGTCCGCTGCCAGGCCAAGTTTCTGCTTTTCAGCCTGCCAACGCGCGGTCAGCGCATCCGCCTGCTCCTCGAGCGCGGAGACTTCGGCTTCAAGCCGCTGCAGACGGTCGGCCGAGGCACTGTCGGTTTCCTTCTTCAGCGCCTCGCGTTCGATCTTCAACTGCATGATGCGCCGGTCGAGTTCATCGAGTTCCTCGGGCTTTGAATCCACCTGCATGCGAAGACGCGAAGCGGCCTCGTCCATCAGGTCGATCGCCTTGTCCGGCAGGAAGCGGTCGGTGATGTAGCGGTTCGACAAGGTCGCCGCCGCAACAAGTGCCGAGTCCGAGATTCGCACCTTGTGGTGCTGCTCGTACTTCTCCTTCAGGCCGCGCAGGATCGAGATCGTGTCCTCCACCGTCGGCTCATCCACCATCACGGGCTGGAAGCGCCGGGCAAGGGCCGGATCCTTTTCCACATGCTTGCGGTATTCATCAAGCGTGGTCGCGCCAACGCAGTGTAACTCACCGCGGGCAAGTGCCGGCTTGAGCAGGTTCGAGGCATCCATCGCACCGTCGGACTTGCCGGCACCGACCAGCGTGTGCATCTCGTCGATGAACAGGATGATCTCGCCATTTTCCGCCTGCACTTCGTTGAGCACGCTCTTCAGCCGCTCTTCGAACTCGCCCCGATATTTCGCGCCGGCGATCAACGCCCCCATGTCGAGCGCCATCAGCCGCTTGTCCTTGAGGCTTTCCGGCACGTCGCCGTTGATGATGCGCAGCGCCAGGCCTTCGGCAATCGCCGTCTTGCCGACGCCCGGCTCACCGATCAGCACCGGATTGTTCTTGGTGCGGCGCGACAGGACCTGGATGGTGCGGCGAATTTCATCGTCGCGGCCGATCACGGGGTCTAACTTGCCGTCGCGGGCTTCTGCGGTCAGGTCGCGTGCAAACTTCTTCAGCGCCTCGAAGCCCTGTTCGGCATTGGCGCTGTCAGCGGTGCGGCCCTTGCGGATATCGTTGATGACCTGGTTGAGCGCCTGCGCGGTGACGCCGGCCTTCTTCAGGGTCGCGGACGTCGACGCCGTGGTTTCGATCACCAGCGCGAGCAACAGGCGCTCGACCGTGACGAAGCTGTCGCCGGCTTTCTTGGCGGCGTCTTCGGCGGTCGCGAAAACCTTGGCAAGCGGCTGCGACAGGTAGATTTCGCCATTGCCGCCCGAAACCTTCGGCAGCTTGGCGAGTGCGGCGTCGTTGGCGATACGCGCTTCCTTGGCATTACCGCCGGCGCGTTCGATCAACGAGGATGCCATGCCCTGGTCGTCATCGAGCAGGACTTTCAGCACATGTTCTGGCGAAAACTGCTGGTGGCCTGATGCCAGCGCCTGCGTCTGCGCCGATTGAAGGAAACCGCGGACGCGCTCGGAATATTTTTCGATGTTCATACTTCGACCTCCTGAATCGCCCTGCCCTTATAAGGCGCAGGCCGATGGTTGAGATTGAGCTCCCTCAAAGGCGAGCCCTGCCGGCGAACCGGCTTGACGAAGATATGGTGGGTTTTCAGTACGATTTAAAGAGCCGAACCGGTCTGAAACATGCGCTCCGAAACGCAAAAAACTCCAGCCTTTCCGGCTGGAGTTTTTCTGTTTGCTAGGTCCGTGAGGAGCTTATTCGCCGGCGGCTTCCGCCAGTGCCGGCTGGTCTGCCTCTCCGTCACCGCTGGCGTCTTCGCCAGCGCCTTCACCACGGCGCGGACGACGCGGACGGGCGCCGGCTGCACGGCGGCGACGCGGTGCCGCTTCGGTCTGTGCGGCTTCTTCGGCAACCACTTCCGCAGGCGTGCCTTCGATGACCGGCTGAGGGCCGGTGCCATCGACGGTTACCGGTGCTGGAGCAGCCGGTGCAGGTGCTACACCTTCGCCACCCTCACCGCCCTCGGCGGCAGCAGGACGCTGCGGACGGTCGGGGCGCCGTTCGCGGCGCTGATTGCGGTCGCCATCGCGACGGTTTTCGCGCGGCTGCTGATCCTGGCCCTGCGCCTGCTGTTCGCGGCGCGGCTGCTGGGATTCGGAAGCCTCTTCGCCAACCGTCGGCTGCTGGGAATTGCCCAGTTCGTCGCCATCGGCCGTGTCCAGGTCGTCCTGGTCAATCGAATTGCCGTCGCGGTCCTGGAAATCGCTGCGGTCCTGATGCTGGAACCGATCCTGCATCTGCGCCTGTGCGGCTGCGATGATGCGGTTGTAGTGTTCTGCGTGCTGCAGGTAGTTTTCCGCCATGACACGATCGCCGGAGCTTTGCGCATCCCGGGCAAGTTGGGCGTACTTTTCGGCAATATGCTGAGCGGTGCCACGGATCTTGATGTCCGGTCCGGAGCTATCGTAGGTCCGGCTGAGGGGATTGCCCCCCTTGCGGTTGAAATTGTTATTGTTGCCGCCGCCGCCGTTGTTGTTATTGCCGCGCCCTCGACCGCGATTTTTCTGCTGTCCTGGCCTCATATATCGTTCACCAACTCTCTGTCTTCGCTGATAAGGGCCACGCGGCCTTCCGGTCCAAGCCGGAACAAGACTTCGCGTGCCGCGCACAGGCCGACTTTGGCGTCCTGCCGCTTGTTCTAAGTCAAATTAACTGAATCACACACAAGGGACCGTTCAACCTTAGCAGTTCCCCGAAAAGAACTGGTTCAAGGGTTGACCTGATAACCCGAACGAATCGCTGTTCATTCCCAGCCGTCCCAGTGCGTGCTTTTCAAGCTATCCCGCTTCCTCCGGGAATCCAAGCCTTTTCTTTTGCTATGCAAAATCATGACTTGGCCACGGAAAACACGAGTACACGATCATTGTCACCATAGTCCCGTCTTGCTTGCGCGAGCGTAAAGCCGGCGGAGCAAAATATCGCAGAAACAGTGTCCTTCTGATCGTATCCAATTTCGACGCCGATCACGCCGTCCTTCTCAAGGAAATCTGCCGCCTGCGCGGCGATCGCGCGATAGGCTTCCAGGCCATCGGGCCCGCCGTCTAGTGCGGCCATGGGATCGTAATCCCTCACTTCCGGTTCAAGTTCCGGAATGACATCGCTGCGTATATAGGGCGGATTTGACACGATTATGTCGAACCGCCCGGAAATCTTGTCGAACCACCGACTGTTGATCGCGCTGAACCGCTCGGCCAAACCCAGTCGTTCTGCATTTCGCTGTGCCGTTGCAAGAGCATCGTCTGAAATATCACTGCCGATGCCTTGGGCTTCAGGACATTGCGCAAGAAGCGCCAGCACGATCGCACCGGTTCCGGTGCCAATATCCAGGACGCGTGCCGCACCCTTGGTTGCGACGATCTGCCTCAACTGGGGAAGAACGGTTTCAACCAGGACTTCCGTGTCCGGGCGCGGCTCGAGCGTTTCTTTCGAAAGCAGGAGCTCCAGTCCGTGAAACTCACGTGAACCTAATATGCGGTGCACCGGCTCCCTTTTCAAGCGGCGCTCAACCGCTTTCGAAATCCGCTCGTCTTCAGCCGCTGATACCGGCCGGTCCGTGCCGGTGAAGACTTCCGTGCTGGTCAATCCCAGCAGCCCGCCCACCAAAAGCCGCGCCTCGATGGCGGAGTCGGGAAAACCGGCTTCAGCAAGGCGGCTGCGGGCATCCGCGACAGCTTGCCCGAGCGTCCTCATCCCTGCTGCTCGCCGAGCTGCGCAAGCTGCCCAGCCTGGTAGTCAGAGATCAGCGCATCGACCACTTCGTCGATATCGCCCTCCATCATGCGGTCGAGCTTGTAGAGCGTCAGGTTGATGCGGTGGTCGGTCACCCGCCCCTGCGGGAAGTTGTAGGTGCGGATGCGCTCCGACCGGTCACCGGAACCGACCTGGCTCTTGCGGTCCGCGGACCGTTCGTTGTCGATCTTCTGCCGCTCCATGTCGTAGAGCCGCGAGCGCAGCACCTGCATCGCCTTGGCACGGTTCTGGTGCTGCGACTTCTCCGACGACGTCACCACGATGCCCGTGGGGATGTGGGTGATGCGCACCGCCGAGTCCGTTGTGTTGACGTGCTGGCCGCCAGCGCCGGACGAGCGCATCGTATCAACGCGGATGTCTTCGTTGCGGATCTCGATGTCGATGTCTTCTGCCTCGGGCAGTACGGCAACGGTTGCCGCCGAAGTATGGATGCGCCCTTGCGTTTCCGTGTCCGGCACGCGCTGCACGCGATGGACGCCCGATTCGAACTTCAGCTTGGAGAACACACCGCGGCCGGAGACATTCGCGATGATTTCCTTGAAGCCACCTGCTTCGCCTTCGCTGGCGGAAAGCACCTCCACCTTCCAGCCCTTGCCGGCGGCATAACGCTCATACATGCGAAACAGGTCGCCGGCGAAAAGTGCGGCCTCGTTGCCGCCCGTTCCGGCACGGATTTCCAGGATCGCACTCTTCTCGTCGGCTGCATCCTTGGGAAGCAGCAGGACCTGCATGTCCTTCTCGAGCGCCTCGACCCGCTCTTCCGCCTCTGGCAGTTCCATCTCGGCGAGTTCACGCATCTCGCGATCCGTCGACTTGTCGGCGAGCATCGCCTTCAGGTCGGAGACTTCAGCGATCGTCTTTTCGTAATCCCGGATCTTGCGCACTACGGGCTGCAGTTCGGAATATTCGGAGGCGAGCTTCACGTAGACATCGGCGGCCGGACCTTCGGACATACGCGCTTCGATTTCACCGAAGCGACGTTCCAGCTCACGCATTTTTTCGACAGGAAGCTTAGCCACCCTTCACGCTCCGTTTTCTTCTTATCGTTCTAGATCGGGATGTTGTTGGTTTCTGCATACCGGAGGAGCAAATCGCGGATCGTCTCGTTCGATCGCGTCTCGTCCAGGGCAGCATTGAGTTCGCCCGCCAGGTGATCGACATCCAGCCCAAGCAGCATCGCCTTGACTGGGCCGACCGAGGTCGCCGCCATGGATACCGAGCGGAAGCCGATGCCAAGCAACGCCATGGCCGAAAGCGGCTTGCCGGCCATCTCGCCACACAAGGTCACCGGCGTACCGTTGCGCTCCCCGGCGCGGGCAATATCGCGCAGGATACGCAGGAATGGACGGCCGAGGTTGTCGAAGCGATCCGACACCCGCGCGTTGCCGCGATCGGCCGCCATCGAAAACTGGAAGAGGTCGTTCGAGCCGACCGAGACGAAATCCACTTCCTGCATCAGCTCATCGAGCTGCCACATCAACGCCGGCACTTCCAGCATCGCCCCGAACTGCAGCTTGCGCGGCAGGCTGTGCCCAAACTTGGAGAGATGCTGCACTTCCTTCTGCATCAGGTCGCGCACCGCATGGATCTCGGAGACCTCCGTCACCATCGGCAACATCATCTTGAGTTCGGAGCCGGCCGATGCGCGCAGCAGTGCCCGAAGTTGCGTGCGCAAAAGCCCCGGCCGGTCGAGCGCCAGGCGGATCGCCCGCCAACCGAGCGCCGGGTTTTCTTCCTCATGTGCGCGGAAATAGGAGACGACCTTGTCGCCGCCGATATCGAGCGTCCGGAAGGTCACCGGCCGGCCAGCGGCCTGCTTGATGACATTGCGGTAGAAGGCTTCCTGTTCCTCGAGCTTCGGCATGGTCGAGGCGATCATGAACTGCAGCTCGGTGCGGAACAGTCCGATTCCGTCAGCGCCGGATTCGGCAAGTTGCGGCAGGTCGACCATCAGGCCGGCATTCATCTGCAGGCTGATCCGCTTGCCGTCCTTGGTCACCGGTTCGACATTGCGCAGAGCCCGGAACTGCTCCTGCCGGCGTGCCCGCAGGCGCACCTTCTCTTCATAAGCCTTCTGAAGATCGGCCATCGGCCGCAGGTGGATCTGCCCGTCGTCGCCATCGATGATGATCGGGTCGCCGTTTTCGGCAAGCGCCACCACGCCGGTCCCCTGCCCGACGACCGGGATGCCCATGGCGCGTGCAACGATGACCACATGGCTCGTCACCGCGCCGTCTTCCAGAACCAGGCCGCGCAGCCGTTCGCGCGGATAATCCAGCAGTTCTGCCGCACCCATGGCGCGCGCAAGAATGATCGCGTCGGCCGGGAAGCCTTCGCCCGTCATGCGGCCGGAATAGCCGGTCAGCTGCCGCAACAGCCGGTTGGCAAGGTCGTCGAAATCATGCATCCGCTCACGCAGATACGGGTCGGTCAGGCGCATCATGCGCGCCTTGGTATCGCTCTGGACCTTCTCGACGGCGGCTTCCGCGGTCAAGCCGTTGTGGATCGCCTCTTCCATGCGGCGCACCCAACCCTGGTCGTGCGCAAACATGCGATAGGTTTCCAGAACCTCGCGATGCTCGCCTTCCTGCGCCACCTCCCGGCGCGAAAGCATGTCATCAATGGAGATACGCAGGCTGCCGAGCGCTTCAGCCAATCGCTCGATTTCGGTGTCGGAATCCTCGTTCAGAAGATTGGTGACAACGATGCGCGGCTCGTGCAGCACCACATGGCCAAGCCCGATACCTTCGTTATAGCCGTCGCCATCGATCGTCACCGCACGGGTAAGGTCGAGCTCAAGCCCTGGACGGGTGATCTTCTTCAGCTCGCCGGTGGCGATCATCTCGGCGATCACCATCGCCGTTGTTTCAAGCGCCTCGAGCTCATCCTCGCGATAATTGCGACTCGCCCGGTTCTGCACGACCAGAACGCCAAGCGTCCGCCCGGCCCGCAGGATCGGCACACCGAGGAAGGAGTGGTAGATTTCTTCGCCCGTCTCGGGAAGGTAACGGAAAGCCGGATGCGCCTGTGCGTCGGAAAGGTTCAGCGGCTGCGCCGACGCGGCAATCGTGCCGACGAGGCCCTGCCCCATCTTCAGCTGGGAAAGATGCACCGCTTCCTTGTTTAGGCCCTCGGTCGCATAAAGCTCGAGAACGCCGTCTGAACGCAAGACATAGACCGAGCAGACCTCGGCCACCATGTTGCTGGCGATCTGTCGGACGATCCGGTCAAGACGCTCTTGTGGATCGAGCGGCTCCGCCATCAATTCGCGCAGCCGCTTCAACAGTACGCGCGGACCTGCCGACAGGTCTCTCATCGGCATCACTGCTCCCGAAACGAGATCATCCTATCCGGGATGGCACAACCTGACGGTGCACCGAACCGGCTCATGTTTAACTCTTATCGAGACCGTAGGAGGAATGCAAAGTCCGAACTGCGAGTTCGGCATATGCGCCGTCGATCAAAATGGAGATTTTGATCTCCGAGGTGGTGATCGCACGGATATTGATGCTCTTGTCGGCCAGCGCCTTGAAAGCCTGCGCGGCGACACCGGCGTGGCTGCGCATGCCGATACCGATGACGGACACCTTGGCGAGGCCCGATTCGGACTGCACGACGTCAAAGCCAATCTTTTCCTTGTTGTCCTCGAGCACGCGCAGCGCCTTCGGCACGTCACCGGACGGCACAGTGAAGGTCATGTCGGTGCGCGAGCCGTCCTCGGAAATGTTCTGGACGATCATGTCCACATTGATATGCGCGTCGGCCAGTGGCCCGAAGATCGCGGCCGAAACGCCCGGCCGGTCGGCCAGCCGCCGCAGCGAAATCTGCGCTTCATCCTTGGCATAAGCGATGCCGGTGACGACTTCCTGTTCCACGATTTCTTCCTCGTCGCAAATCAAAGTGCCGGGCGGGTTAAGCAGGTCGCCCATGCCCGGCGCATCGGGATCCTCGAAACTTGAACGTACGAATGTCCGCACCTTGTGGACCATGGCGAGTTCGACGGAGCGCACCTGCAGCACCTTCGAACCGAGCGAGGCCATTTCCAGCATTTCCTCGAAGGAAACCTTCTTCATGCGGCGCGCGGCCGGCACGATGCGCGGATCGGTCGTGTAGACGCCGTCCACATCCGTATAGATGTCGCAGCGATCGGCCTTCACCGCAGCCGCAATCGCCACCGCAGAGGTATCCGAACCGCCACGGCCGAGCGTGGCAATGCGGTTATCCGGGCCAATGCCCTGGAAGCCGGCGATCACCGCCACCTGGCCTTCGCCCATCCGCTTGATGATGTCGCTGCCGTCGATATCAACGATGCGGGCGGCGCCATGCGTGTTGTCGGTGCGGATCGGGATCTGCCAGCCCTGCCACGAACGTGCATTGATGCCCATCGACTGCAGTGCGATCGCCAGCAGGCCAGATGTTACCTGCTCGCCGGATGCCACGACGGCATCGTACTCGCGCGCATCATAGAAAGGCGACGAAGCACCGTTGACCTTTGGTGTTTCCTGGACCCAGCCGACCAGTTCGTTTGTCTTGCCGGACATCGCCGAAACCACCACGGCCACTTCATGGCCGGCGGCGACTTCGCGTTTGACGTGGCGCGCGACATTGTGGATGCGTTCGAGATTGGCGACGGACGTGCCGCCGAATTTCATGACGATGCGAGCCATACGACAAACCATTCGTTCGCCCGGACTTTGGGAGCGCCCCGGCGTCTGCTGACAAGAATCTTGGACGCCCGCCCTGAGGCGGGATCAACAAGTTGCCGGTCTCATATCGAAAAGGGTTTGCCGGTGCAATGCCTCCAAAGGCCGCAAACGGTACGGCTCCCAGGCTTATCATTGGCACACAGAAGAAGGGCCGCTCTGCGCGGCCCTTCGTGTTCATTCAGATGGAATATCGATCAGCCCGGATTCGGCAGTGCCGGGCATCCCGGGCCGCGCGGACGATCGGTCGGGCACGGGTCCGCACTACCGCCACCACGGTCTGGCCGGCGGATCTCGCGGTTCCTGTCGCGGTCGCGCGCATTGTCACGATCCCTGTCGCGGTCGCGGGCCTGTTCCCGACCCCGGTCCCGGTCCCGATCACGGGCTTGGTCACGATCCCGATCGCGGTCCCAGCGTGGGGGTGCCGGCGGCTGCCGATCGCCAGGGCGCCATTCGCCGCGGTCCCGGTTGCGATCACGGTCACGATCCCATCCGCCGCGGTCGCGGTCGCGGTCACGTTCCCAGCGGGGCGGCGGCGGCAGCGGACGTTCCGAACGCCAGTCGTAGCGGCGCCAGCGGTCGCGCTCGCGGTAGAAGTCGCGGTCGCGATAATGGCGGCCCCAATAGGTGTTGACGTCGAAGGTCACCGTCGGGATGCCGAGGCCGCGATAATAATCCGGCGCGATGTAGACCCGGTTGGAGCGATAGGTCGCCTGGATATAATTACCCGACACCCAGCCGCGTCCACCAGCAAAGGATACGTCGCACCAGTTGACCGTGCTCATGCAGCCATTGATCGTGATTGGCGAACCGACTGGAATGACCACCACGGCCGGGTACTGCGTGCTCGGCCCGGAACGCATGTTCACGTTGGCGGTTGCCTGCCCACGCACGGCCGCATCTGCGATAGTCGGCGCAACGAACATGGCGCCGATCGCTGCAAGCGACATCAGAAATTTCTTCACTTGGGCTTCCTCCTGAGAAACCAACAAAAGTCCAAGCAGGTTCATGACCCTGGACCACCACGCCTAACAATGTCGTGGCCGCATCATAGTTCCCTGAACGTCCTGAACCGTCGATGAATGATGTTCCCGACCTCATTCACGCCGGCTGGCGCGCCGGTCCGGTAGACTGCCGCTCGGCAATCCGGCAGGCCAGTTCCACCCGCCGCGCCGGATGCGCAAGCCCGGTGAGCGACTCCCTCAACAGGTCGAGCGCCACCCCGCCAAGCTCCCGCATCGGGATATGCACGGTGGTCAGCGGCGGATTGAGGAAGGCTGCTTGCGGCAGGTCGTCCATGCCCATCACCGAAACGTCGCCCGGCACCGTGTAACCCATCTGCTGCACGCCCATCATCGCGCCGACGGCGAGGCTATCACCGGCCGTGAGCACGGCGGTGAAATCAAGCCCGCGCTTCTTCACCCGCTCGCTCACCGCCTGCGCCGCGAGCTCCGGCAGCCAGTCGTCCACCTGCACCACCAGATCGTCGGGACAGTCGAGGCGATGCTGCCGAAACGCATCCTGCCAGCCTTCCCGGCGCCGCTCGATGGTGCGTCGACCCGGCCGCATCAGGAACAGGATGCGCTCGTGGCCAAGCCGGATCAGGTAGTCGGTGGCGACGTGCGCTGCGGAGCGATTGCAGGGCGACACGCTGGAAAGCAGCATGTTCGGATCGTCGCCATTGATCAGCACCACCGGCTTGCTGAAGCCGCGCGTCGCCTTGAGGATCCCCTCGTCGTCAACCGTGAGAAACAACAGTCCTGCGACATCCGGGTCGGCGCGGGCATCGTCCAGAACCAGCTTTTCTTCCGCCTGGTCGGCAATGGCGCGGGTAACGATCTCCAGCCCCAGCGCCTGCGCCCGGTCGCGCAAGCCTTCCAGCACATAGAGTGTGAACTGGTTGCGGACATAGTCGATCATCGCCGCACTCGAGGCCGCCAGCACCACCTTCTTGCCGGCGACGGAGGCGGAAACGGAATAGTTGCTGTCCTTGGCCGCCTCCAGGATCCGCTCTCGGATATCCGGTCGCACGCCTTTCTCGCCGGCAAGCGCGCGCGAAACCGTGCTCAGCGACACTCCAACCTTGTCGGCAATATCCTCCAGCCGAACGCGCCGGCTCTTCTTACCGCGCTTTCCCGGAACGACGCTTGCAGCCATGCAACCCTCCCACTTTTCGTGCGCAACCTGCAAAAAATTTTCATATTGCGCAATCAATTTCCCAATGTTTTGATAGGTTACCGTCCGGAGAGGCGGATAAATGATGCTGCCTTCTTCGCGGGGCGGTCATGGGAGGAGACATACGATGGGCCTGTTCGCCCGGGACATTCGTCACAAGCTCGACCTGTTGGTGGCCGGCATGACCGGGCTCAAGGCCGATGGTCGCTTTCACGAACCCAATCTCGATGGCACGGCCGGTGACTATATCTCTTTCGACAGCTGGGAATGGCCGCAGGGCGTCGGCCTTTACGGCCTGATCCGCCTTTGGCTCTTCACCGGCAACAATGACCTGAAGACGCTGATCGAGAATTGGTACACCTCACGCATCGAGGCTGGCCTGCCAACGCTCAACGTCAACACCACCGCGCCGATGCTCGGCCTTTCCGTCCTCTGGCGCGAAACCAGGGATCCCCGCTGGCAGCCGGTTCTGGACGCCTGGGCCAACCGCGTCATGAGCGAAATGGGTCGCACCCACGAAGGCGCCTTCGAACACCACGTTTCCGACAAGGTGAACAATGACGAGCTATGGGACGACACGCTTTACATGGTCGCCCTCTTCCTCGCCTCTTATGGCCAGGCAAGCGGGCGGAGCGAACTCGTGGATGAAGCGGCGCGCCAGTTCCTCGTCCACACCCGTTACCTCGCCGACAGGAAGACCGGCCTCTGGTTCCACGGCTGGACCTTCCAGGGCCACCATAATTTCGCTGAAGCCCGCTGGGCGCGCGGCAATGCCTGGATCACCGCCGGCATGCTCGATCTGTTCGATCTCGCCGACATGCCGACCCCGGTGAAGGATTACCTGCTCGGCGTCCTGATCGCCCAGGTCAACGCGCTGCTGCCTTTGCAGACCGCCTCCGGTGCCTGGCGCACCCTGCTGGACGATCCAAGCTCATATGAAGAGATTTCCGCGACGGCCGGCTTCGGTTACGGCTTCCTGAAAGGCTATCGCCTCGGCCTCGGCACGCCGGAATGGCGCACGGCTGGCCTGAAGGCAGTGGAAGCGGTGCTCGCCAACATCGACGCGAGCGGCACCGTCCTCAACGTTTCTTATGGTACGCGCATGGGCCATGATCTCCAGTTTTACCGGGATATCCCGATCCAGCCGACCGGCTACGGCCAGGCACTGGCGATCCTCTGCCTGTCGGAAGCCATCCGGCATGTGGACGCCCATGGCGACGAACAGGAGCAGGCGGCATGACGATGAAGGTTCTCTACGGGGCAGGCCCCAACGACATCAAGACATATGACACGCAGCGCCTGCGTGACGAATTCCTGATGGAAGACCTCTTCCAGGCCGACAAGGTGAGTTTCACCTATACCCATGTCGACCGCCTCATTGTCGGCGGCGCGGTTCCGGTTTCCTCGACCTTGTCCTTTGGCTCCGGCGAGGACATCGGCACGCCTTATCTCCTGTCGGCACGCGAAATGGGCATCGCCAATCTCGGCGGCACCGGCACGATCACCGTCGACGGCCAGAGCTTCACACTCGAAAACCGCGACGTGCTTTACCTCGGCCGCGGCGCAAAGGAAATCTCCGCACAGAGCGCCGACGGCGCCAATCCCGCCCGCTTCTACATGAATTCCGTGCCGGCCGGCGCCGATATCCCGCACCGGCTGATCAAGCGCGCCGAGTCCAAGATGCTGACTTTCGGCGACGCGAAGCGCGCCAACCTGCGCAATCTGCGCATGTACATCCACCCGGAGGTCGCGCCCTCCTGCCTGCTGCTCCTCGGGATCACCGATCTCGCGGACGGCAATGTCTGGAACACCATGCCGCCCCACCTGCATGAGCGGCGCATGGAAGCCTATTGCTATTTCGACCTGCCGGAAGACGAGCGCGTCATCCACATCATGGGCCGTCCGGAAGAAACGCGCCATCTCGTCGTCAAGAACCTTGATGCGGTGCTGTCGCCGGCCTGGTCCATCCACATGGGTGCCGGCACCTCGCCTTATGCCTTCGTCTGGGGAATGACCGGCGAAAACCAGGAATACAACGACGTGGCGCCGGTCGCGCTGAAGGAACTGAGATAAGCATTGCCATGAATCCCGAAGCGAACTGGATGCGCAAACCTTTGAAGCCGGGCGATGCCGTCCGATACTGGCAGCTCGGCCGTATTGCCGAGGAACGCTTCGACGTACCCGACGCGCCGATGAAGGGGGAGATGGACCCCTTTTTCTTCCTGACGAAGGTCAAGAACTTCATCCCGCACGAATATCCCTGCCGCACCATCTTTGCCCAAACCTATCGCGGCAAGCGTCCGGATGTGCGCGGCGAATTTGAAGCTGCGCGCTGGTGGCTGCCGTTCGGCTCGCCGCGGCTTGATCTGTCCGGCTTCTGGTTCCGTCCTACCCGGCTCGCCACCTGGAGCCACACCTATATCGAGGCCGATAGCGCCGGCACGGCGAAGATCCGGCTTGGCACCTGCGGCGGCGCGGTTCTCTGGTTGAACGGCACCGAAATCGGCTGGATGGCACCCTATAGCCGCAACCTCGAAGCCAAGCAGGAATTCGAACTACCGCTGGAAGCCGGCCTCAACGAGATCGTCATCTTCTTCGATGACCTCGCCGAGCGCGATGCGCGTTACTTCTACCAGTTCGACTACCTGTCGGGCCCGACCGCCAGCGTCGCGATCCCCGTACCCGTCGCCGGTGCTGTCGCCGAAAGCCTGGAAACGGCACTTGACGGCATGCATCTCGACCGCCAGCATTATTTCGGCGGCGACATCACCGTCCTTTTCGCTGAGCCGCTGCCGATCGATGTCGAGGTCAACGTGGCGATCGAAGGCGACTTCATGTCCCGCGAGCGCTTCGACTACGATTTTGCTCTTCCGGCCGGCTCCAGCAGCCTCAACGTCGGCCCCTCCGACAAGGCACCAGCCGACTTTCGCCACCTGCGCGTCACGCTGAATGCCGGCGGCTTCGTCGCCGCCCGCTCGGTCGGCGTAGAGATCTGCCATGCCGCCCGCCAGAGCAATGCGCCCGCCTCGCTTGCCGAGCGGATCACCGAAACGCTCACCGAAGTATCGGAACATTCCGAACGCGATACCGTCCGGGCCTTTGCCCGCCTTGCAAGCGGACGCGCCGGTGAAGATACGGATGCCATGATCGAGGAGATCCTTCCTTCGATCGAGGATTGCCACGACTGCGCCGATTTCTCGCTCGTCCCGCTTATCTGGTCGCGCACCGTCTGGGGCAAGGACATCAATGAGAAGACCCGCGCCCGCATCGACAACGCCATCCTCAACTATCGCTACTGGATGGATGAGCCCGGCAACGACGTGCAGTGGTATTTCTCCGAAAACCACGCGCTGCTCTTCCACACCTCCGCCTATCTTGCCGGCAGCCTCCTGCCCGACGCGACCTTCGTGCGCTCCGGTCGCAAGGGATCCGAACAGGCCAAGGTCGGCGCCGAACGTGTGCGCGCCTGGCTCGACCACTTCGAGAAATGGGAAATGGCCGAGTTCAACTCCGCTCCCTATTTCCCGATCGACCTGAAGGGCCTCACCGCGCTTGCGGCGATCTCGCCCGACAAGGACATCGCCGACCGCGCCACGGCCGGCATCGTTCGGCTGTGCGAAGTCATCGCCCGCTCCGCCCATCACGGCATGGTCACCGCCGCCCAGGGCCGCTCCTACGAGCACACGCTTTGCGCCGGCCGCTCGCTCGAACTGTCCGCCGTTGCCCGCCTCATCTGGGGCAAGGGTTTCTACGGCCGCCGCGTCCACTGCCTGCCGCAGATGGCGGTCTGCCTGCGCGACCACGGGCTGGAGATCCCCGCGGAATTTGCCGCCATCGCCGATCACCAGGATGCCCGGGACCAGGAATGGCGGTTCGCCCAGGGCGAGAACGCCTTTGCTGCCCTCTACCACTACAAGGGCCGCAACTACGCGATGGGCTCCACCGTCCACTATCGCTGGGACGAATGGGGATACCAGGAAACAGTCCTGCACCTGCGGATCGGCGACAAGCCGGAAGCGGCGATATGGATCAACCATCCGGGCGAGACCATCCAGTTCGGTTACGGCCGACCCTCATTCTGGGGTGGCTGCGGCACCATTCCGCGCGCCCAGCAGTATCGCGGCCTTGCGGTTCTTCAGTTCACCACTCATGAGGAACAGCCGGACTTCACCCACGCCTGGTTCCCGCAGGCCGAGTTCGATGAGAGCCGCGTGTCCGGAACTCTCGCCCTTGCCCGCTCCGGTCACGGTGCGGTCCTGCTGCGCTCGAGCGCAGAGCTGCAGGCCGTCACCGAAGGCCCCTCTGCCGGTGCTGAACTACGCCAATATGGCCGCAGCACCCGCTGGATCGTGCGCGTCTGCGAGGCATCCGATCTCGCCGCCGTCGAGGCCCGGTATGGCGCGCTTGCCGTGACCGAGAATTCGGATGGCGCCTTCATTGTCGAAGACCCGGAATATGGTACCGTCATCTTCCGGGCCGATGGGGCAGTGGAAGCCGAAGGACGCATCATCGAACGCAAGGATTACACCGTCCGCGGCGACACGATGATGCTCCAAAGAGCCTGAGGTCTCAATCATAACCAAAAGGGACGGAAGGAGGCTCCGTCCCGCAGAGGAGGAAGTAAAACATGACCATGAAATCGATCCTGGCGGGTGCAGCACTCGCCCTGATGTCCACGACGGCAGCCTTTGCCGGCGATGTCCGCATCATGTGGTATTCCGACGGCGTGGAAGGCGAGGTCATGAAGGACCTGGTCGACCGCTTCATGAAGGAAAATCCGGGCATCAACGTCATTCTCGACAACGTCGCCTATGGCGTCGTGCGCGAACAGCTGCCGGTGCAGCTCGAAGCCGGCAACGGCCCGGATATCGCCCGCGTGGCGCAGATCAAGGATCTGTCCCGCCACTGGCTCGACCTTCGCCCGCTCGTCAAGGATCCGGCCTACTGGGATGAGAACTTCGGCGCCCAGGCAGACTGGATGCGCCCCGACGGTTCCAACCAGATCTCCGGCTTCATGACGCAGATCACGCTGACCGGCGGTTTCGCCAACAAGACCCTGTTCGACCAGGCCGGCGTGCCGGTCCCGGGTCCGGAGGCAACCTGGGAAGACTGGGCAGCCGCGACCAAGAAGGTCAAGGAAAGCCAGCAGATCCCTTATGCCATGGCGATCGACCGCTCCGGCCACCGCATCACCGCACCGCTTCTGTCCTATGGCGCGAACTATATCGGCGCCGACGACAAGCCGGCCCCGATCGACGCAGGCGCCAAGGACTACCTCACCAAGTTCGTGGGTTGGGTCGAAGACGGCACCATGGCCAAGGACGTCTGGGTCTCGGCTGCCGGCACCACCTATCGCGCCGCCGCCGACGATTTCATCAACGGCCAGCTAGCCTTCTATTATTCCGGCTCCTGGCAGGTTGCGAACCTTGCCACCAAGATCGGCGACAACTTTGACTGGGTTGCGACCGGCAGCCCGTGCGGTCCGGCCGCCTGCACCGGCATGCCGGGTGGCGCAGCCCTCGTCGCCATCAAGTACACCAAGAACCCGAAGGACGTTGCAACCTTCATGGACTGGTTCGCTCGCGAAGAGATCGTCAAGGAATTCTCCGAGCGCACCCTCTTCCTGCCCGGCCACAAGGCCGTGGTTGAAAAGGGTGGCCTGAGCTTCAAGAGCGACAACGAGCAGGCCAAGGCTGCGCTCACCAAGTTCGTCGAAGCCAGCAAGACGACCTCGGACATCGCGCTGAAGCTGCCGGCCTGGCGCTGGTCGGATACTTTCTATGCCGCCATCGTCACCCGCGTCAGCCAGGCGCTCGCCGGCGAGTTGAAGATCGAGGACGCATTCGGCCGCATCGACGCCGACATCGCCCAGAAGGTCAAGGATGCCGGTCAGTAAGAACAAGTCGGGAGCCGGCGGAGCGGGTTAGGCCCCTCATCCGCCTGCCGGCACCTTCTCCCCGTTCTGACGGGGAGAAGGACGTATGCCGCGCCGTCCCGGTTTCCCCTCGCAGCGCTTGTGGGGTTTCCAAGGACGGGCGAGACACGTGGCTCTCTGAGCTGGGTGCACCGAGCGAAGCGGAGGCGGGGTGAGGGGCAGCCCCAGCGATGATCGTCGGGAGTGACTTTTAAAATATGACAAAAACAGCTTTCTCCTCCCTCCTGATGACACCGGTGAATGCGCTGATGCGCATCGTCGACGCGCCGCTGCGCCGCCTGCAGAAGGCGACCGGCATCAGCGGCATGGCCGCCTTCTTCCTGGCGCCGAACATGCTCATCTTCGGCATCTTCGTGTTGCTGCCGCTCGTCATCAACTTCGTCTACTCGATGACCGGCGGCACCGCCTTCTTCCTGTCCGAGCGCAGCTTCGTCGGCGGCGAGCAGTATGCCCGCCTTTTCAGCTGCGTCGATTACCTTGACCCTATGTCCTGCCAGGAGGATGCCTTCTGGACTGCGGTCGGCAACACCTTCTGGTTCGTGCTGTTGCAGGTCTCGCTGATGATCCTGGCGTCGCTGGTGACGGCGCTGATCCTCAACCGCGATCTCGTTGCCCGCTCCTTCTGGCGCGCCGTCTTCTTCTTTCCCGTGCTTCTGTCGCCGGTCGTCGTCGGCCTCATCTGGAAATGGATCCTGCAGCGACAGGGCCTGCTCAACTACATCCTCTACCAGTTCGGCGCCGAGCCCTACAGCTGGCTGACCGACCGCACCTGGACCTTCGCCGCCACCATCGGCGTCTCGATCTGGGCGCATATGGGCCTCTACACGCTCATCCTTCTCGCCGGCCTGCAGGCGATCCCGAAGGACCTTTACGAAGCCGCCGAAATGGACGGCACCCGTCCTGCCCGCGTTTTCTGGCGTATCACGCTGCCGCTTCTGGCGCCGAACCTTCTGGTGGTCGTGGTGCTTGCCCTCATCAAGGCCGTGCAGGTCTTCGACGAAGTCTATGTGCTGACCGGCGGCGGCCCCGGCACCAGCACGCTCTACCTCACGCAGTATATCTACGAGACCGGCTTTGCCTCGGCGCTGCGCAATCCGGGGCTGGCGGCCGCCGCCTCCATCCTCATGGGTCTCGTGCTCGTTGTCCTCACGCTGCTGCAACTGGGCGTCGGACGACGCAGTGAAAACAAGGGAAAACGCTGATGGGTGCGGCTGCGCGTTTCATTCTGCGCCGTAAAGGCGGCCCGGGCGGCAGAGGCTGGCACTGGACGGACATCGTCACGTGGGTCTGGCTCATCGGCGGGCTCGTCATCATGTTCGGCCCGGCCGTCTGGCTCACCTTCTCGTCCTTCAAGACGCCGGCGGCGCTCAACGAGTTCCCGCCGTCGATCCTGCCTTACGTCACCAGCCAGGCGACGGTCGAAGGTTACGACAAGCCGCTGCAGCTCTATGACGCCAAGATGCCGGACGGCTCGACACGCGTGCTCGCCGAAGTGCGCCGCATTGGCATCATGGCGCAGATGGTTGATCCGAAGGCGCCGGGCGAGATCATCCGAGTCAACATCAACGACCGCACACCGGTTCGCAGCGTCTCCTTCGCGACGGAGAACTACACCGAGCCCTTCGTGCATTTCGATTTCCTGCGCTACCTGTGGAACTCGGTCTTCGTCACCGTGGTGGCGACGCTGATCACCCTGATCGTCAATTCCATGGCCGCCTTCGCGCTGTCAAAATACGAGTTCAGGGGCCGCAACCTCGCCATGCTGATCATCCTGGCCACCCTCATGGTGCCGCTCTCGGTCATCATGGTGCCGCTTTATTCGATCATCTCGACGCTGGGCATGTTCAACAGCCTCTGGGGTGTCATCCTGCCGACGGTTGCCACGCCGACGGGGGTCTTCATTCTGCGCCAGTACATGCTGACGATCCCCGATGAACTGATCGATGCCGCGCGCATGGACAAGGCGTCCGAATGGCAGATCTACTGGCGCATCGTCCTGCCGCTCACTGCGCCGGCGCTCGCCGTGCTTGCCATCTTCTCGGTGGTCTGGCGCTGGAACGACTTCCTCTGGCCGCTGATCGTGCTGTCGCGCCGCGAGCTCTACACGTTGCAGGTGGGCCTCAGCATCTATTCCGGCGAGCTGAACGTCCAGTGGCACTTCATTCTGGCCATGACCGTCGTCACCATGATCCCGGTCGTCCTCGTCTTCATCTTCTTGCAGCGCTTCATCACCACCGGCATTGCCGGCACCGGCTTGAAATAAGGAATACCTATCGATGGGCGAAATCAAACTCAGCGATGTCAACAAGTCCTACGGCTCGGTGCATGTCCTCAAGGATATCGACCTCCACATCAAGGACGGCGAGTTCATCGTCTTCGTCGGTCCGTCGGGCTGCGGCAAGTCCACCCTGCTGCGCACCATTGCCGGGCTGGAGAAGATCACGTCCGGCGAGATCAAGATCGACGGCAAGCGCGTCAACGATGTTTCCGCTGCCGATCGCGGGCTCGCCATGGTGTTCCAGTCCTATGCACTCTATCCGCATATGACGGTGCGCCAGAACCTCGCCTTCGGGCTCGAAAACTCCAACATGCCGAAGGCTGAGATCGCCGAACGCATCGGTGAAGCGGCCCGCATGCTGGAAATTGACCAGTATCTCGACCGCCGCCCGGGCCAGTTGTCCGGCGGCCAGCGCCAGCGTGTTGCCATTGGCCGCGCCATCGTGCGCCGTCCCACGGCCTTCCTGCTCGACGAGCCCCTGTCGAACCTCGATGCCGAGCTTCGTGTTTCCACCCGCGCCGAGCTTGCCGCGCTTCACGCCCGCATCGGCTCGACGATGATCTATGTCACCCACGACCAGGTGGAGGCGATGACGCTCGCCCACCGCATCGTCGTGATGCGCGCCGGCAAGATCGAACAGGTCGGCACGCCGCTCGACCTCTACAACACGCCAGCGAACCGCTTTGTCGCCGGCTTCATCGGCGCCCCGCACATGAACTTCCTCTCCGCCCAGGTGGTTGAGGTCGACCCCGCGTCGGTGACGCTCACCATCGGCGGCAGCCACAGGCTCCTCGTGCCGCTGGCTGGCCACAAGCTGTCGGTCGGCGAGAAGCTGACCGTGGGTATCCGCCCGCAGCACATCACGCTGGCAAGCGACCCGGGCAGCCTCACGGTCAAGGTCCGCCTGGTCGAGGCGCTGGGCTCCGAAACGGTGATCCATGCCGACCTGCATGGTGAAAAGCTGCTCGCCGTCGTTCAGGGCCAGAAGCAGATTACGCCCGGCGACGAGGTGCATTTCTCGGTGGCCGGCGCGCCGCTGCACCTCTTCGACAACAACGGCCTGCGCGTCGGCGCCTGATCCACGCTGTCCTCGTTGGCAAGGATGGCGGGATCAAACTGAAGACAACCGATGTGCTCGGGGAGAGCGACCTCTTCGGCCTCATCGACCGCATGCCTATGCGCCAGAACGAGAAGAGCTAACTCGTCGCGTTGCGCAGCCATCGCCCTGATTGACCTACGTCCCTGCGTTGCCCCTCATCCGCCTGCCGGCACCTTCTCCCCGCCCGCGGGGAGAAGGGATATGCCGCGACGTCCCCACACGCCCCGACATCGAGCAGGGCACGTCCCCTCTCCCCGTTCAAACGGGGAGAGGGTTAGGGTGAGGGGCAACGACATCGCATAGACGAACTTGGTGAGGGGGTCACAAATCCGCCAACCTCGCTTGAAGCGTGGAAGTTTTTCCACCCCACCTTCAACAACATCAGCGACTTAACCAAATTATCGCCCCCGTTTATCCACGCTCTTCCGCCTGCCTCTACACTAAGCCCGTTCCGCTTCGGCTACACCGGTCCGCATAACCGGCGAGGCGGGACCGGTGGTCTGGGAAGGCGCCCTTATGCAGGCGCCCGCCCGGAAGCTGCGCAGAAAATGGTCTGCCCCTGAACAAGGCGTGCGTGTGTCGCACACAACCCGGCCCACCAAGAACAACAAGAGGGGCCGCCGCAGACGGACCGGAGTTGCGCGGAAAAACACACTGAACGGGGCGCTGAGAGGTGTCACATAAAACTAAAACTTAAGAGGCAGCTTTCAGCGCCCCGGCCGAAATCAAAAATCCGAGATCGCCAAGGGATGAGTCTGCCCACTGGGCCGCACAGGGATGCCGAACATGAGCCAGCAGGAACTTACCGAATACGAAGAGCGGCGCCGCGCCGATCATATCGAAATTTGCCGCGCCACAGCAACGTCCTTGTGCATCCGCAACCGACTCTGCAACCTGCGCGAATGCCGTCGCAAACGTGTCTGCAGCGGCCCCATGGTTGCCTCCCCGCATCAGGCATGGACTGTTCGCGCCCAACAGGAAGTCGGCCTCAGCGGAAAAGCCTGCGCCGACCTTCCCTTGTGCATTGCGCACAAGAGCAGGGAGACCTTCGCCATCTACATGACCGTCATGGGCACATATCGTAAGCTATGGCTCGATGACCCCATGACCGACCTTATGCCAACCGCCGTCATGTCTGTGGCCATGCGGCGCCTGTCTCCAAAGAGGTCTTGACTTCATGACCCCGCCGTCCGACTTCATCGACGACAAAAGGAAGGAATGAGCCCATGACCGAAGCCGCCAGAACGACCGTTGATCAGGAACAGGTGGAATGGTTCTCGCAGCGCGCGGCCGAGTGGTGGGATCCGACCGGCAAGTTCAAGCCGCTCCACAAGTTCAACCCGGTACGGCTTGGTTATATCCGCGACCGTGCCTGCGAAAATTTTGGTCGTGACCCGAAGGCGCATCTGCCGCTGTCGGGCCTGCGGGTTCTCGATATCGGCTGCGGCGGCGGCCTCCTGTCAGAACCGGTGGCCCGCATGGGCGCAACCGTGGTTGGCGCCGATCCGTCTGAAAAGAACATCGGCATCGCCTCCACCCATGCGGCGGAAACCGGAACCTCGGTGGACTACCGCGCCGTCACTGCCGAACAGCTTGCCGAAGCGGGCGAGAGCTTTGACATCGTGCTCAACATGGAAGTGGTCGAACATGTCGCCGACGTCGACTTCTTCATCAGCACCTGCGCCAAGATGGTCCGCCCCGGCGGCCTGATGTTCATCGCCACCATCAACCGCACCTTCAAGGCCGGTGCGCTTGCCATCTTTGCGGCCGAAAACGTCCTGCGCTGGCTGCCGAAGGGCACCCACCAGTATGAAAAGCTGGTCCGCCCTGAAGAACTGGAAAAGCCGCTCAATACCAGCGGGATGCATGTCATCCACCGCACCGGCGTCTTCTACAACCTGCTGCAGGACCGCTGGAATTTGTCGTCCGACATGGACGTCAACTACATGCTGCTCGCCAGGCGCGAGGGCTGATCGCCGATCGCGCCCTTGGCCTTTGAATGGCCGGGACGTCTGGCTGTCAGTTCGCGTCTTCCGGCAGGACCGGCAGCGGCGCAACGTCGATGCCTTCCTCGAGCAGTTCCTTCACCTCGACCAGGCTCGCCTGGCCGATGATGCCGCGGGCGTCCGCTTCGCCGTAATGGATCTTGCGGGCCTCTTCGGGAAACTTTTCGCCGACATCTTCCGCGTTGGATTTGATCTCGGCGATCACCTGCTTGATCTTGGCGATCGCTTCCTGGCGCGCCATGTCCATCACCATCTCGCGCTTGGCTTCCTTCTTGCGCGCGGTGGAAACGGAAGGCGACATCAGCGTCTTGGAGATCGACGCAGAATGGCAGGTTGGGCAGGTCAGGAAGCCGCTCTTCACCTGGCTGTCAAAATCGGCGCTCGTCGAGAACCACCCCTCGAACTGATGGGCGTTCTCGCAGGACAGGGAATACTTGATCAAGCGGCAACACCTCCAACCGCCTCGGTTACGGTTTGAAGCGTGAACTCGCGGGCGTTCTTGAGGTTCGGGATCTTGGCGCGTGCTGCATGCACGGCACTGAGATCGATGTCAGCGACGAGGATTTCTTCGCCTGCCCCGCCGGCCACGGCGAGCACCTTGCCCCATGGGTCGACGATCATCGAATGGCCATAGGTTTCGCGGCCATCCTCGTGCACGCCACCCTGGGCAGCCGCAATCACGAAGGCGCCGTTTTCGATCGCACGGGCACGCAGCAGGACTTCCCAATGCGCCTCACCCGTCTGGCGGGTAAAGGCCGCCGGCACGGTCAGGATCTCGGCCCCGGCCAGAGCCTGCGTCCGGAAGAGCTGCGGGAAACGCACATCGTAGCAGATCGCAAAGCCGAGCTTGCCGATCGGCAGCGTGGCAACGCGTGCCTCGGCGCCCGCCTGGTAGGCGGAACTTTCCCGCCAGCTTTCACCATTGTCGAGGTCCACGTCGAACATGTGGATCTTGTCATAGGTCGAGACCAGCTTGCCGCCCGGCGCAAAAAGAACCGCCCGGTTGGCGATCCGGCCGCCTTCCTGCTGCGGATCGTCGATCGCGATCGCCGTGGAACCAACATGCAGATAGATGTTCAGCTCCTGCGCCAGCCGGCGGGCGGTGGACACCACGACATCGGTCGCCTCGTCGCGCAGCTGTGCACGCATCGCCTTGCGGTCACGCTGCAGCGCGCCGGTCATCTCCGGCGTCTGGATATAGGTCGCACCTTGCCGGGCCGCCTCGCGCACCAGCCGCTCCATGTCGGCAGAATTGCGCTCGGTATCGACGCCGGAACACATCTGGATGGCGGCAGCCTTGAAGGTCATCTCGGTCCTCAGGCGGCAAGCATCGGATCAAGCTTGCCCGCGCGTTCCAGCGCATGCAGGTCGTCGCAACCACCGACATGCTCGCCATTGATGAAGATCTGCGGGAAGGTCGCGCGGCCATTGGCCTTGCTGATCATTTCCTGGCGCAGTTCCTGCGAATAGGTCGCGTCGTGCTCGGTGTAGGCAACGCCCTTGGATTCCAGCAGGGACTTTGCACGAGCGCAGTAGCCGCAATATTCGCGGGTATAAATGGTGACATCGGCCATGATCATCTCCAACGCGCCCGGCTGGGGAGGAAGCAGAAAACGGGCGTGGGTTTAAACTGTCATCACTTGTCATATAGGCCCGGTGACGGCCATTGCAAAGGTCAAAACCGTGACCTCGGCGGCACCTGCTTTCTTCAGCGCCCGGATTGCGGAGGCGACGGTGGCACCGGTCGTATAGACGTCATCGACCAGCACCAGCCGCTTGCCGAACACATCCGGCTCATGCCCCGCCGCCACCTTGAAAGCAGCGCGAAGATTATCCTCGCGCGCCGTCGCCGAAAGCCCCACCTGCCGTTTCGTGCGCTTCACGCGCTGCAGCGTCTCGGGAAGAAACGGCCGGCCCGACAGGATCGACAGATGTCGCCCGAGTTCTGCCGCCTGGTTGAATTTGCGCCACACGAAGCGGCTGCGATGCAAGGGAACCGGTATGATCCCGTCGCAGTTGGTGAGGTGACCTTCCGCGGCCCGCAACATCCATCCGGCCATCATCGGGGCAAGGTCGGTGCGGTCGCGATACTTGAGCGCATGGACGAGGTCGCGGGCCCTGCCTTCGAAGATCACCGAGGATCGCAGCCGATCGAAGACCGGCGGATTGGCAATCGCCTCGGCCGAAAGCATGCCGGGACCGGGGTCATAGGAGAAAGGCAGCCCGAGCACGTCGCAGAACGGGCGTTCGATGAAACGGATCTCGCTCCAGCAGGATGGGCAGAAGGCGCGATGCGTCCCGGTGATCACCGAGCAGCCGGGACAAACGGACGGAAAAACCAGATCGCCTAGCCATTTCGTCCACCCCGCGGCGAACGAAGCTATAGTTGAAACAGCTTGAGCCCCTGGTTTGGCGGACATGGGTTGACAATATGGGTTGCGAGACGCTTCTGCGCCTCCAGGAAACAAGTGGACGACAATGGACGTAATCTTCGACGAAAAACTCATCCAGGCAAGGCGGAAAAAGGCCTACCTGGCGCGGGATGAAAAGGCAGGCTTCCTTCTGGAGATCGCAAGCCAGGAACTGGCCGACCGGCTGGCTGTCGTCGAGCGTCATTTCGATGTCGCCGTCGAACTGCATGGCGGCAGTGGCGTCACCGCCACGGAAGCGACTGCCACGGGCAAGATCGGCAGCATCCGTCGCATCGAGACAGACGAGATCTACGCCCGCCCGGGCGAGCAGATCGAAGTCGCCGGCTTGGAAGAGATCCCGCTGGAACCGGCCTCCGTCAATCTTGTACTGTCACCGCTTGCCCTGCACCTCGTCAATGATACGCCGGGGGCGCTCATTCAGATCCGCCGCGCCCTCAAGCCGGACGGGCTGCTGCTTGCCGCCATCCCCGGCTCCGGCACGCTCGCCGAACTGCGCGACGTTCTGCTGTCGGCCGAGGCCGAGCTGACGGGCGGCGCCAGCCCGCGGGTCATTCCCTTTGCGGATGTGCGCGATATCGGCGCGCTCCTGCAGCGTGCGGGATTTGCCCTGCCGGTGGTGGATATCGAGACCTATACGGTCCGGTATGACTCGCTGTTTGCGCTGATGCGCGACCTGCGCGCCATGGGCATGGCCAATCCGCTGGTTGGCCGCAGCCGCACGCCGGTGACGCGGGCCTTCTTCATGCGGGCGGCGGAACTTTATGCCGAACGCTACTCTGACCCCGATGGCCGCATCCGGGCGACCTTCTCGATCATCTATGTCTCGGGCTGGGCGCCGCACGAGAACCAGCAGAAGCCGTTGCGGCCGGGTTCGGCAAAGGTGCGACTGGCTGACGCGCTTCGGGCGGCAACCGAAAGCGACGGCAAGGAGAACTGATCAGGGAGCCGGCTGCTCGATCTTGGTTTCGATCGCGCCGAATGTGTCCTTCAGGGCGGTGGCGAAGGTCCCGAAGCCGCCGATCAGGGCGACGGCCATGATCGCGGCAAGCAGCCCATACTCCACGGCAGTCGCGCCGCATGTATTGCGCATGAATGTCCGCAGGAGACGCATGAACCGCCTTTCGTTGTCGGCAACCACCGTTGATAAGGGTGATGATAGCCGCAAAGTGTTAATCAGCAGTCATCACCGTTGCTATAACCTTGCACAACACAGACCGCGCCCGGCGTATCCTGCAGAATGCTTCGGCGAATGGTGTAATTCTTCTTGCCCTTGTCGGAGGGCTTGATCGAGCCCGTGGTCAGAAGGTCAAAATCCTGATGGATCTGCGCCATGCGCTTGCCGTCATCGCGGTTGGCAAGCATGGGGGTGACGATGAGGGACAGAGCAATGGCAGCGGTGCCAAAAAGCAGCGCGATGTTCAGCGCGCCGGTCCTGCTGGAACCATGTGCCCGCTTGCGGACCGGCACGGTTCTCCAGAATTCCTCGTCCATGCCTCAAAAACCTCGTCTACGCGACACCTGAGATAGCTCAAGGAGAGTGGCACGTTCGCCTAAACGATCAGTTAACGCGAGGTGAATTCGAAGCTTCTAATTTGACCGGTTTCTGCCGTGATCAGAGGAGATCCTGGAGGATCGGGATCAGCGGCTCGTCGGCGGGCGGCATCGGGTAGTCGCGCAGCGCGTTCGGCCGCACCCACTTGATCGCCTGGCCTTCGCGGCCGGTCGGGATGCCCTCGAAGCGACGGCAGACGTAAAGCGGCATCAACAGGTGGAAGGTCTCGTAACTGTGGCTCGCGAAGGTGAGCGGCGCAAGGCACGGGATGCGGGTGGTGATGCCGAGCTCTTCCTCGAGTTCGCGCACGAGCGTTTCTTCCGGAGTCTCGCCCGGCTCCACCTTTCCACCCGGAAACTCCCAGAGCCCGGCAAGCGCCTTGCCTTCCGGGCGCTGCGCCAGAAGGATGCGGCCGTCGCTGTCCACCAGTGCGCAGGCGGCAACCAGAAGCAGCTTGCGTGGGGTCTCGCTCATGCGCCTGATCCTTCCTTTGCCGACCGCCAGTAACGGTACTGGTAGGCCCGGCGGAAACCGAATTTTTCGTAGAGCGCCAAGGCCGGCAGGTTTTCTGAGACGACTTGCAGCCAGGCGGTGCGGGCGCCGCTGATGCGGGCCCAGCGAAGGGCCGCGGTCAGGATCTCGGTGCCGATCCCGGCCCGTCTCGCACTCTCGGCAACCGCAAAGGACATGATGCCGGCAAGGTCGTTGTCCTGCACGCAAAGGAGCGTGGCGACCGAACCGAGATTGCGATCCTGCTTGATGAAGAAACCGGAATTCGGCCGGATCCCGCTCAGGATCTGGCAAAGCCCGTCCCTGTGCGTCGGATCTTCCGCGCCGACCGAAAGGCTCGCTTCAATGAAGCGGTTGACATCATGGCTTGGCAGGTAATCCAGCGTGTCTGGCAATTCCATGCCAACGAGATCCGCCGTCAGGACATCGACGGTCTCGAACACTCGCCAGCCGATCCTGTCGAGATGTTCGAGCATCGGAACCGGAGCCAGTGGCGTTTCACGCACCAACAGCCGGCGCCCCCCGGCAGCAAACTTTGCGGCAGCCTTTTCCAGACGCCGGTCCATGTCCCGATGGTCAGACGGGTCGAGCGGCACGATGCAGTTCAGGCGCTTAGACGGATGGCCGGGGGTGAGCCGCACCTGCCAGCTGCCGTCATAAACGACGGATGCCGCAGGCCATGCCCTGAACCCGACCGCTTCGAGCCTGCGCACGAGCGGCAGATCGTTTCCTGATGATAGGCTTTGGATCAACGTCAATCAGCTCCGGTAGTCGCCGTTGATCGCTACATATTCCTTCGTGAGGTCGCAGGTCCAGACGGTGGCACGCCCTTCACCAAGGCCAAGATCCACCCGCACCGGAATGTCCTGCTGCTTCATCACGTTCGACGCCGCTTCCTCGGAGTAATCCGGATCGCGCTCACCGTTGACGGCAACCCGCACGTCGCCGAACCAGATCGCCAGGCGGTCGCGGTCTGCAGCCTCACCCGCCTTGCCGACGGCCATTACGATACGACCCCAGTTGGCGTCCTCGCCGGCAGCCGCCGTCTTGACGAGCGGGGAATTGGCAATCGAAAGCGCGATGGTCTTTGCCGCCGCATCGCTTTCTGCGCCGGTGACGGTGATCTCCAGCATCTTCGTCGCACCTTCACCATCGCGCGCGACCTGGATCGCAAGGTTCTTCAAGAGGTCGTTGAGTGCGGCACGGAAGCCTTCCAGCGCCGGATCATCGGCGGTTTCGATCCGCTTCTGGCCATCGGCAGCCGCGGCACCCGTCGCAAACAGCATCAGCGTATCGGAGGTCGAGGTGTCGCTGTCGACCGTCATGGAGTTGAAGCTCGGGCCGACACCCGCCGAAAGCAGGGCCTGAAGGGCAGCAGGGGCGATATCGGCATCGGTGACGACAAACGAGAGCATGGTCGCCATGTCCGGCGCGATCATGCCGGCACCCTTTGCGATGCCGTTGATCGTGATCTTCACGCCGCCAATCTCCGCGGTACGGGTCGCGACCTTCGGATAGGTATCCGTCGTCATGATCGCCTTGGCCGCTTCGTGCCAGAAGTCGCCGGTGGCGGTCTTGTTCATGTCGCCGAGCACGCCGGCAAACTTGCTTGCATCGAGCGGCTCGCCGATAACGCCGGTCGAGGCGAGGTAGACTTCATTCTCGCTGCAGCCGACGGCTTCGGCTGCCGACTTCGCCGTCAGCGCCGTCGCAGCCTTGCCCTTCATCCCGGTAAAGGCGTTCGCATTGCCGGAATTGACAACAACGGCACGGGCGACGCCGTGCGGCAGATTGGTGCGGCAGAAATCGACCGGTGCCGAGGGGCACTTCGACTTGGTGAACACACCCGCGACCGCGGCCGGCTTGTCGAACACCATCAGCAACACGTCGGTGCGGTTCGTATACTTGATGCCGGCTGCAGCCGTTGCCATGCGAACGCCGCGCACTGCCGGCATGTCAGGATAGGATTTGGGAGCGAGCGGAGAAATGGAAGCTGACATGGGCGGAGAACCTGCAAGGACATATGGAAAAGGCCCGGAGTGATCCGGGCCTGGTTTCGCGAAACGATGGCTTACTGCTGGGCCGGAGCCGCCTCGGGGGCGTCTGCGCCTTCCTGCATCTTGCTCACATCCTCATAACCCTTCTTGAGGGCCGGATCGACGATCTCGATCTGCTGCTCGGCCTTGGCCTTGTTGATCAGCGCGATGTACTTGTCGCGCATGACGAGCTGCTTCACCTGGTCCTGGACCTGTTCGAAGGCCGGCGGCGGCGCGTCGCGCTTTTCTTCAAGCTTGATGACGTGGAAACCGAACTGGGTCTGCACCGGAGTCTTGGTGTAGGCGCCCTTCTCAAGACCGAAGGCAGCCTCTTCGAATTCCGGAACCATCTGGCCACGGCCGAACCAGCCGAGATCACCACCTTCGTCCTTGTTGGAATCCTGCGACTTTTCCTTGGCGAGCGCTGCGAAGTCACCGCCCTTGTCGAGGTTGGCGATGATGTCCTTGGCCTCTTCCTCGGTCTTCACCAGGATGTGGCGTGCATGGGCTTCTTCCTGCTTCGGAAGGGCCGCAATTTCCTTGTCGTAACGCGCCTTCACCTCTTCAGGCTTGGTGGCGTCGATGACGTGCTTGCGGAAGTATGCGTTATGAAGCTCGCGGCCTTCGATATAGGCCATGCGCTTCTTGAAATCCTCGGAGTCCTTGAGGCCTTCCTCAGTGGCGCCGGATGCCAGGAGCTTCACGTCGATTGCGCCGGAAAGGGCTGCAACCTTCTTCTGCTCGTCCGGAAGCTGCGCCAGCTGCGGGTCGAGGTTCTGCACGGCCAGGTCGAGTTCGGACTGACGGATCTCAAGCGCGCCGACCTTGGCAACAACGGGATCTTCGGCCGCGAATGCTGGTGCTTGGCATAGTATCGCTGCGGCAAGAGCAGCCGTTGCGAGGAATTTATGGCGCAACATCAAGTTACCTTTCAACATAGGTGCCGGTCTCAGCCTAGCCTGATTCCGGCCGGAAATGCTTCACAAACACCGGATTGTGGCCATTCTGTATCGGCCATCACCGTTGACATCATTCGACCCCCCTCTTATCTGTCACGCAACTTCGCGTCCAGCAGAGTTTCCGGGCGTTCCGGCTCATTTTGTCGTCATCCGAATGCGACTCCCCGTCGGCTTCGAGATAGACTGGAGCACGGTCCGCACCACACGAAACTGATACCAGAAAGGACCATTTGCATGGTCAGCTTTGGCGGCATTGCCCGCAAACTGTTCGGTTCGGCCAACGATCGCCGCGTCAAGGGCTACAAGCCCAAGATCGATGCCATTAATGCCATCGAGGAAAAGACGAAGGCGCTGACAGACGAGCAGCTAGCCGCACAGACGGCCGAGTTCAAGAAGCTTCTGGCGGAAGGCAAGACGCTCGACGACATCCTCGTCCCGGCCTTTGCCGTGGTTCGCGAGGCATCGCGGCGCGTGCTTGGCATGCGGCCCTTCGATGTCCAGTTGACTGGCGGCATGATCCTGCATGACGGCGCCATCGCCGAAATGAAGACCGGTGAAGGTAAAACCCTCGTCGGCACCCTGCCCGTCTACCTCAACGCGTTGTCCGGCAAGGGCGTGCATGTCGTGACGGTCAACGACTACCTCGCCCAGCGTGACGCTGCCACCATGGGGCGCCTCTACGGCTTCCTGGGGCTGACGACCGGCGTCATCGTGCATGGTCTCGACGACGACCAGCGCCGCGCGGCTTACGCCTGCGACATCACCTACGCGACGAACAACGAACTCGGCTTCGACTACCTTCGCGACAACATGAAGTACGAGCGCTCGCAGATGGTCCAGCGCGGCCACAACTATGCGATCGTCGACGAAGTGGACTCGATCCTCATCGACGAAGCGCGCACGCCGCTGATCATCTCCGGCCCGCTCGACGACCGCTCCGACCTTTACACCACGATCGACGCCTTCATCCCGAAGCTGTCGCCGGAAGACTACGAGATCGACGAAAAGCAGCGCTCGGCCAACTTCTCCGAAGCCGGCACCGAGAAGCTCGAAGGCCTGCTTCGCGAAGCTGGTCTCCTGAAGGGGGAATCCCTCTATGACGTCGAAAACGTCGCGATCGTCCACCACATCAACAACGCGCTGAAGGCCCACAAGCTCTTCACCCGCGACAAGGACTACATCGTCCGCAACGACGAGATCGTCATCATCGACGAGTTCACCGGCCGCATGATGCCGGGCCGCCGCTATTCGGAAGGCCAGCACCAGGCGCTCGAAGCCAAGGAAAAGGTGACGATCCAGCCGGAGAACCAGACCCTCTCCTCGATCACCTTCCAGAACTACTTCCGCATGTACACCAAGCTTGCCGGCATGACCGGCACGGCCTCGACCGAAGCGGAAGAGTTCGCCAACATCTACAAGCTCGAAGTGGTCGAAGTGCCGACCAACTTGCCGATCCAGCGTATCGACGAGGACGACGAGGTCTACCGGACCTTCGACGAGAAGTTCAAGGCGATCATCGCCGAGATCAAGGACGCCCACCAGCGCGGCCAGCCGGTGCTTGTCGGCACCACCTCGATCGAGAAGTCCGAACTTCTCGCCAACATGCTGCGCCAGTCCGGCTTCAACGACTTCAACGTCCTGAACGCCCGGTACCACGAGCAGGAAGCCTATATTGTCAGCCAGGCGGGTGTTCCCGGCGCGGTGACAATCGCCACCAACATGGCAGGCCGCGGTACCGACATCCAGCTCGGCGGCAATATCGACATGCGCCTGGAGCGTGAGCTGGAGGGTATCGAGGACGAAAACGAACGTCGCGCCAAGGAAGCTGCTATCCGCGAGGAAGTAAAGCAGCTTAAGGAGAAGGCGCTCGCTGCCGGCGGTCTCTACGTCATCGCCACCGAGCGGCACGAAAGCCGCCGCATCGACAACCAGCTGCGTGGCCGCTCCGGCCGCCAGGGCGACCCGGGCCGTTCGAAGTTCTACCTGTCGCTTCAGGACGACCTGATGCGCATCTTCGGCTCCGACCGCATGGACAGCATGCTGCAGAAGCTTGGCCTGAAGGAAGGCGAGGCAATCGTCCATCCGTGGATCAACAAGGCGCTTGAGCGTGCACAGAAGAAGGTCGAAGCCCGCAACTTCGATATCCGCAAGAACCTTCTGAAATACGACGACGTGACCAACGACCAGCGCAAGGTCATCTTCGAGCAGCGCATCGAGATGATGGATGCCGAGGACCTGTCCGACGTCGTGGAAGAAATGCGCAACGAGGTCATCGATGTCCTCGTCACCAAGCACATTCCCGAACGCGCCTATGCCGAACAGTGGACGGCAGCCGAGCTTCGCCAGGATGTGGCCCGCTTGCTCAACCTCGACCTGCCGATCGAAGAATGGGCGAAGGAAGAGGGCATCGGCGAAACCGACATCCGCGAGCGCATCACCGAAGCGGCCGACAAGGCTGCTGCCGATCGTGCCGAACGGTTCGGCCCCGAGATCATGCGCTATGTCGAGCGCTCTGTGCTGCTCCAGACGCTGGATCACCTGTGGCGCGAGCACATCGTCAACCTCGACCACCTGCGCTCGGTTATCGGTTTCCGCGGCTACGCTCAGCGCGATCCGCTGCAGGAATACAAGGCGGAAGCCTTCGAGCTCTTCCAGGCGCTTCTGGCCAATCTGCGCGAAGCCGTCACCTCGCAGTTGATGCGCGTCGAGCTGGTTCAGAACCCTGAGCCGCCGCAGCCGCCGTCGGTCTTCGACGAGCAGCATATCGACCCGCAGACGGGCACGAACGAGGCAAACGGCTTCAGCGGCGAAGACTTCATCGCCGCACCGGAAGACCGCCGCCCCGAAGATCCGTCGACCTGGGGGCGCGTCGGCCGCAACGAGGCCTGCCCCTGCGGTTCGGGCAAGAAATACAAGCACTGCCACGGCGCCTTCGAGCAGGCCTGAGGCAGGAAGCTTCAGAAGTTGAAACGCCGCCTTCGGGCGGCGTTTTGCGTTGTGGACTACCAGTTCCGCCAAGGTTCCGGCGAACCGTTTGTTAACCCTGCTGTGGCAACACTTGCCCGCATTGTCCCGTCGGCTCTACGAGTATTGCGTGCCCCTCATGGCGGTCATTGAAACAGCGGAAAGATTGCTTCCGCCTGGCTTGAGGGCCCGGCTTTTTCCGCTTACGCAAAAACTCCAGTCGATGCTGACGAGCGATAGCGACACAGCGCAGGCGCAACGGCGCGCGCTCACCGCCTTCGTTATCCGCATTGCCAGTGCCGCCATCGCCTTCATCTCGCAGATCGTGCTGGCGCGGCTGATGGGCGAGTTTGAATATGGCATCTTCGCCTTCGTCTGGGTGCTGGTGATCCTCGCCGGCAACCTCTCCTGCCTCGGCTTCCACACCTCGATCATCCGCTTCCTGCACCAGCATATGGCTGAGGGTGATATCAATACCGTGCGCGGCCTGAACCTTGCCGTACGCGTGATCGCAGTCGGTTCGGCCAGTGTGGTTGCTGCGCTCGGCTTCCTGTTCCTTTCCATCTTCGGTGAGACGATCGAGCCCTATTATCTCGTGCCGGTGACGCTGGCGCTCTTCACCATGCCGATGATCGCGCTCGGCGACGTGCTTGACGGCACCGCCCGCTCCAACAACTGGACGGCGGTGGCGCTGACGCCGACCTACCTGATCCGCCCGACGCTGATCCTCGTCTTCATGCTCATCTCGCTTTGGCTGGGCGCGCCGCATACGGCGATGACTGCCATGGAGGCGGCGCTTGCCGCAACTTATGTCACGACGCTTTTCCAGTTGCTGCGACTGACGTTCCGGCTTCGCAAGCTCTATGGCAGGGGCGATATGCGCTTTGCGCCACGGCCATGGCTGCGGGTCTCCCTGCCGCTCTTCCTGGTCGACGGCATCGGCTTTCTGCTGACCAATGCCGACGTCGTCGTCGTTGGCCTCTACCTGCCGCCGGACCAGGTCGGCATCTATTACGCTGCGGCGAAGACCATCGTGCTCGTGCAGTTCGTGTATTTCTCGATCAAGGCGGCTGCCGGTCCGCGTTTCTCCGCCCTGATGGCCGAGGGCGACATGGCTTCGCTTTCCGCCTTTGCGGGTCAGACGGTGCGCTGGACCTTCTGGCCATCGCTTGCCGTCGGGCTTGCCGCGCTGGCACTCGGGGAGCTGCTGCTGTCGCTCTTCGGCAGCGCCTTTACCGCCGGCTACCCACTGATGGCGATCCTGTTTGCCGGCATCCTGGCCAAGTCTCTCGTGGGGCCGGGCGAAGTGCTGCTGTCGATGACGGGACGGCAGAACCTCTGCGTGCTCGTTTACGCCGCCACCCTTCTCGCCAGCATCGGCCTTTACATGGTGCTGATCCCGCGCTTCGGCCTGACGGGCGCGGCGATGGCGGCCGCGCTCGCGATGATGATCGAGGCGGTGCTGCTGCATCTCGTCGTGCGCCGCACGCTGGGTATCGTGCTTTTCGCCTTCGCCTCCCCCTCCCCTTCCGCATCTTCAAGGGCCTTGTGACCATGGCGCAACCTCCCATCGGCCAGGATCCCATAGGCAGCGGCGGCAGCCTTCTTTCGATGATGCAGCCATTCCGCGCCAACCGCCCCGATGCCGACATGCGGCTGCAGATCGGCCGCCCGAGCCGCGAGCTCTGCCTTTACCCGGCAGCCTTTGGATACGACCTTCAGGAAGAACTGGAATTTCTCTCCAACCGGGCGATGGAACCCAACATCTTCTTCTCGGCCCGACTGCTGGCACCTGCCATGCCACGCGTCGAAGACAAGCAGGTGCGTTTCGCATTGATCCGCGACGAGCAGGGCGAGCGCAGCCGCATGCGGCTTCTGATGCCGTTCACGGTGGAGAAGCCGGGCTTTTCCATGGGTGCCTCGATCATCCGCGTCTGGGCAAACCCGTTCGGTCCGCTCGGCACGCCTTTGGTGGATGCCGAAGATGCGGCCGAGACCATGGACAATCTTCTCGAGGCCTTGGCTTCGCGCGAACTGCGGTTGCCGCCGGTGCTCGTGCTGCCGGAGATGCGGCTGAACGGACCCTTTGCCCAGTTGATGAAAGCGGTCGCGATTGGTCGCAACCTGCCGGTCTCCGTTACCAGTCCTTACCTGCGGCCGATGCTGCAGAGCGACCAGGATGGCGAGACCTACCTGAAGCACGCCGTCTCGCCGCATCACTTCCGGGAACTGCGCCGCACCTGGCGCAATCTTTCAGCCCAAGGCGATCTCACCTATTCCGTCGCCCGCCAGCCGGAAGAGGTACGCTTGCGGATGGAGGAATTCCTGGCGCTTGAGGCAAAGGGCTGGAAGGGTCGCCGCCGCTCGGCGCTGATCAACGACCGCTACCGCTCGGCGTTCGCCCGCGAGGCCATCACCAACTTGGCCGAAATCGATGCCGTGCGCATCCACACCGTCGACCTCGACGGGCGCGCCATCGCCTCGCTGATCGTCTTCATCATGTCCGGTGAAGCCTATACGTGGAAGACGGCCTATGACGAGGCCTATGCCCGCTACTCGCCCGGCAAGCTGCTGATGATGAAGCTGACCGAATGGCATCTGGAAGACGCCAACATCATGCGCACCGACAGCTGCGCTGTGCCGGACCACCCGATCATGAGCCGCTTTTGGGAAGAGCGCGAGGAGATGGGAACGCTGGTGATCGGCCTTGACCAGAACGGCGACCGCGACGTGCGCCAGGTGGGCGCCCAGCTTCACCTTTACCGCAACACGCGCAACGTTGCCCGGCTGTTGCGCGAAAAGATCCTGTCAATCGCCGGCCGTTCAGAATAATTCCTGCTCGGCCGCCGCCTGTTCGCGCAGCAGCCGGCGGATGACCTTGCCGGTGGTGGTGAGCGGGATCTCGTCCACGAAAACCACCTCGCGCGGATATTCGTGCATGGAAAGCCGCGTCTTCACCCATTCGCGGATCTCGGCCGCCAATTCATCGCTCGGTGAATACCCTTGCGCGAGCACAATACAGGCCCGGACAATCTCCGTGCGCACCGGGTCCGGCTTGCCGACCACGGCAGCGAGTTGCACTGCTGGATGGGCAATCAGGCAATCCTCGATCTCGCTCGGGCCGATGCGATACCCGGACGAGGTAATGACATCATCGTTCCGGCCGACGAACTCGATGTAACCGTCCGTATCCTGCCGCCCGAGATCGCCCGTCAGCAGCCAGTCGCCCGCGAACTTGGCTCTGGTCGCCGCCTCATCGTCGAAATAGCCGATGAACATCACCGGATCCGGCCGTCGCGCGGCGATCTGACCGATTTCGCCAACCGGCAAGACGTCACCATCCTCGTCCACGATCGCTACCTCGTGGCCCGGCACCGGCTTTCCGATGGCGCCGGCTCTCGAGATACCGAGGCCCGCAGATGAACCAAGCACGAAATTGCACTCCGTCTGGCCAAACAGCTCGTTCACTGTTACGCCGAGTGCTGCCCTCGCCCACTCAAACGTTTCGCGACCGAGCGCCTCCCCAGCCGAGGTGACCGTGCGCAGGTCGAAATCGAAGCGACGGCGCGGATCGGCAACCGCCTTCATCAGGCGCAGCGCCGTTGGCGGGATAAAGGCATTGCGCACCTGCATTTCGGCCATGATGCGGAAGGCCATCTCCGCTTCAAACTTCTGCGCCGGCGACGACACGACCGGGATGCCGAGCATCAGGGCAGGCAACAGCACGTTGAGGAGGCCGCCAGCCCAGGCCCAGTCGGACGGGGTCCAGATGCGGTCGTCGGGCTGGGGCGCCTGCTCATGCCCGAACTGGAAGCCGGGGATGTGGCCGGCCAATACCCGGTGGCCATGCACCGCCGCCTTCGGCGGACCGGTGGTGCCGGAGGTAAAGATCATCAGCGCCGGATCGTCAGGCCCGGTCTCGACAACATCGAAACGCGACGGGTGCGCGCAAACAAGCTCCTCGAACGACAGGGCACCGGGCACCTCGGCTTCGTCGCCGCAGAAGATCACATGCTTGAGATCGGCAAGCCGTTCCGCCAGCCCATCAAGCCGCGTCAGCCCGAACTTGTTGGTGATGATGGCGACCGCACCGGCAGCCCGCAAACGGTATTCCAGCGCTTCCGCGCCGAACAGCAGCGCCAGCGGCAAGGCGACAGCGCCCATCTTGTAGATCGCCACATGGGCGATCACCGTCTCGAAACACTGCGGCAGGAGCAGCGCGACGCGATCGCCTTTCTGCACGCCAAGCGAGACGAAGGCATTGGCCAGCGCGGCGGAACGGGCCGAGAGCTCTCCGTAGGTGAGGCTGAGGTGCCGGCCATCCGGCGAAAAATGCTGCAGGCAGACCCGGTCGGGCGACGTGGCCGCGCAGGCATCGCTGACGATCTCGCCGATGTTGAATCGCGCCGGGATATTCCAGACGAAGCTCTCGCGGAGCTCCTGGTATGATGTGCCGGCAGGCAGTTTCATCGGCGGTCATCTCGCTTTTTGCCGCAGCTAACATCGTTGAAGCTTGAAATACAAGCGGGTGCACCCGGGACTTGGCGGCTCCTGTGTGGTCATCGAGATCCTGCAGTTCAGCCTTGCAAGGCGAGGCAGGGCCATGTTAGAGCGCTTGACATACCGACCGTGCCCCGTTGGCGGAATTGGTAGACGCGCCTGACTCAAAATCAGGTTCCGAAAGGAGTGCTGGTTCGATTCCGGCACGGGGCACCACCTCAATTTTTCGGCATTGTTTTTATTGGTCTTTCTGGTACCGAGTGACCAGATAATTTAAATGACCAGAAATTTCTGGACACATTTGTTCTTGTTCAGTCCCTCTCCTCCTCTTCCTGATCATCGTCCAGAAGATTGATCGCGCTCTCGGCGAGAAGCCTTTGATTCGCCGCTTTGGTGTACCGTGTCACCTCCTTCGAGGTGGTGTGGCCGGTCACCGACATGATCTGCTTCTCGGTCGCGCCACGCTCCGCCAAGCGAACTGATGCTGCCTTGCGCAGGCCGTGAGCGCTGCAATGCGGAAGGCCTGCAGCATCGCACTGGTCGCGGAACCAGTTGCCGAAACCGGCCGACGTGAACCCTTTGTTGAAGGCTGTGACCAGGAACGTCAGGTCTCCCACTGGCGAGGCATCGATGATGCGCTGCAGCTTCGGGTGGATCGGGATCTCCAGCGTGATCGGCTTCCGGTTCCGCCCCTTGAACTGAGTGAACTTCAGGCTTCCGTTGCTAATGTGCTGCCGGCCGAACTGGACAATGTCGCTTCGGCGCTGGCCGGTGTAGAGCATCAAAGCCAAGGCGAGCCGCGCCTTGGTGCCGATCGGATGCGCGGCCTCGAAGGCGGCAATCTCTTCCTCCGTCCATGAATGAAAGCCGTCGCCGTGCTGCGGGAAGTAGGCCACGTCGCGCGCAGGGTTGTTCGGCATCAGCTCAACATCGGGCTTGCAGGCCCATGACAGGACGGCGCGCAGAGCCTTGATGCGGCTGTTGGCAGCCTCGGGCGTCTCAGCCTTCCTGTCTCGCAGAACGCGCACGGCCTTGGCCGTGAATGCCGACAGCGGCATATCCTCGTACAGCCGTTCGCTGTCTTTCTTGAGGGGTTCGGCCCACATGTGCTCGATGATCAGCTTACGCACATGGCGGGTGCGCTGATCGAGACGCTTGTATTCGGCGGACTGGAAGTATTGCTCGCAGAGCCACCGGAAGGTGTTCTTGGTGGACAGCTTCGGGCCTCTTGGCTCGGCATCACCCGTGCCGTTCAACGCCTTGTAGTAGGCCTCGTTGAACTCGTCGCTTCCCGGCACGCCCGGAAGGCGCACCTTCTTCTGGCCGCGCCTCCGGAAGTAAAAGCGCAGCACTCCATCGGTGGTATCTTCAACGATGTATTTCTTGGCGAACTTCTTTGGCATCAGACTTCCACCGACCAGTCATCCGCGTCGTCGGTATCTCCACCAGGCAGACGCGTGAACGCCCGGTCAAGCGCCAGGCGGTCCCAGATCGTGCGGGCGTTCGCCTTCTTCGGCTTCGGCATTCTGCCATCGCCTACCATTTCGTCAAACAAGCTCGCCGATACGCCGACATAAGCCGCGGCCTGTTCTCGCGCGAGGCCGCGTGGTGGCAACGAGATCGGAAGAACCTCAGCGCGCTGTGCTCTCATCTTTGCCTTCCTTGTTTTTGCGGATCGCGCTGGTCTTGTGATCGAGGCGAACGTTCGTCAGGATAGCCGGCCGTCGACTGGGGCGCGGACATAGCTCGTCGGGAGTAGCCCCTCCGCCCAAATGAGTAGTGCGGTCGGACTCGCGCTTATTGTAGAAAAAGAGAATATATCTTCCGAGCTCGCGCAGATGAGCTAGGGGGAGAAAGCAATGTCCAATATCGTTCCGGTGCTGTTCGGTGCCCGGTGGTACCCGCCGGTGAACATTCTCGACAAGAAGCGGGTTCGGCAGATCCGCGGGCCTGCAGAGGCTGTTCACTACATGCGGGCCAACTTCAAGTTTGCCGGCCCTGCACTCTCCAGGGCGGTGAGCGTGTGTTTCGCAGCGCTCCGCCTCGAAGCGGAGAGCGATACTGCCAAGATGTTCTTCCTGGCGGCATACGAGAGCGAGATCCAAGCCAGAAAAAGCCATTAGTGGGTCTCCTCCCTCGATTGCGGCGATGGGGTGCGGCGGTTCCAGCCGTCTGGGTTCAAAACGCCATGGTTTCGGCTGGTGTCCTGATACTCCACGACATGGATGTATTCGATGATGCACGGCTCCACGTCATCCTCGAGCAATGGATGCATGTAGTGAGTTTGACCGCGGGTTGAGAACGCGTCGTTGCGCTCGAGGCGCTTGCCGCAGAACGGGCATGGTGAAAGATCAGCCATCGGCCTGTCCCTCCGATGCGAGGGCGGCGTGCAGCGCCTGCATCGTTGTGCAGAGGCGTTCAAAGTCTTCCGGTCTCTGCCGTTTATGGTCCGCGGCTAATTCATTGCCGTTCATCCAATCAAGCAAAGCCTCAGTTGCGCCCATGAAGTCACGAGCGGCCCCATCCACATTCGTCTCGGGCGCGGGGAAACGGCGGTTCCAAGCGTTGATGTTCGCCATGGCGCCGCAATTCGCATCGAGACACGCGATCACGAAGTGCGCCTTCTCATCCTGCTCGATCTGATCTCGATGCGCAGGACCGCCGCAGAACGGGCAAGGCAACAGCTTATCGGTCATTGCGCAAAGCTCCCGTGATCACGTAAACGTCGCCATTCTTCATGTGCAGCTCGCACTGGTCGCCCCGCTCAATGCGGGTGAAGATGGCTTCAAGGTCGCCGCGAGCCTGACGAATAGAGGTCTCCAAAACCTTGATTGTCGCCTCCAGTTTCGCGACCTTGATGGCCTCGTATTCCCAGCGGTCACCCTGATCTGGATGATTGATGTTAATGTGGTCGCTCATTCTGCCTGTCCCTCCGATGCGAGGGCTCGGATGCGCTTGGCGACGACGCGGGCGGACGAACCGTCAGTGTGGCCCCACATCGCGGCTTCTTCGTCGGCAATCTTGGCCGCTTCTTCCAAGATCGACGCCCGCACATTCGTCTGCGGCGGCGGGGGTGCAAAAAGGGCCTCATGGATCCTCTGTACTAAATCTTGCTGAGCCGCAGACTTGGCATCAGCCTCATAGCTGAGGGGACCGGCGATCTCTTTGCCTAAGCCGCCCAAAAGGATCCACCACTTATCGTCAGCGTCCTTCTCCAAGGAGTAGCTGCCGTAGGGATGTTTAGCCCGTGCTACGATCCGGCGACCGGTGTGGCCATCGTGCGAGACATAGTCGAGCGGGGTCCATTCGAGCGGCCGCACATTCGTCTGCGGCGCTGGGTCAGGATAAGCGCAGCCGTCGTCGCAGTTGTATCCATCACAGTCGCGGCAGCGTGTCTGTCCCTCCGATGCGATGGCGGACAGGATGCGGCGCTCGTAGTCGGCTTGGGCGGCTGCTACGACGTCTTCTCTCTTCTCGAACCACGTCTGTGTCTCGAACAAAAAGAACTGCTCGCCTAAGCCAGGGCGGAATTTAAGGGTGAAGCGGTAACTAATCGCCGCTCCCTTGGATGACCACTGAGGTTCGTCGTTGCAGTTGAGAGACTTCTCCCATTCCAGCGCCTTCACTCGCGCTTGCGACTCGGGTGGTGGGGTGATGACGTCCAGGACCACGCGGGCGTAGTCACGAGCATCCGGCCAATGCATCGCGTAACGATCGTCGGCGGAGTTCGGATGCTCCATGATTGCCGTTGCGGCAAGTTCGACGAGATCTACGTTGATGGTTGGCGGGAGGGGGTGACGACCCCCCTCCCTAGCAGTCTCTCCGGTTATGGCACGGTTTCCCGGTGACTGCTTATCCTGTGGCGCCACGTTGGCGCCGAAACCTGATGTAAGGCCGCTCTCGTCGAGCGCGGCCGCAACGTTCTCATGCACGCCTGGCGTAGGCTGACGCTCCGTCATTATGGCATCCTCTTCCATGCTTCGAATTCAGCGCGGAGGGATATCCAGCGCGCGGCGGCTTCAGGATCACTGTTGAGTTCTGCGCGCGACGAGACGGCGAGCATGCTGCGCACCCTTGTCGCAACCCGCTCCAGATCCGACGTCTCCAGCCCATGCTGCTCGGTCAGGAACCGGCGAAACATCGGGTCATTGCAGCGCATGCCGCACTCGGCGGCATAGTCCGGCGCCTTTTCCGATTTCGCTGGCGCCGACGCCAGCTTCCGGTATTCCCTGACGGCTTCCTCACGCAGCAGCAGAAGCGCGCGCAGGTAAGTTGGAACCTTCCGGATGATCTCGCGTGCATCACTCGGGCACGACTTGTGGATCGTCACGAGCGGGTAGACCTCGCCCGTTTTGACATTGACGTCGCAGACCTGTGACGAGCCGGACTTGACGTCGTAGCTCTCAGCCCATTCGGGGCCAATCGTTTCCAGGTTGAGCCTGATCTCCGGCAGCAGGGCCTTTGCGGTGGCAATGTCCATCACAGCCTCCTCGGCATGAGGACGAACTGCTCGTCGCGGTCGATTGTTGGACGAAACAGCCCCGGAGTGACGGCATCCGAGAGATGCATCTCGACGTCCTGCGTGCCGACGCTGGAGAGCATCGCCGTGAGGTAGCGGCCATTGAAGCCAACCTCGACGGGTTCTCCGCTGTAGTCCACAGGCATATCTTCTGCCGCCTCTTCGCCAGCCGTCGTGTTCATCGACACTTTCAGGCTGCCGGGGGCGAGCTGCAGTTTGATCGTGTCCTTCTCCAGATCGCCGGCCACCAGGCAGACGCGCGAGACAGCTGCCTTGAAGGTGGCGACAGATGCAACAGCGGCATGGTTGGTGCGCGGCGGGATTACCCGGGCGTAGTCGGGGAAGATCCCGTCGACGAGCTTCGAGACCAAGGTTACGCCGTTCAAAGCGATCCTGATCATCGCGTCGCTGATCGTTACGTCCGCCCGCCCCTTGCTGTCGCCAAACAGCTTCTTGACCGCTTTCACCGTCCTGATCGGAACGATCACCGGTGGAAAGGCGACCTCTGCCCCCGCCTCCACGCGGGAGGCGGCAAGGTTATGGCCATCACATCCTACAACCGAGATCCTGGTGCTATCATGGGGGTGAAGGAAGGCACCCGAGAGATAGTTGCGCGTCTTGTCTTCTCGTATCGCGTACAGCACCCGCATGAACGCGTCGATCAGTGGCGCGATCTCCAGCTGAAGGTTGGAGCCGCTCACCTTGTCGCCGATAAGCGGGAAGTCCTTTTCAGGCAGGGTCAGGAGCGAAAACCGCGACCTTCCAGACTGGATCCGCACCTGATCCGGGAAGGCTCCTGGAGAAAAAACGACCTCAGCGTTTTCAGGCAGGTTCTTGACGATATCCCGAAGGCCAGAGCCGGCCACTGTGAGGCCGGATCCTGAAGCCGCCTCCAGCAACTCGCAGCTCGTCTCCACTTCGATAGCGAGGTCGGTTGCGCGCAACGTCAGTTCGCTGCCTTTCGGAACAAGCAAGATGTTGCCAAGGATCGGGATCGTCGCGCGCTGATCGACGGCCTCGATAACGGCATCTAGAGCAGGAAGCAGCGCGGAACGGTGGACGCGAAACAAGAACTCAGGCACGTGCATCACTCCCGCTCGCGCATCGACGCGCAAGGTTGAGTTCGGCAACCGGGCTTCGTAGCTGGCACCTGTCGCCGAAGAGATCGTAGATCATCTGCATGATCTCGCGCTGCGGTTCGCCGTCCGCAACCGCACGGTAAAGCCGCTCGACAGCGGGAACGTCGCTGGTGTCCAGTTCCAGATCTTCTTCGATGGTGTCGCCGCATTCAGCGCAAACGGGCATTTTGCTTTACCTCCGCAAACTGTTCCACACGGTAGATGCGGGCGCAGTTGCGCTTGCGCACATAGGCCATGGCGTCTTCCCGTCGTGCGGCCAGGACGTCGAATAGGACGCCGCCGGCGCAGTGCACGCGGAAGTGAAACATCGCCAGATGCGGCTTCACCGGCGCGGCGACATTCTGGAAACGGACGTGCTGGTTCATTGCAGCTGCCCCCACGCCTGAATGCCGATTGCCAGCATGATCAGCAGCACGAGCAGCCCGGTCATGCCGTCGAAAACGGCTCCGTTCGCTTCGATGAGTTGCTTCTTGAAAGTCCCAAGGTCCACGCGGCGCTCTTCAAGCTCCGGGCTCGACGTTGTCATTGGCGTGATATGGATCATTGCCATCAGCTCCCGATTGATCCGGTTCGGATGCCGCACCACACTCGGTGCGGTCACCGAAGCGGATCAGGCCGCCCGAGTGGAGGGAACGGAAACGCGGACGTGCCGCGTGCTGCGCGCCGTCGCCAAAGCGCGTGCATCATCAACCACGGACAGCAGATCTTTCCTGGTGATGCCGAGGGCATTCTGGATGTCGGTGTCCGTGCATCCTTCGCCCAGGTGTGTTTCGGCGTGGAATATTGACCCCTCTGGCGGGGTGATCGGCGTCCAATTTTGACCCCCCACCTGTTTCGTCTGACCATCCGCCTTTTGCTGGCGGATGGAGGGGGAGTTGAAGCGAGTGGATACGATTGCGCGTGTTCGTCGGGCCTTCCATGTGCAGGGGTGGTCGGTGAAGAGGATCGTCCGGGAGTTGCATGTGTCCCGCAACACGGTGCGCAAGATTCTACGATCCAATGAGACGGACTTTTCCTACGAGCGAGAGCGGCAACCTTTACCGAAGACAGGCCGGTGGAAGGCCGAGATCGAGCGCTTCCTGGCTGCGAACGAAGGCAAACCATCTCGTGAACGGTTGACGCTGATCCGGATTTACGAAGAGCTTCGGGCGCTGGGTTACAACGGCAGCTACGATGCGATCCGGCGCTATGCGAAGGGATGGTCGAAAGATCGAGGGGCTGTGACGGCGCAAGCCTACGTGCCACTCTACTACGCGCCCGGCGAGGCCTACCAGTTCGACTGGAGCCACGAGATTGTTCTGATCCAGGGCGTGACGACGACAGTGAAGGTTGCTCATGTCCGGCTCTGCCACAGCCGGATGATGTTCGCCCGCGCCTACATGCGTGAGAGCCAAGAGATGGTCTTCGATGCCCACGACAAGGCCTTCGCCTTCTTCCGTGGCACCTGCACGCGCGGCATCTACGACAACATGAGGACGGCAGTCGAGACAGTCTTCATCGGCAAGGAGCGGCTCTACAATCGCCGCTTCCTGCAGATGTGCAGCCATTACCTCGTTCATCCAGTTGCCTGCACGCCTGCATCCGGTTGGGAGAAAGGACAGGTCGAGAACCAGGTCGGCCTTGTGCGGGAGCGCTTCTTCACGCCGCGCCTCAGGGTCAAAAGCCTGGAGGAATTGAATGTCTGGCTGCTCGACAAGTGCATTGCCTATGCCAAGGCTCATAGCCATCCCGAACAGACAGCACAGACGATCTGGCAGATGTTCGAAGCTGAACGCGGCAGCCTCGTGCACTATGTGGGACCCTTCGACGGCTTCCACTGCGTGCCCGCCTCAGTGTCAAAGACCTGCACTGTCCGCTTCGACAACAACAAATACTCGGTCCTGTCGACGGCCGTCGGCCGCCCAGTTGAGGTTCATGCCTATGCGGATCGGATCGTCATCAAGCAGGATGGCGTGACGGTCGCTGAACATCAGCGCAGCTTCGGCCGTGGTGATACCGTCTATGATCCCTGGCACTATGTCCCTGTCCTTGCTCGCAAACCCGGTGCATTGCGCAACGGCGCTCCCTTCCGGGAATGGGTTTTGCCAGCCGCGATGGAGAAGGTTCGCAAACGGCTGAAGAACGTAGACGACGGTGATCGGCAGATGGTCACCATACTCGGATGTGTTCCCGCCGATGGCTTGGCGGCAGTTGAGGCTGCCTGCCAGGAAGCGCTTGATCACGGTGTCTGCTCGGCCTCGGTGATCATCAACATTCTGGCTCGAAGCCGCGATCCGGCTCCCGCTGTAACCCTGCAAATCCCGGATGCGCTTCGGCTTGCCCATGAGCCGGTCGCCGACTGCGCCCGTTACGACAGGCTCAGGAGGGCAAGTTGATGGAACGCACGCAGGTTCTCGAACTGATGAGCACGCTGAAGCTCTATGGAATGCGCAGCGCCTACGACGAGGTCATGGGAAACGGCATCAAACGGCAGCACGAGCCACCGCGCATCGTCGGTGACCTCCTGCAGTCGGAGATCGCCGAGAAGCAGGCCCGCTCAATCCGGTACCAGCTCAGCATCGCCAAGCTTCCACTCGCCAAGGATATCGACGACTTCAACTTCGATGAAACGCCCGTCAATGAATCCCTGGTCCGGGAATTGGCCACGGGCACCTTTGTCGCCGACCAGCGCAACGTCGTTCTCGTCGGCGGCACGGGAACCGGCAAGAGCCATCTGGCCATCGCAATTGCCCGCGCACTCATCCGCAACAGCACGCGCGGCCGCTTCTTCAACGTCGTTGATCTGGTCAATCGGTTGGAAACGGAAACGCGCAACGGCAAGCAGGGACGGACCGCCGATTACCTCACACGCCTTGACTTCATCATTCTCGATGAACTGGGATACCTACCGTTCGCCCAGGCCGGAGGCCAACTCCTGTTCCACCTGATCAGCAGGCTCTACGAGCGCACATCAATCATCGTAACCACGAACCTTGCCTTCGGTGAATGGCCGTCGGTGTTTGGCGATGCCAAGATGACGACGGCACTCCTCGACCGTTTGACCCACCACTGCGAGATCGTCGAAACCGGTAACGAGTCCTGGCGCTTCAAGAACCGCTCTCAAGGCTAAAGCCGAAGATAACCATCACCCGCACTTGGCCTGCCCTCTGCAACCCAGGCCAGCGCCGGGCAGGCCAAGCGCTGATCGTCTGTAGGAGGGGTCAATATTGGACGCCGATATGGAGTGCGCCCCTTGGGGTGGACAAGGATCAGGCTGCTGATTTGCCAGTCTGCCGGATGTGTTGATCCTCGAACTGTTGCGGGCTCAAATAGCCGAGCGCTGAATGGAGCCGGCGTTTGTTGTAGACCTCCTCGATGAAGTGGGGAAGGTGCTCGGTGATCTCTTCGAAGGTTTCGAAGGCCATCGGATAGACCGCCTCGACCTTCAGCGTTTTCATGAAGCTTTCGGCCTTGGCGTTGTCGTACGGATTGCCGCGGCGGCCCATCGAGCCGATCAAGCCGTTGACGGCCAGTGTCTCGCGGTAGAGCTCGGCAGCATACTGCGAGCCGCGATCCGAATGGTGGACCACGCCCGGCGGCGGCTTTCTCTGGTCAATGGCCGCCTTCAAGGCTGCCATCGTCAGCCGTGCGTCGATCGACCGACCGATGGCGTAACCGACGATCAACCGCGACCAGGCATCGAGGATGATGGCGACGTAGATGAACCGGGCCGGCAAAGCGACATAGGTGATGTCGCTGACCCAGAGCTGGTTGGGACCGCTCGGGATGATGTCCTTCGCCAAGTTCGGGAAGATCGGGCCGTCGTGGTCACTGTCGGTCGTGGCAATGAAACGTCGCTTGATCTTCGGACGCAGATCGTGTTCGCGCATGAGGCGACGGATCTTCTTGTGGTTCACGACAAGACCCTGCTGTCGCAGGGCCGCACCGACACGGCGGTAGCCGTAGAACTCGAACTCGTCGCAGATTGCGAACATCGCTTCAACGATCGCGGTGTCGTCGGCCGGCCGTTCTGGACAGTCATAATAGGTGGAGCGCGCCATTCCCATCAGCCGGCATCCTTCCGCGACGGAGATGCCGCGGGGCCGGTGATGATGGATGTAGTCCCGTTTTTCCGCCGCGGTGCGCTTTTCAGAGCCCCCTTTAGAAATTCCAGTTCCAGAGCCTGCTTGCCAACCAGCCGCTCGAGGGCGGCGATCCGGGCCTCGTATTCCTGGATGAGATCGACCGCCTGCGCATCGTCGTCGAATGCGCCTTGCTCATACTTCTGCACCCAGATGCGGATAAGGTTGCGCGACACGTCGTGGCGTTTTGCCAGACCATGCAGCGTTTCGCCGGCCAAGAATTCCTGCGCGAGCTGACGTTTGAATTCGACGCTGTGACTGCGGTGTTTTGCCATGGGTCTTCTTTCCGAAAACCCGGTAGGCCGGTCAATTCCTCATCCCGATCTGTCCACCCCAAGGGGCGCACTCCAATAAGGGGTCAACATTCCGCGCCGATTGACAGGCGTGCGAGGAAAAACGGTATGGAAGAACGTCGCCGACAACTGGCGGTGCCTCGTTTCTGTCCGCGAGGGGAAGAACTGGTCGATCCAAGACATCATTTTCGACGGCGACAGGTACAACCATCCTTCGGTAGCCGCTTCAACTGACGCTGTCCGCGGCGATGCGATTATCTTCTGGAACGAAATCTCACCGGTCGAAAAGGCGCTCATCAAGGGTTGCGGCGTAAAGAACACCAGCCACTACGGGATCGGTATCCAGAACGTCAGCGTAAAGGATCTCGATATCCTTGAGAACTGGGGTTACGACTGCGGCGGTGACTTCGTCGACATCAAGGCGTTTGCCGCACACCCCAAAGAGAACCTACGCATCATCGGAAACACTGCCCGCAGGATTGGTACGAACTGGCAGGGGCGGCTCGCGGACGGCGATGGTCCGCAGGCTGCTTTCGACATCCGCGGCGCTTGCCAGGTGGCGCACAACACGGTTTACGAGCTCGACAGCTACGATGCGTCGCAACTTGGCAACGATGGCTTCCGCGTCAATGCCGATCTCAACAGCAACGAAAGCCGGAAGGGTGGTGCCCGGTCCATCCTGACGGGGAACCGTGTCATCTCCTCCAAACTTTCCAGCGAAGGCTCCGGTGATGTCAAGCGCGTCCGTGGCCTCGTCATCAACGATGAACGGGTAATCGTCCGCGGGCACTACAACCGCAACTGCTATATCGGCACCCTCATCGAGAGCGCCGGCGACAGTGTCGCGAACTATGTTGATATTTCCGGCGTCATCAACGAGGCCTGCCGCGGCGCGGCTGCGGGCTCTGGCATGGGTACGCAGATCGGGAATGGTACGAAAGGGCATAGCATCTACGCTACCAACATCGACTGCGGGACGGGCTTTGTTGCCAACTGCCAGTTGTCCAGCGGAACGATCATAAATGTCGGGTGCGACCTTGGCCACAGCATGAGCGTGCTGGGGCTTTCTCTGAGCAGCTTCGAGTTCATCAGCATAGACAACGTCTCCCCGGCCAACATCCCTGGCGCTAGCAATAACAAGCGCGGCGATTTGACCGTTTGGGACAGCATCCAGCCAATCATTAACCTGCGTACAACGTTCAACGGCAATTGGACTGCGCCCTTCCTCGCCGGGGCTATCCGGTTCTGGAAAGAAGACACGAGCGGGGCGGGCGCCGGCATGTTCGCCAGCATAGACTATCGCTTCAACGCAACTGCCGGTTCAACTGGCGGGTATTATTTCACGTCGGTTGTCGACGGTGCCGTTGCGGACATTGCCTATGTCGGCTTCGATCAGGCTAGGTTTTACAAGAATGTGCAGGTCGACGGAAACATCACTGTCATCGGCATCCTCTCCGCCAGCGCGAGAGGGTTGAGCCTTGCGGCAGGCAATGTTCCGGCGAGCGCCAGCGCTCAGGGAATTGCCGGTCAGATCGCGCGCGACGCAAACTTCATCTACGTATGCACAGCTACTGACACATGGAAGAGGGCAGCGCTGTCGACTTGGTGAAGTTAGTCTTCCAGTGACATCCAACTGGATCTGACGAGCATTATCGAACTCGACGAAGCATTTCGTTTCCGAAGCTCCTCCTCGAGACGCTTCAGCTTCGTGATCATCTCTTTGTCTTTTTGCATCGCCGCCAGCATGACGCCGATGATGGCCGCCAGCGCGTTCACCTGATGCTGAAGCTCTGTCAGTGCGTGTTCTTCATCCATAGGGCTTTTCTTCAAAAAATAATCATTGCATTAAGAGCCGTCCATTAGAATACGTAGATCAACATTACTAGATCGCGGAGACGGCAGGGTGACCATGATGGGGCGCGTAAGCCAAGATGATATCAAGCTGGTCAAGGCTTCGGGCCTTTTTGACGAGCAGTGGTATCTAGAAAAATATCGAGACGTCGCGATGCTAGGCATGGACCCGGTCGAGCACTATCTGTGGCTCGGGTGGAAGCTGGGGAGAGACCCCAGCTTAAAATTCTCTACGGCTCAATACTTACTGACTAACCCAGATGTCGGGCGTTCAGCCATGAACCCCCTTCTCCACTTCTTGAGGCATGGGAAAAATGAAGGGCGAACGGCGGGCGAAGAGACCGTGGTCAGGACATCGTGGAGCAAAAGCAAACGCGTAGCTATCTTTGCCTCCTTCTCCGCCAAAGGTAAGATCGAAGACTACGTGAAGACGTATCTCCGCCACTTGTCCGATGTCTGTGAACGAGTGGTGGTGGTGTGCGACAATGACCTTCGGGGCGAGGACATGGTGTTCCTCACTGGCCGAGGGTATCACGTCATCACCGGCCGGCACGGCGAATATGATTTTGGCTCTTTCAAGCGCGGAATTTCGCTTGCCAGGGAGCAAGGGCTCCTTGATCAAGCAGACGAGCTAATTCTGTGTAATGATAGTTGCTACGCTGTGAAAGATTTCTCGGACGTGTTTCGTGAGATGGGAGGGCGCGGCATAGACTTCTGGGGAATAACTCAAAACGACGAGTTCCGCCCTCACATCCAGAGCTTCTTTGTTTCGTTCTCTCGTCGGGTGTTCAACCATCCGTCCTTCGCCGCCTTCTTCTCGGCCGTTGAGGCAAAGCCGGACGTGTCTCAGGTCGTGCTTTCCTATGAAACGCGCATGACTGCCTACTTCAACGCGCTCGGCTTCACTTGGGACACGTTCATCAATGCGAAAACCCCTGGGTATCTTGCGCATGTGAATACGAAAAAGAACATAACCCAGCGGCCGCTATTCCTTCTGGACTCGGGCTGCCCTCTGGTGAAGGTAAAGGCGCTGAACAAACCTTTCGCGAACCACGACGGCATCCGGTCAACATTTGCCGCGGTCGGCAAGATAAACTCTTTCAGTCAATCCGAGATACTGCAACACCTGGAGGACCTAAAGGGCATTATCGACGCTTCGAATGACATCATGTTCTCTCTGGTCATGCCGTTTTACAACCGGTCGACTGTGATCCGCAGGGCCATTGACTCGGTTCTTTCGCAGACGCACCAGAGCTTCGAACTGATCCTGGTAGACGATGGGTCTGACGACGGCACTGCCGATATGGTCAGGGACGCATATAAAAGCGAAATCGAACGTGGCCGGCTTATTTTACTCGATAGCGAAGGCCGCAAAGGCGTGTCAGCCGCTCGCAACCGGGGCCTTGCAAGAGCAACATCGCCGTGGATCGGCTATGTGGACTCTGACAACCTAATCGTGCCGGAGTTCCTGGAAGTATTCTCCCTGTTGATCCAGGCACATCCGAAACACCAGTTCTTCTATTGCTGGCACAGAAACGTATCGACCGGAGAGATCGGCGGAGGGCACTACAACCGCGCTCAACTCCTCGACGGGAACTTCATTGACCTTGGGGCTATCGTGCATTCGAGGAAGCTGTTTGAGCAGAGGGGCGGGTTTGACGAGAGTTTGAAGAGATTGGTCGATTGGGATTTAATCATCCGTTATACCCACGAACTTCAACCAGTCTGCATCGGGGCGCCGATGTTGCTTTATTCTGACGATCAGAGTGATGCGTCACGGATCAGCGTCAGGGAGTCCATGGACGACGCCCGGATTGCCATCAGGCGAAAATACAAGATGCACTTCCGGGTCACGACTATCATCCCGACATATAACCACGAGCGCTTCATCGAAGCCGCCATCGAAAGCGCCGTGGCTCAGACAGGCCATATCGTCCACACCGTTCTGGTGTATGACGACGGCTCTACAGATGGCACGCGAGATATCATCAAGAAGATGGTGGAGAAGTATCCGAAGATCGTTCGGGACATCTCGCGCGGCGACAATCGCGGCATCTCCGAGACGTTCAAATACTGCATCAAAAAGGCTGTGGGAGACTTCACCGCCATCCTTGAGGGTGATGATGTCTGGACGGACAACGAGAAGATATGGAAGCAGATCAACTTCCTTTTGGAGAATCCGCAGTGCTCCATGGTCTTCTCTAAAATTCTCGTTAAGGAGCTACCGAGCGGCAAGGAACGTACGCTAGAACGTCAGGAAAAACTAGTTAAGTCGATCCTCGATGGCGGTGACTTCCTGGCCGAGCCTACGATGAACCTGATCGCTAATTTCTCAAGTTGCCTTTTCAAGGGTGCGCTCTTGCGTTCGGTCCCTGAAAGGCTTTTCGAGGGGCGCTTCAACGAAATTGCTCTAGCCTTCTTCATGGAGCGCCACGGTCCGATTGGCTTCCTGAACGAGGCTCTAAGTATCTACCACCAGCACCCGCAAGGCGTCTGGACTGGCAGCTCGAAGGCGGAGCAGTTGCGAAGCGGTAGGAGAACGCGCGAAATGGTGATGGATGTCGCACGAGACATCTACCAGCCAGCAATCGCGGACATCATCCACAGCCGGTACAGACCCCGATTGGAGGCGGCAAGTTAGCCGCAGGTCACTACTAGTTAGTTAAGTAATGAAATGCCGCTCAGCATACAAAATCTTTACAGCACCTGATCGATTCTTCATTTGTACCGGCGTTTTTCAGCGTGCCCAAAGTGCAGATAATGCTTGCGCGGGTTAATCCCCACGTTTCTGACGTCGAGATGGATCGACAGGTAGAGATCATCATCGAAATCACGTGGCACCCTGACCGGTATATCTAGTACCGGCCATGTGAACATGGAGTTGTCCTGAAGGTGTTCGTGGATGCTGGTGAAGCGCAGGTCCAGAAGCCAAGCTACGAAGTTCCATGAAAGTTGGTCTCGCTTCGAGAAGCGTAGAATTTGGCTATGCCATTCGGTCATCGCGCGTATGACAGCTGGATCTGAGTGCTTGCGGAGGATGAACGTACCTGCGTTCAAGCCAAACTTCTCCGGGAACCCCGCTTGCCGGTATATGTTTAACTGCTCCGCGATGATCGCCGGACTGTCCAGGCTCATGCTGATCACGGCTTCAGCCTCTTTATAGAGGCAATCGCGGTGAGGGTGCCGTAACATCGCAAGTTTATGGCTGCTCAAACGACGAAATATGGCTGACGGGTCAACCTTCAGCTTCACAGTGTTATCGATGTAAAGGCTTTCCTCGTAGTCGGCCAGATACACGTGGGGAAGGTGTTTGTAACGCTTAGAAAGCCGCGACGGATCAAGCGTTGGATCTTTTATGAGGATGGGGCGCCACGTTTCGCTCCGGAGCTCAGGATCATCCGTGAATACGACATAGTCGACGTTCGGATCGCTATAATCTCGGTCAGCAAAATGTTCCGAGTAGCCGAACATGCATGTGTAGATGACTTTCCTATTCCTTGGCTTTTGCCGTGGGCGGATCAGTCGGGACGCTAGCGGTCTGAGAGTCTTCAAAGGCGTCTCCAAATTGTCATGCCTATTGAAGCCTCTCACGAGGGTATAATCCCGTCAATGACGTGGCATCCGATCCGAGGTATCGTAAGCACCCGAGGTTCTTTCTATTACCCATCCATAAGGCGACGTCTCGCGACTCGTTCAAAGCCAAGTCCGCAGAAGAGGAACCCCAGCCCGGTCCAGAGGACGTATGCCTTGTCCAGAACCTTGTCGCTATAGGTCGGATAGTAGGCGGTGCGCATCCACTCCACGCAATGCAGCACAGGGTTCCATGAAAGGGCGTAAGCCACCTGTTCAGGTAGCTTTGACACAACAAAAAGGGTTCCGGAACCGATGTACAGCACCAGGCAGATGATTATCCAGGCGATTGTGAAGAATGGCGAAATCACAGCAAGGGAAGCAACCAACACACCAGCTCCCAGCCCCAAAAACAGCGCGGCGAGATAAGCCGAAACGGCGGACTGCACGTCAGAGGGCCAGGGGTCGTCGCCAAGAACGAGCAGGACACCGATCATGAAGACCAGCGTCAGAATACCCCCGATGGCCTCCAGGTATGCCCTGGCGAAGACGATATCGAGGAGCCTGACTATCGGGAAGGACATCATCTGGCGGTTATTGACTACTGAAACAGCCATGTAGCGAGAGACATACGAAAACAGGAGCGTCGGCACCAGGCCTGTCGCGAAGAACACGTTCAGGCTCTCACCATAGGGCGCGCGCCGGCCGGTGAAATTATAGATGGCCAGGAGCACAAGCATATGCACCAGGGGCCAGAGAGACGTAACAAAAAACCCCAGGCCGTGATTAAAAAACCGGGTCCGGATGTCTCTCAGAACGACCGCCGTCATCACATGGTACTTCTGGGAGAACGCTTGCCGCAGGGTATTCGCACCCTTCTTGTGTGCCAGTGCCGTCATAGACCATTCCGTCTTGCCTGATCGAGGGGCCTCCGTCGAAGGGTGACCGCCCGCTGCGTATCCGTTACCCGTTTGTCATGAATATGAACAGCATCTTCATAGGGGCGGCGAATTTCAATAGGGCCGTCGCTGCGACCTGCCCAACGGTACCCATGCTCGCATTGGAGGTGACCGCGGGTATTTTCCTGTTGCCGGTCGCCGTCCTGGCTTCGGCGTTCGGCTATCTTGATGTTTCGTTGATCATCCTGTCCGGAGGGGTTTCGCCATAGGCCACGGCGTGCTGCATCGGGTGCAGCGACGGGTGAAACAAGCCCGGAAGGATGAGGGTGACCGATAAACCATCCTGCTCAAAGTAGAGTTCAGGATTGGCGGCGCGACAGGAAGTCCACGGTGCCGGTGCTAGCCTCCAGCTGCTCCACTCCGAGCGGCGTTAAGCGCGGCGGTTCCTCTGGGGTGCAGAACCCGAAGGCGGTCAGTTGCATCAAGCAGATCATCTGAACGACGCCGGTTCGCCGCGGGACCTGGCCGGCAACCATGCGTAACGTTTCGATCTCTTCGGGAATCAACTCAGTCATCAGTTCCTCCACGGCCTAGATAGGCTCGCGGCGACCCCAGTCAATTCCACATCATCGGAGAACATCATGAACGTCACCGTACAAGCGGTGCAGCGGTCAATGGTGGGCGAGGGTGAATCGCTGCTTGCGCCTATGCACGAGCGGTGTCTTGCGACGCTGCATGATCTGGGTACGGCGAGCTTCGTAAGAAGAGAGTGCGGTTTCCTCTTCGAACTGCCGCTGATAAGCGCGGGACCGGAGCCAGATCGATGCCCCAACCATCAGCACAAGCGCGGCAATAGCGCCTGCGAACACTGAAAGTACGACGAGCAACGTAGTCATAGGCTCCACCTGGGATTTGTCTCGTCATCTAACAATACCAAACACGCCGTTTTGTTCACGGCAGCACTTCTATCCTGCCTCTACATCTAAAGGACGAACATCATGACTGTGCCCATCACGGCGCAGCAAATCCGCACGGCTTCCAAGGCCGCGGGGAGTGCTGCCAACCTGCAATCTGTTTTGACCTCTCTCGATCGATACGGTGCCGATGTTGGCCTCGATCGCCTGCACCGCCTGGTTCACTACCTCGCGCAGCTCATGCACGAGAGCGGGAGCTTCAAGTTCGACAAGGAGATCTGGGGCCCGACGCCAGCGCAACAGCGGTACGATACGCGCACCGATCTCGGCAACACGCCTGAGAAGGATGGCGACGGATTCCTGTACCGTGGCCGTGGCGCGATCCAGATCACCGGCAAGTCGAACTACACGCAGTTCCGCGATTGGTGCCGAAAGAAGGGCTATAACCCGCCTGACTTCGTGGCTCAGCCGGACTTGGTGAACACCGACCCGTGGGAAGGGCTTGTTCCGATCTGGTATTGGACGACGCGCAACCTCAACACCTGGGCTGACCAGAACGACATCGAGACGATCACCAAAAAGATCAACGGCGGCAAAAACGGCCTTGCTGACCGGATCGACTATTACGGCCGGCTGGCGCTGGTCGTTTGCGGCTACTCGCCCGACGCCTCTGGCGCCAAGGCATTCCAGCGCGCTGCAGGGTTCGTTGGTGACGCTGTTGACGGCGACGTAGGCCCAAAGACACGCGCGGCGCTGCACAAGGCGCTACTGGCCCGATCTGCGGTCTCTGGAGCGGAGGAAGTCCGTTCGGCTCCGGTGGTAGAGGAAACCACGGTTGAAAAGCCGGTCGTTCCGGAGACGGTCGAAAAGCAGGTGAAGAAGAAGTTCAACCTGTTCGGCTGGGTGAGCGCGATCTTCTCGGGCGGCGGTCTCGGCGCCCTTGGTCTTGCCGGCATGAACTGGCAGGCGATCGTCGCGCTCGGGGGCGTGGTCATCATCGCCTTCGTGGTGGTCATCCTGCTGCGCCAGAAGATCATCGCAGCCATCAGGGATGTCCGCCACGCGGTGGAGGAATAGATGCTCTCCACGCCTCGCATCACCGGCCTGTTGGCCATCATCGCCATCTTGAGCCTCGTCGTCCTCTGGATCTATCGCGAGGGCGGCGAGGACGTTCGCAACTCCATCGAAAGGCAGAACAATGAAGCCGGTGACCTCTCCGATCGTGCTCGCATCGAGTTTGACATGTGCCTTGATAGCGGCGGGGTGTGGAGCAACAGCACCCGCAAGTGCGCCAGGCCTCCGGCGCGTCGTGGGAACTGATCTCATCGGCGCCCGCGGTGCAACGCCTGCTGATGAACGGAAGATCGGCCGGACGGTCGCCGGCATCTGCGCCGCCTCGATCTGGACCAGGGACGAGTGCCGCCGGCACGACGAGGCGGTTAAGCCGTGAACGGGGCAAGGAGAGGCACCCGGCAGTGCCAGCTGCGGGGCGGCCGAGGTGAGTAGGGGGATCCACCTCGACCGCCTGCTCGGTTTTTTCATGCGCGCGCCGAGCAACCGATCCTGGAACTTAAAGGGAGGTTTGATCAACGCCAACTTCGGTTGGTGCCCCCCTTAAATAAGAGGGGGTCTTGTGCCGTACTGAGTATGTAAGGGTTTGCTCGCGCGGAAAGTGCGGAAAACGAAGAAGCGCGTGCATCCCCCAAGAGCACGCGCTTCCCACGAAACCGAGGCTCTTCTGGGCTCGGTCATTCAGATGGTACCCCAGTCGAATAGGACGGCATTTGCATCGAAAGATTTAGAGGGGGGACTTCGAAGTCGTGACAGGTGGTCGAGTGGCGCGTCCGAAGGAGATTGCCTTTCCCAAGATGGCGGCACACAAACGTGCTGGATCGTTTTCCCCGCGCTGGACTGCAAGCTGTCTGATACACCTGCAATGCATTGAATGGAGAAGTCGTAGATCCCGATCAGGGTAAGCCCTTCGAGCTAAGACGCGGCGCATAAGCAGGCAGGGTCCTTGCCGTGTCGTTACCACTGGTGGCGGCTCCCTCACCTAGCAGCAGTGCATCTTGCGCGAATTTTGCGAAGATAAGCCGCGCTTGCTCTGTAGGGAGACGACGTCGAAGAACCGCAGAACAGGCGTTGCGCGCTGCGAGGTAGAGCTCGTCTCGCTCGCCGGCGAACCGGTTGGAGAGGAAAGAGAGAGCCTCTGCAGGGTTAGCGACCGCCTCCCGCCTGTATGAGCTTAGCCGCAAGACTATGGGAGCAGACCAGTCAGCCCAATGCGGGTCTACCACCGATAGATCCACTTTCCACTTCCGTCGCTGAGACATGATTCAAACCTCCGACCGCAGAAATCATGGAAACTGAAGCTTGTGCTAGCCTCGCTCACCTGCAGGTCGGGTTGTTCTAGTGGCTCTTTCTGACTTGGATCTCGCTCTCGTACGCCGCGAGGAAGAACATCTTCGCCGTCTCGTGGTCCGCCTCAAGGCGTAATGCTGCGCAACAGATGCTGATCGCTCTGGAGCAAGCAGGGTTTGTGACGGTGAAGTTTTCTCGCATGTAGCGAACCGCCTCTGCCGGCCCAGTGATCTGGCGAACACGTGTCTTCTCAACAAGGTTCACCGGCGGGTGCCATCGTCCGTGAAACAGCACAGGAATAATCTGCGACATATCTTTCCCCCTTAGCTCATCTGCGTAAGCTCGAAGGGAATATTCCGCTTTTCTACAATGAACGCGAGTCTCACCTGACTACCTCTTTTGGTGCAGAGGGCAGCCCGCAGGGCAAGGACGGTGGCTTAACAGATGCTGAAATGGCGCTGGTAACTGCCAGGTCACGATCGCTCACGCGCGTGCCCAGGCGCTTGAGGAACCTCGGCCTCGGGAGGTTGCTTACGTTCTGAGCACCGGGCGGCATGAACATTCGGGTACTGCCGTGACCAAAATGGCGGGGATCGTATAAAGCAAAGGAGAGCCACCCTGGCGGGGGTAGCTCTCCTTCAAGCCTCATTGGAGGTGAGGTTTGATAGCCGAACCGGTTGGGTGGTTGGCTGAAAACAAGATAGCTCGACTTCGCCATGCCGGGTATCGTTTCAAACGCGGTACAGGCTACCTAAAAAGAAGAAGGGCCCAGCCGTTTTTTCCGCCTGAGCCCAAAGCTGTTTGATACGTCTTCAGGATGCATCATGCCGAGACGATTGTAGTCACCCAGCCGGGCCAAAATTGCAGGATGGGCAAGCGGGTCAGGCCAAGACGTAAGCCTCTATTGCCGCTGACATGAACATCTCGCGAGCTTCCTCAATGGAGGAGGCTCGTCTCGCAGCTGCCTCGCATCGTAGGAGCGCCAGTTCGAAATAAAGACCTGAATTGTGAGGCCATCGGTGCTCCAAGCACTCGATGGCCTCTACCGGGCCTGGGATTGGCTCAGGTAGCCCATAACCGATCCTGATGGTGACCGGATACTTCCAGTGCCGTTCTGCGATGATCTCCTGCATTTGTTTCTCCGCCAAAGGAGAGCGCGTAGGGGCGCGTGCCATGCCACTGAACACGCGCTCCCTACAAGTCGAGGCTCTTCGCTGCTCGGCTGCGTCATAATCGTACGCTTCTACGGTAACGCGGCAACCTGACCGAAAGCGGTATTATCTTGGCATGCGGGCACGCCACTGCGCAGGGCACGAGAGCTGAGGGTTGGTCAAAGCAAAAAGAGAGCCACCCGGCGGGGGCAGCTCTCCTTCGTCATCATTGGAAGCTAGGTTCAATTGCCGACCGGTTGGGTGGTCGGCTGAAGACAAACTATCCTGCTTTACTCATCCAAGGCACCGCTACAAACGCTGTAGCAGCTTCGGCACAATGAAGAGAGGGACCCAGCCGTTTTTCCCGTCTGAGCCCCCAAAGCTGTTGGATACATCTTTAGGCTAGGTTAAATTAGCATTTAGTCAATTAAACCATTTGGTCTACCTCGGCCATTTTTCTCCATCATTTGAAACAAAATCGGTCACGGATAATGTGCGAATGACATTGCCATCGGCATTGACGATATCGACCCGATCGAACGGAACAGGTTCGCCGCGAGCCTTCATCTCACCAACGATTTCGGACAGAGAGGTTGCAATCTCTGCAACAGCTTGATCTTCAGAAGAAAATTCAAGCCCATCTCGATCGATCACAGAGTCCAGCGCCCCATGGGCGTGGATAAAGTATTTCATCTAGCAAGTATCTTTCCAGGCAACTGGTGCTTGCCGACTCGGGCTTCACCGAACGTGAGAAAGCGACTGCATCGTGGCGTTTAGATGTCGCCCACGATGCGAGTGCGGGTCAGTTCACCGTCTTGCCGCTCACCTTCAGCACTGAAGCAAACAGCGTGGACAGATCGGGCGGCCGGTTTGGGTCTGCGTTCCAGTCTGCATCAAGGCAGCACTGAGGGCATGGCATGCCGGCGCCACCGCAGCCGCAAGCCTTGGGGCCATGCCATGGCTTGGTGGAGTGGAACTCGCATACAAACCCGGTTCCTCTGCAACGATGACAGTTCGCCATCTCTGACCTCGTGAGCTTCCATGAACGAACCAACATACACGGCGGCCGGCAGTATCGCGGCTGCAACGGGGCGATGCTCGCCGTCGAGAAGGTTGAAGATGGGCGCGTGTTCTACCGGATCAATGGAACCCGAACCAGAACATCAATGGAGCTATGCGCGTTCGCGCCAATCATGAAACACCAACTGAAAAGCGAGGCAGATGGCAGGCCAGAACGATGAAGTGCTGCGCGCTCTGGGGCGGCTGGAGGAAAGCGTCAGGTTGCTACGTGAGGACTTCCAGGAAGAGAAGTCCGCAGCCCGCGAAAGCCGAGCGGCCATCCATACGCGCCTGGACAGGCAGCAGGACGATCTTTCTCACCTTGAGACGACTGTCGTGCTGAGCGGCCAGACTGTCGCCCAGCAGCGAGACGTGATCGTCGGCCTCAAGGAGACTGTGGAGAAGGACATCCGCCCGACGATCGATGAAGTGAAGGACATCAAGCGTCTCGGCAAGACGGCGTCCTTCATCTTCGTCAGCCTTGGGTTCACAGCCGGCGGTGTGTTCTTTACCTTCTGGGACAGCGTGAGGCCTTGGCTCGGGAAGATCCTGATCCGCTAACTGTGCCGGCCCTACCTCAAAAGGCGTAGTTGCCTCATCTGTACGGTCGCGTACATTCGCAATCGGCGGACCATAGTTGCGTATCAGCCCGCTGCGCCCCAATTGGGGTGCAGCGGGCTTTTCTGTCCCCAACGTGGTTTAGCGCTGTCTGGTCTTGATTGTCTGCATCAGGGCGTCGAGCTCGGCGCCGGCGCCCAGCATCAGGTTATCGGCAACTTCGACGATGCCGGAGAGGGCCTCCGCCTCTTGCCATCCTGCCCGCACCGCAGCCTCGGCCGTGACATCGTCAGGGACCTACTCAGCTTCTCCAGCGTCAACATGTCCATAGGACCCGTCCAACGCATTATATCGGGTAAGAATGGGCTGGACACATTTCCGAAAAAGCTAGTGATTGCGTGGGCGGAACGAGTGTCCAGAAACTGGCTAAATGGTTGACGCTAAATAATTCAGGTATGCCGGCACGGGGCACCAAAAAACGCATTGCAAGCCAAACACTTGCTATGTTTTCAATGACTTGATCTTCCATCTGCTACAGCGACTTGCTACATCGCAGGGAATGGAAGACATGACTGCATACCCTTGGTTATTCCTCCGAAACCGCACCTACTACCTTCGCGCTCCGGTGCCCGCAGACATTCGTGAGTCGCTGGGAAAGTCTCAGGTGTGGAAATCTCTCAGGACAAGCGACCGCCGAACGGCAATCGATCGGCTCCGCCAAGAGAGTGCGGTGGTCATGGCATTCTTCGAGAAAGAGCGGCACAGACAAGCTCGACGTAACGCTCCCCCTCTTGCAGAACTCTCGGAAGCTCAGATCAAGCTCGCCGCCGACATGTATTTTGCGCATCTCCTGGAGGAGGACGAAGAACTACGGCTCAGTGGTTTCGAAGGAGAGAGCTTTGAGGAGTTTGCGGAGTGGCTAGATGTTCTGGATGAGGAAAACCGTGCCGAATTCGCTCGCGGGATGATTTCAGAATTTTTTTTGGAAGAGGCCGCTGAAGTTCTCACTTGGGATACCGTTGACCTGCGACTGGTGGACGACTCCCCGAGCTGGATCAGGCTCGTAAGGGCGATATACGCGGCCAGGATCAAAGCTGACGAGATGATCAGACGCCGGAACCGTGGTGATGTAATAGAAACGCCGAAACCAGTTGCAGCGATAGAGAAGCAACCGGCTAAGCCGACCCTGGAAGATGCGAAGCAGTTCTACATCAACGAAAAGGTTTCTGGCACCGAGTTCGCTCAGAAAAAGCGAAAGAACCGCCTTGAGGCGCTTATGAGGACGGTGAAGGCCGCTCTCGGTGACGTGCCATGTTTACCAGATTGGACGGTGGACGATGCTTATAAGGTCCGCGACTACATGCTCAACAAGGGAACGCTAAAAGCGTCCTCCGTTCGCCGCGAACTCAATGACCTCAAAGGCATCTTCTCGCTTTATAAGGAGAAGAAGCTGAGGAGCATGGATAACCCGTTTTCCGGTCTGGACCTCCCGAAGAGCGCGGTTTCGGACAAGGACGCACGAGAACCGTTGCCCGCTAATGTACTTAACGCCACTCGTGCATTAGTTTTGGAGAGGGCAAACCCTGATCTTAAGCTGATCTGGCGGCTTCTCGAAGGGACAGGCTGTCGTTTGGCTGAGGTCACTGGTTTAAGACGACAAGACATCGTTCTTGATGTCCAGTGTCCTCATTTGCGTATCATCCCACATGAAGGAAGAATGCTTCTTCGAGACGCGATGTGCCTCTGGTTGGGGATGCACTCATAGCCGCGAAGGAAGCGCATTGCTCTTCAGAGGGAAGCCAGTATGTGTTCGCTCGATACTCTGGCCCAGGAGGGCCTAACACCGCCTCGCAGTCGCTGATGAAATGGCTAAGGAAGGTCAGCACCGACCCACTTCATGCGGTACATTCACTACGCCACAACATGGCCGACAGATGCGACCTCCCTGGCGTCCATCCCACCGACAAGGCAGCCATCCTCGGTCATCTCGCTGGCGGAGCCAGTGAGAAACACTACGGTTCCTCCGCTGTTAAGTTGGTGAGCGTGACAAGAGCCATGCGGCGGGCCTTCGGCATAGATGAAAGCGGCGACTGATTGACTTCATTGCAGAGCCGAGGCTCCCCAACCATCTCTACCTATTGACTGTACCGCCCGCTCTTATGTTTTATTTTGATTTCGCTATTGAATTCCGTCCACAAAAGGCGATCTGCAGCCGATGAGGTTCACGTCCGAAATCCTAACGCAGATACTCGAAGAAGGCCGCCTCGCAGCGGTGTTCGGACGATCGACTGCAGCCAATCCCTACATCGATGACATGAACAACGAACGCCTGGACGCTTGGCTTGAGGGTTACAGAGCCGTTCAAAGGCCAAAAAAGTGATGGTTTGTCTCCGCCGCTGATGTTTGCGAGGAAACAAGGTCACCTCGTAGTCGCGTTGCTGCTCGACCGCCCGGAGACGTTGCCCTGCTGAAGACGACTGTTCTTCAAGTTGCATCGTTGGTGTGCGCACCGCCTTCAGTACGGAACGAGTTCACGCAGTGTCTGTCTGCTCGTGCCCACCGGATGAGCGAATATCATTGTCTGCGCGTTCGCCAACATCCCGGAACCGAACCAACTTGCCGCGTTTCTCGTCCCATAGAACAAGCCTGACACAACGTAAGCTGTCTTTGAGGGTGACCCGTCCGATGGCAGCAAGCTCCGGATGTTGCTCCAGCACTTCGGGCAGCCTATAGTAGGGAATACGGCTCGACAGATGATGCACGTGATGTATCCCGATGTTGCCTGTGAGCCATCGCAAAACCAGCGGCAGATCGTAATGAGACGCGCCGTGAAGGGCCGCACCGGGAAAGTGCCAGTCTTCTTCGTTCCTCCAGTGCGTCTCCTCAAACTGATGCTGAACGTAGAACAGCCATATGCCGGCCGCCCCCGCCAGCAGCACGATTGGCAGATGGGTGGCCAGGAAGGGTCCTATACCGATGATCCAGGCCAACAGGATGACCATAAGCGCAGCGGCGAGGTTGGTCCCCATGGTCGACACCCAAGGCATCGCCCCTGAACGCATCAACCCGAACGGGAGTCGTTGCTTCAAAAGGAAGATCCAAATCGGCCCTAATCCGAACATCACGAGTGGATGCCGATAAAGCCGGTAAGCCAAGCGCCGCCACCAGGACAAAGCGCGATATTCGGCTACGGTGAATGTCGTGATGTCGCCAATGCCACGCTCATCCAGGTTCCCGGCTGATGCATGGTGGATGGCGTGCGTACGCCGCCAATAATCATACGGTGTAAGTGTGAGAACACCAAGACCGCGCCCGGTCCAGTCATCGAGGCTGCGGCGGGCGAAAAAGGACCCGTGGCCACAATCGTGCTGGATTGTAAACAGCCGTAACAGGAAGGCTGCGGCTACAGGAACCACGAGGATGAGAACGAGCCAAAACTCGTTAGACGCGCAGATATAGGCAAGCAACCAGAAGATTCCGAAAGCGCTTGCTGTAACGAACAGTTCAAAGGTGCTGCGGCGAACATTGGGCTGTCGATACCGAGACAGCGTTTTCATCCAGGCGGAGGCGTCGAGGTCGGATGGCCTCGACGTTTGACGTACAGCGATATTCATTGCGTCAGACTATTTGTGTTTCTTGCCTGAGCCGGTCGCTCCGCTGGTATCCTTGACTTGGCTTCCCAGAGTTGGGGGCACTATCGTTGCGCTCTTATCCTTCGGCTTTCTAATCTCGCGGTTGCTTCTTACTTGGCCCTTAGCCATAATCTTTTCCTCTGCGTGAGTGGATGTGCAGTCGCCAGCACGCTCGATGTTCATCTCGAGGCGGCCTGTCCGCACAGGTGTGCTTTCTAGGTTCTTGGGTATGATACGAGCCGCTCAGAGAGGGCGTGTCACCAAGCCGATCGAGAACGATGACGACTGGAACAGCATCGGAAGCTCCAAGCGTATGGTCCGAGACCGTTGGCTCAATATGGCCGGAGCCGCCTCATGAAGAAGCACCTCACCTGCGAGGACGTTCTCGCGATAGCCAAAGTCGCTAACACTGACGAGGTTTCGATCTAGTCGGAGGCTGGAAGACATGTCGTCCTCCTTTCATTGGGGCCAAGCGATGAGCCTGATGCGGCAGCGCCCGGACAATGGCTACCGAAGGGCCTGACTGTATATAACATCGCCATCGTGTGCAATGGACGCCTGCCTCACCGAGAAACCGGCCGAACCCGCTTCGGACGGCACGTGATCACAATGAGGCGGAGGTGTAACTATCCTGAATTGCGTCCGCGCTGTCGTCGCCAACACCAAGGAGGCTGATGAGCGCGCTTCTTTCCGGGCCAAACGGTTTCTGGTTCAGAAACTCCGCAACGGGCATTTGTGTCTGGTGGCCGCCCGAGGGCTCGTTCGCTTTATGGAGAACGAGAGCTTGTTGATTGGCTTCGTCGGTTAGCAGGAACCATTGGTCCCCATTGGGGCTGGAAGCAAACTGCTGAAGGTTATGCATGGGGCTAGGTTCCTCAGGGAAATAGAGTCGGTTCCGGCTGCTATAGCGAAGAGCGCGATTGCTCCTGATCCCTGGCAAGAGCCTCATCAAGAGCAGCTTCCGTTACGGCGACGGCTTCGGTAAAGGCACCCGACGTCAACATGATCGTCAGCGTGCGGTGGTAACCTTCCCACATGACATCGAGAGGCTCCTCGACAATCTGGACATCGAACTCGCCCGGTCCATGTACCTTATCCATTCCGGGCAGCAGGAAGGGGCTCTGGAACGTGACCCGCCTGAAACTTGTCTTGGTGTTCATGAGGGTATCCTCGGCCGAGGCTGAGAAGCTATCTCAGATCGGCGGCTTTGAGAGTGTAGGTCATGCCGTGTTTCGGATTGTAGAGCTTCAAGGCAATCTGCTGGATTTTGGTGCGAGCAGCATCAAAGGCACGCAAGTAATCTTGTTCTGACAGCCTCGTTGTTGATTTGCACTGAGAGCTGACCCGGGATTTGCGCCGAGAAGTGACCCGCCTTAGGTATCGTCCGTCGTGGTTGGGGTGGTCAAGTTCCTGCGTTTCTCCTTCGTAGTTTTGGGCTCATGGGCTGAACTGTTTTTGAAGCGGAAGCTGTCGTTTCCGGTTTCGAGGATGTGGCAATGATGTGTGAGCCGGTCGAGCAACGCGGTGGTCATCTTGGCATCGCCAAAAACGCTGGCCCATTCGCTGAAGCTCAGGTTGGTGGTGATGATGACGCTCGTGTGCTCGTAGAGTTTACTCAGTAAATGGAAGAGCAGCGCACCGCCTGAAGCACTGAACGGCAGGTAACCGAGTTCGTCCAGGATGACGAGATCGGAGTGTGCCAGGCGGTTGGCGATCTGCCCTGGTCGGCCTTGGGACTTCTCTTGCTCGAGCGCGTTGACCAGTTCCACGGTCGAGAAGAACCGAACTCGCTTGTGATGATGTTCGATAGCCTGGACACCAATTGCCGTGGCGATATGCGTTTTGCCCGTGCCGGGGCCGCCGACCAGGACGATGTTGTTGGCGTCGTCGAGGAAGTCGCAGCGATGAAGCTGACGCACCAGCGCCTCATTGATCTCACTGCTGGCGAAGTCGAAGCCGTTCAGATCACGATAGGCTGGAAAGCGTGCCGTCTTGAGCTGGTAGGCGGTCGATCGAACTTCGCGTTCCGCAGTCTCGGCCTTGAGAAGCTGCGACAGGATCGGGATTGCCGCCTCGAACGCCGGCGATCCTTGCTCCGTGAGCTCGCCGACGGCCTGGGCCATGCCGTGCATCTTCAGTTGCCGCAACATGATGACGATAGCGCCGCTTGCCGGATTATGACGCATGGCGAGCCTCCGTCTTTCTCAGCGCATCGTAGCGTTCGACATTGGCCTTGGGCTCGTTGATGAGCGTCAGGGCCTGAGGGGCGTCAATGGTGGGCGGTGTGAAGGATTTGCCGTCGACGAGGCGATGCAGCAGGTTCAGCACGTGGGTCTTCGTGGGGACGCCGGACTTCAGTGCCATGTCCACGGCCGACAGGATGGCCTGTTCGTCGTGCTGGAGGACCAGCGCCAGGATATCGACCATCTCGCGGTCGCCACCCGGCTTCTTCAGGAGGTATTGCTGCAAGGCTCGGAATGCGTCCGGTAGCTCAACGAACGGTGCACCATTGCGAAGAGCGCCCGGCTTGCGTTGCACGACCGCCAGATAATGCCGCCAGTCGTAGATCGTCTGTCCCGGTCGATCATGAGAGCGATCGATGACACGGCGGTGCTCACAGACGATCTGGCCCTCCGCGGCGACAACGATACGGTCCGGATAGACCCGGAGGCTCACCGGCCGATTGGCGAAGGATGCCGGGACACTGTAGCGATTGCGCTCCAGATGGACGAGGCAGGTCGGCGTGACCCGCTTGGTATACTCGACGAAGCCGTCGAACGGCCGGGAAACCGGCATCAATACCAAAGCTTCCTCAGCCCAGATGTCAGCGATGGTGCCGCGCATCTGGCCGTGTGGCGTCTGCGCCCACAATTCCTTGCAGCGCTGCTCCAGCCAGTCGTTCAACGCTTCCAGCGACGGAAAGCGCGGCGTGGGCTGCCAGAGACGATGACGGGCATCCTGAACGTTCTTCTCGACCTGTCCTTTCTCCCAGCCGGAGGCAGGATTGCAGAACTCGGGTTCGAACACATAGTGGCTGGCCATTGCCAGGAAGCGGATGTTGACGTCACGCTCTTTGCCACGGCCGACCTTGTCGATTGCCGTGCGCATGTTGTCGTAGATGCCGCGACCGGGGATGCCGCCGAAGACCCGGAATGCATGGTTGTGGGCGTCGAACAGCATCTCGTGCGTCTGCAAGAGATAGGCACGGACGATGAAGGCGCGGCTGTAACTCAGCTTCGTATGCGCCACCTGCAGCTTGGTGCGCTCATTGCCAATGATGGCCCAGTCCTCCGACCAATCGAATTGGAACGCTTCGCCCGGCTCGAAGGCCAGAGGCACGAACGTTCCGCGCCCCGTCGTCTGGAATTCCCTCTGCCGGTCTGCCTTCCATTCCCGGGCAAAGGCTGCAACACGGCAGTAGGAACCGTCATAGCCGAGGCTCACCAGGTCGGCGTGGAGCTGCTTCAGGGTGCGCTTCTGTTTGCGGCCCTTCTTGGATTCCGTCTTCAGCCAGGCCGACAGCCGATCTGCGAAAGGGTCGAGCTTGCTCGGTCGCTCCGGGACCTTGAACTTCGGCTCGACGCCGTCCAACCGCAGGTATTTGCGGACAGTGTTCCGGGACAGGCCGGTCCTGCGGCAAATCTCCCGAATCGAAAGATGCTCTCGAAAATGCCAGCGTCGGATTACGCTCAGTAACGCCATGTCGATCACTCCAAAGCCCCCGCTGAAACCTCGCGAGGGATGATTGAAACATGGGTCAAATCTCAGTGATAATTTCCCGCAATCCCGGGTCAGCTCTCAGTGCAAATCAACAGTTGCAGCCCTGATCTCCTCATAACACCAAATTTGCTCGGGGCTATGGGCTACGTTGTCCGCGACACCCTGAACATAGCATGGCCCGACCATGTGCCAAGGCGGGGTCGAAATGTTGGAGACGTAACCCACTTCCGTTCACTGATCCATGTAGAAGGAATGTCGAAGCACGGGACGTTCCTTGCATCATCGACCTTGGACCATGTCCAACGCTACAGACGGCTCCTCGAAGGGAAAGGCGTAAAGCGTCTCTATGTAGAGAGACCAAACACAGAGCGATCTTTAGTGAATGAGAAAGAAATCAAAGACTATCTAGTTAACAAGATGGGGTTCCACCCCGTCAACCCGGGTCTCCTGAAATTTTCTGAGCAGGTGGCTCTGTTCAAGGATGCGGAGGTGATAGTCGGCATCATGGGCGCAGCCATGACTAACGCTGTTTTCGCGAACGCGTCATGTCGTGTCGTGCATCTCGCTCCCGGCGGGTTCTCTGATACATTCTTTTACCTCCTGTCCCGGATTGTAGGGCAAGACTATATTGAAGTTCGCGGGTTCGGTGATCAAGTGGGCCGGGATACCGGGTTCTCAATCAATCTAGGTCACATCAAAGAAGCCTTGCTATAAAACCATGCCCTCCATCTGTGGCTGCATAAGCTCCGAGATTACTTCTTTCTGGATGTCAGCATGCGCTTTAACGCGCTACTCGGCAGGAAGGCTTTTCAACTCCTCCAACCGAGCTAGCACAGCTAAAACTGACCTGCTCCCCTGATTGTCCGCGTTTATAAGTTAGCTCTGTTCCTATTTTGGTCCTCTCTGGACCGGGTTGCAAACTCGTAAGGGGTTAAGCCGTCGAGGCTGGTATGCGGGCGGTTCAGGTTATAGTCGTTTCTCCAGTCTTCGATAATCTCCCTGGCGTGGCGGTAGCTGGTGAAGAGGTGTTGGTTGAGCATTCATCGCTTAGCCGACCATTGAAGCTTTCCACGAAGCCATTTTGCATGGGCTTACCCGGCGCAATGTAGTGCCACTCGACGGCGTGGTCCTGTTGCCATTTGAGGATGGCGTTCGATGTCAGCTCGGTGCCATTGTCCGAGACGACCATGCAGGGATACCCGATGCTGAGGGCGATTCTGTCCAACTCACGGCCGACACGCTCACCAGACAGCGAATTGTCGACCACCGTGGTAAGGCACTCCCGGCTGAAGTCATCGACAACGCACAGGATGCGGAACCGCCTGCCGTCGACCAGGGCATCCGAGACGAAGTCCAGGCTCCATCGCTGGTTCTGCCCTTGTGGGATCGTCATCGGCGCTCGGGTTCCCAAGGCGCGTTTGCGGCCGCCACGCTTGCGCACGGTCAGGCGCTCCTCCCTGTAGAGCCGATAGAGCTTCTTCCAGTTGATCTCGACGCCTTCCCGCCTGAGCAGAATATGCAGGCGACGATATCCGAAGCGACGCCTTTGGCTGGCCAGTTCCTTGAGCCTCGTTCGGATCGCGATATCATTGCCCCGCGTCGACCGATAGCGGAACACACGCGGATCGATATCGACCAGGCCGCAAGCCCGACGCTGCGAATAGCCCTTTTCCTTCATCGCCCAGGTCACGGCATTCCTCCTTGGACCGGGCTTCAGAAGTTTTTTGCGAGCATCTCCTTCAACGTCGATACATCAAGCATCGCGTCGGCCAGGAGGCGCTTCAGTTTGCCGTTCTCTTCTCCAAGAGCCTTCAACCGTTTGGCCTCGGCCACTTCCATGCCGCCATACTTCGAGCGCCACTTGTAGAAGGTCGCGTCGCTGACACCGTATTTGCGGCACAGCTCAACAGCCGAAAGCCCGGCCTGGCGCTCCTTCAAAATACTGATGATCTGCTCGTCGCTGAAACGGGAACGCTTCATTATCTGTCTCCTTCTCGGGAGAACAGACTAACCTCAAACCGAGGACATTCGAGGGGAGCAGGTCACGTCTCGTCGCAGATGAGAGACACCCCCTCAACATTTAACCGATCGGCGGTAGAAACACTGTCGGTCGTGCCAGGAGAGATGAACCTAAACCCGCCCTCTCCCGTGCAGCGTACTCTCGACTGGTCAACCGAGATGGAGCGGCTGATCTCCGCCCTGACCCTGTCCACGAACGCAAAGGCAGTGAAAGGCACTCTCACCGAGCTCAATGCCGTTGTTGGCAGCTTTGCCAACGGCGATATCGGCCTTGTCGTCACCGATGCGACTTTGGCGCCGGCGCTTCATCGACAGCAGGATACCGCTGCCTCCGCCGCCCATCTTCGAGAACGCCATGCTCGCGATCTGCTGCAGAACGCCCTTCAGGACATCGGACCACTTCTTGGTGCCGTTGACGGTAACGCCGTTGGGGAAGGTGATCCGATGCTGCACAGTCTCACCCGAGTCCATGAGCGTGCGCAGCAGGATGTCCGTGTCGCTGCCGGGGATATAGTTGATCTCGAACGAGGCTTCGCCGTTGTCGATCAGGCCGGCGATGTATTCGCGACGGCGGCCGGGGCTTTGCATGTGGGTCGTATCGATGCAATCGGCGACGACGCGGCCAGCGTCGCGGGGGTTGGCATAGGTGCAGAGGAAGACGGCGGCGCTGCGCCAGCCGCCGGCATCCATGATCGACTTGATGTCGATGCCCATGTCAGGGTGTCGTGCCGGCCGCAGGTGTGTGACGGCTTGTAGGTGATGCTGGCGCGCTTGCAGACTGCTGCTGTCCGCTCATTGACGGCGTGCCGGTTAGTGTAGCGGGACACCCGATCTTAAGGCTCCCTCCCCTCCGCCAGCTTGAAAAGCCGCGCGACCAGCTGGTCCGTCAGCCACCTTGTGGAGTTCCTGCATGTCTTCGTCTTCACGTGCAAGGCAGTCCGCCCGACCAGGTCGACATCCTTCCATCTCAGCGTGATAGCCTCCGAGACGCGGGCTCCGGTCTGGCTCATGAACAGGACGAGAACCGCGACGTGCGGAATGCCGTCTTTCGCGCAGTGCCGAACGAAGGTGTGCAGCCAAGCCTGCGAAGCCGCCTTCTTCCTCTTCGGCCTCTCCTCCTTGAAGTTTCGAATCCGGACCACCGGCCCCGAGCCTCGATCATAGGCGTGGTAACAGATGGCCCGAACCGGTGTGATGACGCATCTGTTCCTGATCGCATTCGTCTGGGTCGGGAAGATTGTCTTTGCCAACTCGCGAATGCCCGGCACGGGGCACCATCTCTCTCCATACTCTATTTTCCCGCAGCACCGCCTGCCGTGGAACCCGTTCACTTATCTGCATCTTTGCTTGCATTCTCCTGCGACTGCCATTTTAAATGGCAGTTCGGGATGGAGACTATGATGACGCAATGGTCCGTGCAGTGGTGGCGCTATCCGGGTTATGCCTTCGGTGTCCTCAGCAACGACAAGTCCTTCCGCAAGAACCCGCTGATCGGCCACCCCTATCTTAATGAACTCGGCCTGCACCGTGAGCGCGTGCGACTTGCTGCCGGCATTGCCCGCAACCGGCGAAAGTTTTTAGGGCGGTCGCTGGACCAGGCAGAGCGTGAGCAGTTCGAGCGCGACGGCTTCGTCATCCGCGAGAACGCGCTTGCCCCGGATGTCTTCGGGCGGATCCGTGAATTCCTCAAGAACGAGCCGCTGCCGGCGCGCGAGATGCGCCAGGGGCAGACGGTGACGCGGATGATCCCGATCGGGCCGCAGGCACTGCAGCGCCTTCCCGATCTCGCGCATTTTTCAAACAACCGGTCAATCGCCGACCTCGTGCGTTATGTCGGCGGCTGTGGCGGCGATCCGATCTACTACATCCAGACGGTGATTGCCGAGCCGGCACGCAAGGAAGCCGATCCACAGACGGCACTGCATGCAGACACCTTCCATTCGACCTCCAAGGCCTGGCTTTTCCTGGATGATGTCGGGCCGGAGGACGGACCCTTCGTCTTCGTGCCCGGCAGCCACAAGCTGACCCGGGAGCGGATCGAGTGGGAATACCGCCAGAGCCTGATCGCCAGCAATGATGCCCGCGCCCACCATGCCGACGGGTCATTCCGGATCACGCCAGAGGAATTGTCGAAGCTTGGCGACTACAGCCCGCGCAAGGTGACGGTGCCGGCGAATACCCTGGTGGTGGCCGACACCTATGCCTTCCATTCACGCGCCGTCAGTTTCCGGCCGACCGTGCGGGTGGAACTGCATGCCTACCATCGGGGCAACCCGTTCAACCCGTTGCCTTTATCGGGCATGAGCATGATCCCGGGCATCAAGGACCGCCGGCTCGACATCTTCCTTGCCATGTCCGACCGGAAGGCGAAGCGCGACGGCCGAATCCCGACGTGGCGCGACGTCGGAGAATGCACGGCCTACTCCGAGCCGCATATCTGACAGAGCATATAGGTTCTGGCGGAACGGTGATGTCCACAAGAGAGATGCACCGATCCGGGGCACTCTTCCTGACCTGGGGCAGTTTGCTCGCGCCCCGTTAACGCGAACGTAACCAGATTTTTTGACCGGCCTTTAACTAGGGCCACAATGATGGTGATGCTGGTCGCATGACGAAGCGACTGCGCAACTATCTGCTGGCCTGCGGCATCTCACTGGTAATGTGGGTAGCGATCCTTGCCGTGCTTTTCTGGCTGTTCTAGCGCAGGCTTGGCCGGGAAATCCGCAGGGAACGGAAAGGTCAGCGCTTCAACGAGCAGCGGCGCAAGTTCGGCCAGCTCGTAATCTTCAAATTCAGGCAAGTCTTCCGGCTCATTGCGGACGAACGGCGACATCAAGGCGCTCCTTTGGTAACAAAATACCATCGGACCAGGCCAAAGTACATCCATCATCCAAGCGGGTGTTGTCCGGCTGGGTCTATGCCGCCTTGGCGGTCAATTCGACTGTCGATTGGTTGATCCAGGTAACCCAGCATCCATACCCGAAGTCGCGAGGGATCATCAAGGTAGGGACAGGCAAGAAGCGATTGACCCTCGAGCCCCGCCAGCTCGCCTGCCTGGTAGGCGATCATGAACTGTTCGACGCTAAGCCCGAGCAAGGGCGACGATGGATCGTTCATTGACTGGCACCGCGTTAACCCATGTTGTGCGGTAGAAAACCGTCTGGGCCATAATAAGCAGGATGAAAGGCGCTTGCGCCACTCAATTCTTCAAGCGGCACCGGGAGAGCGGCGAGATATTGCAGTGGTGGTTAAAATACCGGGGCGGACGCATGAACGTTCGGCCCGGGTGGCAGAGCTGCTCAGTTCAGCAGGGCATACCCGCTGCAGATGATCCCCGCCCACATCACGACAGAAACTTCGGCTGCAAGAATCAGCCCCTTGGCTCGGTCAGTCATCGGCTCCTCCGGGCCAACCTCCTCGTTGGCTTGGCGATGAATCAATCACAGACTAGGTGATTTGTTCCCGCGCCGCATCCTTACTTCTCGTGGATGTTTATTCGACGCTGGCGGTTGCCATGCCGTCCGTTCCAGGTCCTGTGACAGCACCGTAGATGCTGAGCGTGCCCTGGATGGCGACAGCCCACATGGCGAGGGAAACACCAAAGGCAAGCAGGATGTTACGTAGCCGGGACGACATGAGAACTCCTTCAACACTGGCCTGATCGTGCCACAGGCGGCTTTTCGTCCGGTAAACGGCTTTGGTTAAATGCGGTTCAATCGCGCTTTCGCCCGAATCGGCATGAAAAGCTTCTCATGAAGATGTGTTCGCTTGGGGCCTGGGGTTTGGAGCGGCGCGGATTTACAGCGCGATCCGATCTGCTCTAAGTGAGCGCAAGGCCAAGTGGCCGGTGTCATCATCAGGAGAGGCCCATGGCCCTTTCAGCTTCCGCCACTCGCGCCCGATCAGGCTTCAACGCCGCAGTCGTCGTCACGCTCGGCATGGCGGTGACCGTCGGCGGCGCGCTCGCCTTCCAGCATATCGGTGGCTACATCCCCTGCGCGCTTTGTCTGCTGCAACGCGACCCGTATTACTTCGGCATCCCGGTCGGGATCGTTGCGATCGCCGCTTCCGTGCTCAATCTGCCAGGCTGGATCACCCGCGCGCTCCTCGTCGTGATCGGCGTGATGATGCTGGTGGGTGCCGGCATGGGCGTTTATCATTCGGGCGTCGAATGGGGCTTCTGGGAAGGACCGGCGAGTTGCGGCGGCGCAGCCGGCGTCACCACCAACGCCGGCAATCTCCTGTCCGACCTCAATACCGTGCATGGCCCGTCGTGCACGCAGGCCGCCCTTCGCATCCTCGGCCTGTCCTTTGCGGGCTGGAACGTGATCGCGAGCCTTATCCTCGCAGCCATCGCTTTCATGGGCGCAAAAAAGGCCGCATGACGCGGCCTATCCTGCGGTGATCGCAAAGCTGGCTCAGGGCTGCAGCTCGGTATCCCAGTAGAGATAGTCCATCCAGCTTTCGTGCAAGTAGTTCGGCGGGAAGAGACGCCCGTTGTTATGCAGATCCTGCACCGTCGGCTGGTAGGGCCTCTGGTGCGGGAACATGCCGGCCTGCTTTGGCAGCTTGCTGCCCTTGCGCAGATTGCAGGGCGAACAGGCCGCCACCACATTGTCCCAGGTCGTTTCCCCGCCGTGTGCCCGCGGGATGACGTGATCGAAGGTCAGTTCGTCATGGGCGCCGCAATACTGGCATTCGAACTTGTCGCGCAGGAAGACATTGAAACGTGTGAAGGCGGGATTGCGCGTCGGCTGCACATAGGTCTTGAGGCTGACGACGCTCGGCAACCGCATGGAAAAGCTTGGCGAGCAGACCGAATGTTCGTATTCGGCGATGATGTTCACACGGTCGAGGAAGACCGCCTTGATCGCGTCCTGCCAGGACCACAACGACAAGGGATAATAGCTCAGCGGCCGGTAGTCAGCGTTCAGCACGAGCGCCGGCAGGGCCTGCGGGGAGACTGCAATCGTCAAGTGACGCTCCTACCCGATTCGGCATCTGTATTTTCTATATTAGGTCCGCTGTTACAGGATTGTGAAGCCCAATAATGCAGGGCTTTTACTGCAAAGGTGATTCTGTGATCGGCGCCACCTGACGGCGCATTTCACTGGCGTAATAGGCCCAGAAAAGCCGGGCAGCGACCGAGCGCCAGGGCGTCCAAACCTCAGCCATCCGGGCAAGTTGCCTGGCGGGTGGACGCTCATCCATGGCAAAAGCATGGCGAACCGCTGCTTGCAGCGCCACATCGCCGGATGGGAAGACATCCGCATGCCCGCAGCAGAACATCAGGTAGACTTCAGCCGTCCAGGGGCCAATGCCGGGAAGCGAGGTCAAGGCCTTCAAGGCCTCGTCCGCCTCCATTGCGCCAACCGCTTCGAGATCGAAATGCCGGGCGACAAGCGCGCTCGCGAGGTGGGACAACGTCGCCGCCTTGGCGCGTGACAGCCCGAATGTGGCAATGACCTCCGGGGCAAGCGCCGCATAATGCTCGGCGGTTACCGGACCGGCAGCCGTGATCCTGCGCCAGATCGCATCGGCGCTCGCTCGCGAAACCATCTGCGACACGATGATCGATGCGATGCCTGCAAAGCCGGGCTCGTTCAGCCGAAGCGGCACAGGCCCTGCCCGCTCGATGATGGACACGAGCCGTGGGTCGAGCAACGCCAGTTCTTCCAGGCCGGCCCGGATGTCACTTTGGTCGCGGATGATCCTCTTCATCGCCGCACCTCCACTCCGAAACCCTTGCTCGCCTTGCCCTCTTTTGCCTGGGGCGTTTTCCGTGGCAGAAGAAACCATGCCAGCACATCCACGTCAAAAGCCTGTCTTCCGCTTTGCTCCGAGCCCAAACGGCTCGCTGCATCTGGGCCACGCATTGTCTGCCTTCCTGAACTTCGATTTGGCGCAGGAGAATGACGGGCGCTTCCTGCTCCGCATTGAAGACATCGACCGGACCCGCTGCACACCCGGATTCGAAGTGGCGATTTACGAGGACCTGGAGTGGCTTGGGCTCGATTGGGAGAAGCCTGTGCGCCGGCAGTCGGAGCATTTTCCGCTATACCAGTCCGCGCTGCAGTCCCTGATCGACCAAGGCCTCGCCTACCCCGCTTTCATGACGCGCGGCGAGGTGAAGGCGAAGGTGGCAGCCTTCGCGGCGGACGGAAAAACATGGCCACGCGACCCGGACGGCTCGCCGCACTATCCATGCGATGACCGTCGGATGAGCCGGGACGAGCGAGAGGCGCGGCAGAAAGGTGGGAAGACCTTTGCTTGGCGGCTCGACATGCAGGCGGCCGTGGCGCGGCTGAAGCAGCCGCTCTCCTGGATGGAAACGGGCTCAGGTTCGCAACAGGAGATCGCAGCCGATCCCGCAGCCTGGGGCGATGTCGTGCTGTCACGCTCCGATGCGCCCTCGAGCTACCACCTCTCCGTCGTCGTGGACGATGCTGTGCAGGAGATCACCCATGTCGTGCGCGGGCGCGACCTCTACCATGCCACCGCCGTCCATCGTCTGCTGCAGGAACTGCTGGGGCTTCCCGCGCCGATCTATCATCACCATCGCCTGATCCTCGGCACCGATGGCAGGAAGCTGTCAAAGAGCGAAGGTTCAACCGGACTTTCGGTTCTGAGGCATGAGGGCCGCACCCCCGCCGACATCCGCCGCATGGTCGGGCTCTAGCCCGTGATGGCGGGCGTGCCGTTCCTTGCGACGGCGCGAGAACACCGAATAGATCCGGTATTTCATCAGTGCGGCATTGAGTTCGGCGCCGAGCATGAAGATCACCCCGACCATGTAGAGGAAGATCAGCACCACCATGATCGAGGCGAGGCCCGCATAGGTCGCAGAGTAATTCGCAAAGGTCGAAAGATAGGTCGCAAAACCGAAGCCGAAGGCGGTCCAGACAACAACCGTCATCACCACGCCAGGCAAGACGTCGATCAGGCGTCGCTGCCCCGCCGGCAGCCATTTGTGCGAAAGCACAAGTCCGACGAGCAGCACGACGCCGGTGCCGATCAGCCCCCAATTGGCGATCGCGCTCAGGTCTTCCAGCAGTTCCGGAAAGCGTGTCTGCGCAAAACGGGCGGCAACGGGTAGCGCCACCAGCACGATGCTGATTGCCGCGAAAACCACGACGGCGGCAATGACATACCCGAGGCTGGCTAACCGGGTAACGTACCACGGCCGCGTTTCCGGCACGCGGTAGGCACGGTTCAGGGAGATGCGCAGGGCCTCGACACCGTTCGAGGCGAAATAGGCTGCTGCCAGCACCGACAGCGTCAGCAACCCGCCGCGCGGCATCAGCAGCACCCGCTGGATTTCCGAGGCAATCGGCTCGGCGATATCGGCCGGCCATGTATCGAAGAGCAGGTGGATGGCGGTCGCGGAAAAGTCGCCTGCCCCGAGGAAACCGGCAAGCGCGGTCCCGAAGATCAGGAATGGAAACAGCGCCAGCAGACCCGACAAGGCGACATGGCTCGCCATCGCCCACCCGTCATCCTCCGTAAAATGGCAGTAGGCATCCCAGACGACTTTGAACGCCAGCCTGTACCACCGGAAGGCGCGGATCTCTTCTGACAATGGGAACTCCGTTGTGACGACCTAGAAAATATGAAACTAGGGCATGAACACATAACAGAAAGCAGCAGCGAATGGACGACAACAGAACGATCATCGTTACCGGCTGTTCCTCCGGCATCGGCGCCTACTGCGCGCGTGCCCTGAAGGCAGATGGCTGGCGCGTCTTCGCCACTGTTCGCAAGGAGGCAGATCTGGCACCGCTCGAGGCTGACGGCATCGAAGCGCTGCTGATGGACTACACCAAGCCGGACACCATTGCGGCGCTGGTCGACACGGTCCTCGAGCGCACAGGCGGTCGGCTCGACGCACTGTTCAACAACGGCGCTTACGGGCAGGCCGGCGCTGTGGAGGATCTGACGACGGACGTCTTGCGGATCCAGTTCGAGACCAACCTGTTCGGCTGGCATGAGCTGACCCGCAGGCTGATCCCGGTGATGCGGGCGCAGGGCCATGGCCGCATCGTCAACTGCTCGTCGATCCTTGGCATCCTGCCCTATCGCTACCGCGGCGCCTACACGGCCTCGAAATATGCGCTCGAAGGGCTGACGATCACCATGCGGATGGAGCTTGAGGGCAGCGGCATAACGGTCAGCCTCATCGAGCCAGGTCCGATCGCCTCCAGGTTCACAGCGAATTCGCTCATCAAGATCCACGAGAATGTCGACCTTGAGGGCTCGGTCCATGCCGAACAATACAAGCGGCAATTGAAGCGGCTGGATGGACGCGGACCGGTCAGCCGTCATAAACTGGGACCGGACGCGGTGTATGACGTGTTGAAGCACGCCTTGACCGCACCGCATCCCAGGCCACATTATCTTGTAACCAAACCTGCAAAGCAGGGCGCCTTCCTGAAGAGAATTCTGCCGGCTGCGCTCTTCTACAAGCTCATGCGCCGGATCGATTGAGAAGATAGATGTCCAGTTTCACCACCGTACTGACCCTGATCGTCATGGGTCTTGTCGTGCTCGTGCTCATCCGCGGGCTTTTCAACATGCTCAAGGGCACTGACGCCAACAAGTCCAACAAGCTCATGCAGATGCGCGTGCTCTTGCAGGCGATAGCAATCGTGCTCATCATGCTCACGCTCTGGATCACGGGCGGCGGGCGCCCGACCTGATGTGATGGCGGGATGGTAAAGCTCAACAAGATCTACACGCGCACCGGCGACGATGGCACGACGGGCCTCGCCGCGGGACCTCGGCGCGACAAGCACGACCTGCGGGTCGAGGCCTATGGCACGATCGATGAAACCAATTCGACGGTCGGGCTTGCCCGTCTCCACACGTCAGAGATGGAAGAACTCGACCGGATGCTCTTCCGCATCCAGAACGACCTCTTCGATCTTGGCGCCGATCTTTCGACGCCCGATACCGGCGAGGTTCTGGAATACGAACCGCTGCGCATCATCGACGCGCAGACGGCGCGGCTGGAATCCGAGATCGATGAGCTCAACGCGCATCTTGATCCGCTGCGTTCCTTCGTGCTGCCGGGCGGCTCCCCGGCGTCCGCCTACCTGCATCTGGCGCGCACCGTGTCGCGCCGGGCGGAACGGCTGATGGTCGAGCTGTCACGGCACGAGATCGTCGGCAAGGCGGCGCTTGAATACATCAACCGGCTATCGGACTTCCTGTTCGTCGCGGCGCGTTATGCCAACGAAAAGGGCAAGGCCGACATTCTCTGGGTTCCCGGGAAAAATCGCTGACGAGAAGGCGGGAGAGGCAAGTCATGTTCATCCCCCTTCACGACGCCGTCGAGCTCAAATACATCCGCGTCCAGTATGTCACGATCGGCATCATCGTCGTGAACGTGCTGGCCTGGCTGTTCACGGCAATCGCCTCGCCGGAGGCGGTCGAACATGCATCGCTTGGCCTCGGCTTCATCCCCGCCGTCATCTTCGATTATGCGATCCTCGACCCGTCCCTGGTCATCGTGCCGGATGATGCGACCTTCATCACCTACGCCTTCCTGCACATGGACTTCTGGCACCTCGCCTCCAACATGCTGTTCCTCTGGGTCTTCGGGGACAATGTCGAGGATGCGCTTGGGCATATGCGGTTCTTGGTCTTCTACCTCCTCTGCGCCGCCGCGGGCGCTGCCGTCCACGGCTTCGTCGCACCCTCGGCGGAAGGGCCGCTGATCGGCGCGTCTGGCGCCATTTCCGGTGTGGTCGCCGCCTATTTCCTCCTGCATCCGCGGGTGCGGGTCTGGGTTCTCGTGCTTTTCCGTATCCCGCTGCCGCTTCCCGCCTTCATTCCGCTGGCGGCGTGGATCCTCCAGCAGTTCGTGATGCTGGCCCTCGATATGGACGGCGTGGTGTCCTGGGGCGCCCATGTCGGCGGCATCATTACCGGCGCCATTCTGGTTCTCGTGATGCGCCGCCCGGGCGTGCCGCTCTTCGACCGCGAGATCGTGACGCCGAAGGCCGTGATACCCAAATCTGGAGCCGCCAACGTCGTCACGGCCAGCGAATAGAACTATGAGAAAACCGCACAGCGCGGCGGGCGATTGGGCGTTGTATTCGCCTGAAAAATGCGTATCCATGTCGCCCACTGACAAACGAGGAACCGGCAAATATCGCAGTTTGCCGTGATTTTTAGTCAAGGAAGGACCCCATGAAGATCCTGGTGCCTGTGAAGCGCGTGGTGGACTACAACGTGAAGATCCGTGTGAAGCCGGATGGTTCGGGCGTTGAGCTGGCCAACGTGAAGATGTCGATGAACCCCTTCGACGAAATCTCCGTTGAAGAGGCGCTGCGCCTGAAGGAAGCCGGCAAGGCCGAGGAAGTCGTGGTTGTGTCGATTGGCCCGGCCAAGGCGGAAGAAACCCTGCGCACCGCGCTGGCCATGGGCGCCGACCGGGCGATCCTGGTGGAAACCGATGCCGTGGTCGAGCCGCTTGCGGTCGCCAAGATACTCAAGGGTGTCGTTGAAGCCGAACAGCCGGGCCTGATCATCGTCGGCAAGCAGGCGATCGATGACGACAGCAACCAGACCGGCCAGATGCTGGCGGCCCTCCTGGGCTGCGGTCAGGCAACCTTCGCCTCCAAGATCGAACTCGCTGCCGACAAGGCAACCGTGACCCGCGAAGTCGATGGCGGCCTGCAGACGATCGAAGTGAAGCTCCCGGCCGTTGTCACGACGGACCTGCGCTTGAACGAGCCGCGCTACGCTTCGCTGCCGAACATCATGAAGGCGAAGAAGAAGCCGCTCGACAAGAAGACCCCGGGCGACTTCGGCGTCGATACCGCGCCGCGCCTCACCGTGCTGAAGACCGAGGAACCGGGCGGCCGCAAGGCTGGCATCAAGGTGAAGTCGGTTGAAGAACTCGTCGCCAACCTCAAGACGGCCGGCGTGCTGTAACAACCCGGAAGAGATAGGAGAACATCATCATGGCCATTCTTCTTCTGGCAGAACACGACAACCAGAGCCTCAACGACCAGACCGCCAAGGCACTGACGGCGGCGACCCAGATCGGCGGCGACGTTCATGTGCTGGTGGCAGGTTCGGGCGCCCAGGCGGCTGCCGATGCGGCTGGAAAGCTTGCCGGCGTATCCAAGGTGCTGCTCGCCGATGACGCAGCTTATGCCAACAACCTGGCAGAGCCGCTTGCCGACCTCATCCTGTCGCTCGCCGGTTCCTACGACGTCATCATCGCCCCGGCCACGGCATCGGCCAAGAACGTCCTGCCGCGCGTTGCAGCGCTCCTCGACGTGATGCAGATCTCGGAAATCATCGAAGTCGTTTCGCCTGACACGTTCAAGCGCCCGATCTATGCCGGCAACGCCATCCAGACCGTGCAGTCGAGCGATGCCAAGAAGGTCATCACCGTACGTGGCGCGTCCTTCGCCGCTGCGGCAGAAGGTGGCTCGGCGTCGGTCGAAGCTGTCTCCGGCGGCTCCAACCCCGGCGTATCGAGCTTTGTTTCCGACGCGTTGTCGTCTTCGGAGCGCCCGGAACTGACGTCCGCCAAGGTCATCATCTCCGGCGGCCGCGCACTCGGCTCGGCTGAAAAGTTCCAGGAAGTCATCCTGCCGGTTGCCGACAAGCTCGGTGCCGCCGTTGGCGCATCGCGTGCAGCGGTCGATGCAGGTTACGCCCCAAACGACTGGCAGGTTGGCCAGACCGGCAAGGTGGTTGCACCGGCGCTTTACATCGCCGTCGGCATCTCGGGTGCGATCCAGCATCTCGCCGGCATGAAGGACTCGAAGGTCATCGTCGCGATCAACAAGGACGAGGAAGCTCCGATCTTCCAGGTGGCCGACTACGGCCTCGTTGGCGACCTCTTCGAAATCCTGCCGCAGCTCGAAAAGGCGCTCTGATTCCTCCTTTTCGCAGTTGCGAAAAGTTCTGGAAAATTAAGAGCCAGCGGAATAACAATCTTGCCGGGCTGCCATTCGCAGTCCGGCATTCTATTATCAATGCGCGCGCTAGTAATTTAAGCGCAGAAGACAAATCTCCGGGAGTGAAGCGATGAGTTCGGTCATCAAGAACATTGGCGTCATTGGTGCAGGCCAGATGGGCTGCGGTATTGCCCATGTCTCGGCACTCGCCGGCTACAAGGTGCAGATGTACGATCTGTCGAAGGACCGGATTGAAGCAGCACTGGCCACCATCAATGGCAACCTGGCGCGCCAGGTCTCCAACGGCAAGCTGTCGGACGAAGACCGCCAGAAGGCCCTGAAGCTCATTTCCGGCTCGGCCGACGTCAATGATCTCGCACCGATGGACATGGTCATCGAGGCTGCGACCGAAGACGAAAGCGTCAAGCGCAAGATCTATGCGCAGGTCTGTCCCGTGCTGCGCCCGGACGCGCTCCTTGCCACCAACACCTCCTCGCTGTCGATCACGCGGCTTGCTTCCGCGACCGACCGCCCCGAGCGCTTTATGGGCATCCATTTCATGAACCCGGTTCCGGTCATGAAGCTCGTGGAACTGGTGCGTGGCATCGCGACCGACGAGACCACCTTCCAGGCGGCCAAGGATTATGTCGCGGCGCTGGAAAAGACGGCAACAGTCGCCGAAGATTTCCCGGCCTTCATCGTCAACCGCATCCTGCTGCCGATGATCAACGAGGCGATCTACACGCTTTACGAAGGTGTCGGCTCTGTCGAGGCAATCGACACGGCCATGAAGCTTGGCGCCAACCATCCGATGGGCCCGCTGCAGCTTGCAGACTTCATCGGCCTCGACACCTGCCTGTCGATCATGCAGGTGCTGCACGATGGGCTGGCCGACTCCAAGTACCGCCCCTGCCCGCTGCTGGTGAAGTATGTCGAAGCTGGCTGGCTTGGCCGCAAGTCCGGCCGCGGCTTCTACGACTACCGCGGCGAGACGCCGGTGCCGACCCGCTAATCGGTTTTACACGCCGCCCTTGGCGGCCGCGATCAGCGCCTTGGCGTCCGGGCTATCCCAGGCGGCAGGGCCATTCATCGCCGAGATCAGGCAACCCTGTTTGTCCATGACCAGCGTCACGGGCAAACCGAAGGCGAGACCTTCCTTCTTCAGGGCATTGAAGACCCCCATCGAACTGTCGCGGTAATAGCCGAGCGCGTCGACGCCATATTCGGCCAGGAACGCCTTCGGCTTGTCGTCGCTGCCGGTGTCGATGTTGACGGTGACGACCTCGAAGTCTGCGCCTCCCATTTCCTTCTGGAGCGTATTGAGGGCCGGCATTTCCTCCCGGCAGGGGCCGCACCAGGTAGCCCAGAGATTGAGGAGCACGGTCTTGCCCGCGAAGTCGGCCGTCTTCAGATCCTGACCGTCCGGGCCCTTGAATGACAGGTCCAGCGGACGCGGCGGTTCAGCCGCCACCATGGCAGCCACCTCACCCTTGGAGAAGGCCGCAACCGACTTCACCTTGGTGACGGCACCCTCGCAGGCACCCGCCGATGCGACCAGCGACCCCTCGCCGCCATTGCCAGACCCCATATTCCTCACGTATACCGCCCCGGCGCCGGCGATTATTCCCAAAACCGCGGCAATCAAGATCAACCGGACGGAAGGAAGGCCGAAAGGTCTTTTGGTCGTCATCAACTACTCCAGGACTCGGATACTCATGGCCGACGGCACGAAGGACGCGACATCCTCCAACCAGATGTGGGGCGGGCGTTTCGCCTCAGGGCCGGACGCGATCATGGAGGAGATAAATGCCTCGATCGGTTTCGACAAGAAGCTCTACGCCCAGGACATCCGCGGCTCTATAGCGCATGCGGCCATGCTGGCTGAAAAAGGCATCATCTCGCACGAAGATAAAGACAAGATCGTGCAGGGCCTGAACACGATCATGTCAGAGATCGAGAGCGGCCAGTTCGAATTCTCCCGCAAGCTCGAAGACATCCACATGAACGTCGAGGCGCGGCTGGCAACGCTGATAGGCCCGGCGGCAGGACGCCTGCACACGGCCCGTTCGCGCAACGACCAGGTAGCGCTCGATTTTCGCCTCTGGGTGAAGGAAGAACTCGCCAAGACCGATCGCATGCTGACCGACCTGATCGCGGCCTTCCTCGATCGCGCCGAAGAACACGCCGATACCGTCATGCCGGGCTTCACCCATTTGCAGACTGCGCAACCGGTAACCTTCGGCCACCATTGCATGGCCTATGTGGAGATGTTCGGCCGCGACCGGGCCCGCGTGCGCCACGCGATCGACCACCTGGACGAAAGCCCGATCGGTGCGGCCGCGCTTGCCGGCACGCCCTACCCGATCGACCGCCACATGACGGCGAAGGCGCTTGGCTTCCGCGAGCCAACCCGCAACTCGATCGACACGGTATCCGACCGCGATTTCGCTCTGGAATTCCTGTCCGTCGCCGCGATCTGCGCGATGCACCTGTCGCGTCTGGCGGAAGAAATCGTCATCTGGTCGACGCCGCAGTTCGGTTTCGTACGCCTGTCCGATGCCTTCTCGACCGGCTCCTCGATCATGCCGCAGAAGAAGAACCCGGATGCCGCCGAACTGGTGCGCGCCAAGACCGGCCGCATCAACGGCTCGCTGGTCGCGCTGTTGACCGTCATGAAGGGCCTGCCGCTCGCCTATTCCAAGGACATGCAGGAAGACAAGGAACAGGTCTTTGACGCGGCCGAGAACCTTGAACTCTGCATCGCCGCCATGACCGGCATGGTGCGCGACATGACCGTGCGCGCCGACAAGATGCGGGCTGCCGCCGGCGCCGGCTTCTCCACCGCGACCGACCTTGCCGACTGGCTGGTACGTGAAGTGGGCCTTCCCTTCCGCGAAGCCCACCATGTGACGGGCCGCGCGGTGGCGCTAGCCGAAAGCAAGGGCTGCGACTTGTCGGAACTGTCGCTTGAGGAACTGCAGGCGATCAACCCGGCCGTGACGGATGCCGTCTTCAACGTGCTTTCGGTCGATGCCTCGGTTGCCAGCCGGCAAAGCTTCGGCGGCACGGCGCCATCCGAGGTACGCAAGCAGATCGCCTGGTGGCGCAACCGCAACTAGCGGCCACCCTGCCTCGATTAATGACTGCACAAGCGCGCGGAACTTCGCTATGAAGTTCCGCAGTCGCGCTCAACACAGGTTAACCGATGTCGAATTCCCTGGTCACCATCGCCCGCATCACCTTTGCGCTGAGCATCGCCGGCCTGGTTGCCGTCGGATGCGGCCGCAAGGGCGATCTTGACCGTCCGAGCACGCCTGTTGAACAGCAGAACATTCGAAAGAGCGCCAAGCCGGGTGAGCGTACGCAAGAGCCCGTTGCCGACAAGCCTTTCCTGCTTGACCCGCTTCTGTAAATCGCGAGCGCTATCGTGAACCATTTTCAATACATCGACGGCGTCCTGCATGCCGAAAACGTACCGGTGCCGGCCATCGCCAAGGCTGTTGGCACGCCGTTCTACGTGTATTCCACCGCGACGCTGGAGCGGCACTACAAGGTCTTCGCCGAGGCCTTCGCCGACGTCGACGCGATGGTCTGCTATGCGATGAAGGCGAACTCCAACCAGGCGGTGCTGAAGACGCTCGGCCGTCTCGGCGCTGGCGTCGATGTCGTGTCGGGCGGCGAGTTGCGGCGCGCGATCGCGGCCGGCATTCCGGCCAACCGCATCATGTTCTCCGGCGTCGGCAAGACCGTGCAGGAAATGGACCTGGCGCTTTCGATCGGCATCTACTGCTTCAACGTCGAGTCGGAACCGGAACTCGAGGTCCTGAACCTGCGTGCCGAGAAGATGGGCACCAAGGCGCATGTTTCCTTCCGCATCAACCCGGATGTCGATGCAGGCACGCATGCCAAGATCTCGACCGGCAAGAAGGAAAACAAGTTCGGCATCCCGTATGAGCGGGCACGCGCCGTTTACGCGCACGCGGCTGAACTGCCCGGCATCGAGGTGACGGGCATCGACATGCATATCGGTAGCCAGATTACCGAGTTGCAGCCGTTCGACCATGCCTTCCGCCTTCTGCGCGAACTGGTCGACGCACTGCGTTCGGACGGGCACCGGATCGACCACGTCGACATCGGCGGCGGGCTGGGCATTCCCTACAAGGACGACAACAACCCGCCGCCACTGCCCGACGCCTATGCGGAAACGGTGAAGCGGCAACTCCGCTCGCTTGAGTGCAAGATCGTCACTGAGCCGGGCCGCCTGATCGTTGGTAATGCCGGCATCCTGGTGACTGAGGTCATCTACGTGAAGGATGGCGGCGAGAAGAGCTTCGTCATCGTCGACGGCGCCATGAACGACCTGATCCGCCCGACGCTTTACGAGGCCTACCATATGATCCGCCCGGTCGTCGTGCCGCCCGCCGATGCGCCGCGCATCAAGGCCGACATCGTCGGCCCAGTCTGCGAAACGGGCGATTACCTGGCGCTCGACCGCGAGATGGCGCAACCGAAACCCGGCGACCTGATCGCGGTTGCCTCCGCCGGGGCCTATGGCGCCGTGCAGGCCGGCACCTACAATACCCGCCTGCTGGTGCCTGAGGTGCTGGTGAAGGGAGGCGAGTTTCACGTCATTCGTCCACGCGGCACCTATGACGAGTTGATCGGGCTTGACTCCACACCGGCCTGGCTCTCCTGACCATTAACGGGACGTTCACTTTTGCGGGAAAGCGCCTGAATTCGAAGGGCGCCACCCGATCTGCCCTCGTCTTCGCCACAAAGCTTGTTATCTTCAAGGTTTGTTTGCGCCGCCACGATCGGAGACGGATCGCATGAGCCTTGCCCGCAAAGGTGCATTTGAGAATCAGCCGGGTCTCGCACGCCGCGTTGCGCTGAAACGCTCCTTTGCAAGGATCGTCCTCACGGTCGAACGCGTCATGCCGCGGCTGTTGCTGCCGCTCGGCATCCTCGCGCTGTTCCTTTCCGTCGCTTGGTTCGGGATTTTCCGGTTCACGCCCGATTGGGTACGCTGGGTGGTGGTTGGCGGCTTCGGGCTTGCATTCCTGTTCTCGCTGCTGCCGCTGACGCGGCTTCACTGGCCGAGCCCGGATGAAGCCGACCGGCTTCTGGAAGAACGCAACAACCTGCCGCACCAGCCGGTGGCTGTACAGGAAGACCAGCCGGCTTTCGAAACACCGTTTTCGCGCGCGCTGTGGAAAGAACACCAGGTCCGCATGGCTGAGCGCATTGCAGCGCTGGACGCTGGCCTACCGCAGCCGGATATCGCGAGGCACGACCGCTTTGCGCTTCGCGCCGTGCCAGCGCTCGTTTTCGTGCTCGCGCTTGGCTACTCCTTCTCGAACGGCGGCGGGTCGACCGCCGACGCCTTCCGTCCGGCACCGCCGGCACCGAGCATCAACCCGGACCTGCGCATCGACGCCTGGCTGACGCCGCCATCCTATACCGGCAAGGCGCCGGTGTTCCTGACCGGCCAGCAGGCGAATGCCGATGTGCGGACGCTCTCCGTTCCGCAGAATTCTGCCTTGACGGTGCGTGTAACGGGCGGCGAAGGCGGTGAAGAAGTCGTCTTCCAGCCCAAGCAAGGTGGCGATCCGCTAACGCTGGTTACCGAAGAAGCCAAGAAGGCCGCCGAAGCCGCGGCCGAACAGCAGGCAGCCAACGCGCCGGCGGCTCAACAACAGCCGCAAACGGAACGACAGGGTGACCAGCCGCTTGCGCCGCGCACCTATGCCCTTAACGTCGCCGAAAGCGGCAGCCTGACGGCCAACGGCCAGACCTGGACCTTCGACATCATTCCCGACCGCCCGCCGGAAATCGCCTTCGACGGCCAGCCGCGCCGTTCGGTCAATGGCGCGCTTGAAATCGGCTTCACCGGCAAGGACGACTACGGCATTCGCGAGGCGCACGCGCTGATCGAACCTGTTGGCCCCGCTGATCCCGATGCAAAGCCGCTTTACCCGCTGCCGGAATACCGGCTGGACATGCCGCGCCAGAAGGGCCGCGAGGTGAAGGGACTGACGAGTCGCAGCCTGATCGAGCATCCGCTCGCCGGCAAGCGCGTCAAGATCACGCTTGTCGCCAAGGATGGCGCCGGACAGACTGGCCGCAGCCCCTCGCACGAGATGATCCTTCCGGCCCGCGGTTTCTCCGAGCCGCTCGCGGCCGCAGTGGCCGAACAGCGCCAGGTGTTCTCGCTCGATACGCGGCAGATGCCGCGCGCGATTGCGCTCAACGAGGCGCTCGCCCTGCGCCCGGACGAGACGATCCCCAACCTCAGCCACTTCCTGCTGATCCGTTCGGCACTTGGCCGCATGGAGCTCGCCCGCAACGACGAGCAGATGAAGCAGGCAGCCGACTACCTCTGGGAAATCGCTCTCGGCATCGAGGACGGAGATCTATCCGCCGCCGAACGTCGCCTGCGCGACGCGCAGCGGAACCTCTCGGAAGCGCTGGAGCGCAATGCTTCCGACGAAGAGATTGCCCAGTTGATGAAGGAACTGCGCGAAGCAATGCAGCAGTTCATGAACGAGCTTGCCCAGCGGATGCAGAACGCCCCGATGGCGCCGAACAACATGCAGGCACAGAACGTCATCCGGCAGCGCGACCTGCAGAACATGATGGACCAGATTGAAAACCTGGCCCGCTCCGGCAACCGTGATGCCGCCCAGCAAATGCTCAACGACCTGCAGCGGATGATGAACAACCTGCAGGCAGGGCGTCCCCAGCGCCAGCAGCAGGGGCAGCAGCAAACGAGCAAGATGCGCCAGCAGATCGACAAGCTGGGCGAGATCATGCAGGAGCAGCAGCGGCTGATGGACCAGACATTCAAGCTGGACCAGGCCCTGCGCGACCGCATGCAGCGTGGCGACCCGCAACAGGGCGATCAGGGCGGCGAAGAGCAGGGCCAGCAACAACAGGGCCAGCAGAGCCAGCAGGGCGATGGCCAGCAGAACACCGAGCAGATGACGGCCGAACAGCTGCGGGAAGCGCTGAAGAACCTGCGCGCCCAGCAGGAAGGCCTCGGCAAGAAGCTGGAAGAGCTGCAAAAGGGCCTGAAGGAGCTCGGCATGCAGCCGGGCGAAGGTTTTGGCAAGGCGCAGAGTGAGATGGGCAATGCCGGCAAGGCGCTTGGCCAGGGCCAAGGCCAGGAGGCCGTGCAGGGCCAGGGCAACGCGCTCAACGCACTGCGCCAGGGCGCCCAGAACATGATGCAGCAGATGATGCAGGCCATGCAGCAGGGCCAGGGCCAACCCGGCCAGGGTCGTGACGGCCAGGGCGAGGACATGACCTCGCAAGGTGGCCAGAATGGCCGCGATCCGCTCGGCCGGCCGCGGTCGACATCAGGTCTGGATTTCGGTGACCAGGTGAAGGTGCCCGACGAGATCGACGTGCAGCGGGCACGCGAGATCCTGGAAGCGATCCGCGAAAAGCTCGGCAATGCTTTGTCAGGCGACGCCGAGCGACAGTATCTGGAACGGCTGCTGGAGATCCGGTGACGTTGTAGGTGGCGGAGACCCGCAATCGCTGCCGCCTCACCCACAAAATCCATGACTTAGCTGAAGCCAAGTTCCAGAAATTGCAAGTGGGCCGGTCAGGACATCCCGACCCAGCAAGTCATCAAGCGGCCTGCGAATCGGTCTGCGCCAAAGCGGACGCGACCGCACGGCGAATATCAGGAAGTGCGAAGGGCTTCTGCACCACGTCGATGATCTTGGCAGACAGGTCCTCGGCGCGTTCGCGCTGTTCCGCATAGCCCGTCATTAGCAGGATCTTGAGGTCCGGGAACCGGTTGGACGCCTGGTGTGCCAGCTCGATACCGTCCATCACCGGCATGCGGATGTCGGACAGCAAGAGGTCGAACTGCTCTTCCTCGAGCCGTTCGAGGCCTTCGGCACCGTCACCCGCTTCGCGCGTCTCGTGGCCGTCCAGCCGCAACGCCCGTGCTACGAACATGCGCAGCGAATCCTCATCTTCGGTGATCAGGATTTTTGCCATGGCGATCTTGCTCCCTGCCCTGTTCGTGTTGGGAGCAACTGACCAGAGTTTCCTTTTCGAGGCGTAAACAGATCCTCGAACAGCCGCTGATGGTTAACGGCTGGTATGCAGGCTAGGCATCGCCCGTGACGACACCGACGAACGGCAACTCGCGGAATGCGTAGGCCACATCCATGCCATAGCCAACCACGAAATAGTCCGGGCATTCAAAGCCGACATAGTCTGCCTCGAGCTCTTCCTTGCGCTTTACGCTCTTGTCGAGCAGCACGGCGATCGACACATGGCGGGCGCCACGCTCGTAGAGCATCTCCTTGGCGAACTTCAGCGTGCGGCCGGATTCGAGGATGTCGTCGATCAGCAGCACGTCGCGGTCCTTCACGTCACTGTCGATATCCTTGACGATGCGCACGCCCTGCGAAACGGTTCCGGTGCCGTAGCTGGAAAGCGTGATGAACTCGACCTCGGGGGCAAGGCCCACGTCGTGCAGCGCACGGATCAGGTCGGCCGCGAAGATGAACGAGCCCTTGAGGATCGCGATGACCAGCAGGTCCTTGGTCGGGCCCTGCGCAATCTTCGACGCGATGTCACGATTGCGCTCCGCAATCTGCTCGGCAGTATAAAGCGGCTCGATGATTTTGCCGCGCACGACGGGCATGAGGTTCTCCTGCGTGTCCGTAAAATGCGGCGATACCACAATCAGGGGAAGAAGAGAAAGCCTCAGACGCCCTGTTCTGCAAAGCTGAGCCTCAGATCAGGCAGTTTTCCCCCAGGCTGCGGCACCCGAGCCGAAAATCCGCGGCTATGACCGCCTGCAATGGCGGTGGCCGGCGGCGAGATCAGCGTCGTCGTCAGGAGCTTTTCGCCAGACAGGAGTTCGGCGCGGATTGCGGGCATCTTCTGGCTGCCCTCGCTGCGGTTTTCGATGACCCCATTGATCAGGAGCACCTTCATGCCGTCAGCATCCTGAGGCGTCATCGTCACATGGGCGATGTTGAGCGCCGGGGTCTCTGCGGGTGCGGAGGAACCGTTGAACAGGAACGAGAAACCGCCTGCCGCGGCAAAGACCACGACGAAGACAAATGCCACGACCGCGGAGAACAAATCCGCCGGCATTCCCAGCAACGCCTTTTCGAGGGCATGGACGCGGCTCGGCTCCACCTTGTCATTCTGGACCTGCCGCGCCTCGCCTGCGCGCCGGTTGTCGTTATGGGAAGCATGCGGCTGCGGCGCCCGTGGGTCCCGCACCGTCACGAATTGCGCATCGACAACCTCGCCCCGGCGCGAACCGCTGCGCCGGGATCTGCCAACGGCATCCGGCGGCAGGATGTCCATCCGGATCACGTTCTTGGCTTGCTGGGTGCGAAAGGTGCTCATCGGGGCCCTCTTCGGCCCGCAACAACCTAAAGGTGGAGCGGGCATTGCAACGAATCCCGCCCAGTCGTAAATGGAAATGGTTAATGCTCCGGAAACATGGCCTGAAAAACGCCTGTTTCAGCGGCTGATTTACCTTCCGTTTACCCGCGTCGTTAAGAGATAACGATCATCAGAGTCTTCCAGAGCCGGGACTGCGTCATCCGTTGATTCATTTCGAAAATGTCGGTCTGCGCTATGGGATGGGCCCGGAAATTCTCCGGGACATGACATTCGACATCCCCAAGCGTTCGTTCCAGTTCCTGACCGGCCCGTCGGGTGCGGGAAAAACGACGTTGCTGCGCCTGCTGTTCATGTCGCTGAGCCCGACGCGCGGCATCATCCGCATGTTCGGCCGCGACCTGTCGCAGATCCCGAGCAACGAGCTGCCGATGCTGCGCCGGCGCGTCGGCATCGTCTTTCAGGATTTCCGCCTGCTCGAACACCTGACGACTTACGAGAACGTGGCCCTGCCGTTGCGCGTCAGGGGCAAGGATGAAAGCTCCTACCGCAGCGACGTGATCGAGCTTCTGAAATGGGTGGGGCTCGGTGAGCGTATCAATGTGCTGCCGCCGGTGCTTTCGGGTGGGGAGAAGCAGCGCGCCGCGATTGCGCGTGCGCTGATGGACCGGCCGGAAATTCTCCTTGCAGACGAGCCGACCGGCAATGTCGACCCGCCGATGGCACGGCGGCTGCTCAACCTGTTCCTTGAGCTCAACCGGCTCGGTACCGCCGTGGTGATCGCAACCCACGATCTCGGGCTGATGGACCAGGTCAACGCCCGGCGGATGATCCTCACCGAAGGGCGGCTTGATATCTATGAATAAGGCCCTTCGCCCCAAACGGCCAGCGGCAGCGCGGCAACCGGAGCAGCCGGCAACGACCCATTCTCAGGCCGCGCCGCAACAGCCGCGACGCACAGAGATGCGGGTGCGCCCGACCGCACCCATCCTGCCGCCGTCAAACATCCAGGGCAATGCGCTCATGGTGGTGATCGCCATCATGGCCTTTCTTGCCTGCCTCACGCTCGGTGCGGTCAGCATGGTGCGCGCCACCGCTTCCAGCTGGCAGAGCCAGATTTCCCGCGAAATCACCATCCAGATCAAGCCGGAAGAAGGCCTCGACATGGATGCGGCGCTGAAGAAGGCGCGCGAACTGGCGCTCACCTTCGTCGGCACCCGCGAAGGCACAATCATGGATGACAGCGCCACGGCGCGTCTTCTCGAACCGTGGCTCGGCGCCGGGCTGAACCTCGATGACCTTCCCGTGCCGCGCCTCGTCATCATCACCATCGATGAGCAGAACCCGCCCGACTTCGCTGCAATGCGCGATCTCCTGAAGACCGAAGTGCCGCAGGCCTTCCTCGACGACCATCGTACCTGGGTCGACCGGTTGGTCTCCATGGCCCACACGACGGTGCTGATCGGCACCGGCGTGCTTGTTCTCGTCTTCACGGCGATGGTCCTGACGGTGATCTTCGCCACCCGCGGTGCGCTGTCCGGCAACCGGCATATCGTGGAGGTGCTGCATTTCGTGGGTGCCGAAAGCTCGTTCGTGGCGGGCGAATTCCAGAAACACTTCCTGAAGATCAGCATCAAGGGTTCGGCGGCCGGTGGCGCGCTGGCCGCCGCCCTGTTTGCAATCGCCAATGTATGGCAGGCGAATTCGCTCGCAACACCCGAAAGTGACCAGGCGACAGCGCTCTTCGGAACCTTCACGATCGGCGTCACCGGCTACCTCGGCATCATCGCCACGATCGGCGTGATTGCGCTGCTCACGACGCTCACCGCCCGCTTCACGGTGATGCGGACGATCAACGAAATCGACCTCATCCGATCCGACCCTGCCCGTACCGATGGGCTGCCCGCTCCTTGAACCCATGCACCTCGGGCTATAACTTGGGGCTGTTCGCGCACGAATCTCCTCTCATGGATAGTGATGACTACGGCCCAGATGACACCAGATAACGGAGCACCGCCCCGCAAGCGGCCGGGCCTGTTTTCCCGCAGGGGCTGGCTGCGCTGGACCGCGCGCCGCATCATCATGGCCTCAATCGTCTTCGTTGCCATGCTGTTCGGCGGCTTCCTGTGGTTCGCCGATTCGGTGACCTCGCTGAAGGCGCCCGATGGCGTGAAGGCCGATGCGATCGTCGTGCTCACCGGCGGCTACCTGCGCATCGAGCAGGCGCTTGGCCTGCTGCGCGACGGATCTGGCCAGCGGCTGCTGATCTCCGGCGCCCACCCATCCACGACGCCGAACCAGATCCGCAAGGCAACGCAAGCCTCGTCGGACCTCTTCGCCTGCTGCGTCGACATCGGTTACGACGCAATCGACACGATCGGCAATGCCAGCGAGATCAGCCGCTGGATCCACGACCACGGCTACAAGTCTGTGCTGGTGGTGACCAACAACTACCACATGCCACGCAGCCTGCATGAACTGCGGCGCTCGGACCCGAACACCGAGTTCATCCCTTACCCGGTCATCAACTCGGACCTGACGCGCAAGGCCTGGTTCACGGAACCGGACGTGGTGCGCACCATGTTGTCGGAATACGGCAAGGTGGTCCTGACGACGATCCGCGACTGGCTTGGCATTGAGCGCGGCACCGGGCTCAGGACCGAGGAAAGCGCTGCCGCCAAGCACAAGAGCTAAGCGCCACCGACGCTTCTCTAGACATCGAAAGACGCTTTTTTCACAACCTGTTCTCGTGTAGGCACGCCTGAACAGAAGGATTTCCTGTTCATGCTGCTGCTGCGTTCGGTTCTCTTCAATATCGCCTTTTACGCCAACACCATCATCCGGATGATCGTGCTTTCGCCAATCTATTTCCTGTTGCCGCGCAAGGCCGCCTATCGCATCCCGAAGGCCTGGGCGTCATCCAACAGCTGGTTGATGGCTAAGATCGTTGGTGCGACCTTCGAGATCGAAGGCATGGAGAACATCCCGGATGAAGGCTGCATCTTCGCGCCGAAGCACCAGTCCGCCTGGGACACGTTTGCGCTTCTCCCCTACCAGCGCGACCCGGTCTACATCCTCAAGCGCGAACTGATGTGGATCCCGTTGTTCGGCTGGTATGTCGCCAAGCAGAAGATGATCCCGGTAAACCGCGGCGCCCGCGGCAAGGTCATGGTGGAAGTAATGAACCGCACCAAGGAGGAGATGAACGACGGGCGCCAGCTCATCATCTATCCGGAAGGCACGCGCCGGGCTCCAGGCGCCGAGCCTGCCTATCGCTACGGCATCGCGCGCATCTATCGTGACGTCCAAGTGCCTGTGGTGCCCGTCGTTGCGCATTGGGGCCTGTTCTGGGGCCGGCGCAAGCTCGTGAAGTATCCCGGCCACTTCAAGGTCCGCATCCTGCCGCCGATCCAGCCGGGGCTCGATCCTGATGAGTTCTACGCAAAGCTGATCGAGACTCTGGAAACCGAAAGCGACAGGCTGCTGGTGGAAACGGTCGAAGCCAATCCGCATCTTCCGCTGCCGCCGACGGCAGCCAAGCGCCTTGCCGAACTGAAGGCGCAGGCGACGACCTAAGCCGCGGGCGCCGCGACCGCCTGGCCAACGCTTTCCAGCCAAAGGTCCCGAATGCCCATCTGCTTCAGATGCGCGAGCGTGTTGAAGACATAGGCGTCATTCGGTCCGGATTGGCCCGCAGACAAACGCACGGTGAGCGCTGCATCCTCGATCGACAAAGCGCCGGCATACTGCACATGCTCGCGATCGACGACGTAACCGACCGCCCGCACCTGCCGACCGTCAGTCAGCGTCAGCGGCAGGAGCTTTTCCTTGTAGACGTTGGTGACGAGCTCGCGGCGCCGCAAATAATCGAGAACCTCTTCCCGGTCCCGCTCGTTCACACGGAAGGCAACGCCGCGGCACGAACCGCCACGATCGAGCCCCAAGACCAGCCCAGGCTGCTCCGGCGTCCCGCGGTGAACATAGGATCGCACGCACAGGGATCGACGAAAACCGAAGGCCCGCGCATGGGCCCTTTCCTCAAACGCGAAACCCGGATTCCACATCAGGGAACCATAGCCAAACACCCAGAATTCGTTCATATCGCTCGCTAAGCCGTCATCGAGAATCGAAGCCACCATTGGAGAACATCATGGCAGCGTCAAGCCGAACCGGCGTCAGCGGTAAACTGTGGCTGCTTGCCAGTGGCATCGTCCTTGTCATCGCGCTTTACACCGCCGGCTGGTTTTATGCCGCGTCGCTCCTGCGCGAAAAGACACTGGCGCTGCTGGGCAGCCAGGAGCAGCGTGGCATCTCGGCGATCTGCGACGATGCACAATATCGCGGCTACCCGTTCCGCATCGGCCTGTTCTGCTCGAAGGTTTCGGTGGATGACCGCCAGAACGGCATTTCCGCCACCTTCGGCTCGCTGCGTTCGGCGGCCCAGGTCTATGATCCAGGCCATATCGTGTGGGAGCTGGATTCACCGGTGGAAGTGCGCACCGGGCATGGGCTTGCCCTTTCCACCACCTGGGAAAACTTCCAGTCGAGCTTGATCGCCAAGCTGCGCGGCGTCGAGCGCACCTCGACCGTCATCGACGGGGCAAAGACCAGCATCACCTCGTCCGCCACTGGCCAGACATTCAACCTTGCCTCTGGGCATACGGAAATCCATCTGCGGCAGAACGGCAATGATCTTGATGCCGCCGTCAGCCTGCAGGACACGGACCTGATGGTGAAGGACATGCCGCAACTCCTGCCGCGCCTCACCGCCAACCTGGACGTGACGCTCATCAATCGCGCCGGCATGATCGACGGCAGCGACGCGAACGGCCTTGCGCTTTATGGGACTGAGGGCCAGATGCGCACGCTGTCCGCCGACATGGGCGACGGCAAGGTCATCTCCATCAGTGGCCCCTTCTCGTTTGACGAAGACGGGTACCTCTCGGGCCGCCTGAAGCTCAGGATCGAGCAGATCGACGCCTGGCGCGACAGTTTGAGCGAAGCCTTTCCGCAAATCGCGCCGATGCTCGGCACGGCCGGCAACATGCTCTCTGCACTAGGTGGCGGCAAGAATGCCTCACTCGACCTCAGCATCAAGCGCGGCAAAGTGTTTGCGGGCGGCTTCATCCAGATCGGCGAGATCCCGCCGATCTGATCTGCGCTACTTCTTGACCTCGAGCGCATGCCGGCCGAAGTCTGGCGCGTCGACATCCTGGCCCGCCTGGACAATCGAGCGGCGAATGGCGCGGGTGCGGGTAAAGAGTTCAAACAGCTTGTCGCCCTCACCCCAGCGGATTGCACGCTGTAGATAGGCGAGATCCTCGGAGAAGCGCGCCAGCATTTCAAGGATCGCGTCCTTGTTGTGCAGGCAGACGTCGCGCCACATGGTCGGGTCGGAGGCGGCAAGACGCGTGAAGTCACGGAAACCGGAGGCGGAATACTTGATGACTTCCGACTCGGTGACCGTTTCGAGATCGTCTGCGGTACCGACGATATTGTAGGCAATGATGTGCGGCAGGTGCGAAACGATGGCGAGCACCTTGTCATGGTGCTGCGGGTCCATCTCGTCGATCCGCGAGCCGAGTGCGGTCCAGAATGCCTTCAGCCGATCGAGCGCCACCTGGTCGGTATCCGGCAGCGGCGTGAAAATGCACCAACGATCCTTGAACAGCCCGGCAAACCCGGCGTCCGGGCCGGATTTTTCAGTACCGGCAAGTGGGTGGCCCGGGATGAAATGCACATGGCTCGGCATGTGCGGCGCCATCTGCGCGATCACCGACGCCTTGGTGGAGCCGACATCGGTGACAATGGCGCCGGGCTTCAGGCTGGCCGCGATCTGTTCGGCCACGGCACCAGAGGCACCGACCGGCACTGAAACGATGACGAGATCGGCATCGCGCACCGCCTCGGCGGCCGAGGGCTCGTAATGGGTCCCGAGTTCCAGTTCTTCGGCACGCTTCAGCGTGTCCGTGCTGCGGGTCGAGATCACCACGTCCCGCGCAAGGCCAAGCGCCCGCACGTCACGGGCGATCGAGGAACCGATCAGGCCGATGCCGATCAGGGCGATGCGATCGAAATGTACGGTGCTCATGCGCCCTTGCTCATGAACTCGCCCAGCGCTTCGATGACGCCGCGGTTGGCTTCTTCCGAACCGATCGTCATGCGCAGCGCGTTCGGCAGGCCGTAACCCTTCACGGCACGCAGGATGTAACCGCGGCTCGTGAGGAACTCATCGGCATCCGGCGCCCGCTTGCCGTCGACATCCGGGAAGTGGATGAGAACGAAGTTGGTCACCGACGGCGTCACCTTGAGGCCGAAGGAGGTGAAGGCCTGGGTCAGCTTGTCGAGCCAGAGCGCGTTGTGCTCCACGGACTGCTGCACGAATGCCTGGTCGCGGATCGCCGCGGCACCAGCCGAAATCGCCGGCGCGTTCATATTGAACGGGCCACGCACGCGGTTCAACGCATCCAGGATGCCGGTCGGGCCGTACATCCAGCCGATGCGCAGCGCCGCAAGGCCATAGACCTTGGAGAAGGTGCGCGTCATCACGACGTTCTTGGCCGACGAGACGATCTCGATGCCGGCTTCGTAGTCGTTCTTCCGTACATATTCCGCGTAAGCCGCATCGAGCACCAGAATGACGTTCTTCGGCAGCCCGGCATGCAGACGGCGGATTTCCGAGGCCGGCACGTAGGTGCCTGTCGGATTGCCCGGATTGGCGATGAAGACCATGCGGGTCTTGTCAGTCACGGCCGCGAGGATCGCGTCGACATCAACGGTGAAGTCCTTTTCCTTCACCTCCACCGGCTTGGCGCCCGAGCCCATGATCTGGATCTTGTAGACCAGGAAGCCGTGCTCGGTGATGATCGCTTCGTCGCCGGGGCCGAGGTAGACGTGGCAGAGCAGGCCAAGCAGTTCGTCCGAACCGTTGCCGCACATGATGTTTGCAGCGTTGAGGCCGTGGACGGAGGCGATCGCCTCGCGCAGCATGGTGGCCTGGCCATCCGGATAAATTTCCAGGTTGCCGGCGGACTGGCGGAATGCGTCGATTGCCTTCGGGCTTGCACCAAGCGGCGTTTCGTTGGACGAGAGCTTGAACACCCGCGCCACGCCGGGAGCATGTTCCTTGCCGGGCACATAGGCGGCAATATCCAGAATGCCTGGACGCGGAACGGGCTCACTGCTGACGATGTTCATGGGATCAACCTTTACCGGAAGGGCTTGTGCGATAATCCAGTCGGATTAAAGCCGAAAGCCGCCTTTGTCGAGAGGATCCCGCAGCCGCTACCGCATGCGTGTCGTGGGCACGCCGCGTGGCGCAAGCACCGGCACGAAGACACGCCGTGATGCGCGCGCCGCCACCGGCAGCCCCTGGTAAAGCCGCTTCTGCGCCTCAATGATGAGCACGCCGGAAAAAACCGGCCAGAAACGCTTGCCCATGCGCTCGAAAGCGTGGCGCAGTTTCAGCACGGCCCGGTTCTTGGACGGCGGGAAAAACAGTGCCTCGGCACTGGCACTCGGGGTGAAATTGGTTTCGCGCAGCAGCGAGGTCAGCTGGCGGCGCGAATAAGGCCGGCCCGAACCGAACGGCGTGTGCTCCATCCGCGCCCAGACCCCGCGGCGGTTCGGCACCACGATCACCAGGCGGCCGCCCGGCGCCAGCACCCGCCAGATCTCCTTCAACGTTTCACTGGGGCTCTCGGCAAATTCCAGGGAATGTACCATCAGGATGCGGTCGATCGATGAATCCGGCAGCGGCAGCTCTTCATCGAACACGAGTGCCGTGGAGGAGAGTTCTCCCACCGGCCAGTTCACCGCCCCCTGCCCGGCCGGCATGAAGGCGAAGGTGCGCTCGGTGTCGGCGCGGAAGCGATCGAGATAAGGCACCGCGTAACCCAGCCCCACCAGCCGTTCTTCCGGCAGCCGTGCCCACAGGCTCGACAGCGCCACGCCGATCGATTCCTCGGCGAGGCGGCCGAGGGGAGAATAGTAGAATTCGCGGAGATCGACGATATCGACTGACATCTACACAGGACTGGTTGGACTTCGGACACTCAGGGTCTACATTGTTCTCAAAAGCAATTTGAGCAATAGGGGCGATGTTGTGAAACCGCTTGAACTGGAAGTTTTCTCCTGCCGAAGCGATAACTATGGCGTCTTGGTTCATGATCCGGAAAGCGGGCTGACGGCTTCAATCGACGCACCGGAAGAGCAACCGATCCTGGATGCGGCCGCCCGTCGCGGTTGGAAAATCACCCACATCTTCACGACGCACCACCACGGTGACCACGTCGAGGCAAACCTGGCGCTGAAGGAGAAGTTTGGCCTGGAGATCATCGGGCCGGTGAACGAAGCGGTTGCGATTCCGGGCCTCGACCGCACGATGGCGGATGGCGACGAGTTCCTGTTCGGTGAGCATGTGGTACGCGTGCTGGAAACGCCGGGCCATACCGCGGGCCACATCTGCTACCACTTCCCCGACGACAAGATCCTGTTTGCAGCCGACACACTCTTCGCGCTGGGCTGCGGGCGCCTGTTTGAGCGGCCGGCGGCCGACATGTGGCACTCGCTCCAGAAGCTTGCCGTGCTCCCGGATGAGACGGCCATCTATTTCGGCCACGAATACACGCTCTCCAACGCCCGGTTTGCGCTGACCATCGATCCGGACAACCAGCGCCTGAAGACGCGTGTTGCGGAAATCGAAGCCAAGCGCGCCGCCAACGAGTTCACCATCCCGACCATGATGGGGCTTGAGAAGGAAACCAACCCCTTCCTGCGCGCTGCGGATCCGTCCATCCGCCGCAACCTCGTGATGGAAAGCAAGACCAACGAGGAGGTCTTTGCCGAGATCCGCAAGCGCAAGGACAACTTCTAAAGTGGACGCGCAGGAGATTATCCAAACGCTCGGCATGCAACGCCATCCCGAAGGCGGCTGGTATGTCGAAACATTTCGCGACGACAACGGCGGTGCCCGCGGCCATTCGACGGCGATCTATTACCTGCTCGAGAACGGCGACAGATCACACTGGCACCGCGTGCGCGATGCGGCGGAAGTCTGGCACTTCTATGCCGGCGATCCGCTGCTGCTGAAGACATCCGATGGCAAGACAAGCAAAAGCGTGACGCTTGGCATAAGCCTCGCAAAGGGCGAGCGGCCGCAGGCAGTCGTGCCGGCCAACGTGTGGCAGTCGGCCGAACCGCTTGGCGCATTCACGCTGGTCGGCTGTACGGTGGCGCCCGGCTTCGCCTTCAACAGCTTCGAAATGGCGCCGCCGGACTGGCAGCCCGAAGGCTGATCAGGCAGGCTGGCGTTCAGCTTTCGCAGGACGCAGCAGGTCGCGTGCCGCAAGCACGGCACCACCCGTGATGAGCAGGCATGCCACCAGGATCCGCCAGTCGGCCTGCGCAAATCCTGAAGCCACAAGAATGAGGGTCGAAAGCAGCGGTGCTGCATAACTCGCCGCACCGATGATCTGGATGTCGCCGTTCTTGACCCCGTAGTCCCAGGCATAGAAGGCTGCACCGACGGGCAGCAGCCCTAACCCTGCCACAGCCGCCCATTCGGCACCACTCGCCGGCCAGACGGTGGTCTCCAGCGCCATGTGGCAGACGAGCGAAAGAAGCGAGGTGGCAAGGCAAAAGCCGGTCACCACATCCGTCGAAACGCGCTTGAAGCTGCGTGTCATCAGCGAGTAACCGGACCATGTGAAGGCGCAGAGGAAGGCCGCGCCATAACCCAGCGTATAGGCGCTGTCGAAAGAAAGCCCGTTGCGGGATACGATTGCGATGGTGCCAAATAGCCCCGCCAGCGCGCCCGCCACATGATACCAGCGCAGCCGTTCGCCCGGCAGGAGAGCCGAACCGACCACGATGAGGAGCGGCCAGAGATAGGCGATCAGGCCCGCCTCCACCGCCGGCGCATTTCGCAGCGCCGTGAAATACAGGAAATGATAGCCGAACAACCCGCCGATGCCGGTGATCCATACTTTTGCCGGCTGTTTCAGGAGCGCGATGCGCTGCGGCCTGATGGCAAACAGGATGAGCCCCGGCAGGCTGCCGATCGCAAAGGTCATGGCGTTCATCTGGAACGGCGGGACCTTGCCGGAGGCGGCCGTCATCAAGGCAAGCAGTGACCACATCAAGATCGCCGTGAAGCCGATCAACGTCCCGCGAATTTTCACCCCTGCCCCCTCAGGCACCCATCCGTGCCTTCAACCGCCGTACCGGACGGCTGTCACGTAAACCGGCCCCATCCTCGTTGGGATCACCGCATAAACGGGAGCATATACATTTGCCGACTGGGCCTTGGCAAACCAGATCTCCATCGGCGTCCTGCTCAGGTATTCGATGTCGCTGCGGCCACGCCGATAGCCGGATTTCGGCTGGTAGCGGATGGAGCAGACGATCGCCTCGCCCTTGAAGCCTGCGGTGGAGAACTGCTTCGTACCCTTGCGTGTCAGCACCAGGTCCATGCGCGACTCGCCGTCATAGATCGGCAGCCGGCTCGGGCAGACCTTGGCGCTTGCCGGAAACACCAGGCCACTCAACGGATCAAGCACCGCACGCAGGTCCTTATCCGTCACCGGCACCCAGTTCTTCGGGTTGCGCGTCGGCTCCGGCTGGATGGTCGTCTGCGTGACGTTGCCGTTGCGGTACTGCACCTGGTAGACGCGCGTACGCCGCCCGGAGCTATAGACCAGGTGATATTGGTCCGCCTGCAGCTTGTCGGCTTGCATCCGGCCGCTCACGCTGGTTTCCGCCGAAACCTTGCTGATCAGGTTAGCGATGCCGGCAGACCGGAACGTCCCGTTGATCTTGTAGTCACGATCGCCGAACTCGCTCGAAAACGAGGCTTTCGCGATCGGCAGGATGCCGAGGCTGATATCGTATTCACTGACATGGCGAACTTCCGCCGAACCGAGCGGCGTGGCCACCAAGGCGGGCAGAAGCAGGAGCGCGGCAACGAAACGGCCTTTGAATTTCATGATTCCATCCGGGCTGCGGAGTCGCGACAGGCGTCTTCCTGCGGACATATAGACGGTGCATAATGGCAAGAAAATAGCGCTACGCGGCGCTGCCGGCCGGAATCTCTTCACCGCAAAACGAGGTTTTGGCTTGACGCGCCGGATCTCACTGACTATAGAACCGCAACTTTCCAATCAGGACCAGTTGGATCGGGCACCGGGCATTGCCTGGAAGGACCATCCGATTGCAGAAGAACAAAGGTGAATCCATGTCTCGTGTGTGCGAACTGACCGGCAAGGGCATCCAGACCGGCAACAACGTAAGCCACGCCAACAACAAGACCCGCCGCCGGTTCCTGCCGAACCTCTGCCAGGTCACGCTGATCTCCGACGCCCTCGGCCAGCGCTTCCGTCTGCGCGTTTCCGCACACGCCCTGCGTTCGGTTGAACACCGTGGCGGCCTTGACGCATTCCTGCTCAAGTCGAACGAGAACGACCTGTCGATGCGCGCCCGCCTTCTGCGCCGCCAGATCGCCAAGAAGACTGCAGAAGCTGCAGCTGCCTAATCGGCAAACACATCATTGGATTTTGGGGAAGGCTTGGCGGATAAAACCGCTCAAGCCTTTTCTCTTGGCTCCATAGGACTCCAACTGGTGGCATCACCCAGGATAAAAAAATGCTCCTGACCCGTTATACGCTTGTCTATGCCCTGCTGATGTCGGCGATCGTCGTCGCTTCCAACATCATGGTGCAATACCCGCTTTCCGGCACGCTTTTCGGAATTGCGCTCGGCGATCTCCTCACCTGGGGCGCCTTTACCTATCCCATCGCCTTCCTCATCACCGACCTGACGAACCGCCAGTTCGGCCCGGCAATTGCCCGCCGCGTCGTGTTCGTCGGCTTTGTCGTTGGCGTCGCGCTGTCCTTCTACGCATCGATGCCGCGCATCGCGATCGCGTCCGGCACGGCGTTCCTGATCGGCCAGCTTCTCGACATCTCGGTGTTCAACCGCCTGCGCCGCCAGACCTGGTGGCAGGCGCCGCTCGCCGGCTCGCTCATGGGCTCGGCCATCGACACGCTGCTGTTCTTCTCGATCGCCTTTGCGCCGGCCTTCGTCTTCATCGGTGCGAACGACGACTTTGCGATCGGCTGGGCGCCCATCCTCGGCGTCTTCTCGGCTGACGCGCCGCGTTGGCTCTCTTGGGCACTGGGCGACCTCTGCGTCAAGATGATCGTCGGCGTCGTGCTGCTGCTCCCCTATGGCGCGCTGATGAACGTGCTGAAGCCCATGCCGCAGGCAGCGAAGACCGCCTGAGCTCGCAACCGCTGGGCCGCTTTCTAGCGGTTCAGCCGGAACTCCAGCATGATGTTGCGCTGGATCATGTTGCCGTTGTCATCCGAGACGATGATCACATGCGGCCGGCCATCCGGGCCGGCAATCACATCCAGACCTTCCATGTTGTCGATGGCGTAGCGCATGTCTGCATCGAGCAGCACCTCGCCATCGACCACAGCACCGGGACGGATGTCTTCGCCCTTGAGCCTGCGGATGCGCATGCCGAGCCCGGTCAGGAAACTGAACCGGCGTTCGAGCAGCAGGAAGTCGCCATTCGGCAGGAAGGCGCCATCGGTCGCATTGTAGGGATCGTGGCGCACCACCTTGAAAACCCCCTTCAGCGGCCCCTCCAGGACTGCGGCAAACATGTTGCCCTTGTCGTCTAGGCTTTCTTCGGTGATGACGATCGGGGCGCCCCCGAGCGGGCTGTCCTTCGGCGACACGGCAACCGTTTCCATGCCGCCGTTCATCCGGAACTCGCGGCGCGGGATCGGCAGGGGAAGCGTCCGCAAAGGCCCGGACGCCTCAAAACCGGGATCCGGATAGACATCAACGCGGTGCAACTGCTCAAAGCTCACCAGCGCCTCGCCATCCCGTAGCGCCAGCCCCTCCGCATCCGTGTTGTATTTCGTGCCGATCCGCCCGCCGCGGATCCGCATGGGATCCACGCTAAGCTCTGCCAGTCCGGAAAGCCGACCCTCGCCGTCGCGGCGAATGCGACCGGTCAGCCAATGGCCCGTATCAAGCACGGAGACAAAACGCTCTCCGTCCCTTCGGAAGCGGATGCTGGACAGGGATTGCAGCCGACGATCCGGCGAGGTGAATTGCAGCCCGCCGAGGAACTCCAGATCACCGAACCGGGTCTGCCCACCCGGTGCAAACCGGTTGATGACACTGACCTGGACGGGGATATCTTCGCCGGCCGGCGCCACCGGAGAAGCAAAGCAGAGGGCGGCGACGGCGCAGAGCGCGAAACGGCTGAGCTTCAAGAACGGCCTCAGCTGGCCCGGCGCATGCGGCCCGCCGCAGGACCATTGTTTTCGGCAAAGAGTTCGGCAAGCTGCTCGGTCATCGCGCCGGCAAGCTCGTCCGCATCCACGATGGTGACGGCTTTGCGGTAGTAGCGCGTGACGTCGTGACCGATACCGATCGCCAGAAGCTCCACCGGCGAGCGGCTTTCGATCTGCTCGATCACGGCCCGCAGATGGCGTTCCAGGTAGTTCCCCGGATTGACCGACAGCGTCGAGTCATCCACCGGCGCACCATCCGAGATCATCATCAGGATCTTGCGCTGCTCGGGCCGGTGAATGAGCCGCTGGTGAGCCCACATCAGGGCCTCTCCGTCGATATTCTCCTTCAGAAGGCCTTCGCGCATCATCAGGCCGAGGTTGCGACGCGAACGGCGCCACGGGGCATCAGCGGACTTGTAGACGATATGGCGCAGGTCGTTGAGGCGGCCCGGTGTCGGCGTCTTGCCGGCGGCCAGCCACTTCTCGCGCGCCTGTCCGCCTTTCCACGCCTTGGTCGTGAAGCCGAGGATCTCGACCTTGACGCCGCAGCGCTCCAGCGTGCGGGCGAGGATATCGGCGCAGGTGGCGGCAACCGTGATCGGGCGACCTCGCATCGAGCCGGAATTGTCGATGACCAGCGAAACGACCGTGTCACGGAACTGCGTGTCCCGCTCCTTCTTGAACGAGAGCGGCTGCATCGGGTCGATGATCAGGCGCACGAGGCGGGCCGGATCGAGGTATCCTTCCTCAAGATCGAAGTCCCAGGAACGGTTCTGCTGCGCCATCAGGCGGCGCTGCAGGCGGTTCGCCAGGCGTCCAACGGCGCCTTGCAGGTGCGCCAGCTGCTTGTCCAGGAAAGCGCGCAGGCGATCAAGCTCGGCTTCGTCGCAAAGCTCTTCGGCAAGGATCTCCTCATCGAACTCCTGCGTGAAGATCTTGTAGTCGACCTTTTCGTTGAAGTCGTCGAACGGGCTGTTCGGTCGGCGGGTTTCGCCCGGCGTTTCGGAGTGTTCGTCGCTATCGTCCGACATGTCGTCGTCGGACATTTCAGCGCCGTCCATCTCCCCTTCTTCGAGTTCGTCGTCGGAGACATCGCTCTGTTCGGCGGGCTGCGCATCGGCGCCAGCCTCTTCCTCGACCTCTTCGTTCTCGGTCTCGTTCGAGCGCGGCTGCTCCTCGTCGTTCGGGTTCTCCATTTCCTCCGGCTCGGAGGTCTCGTCGGCGAATTCCTCCGCCATCTGCATGGAGGTGAGCATGTTGCGCACGAGCTTGCCGAAGGCCTGCTGGTCTTCGATCACGTTGCGCAGGTTGTCGAGGTCGCCGGCAGCCTTTTCTTCGATGAACGGCCGCCATAGGTCGAGCACCTTGCCGGCGCTGGATGGCGGCGCCCGGCCGGTCAGCTTTTCGCGCACGAGCATGGCGACCGCCTCGGCGATCGGCGCATCCTCCTGGCGTTCGATGCCGGAGAAGTTCGCCTTGGCGTATTTCTCCGTCTGCATCGCATTGAGGTTGGCGGCCATGCCGGCCATCCGCAACGCGCCGATCGACTCGACGCGCGCCTGCTCGACCGCATCAAAGACGACGCGGGCGTCAGCCCCTTGCGGCGACATGCTGGCATGCACATTGGTGTCGTGGCAGGCGAGCCGCAGCGCCATGGAGTCGCCGAGCCCGCGGGTAACCGCAAGCTCTTGCGCCGTCGGACGCTTGGAGATTTCAGGCAGGCGAATGCGTTCTCCGGCAAGGCCCGGGCGCTCATTGGCGAACGTAACCTCGACCTCGCTGTCGCCCGCAATCGAGCGGACGCAGCCGGTGATGGCACGGCGCAACGGCTCGGTATCAACCGGACCGCCAGCCTTCGCCTTCGAATTGTCTCCGCGACCTGCCAATGCTTTCGCCTTCCTCGCTTAGGCTCCGCGAACGATGTTTGCCGCGCTTTCCTTCAGCTCGACGCCAAAGGCCCGCTGATACTGTTCGGCAACCAGCGTGCGCTCCAGTTCGTCGCACTTGTTGAGGAAGGTGATGCGGAAGGCGAAGGCAACATCCCCGAAGATCTCCGCATTTTCCGCCCAGGTGATGACGGTACGCGGGCTCATCACGGTCGAAAGATCGCCGTTGATGAAGGCCGAGCGCGTCAGGTCGGCAACGCGAACCATCTTCGAAACGGTCTCGCGACCCTCCGCGGTGCTGCCGAAGGATTTCACCTTGGCGGCAACGATATCGACTTCCTTCTCGTGCGGCAGGTAGTTCAGCGTCGTCACGATCGACCAGCGGTCCATCTGCGCCTGGTTGATCTGCTGCGTGCCGTGGTAGAGGCCGGTCGTGTCACCGAGGCCAACCGTGTTGGCGGTCGCAAACAGGCGGAAGGCCGGGTGAGGACGAATGACGCGGCTCTGGTCGAGCAGGGTCAGGCGGCCAGACGATTCCAGCACGCGCTGGATTACGAACATCACGTCCGGGCGGCCGGCATCGTATTCGTCGAACACCAGCGCGACATTGTGCTGGTAGGCCCAGGGCAGGATGCCGTCCTTGAACTCAGTGACCTGCTTGCCGTCCTTCAGGACGATCGCGTCCTTGCCGACGAGGTCGATACGGCTGACGTGGCTATCGAGGTTGATGCGCACGCAAGGCCAGTTGAGGCGCGCTGCGACCTGCTCGATATGCGTGGATTTGCCGGTGCCGTGGAAGCCCGACACCATGACGCGTCGGTTATGCGCAAAGCCGGCGAGGATGGCGAGCGTCGTATCACGGTCGAAGAGGTAATCCGGATCGAGATCCGGTACATAGGGGTCGCCGTTGCTGTAGGCAGGAACCTTGATATCGCTGTCAATGCCGAAGACTTCCCGAACCGAAACGGTCGTGTCGGGAAGATTGGAAATATCTAGATCAATCTTACTCATCATCTCTCCAAGGCGCGGATCGCCGCCCGGCCATCATCCTCAATGCCATTGAGGTTACGGCTTAGCAGAAACCTGCCTGCTTCAACAACTGATATGCTTGAATGACAGCACGAAAACGTTCTTCGGATCCGCGGTCTCCGCCATTGGCATCGGGGTGGTGTTTCTTGACCAATTCCTTGTAGCGGCTCTTGATTTCCGCCGATGTCGCATTGGCGCCAAGACCCATCGTATCAAAGGCTTTGGCTTCGAGCGTCTTCAGCTTTCGCCCCTGCGTCTCGTAGCGTCCGCCCCCGCCGGCGCGCGCCTGCGACACGAAGCCGAACGGGTCCTTGAAGCGCTGCTGGGTATGGGCGGCACCTGAGCGCGCCGTGGAATGCAGCGGTGCATCCTTGGCCGACTTGTTGACGCCCACCGTCCAGGTCGGGCGATGACCAGTGATCGCTTCCTTCTGGTAGCGCGCGATCTCGGTGTCCGACAGGCCCGAAAAATAGTTGTAGCCCTTGTTGTATTCGCGCACGTGCTCGAAGCAGAAGAGGAAGAACTGGCCTTCGGCATTGCGCCCGACCGGCGCGCGGTGAACGCCCGGCTTGTCGCACCCGTCCCACTGGCACGTGGGAGCCTGAGGCGTAGCCTCCTGCTCACGCTTGCGGCGCGTCCTGATGCGATCGAAATATTTGGAATCTAATTTCATAAGGCCTTCATTATGGGATTATGAAGAGGGCGGAACAAGAATTGACAAAGCGCTTTCTTGCTGGTTTCTGGGTACCCCTCTTGCGTCGCCCGAGCCCCTTGAGGAGCGAGAAAACAAATGTCAGTCCGTGCCCGGATCGAAGCTCTTCTGACCAGTGAACTCGAACCTGAGCGGCTCGTCGTGATCGACGAAAGCCACCAGCATGCCGGTCACCAACCCGACATCACCGGAACTGGCGAAACCCATATGCGGGTACGCATCGTGTCCAAAAAATTCTCCGGGATGAGCCGGCTCGACCGGCATCGGACGGTGAATGCTCTTCTGAAGCCGGAACTGGATGCAGGCCTGCATGCACTGGCTGTGGAGGCATCTGCGCCGGGTGAACCGACCCGCTGGTAGTGGATCCTAGATAGGTATTCGGCGCCGTTCGGCCAAGACGGCAGTCACAAAATCCAGCACTATTCCGCTGGCAAATCGGCCTCATCGGCAGGCCGTATCCGCAGCCGGGTGATGCGGTTCTTTTCGCGCTTCATGACGATGAACCGCTTGCCGTAGAAGGTGAAGGCCTGCCGCTCCTGCGGGATGAGCTTCGACTCGTAGATGACAAGCCCGGCAATCGTCGTCGCCTCGCCATCCGGCAGGTTCCAGTCGAGCGCGCGGTTGAGGTCCCGGATCGGCACCGAGCCATCCACGACGATCGAGCCATCGGCCTCCTGCCGCACGCCCTGGATCTCGATATCGTGTTCGTCCGCGATATCGCCGACGATTTCTTCCAGGATGTCCTCGAGTGTCACGATGCCCTGCATCGTCCCGTATTCGTCGACAACGACAGCAAAATGCATCTTGCGCCGCAGGAACGCGCCAAGCTGGTTCTTGAGGCTGGTGCTGTCGGGCACGAACCAGGGCTTTTGCGCAATCCTGACGAGGTCGATGGTTTCCGGCTGCACGCCGGGCTCCGCAAGTGCGCGCAGCAGGTCCTTGGCGTGAACCACGCCGATGATGTTCTCGATCGAATTGCGCCACACCGGCATGCGGGTGAACGGGCTTTCGAGGATCGCCCGCACCGAAACCTCCGGCGGGTCATCGGCATTGACGGCACGCATCACCGTGCGGTGCTTCATGACATCGGAGACCTCGAGTTCCTCGAGATCGAAAAGTCCACTCAGGCGGTCGCGATCCTGCCTGTCGAACTTGCCCTCCCGGTGGAGCGCATCGAGCGCGGCATGCAGGTCGTCGTGGGTGGAGAAACCAAGCGTCTCCCTGGACAAGGATGCGCCGGACCAGCGGAGAAGCCCGCGGATCAGCGCATTGACCAAGCGTGAACCCATACCCCCGGACGTCATTTCGGCCGTTTTTCCTCCAGGAAGCTCAGCACCTCGGACGGCGGCACATCGTCCGCAATAAAGGACTGGCCGACACCGTGGGTGAGGATGAAGGTGAGCTTGCCGCCCTTTACCTTCTTGTCCTGCGCGATCGCATCGAGCAGCTTTTCCGTCGGCGGAAGTTCGCCCGGGATCTCGCCCATCGTGGTCGGGAGACCGACTTCCCGCAGATGCGCTTCGACGCGCTTGGCGTCATCCGGGCTTGCGAGGTTGAGGCGCGCGGAGAACTGGTGCGCCAGCACCATGCCGATTGCAACACCTTCGCCATGCACGAGACGGCTGCTGTCATATTGCGTTGCCGCTTCCAGCGCATGGCCGAATGTATGACCGAGGTTGAGAAGCGCGCGGCGGCCCGTCTCGCGCTCGTCTTCCACCACAACGTCCGCCTTGGCCTGGCAACTGACGGCTATCGCCTCGATGCGCTCAGGCCCGCCTTCAAAAACCTTCTTCCAGTTCTTCTCCAGCCACGCGAAGAAATCCGGCTTGTCGATCAGCCCGTATTTGGCGACTTCCGCATAACCGGCGCGGAACTCCCGCTCTGAAAGGGAGTCGAGCGCAGCACTATCGGCCAGGACCAGGTCGGGCTGGTGGAACACGCCAAGAAGGTTCTTGCCATGGCGGGTGTTGATGCCGGTCTTGCCGCCGACGGAAGAGTCGACCTGCGCCAGCAGGGTCGTCGGGATCTGCACGAAGCGCACGCCGCGCCGCACGATGCCGGCGGCAAAGCCGGCAAGGTCGCCGATGACTCCGCCGCCAAGCGCAATCACCGCATCATTGCGCTCGATGCGCGCCGTCAGCACCATGTCGCAGACCGTCGACAGGTGTTCGAGGCTCTTGGTTTTTTCGCCCGCCGGTAGCGACAGCGACACCGCCTCGATGCCATCCGTCTGCAGGCTGTCCATCAAAGCTTCGAGATAATGCGCCCCGACATGTTCGTCGGTGACGATCGCCGCCCGGCGACCCTTCAGCCGCGAGGTGATCTCACCGCCTGCCCGGCCGATCAGGCCAGGCCCGATCAGGATGTCATAGGCGCGGCCTTCCAGCGGCACATGCACCAGGCGCTCGGCAGCGCGCTCGTTTGCACCTTCGGGTTTGGAAATGTTCATGACAGGCGACTTTCGTGATGCATGTCAGCCACGGCCAACAGGACGGAATTGGCCATGACATCCTTGCGGACATTGATGGAGGGCACCGTCAGGTCCGCTTCAGCATAGATCGGGTAACGCTGGATCATCAGGTTTTCCAGCGTCTGCCTGGGGTTTTCGGTCTTCAGCAAGGGCCGGTTGTCGCGCTTGCTGACCCGCTCCCAGAGGATGTCGAGATCGGCCTTCAGCCAGACCGAGATGGCGCCACTCGCCCTGATCTGCTTGCGGGTGTTTTCGTTGATGAAGGCGCCGCCGCCGGTGGAGATGACCTTGGGGCCGTTCCTCATGAGGCGCTCGATCACCCGGGTCTCAAGCGCCCGGAACTCCGTCTCGCCGTAGCTTGAAAAAAGCTCGGGGATGGTCATCCGCGAGACCTTCTCGATCTCGGCATCGGTATCGACGAAGGGGATGGAGAGGCTTTGGGCGACCAGTTTCCCGATCACCGACTTGCCAGCGCCCATGAGACCCACAAAGACCAGATTCCGCCTGCCAAGCACAGCGCGCGCCTGTTCGGCAACGGAGGTTAATGTTTCTGTCATTGTCGTGTCCCGTTTGAGGAAACGGTATCGACAAATGCTCCCGCAGCGTCAAGCCGTCGCAACCTTGAAAGGCAACAGGTGTTTGTTAGCTGTTGCCCTTCCGCCAAGGTTCGTCGATATAGTGCACCTCGTGCTGCGGAGTCTTGAATGCCCACCCTATTCCGTTTCTTGTTCGTCCTGGCGGTGATTGCCGGCATCATTTATGGAAGCATGGTGGCTCTCGTGATGCTGGTTGAGCCGCGTGAGCGGGATGTCACGGTGCGCATCCCTTCCGAGCGGTTGAACCCGGCGCCGGCGCAGTAACCACGGCGGAGGCCCATGGCCGATCTTTCCCGAGCGCATATCGAAGCATTCCTCGAGATGATGAGTGCCGAACGGGGTGCGGCCGGAAATACACTTTCCTCCTACCAGCGTGACCTGGACGACCTGCATGGCTTCCTCGCGGGGCAGGATAAGTCGCCGCTCAATGCCAGCAGCACTGATCTTTCCGCCTATCTCGCCCATCTGAACAGCCAGGGATTTGCCGCCTCCTCGCAGGCACGGCGGTTGTCTGCCATGCGGCAGTTCTACAAGTTCCTTTATGCCGAAGGCCTGCGCGGCGACGATCCCTCGTCTATCCTCGACGCCCCGAAGAAAAGCCGCTCCTTGCCCAAGACCATGAGCGAGGAGGATGTGACCCGCCTGCTCGAGTTGGCGGCTGCGGAAGCCTCGCAAGTTGGTCCTGACCAACTGACGCGCCTGCGAATGCATGCCCTTCTCGAGCTGCTTTATGCCACGGGCATGCGTGTCAGCGAGCTTGTGTCGCTGCCGGCCAAGGTGCTGGACCAGGAAGGCCGCTTCCTGATGATCCGCGGCAAGGGCAACAAGGAACGGCTCGTTCCGTTGTCACGTTCAGCCATTGCGGCCATGAAAGCTTATGCGCAGGCGCGCACGGCAGCGATTGCGAAGACGGGAGACAGCCCCTGGCTCTTTCCATCATCGGGCAAGGAGGGCTATCTTCCGCGCCAGGTCTTCGCGCGGGACCTGAAGGCACTCGCCGCCCGCGCGGGGCTCAAGACGACCGCAATCTCGCCGCACGTCATGCGGCACGCCTTTGCAAGCCATCTTCTTCAGAATGGCGCAGACCTTCGTGTGGTGCAGGAACTGCTTGGACATTCAGACATTTCAACCACGCAGATATATACCCATGTACTGGAAGAACGGCTGCGGGAGCTGGTGGAAACACATCACCCTCTTGCAAAACAGGCCAAAAACGCTGATTAGAGGCGCCAAGCTGAACGGGAACTCCGTGTTCCTGAGGTAGAAATAACCGGAAACCGGACCTGATGCAGACTTATCTCGATTTCGAAAAGCCAATCTCCGACCTCGAGGCGAAGATCCATGAGCTGAAGAAGCTTGCATCCGAGGACGAGAGTATCGACACTTCGGACGAGATCAATCGCCTTGAAGGACGTGTCCGGGAAGCACAGCGGGAAATCTATTCCAAGCTCGGCGCCTGGGAAAAGACCCAGGTGGCGCGTCATCCGCAGCGCCCCCACTTCGTCGATTACGCCGCCGCTTTGTTCACGGACTTCACGCCGCTCGCCGGCGACAGGAACTTCGGTGAAGACGCTGCCATCCAGGCCGGCCTTGCACGCTTCAATGGCATGCCGGTCGCCGTCATGGGCCAGGAAAAGGGTTTCGACACCAAGACCCGTCTCAAGCACAACTTCGGCAGCCCGCGGCCGGAAGGCTACCGCAAGGCCATCCGCATCATGGAGATGGCGGACCGCTTCCATCTGCCGGTCATATCGCTGATCGACACGGCCGGCGCCTATCCCGGCGTTGGCGCGGAAGAACGCGGCCAGGCGGAAGCCATCGCCCGTTCCACGGAAATGTGCCTTGGCATCAAGGTGCCGATGGTCTCGGTTGTCATCGGCGAAGGCGGCTCGGGCGGCGCGATCGCGATCGCCACCGGCAACCGCGTCTACATGCTCGAGCACTCGATCTATTCGGTCATCTCGCCGGAAGGTGCAGCATCGATCCTGTGGCGCGACTCCACCCGCGCCCGCGAAGCGGCAACCAACATGAAGATCACTGCGGAAGACCTGAAGGCGCTCGGCATCATCGACGACATTATTCCAGAACCCGTCGGCGGTGCCCATCGCGACCCGGCAACGGTGATCGCTGCCACCGGTAAGGTCGTGGAATCGGCGCTCAAGGACCTCAGCAGCCTGTCCGGCGAGGAAGTGCGTGCCGCACGTCGCCAAAAATTCCTGGACATCGGCCGCAACCTCTGACCAACCCAATTGCGGCCGATAGCCAAATTCGGCCACATTGCTGCATCAGTGAATCCACTGGCGGTCCGGCTGGACAGGCCGGCTTTAGCGGTTAAGAATATGTAAACACTGCCGCTTTAAATTTATGCCTGTACCGATTCCATTCGCCGTTCTAGTTCGTGTGGTCATCCGATGCGCCTGAAACACATCGCTCTTGCCCTTCTCGTCGCGACCGCCCTGACGGGCTGCAACGATACGCTCGATACAGCATCGATTGATCTGAAGAGCGTCAAGAACAAGGTCGAGCAGCCGCTGCCGTCGAAGATCCTGGCCGACATGCAGGCCAAGAACATGCCGCGCAACTCGCCGATCATGATCCGCATCTTCAAGGAAGAAGGTAAGCTGGAGATCTGGAAGGCGAAGGCGGACAACCGCTTCGACCTCATCAAGAGCTACGACATCTGCGCCTGGTCCGGCAAGCTAGGACCGAAGGTGAAGGAAGGCGACCGCCAGGCGCCCGAAGGCTTCTACAGCCTGACGCCGGCGCACCTGAACCCGAACTCGAAATATTATCTCGCCATCAACACCGGCTTCCCGAACCGCTATGACGCGGTGAACGGGCGCACCGGCTCCAACCTGATGATCCATGGCGCATGCTCGTCTTCGGGCTGCTATTCGATGACGGACGAGCAGGTGCTGGAAATCTACGCCTTTGCGCGTGATGCCTTCCGCGGCGGCCAGAGCTCGGTTCAGTTGCAGGCCTATCCGTTCCGCATGACGGCGGAAAACATGGCGCGCCATCGCGACAACCCGAACTACGACTTCTGGAAGATGATCAAGACGGGCTACGACCACTTCGAGGTCACCAAGCGCCCGCCGGAAGTGAATGTCTGCGAAAAGAAATACGTCTTCAATCAGCAGCTCAGCGGCAACGGCACCTTCGCCCCCGCCTCGGCCTGCCCGCCGACCCAGACGCCGCCGGCGCTGGCGTCAGCCCTGACGTCCTACTCGAAGTCCTACGAACTTGCCTACCAGAAGGCGCTCGACAAGTACCAGGACAAGGTCTGGTATGAGCCGACCGAAGCCGAGCGCAAGGCGGTCGTCGCCAACAAGCGCAAGGGCCGTGATCTCGCTTACGCACCGACCGGCACCTCGCTCGAAGCCGGCAAGCTGATGAGCAAGGCCGAATTCGCGCAGATGATGGAAAAGCGGATGAACGGCGGCAAGGCGACGGGCGCACCGGCCAACAGCGTCATGCTGGCCTCGACCGCACCGTCCTCCCCCCGCGCATCTTCCGCAGCGGAGCGCATGAAGCAGGACCGCCTGCCGGCAGCAGCAACGACGACGGCAAGCGTACCGGCGACTGTTGCAGACGCCCGTGGCCAGACGGTTGCCGTTCCGGTTCCGGCGCAGAACCCGCTTGCCTATTCGGCACCGGCTGCACCGGTCGCCGAACAGGCCAAGAAGCCGTTCTGGAAGTTCTGGAGCAAGGAATGACCGTTCCAGCCGAAGATCTTTATGATCTTCGCGGGCTCAAATGTCCTCTTCCCGTGTTGAAGACACGCCGGCGGCTGAAAGACCTGCCGAGCGGTTACCGTTTGACGATCGAGACGACTGACCCGCTTGCGGGGATCGATATCCCGCATTTCTGCAACCAGGACGGCCACCAGCTTCTGCGGTCTGAAAAGACGGAGACCGGCCACCGTTTCCTGATCCAGAAGGCCTGATCGCCTACATCTTGAGGCCCGGCACCGCCAGAGGGTTATCCTCGAGCGCGGCGCGATCCGGCCGGTCCACCCGCGGCTGGCCGGTAAAGGCGGCAAACAGGTCGGCCACGAAGCTTTCCGGCAGATCCTGCGTGATCAGCACCATCCGCGTCAGGCGATCCGAACCCTCCGGCCATTTCGGCAGGCGCTCCGGCTGGTGAAATACGCTCTGCACGCCGTGCAGCACGAGCGGCCGCTCCGGATTGTCGGACAGCGCCACGATCGCCTTCATGCGCAGCAGCTTCTCCCCATGCGCGGTGCGCAGCAAGTCCACGAACATCTCGATGGCCATAGGATCGATCGGCTTGTCATGAACGAGCGAGAAGGAGCGGATGTTTTCGCCGTGGCGCGTCACATCATGATGATGATGGTGATGATCGTGCCCGTGATCATGGTCATGATGCCCGTGGTCGTGGTGATCATGATGGTGATGGCCAGCGATTTCCGCCTTCAGCCAGCGATCGACATCGGCGATCTTTGTCGCCGGGTCGTAGAGCCCGTTCTGCAGGATGGCAGCGCTGCCGGCTTCCGCCTTGTCGCCATCCACTCGCACCGCACGCGGATTGAGCGCCCGCAACCGGTCATTCAGCGTTTCGACCGTCTGCGTATCGGCCAGCGACAGCTTCGAGATCACCAGGCGGTCGGCAACCGCGACCTGCTTCACCGCCTCCGTGTGGCGGTCGAGCGTCGATACACCATGCACGGCATCGACCACCGTCACGACACCTTCCAGCTCGAAGTTCTGCGCGATGATCGGGTTGCCCATCACCGACTGCATCACGGGCGCCGGATCGGCGAGACCCGTCGTTTCGATCACCACCCGTTTGATCGGCTGCAGCCGGCCCGTCTGGATGCCGTCCATCATATAGGCCAGCGTATCAACCAGTTCGCCGCGAACGGTGCAGCAGAGGCAACCGTTGGAAAGCTCCACCAAGGCATCGCCTGATGCCTCGACGAGGAAGTTGTCGATGCCGACCTCGCCGAACTCATTGATGATGACGGCGGTGCCGCTGGTCGCCGGATCCTTCAGGATGCGGTTGAGAAGCGTCGATTTACCCGCGCCGAGAAAACCGGTCAGGATGGAAACCGGGATCCGGCCTGAAACAGGTGACATTTTTATTTCCAATCAAAAAGTCGGGCGCGGCTGCGGGATCGGAACCCGTGCGAGCCGCTTGTCGCCCTTGCCGGCCGAAACCGGTTCGCTGCCCGGGATGAGCCCTGCATAGCTGTAGACCGGCGGACGGGTCATCTCGTGGATATAAGGCGAGTGCATCACGGTGCGGCCGGCATCGTCGCGATTTTCACTGCGGATCTTGGCGGCCTTCGGATTGCAGATCTCGGCGCTCACGTCATTGACCTTGCTCGTGTCACCATAAGGGGCAAGCGCTGAGAATGGAACGCCGCTGTTCGGGTTGGTGGTCAGCCCCTGCTGCAGGAGGTTGGCCGAATCATCGGCGCGCCCGGCAAGGCTGTCGGAGCCGAGCACGACGGAAATGACAGTGCGACCGTTGCGGGTGGCAGACGACACCTGGTTGAAGCCGGCGGCGCAGATGAACCCGGTCTTCATTCCATCGGCGCCGTCGAAGCGGCCGATCAGCGTATTGAAGTTCGGATACTGCTTGGAGCCGACATCGATGCCCTCAAGCGAGAAGTAGCTCTGGTATTCCGGAAAATCCTGCTTGATCCTGAGCGCCAGCAAAGCCAGGTCCCGCGCTGTGGTGTACTGCCCCTTGCCCGGAAGCCCGTGCGGATTGATGAAACGCGTCGAGGTCATGCCGAGCGCCTTGGCCTGGCTGTTCATCATCGCCACGAACTGGTCGTGCGAGCCACCAACCGTTTCAGCGATCGCCACGGCGATGTCGTTTGCGGATTTCACGAGCAGGATCTTCAGGGCGCTGTCGACAGTGAGCTTCGAGCCCGGCTTGAAATAGGTCTTGCTCGCGGGCTCGGCGGCTGCCCGCTTGCTCATCGTAACCGGGCTGTCGAGCCGCAGCTTGCCGCTCTTCAACGCGTTGAAGGTAAGATAAGCCGTCATCAGCTTTGTGAGCGACGCCGGATACCATTTCAGGAAGGCGTCTTCATGCGCAAGAACCCTGCCCGTCTGTACATCGACGACCATTTTGGGATTGGCCGCTGCGGCTCCAGCCGAAAAGATGAGGCTGAGAGCGGAAACTGTGCAGATCGCTTGCGCAGTGCATGCGGAACGGAAGCCGGAGAACAGCAAGATATTTCCTCGTCGTCGGGGTTAACGAGTGTGGCGCATATGCGGCCTATATGGCCAAGCAATGGCAAAGAAGATTGATTACGTCAATCAGGGCAGGCAGTATCAGCCGATGACGAGATTCATAACCGTGTGATTGAGAATTACAGGAAAGATTATGCCAGTTTTGAACAGGGCTGCCGAACTCCAGGGTGAAGTGACGGAGTGGCGCAGACACCTTCACGAAAATCCGGAAATTCTTTACGAGGTCGAAAACACGGCCGCTTTCGTCGCCTCCAAGCTGAAAGAGTTCGGCGTCGATGAGGTTGTCACCGGTATCGGCCGCACCGGCGTCGTCGGGGTCATCCGCGGCAAGGGCCCCGGCAATCGCGTGATTGGCCTGCGGGCCGACATGGACGCCCTGCCGCTCAGCGAGATCACCGGCAAGCCCTGGTCATCCAAGATCGCCGGCAAGATGCATGCCTGCGGCCATGACGGGCATACCTCCATGCTGCTGGGTGCGGCGAAATACCTCGCCGAAACGCGCAACTTCAACGGCTCCGTTGCCGTCATCTTCCAGCCGGCCGAAGAAGGTGGCGCTGGCGCACTCGCGATGGTCGAAGACGGCATGATGGAGCGCTTCGGCATCGAGGAAGTCTACGGCATGCACAACATGCCGGGCATTCCGCTGGGACAGTTCGCGATCCGCAAGGGCGGCATCATGGCGGCCCCCGACCGCTTCACGATCGTCATCAAGGGGCGCGGCGGCCATGCGGCACAGCCGCACAAGACGGTGGATCCCATCTTCATCGGTTCGCAGCTTGTCGGAAGTCTGCAGGCGATCGCCGGCCGCAATGCCGATCCGCTCCGCTCCGTGGTGGTTTCCGTCACCCGTTTCGATGCCGGCACGACGCACAACATCATCCCGGACGAGGCGACGCTGTGGGGCACGGTTCGCACCCATAACGAAGAAACCCGTGACCTCGCCGAAAACCGTCTTCGCCAGATCGTTGACGGCATCGTTGCCGCGCACGGCGCGGAAGCCACGATCGAATATCACCGCCAGTGCCCGGTCACCAGCAACCACGACCAGGAAACGGAGCATGCCATCAAGGCCGCAACGGACGTCGTGGGTGCCGCCAATGTCGACCCTAACGTCGATCCCAGCATGGCCGGGGAAGACTTCGCCTTCATGCTGAACAGCCGGCCGGGCGCCTTCATCTTCATCGGCAACGGCGACACCGCGCCTCTCCACAACCCGCGCTACGACTTCGAGGACGAGGCGATCTCCTACGGCATCTCGTACTGGGTGCGGCTGGTGGAACAGAGGCTGGCGGACTGACGGCCGGAAAACACTTGGCTTAAGCCGCCGGCTTTTGTATGGAAAGGCTCACGTGGTCCCATAGCTCAGCAGGATAGAGCGCTTTTTCGGGTAGAAACTTTACCGACGTAGAAATTAAATAAGAGTTTCAGGTACTTAACTCGTGGTAAATTTACCGGAGCTGGTTTTCCGCTTGCTGGGATTTGGCACCTATATTAAGTTTCGAACAGGCCACCCGGTTGGCCTCCGTCCTTTGGGCGCAAGGAGCCGTCGCACCATCCGGAACATCTCGCCCTTCTTCTAGTACCGTGATGACGGCCCCAGCGACAGAGGGTCGAAGTCCACCTATGCCGCTGCCCTTGATAATATTTGCGTTGATCCAGGCGCATCTATCGGTTATTCGGTCGGTTGCAGATGGATCTGTTCACGTAGCTCAGCAGGATAGAGCATGCGATTCCTGGTTAACAATTGGGGGCTGTAGTCCGAAAGGGTACAGTCGATCTGCTCAAATTCGGGGAACGCTTCGCTGCACTCCAGCATGCCAATCCCGAGCCAAGCTCCGGAGCGATCCGGTGAAGGTGTAGAGACTGGATGGGCAGGACCTAAAGACTTCGGTCCAGGGTCAAGGGACAGTCCAGACCACGAACGCGAGAGCGGCGGCGAAAGCCGAAGTGGTATGAATCGCAGGGTCGGAGGTTCGAATCCTCTCGTGAACACCATTTGTCTGCAGGATTCAGCAGACGTCGCCGACCTCACGTTCGCTAGGGCGGCGGAGGACGTGGTCCAAGCTGCACTCGGGCAGGGGCCGCATCGGGAGCAACACTTTGTGGGGGCACCTCCTCGCGAGCTCGAACCCGCGGAGAAGGTTTAGTCGCCTCCACTTCGCGTTCCGGCATTATGTCCCGCAGCAATTTCCACTGGCGCGGCAGAAATCGACTGTGGCTTCGCGAACGTTTCCTGGGCTGCCACCGCGCGAGCAAGCAGGTGCTTCGCGCGGGAACATCCCGGAGTTTCGGTTCTACTACCATGACCTTAAGGAAGGCGGCGTCCTCCTTCTTGGCGTGGAACATATGTTCAAGGTCGGCTATCTTCAGTTGCAAGTATGGCCGTTTGCCATTTGGTGCGTCTCGCTTCTCCGTCGGCCAGTGGCCTGATGAGGAATTAAGTATGCTCAAGCGCCTGGAGCTTGTCTCTGGAGCTTCGTCATTGTCTACGTGTGAGCAATGACTGCAGCTCCGCGTTCAAATGCGCGAAAGAAGAAATTATGCGTCCAACCCTCCCTGAGTCTCAATGTCGGGCCGGGAGAAGGCCACCACACCATCACCTGAGGCCTGCGGCTGCCCCATCGTCTCCATCTCCGCTTCAGGCACCACAGCCATCACCATGTGGATGTACTCACGTTCAGGACCATGAGGATCCTTTTCATATCGCTCGCACGTCGACACGGAGTACCGGATCCAGCCACGAGCTCGAGAAGGGTACGCAGACCTGCTGGGAGCAAAGCTGCTTTGATTGGGACTGCTGAATGTAGTCGATTGGCAAGGGAACCCCCGTGGCGTCTCAATTCGATGGTCGCAGGAACGAGACCTGAATCCACATGCGCTGCGCAGGAGTTGGCGTCACTGCGAAATGCACGCTGAGAAAGCATCAAGCGTCGCGACAAGAGCGTAACCGATGTTCTGCCCCCACGTTGCCTGCAGCCGCCTGATCTGAGATCGACATTCCATGGATGAAGAACGGGAGTTTGTCCATGGAGACTACATTAGAGTTTCTCACAACCAGGAAGCCGGGACGTGAGGTTCACCGACATTGGCCGGACGAGGTCAAGGCGAAGATTGTTTCGGAAAGCTTGAGGCCTGGCACGACAGTCAATGAAGTTGCGCAGCGCTATGGATTGCGAGCCAACAGCCTTTCCACATGGCGGACGATGGCGCGGCAGGGCAAGCTGATGTTGCCAGAGCCAGAAGACGCGGTCGAGTTCGCGGCCATGGTCATCAATACGCCATTGCCGGAGCTGCCGACGGTAAAGGCTGCTACGAGCCCCGAGATCGTCGTAGGCCCAGTCACCATCCGTCTTGAGGAATGATCGATCCGCTGGCCTATTTGACTGCGACGCTCACCGCCATCGTCAAAGGCCACAGGCAGAGTTGCATCGATGAGATTTTGCCGTGGCATTATTCGGGACGAACAAACGGCTGAAGTCTGCTGTCGGCCCAAAGCGGACAATAAGGTCACTATTCGCAACAGGCGTTGCTGACCGAATGGCCGCGACACTGAACCTCTTCTGCTGATCTCTCAGCCAGCCATCGGTCACGCGGCTTGCAACTGGCAGCTCTTGGCACCAGTGTCACCGCCAGAACGCCTTCACTCGTCGAAGGTTCGTCGGCGCAAAACAACTGCATCGGGCGCATGCCGTCGGAAACTTCAAACGTCAGTTTTGCCTCGGCCGGGAGGCGAACGTGCTGGGACACTTTCCTGACGATCGCGCTGAACTTACCCGCGGTCATGTGGGTCCGGTCCCTCTCGTCAACATCCCATAGCTGGACGAAGATTTCCGCCCACGCTTCTGGATTGGCTCCGCAATCCAACGCGGAAAAGTGACCCGCTTTCACCTCGGTGACATGGTAACCGGACTTGATCGCTCGCCCCTCGTAGCTGAACACGAGCGGAAGGTCATGGTTGGCGGCGGTCAGTTCGAGCAACCTCCCGAGAGTAATGTCGCCCGTGTGGGAAATGCTCTTGCCGCTCGTATCCATCTGCGTTACTCCTCCAATTCAATGTTTCAAGGATCGTTGAATCATGGATGATCGTCAAGCCCTCGCGTCCTTTGCGGCGCTCTCACAGGAGACCCGCCTCCAAGTCGTTCGCACCCTCGTTGTTGCTGGGCCCGATGGCCTTGCCGCAGGTTCGATCGCCGAGCGCGTGGGCGTTTCGCCGTCGAACCTCAGCTTCCATCTCAAGGAACTGGACCATGCGGGCCTGATCTCCCAGCGACGTGAGTCGCGATCCATCGTCTACAGCGCAAGCTATGAGGCACTAGCCAACCTCGTGAAGTTCCTGATGGAAGACTGCTGTTCGGGTCATCCCGGCATCCGGGCTTCACTCGAGCGTTCCGGAGATTGTTGCACCGGAACGACGGCTGACAAGGATGCGACCGTTGCGTGACATCAAAGTCCCTGCGAGCATCGTGTCGGCGCTCGGCCTGACGCAGATCATCGGATACGGCACTCTCTACTACACGTTCTCTATCCTGTCCCCGGCGATCGCCGAAGACCTTGGCCTGAGCCTCGAATGGGTCTTCGGCGTCTTCTCGTTGTCGCTCTTCGTAGGCGGACTGTCCGCGCCGTTCATCGGCCGACAGATGGACAGGATCGGAGCCGCGACGGTGATGACGGCCGGATCGGCCATAGCGGCGGCCACGCTTGCGGTATGTGCATGGTCGCCTTCCGTCGCCGTCTTCGCTCTGGCGATCGTCATGCTGGAGATATCCTCCGGCATGGTGCAATATCAGGCGGCGTTCGCGGCGCTCGTCGAAAACGAGCCAAGGACAGCATCGAGGAGCATCACCTATCTGACCCTGATCGGCGGCTTCGCGTCGACGATCTTCTGGCCCATCTCGGCGGCGCTCAGCGGCTTTCTCACCTGGCGGGAAATCTACCTGGTGTTCGCCGCCCTGAACCTCTTCGTGTGCATGCCGTTGCACTTCTGGATCATGTACGTCGGCAAGGCCGCGTCTCGCCTGGAACCTAACAGGACGCCGAATGTCGTCGTCGGCGCTCTTCCACCCGAAGCTCGCCGGCGGGGCATGATCCTGGTCTCCTTCGCCTTTGCCGTCCTTGGCTTCACTCTGGCCGCCATCCTTGCCCACATGGTGCCGATGCTCGGAACGCTTGGCTTTGGCACAATGGCCGTCGTGGTCGGATCGATCTTTGGCCCCTCGCAGGTTGCCAGCCGTCTGATCAACATGATTTTCGGCACGAGGCTTTCGCCGCCCATGCTCGCGGTGATTTCCGCCTTGCTCATAGTCCTCGGCGTCATGACCCTGGGACTATCGGGCGACTGGCTTCCGGGCGCGGTCGTCTTCGCAATCTGCCTTGGCCTTGGTTCGGGCATCAACAGCATCGCGCAGGGTAGCCTGCCGCTGTACCTGTTCGGCTCGGACGGCTATGGCGCGGTAACGGGCAAGATGGCGGCGGCTCGCCTCGCCGTGGGGGCCGCTGCGCCGTTCGTATTTGCGACGGCGATGCAGAACCTCGGCATCGGGACCGCACTGGCCTTGAACGCGGCGCTTGGTCTCGTGGGGGTTATCGCCTTCGTGGTCGTCGCGACATCGACGCGACGCCCAAGGACAACGGCCTCCCGGGTGTCAGATCGACTTTAGTGAGACACGCTGCTCTAGCTTGGCCGCCTCTTCTTTTCGCTCGCTGTAGCGATCGGTCAGATAAGGCGACGCATCCCGGGTCAGGATCGTGAACTTTACCAGTTCCTCACAGACGTCGACGACCCGGTCGTAGAACGACGACGGCTTCATCCGGCCTTCGGCGTCGAACTCCTGGAAGGCCTTGGCTACGGATGATTGGTTCGGGATGGTGATCATCCTCATCCAACGCCCGAGGATACGAAGCTGACTGACCGCGTTGAACGACTGCGACCCTCCCGAGACCTGCATGACCGCCAGGGTCTTTCCCTGCGTCGGTCGCACCGATCCGACAGCCAATGGAATCCAGTCAATCTGGGACTTCATCACGCCGGTCATCGCACCATGGCGCTCGGGACTGACCCACACCTGGCCCTCGGACCATTCGGAGAGCTCACGGAGTTCCTGCACCTTGGGATGGCTAGCGGGAGCTTCGTCCGGGAGCGGAAGTCCCTTCGGATCGAAGACGCGAACCTCGCAACCGAAATGCTCAAGCAAGCGCTGGGCCTCGAATGCGAGCAGTCTGCTGTACGATACCTCACGAAGCGACCCGTAGAGGATCAGGATACGGGGCTTGTGCGTCGAGAACGCCGGACGCAACGCCCTGAGGTCGGGCATGCGGAAATGTTCGGGGGATGCGGCTGGGAGTGTTTCAGACAATGCGCTTTCCTTCGTCGTCGAGAACCCGTTCGCCATCCTCCTTGGTAAAGGGGCCATTGAATGCGTCGGCCGGGAGGATGTCGAGTACGGCCTCCGACGGGCGCGCGAGGCGCGTCCCCATCGGCGTGATTACGAACGGACGGTTGATAAGGATTGGGTCCTTGAGCATGGCATCAAGAAGCTGGTCGTCGGTGAGGTCCGGATTATCGAGACCCAGTTCGGCATAGGGCGTGCCCTTTTCACGGATGGCCTGACGAATTGTAAGACCAGCATTGGCAATCATCGTCGCGAGCTGCTCGCGGGTTGGCGGCGTCTCGAGATACTCGATGATCGTGGGCTCGCTCCCTGCATGCCGGATCAGGTCGAGCGTGTTCCGTGAAGTCCCGCAGGCGGGGTTGTGATAGATCGTGACGTCCATGGTCAGGTCCTTCCGGAGACGGTGTTTCGAGATACGGCCGGCGCGGCCTCGTACCAGCCCTTCGAACGGTTCACGATCCAGACGACCGAGAGCATGACCGGTACCTCGATGAGGACGCCGACGACCGTCGCCAGCGCCGCGCCGGAATGGAATCCAAAGAGGCTGATGGCTGCGGCGACGGCTAGCTCAAAGAAGTTGGACGCCCCGATCAGTGCCGAGGGTCCGGCCACGCAGTGTCGCTCGCCGGACATGCGGTTGAGGATGTAGGCCAGACCCGAGTTGAAGTAGACCTGGATCAGGATCGGGACCGCCAGCAGGGCGATGATCGTCGGCTGGGCGATGATCTGCTCACCCTGGAATCCGAACAGCAGGACAAGCGTGGCCAGCAGGGAAACAAGCGAGATCGGCTGCAGCCTTTCCAGCATCCTGTCTAACCCGGAGGTCGTGCCGTCGACAGTGAGCCTGCTTCTTAGAACCTGCGCGATGATAACGGGTATGACGATGTAAAGACCAACCGAGATGACCAGCGTATCCCACGGGACGGTGATTGCGGACAGCCCGAGAAGCAGGCCCACGATCGGCGCGAAGGCGACGATCATGATCGCGTCGTTGAGAGCTACCTGCGACAGCGTGAACAACGGTTCTCCGCGCGTCAGGTTGGACCAGACGAAAACCATGGCCGTGCATGGAGCGGCCGCAAGGATGATCAGGCCCGCGATGTAGGAGTCGATCTGGTCCGCTGGCAGGTAAGGCCTGAACAGGTATCCGATGAAGAGCCATCCGAGGATCGCCATCGAGAACGGCTTGACGGCCCAGTTGATGAACAGCGTTACGCCGATCCCGCGCCAGTACGTGCCGACCTTCGCAAGGGAGCGGAAGTCGATCTTCAAAAGCATCGGGATGATCATCAACCAGATGAGGACGGCTACGGGGATGTTCACCTTTGCGACCTCGACCGCACCAATTGTCTGGAATAGCCCCGGAATGAGATGTCCAAGGGCCACGCCGACGACGATGCAGAGGAAGACCCAGATGGTGAGATAGCGTTCAAATGCGGACATCAGGCGGTCTCCCCGGCGGCAGAAGAGCCTTCCATCGCGCCAATCTGGCGGAGACGGGTTTGAAGCGCCATGCGATCGATGGACTCGAGCGGAAGGCTCAGGAACGCGATGATACGGTTCTTCAGGAATCTTGCGGCCTGGGCAAAGGCGCGCTGTACTTCAACTTCCGAGCCTTCTACGGCGGCAGGGTCTTCGACACCCCAGTGAGCGGTCATCGGATGTCCGATCCAGACCGGGCAGGCCTCACCTGCCGCGCTATCGCAGACCGTGAAGATGAAGTCCATTTCGGGAGCGCCCTCCTTGGCGAAGACATCCCAGCTTTTCGAAGAGAAGCCCGTCGAGGGATAGCCGAGCGCATCCAGTTCCTTGAGGGCATGCGGATTGACCTCGCCTCTTGGCTGGCTGCCGGCAGAGAACGCGCGGAAGCGACCTTTGCCCTCCTCGTTCAGGATAGACTCGGCGAGAATAGAACGAGCGGAATTGCCCGTGCACAGGAAGAGCACGTTGTAGGTCTTGTCGGTCATGGTCGTTGTCCGTGTCAGGTCGGAGGTCTATTGAGTTTCATGATCGTCGCCGAGGCCGGGCAGATGCCGGAGAGCTGGCGGGTGGATAGAATGGCCGGAGGGGCGTTGCTCCGATTGACCGGGACGAAATCCATTCGCTCGAAGATCGGGGATGCGGTTGTCGTCGCGAGGAAAACAGCCGCGGTTTCTGGAGCCTGCTTGAGGGTCTCGCCCACCAGCGCCTTGGCAAGGCCTCTGCCACGGTATTCAGGGAGAACGACCACCGATCTTAGGAGGACGCTATCGCCGCAATGCTCGATCCCCGTGTAGCCGAGCGTTTCCCCGTTCCCGCCGACGACCCTGAAAAATGAGCGTCCTTCGTCCTCAAGGTCCTCAACCGGAAGGGCGGCTTCCACGAGCGCCTTTCGGAGACCGCGATCGCAGCCTTCGATCGTTTCCAGGCGTATGGTCATGATGCCTCCACCGCGGGCGCGCAACAGGGCGTCAACTCGGCGATCAAAGGCGCGCATAGCTGGTTGGAGCCTCCGCAACAGTCTTTCAGCAGGAACAACGTCAGCTCTCGAAGGCCATCCAGGTCAGCCCTGTAGATGATTGAACGGCTCTGCCTCTCGCTCGTCACCAATCCAGCTCGCGAGAGTGTGGCGAGATGCGCTGACATCGTGTTTTGCGGGACATCGAGCATCCGCGCCAACTCCCCTGCCGGGACGCCCTCCGGCTCGTGCCTCACCAGGGCGCGAAACGTCTCAAGCCTCGTTGGTTGTGCCAATGCGCCGAGCGCCGTGATCGCGAGTGAGCTTTCCATATATCCAGAATAACGGATAGGATAATGGAGTCAACCTTTCTGCCTTGTCCTGCTTCTTTGAACGGAAGTCTGAAAGTAGAGATCACCGAGGAAGACGGATGTCCGCTGTTGGCGCGACGCGGAAACGATTTCCGCGTTTGGTCGCAGAGGGCATGGCGTCTACCTTACCTTCGCGTTGCGCTCGAGTCCGATCAACTGCATTCTTCTTCTGATGGAAGGGACGGAGAGTTTCATGCCGAAGGTCGTTGGAATCGGCGGAGTGTTTTTTCGGGCAGCCAACCCGACGAGCTTAGCCGAATGGTATCAAAAGCATCTCGGTATTGATGACCTCCACAAGTCTGTGTGGCAGCAGGAGGCCGGGATGACAATTTTCGGTCCCTTTTCGAAGGACAGCGACTATTTCGGCCGGGTGGAACAGCAATGGATGGTCAATTTCCGCGTTGATGACCTCAACGGAATGATTGCGAACCTAACGGCCAGCGGGATTCTGGTGGAAGCGCGAGACGAGTGGAACTCGGAGGTCGGCCGCTTTGCCCGGATTCATGATCCCGAAGGAAATCCGATAGAACTGTGGGAGCCCACCCAGGACTTAGAAGAGTAGCTTGGCCATGCGAGCATGGGAGGACTGGCCGCACCTTGACGACCCCTATCGGCGCGAAGCGGAAGACGCCTGTCGGCCCAAACCGGTCATCGGCGACCGAATGCGGTGAGGCGGCTCTGCGCCCTCACTTCGGCCGTCCCGGGATGCTGGCGCTGGCCCCGAAAGCGGTCGGTCAACTTCGCAATGATCAACGAGCACCGCGAAGAGCGCAACCCTAAATTGCCCACAAACGTGGGAACAAGCTCTTGGCGATCGCTGGACATTGTCGGAAGGAAAACGGCCCGCTCCGACCGTCACATTACCCGGACCCGATTGAATCCGAAATTCCGTCGGCGCAACGCCTATTATTCGACGACGACAACGGTCTCGACGACGGTGACGACTGCGCGGCAGGGATTGAACGACGAGATGCAATCAACGAAGTGCTCGCGGTTTGGCTCGGGTTGTATGGCGATACTGAGCGTACCATCGCAATGCTTCACGGCCATCGCGTTGGCTACAATATGGTCGAAGCCATACTTGGCCTCAATCGCCTCCAAGCACATCTCGAATGAGATAATGTAGCTGGAGAGCTTATCCCACTCTCCGGGCAGAGCGTCCCTGAACGCCTTGATGAAACGCTTATCGCCCGAGAGCAGGAGCTTGCCACCCGGGCTCCGCATCAGAACGGCGGCAAGGATGTTCTCGCCATCGTCAATATCCGCGATTTCGCGGAGGACCTTGAAGCCCTCATCGGACTCCAACCCTTCGGTCAGTTCGTCAGCGATGACGGGGACTTCTCGAGCTACGCCTTCGATCCGCGACATGATCTCAGCGTGGTCTCCCTTGCCGAGCTTGCGATCAAGTTTGCCCTTGACCCATCGCGCCGAGCTGGTCGGAGCCAACCGATACGGGTGAGAAATGCCGAGCGCGTCAATGGCCTCCCACCACAGATTGCAGCAGCAGAGCTTAATCAGCACATCGGAGTCGAAAAGACCGATCACGTTTTCTGCCTAGAGGACTCCCAGTTTTTCTAGGAATTCCAGGCTGTCGTCTCTTAGAAATTCGGGATCGACGTGTGCGTTCAGCGCGTCCTTGCAGATTTCGTCAGTGGTGCGACCGTGCTGGAAATCTGGCAGGGCCTTCAGCGCTGCTTGCCCCAGTCCGTACGGCTTCTTCCCGTCTATGGGCGAATTGTGCACGGCATTGAGGACAACATATCCTGGGTTCATCGACTTCTGACGGGCGTATGTAAGAGCGACACCGGCAAGCAGGTCAGCTCTCATCAGCTTCTTAAAGTGCACTTCCTGGCCGCCTTCCCCCAGGGTTCTAGTGGAATAACGATTTGCCTCACGCTCTTGCTGATCACCGCCATCGTTTTCGTCGTCGGTGTAATCGACAGTATCGTCGACGATAGCTTCACCTTCCGCCATCGGAAGGTGACCTTCAGCAATGTGACCGGCTTCATGCCCGAGAAGGAAGAGCAACCAATCAGGATGGGGGACCTTCTTGGTCAGCACAATGACAGGGCGACCGGACACGAAGCAGGCCATACCCTCCATCTTCCTACCGCTAGCGGGTAGAGACGGCATATAAAGCACAGGGATGCCGAGGGACCAAAGGACCGTCAACATTGAGGAGAGGTCTGGCCAACCGTTCTCAGATGCCGCCAACACCATGCGACGGAACTCGGCTGGATCGTTCGGCATGCCCATCCACGGGGACAATGTCATCTTGCCTACGAGCCGCGCACAAGCAGTGGCTACACAGCGAGCGGCAATAACTTGGTCATGTGTCGTGCCACGGGTGGTCTTGAACCTTGCCACCGGCAATTCACAGCCAATAAGCTGACCGTTGTCAGCGATATCGAGGCCGACGTTACGAGAAAGAAATGTCTTGAGCTGAAGGACACCGGCACGACTGTCAAAGGCGGTGTCTACCCAGTCCGGCATGTAGTCTTTGAACACGCGCCATTCGAGACCGAGATGAGTTAGTTCTTCTCGGAGCGCTTTTTCAGCATTCGCCGGGGTGGTTGAGTGAATCAGTGCGGCCGCCTCCACAAGTTGGCATATCCATACAATATCTATACCGATAGAGAACGTCAGTTTCCGACAGTACACAACGATTTTTACGCTTCAAAGGTTGCTGGAGGCTTTAGCGGTGCTCCTGACGGCAGCTTTTCGGACTGATCACAGGAAACCGGGCAGGCTGCAAACGGCCCAAAGCAGACCTCCGGTCACGCAGAATCTTTGGTAAGTAGAGGCCCAGGAGACGCCCGCCGCGCCAAATCATCAACCTATTTGTTCGGTCCCATAAGTGCTGAGTGATAGGTCCGAGTTTTCTCGAATGATATACGGGGCCATGATCCGATCTGCATCGCCCACCTTCATGTTCTCGCTTATTGCGTTTGGCACAATTCTCGGAATCGCCGGAACTGACCTCGTCCTTCCCGCGGTTCCCACGATGCCACGCGAGTTGGGCGGCACGCCCGCTTTAGCCCAGATGGTGCTGGCAGCCTATGCCGCAGGGACTCTCGTGGGTCTGCTGACATTCGGCGAGCTTGGAGCGAGGTATTCCCCTCGCAAACTCCTGATCTGGTCGCTGACCTTATTTGGTCTCATCTCCGTACTGGCGGTGTTCGCCCCTACGCTGGAATCGCTGGTGGCTTTTCGATTCGCTCAGGGGGCCTTCGGCTCTGGTCCCGCGGTATTTGCTCCAGGTTTCATCCAGGGTCTCTTCACGGGTGATAAAGCGGCCGGAATGTTTGGCCGGCTTGGCTCGATTGAATCTCTAACTCCGGCGCTTGCCCCGGTGGCAGGTGCGCTTCTGCTCAGCATGGGCGGTTGGGAAACATCCTTCCTGGTTCTTGGAGCCCTTGCGATCTTCTGCGCCATCGCCTGCGTGGTCTACAGTCACGCGCTTCCGGATCGAACCGTACCGCTCGAGACACATCGAAGCTACTTGTCGATCCTGCGGGACGCGGTGTTCCTTCGACACGCGCTGAGCCAGGCATTCTCCCTCGCCGCAATTCTCATCTTTGTCTTTGGCGCACCGGTCGTGATGACCGAGATCATGGGCGGCGGCATTGAGGATTTCATCCTTCTGCAGATTTGCGGCATAGCCATCTTTATCCTGGCATCGAATCTTTCAAGTACACTCGCCAGCAAGTTCGGGGTCGAACGCATGATCTGCCTTGGAACAGCCGCTTTGTTCGCTGCCTTCCTGCTGATCCTTGCCTATGTTCAGTTCGGTGGAAGCAGCCTTGCTGTCATCGTGCCCATCTGGGTTATCACCAATGGGGCATTTGGTCTGCGTGGTCCGATAGGTTTTCATCAGGCCATAGTCGCCTCCAAGGGCGATCATTCTCGTGGCGCTGCACTGGTTGTGGCCGGCATCTTGGGGTTCACGGCGGCAGGTACCGCTATCGCCGCGCCGTTCCTTGAACTTGGTTGGTGGCCTCTCGCTCTGGCAAGCTGCCTTTCGGCAGCCCTTGCCTTCCTCTGCCTGGCAGTCTTCCCAAAAGCCTGAGCTGCTCTTTCGAAGGAGCGAAAGTACATCTGCGTTCGGTACGGGCTGATGAAAATCACCGCCGCCGTGTAACTCGCGCTCTCAGCAACGTTTAGGAGCACCATATGCCGCAGTCCCTAGTACATGTCGCGCTGATCGTCCGAGACTACGACGAAGCGATCGCCTTCTTCGTCGGAAAGCTCGGCTTCGATCTCCTCGAAGATACTTATCAGCCGGAGCAGGACAAACGCTGGGTGATTGTAAGACCAAGCGGAGGTGAGGGTTGCTCTGTACTGCTCGCACGTGCTTCGAGCGAGCATCAATCGCAATGGATCGGCAACCAGGCGGGCGGGCGCGTCTTCTTATTCCTGAGGACCGATGACTTCTGGCGCGATTATCGAGCCTTCGTTGATCGCGGCATCGAGTTTGAGCGAGAACCGAACGAAGCCGATTATGGCCTCGTTGCTGTATTCAAAGACCTCTACGGCAACCTCTGGGACCTGATCGAATTCGCTCCAGACCGACATTGATGCGATATATGCGTCGGCCGCAGAGCGTCCTTTCTTTTTGTCTCCTATTGGCGCGAGAGAGACCACCGGCTGTCGCCGATGGTCAAGAACCTAAAGCTCAATTTGCTCCGCAATCCTGAGCGCATCGTCTATCTCGACGCCGAGGTATCGGACGGTGCTTTCGAGCTTCGTGTGACCGAGCAGAATCTGGACCGCCCGCAGATTGCCCGTCTTTTTGTAAATCTGTGCTGCCTTGGTTCTCCTCATAGAGTGGGTGCCATATGCGCTGGCATCGAGCCCGATTGACGCGACCCATCGCTGGACAATCCGAGCATACTGCCTTGTCGAAAGATGCTGCGACCTCTTCCGATTGCTCGGAAACAGATAGCTGCTGCCGGTCCTTCGAACAAAGGGGAGCCACGCCGCAAGCGCCATCTTGGTCTGTTCGGTGACCTCGAACTGCACAGGCCGCTTCGTCTTCTTCTGGATGACGGTGGCCCGATCTCGGATCGAACTGCCGGACCATAAATCGTCAACCTTCAGCTTGACGAGGTCACAAGCACGAAGCTTGCTATCGATGGCGAGGTTAAAGAGCGCCAGTTCCCGGATCGCGCCGCTCATCTCCAGTCGAACGCGGATCGACCACACGTTCTTCGGCTGCAGTGGCCGCTTCTGGCCGACTAGAATTCCCTTGTTCCATGGATATCGATTACGCAGTACGGCGGTGTCCATGCCAAAGCCTCCGCCACACCTCCCACCACGTCGCCTCTCTTCAGGCGGTCGGATCATAGCACGCTTTGTCGCTGTGCGGCCCAAAGCGGACATGGCCTATGCCGCTCAGTTTTGGACACTACAGTACCCCCTCGTAAGCAAGGTGCCTGAGGCTTTGTCAGCATCAGGCACCTTGACTCGACGTCTCTTGCTCTGTCGCTACATCGCATGACCAGTCGTGAGCCCCGTCGAAGCGAGTGCCATCCAGATCGCCATGGCGATCATCATCAGGTTCTCGGTCAGAGAGATGAAGCCGAGCGGTACATTGCTCGATCCGCCAACGCAGGCGCACTTCAGCTCCCGTCTGTCGATGTAGACCGCCTTGAAGACCGAGACTGCTCCAATGGTGCCGATGAATAGCGCCACCGGGACAGAGAGCCAGTTCGCCACTCCGGCCACCATCAGAACGCCTGCCAGCCCCTCCGCGTAAGGATAGATGTAGCTGTAGGGAACCCAACGCTTCGCCAAGAGGTCGTAGTTCAGGAACATGGTCGCGAAGCTCTCGACGTTCTGGAGCTTCAGCATCGCCAGGACGACCATGGAAAAGGCGATGAACCACTCCGCTGCGCGCAGCGTGAACGGGTCGCCCAGGACGGCATAGCTTCCAGCGAGAGCCATCAGAGCCGTCAGCGTAAACAGAACGATGACCGGCCGATAGGTGGTCGCCTTGGGGTCGGCCACGGACTTGCCGAGGAACCTGCGCAGGTCATCGTGGCCGCCCACACGGTAGCCGCTGACAAATACCTGCGGAGTGGTCGAGACACCATGCTTCGCCTTGAACGCATCGGTCTCTTCACGGGTGGTCAAGTGATGGTCCTCGACCTCGTAGCCTTCGCGGCGGAGAACGTCCTTTGCCTTCAGTCCATACGGGCAGGTATGCCCGGGCATGACCATCCGGTAGAGGACGGCCTTCTTTTCCAGTAATGCGGGGTCTGTTCTCTCCAACATTTTCACGTCTCCTTCGTCTTGTGAAACCGTCGGTAAGACCATACGCTCCGTACCATGGTACGGAGTCAAGCCCTTATGGATATGACAATCGGAAAATTCGCGGCCACAGGAAAAGTCGGGGTGGAAACCATCAGGTTCTACCAGCGCAAGGGTCTTCTGCGGACACCGAAGCGGCTGGAAGGCGGCAGGCGCTATGGAAGCGAGGACGTCCGAAGGCTCCTGTTCATCAAGCAGGCGCAGTCGGCCGGGTTCACACTGGAGGAGATCAGGGAACTGCTCCATCTCGATGCGAGCGATGACAGGGAGCGCGCTCGCGAGGCCGCCAGGGCACGTCTCGCCGCACTCAACGAGCGGATCGCCGAATTGAACAAGGCGCGCGAGGCTCTGGAACGGCTGATTGGCGAATGTGCCTCAGGCAAGAAAGGGCCTTGCCCGATCCTGGCATCGTTCGGACTTTAGGCTCTGTGCCTGCAGCCTTCCTCGCAGTCGTCTTTGTGGCGATTCCCCGTGCAGCAGCGAATGCTCTAGCTCGGTCTCACCGCAAGATAGACGTAAGGTGCTGAACCGTCGCGAGGCACGGCCATCACGTCATAGCTAGCCCGTGGGTCATTCCCCATGCCAAGCGAGCCGGATGGCATGCCCGCGACGGCAAGCCCGGCAAGCGGCGGACGTTCGCGTAGAAGTTTCTCTGCAGCGTCCAGGGGGACATGTCCTTCAAGGTAGTAGCCGTCGACTTCCGCCGTATGGCAGCCCCACAGATTAGAGGGGACTTTGAGACCGACCTTCACAGCATCCATGTCGGCTTCGTTGACGGTACTGACGTCATATCCGGCCTTGCCGAAGGCCGATGCCCATGCGGCGCAACATCCGCAGTTCGGGTCCTTGTGAACCGTCATCTTGGGTGCTGCCGCTAGGACCATGCCCGGAGCGGCTGCTGCCGATGCGACCAGGCTGATGAATGTTCTGCGTTTCATCTGTTTCTCCTCTAGGGCTCTGGCCGCCACGGGTTGCCGGGGCGGCCCAGGTCTTCACTTCAGCTGCGTGACAGTCAGCTTTCCGTTCAGACGGTCGGCGACGAACTCTACCGTTGAGCCCTGCTTCATTTTCTCCAGCATTGCCTCGTCCTGAACATAGAAGACCATGGTCATCGCTGGCATGTCGAGGCTCTTCAACTCCTCGTGGATGAGGGTCACCTTCTTCGCCTTAGCGTCGACCTTCTTGACCGTGCCCTTAGTGAACTCCTGGGCGAAGGCCCCGGTTGCCGCACCCAAGGTCAGGACCGCGGCAAGCGCGATGTTGAGAATTACTTTCATAGTGGTGCTCCTTTCGTTGCTTACTTCTTGGCCACGGTGACGTTTCCGTGCATTCCGGCGTCGTAGTGGCCGGGTACGAGGCAGGCGACCTTGAAGACGCCGTCATTCGTGAACTTCCAGACGATCTCCCCGGATTCGCCCGGTGCCAGTCGGATCGCGTTCGGGTCGTCGTGTTCCATCTCAGGGAACTTCTCCATGAGAGCCTTGTGCTCCATGACCTTGTCCTCCTGGTCGAGAACGAATTCATGGTCCACTTCGCCATCGTTCTTCACGGCAAAGCGGATCGTCTGGCCCTTGCGGACCTTGAAGCTATCCGGCGTGAAGACCATGCGGCCGTCATCGGTTTCCTTCATGCTAACACGAATCGTCTGGGTGACCTTCGACTTCTGTCCGGGTTCACCCACCGCCATCTCGCCGTGACCTCCGGCGTGGCTTCCGGCCGCGATGGCAGGAGTTGCGAGTGTGGCCAGAAGCAGGGCTGTCAGTGCAGTCTTCATAGGCGATGTCCTTTCGAGGTGAGTTGCGATCAGTGGTGTTCCGAATGGTTCGGGGTGATTGTGGTCGTCGCGTCGGTGGCCTTGGGCGCATCTGGGAGGCTTCCGGTCCATTCCCACGCCTGGGTGCCGGGCGGGTTTTCGTACCAGCCGGGATCGGTGTAATCGCCAGCGGAGATGCCCTCGCGAACCTTCACGACCGAGAACATGCCGCCCATCTCGATGGGCCCGTGAGGTCCCCAGCCGGTCATCATCGGGATCGTGTTCTCGGGTATCTCCATCGACATCTCGCCCATGTCCGCCATACCGGCGGTTCCCATCGGCATGTATTCGGGCTGGAAGCGTCGGATTTTGCTGGCCACCTGCTTCTTGTCGACGCCTATGAAGGTCGGGATGTCATGGCCCATGGCATTCATGGTGTGGTGCGACTTGTGGCAGTGGATCGCCCAGTCGCCGACGTACTTGGCGTCGAACTCGTAGGCGCGCATCGCGCCAACCGGGATGTCGATGCTGACCTCCGGCCAGCGGGCCTCCGGACGCACCCAGCCCCCATCCGTGCAGGTGACTTCGAAGTCGTAGCCGTGCATGTGGATTGGATGGTTCGTCATCGTCAGGTTTCCGACCCGGACGCGGACCTTGTCGTTCTTCGAAACAACAAGCGGGTCGATGCCGGGGAACACGCGACTATTCCAGGCCCAGAGGTTGAAGTCCGTCATTTCCATGATGCGCGGGACATAGGAGCCCGGCTCGATATCGAAGGCATTCAGGAGGAAGACGAAGTCGCGGTCGACCGGCATGAACGTCGGGTCCTTGGGATGGACCACGAAGAAGCCCATCATCCCCATGGCCATCTGGACCATTTCGTCTGAATGCGGGTGGTACATGAAGGTGCCCGACTTCACGAGGTCGAACTCGTAGACAAAGGTTTTGCCGACGGGGATATGAGGCTGCGAAAGACCGCCCACACCATCCATGCCCGATGGCAGGATCATGCCATGCCAGTGGATCGTCGTGTGTTCCGGAAGCTTGTTGGTCACGAAGATGCGGACCCGGTCACCTTCGACAGCTTCAATCGTCGGCCCAGGGGACTGGCCGTTGTACCCCCAGAGATAGGCGGTCATCCCTTCCGCCATCTCCCGTTCGACCGGCTCGGCTACCAGATGGAATTCCTTGACGCCATTGTTCATCCGGAACGGCAGGGTCCATCCATTGAGGGTAACAACCGGATTGTAGTCGGGCCCAGTGGTGGGCTTGACCGGCGTCTGGGTGGCGGCCGTATCCATCAGTGCCGCTTCCGGCAAACCCATGTTGGAAGTCCGGCCCCACGCCTGCGAGGAAACCAATGCGGCACCTGCCGCACCTGCTCCCAGTAATTGTCTTCTGCTGAACATGATCGTTTCCTTTAGTGCCCGCCGCTCTCGGCCGCTTCCGCTGAGGGGACCTCCGTTTCACCGGAAGGCGCACCGGCGCTGCCGCCATAGATGGCGGGGGCGAGGTTCGCTTCGGCTAGCCAGAAGTCTCTCTTTGCGTTGACTGCGAGGAGGGCTGAATTGACGCTGTCCCGGCTGTCCGAGATCAGCTCGAATGTGCTCGTGAGCATGCCGTTATAGGTGAGAAGCGACTGCTCCTCGACCGCCTTGCGCAAGGGAAGAACGTTGTTCCTGTAGTGGCGCGCGATGTCGTAGTTGGAGCGGTACGCCTGGTAGGCGGACCTCGCCTCCGAGCGAGCGTTGACCGCCTTTTCCGCCAGTTGGTTGGCCGCCCGCATGTAGGCCAACTCGCCTTTTCGGAGCCGCACCTGACCGGAATCGAAGATCGGGATCGTGAATTCCAGCGAAGCAGTCCGCGACACGTCGGAGACAATGCCATGATCCTCGCGTTCACGTTCCTTCTCCACCATGCCAACCAGCTCGATGTCCGTGACGATCCGGGTTGCGTCCTCCAGCTTGTAGGACTGCGCCGTCGCCTGAAGCTCCAGCCGGGCGATTTGGAGATCAATGCGCTTGTGGATCGCTTCGGCCTCGATGTCGTCGCGTTTGATCAGGGCCCGAGGCAATGACGGGAGCTGGTTCGGTATCTGGAACTCGACATCCGAGCCGGACAGCCCCATCAGTCGGATCAGCTCTTCCTTCGCCAGCCGCGCAGCCAATCTTGCCTTCGCGGTTTCGCCCGTCAGCTCGGCATAGAACACATGTTCCCGGGCTTGCTCTCCCTTTGGCATCGACCCCGCCTCACCCAGTTTCTGGGTCAGATCGGACGCCGCCTCCGCCGCAGCGCGCGCACGGTTGAGGTAGGCGACATTCTCCCATGCCGCGACCGCTTTGATCCAGGCCCGGCGGGTATCGGCAGCAAGCGAGATGGTTGCGAGCGCCGCATTGAGCTGCGCCTGCCGGAAGCGTGTCTCCGCGATTTTCATGTTCCTGTCATAGGTCACCAATGACAGGATGTTTGCCGCGATGGCACCTTCCAGCACCCTGTATGCTTCGAGCCCGGGTGTGCCGATACCGGAGACGCCAACCGAGAACTTCGGCAGAACAGAAAGCTGCGTCTGCCAGGCGTCTGCTGCACTGTCACCGAGGTCGGCATAGGCCGCCTGGAGGCCCTTGTTGTTGAGCAGTGCCACCTGCACAGCAGTCTCGGCGTCAACCGTCTTCCTGGCCATCAGCGTCTTGACGCGGGCACGGGCATCTGCCGCCTGCTGCTGGTTCTGGACCCAGACCGTCTGCTTGCCAGTTGCTTCGCCGCTTCTTAGCGATGCGTTCATGAACCCGGCGTCCTTCGCCGAGTAGGCGGTCGTGCAGCCCGACGCCACGAGCGGCAGCGCGACGGCAGCGATTAACTTAATCCCGCTGGAGGTCATCATGAGCCTTCCTTGCTGGGAGCCTGCGCGTCGTTCAGACCGCGCCATGGCTTCGGATCGACGGGGATGCGATGGGTGTAGCTTCCGATGGGGCTCCGATAGGAAACCGGGGCCGCGTAGGCGGAATCAGGATGGCCGGCGGGGTCGACGACTTCCGGCAGGGTGGAGGCGCAGCCGCCGACGAGCAGCGGAAGGGCGGCCACCAGGAACGATGGATTCATTGAGAATGTCCGGGAATGAGATCGCGTTCGCGCTCACGCCCTCGACGAGCGTGGAGACGCGGCAAAACCCGCCCATTGGCGGGCGCTCATGCTCGGATGTTGGGCGGCCTGTGGAGGCTGGGACGCGTGCCTTGGATGCGACCGTCGTCCAGGAAGTGCAGGGGCGATGAGGCTGTCACAACGCCGGACGACTGGACGGAAGAGGGAAGGGCAGCGCTGAAGCAGAAGTCCTGGCAGCAGTCCTTCTTCACCTGCTTGCCGAAGTCGTCGCCATCGCCGTTGTGATCGCCGTGTGCATGATGTCCGGCGTCTGCATGTTGGATCGGCACCGCTTGAAAGCGGGCGTCTTCATGATCCTCGACTGCGATGGAAACTGCGACGTCGGCGTAGGCCGAGCCGTGCATTGCCGCATTGGCGTTGGGAATGGTGTAGCCGGCCAGCGATACGACGACCGCCAGACGAAAGACTACCATCATCCTGCTCACCAGGTTGCGAAGCACTATGCTCATCTCCAAGGACTAACACCGGTCCCGTAGCCGTTCAATCGCCGATTCGTGCGGCGGAATTACGCCATCCTTCGATGGCTAAGGCTTCCCCCGTGGGAAGGTCAAGCGCCAGGCTGGCAAAAATGCCGCGTGCGGCGACCCTGTCGACAACCCATCGCTGGGAACAAAATCGTCAGCGGCCTGTTGTCGGTGAGGGAGCGGAACCATGATGCACATGCACCGGCCACGCACGCTCGTATGGGCGATGATCGCGATGTTCGCCATCACTGTCTCGGCCGCCCTGTCTCCGGCGATGGCGGGAGCCGGGCACCACTGCGGCCCCCATCTTCAGACGGATCACGCGCCGGACGACGCTGATCGTCACCCCATGGTACCGGGATGCTGCGCTGGCATGCAGTGCTGCCCGATCGTTCCAGAGCCCGCTCCCGGCTTCGCCGTAATCCCCGTGGGGCTTGTTCCTCCGGTGCGGGTGGACCTCGAAGATCCCTTGATCCTGGATCAGGACATCGATCCTCCTCCACGTTTCGGAAGCATCTGATCGAGCACTTCCCCAATCAGCATCCGATACCAGGAGCAACGAATATGAAGACCATCAAGAAGACGATCGCCCTCGCAGGCGGACTGGCTTTTTGCGCCGTAGCATACCAGCCGGCCGCCGCTCAGACGGCATACCCCGAGAAGTGCAAGTCCGACATGTCCTCCGGCGGCGATATGGCCATGCAGGGGCACGCCATGTCGGGCATGGAAGAGCATCAGAAGGAATCCATGTCCGGCATGAAGGCGATGAACATGAACATGATGCAGGGCATGATGAAGAAGGACGCCGACGTCTCCTTCGCCTGCGGCATGATCGCCCACCACATGGGCGCGATCAGCATGGCCGAAGTCGAGCTGAAGCACGGCGACAGCGACGAAATGAAGGCCATGGCGCAGAACGTCATCGACGCCCAGAAGAAGGAGATCGAGGAACTGACTGCTTGGGTCGAGAAGGAGGTGAAGTGATGCACCACATGTCCCCCGAGATGAAGGCATGCACCGACAACTGCCTGGCCTGCTACAGCGAATGCCTGTCGATGGCGATGGGACACTGCTTGGAAATGGGCGGCAAGCATACGGAGCCTGCCCACTTCAAGCTGATGATGGCCTGCGCGGAGATCTGCCGGGCGTCTGCCCACTTCATGCTCATCGGCACCGAGCATCACAAGCACACCTGCCGGGAATGCGCGGAAATATGCCGCCAGTGCGCCGATGACTGCGAGCGCATCGGCGACATGCAGGCTTGCGTCGATGCCTGCCGCAAGTGTGCCGAAAGCTGCGAACGTATGGCTGCATAGGGAAAGGAGGCGGGAGAAGGATCAACCCTTTCTCCTGCCTTTCTCCTGCCTTCTACGCACCAAGTAACATCAGTGCGTCTCGTGCTTACCGTGTTCCGCCTGGGCAGTGCGCGTTGCTGTTGCTTTGAAGATGTCAGTCCGCTCGGCTCCTTCAACGACGAGCTTTCCGACCAGCCCACGCGCTGCCCGTGACAGAGCGTGATCCACCAGCACGTACTCACCGGGAACGTCCATGGTCATATCGACCACCGCAGCGCCGCCCGGAGGAACGGTGATGGTCTGGACGTCCGTCAGTGGCTCCGTGGTTAGAGACGCCAATTGATAGGCCCTGTCGAAGATTTCCCCGATAACGTGGAAGCTCGACGTCTTGTTGGGGCCACCGACACCGAAGTAGATGCGGACAGTCTCGCCGACCTTCGCGGTCAACGCATTGTCGCCGGTCAGTGCGTTGGCTGCGCCGTTGAACACATAGTATTCCGGCGGATGAGCAGACAGTCCGGCGAGTTTTTCAACGAAATCGGCGCTTTGCGGTCGTTGCACCAATCGAGCTTACCTTTGCTTCTTCTCCGCATGTTTTTGTCGCGACCAGGCTTCAATGATCGGCTCCAATATCAGTGAATGCGCAACTAATTCGGCCTCCCAGTCATGCCAGTCAGTGTCGCCTGCAAACGCGATGCAGCCCTCCCCAAACTGAGAGAACGACGCCAGCGCGGCCGCGACCATTTTCCTGTCTGCAAGGTCGTGGACTACTGCCTCCAACAAACTAGGCACAATTCCATGGCCACCCTCGTCGTATAGAACCGGGACATTGTCTAAGGCGGCGGTGCTCATCTTGTGCATGACCACTTGGATGCCGTAGTCGTTGAAGCCCAACTTGTTTTGATACTCATCAAAAATCTTTAGTTCGGAATCCAATACCAAACGTGACTCGCATTTCTGAAAACTGTCCAACCAGTCCCATACCTCTTTGCGGCGATCAGCATCTTTCGGAGTCGCGTCTATATCCGCAGGATTCGTAGGATCAGCCGCGCTTGCTGCGATCAAGACGTTAGTATCTATAACGTATCGCAGCTTCATCGCGCGGCTTCTTTCTGACGCTGGAACATGAGGCGAGCTTGTTCGCGAGTTTCTCCCATGGCGTCGCCGAAGAACCCATCCGGCCAATTTTTTACTCTTCCAAAATCATCCACTTCCAGCTCACGCAATGCCGCCGATTTGTGTTCACGCTCTACAAAATACATCGAAGTATTTTCTATGGCGGCATCTTGCTTTGCGATCAGAGTTTGCATTCGTCGGAATAGGTGTTCCGAATGCGTCTCCACTATAAATTGAATGTTCCGTTTCTTACTGATTTCCACAAACAGCTCAGCTAGTGTCGCCTGAGCTAACGGGTGAAGATGAATCTCAGGCTCTTCAAGTATGATTGTGCTTCCGCTGCGAGCGAAAAACGACACCACCAAAACGGGAAGGACCTGAGAGATCCCAATCCCGACGTCGCGGAGATTGCATTGAATGCCGTCTCGATGAACGATAAGTTCATAACGGTTCGAACGGCCGTTTTGACGCACCTCCACTCGGTCAGCGAGCTTCATACGCGCTAACCATTGCGAAACCTGATCTACGACGTAACTTCTTTCTTCGCCTCTCAGAAGTGCGCTTGCCAGCAATGCATCAATCGCGCCTCTACCATCGCTGCCAAGGTCACCAGGATTCGTTTTGTTCCAAGGGTAATCTCTTTCAGGTTTGCGGCGTAACGGTCCGAGATATGCGATCTCCTCCAGTTCTCTCCTAACGGCGAGACTTAGGTCTTCGACAAGCTGCCCTTCTTTGTCCATCATTGCGATTGCGTCTGCTGAAAATGCTATCGACCTTTCTGGGGCGTAATGTCTGCCCTTGCCTCTCGGTTGGGTTTCATCATCCACCAGTATCGAAAACGCGCCTTTTTCTCGGCGGATAGCTCTGAACTTCCGACCTTCTGTCTGAAGAATTAACTCTTGAACGGTAACGCTGCCTGAAGACGTCTGTACATACGTGCAGTCGAAGGCACCCTTCTTTATGCGATCGGCAATCGGACGTTCGAAGTCGAACGCTATGGAGAACTGGCGTGCGCCTTGTCCTGATTGATGAAATACATCTTCGAAACTACCAAAATTGAAGAGGTCATTTACTTCATCGCCTCCGAGATTCAGGTGGATCGTACGGTCAGGAGATCGCGCCGTCTGCTTCAGTAGCAATAGGCTTTGAATCAGGGTTGATTTCCCCGACGAGTTCGTGCCGAGCAACATAGTTACAGGCTTGAGCGCAATGTCGCCTGTGGTTTGCCATGCCTTGAAGTGGTCTAATCGTAGTCGTGTAAACACTGCCCCTTGCTCCCTTTTACATACTGGCTGTCCGCTTCGTGCTTGCAGGACCATCCTAAACATCTGATCCGGCTACAGGTTGGGTTGGATCCTGTAAATCTCTACGATACGAGAAGTGTCGATGAAGCCATATGACTTGATAGCTGATGGTAAGGATGCAAGCTTCCATTGCGGTTGAGGCCGATCGCGGGGTATCAAATATGGATGAAGAAATATGGCCGCACGTATCACCTGCAAATATCTCCCGGTGCATCCAGTGATGACAAGATCATGCCATCGCTTGAAGGTTTGATGGTCTCTGACCTAGTGGTCACAGAGAAGATGGACGGCGAAAACACGACCATTCACGCTGGCGGAACTTATGCTCGAAGCCCCGACAGTGGCTATCATCGGTCACGTGATTGGATGAAAGCATTCGCGGCAGGTGTGTCTCCCCAACTCGGACGAGAAGAACGTGTCGTGGGAGAAAACCTTTATGCGCGGCATTCCATCGCTTATGACAATTTGCCATCTTACTTCATGGGATTCGCTTGGATTGTCGGCGATGAGATTCAAGCGTGGGACCTCACGCTGGCACGGTTGAATGAATTGGGGATCACACCTGTTCCCACGCTGTATCGCGGACCTTTCCGGCCGGGTCTTCTCGAAGAGCTAGCAGTGTCGATAGACCCGCTGAGCCAGGAAGGATACGTGGCCAGGGTCGCAACGTCCTTTCGCGAGGCTGAAATGCCGTTCCGGATGGGGAAATTCGTGAGGGCCGATCACGTACGAAGTGCTCAGCACTGGCGGAGTGCCGCATTAATTCCCAATCGCTTGAGAGGCAGTGATCTCTCTCTATCTCCAGACCAAGGGTAGTGGCCTGAGACCCAACTTCCCTCCAGTTTTCGAGAGAGTCTGGGTTTTCAATCTGGCCTCATGCGGCCTGTTTTTCCATAGCCATTTTCATTGCGAATTCGCTGGGGGTGATATTGCCCAGCGACGAGTGCGGTCTGTTCCTGTTGTAATCCTCCTTCCATGCAGTGATGGCGGCGCGGGCCTGGGTGAGCGACGAGAACAGCGTCTCATTCAGGCACTCGTCACGGAAGCTGCCGTTGAAGCTTTCGACGAAGCCGTTCTGCATCGGCTTGCCGGGGGCGATGTAGTGCCAGTCGACCTTGGTCTCCTGGCACCATTTGAGGATGGCCATGCTGGTCATCTCCGTGCCGTTGTCCGAGACGATCGTCCTCGGTCTTCCGCGTCTGGCGATGAGACTATCCAGTTCCCGAGCCAGCCTTGCGCCAGACAGCGATGTGTCTGCCACCAGGCACAGGCATTCACGGCTGAAGTCGTCGACGACCGCCAGCACCCGAAACCGGCGACCGTCGGTGAAGGCATCGCTGACAAAGTCCAGGCTCCAGCGCTCATTGGGGCGTAAGGGCAGAGCCAGAGGCCGCCTTGTCCCCAAGGCCCGTTTTCGGCCGCCACGCTTGCGCACCGTCAGCTTCTCCTCCCGGTAGAGACGCCGAAGCTTCTTCAGGTTCATGACGATCCCCTGCCGGCCCAGCATGACGTGGATACGGCGATAACCGAAGCGGCGTCGCTCAGATGCCACCTTCTTCATCGCCTCACGAATGACCGCATCGTCAGGCCGCACGCTGCGATACCGCATGCTCGAACGATCAACCGACAGAACCTCGCACGCCCGACGCTGGCTCACCCCGTGCTGCACACAGACATGAGCCACCGCATCCCGCTTCACATCGGGCGTCACCATTTTTTTGCAGCGACATCCTTAAGGATCGCATTGTCCAGCATGGCCTCGGCGAGCAGCTTCTTCAGTTTGGCATTCTCGTCCTCAAGCGCTTTCAGCTTGCGCGCATCCGACACGTCCATGCCGCCGTACTTCGCCTTGTATTTGTAGAAGGTCGCATCCGAGATGCCGTGCTTGCGGCAGACATCAACTGTCTTCGCGCCCGCCTCCTGCTCCTTCAATATCCCGATGATCTGTTCTTCCGTGAACCGTGAACGCTTCATCCGTCCGTCTCCTAGCTGTGACGGACTCTACCAAATTCTGGAGGAAGTTCAGGGGCTCAGGTCAGTAGGAAACAAGCGCATCGCTTGTGTCATCCGTCTTTCCATGAACTGCTATTGTCATCACGCAACCAGATAGCCAGATGTTGATAACGTCCACACATGGCGCATTCTTGCCATCAATGTCGTAGCGGCATTTTTCGGAAAGCCCAATCGAGCTTGGTCAATGTGCGAGGAAAACACCGCTTACACAAGACCTGAGCTGCTCGATCCTTCAGTGAAGCCAGTTGAGATGTCTGTGAGATCATGTGACCGCACAGGGAAGTCGACTATGAGATCTCGTCACCTACGGCGTCTGACAGCTTTGTCTTCCCGCCAGTCCGCCAGATCCTTGCCAGCCGCTCAAGTTCGCTTAACACGAACGGCTCCATGATCATCGTGCCGATCGGCGTGGAGCGGGTGACGTATAGTCCTCCTCCTTGCCAAAAGCCGGCATCACGAACGAGTTCTAGCCAGTCGAAGAGAGTGTCCATCGCAGCGCCAACCTCTGCCGACGCTCCGTCAGTTCTGACTGGCACCTCTCGATAGAGAATGTCCTTGAGGGCGTTGTTCCTCTGTATGACTTCCTTTAAATGTCGCTTGAGTTCCTGAATGACGGCCCGTGATCCTTCATCGAAGTCCATCACGCTAACGTTAAGGATCTGATCCGGAGAGACTGTATCCTGGGAATTGATGTTTCGTAGATCATGGTATGCCCGCCGCCAGATACGTAATAATTGACCATAGCTGTTATAGATCGTCTGCGGCGACGGGAAGTTTCTATCTCTCAGCAGCCCCTCCTCCGAGACGAGCTTCGCGGTGGGTAGCAGTGGCGTCGCCCGACTGACCAGCGCCCGGCAGACATGGTGAACGTTCTCAAGATTTGCCCTATGCCTCACCCGATCCTCAATTACGGCTTCTATGAGTTCTAGGGACTTCTTCTCCGCAAGCTGAAGGATGGGAGTTTTACGGGACTTCACTTCGCAGCTCGCTTTTCGCACCAAGCTTCGGAGCGGCGCTGTGGCTTGTTACAAGGATCGGATGCTCCAGGGGAACTGTGGTCAGAGCCCTGACCTCTTCAACGAGACCGGCCTCTTCCAGCGTCAGCTTCCTGTCGAAAAGATCATCGATCAGTTCTGGCTCGAGCCGTCGAAGCAAGTAGTCTGCAAAAAGATCTGCAGACTCTCGCCTTTCGGAAGGAGATAAGTGACCTGCGAGGCTGGGGGGGGTGATATTTGAATTGAACATGATGACGTCAACGTACCGATCACGAAGAGCTTCAGTGGCAGCGCTTCCAAGGACGGGATAGACACGGCTCATTTTCGTCAACCACGCCGCCTGCTGGAAGGGTGTAACCTCCATAAACTCGATCATTGAGTCCCGATCGGCGATTACTAAATCACTCGTTTGCCCTTGTCGCTGAAGGCGCAGACTTGCGTTCAGAATCGTCTCTAAATTAAACCTAGCGGCCGCGTTGCTGCTGATATCATCCATCACCTGCTGCTGCTGTAGTTGAAGCTTCTGCATCTCGTTCTTGTAGTATCGGGCGTCAATCTCCTTTCTTTCTCGCTTCTCCACGAGGATTTGCGCCTCATCATTAAGGCTGTCTTGCCGGATCGCTAGATCGCGCCGTTTCGCCAGTAATTTGCACCCATATGCCTGCAATTGCACATTCCAAGGTGGGCCGGATACGAAATGACGGCACATGATGCAGTTCCGGCGACCCCCAGGCACTTCGCCATACTTACTCTTGTCCTTCCCGTCCTTGAGCTTTGAGCTCCGGATAAGGGGACCTCCGTCAAAACATCGCTGCCCGTCCCATGGGCAGATGCCGATCTGTACGTCGCATACCTCTGCTGCTGTCGTTTCTTGGTGTGCTCGGAACAGCGCGTCCTGATCAAGGGACACCGTTCGCTCAACTAATTGCTGAAAGCTCAGCCTCTTGAAGTCGCGCGCAACGTCTTCCGCGGCATCAGCATTTCGCTGTGCTTCCTGGATCCTGTCATTGATGTGGCGCGGATCGCGCGCCACATAGTATGCGGCCATCATCAGGCTTGCATGGCCGGTGACCGAGGAGATCTGGCGCAGTGTCATTCCGCCTCGGTCGAGTCGGGTAACGCCCCTAACTCGCAGACCATGCATGTTGAACCTCGGGGCATAAGGCTGACCCGTTTTCTTCTGACGCTTGACGATCTCTATCTGCTCGTCGGGGTTACGTTCGTTCCAGCGTTGCTCCACCTCGGCCATAAGCGCGGCCCAAGCATGCTGCATTTCGCTCCCTGAAGGAATCTTTCCAGAAGGCAAGCGGAAAAGCGCGAAAATGTGCGGCAACTTCGCTTTCGTACTCTCTGGATAATTCTCGGCTGCATCCAGGTAGTCTTCAGGAGAAAGTGGAGAGCGCGGGGGATTAAATTTTTCCTGCCATTCTCGAAGCTCCTCAAGCCGAGCGAGTACACCTTCGTGTTGCCAGGGAAGCACATAGGGATTACCCGTCTTGTTCGTGTTTACCCACAGACCAACAAGCGGTCCCTGATCATCATCGAGCCTGACAACATATCCTTTCGGCGCAACCTTATCCGGAGCTTGGTTCGCAAGACGCGCCCAGTACCCCGCCATCGGCCCCTCATTGTCCTCCCATTGCTTGGTGGTCGAGTTATATCGAAGGATATCACCCTCACCGCTGTCTAGGCGTCGCCATTGGACAATCCGAAGTGGCATTTGGAAGGAACACCACAACAAGGTAGGAATGACGGGACAGAATATTTTTAGCCTCTTCCCCCCAAGTGTCATCCAGACACTAAACCGCTTCCCAAGCCAGCCCAACGGTCCTTCTTGCAATATCTCTATCGCCAGCGGAAAGAACTTCTCTGGGAGCGGACGAGATGTTGAACTATCAGGTCTCGCGGCCGCCGGAGACGAACCTTTCAGGATCCTGACTTCACTCTCGGTGATAAGGCCACGGAAGGCGACCTCCGGATATTCCTCTTCTAGTTGGAGAAGAATTTCGTCACATAGTCTTTTGGCAATACCGACATGTTGGACAACATAGGCTGTCTTCTCGCCGACTCTGTCTGCGAGAAACTTCGAGAACGTAACCTCAGGCGGTTTTCGTTTCATGATCTCGAAGAGCTGCGTTCCTGCGGTGTAGGAGCTTTGAAGCCAGGCAGCAATGTCCATGATGACTTGGCGTGCCTTGTTTGGCTTAACTTTGCTTTCGCCTAAGATACGAGTCAGGCGCGCCGCTAGATCCTTTTCCAGAGGATCGGACGACCTCCTGAACCGCCGCCAAGCCTTTCCAGACGTGGAACCTCGCTTATCCTGTCGCAGGATCCTTGCTTTGTCCTCCAAGCTTGGATCACCAAAAATTCTTGAAAACCCCAGAACGAGGTTGCGGAGGACCTGGACCTTGATCTCGTCTCTCCCAACGACCTCCGGACGCCATCGCTTACCATCTGACGTCCGGAGCCAATCGACTAGGTCATGGATGAAGCTAGGGGGTAGAGAAGCCACAGTAGAGTGACCCGAGGATGATAGACAAACAACTGCGAGAATGCGCCAGATATATGCTTCCGCAAAAGTGCGAGAAGCTGATTTCTCAAGAAACGCCAAGGCTCCCACGTCTTCGAGCCGAAGCTTGAGCTCAACCCCGAGCGTTGTCTGCTCCACCATGACGCGGCAGATCGAGCTGTTGAGCCTGCCGTTCAGGAAATAACTAGGGGCAATGCAGACACCGCTACTGACAACGTCGTCAACGTCCTGAAAGTGGGCCTCCTTGAGGGCGATGTTGTTCGGAACCGCCGCGAGCCGATCTAGGATCTCAATGATCTCGGGTGCTTCCTCCTGATCCAGGGTATCGACATGTGACGGTCCCAAGTTCAGCACAACAATTTCTTTTTGGGCGTTAACATACTCATGCATGTCTATCTCCAGTGGCTAGGGGTGGTATGAGCGTTGTCCACTCGCCCTAGGTGCGCGACAAACTCATCTCGAAGAGGCTGAAAACGGTCAGATCCCGCCGCCGCAGCGAGATTGAGCTCGGCGGAAAGCTCTGAGGGCGTAAGTTGGGTGTAGACTAGATGACTGAGGATGCTTCTGTGGTGCATGCAGTCGGCAATGATCGCGCCATCTAGGCGGAGTGTCTTCAGATATCTGCCGTAGAAATGCCGTGCACCGTGAGGCGTCGTACCATTGGCCTTCCTGACCGTGAGCATCGGATCTTTGCTCAAACGGCGAGTACGGTTCACTGCAGCATTCCACTCTGATTGAAATGCACTCATAGTGTATGGATCGCCGATCTCACCCTCATTCGATTGCGCCGTCCGCCCGCTGTTGACGAAGAGAAAGGGATGATCAGCTAGTGACCTTCGTCGAGCGGCCATGATCATGGGACGCGTCTGCAAGATGTATCGAGTTAACAGCTTCCCGAGCTGAGCAGCCATGAATGGGATAGGGAGCCAGTAAGCTGGGGTACCCTCGCGGTCCCCCTTCAATCCCTTCCAACCGGAATGAAAGCGGCCTTGCGACACATTGCGCGGCGTCATCCCAAATGACGCAAGATGCTCCTCCCGGGAGATATCTTCGCCGTCGCGATTGATGACACGACCGTAACGCGGATGATGAAGAATGAGCTCAGGTCGTTGCTCCGAAAACTGAATATCGGACATGAAGAGGTGCAACGGCTCAGATGTTCGTAGTCCCCCTGCGAACAGGATGAAAGCGATGAGCCGGGCGGTTTCACAACTGAAACCGTTGAACAGGAAGCTGGATATGTGTTTGCTCGGGAAACTGTATACCCGCGGAGTTCTTCCAGGTGCCGCGATGAGCTTCGCAAGCGAGTGTGATTGTTGCGCTTGATTGGATCCAAGGTGCGCGAGGAACTTGAACTGGAGCCGGATGGCTGCAGCCGCGGCTTGCTGATAAGGACCTAACGGTGAGCGCCCGCTCCTCTGGTTGATCGCCTCCGACCATCGAGAACCATACCCGCTATGGGCAAGAAAGGCGAAATAGTCAGAGAGGTGCGAGACTAGGCGACGTGCCCGGTCGGGGCTCCTTGGTTCCCAGTAGAGCCCAAGCGTTTCCTTCTTCCTTTTGTTTACGATTGTGAATGAGCCGTTGGCGATAGTCTTGGCAAAGCCTCGCAGAAGCCAGCGTTCAATTCCGTTATCTGAGTGAGCTGGAGGCTTGCCGTCAACGCTGATCCATTTCGCCATACAATAGTCCAGGAACAATCCGACTGCAGTAGACACCATCCAACGCCATTCGTTGGACCGCAGAGAATTCTCCGCAAAATAAATGTCGAGATCTTTGTACCTCTCCGTCGCGATCGCACCGCTCCTGTCCGTGCTGATAGTGTACAGATTTGGCCAGTCGTGCACCTCACCATCAAAGTGGACCTGTCTCTGGACAACTACGAAATAAAGCCCTCGCTCTTGTCCTCTCATTGACGTGACCCAAGTGCTTTGTCCAGAACATCAGCAGGGCAGGAATTCTGCGAATTGCCGCACATTCTGCCGATCCAGGTCATTGACTGAGAGCTAGACCACCTGCGAAGCATTGGGATTGAGCAAGGAAGCGATACCACATAAAAGGTGCGGGTATGGAGACTGTGGATCACGTCTACCGAGATGGTTCCTTCGGTGAAGTTGTGGTACAACAAAGTAAGATTTCCCTCCAACTTCGGGGGTGTCTCTATTCAAACGATGACGAGTCCAATTGTCCGACCATCAGTCCAGTGATTCTCTTCCCAGGATTACATCAGGCCGAACTGGACGGAAAGTGCTTTCTGGAGTTTTTTGTGTCCAGTCCAAGGGATGTGCTGAAGGAGATGCTCTCCAGATACGAAAGCAGTGTCCAGCTTCAGAAAGAGGAGCTGGAGGCGTTTCGGGAAAAAGCGGTAGCTTATGTCCGCTATCTGGAATCCGAGATCGCCGAGAATCTGGAGACTATGGAGATTATTAAGCGTCAGTTGGAGAAGTCACCTCCAGCCGCTCGGAATCCGCTATCGCCAACCATATTCCCACAACCCCGGGCAGTGCGAACGCCTGATCAAAGAGGCGAGGGTGGAGCCGGGGTACAAAAAAGCCAATCTGATGTGATAAGGAGTGTAGCCGCTGCTATCCTGCGGGAGGAACGCCGTCCGCTGAAGCAGGCGGAGCTGAAGCAACTAATGGACGCTAGGGGGATCGAAATAAGATCCGGTGATCCTGTGGATTTGATCAGGGCAGCGCTACGTCGCGCTCCTGAGTTCAAGCACATACCCCGCGTAGGCTATATTCTCTCGGAAACATGAGGCGGGCGATCGGAGGAGATCATTGCAGCGAAGAGTTAGACATCCAGTTCTGGTAGCGGGTTCTGGCTGTCTGGTTCTTTGAACCATAAGCCAGTCGTGCAGGTCCTATCTTAGCGACAGCAGATCTTCTGTAAGCGCGTAGGCGACCCCACGTATCTTTCGGAATGCTGATCGGCGATTTTCTGCATGAGTCATGCGGAGAGTCCTATGAGTGATAGTGTGAATCAGGCTCGAACCTTTGAGATTTTGACCGCGGAGCCCGTGAGAAGACGACGCAAGCCGCGGGACTGGTCGGATGACGAAAAGGCGCGGATCGTCGCCGCGACGCTGCAGCCTGGGGCCAATGTCTCGGCGGTTGCCCGGTCTGAAGGCTTGGATCCCTCGCAGCTTTATGGGTGGCGTCGCAAGGCACTGGCATCGGGCGTTGTAGCACCAGTTGTAGCACCCCTGACAGAGGGAACGGGAACGCAAAAGTTCGCGCGCGTTGAAACGGTATACAACGGCTCGGTCGATATTGTCATTGCGGATATGGTCGTGCGCGTCGGCGGCGATTTTGATCCCGATCACCTGGTGAGGGTTCTACGGGCGGTTCGCAAGGCATGATCGCTTCAGGTGTGGTGGTCTATGTGTCGTGCCAGCCGGTCGACTTTCGCAAGGGAGCCGCCTCGTTGATGGCGCTGGTGCGGGATGGCGGTCTTGATCCCTTCAATGGCGCGCTTTACGTCTTCCGCTCGAAACGGGCCGATCGTATTCGCATTGTCTGGTGGGATGGCAGTGGGGTCTGCCTCTATTCGAAAACCCTGGAAGATCAGGGCTTCTGCTGGCCGGGCATATCGGCGGCACGGATCCGTCTGGACCATTCTCAGCTGATGGCGTTGCTGGCCGGAATGGATTGGAAGAAGATCCGCCCGGCCAAGGTCAGGCGACCCTTGTTGATGGGCTGACAGCGCCTGCGGCAAGATGAATCATGCCGCTGTAATGGTTGGGAAAACGGCTGTTTTTGTGCTCTACTCATTGCCATGGATTTGCCCCCTCACGACCTGCCGGACGACGTTGACGCGCTGAAAGCGATGGTCCTCGCGATGGCGCGCGAGCAGGCTGCGAAACAAGCCCGACTGAAGGCCGCTGAAGCTGAGATCGCCCGGTTGGAGGCGGTGGAGAAGAGCGCCAACGAGCGGATTGCCAACCTCACATCGATCCTGAAGGTTCTGCAGCGTACCCAACATGGCACCCGTTCCGAGCGACTGCGCCTTGGTGTCAATGACGAGCAGGTGTCCTTTGCCTTCGAGGAAGTCGAGACCGGCCTTTCGGCAATCCAGAGCGAGCTTGATCAAGCGGCCAAGGACAAGCCGAAACGGGCAGCACGTCCGCGCAAGGGCTTTGCCGCTCATCTCGAACGCATCGAGGAAGTGATCGAGCCGGAGATCCCTGCTGAATACGTGGGCTTGGAAAAGGTCCTGATTGGTGAGGATCGCTCCGAACGGCTGGATGTCGTGCCGCCGAAGTTCCGGGTCATCGTGACGCGTCGCCCCAAATACACCTTCCGCGGCCACGATGGCGTGCTCCAGGCTTTGGCACCGGCGCACATCATCGAAAGCGGCCTGCCGACGGAGCGGCTGCTCGCCTATATCGCCGTCTCCAAATACGCCGACGGCCTTCCGCTTTACCGGCAGGAGGCAATCTATCTACGCGACGGTGTCGAGATCAGCCGATCGTTGATGGCCCAGTGGATGGGGCATCTGGGCTTCGAACTTCAGATTTGCGCCGATTACATCCTTGAGCGCGTCAAGGAGGGCGAAAGGATCTTCGCCGACGAAACGACCTTACCCACTCTTGCGCCCGGTTCGGGAAAAACGACGAAGGCCTGGCTATGGGCTTACGCTCGCGATGATCGACCCTATGGTGGAACCAGCCCGCCGATGGTGGCCTATCGGTTTGAGGACAGTAGGGGCGCTGACTGCGTGGTCCGTCATCTCGCCGGATTCAGCGGCATCCTGCAAGTTGACGGCTACTCGGCCTATACCAGTCTCGCCAAGACGCGTGCCAAAGACGGCAGCAATGAAACGATCCGGCTCGCAGGATGCTGGGCGCATCTTCGCCGCAAGTTTTACGACCTTCACATCAGTGGTGTCTCAAAGGCTGCAACGGACACGATCATCGCGATGACCGAGCTGTGGCGCATCGAGGATGAGGTCCGCGGTCGGGATGCCGACAGCCGTTCGGTGCTGCGTCAGGAAAGATCTGCAACCATCGTCTCCGAACTCTTTGATCTTTGGGAGAAGGAGCTGGGCAAGGTCTCTGGCAAGTCCAAGACCGCCGAAGCAATCCGTTACGCGCTCACCCGGCGCGAAGCACTGGAGCGTTTCCTGACGGACGGCCGGATCGAAATCGACTCCAATATCGTCGAGCGCGCGATCAGGCCTCAAACAATTACGAGAAAGAACAGTCTATTTGCCGGCAGCGAGGGCGGTGGACGGACGTGGGCGACGCTGGCCACGCTTCTCCAGACGGCCAAAATGAACAACGTCGATCCGCTCGACTGGCTTTCCCAGACCTTGACCCGCATCGCGAAAGGCTGGCCAGTATCCGAGCTGGACGCGCTCATGCCCTGGAACTTCAGGCCTGACGCTATCGGCTAACCGCTTACGATCTTCCTGTTTCTGTTCCTCGGCAGGACCGCCTTTGGCCCGGTCCACGTATTGCGAGACGACACGACTAACGAGGCAAACGGCTACGATCGGGGCGAGGAGGACGTCGTGATCCTGTTCGAGGACTGATCTCGACCCGTCCAGCTCGACACCGTGAAAACGATCGACATCGAGAATTTCGTACCCGCCGACAGCTCCGGACGGGTATACCTGGAAAAGCCCCACTACCTGACACCTGACGATCCGGCTGGTTACGAAGCATTCAATCTACAAATGGTGACTTAGATGTGGATTGTTCTGCGGCAACCTGGAGGCGTGTCCGTCTTTTGTCCATGATGGGTAGGTGAAATCCGTGCGCAAGAGGCAGACCAGGGTGACAACTGGCGGTAGGTCGAAGGACTTAAAGTGGCAGATGCTATCGATGCACTTTCCGGCCTGGACGATAACGGCCTTATCAAGCTGCGCGCAGCGCTTGATGTGGAAATGCGTAAGCGAAAGATCGCGTTCACACTAGGGCAGTATGGCGAGGAACTGGCAATCCACTTCTTCAATAACACACCCGGCTGTCCCAATTTGCAAGCCGCGCCTGTAGGAACCGCTAACGTTGATGCCATATCTCGAAAGGGAGAACGGTACTCGATCAAGACGATCTGCAACGCGAAGAAAACTGGAACCGTGTATCCCGACCAAGAGGTGAAGGATAAGCAGCTTTTTGAGCACCTGCTGGTAGTAAAGGTACAGCGAGATTGGACGCTGGAAGCAATCTATGACTTCTCATGGGACCTTTTTGTGGAATGTAGAAGTTGGGATAGTCGTATGAACGCTTGGTACATCGGAGCGTCCAACAAGACGCTTTCGCGTGCTAAGCTTTATTCCGCGGCATAGTTTAGAGGATGCTGGTTGCGTCCAGACTAGATATCTCATGATACGGCGGTTCCTCCTGCATGATGAAACGGCGGCATCGATCAATCACGCTTTCGGTAGAGAACCTCTGCTTACCTCTTACCGAGCACTCCCAGACGATGAGCACACGCCAGCTCTGGTTGATGAGAGCGCTGATCACTGCCTGATCGCGCTGAGTGTTTTTACTGATCTTATCCATCCAGAAAGACGTCTGGGTTTTGGGCTGTTTGAAGAGGTGACACCGATGGCCGTGCCAAAAACAGCCGTGAACGAAAACAGCGGTTCGCTTCCGCGAGAAGACCAAGTCCGGTTTTCCAGGCATGCCATGGACGTGGAGGCGGTACCGTAGGCCGAGTGCGTGGAGTCCTCTCCGCAGTACCATCTCTGGCTTGGTGTTCGTCGAGCGAATGCGGCTCATATTGAGACGCCGTTGCTCCTTGTTCAGAACGTCTGCCAATTACGCAAGGCTCTTCGTGCGTGTTCGCTTCTTATTACCGGCACTAGCACCTCTTTTTGATTTTGAAGCAGTTTTGACCTTCGTACTTACAGATTTCGTGCCCCTCGACGAGACTGAACTAGCAGATGTCTTGGGGGGATCGTTACTGGCGCTGGGGGCCGGCTTCTTACGGCCACGCGCTACCTTTTCCATGGAGACTTCGGCTATCTTGCGCGCTGATGCTCGCCTGTCAGGCTTCCAGTCTTCTGCCTGTTCAAAGAAATCCTCGTCCCCAATTTCAGATAAGCGAAGTTCATCGTCCATCTTCACCCGAACGGGCAATGGGAAACGAACAACTTGACCGCTCACTATACCTTGGCCAGGGCCAAAGCCAGGTATCATGCGAGCATCTGATTCCGTTAGATTTTCCATTATTGAACGGACAAACGTCTGGTCACGTGGGTTTACCAGTCGAAGGATCAAGAATGAATTACACTGTGATACAATCGTCTCATCTAGGCGGCTGGGTCGCTGCGATATTAGCATCAGGCCTGTCCCAAATTTTCGGCCCTCAGTAATAATCCTGCGAATAACCGGTAGAGACACCGCGTTCTCAGTCCCTTCCCTTGAGGAGGGGATAAAGGTGTGTGCTTCCTCAACGACGGTAAAAAACGGCGCAATTCTGTTGGTCAGGTTCGCACGAAACTCGAACAGGGTTTCAAGAGTTATCGCTGCGATGGAGCACTGGGTTATGTGGTCGTATCCGCCTAGGTACAAGATCGAGACCTGCCCTGGCTTGATAATCTTCTCCGGCTGACTGAACGGGTTAGGCAGCGGTTCAAAGGGTAACTCCTGTAATTTTGATCCGCTTCGCATCATGGCGCTGGTCTTCCTCATACCTGACAAGCGACCGTGGACAATGCGAAGTGAGCGGCGGACAGCATACATGGTTGGTACCATCCGCTGGTTGCCGGTCTGAGCTACATCCTTCTCAACACGAGCGATGAGGCGCTCGATGTAGTCAATAGCAGGTTCGCCTTCTTTCGATGGCAAGTTGTTGAATAGCGATCGAAGGTAGTCGGCTTGCGGCTCACTTACACCATCAGTCATCTGGGCAATGACTTTTTCGATCAGTGCTTCGCCCTGCTGCTGCATCAGCAGCTCAGGGTAGAAGATCTTTATTTCGCAACCGGGAGCCTCCTCCTGTAACATCTCCTGGCATTTCGCTAGCCCGATGTAGTCGCCATGAGGATCAAGAATCAGAAGAGGGTATCGCTCTCGTATCAGTTCTCGGATTATGCGCCGTGCAGCAACGGTTTTCCCTCCGCCCGTCATAGCCAGGATTGCTAGGTGGCGAGAAACCAAGCGCGATGCAGACAAATTAACTTCAACATCCGACCGCGCAATTAGGCTGCCAATCTCAATTTTACGTTCGTCTTCTCTGCCTCCAACTAAAAGTTGGCGGATAGCCTCAGCGGGAGGATGGAAGACCGTTGACGCGGGTTTAACTGGATATGTAAGTGGATGGAGGCTTGATAGATTGCTCTCGGATGTTGCTCCAAGGATGAGCCCTACAGCCTCAAGCTGGTCGCGTGTTCCCGACAAGACCGTATCCTCTAGCGATATGCCCTCACCTGCAATCTCCTGAGCTGCCTCGAACGGGAAAAACGGATTAAAACGCCGGATTTCAGTAAGTCGAGCCCAGACGTATATCCGAGAGCGGGAGGAGTAGGTGCCGTTGGGCACTTCCATCCCGAGCGCCACGATATCTCCAACTTTCGCCTGGAACTGCTTTAGGATGAATGTGAACTCACTTGTGCCAGCGTTACCGACCACCGTTCCTACGGGCCGCCACTCACTCATCACTTTATCCAGCATGCACGTTCCCCCCAAATGTCGTACCTCAACGTCCTATCGTCGGACGTAGTAACCACTCACGGCCTGAGCCACATAGCATCCGCCTCAGGCCATCGAAGAGTTTGGCATCTTCATTGTCGAGTGCCTTTTTGAGAGCTTGCACTGCCGTGAAGGTGTTAATGGGTCTGCTCATCCAGTTTGGGACTTTTGCAAATTTATCAACTATATCAAGCCCGACAGGGAAGGCATAGTGCGGCAAAAGCAACGAGCAATGCATAACAAGCTCTGCAGTGCTCTCGAACTCCGCTGCGTCCTTTTCGAACAGCTCCATTCGGATCGGTGCAGACCACTCTGTCACCTGCAGATACGAAACCCTCGGCTTGGGATACTTTCCAATTTCCTCCTGCCAAGCCAAGGGCGCTTTACGAAGCAAATTCCTATCGAGAACAACTGGACGTAGAGCTTCGCCCGGTTCAAGGAGGCAACGAAACAGGAGCGGATCGGTAATGCGCTGGCCTTCGAAATCGTCGTCGTCCGCAGGATCGACGGCATGTAAGAACCATGCCTTCCACTCGTGCGGTGGCACTGGCAGCAAATCCTTTAGTTCGTGGTCATCCAAGCTACTGAGAACCGCACGTAGTACCGAGTTGGTGGTGCTCTCCCGCTCGATTACTCCGCAAACGACAGCACTAGCTTCCTGAAGCAGCTCTAATTGTCTCAGGTAAACGCTGATGAAGTTGCGTTCTCGGCTGTCTCGCCTGTGCGCCTCACCCGGGAGCAACTCTGCTATAGCGCTCTTCGAAAAATTGGGGAACCTGTGGCGTATCTGGCCATCCTTCATCACGTCGGTGTATCGAGATACAGGATTCACAAGCGCGCCATGCATGAATATTGTAGAGATATTGCTTGTTTCCCGCAGCATCTGAACAGCACCAGCAGCCTCGATGGAGATGCGCGCAGCATCTCGCAAAGCACCAATGTCCGGAAATGTGTCGTCGTAAGCGCCATCCTCATCGTTGGCGTACAGCTCGTCGATGAGGTGCTTCAACATACTGAAGCGTTCACGTTCCGGGCTCTGATCTCCCGGGGTGACGATATACCCTCCAACACGGGCCGCGATAGGCGCAGACCCAAGCATTGAAAGATTAGCTAGCCCACCGTCAACGAAACCAATGGGTTTACCCGCCACTTTGCGCCAGAGGCTAGGGTGATCCTTTTCGATCTTGACGATACCGCCGGTCTCTAAAAGCACGGCGCGAAGTTGTGAGGCTAGCTCGCCTACCGTCTCCATGAAGCGTAACTGAGCGGGAGCTGATAGATCACCCGCGACCTTCAACATTCTCTCCAGGATGTGTGGTGTCTTTAGCCTCTCTTTCACGGTTCTGGAACGATGCTTCTTAGTTGCCACCTCATCCTCAGGCATCGGCGCGATGACTGCCTTGGGTGCGGGTTCCTTAAGGATAGGTTTCCTTGGAGCCTCATGATTAAGGAGTGCATCCCGATCAGAGACACAGTATCGGGCGATTGAAGCGAAGAGCGCATCACCCTCTTCGAAAACCGACATACTGGAAGACAACGTTTTCTCGACGATAGCTACAAGACCGGCATGTAGCAGTCGATCTGTCGATCGAGATATGAACGTAATAGTTATTGGCGTATCGCCGTTATTTCCTACTTTTGAGCGGAGTAGGAGGAAATCCTTGCAATCGAGCTGAGCAAAGACCTCGCCTTTGATCTGATTGCCTCCCAGCCGCCAATTCTTGCCTGTCTTGCCTAGCCAGCGGTCCTCATGATTAACCGTGTCGCCAAAGGTACACGTGCTAGAAAGCTCTACCGCGCCACGAGCGAAGGCCTCATCAGAGAGCAATCGGCGGACTACCGGCACATTCATCTGTATGGCCCGCTGCTTACTTGTTGCGGCGGCGCGATGGGCAGCGAACAGCCCAAGGTCTGATTCTGTCAGCGATCTTACGATGATAATTTCGCTGTCCATCGTTTACTAGTTCCGTCTAGTGGTCAGGCACATTGGACCTGTAGAAGCGTCGAGAGCCGCCGTTATCTGGGCGAGTAGTGCCTCTGCGACTGCCTTGGCAAGCAAGGGCGGAACTGCGTTACCAATTTGGCGGAACGCGGGATTCATCGTTCCTGAGAACCTAAAGCCGTCTGGGAAAGACTGCAGCCGGGCGGCTTCCCGCACCGATATCGTCCTAGCTTGCTTACTGTCGTAATGAATGTGGGTGTAACTGTCTTTACCAAGGTGGGCTAGGAGCGTTCGCGCTGGCTTATCTGCCTCCATCTTTCGCCACTTATTGGGGAACTTTGATGCATCGTATGGAGGTACAATGCTTTTCCACAGAGCGTTCCATTCTTCCGACCCCTCCATGAGGGGCTTTCCGCCAGCATTCTTCTGTTCAACGGCCTCATGGAACATTTCAACCGCATGTCGGTAGGCCTCAGGATATTGGTCGCCGGGATTGAGACGAGCAAACAGCGGATAGTCTCTGGGCAGGTAGCGTATCACATGATCCACGAGATGTGGTTTCGCTTCAAAACCCGGCCACTCGCGCATCAGCGCCGCATACCGGGAGGGGCGAGAGGAGATCGGATACGGCATCGCGTCCGACATCCGCCTAGCTCCTCGTTTAAGTGTCCCCAGTTCCAGCATCTTACGCGCATCAATGGTCGGCAGGTCGCCTAAAGCATCTTCCGCAGAGACGGCACCGGGGAGACCACGCTTAGCCTGGGGTGCTGGTTGATAGTATGGATCGGCGGAGCTGCCGAACGTACGATTCAATAGCTTCAGCGCGACAGAGCGGGAACCTTCATAACCTGGGGGAAGAGAAATCCAATGCGTCGGCTCTGGAAGAGTGATCCGCTCGGGTAACAGTTCCTTCCGAACAGCAACCAGAAACATGCGCTCTCGCATCTGAGGAACGCCATAGAATGCGGCGTTCAACAACGTATAGGTGCAAGTGTATCCTTTGCTGCTCATAACCTCGCAGACTTCGGCTGCGATGTTGTGGCCTCCATGATTGAGCATGTCTGGCACGTTTTCCATGACAACCATCAGAGGAGAGCATGCTTCGACGTAGTCAAGGTACTCAATATAGAGCCGCGCACGCTTGTCATGCCGGAAGGCTTCCGGATGATCCGAGACTTCCCTGAGCTTTGAACGACCTACGCGGGCGAAAGCCTGACATGGCGGCCCCCCTACGATAATATCGAATGCTAATGCTGGGTCGCCTAGTCCGAGGTCGCGGGTAAGATCGGCGGGCTTGGTGTTAGTGATGTCGCGCGCTTTTCCGTGCTCAGGGTCACCGCCATGAAAATTGAGCCCGTGAGAACGGGCAGCATCAGCGTCAAATTCAACCGCAGCCGTAATATCGCAGCCCGCGGCTTGGAAACCTAGCGACAACCCTCCGCAGCCTGCGAATAGGTCAAGGACCCTCGGAGCGGAACGTGCACGTAAGCGCTTTATCTTCAACTCAATCGAATGAAGATGCATTCAAGTCGTACCCTAGAGTTGTCATTCGAATCGAGACATTGCCATCTACACTAACGCTCGTTGTCTGATTTATCCACGAGCAGCTTTGTCAAAGCAATGTACCCCTCTCCTGACAACCAGAAATTCTGGCGAAGGGTATTTAACATCCGTCACGCAAAGGTTCTCGGACGGCATTATTCATTAAGTCGGCGAATGCTTTGCGACCTCCGGAGGGTTAGTCCGGCCGAGACGTATGGCAGCATGCAATGAGTAATCTAGCGGCCCCGAACGGCAGCAAGGGAGGCGCAAAGCAGCAGCCATCGGCTATTTCACCTCCGGCCCGAAAGCGGCCGACGTCACTGAAAATTCCGTGCCTTCACCTTCAACGTGTCGATGTGCAGATCCCTGACGAAGATGTCGCGCGGCTCCGGCACCGGCCTCGGCCTGTCTCGCGGATCCGGACCGCCACCATGAGCGAATTCATCTCCCCTGCCCGTCGGCAGCTTGAAGTCGACGTCGCGGTCGGCCAGTCCCGAGAGGTCGCCGCTGAGGTCGAAGAGCTGCTGAGCGACGAGGTGGACGACGTCGCCTTCCCGCTGGACCCTTCCGTTGATCGCCATCATCGACGCTCCCAGGACAACACGACGTCTCTTCTCGAAGAGGCTCGGCCAGACCACGACGTTCGCCGGGGCGGTCTCGTCCTCGACGGTAATGAACATCACGCCCTTCGCCGACCCTGGCTTCTGCCGCACGAGAACCAGTCCGGCAGTCATCACCCAGCGCCCGTCTCGCGCGTTCATGGCTTCCGAGCAGGTCACGATTCTGCGCTTCTCCAGATCCCTCCGGAGGAACGCAATGGGATGTTGTCGCAACGTCAGGCCGACATGCCCGTAATCCTGTATGACGTTGTGCCCTTCAGTCATCTGCCGCAGCTCGACCTCAGGCTCCTGCTGCTCCGGGATGACCGCAGCCTCGCGTTCGGCGGCCGCAGCGAAGAGCGGAAGGGGCTCGTCGCGAAGCGCCTTGATCGCCCAGAGTGCGTCGCGGCGCTGAAGCTTCAGCGACGGAAGGAACGCGTCCGCCTCGGCGAGCTGTACCAGCGCCTCCGTCGGCACGTCAGATCGCCTCCAGACGTCATCGACGCTCTCGAAGTCGCGGTTCATACGCGCGGCCACTATCCGGGCTGCGTCGGCAACCGCCAGCCCCTTGACCATGCGCATTCCAAGACGAACGGCGTGACGGTCGCTGTTGCCGATACGCTCAAGCGTGCAGTCCCAGCGGGAGCGGTTGATGCAGACTGGCCGAACCTCGACGCCGTGCTTCTGCGCATCCCCAACAATCTGCGCGGGTGCGTAGAAGCCCATCGGCTGGGAATTCAGGAGCGCGGCGCAGAAGACCTCCGGGAAGTGGCACTTCGCGTAGTTCGAAGCATAAGCAATGAGCGCGAAAGACGCCGCGTGACTCTCCGGGAAGCCGTAGCTGCCGAATCCTTCGAGCTGCGTGAAGGTCTTCTCGGCAAACTCGGTGGAGTAGCCGTTCCTGATCATGCCGCTGACCAGCTTGTCCTTGAACCGCGACACCCCTCCGGTGAACTTGAAAGTCGCCATGGACTTGCGAAGCTGATCAGCCTCGCCTCCGGTGAACCCGGCGCAGACCATCGCGACCTTCATTGCCGACTCCTGGAAGAGCGGGACACCAAGTGTCTTGCCGAGGACGGCTTTAAGCTCCGGTGTCGGATACTCGACCTTCTCCTTGCCTTCCCGTCGGCGAAGATAGGGGTGCACCATGTCGCCCTGGATCGGGCCGGGCCTGACGATCGCCACCTGCACCACCAGGTCGTAGAACGTGCGCGGCTTCATGCGGGGCAGCATGGCCATCTGCGCCCTGCTTTCGATCTGGAAAGTACCCAAGGTGTCCGCGCGTCGGATCATGGCGTAGGTGGCCGGATCCTCCTGCCTGATCGTCGCAAGGTCGAGATCATCGTTCTTGTGCTCGCGGATCAGGTCGAACGCCTTCTGCATGCAGGTCAGCATCCCGAGGGCCAGGACGTCGACTTTCATGAATTTGAGCGCCTCCACGTCGTCCTTGTCCCACTCGATGATCTGCCTGTCCTTCATGGAGGCCGGTTCGATCGGCACAAGGTCGTCCAGCCTGTCATGCGTGAGGACAAAGCCCCCGGGATGTTGGCCGAGATGCCGGGGCGCGCCCATGAGCTGCTGGGCTAGCTTGAGCGTAAGGACCAGACGGCGGTCCTCCGGATTAAGGTTCAGCTCGCGGACGTTCCGGTCGCTGACCTCCTCCGACCACGACCACATGCCGGACGACAATGCCTTGATTACGTCCTCCGGCAGGCCGAGCGCCTTGCCGACGTCGCGGATCGCACCCCTCGCCCGATATCTGGTGACCGTCGAACAGAGCGCCGCCTTCTCCTTGCCATAGGTCTTGTAGATCCACTGGATGACCTGCTCGCGGCGCTCGTGCTCGAAGTCCACGTCGATGTCCGGCGGCTCGTCGCGCTCCTTCGAGACGAAGCGCTCGAAAAGAAGGTCATTGGTCTCGGGATCGATGCTCGTGATGCCGAGGATATAGCAGATGGCCGAATTGGCGGCGGAACCCCGACCCTGGCAAAGAATGCCTTGCGAACGGGCGAACTTGACGATGCTGTACACAGTCAGGAAATAAGGCGCGTACTTCATCTCCTTGATCAGCTCGAGTTCGTGCTTCACTGCGCGGAGCACCTTCTGCGGCAGCCCTTCAGGATAGCGGTTCGGGATGCACTCGCGAACGTAGTGCTCCAGCGACTGCTGGGCGTCCATACCCGGAACTATCGCTTCCTCCGGATACTGGTAGGTCAGCTCTTCTAACGAGAACTTGCAGCGTTCGACGATCTCCATCGTGCGGCTCAGCGCTTCCGGGTAGGCGGGAAACAGCCGCTCCATCTCCTCGGGCGGCTTCAGGTATCGGTCGGCGTGGCGCTCTCGCTCGAAGCCGATCGCGTCTATCGTGGTGTTGTTCCGGATGCACGTAACCACGTCCTGAAGCTGGCGGCGGCCTGGCTCGTGGAAGAGGACGTCGTTGGTGACGACCGTCCGGACGCGGAACTTCGCCGCGAGGTTGGACAGCTCGTGAAGGCGGAGCGGGTCGTTGGGACGACGACGCAGGCAAAGCGAGACGTAGGCGCGGTTGCCGAAGATCTCCTGCATCTTGCGGAGCTGGACGGCGCATGTCTCGTCCGGGAGGTCTGGCACCAGGATGCCGATGAGGCCTTCGGAATAGAGTGCCACATCATCCAGGTTGATGACGCAATTGTTTTTCCCGCCCCTGCTCTTGCCCAGCGTCAGCAGCCTGGTGAGGCGGGAGTAAGCCCCGCGGTCAGTAGGATAGACAAGGATCGACATGCCGTCCTGCAGGTCGAGGCGGCACCCCACCACGAGACGGACACCCGTCGCCCGGGAGGCTTCAAGTGCACGCACGATTCCGGCGAGGCTGTTGCGGTCGACGACGCCCAGTGCGTCGATGCCGAGTGCCTTGGCGGTAGCGAAAAGCTCGTCCGCAGATGAGGCTCCTCGGAGGAAGGAGAAGTTTGTCGTGACCTGAAGCTCAGCGTACTTCATGCGAAGATCCCGTGCATGAACCACTGATGGTCCCCGGTTTCCGGATCGACGCCGTCGCCGGAGCGGAATATCCAGAAGCGCTCGCCGACGTCGTTCTCGATGACGTAGTAGTCGCGCACCGCCTCAAGCTCGCTGTCGCGTTTCCACCATTCGCCAAAGATGCGCTCCGGCCCGTCGGCGCGGGCGACATTGTGCCTCCTGCCACGCCACGTGATACTCCGCGGCGGATAGTCGGGCATAAGGGCGATTGCGGTGATGCGGTCGGGACGGTCGAGCAGCCGCACCGGACGACGCCACTGGTGGTTCCAGATCTCACCGCTCGGCTCCGCGGCAGCAGCTATCCTCTGTACACTCCGCTCAGGAACGTCGGAAGCGACGGGTGCCAGGCGATAGACACGCTGGCCACGGTTTCCGAGAACGTCGATGAGAGGAGTGATGTCGCTAGTCTCCTCGTCGATGAGCGTCGACGAACGCTGCTCCTCATCGAGCGGCTGGGACATCACCGCGACGAGCGTCAGCTTCTCGATGCCGAAGCCAGGCTCGATCTTCTCTGTCCTGTCCCTGAAGAGCTTCGTCAGCCAGGCAACGTCGCGGGCTGGCTTGGCAGTTCCTGCACGGATCGCTTGACGTGAACCGTCGACCTTGTCGACGATCAGGTCGGTGCGGCGTACGCCCAGGCCCTGGCGCTGCAGTTCGGCGACGAGCTGGATGACAAGGCGGCCAACATACTTGTTGATTGTTTCCGCTGCACCGATCGGTTCCGCGAAAGCCCGCGAGACCTCGATCCATTCTGGCGCGCGTATCGGCTCTATCGGCTCGGACGCTCTGCCCAGCATCTGGTCGAGCCGACGCCCGATCTCCGGCCCGAAGCGGAGAGCGAGCGGAGCTCGCGCAGTGTTCCCAAGCTCGCCGACGGTCTGGAAGCCGAGCGTCCGAAGGTCATCGATGTTCTTGTCAGGAAGCCTGAGCAGGTGGATCGGCAGCCGCTCGACGGCGCGGAACGTCTCGCCTCGCGGAACGACGACCGTCTCCCGTTGGATAGCTCGCGCACATGCATGTGCTGCGCCCCAGGTGTCGGCGATGGCAACTTTAGCCGTCAGTCCCTTCGACCGGAACCTGTTGGCGATCCCGGTCAGCATGGTCTCTTCGCCGCCCTGCAGATGGTCTGCGCCTTCTGTGTCCAGAACGAGTCCGTCGGGGCCATCGACGGCAACGATCGGGGAATAAACCGTCAGCGCCCAGAGCGCGATCCGTTCGAGGGCGGCGGCATCGGCTACATGATCGGCGTCGATCATCATCAGATCGCGGAAGATTGCCTGAGCCTTCGCCGCCGGCATGCCTACCCTCACCCCAGCCTTGCGGGCCGCGTCGTCGGCCGCCGACACCCAGCGCCTGGATCCGGACTTCGCGATCACCGCAATGGCCTGCTCAGGCGGTATTGCGGGATCGGCCCGACGTATCCGATCGGTTGCCAGATCGGGAAGATAGATGGATACAACCCTTGTCATCGCAGGCCCCGATTTCAAACTCTGCACACTCGCCCGCACGCGATCTCATCAGTTCAAGCAGCCACCTCGCACGCCCCAGTCCCGGTACCGGAAGCTCCTCCGAGGGAAGGACGCTGACCCGCCACCTCGTCGTCGACGCGGTCGGCTGTCCGAAATCGTTTGCCTCCGTCTGCCGCCGCCAGCGCCTCACCGCGATGGCTATCGTCCCGGTACGCTCGGCAGCAAGCTGCAGGCGACGGGACGCCACCATCGGGAGTCTCACGAGTTCTCCGACGACGGCACCTAGTCCTCCATAGGAGATGCATTCTTCCATGCTCGCCAGCACGTCCTCCTCCCTGTCGCCCTCCACGAACACGATCCTGTCGGGGTGCAGTCCGACCTGGGCCAATGCTGGCATGAAGAGGTCGGGCCTCGTCAGGCACCACGCGACCCGCCCCTTCGTCCGCGCAGCTATACCAGCGGCCATGAGCGCGGCCGCGGCTCCGTCAACAGTACCCGAGCCGCCCCCCGCGAACTCATGAAGCGCGCCATGAGCGAGGCCACCCCCCGGGAGGACGGCATCGATCTCCGGAACCCCGAATGGCAAAAACCCAGCCCTCTTCACGCCCTCCCCCTCGATCGAGGAGATGCGTTCACGCAGTTCAGCCAGGACCTGATCCCGTAGGACAGCCGACATCGTTCGCTGAATCCTTCCGGCTAGCGTTCATTGGAAGACGACTTCATGCCATCAAAATGACTGATGTTCCTCTTCTGTTCCTTCGCAAACCGAGAGTCAAGCGGGCAGAAAATAGGAATACAATCTCACAGCATTAGAAGAATCGAAGATTCTCTTTGCGAATCATGTCTCTAGCACGCGCTTGTAAGTGACCGGCTTTATTGAGGAAATTTCGGTTTCGCATAACGAGATGATCGCAAGGACCTTGTCATGGTCGTCGCACGAGGTATTGTCGCCCTAGAACAAGCGCCGTTCCACGCCGCGCCTCTAACTCACTCCCTGAGGACTGGATGATTTTCTCTCTCAAGACGATCAAAGACCTCCTCCGCTCGACCCGGCCGACGCTCGCCATCGCGCTACACAAGTCCGGCTTCAGACCCTCTGGCACCTCGCGCATTAAAGTCGGCGAGAGGCGCAACCGCGAGACGCTCCAGCGCCGTGGCCGGATCTGATCCCGTCTTTGTGGTTCCAGAATCGTGAGGAAGCGTTGAGCCGAAGCAAGAAACCGCTTGATCTAACGTCTACGCTGCGCGAGGTGCGCGTTCCTCTCATCGAGGTCGAGTGCCGTGCCTGCGACCGATCCGGATCACTTGACCGGGCAGCGCTCATCAAGAAGCACGGGGCCGCCGTGACCTTCGCCAGGCTGCGTCGCATGGCGGCTATGGGATGCACTAGGCTGATCAGTGAGGATGGCGACCGGTGCGGAACAAGGTTTCCTGGAATTATGTAGCAGATTCCACAACGACTAGATGGCTACTCGGGTCTTCGAGCTTCTTTTACGAGGCGAGTGGCTTCTTCCATCATGTCTATCTCGGATGACCTTGCATGCGTTCCGCCGAAACGTCCCTCTGAAGCCATGTCCAAAGTGGCTTGCTCAAAACGTTGGCGCGCAGCGGCAGCTCGCTCCTCCATTTCTCTGGAACCTCGAGCGGTTTCGTTCGGCACGTCTCGCTCCCGATGACAATGACCTGATCGCCATCATAAGCCATCTTGTGACATTTGCTAATAGATCCGGCACGCCCTTGTCTCGAGGGCTAGCGGCGAACAGGCCGACAGGCATAATGTAAGCGGAGTTGCGGGGCACGGCACTGGGGATTTCTGTGGTATTAGGGGCGAAATGGCTGGGCGTGGCTTTGGGGGTGCTACTTTACGGCGGCACCATCACGAAAGCGGCAGAAATCGAGAAGATTGACCTCCCGGGAGTTGCTGTGCCGCTTATCAGCTTGCGGGGCCCGATAGAGCAAGGCGACGGTGAGAAGTTCTCGAAGCTGACGGATGGCCTTGATCGAGCGTCCGTCATTCTGAAAAGCCCCGGTGGTCTTGTGAAGGAAGCGTTGCAGATTGGAGCGACGATCCGGATGTCAGGCTTCTCGACGATGGTCGCCGCTGATCAGGAGTGCTTTTCCGCCTGTGGGTTGATCTGGGTGTCTGGTGTCCGGCGGTACATGTCAGATACTTCGCTGATCGGGTTCCATGCGGCCTATCGGGAGGAGAACGGCGAGTATCGCGAAAGCGGTGTCGCGAACGCCGAAATTGGTTCCTACCTCACGCACCTGGGGCTTCGCATCGAGGCAATTCGATACTTCACGGCCGCAGGGCCGGACGACTTCCTGCTACTCACCCCAGACCGCGCACGGATGCTGGGCATCGAGACCTACAGGGTGGACGGTGGCAACATCACCACGCCGTCGGCAAACCCTACAGTGGATGTGTATGCCGATCGGTTTGTATCATACTCGCTGTTGCAGTCCCGATGCGCCCCCTTCCTTCAGCCGGATCCGATAGCGGTCAAACGCGCACATGAAGCGACCTTCGCTGAAGGCAGTCAATTGGTTGGGGGCGACAAGTGGATCGAACTGTGGACTCCTCTTCTTGATCAAGTGAAGTCTCAACTGAACGAGAAGGGCGCACTCTTGCTCTGCGTCGAGACGGAGGCACACCTGCGTGGACAAGGGCAGGAAACAGGCGTTGAGGGGCCAAGTTTTCCATGTGCTGACGCCGCGACGCCCACAGAGCTGTCACTATGCCAGACGCCGGAACTGTGGGCCAAGGATCGTGCCATGAACTCTATCTACATGTGGATACGGAACAACGTCGAGAAGTCCGTGCGGAAGCGTCTCCTGGCGGTACAGCGCCTGTGGCTCAAGGATCGCAATAACTGCGGCGGTGACGCGAGCTGTCTCAATGCCATCTATGATCAGCGGCTGAATGAACTTCGAGCCATTGATCTGCCGAGTTGAGATCAAAGATATGGATTTAATGCTGCCGGACCTGCTTCTCTCAGGATCTAAACCAGGACTTTGTCGAGAGATTATACCGTTTGGAATAGTGATCCCCGTGAGACCGTAGCAGAGGCAGTAGATGAGCAGCTCCCACCCCAGTGTGTCCTCGCGCGGCGATTATCCTGGTTCGAACGCCAGCGTCCGCGAAATTCTCGCCTTGGCAAACTCCTACTATCAAGCCGCAATCGTCTTGTTTCGAGAGAGCCAGAAGAAGCTCGTACCACTGTCATCGGCCCCGGCCCGGATGGCGGCGATCCACGCCATCGAACTCTATGTGAACGCGTTTCTGAGACATGAAGGCGCTGCTCCCGAGGAAATCCGAAAGCGAATGCACAATCTTGCTGAGCCAACCTTAGTCGCCAAACTGAAGCTTCGAAAAAGAACGGCTCTGCACCTGGAGGAAATGACCGCAAGACGAGAGTATCTGATCGCGCGCTACGCTCCTGAGCGGGTGACCGACCACACAGAGCTGAATCGACTGTCTGCGACCCTGGTGGAGGTCATGAAAAAGGTAGGCGAACACGTGGGGACGTCGAGCCAACCGACCGACTTTCCACGGCACCCGCTCGACCTGAAGGTTGCGTCCTCCGACAAGCAAGCCCTCTGAGCCGGGAGTTCTGGACTCATGTCATGGCCGGTATCGAAGTATCCCTTCCTCCCGTATCCAACTGCTACGTTATCCAGCTTACCCAGATCCAAGGGCTCGAGGAGAGGCATCTCGATCTTCATCGAGCGCATCCAGCACCTCCTGCCCAGATAGCTTGAGCTGATCAACAAGGAGGTCGACTAGGCTCTCACAGACTGCTCTATGTTCCTCCACGATGCTCTTGGTCCGGCGGAACTGCTCCTGCAACGTGGCATCAACGCGCGCAAGCAGCGCTGGATCCATGTGACTGATCTCGTTGATCGGTTGGTCAGAAAGATCCCCAAAGGACGCAAGGCCTCTGCCCATCCCGTGCGACCGCTCGATTGCGATCACTGTCCGAGTGGCGTCGTACAAGTCGGATCCACGGCCACCGGACGAACCGTCGTCATGGCTGCCCAGCAGAACTTCCTCTGCCGCCATGCCCGCCAGCGTCATGGCGATGATGTCCAGGTAGTGGTCCTTATTTCGCCGAACCCATGGCTGGCGCTCGAAGATCGCCTTCCCCACTGATTGGTTTCCCGCGGTCGCCAAGACATTGGTGGTAAGCTCGACACCCACGAGCGGCATGCCGAGGATGGAACCAACAACTGCATGTCCGATTTCGTGGACGGCGTTCACCCTCAGTGCTTCCGGTGGAATCCTCACGGAGATCGGCAGATGGCACCTCACGTCATCGAAGGTGATGGCCCTCCGCAGCCTTCTCGCTCTGCGTCTGGCATTCCTGACTGTCCTCTGTATGTCGGCACCGCTAGCGCCCTCACTAAGTTCGGCGAAAACCCGGTAGTCTTGCTCGGCCATACTCTCGCGGAGATGCAACCTGAAGATCGCAGCACGCGCATGGAGATTCGGAAGCGGGATCCTCACATGGCGATCGAGCCGTCCGGATCGGATGATCGCTGGATCCACCATCTCGGGATGATTTGAGGCAGCCACCACAATAACGCCCTCACGTCCCTCGATCCCGTCCAACTGTTCAAGAAGGCCGTTGATGGCCTTGATGTCATAGGAGGCGTTACTGCCGGTGGCGTCTTCCCTCGACCCGAATGCGTCGATCTCATCAATGAAGAGAATAGCAGGCGCAGACTGCTTCGCCTCTTGAAAGCTCCTCTGCATCGCCTTGAGGAAATCGTTAAGATAGCCCTTCGCCTGCCACTTCGCGTACGAGCCGATGATCAACTTCACGCCGCAGGAAATCGCGAGTGCTCGGGCAAAGATGGTCTTGCCGACACCAGGCGGGCCCGACAGAAGAACGCCTCGATCGACGTCATCCCATGAGAGCGTTCCTGCCCGCCAGTCAGTCAGGTCGCAAGCCAAATCCAGGCCCCAGGCCTTCGCCTCACCATATCCTTGCATGTCCTCCAGCCGGATGTGCGAGAGCGCCTCCGGATCCCGATCAGGCTTCTGCTCTGGCGTCTCCGCCTGCGCCATCTTCTCGATGACGGACAGGACTCGCGAGATCGGTCGGCCTCGCGCCATCGCAAGCTTCAGGCGCTGCCAGTCGGTTCGAACAAGTGCTCTCGCCTGTGCCTCTGGCACCTGGATCCCGTACGCCCAGTACACGACACCTTGGACTCGCCGGGTATCGGGGGTGGAGAGTTCGATTATCGCGTCTAGTCCAAGACGTAGATCTGACGGCACTGCCTCACTAGGTCGAAAGAGGATTATAGACTGGTCGTTCAGCAGCATATCCATAATCGAACCATGAGTGTCGTCGCTTCTGCTTCCGTCAAAGATCTTTGCCTGATCATCGAACCGGTACTCGGAATCAGGATTTACTATGGCTAGCGCCGCCTTTAGGTACGACGTCTTATAGTTCCAGTCAGGAATAACTAGGCCCAGCGCAAAGCGGCGCGCGCGGCGGTAGGGTCGAACAGCACGGCTAATCGAAGCGTATGCCAAGAACTCTGGAAGAGCGAAGCCTTTGCGATCGTGCGAGATAGTCTTCAACGTCGTCATCCGTCCAAGAATAGACATTAGGCTCGGGCTTGAGCGAGCTACACGTGATTCGCGCAACCATGCGTGACCAGAGCTTCATAATAAACAATGGTGACATACACAATGTATCTTCCGTTATTTTTTATAACCCTTCGGTAACTCTGAAAGCCGTTGTCAACAATTTGTTGAAAGGAGAGTTCTAAGGTGACAATCAACGGGAATGAACGTCCCGAAACGAATACTCGCTGCAGCCCGCCTCCTGCTCGGCAAGACCCAAGCAGAGGTCGCAAGAGACTCCGGATTGAGCACAAAGACGGTTGTGTTCGTCGAGAAGGGAACGGCTAGCCTAGAAAGCGTGGTCAAACTTACTGAGCACTACCAAGAAAACGGGATCCAGTTTCTGGAGCCTGCAGACGGGAAAGGCTGGGGCATTCGAACCACCTTCCTCCTTCGAAGCTATCATCAGGAACGCCACTGAGCTTCCTCGAAGGATCAGGACCCCCTCTTAGGTTCAAGTCCACCCGATGCTTACCTACAAGCCCGTCCTGCGGACGGGTCCAATCGGCTGCGCCAAATGCCGGGCTCCGCCCGACTTATTACGAAGTGCGAAGGCAAGCCCAACGGCCGTTTAGTTGTGGTGCATAGTCCGTTGGACTTGCCTTCGCCATACGTCCCCCGTCAGTGCATCGCTTGCCACTCCCTGTAGCTGCAGCTCTTACCGGTAATAACCAGTAACAAGGTCAACACTCCAAAACGAGCGCAGGATTCCTAATCCTGAGGCCGTTGGTTCGACTCCAACTGGGATCACCACTTCTTTCCAAGCTCATCGACGTAGCAAGCGACGCATTCAACGACGTCGCTCCGTCGCCACGCGTTCCATCCTGAAGCCGAGGCCGATCAGGCGACCGGCGACGTGCGCCAGCAGCGGAAAGCGCGCGATGCCGCGGATGAAGGCGGGCGGACCCTTGCGCTTCTCGTCATCCGCCTCGTCGCTGCGCCGGCTGCTGCGCATCATCAGCTGAAGCTTCTGCGTCGCGCGGGTCGGGAAACTGCGACGTTTCTCAACCGCGGCAAGATGACTGTCCGACAGCCTACCTTCCCGCAACGGGGCCGAGAGAATGTTCGCCGCCGCCACGGCATCCTGGATGGCCAGGTTCACGCCGACACCGCCAATCGGCGACATGGCATGCGCCGCATCACCAATGCAGAGGAGGCCGGGACGCCACCACTGCTTCAGTCGGTCGATCCGCACCGTCAGCAGGCTTGTGTCATCGAAGGATCGGATCTCCTGCATCCGCTCGGCCGGCAGCGGTGATACATCCACCACCATCTGCCGAAAGGCGTCGATGCCGCGCGCCTTGATCTGCGCAAAGGTCGTGCGGCGGATCACGAAACCGCATTGCCAGTAGTCGCCGCGGTCGATCAATACAAAACCCTGCCGCGGGCCAGCATGGCCCATCACATCCGTCGGGTCGCCCGGTTGCTTGGACAGCTTCATCCACACCACCTCGCTTGGCGTGCCGAAGTTTTCGATTGTCAGCCGGGCCTTTTCCCGCACCACGGAATGTCGCCCGTCTGCGCCGACAACGAGCCTGGAATGAATGCGAACGTCGCCATCGGGCGTGGCGACGGTGATGCCACTCACCCTGCCCGCCTCTTCCAGAACCTCGGTCACCTTCGCCCGCATGATCAGCCGGAAGTTCGGATATCGCCCCGCCTGCTCCGCGAGGAAGTTGAGGAAATCCCATTGCGGCATGAAGGCGATGAAGCGGTTCTGCACCGGCAGCCGCGAAAAATCCGCCATGGTGATCGTGCGGCCGCCCATCTCCGCTGTCAGTTTCGGCGCCCGCGTATGCGGCAATTGCAGGAACTGCTCGATCAGCCCGAGTTGGGATATGACTTCCAGCGTCGACGGATGGATCGTGTCACCACGGAAATCCCGCAGGAAGTCGGCGTGCTTTTCGACAACGACGACATCGACGCCCGCCCTTGCCAGGAGGAAGCCGAGCATCAAACCCCCGGGGCCCGCACCGGCAATCACGCATGTCGTCTCGATTGTTCTCTTCATCGCGTTATTTCACCTGTCCTGCGGCGCGCGTTCAAGCCGCACATGGTCGCACCCGTGGTTGATCCGCCATCGGTCTTGTGAGCGGGCGCTTTCGCTTGTAGACCGGACAAAGTTAGTGAAACGGAAGATAACATGGCCGAAACCGGCAGACGTCGCATCAGCATCCTGGGTTCCACCGGCTCGATTGGGGTCAACACGCTCGATGTCGTGAACCAGCTCGGCGGCAGGGAAGCCTTCGACGTCGTCGCAGTGACAGGCAATGCCAATGTTGCGCTTCTCGCCGAACAGGCAAGGACCAGCGGCGCAAAATTGGCCGCGACGGCTGATGAAAAATGTTATGCGGCGCTGAAGGAAGCGTTAGCCGGAACTGACATAGAAGTTGCCGCAGGGCGTGAAGCGCTGATCGAGGCCGCCTCGCGCGACGCGGATGTCGTGATGGCGGCGATCGTCGGAACCGCAGGGCTTGCTCCAACGCTGGCGGCTGCCAAACGTGGCGCCGATATCGCGCTCGCAAACAAGGAATGCCTCGTTTCCGCCGGCGAGTTGTTCGTGAAGGCAGTAGCGGAAGGCGGCGGCAGGCTGATCCCCGTCGACAGCGAACACAGCGCGATCTTCCAGTGCCTGGAAGACAACCAGCACCATGCGGTGGAGCGCATCGTGCTGACAGCCTCGGGCGGGCCGTTCCGCACCTGGAGCCGGGAGCAGATGGCAGGCGTGACGGCCGATGTTGCTCGGGCCCATCCCAACTGGTCGATGGGCCTCAAGATCTCGATCGGCAGCGCCTCGATGTTCAACAAGGCGCTGGAGATGATCGAGGCAAAACACCTCTTCAACGTCGCGCCGGAGCAGATCGAGGTCATCGTCCACCCGCAGTCGGTGATCCATTCCATGGTGGGCTATCGGGACGGCTCGGTGCTGGCACAACTTGGCTGCCCCGACATGCGCACCGCCATCGGTTACGCGCTCAGCTATCCGGAGCGGCCGCAGCTCAATGTCGAGCGGCTGGATTTCGCCAAGCTGGCCCGGCTCGATTTCGAGGCACCGGACGAGGTTCGTTTCCCCGCACTTCGCCTCGCGCGCACGGCGTTGGAACGCGGTGGTGTGCAGGGTGCGGTGATGAACGCCGCCGAAGAGATAAGCTTCCATGCCTTCTGCGAGGGCCGCATCGGCTTCCTCCAGATGGCCGATATTGCCGAACAGGTCATGGACGACATGGTGGGCTACGGTGCCGCCGCGTCCATGGACGATGCTTTTGCCGCTGACGCGGAAGCCAGGCGCCGTGCCGGCGAACTGATCGCACAAAAAGAGATGGCCGCGTGAGCGGCCATTTTCCTTGAGGTAAGTGTGGTTAGGCCACGTGCCGCGCCAGAGCGCAGCGGGACCAGAGCTGGTGCAGCGAGCCGACCAGATGCTCGATATCGCCATCTGAATGCAGCGGCGTCGGCGTGATGCGCAGGCGTTCGGTCTTGCGCGGCACGGTCGGGTAGTTGATCGGCTGCACATAGATGTCGCAGGTGTCGAGCAGGATGTCCGAGATCCACTTGCACTTGGCCGCATCGCCAACCATGACCGGCACGATGTGGCTCGGGTTGTGCATGTGGGGAATGCCCTGCTTGTCGAGCATGGCGCGCAGCTTGCGCACACGATCCTGGTGGCGGGCCCGCTCGAACGGGCTCGACTTCAGGTGGCGGATCGAAGCGATCGCACCGGCCGCAAGCGTCGGCGGCAGCGCCGTGGTGAAGATGAAGCCCGAGGCAAATGAACGGATGAAGTCGCACAGCGCGCTGGATGCTGCGATATAACCGCCCATCACACCAAAGGCCTTGCCAAGCGTGCCCTCGATGATCGTGATCCGGTCCATCAGGCCTTCGCGCTCGGCAATGCCGCCGCCGCGCGGGCCGTACATGCCAACGGCATGCACTTCATCGAGATAGGTCATCGCGCCGTACTTGTCGGCGAGGTCGCAGATTTCATTGATCGGCGAAATATCGCCATCCATGGAATAAACGCTCTCGAACGCGATCAGCTTCGGCGCATTCGGATCGGCAGCCGCCAGTTTTGCTTCGAGGTCGTTGAGGTCGTTGTGCTTCCAGATCACCCGCTCGCACTTGCCGTGGCGGATGCCTTCGATCATCGACGCGTGGTTCAACGCATCGGAGAAGATGATGAGGCCTGGAATCTTCTGGCCGAGTGTTCCGAGCGTCGCCCAGTTGGACATGTAACCGGAATTGAAGATCAGGCCGGCTTCCTTGCCGTGCAGGTCGGCAAGTTCCTGTTCGAGAAGAACATGGTAGTGCGTGGTGCCAGAAATATTCCGGGTGCCTCCCGCACCCGCGCCACAGTGGTCGATGGCTTCTTTCATCGCCTCGACCACGGCAGGATGCTGGCCCATGCCGAGATAATCGTTGGAACACCAGACCGTAACTTCGCGGGGACCATCGGGAGTATGCCGGGTGGCGCGCGGAAAATTGCCGCGATGCCGCTCGAGATCGGCGAACACTCGGTAACGGCCTTCGTTATGAAGACCATTCAGTTCGCTCTTAAAAAATGCCTCGAAATCCATTCTCACACTCCAGAAACCGCTCCGGTTTTGGGTTCAGTCGCGCGCCCCGTCAACCCCGCGGCACGTGAATAGACCTCACCTGCGGCAAAAGGCCCGCCTTTTTTGAACTATTCCAATGTGAGTTGTAGCGCCAGTGAAAATATCGGGAATTGATTTGCGTCAAGAGACGGGAGCTTTCGTCCGAAAGCGTCCCGCCCCTTGTCGATAAGCGAATCGCGTCAGCCGGCAGATGCCAGGGCGCGTTTGGCCATGACCTTCACCAGGTTCGCGCGATATTCCGCACTTCCATGCATGTCGGACAGGAGTTCCGAGGCATCGACGTTGATATGCGCGATGGACTGCGGCGACCAGTTGCCCGCCAGCGCCGCTTCCATGTCGCTTTGCCGGAAGACGCCGTTCGAGCCGGCACCCGTCACCGCAACCCGAATGCCGGTGGCAGTCTTGGCGACGAACACACCGGTCATGGCATAACGCGAGGCCGGATTGCTGAACTTGGCGTAGCCCGCTTTTTCCGGCGCATCGAAGGATACCGCGGTCACCATCTCGCCCTCCTCCAGCGCCGTCTCGAACAGGCCGGTGAAGAACTCGTCCGCCGACATCGACCGGCGATCGGTGACGATCGTCGCGCCAAGCCCAAGCATGCCGGCAGGATAGTCGGCCGCCGGGTCGTTGTTGGCGATCGAGCCGCCGATCGTGCCCATGTGGCGCACATGCGGATCACCGATATGGCCGGCAAGTTGGCAGATGGCGGGGCACAGGGCCCGCAACTCCGCATGACCGGCAACTTCGGCATGCGGCGTTGCTGCGCCAATCGTCACCCGCCGCCCCTCGATCCTGATCCCACGCAAGGTCGGGATGTGCCGCAGGTCGATCAGGTCGGTCGGCGCGGCAAGCCGCTGCTTCATGGTGGCGATCAGCGTCATGCCGCCGGAAAGGTAGCGCCCTTCCTCATGCGCGTTGCGCATCTGCACTGCATCTTCAACGGAGGCAGCGCGATGATAGCTTGTAGCGTACATTATCTTCCTCCTCAGTGAGCGGTCTGCAGCGCCTGCCAGACCTTCATCGGCGTGGCGGGCATGGTGAGCCGGTTGTGGCCGATCGCGTCGGTGATGGCGTTCATCAGCGCCGGCGGTGAACCGATCGCCCCCGCCTCGCCGCAGCCCTTGATGCCGAGCGGGTTGCTTGGGCACGGCGTGTTCTGGTGCGAGAGCTTGAACGAAGGCAGGTCGTCGGCGCGCGGCATCGCATAGTCCATGAAGCTCGCGGTCAGCAGCTGGCCGTTCGAGTCATACTGGACATTTTCGAGCAGCGCCTGGCCGATCCCCTGCGCCAGGCCGCCATGCACCTGGCCTTCGACGATCAGCGGGTTGATGATGTTGCCGAAGTCATCGGCTGCCACGAACTGGACGATCTCGGTCTTGCCCGTTTCCGGATCAACCTCGACCTCGGCAATGTAGCAGCCAGCCGGGAAGGTGAAGTTCGCCGGGTCATAGAACGCGGTTTCCTTCAGGCCGGGCTCCATGCCGGATGGCAGGTTATGGGCGGTATAGGCGGCCAGCGCCACCTGGAACCAGGGCAGCGCCTTGTCGGTGCCGGCGACTTTCACCTCGCCGTTCTCGATGACGATGTCCTGTTCGTCGGCTTCCATCAGATGCGCGGCGATCTTCTTCGCCTTGGCTTCGACCTTGTCGAGTGCCTTGACGACGGCCGACATGCCGACCGCGCCAGAGCGGGATCCGTAGGTGCCCATGCCCATCTGCACCTTGTCCGTGTCGCCATGGACGATGTTGATGCTTTCGATCGGCACCCCGAGCCGCCCCGCGACAAGCTGTGCAAAGGTCGTTTCATGGCCCTGGCCGTGGCTGTGCGAACCGGTAAGCACCTCGATCGTGCCGACGGCATTCACCCGCACCTCGGCCGATTCCCACAGGCCGACGCCGGCACCGAGCGAGCCGACCGCCTGCGACGGCGCAATCCCGCAAGCCTCGATATAGCAGCTCATGCCGATGCCGCGCTTTTTGCCGCGGGCTTCAGCCTCCGCACGACGCGCTTCGAAACCGGCCCAGTCGGCCGCCTGCATGGCAGCGTTGAGCGAGGCTTCGTAATCGCCGGCATCGTAGTTCATGATGACCGGCGTCTGGTACGGGAAGGTGCGGATGAAGTTCTTGCGCCGCAGTTCTGCCGGCGAGACGCCAAGCTCGCGTGCGGCCGTTTCCATCGTGCGTTCCAGCAGATAGGTCGCTTCCGGGCGGCCGGCCCCGCGATAGGCATCCACAGGAACGGTGTTGGTGTAGACGGTGCGGACATTCGCGTGAATGGCCGGGATAGCATACTGGCCCGAAAGCAGCGTCGCATAAAGGTAGGTGGGCACGGCCGACGAGAAGAGCGACATATAGGCGCCAAGATTGGCGACCGTGTCCACCTTCAGCGCAGTGATGCGATTGTCGGCATCAAACGCCATCTTCACCTTGGAAAGGTGGTCGCGACCATGCGCATCCGTCAGGAAGGCCTCGGTGCGGTCGGAGACCCACTTTACCGGCACATTGGTTTTCTTGGATGCCCAGAGGCAGACGATTTCTTCCGGATAGATGTAGATCTTGGAGCCGAAGCCGCCGCCGACATCCGGCGCGATGACGCGCAGCTTGTTTTCCGGCGCCACATTATAGAAGGCGCTCATTACCAGCCGCGCCACATGCGGGTTCTGGCTGGTCGTGTAGCAGGTGTAGTGGTCTTCGGCGCTGTCATAGATGCCGAGCGTGGCGCGCGGCTCCATCGGGTTGGGTGACAGCCGGTTGTTGTGGATCTCGATCTCCGTCACATGGGCCGCCGAGGCGATCGCCTGGTCAACCGCGCTACCGTCGCCGATTTCCCAGTCATAGATGAGGTTGTTCGGCGCCTCCGGGTGGATCTGCGGTGCGCCGGGCGCCATGGCGGCAGCGGTGTCGGTCACGACCGGCAGTTCCTGATAATCGACCACGACTGCTTCGGCCGCATCGCGCGCTTCCGCGGAACTATCGGCAACGACGATCGCAACCGCGTCACCCACATAACGCACGGTATCCACCGCCAGCGGACGCCAGGCGCCCATCTTCATCGGCGAGCCATCCTTGGAATGGATCATCCAGCCACAGATGAGGTTGCCAATGCCATCATCCAGCAACTGATTGCCGTCCAAGACGTCGATCACGCCAGGCATGGCCTTCGCGGCAGAGACATCGATATTGGTGATCTTTGCATGGGCATGCGGGCTGCGCACGAAATAGGCGAACTTCATGCCGGGAACGGTCATATCGTCGGTGTAGCGGCCCTTGCCGGTGAGGAAGCGTTTGTCTTCCTTGCGGGCTACGCGGGCACCAATTCCTTCAACACCCATTTTCATCTCCTCCAGAAATGAGCGAATCTTGGTCAAGACAAGCGCGATCAAGCATCAACCGGTCGGCGCGTGGCCGATCAGGATGCCGACACGCTGATCCTATTCAGCGGCCTGACGCCCGGCTGCCATTTCGGCATCGGCGGCAAGGACGGCCTTGACGATGTTGTGGTAGCCCGTGCAGCGACAGATATTGCCTTCGAGCCCGGCGCGGACCTTCTCTTCGGTAAGCGATCCGCCCTCGCGGTTGATGAGGTCCACGGCGGCCATCACCATGCCGGGCGTGCAGAAGCCGCATTGCAGTCCGTGATGTTCCTTGAACGCCGCCTGCACCGGATGCAGGTCGCCCTGGCCTGCGAGACCTTCGATCGTGGTGATGGTCGACCCGGAGGCCTGCACGGCAAGGATCGAGCAGCTTTTCACCGAACGTCCATCCATGTGGATGACGCAGGCACCGCATTGGGTGGTGTCGCACCCCACATGGGTGCCGGTAAGACCTAGTTTTTCTCGGATGAAATGAACGAGCAGCATGCGATCTTCGCACTCGCCGCTCATCGCGCGGCCATTCACGGTCAGCGTCACTTTCGTCATCGATGTCCTCCTCGTGTCCCTCCCGGACACGCCATCATCATTTGCTTTTTTGGCGGGCGGATCAACCACTACTTTCACAGGATTTTGCCGCCCCGCGCGGCCTAATCTTCAGGCCTCGAATGGCGCCGGGGATGGCTTTGGTGAAAATATCCGGTGCTAAAATATGGACTCTCGACCGCCGCGACCTATTGTTGCTGATAGCGGCTGCCATGGAACAGCCGACGGAAGGACTCCAGGAGGAATTCATGAAGAAATTTCTAGTGCTCTTGATGGTTGGCGGATCGCTGGCGAGCTGCACGGCGACCGAACAGGGCGCCGGCGTCGGCGCCGCATCAGGTGCCGTGATCGGCGGCTTGGCAACCGGCAACGTCCGCGGCGCAGCCGTTGGCGCGGCCATCGGCGGCGTGTCTGGCGCAGTAATCGGCTCCGTCGCCGAGCAGCCCGGCCAGTGCTACTATCGCGACCGTTACGGCCGCCGCTACATCGATAGCTGCCCGCGCCGTTACTGATCGATTATCAGCTTTAGCTGCACCCTGTGGCCCCGGAGCAAGATCCGGGGCTTTTTCTTTGTGAAGTGACCCGGAGATCGGAAGAAGGGGTACCGTCTGGCCATAATTACGGCTAAGTAAGGCCCTTCGTGGAGCCAGGACGGGCGCCCGAACGAGGGTCTTTTATCAGTTTGCGTATGCAGAACGACAAAACCGGGCGGATAAACAAGCGCAAGCTGTGGGTGAATGCAGGCACTGCTGCATCGCTTGCCGCCCTCGTGCTGCTTTCGCCACCCCTCGCAACCGACGCCCATGCCTTCAAGATTTTCGGCATCACCCTGTTCGGTGATGATGAGGATGACGCGATCGAGGTCATCGACCCGGTACGTTATGACGCGACGCTCGATACCGGCGATGCCGACAAGGACCTCAAGGAACGGCTGGAGAATGCCGCCTCGCTGGTCAACGACGAGGAACAACCGGTTTCCGGCGACCTTGGCGTTGTCATCAAGGCGCGCGAAGACCGCGAACGCCTGATTGCGGTGCTTTACGAAGAAGCGCGCTATGGCGGAACCGTGCAGATCTCGGTGGCCGGCACCAACATCGACAGCCTGCCGCCCAACCCCACGTTCGATCATTCCCGGCCCGTGCCCGTGACGGTCCGTGTCGATCCGGGCCCGGTCTTTGCGCTCGGCGCCGTCAAGATGAACGGCGATGCCGCCCGCAAGAACCCGGAGGACTACGATCTCGAGCTCGGCGAAAAGGCCGGAGCGCGGCTCATCCTGAAAGCCGGTGAGCAGGTCGTCGTCGACCTCAAGAAGGAAGGCCGCCCGCTTGCAAAGCTGACCGAGCGCGAGGTGACGGCCGATCACCGCACCACGACGGTTGATGTGACGCTTGGCGCCGTCGCTGGACCAGTCGCGCCCTTCGGCGCGGTTGCGGTAAAGGGTGCCAAGACCGTCGATCCCAACTTCATCAGCCGGTATTCGCGGCTCGACAAAGGCGGGCGCTATTCACCCGAACAGTTGAAGAAGGCCAATGACCGGTTGCGCGAACTCGGCGTCTTCTCGAGCGTCACGATCCGCGAGGCGGAAGCGCTGGCGCCGGATGGCTCGCTGCCGCTGACGATCGAGATTTCGGAAGGCAAGCACCGTTACTTCGGCGTCGGCGCGGAGTTTTCCTCCATCGATGGCGCCGGCCTGCAAGGTTACTGGGGTCATCGCAACCTGTTCGGCCAGGCGGAATCGCTGCGGATCGAGGGCAAGGTCTCCGGCATTGGCGCGACCACAGACGTGACGACCTATGACTATTCCGCCGGCATCATCTTTACCAAGCCGGGCTTCCCCGTGCCTGAGTCCACCTTTGAATCGCGGCTGGAAGCCAAGAGCGAATCGCCGGACGCCTACGACGCGCAGACGATCATCTATTCGGCGAACCTTGCATACGAGCTGAACGACACCGACAAGCTCAAGGGTGGCGGTGAGATCGCCTACACCAGCACCGAAGACGCCTTCGGCAAGAACCAGTACCTGACGCTGAGCCTCCCGGTCTCCTTCGAGCGCGACGCGCGCGACAACAAGCTCGATCCGACCGAAGGTTATTATGCGACGCTGTCGGCCAAGCCGAGCTATGAGACACTCGAAGGCACGATCTTCTCCTCCTTCGAAGGGTCGATCTCGGGCTATCTCGGTCTTGGCGAGGAAAACCGGGTGGTGCTGGCAGGACGGCTTGCAGCCGGCACGCTCATCGGGGGTGATGATCTGGAAAGCATCCCCGCAACACGTCGGTTCTTTGCCGGCGGTGGCGGATCTGTCCGCGGGTATGCCTATCGGGAAATTTCGCCCTATAATAGTGAAGACGAGGCCACAGGCGGACGTTCTTATGCACTGGGTTCATTTGAAGTGCGGCTAAAAGTGACAGAAAACATTGGCGTAGTACCTTTTATTGACGTTGGTACGGTGTCGACCGAAATCACGCCTGATTTTTCTGATATACGTGCTGGAGCTGGGGTTGGCATCCGCTATGCCACACCATTCGGACCGCTGAGACTGGACGTTGCGCTTCCGCTGCAGCGCTACGACGGTGGCAGCCAGTACGGTATTTATGCAGGCATCGGGCAGGCATTCTAAGGCAAGAGGTAATTGACCGGCATGACGCTGATGCTTCGCCTGCTGAAGGGGATTTTGAAGGCTGCGATAGGCGTGGTCGCGGTCCTGTTCGTCATGGCGCTGGGCGTCGTGCTGTTCGTGGCACTGACGCCCGTGGGCGGCCGTGTTGCCGCAGAACGCGTCTCGGCGATCGTCTCGACGCCGGATCGCAAGGTCACTTTCTCGCGGCCGGAAGGGCTGCTGACCGGCGACCTGCGCCTAGACCAGCTGACGCTGTCGGATGACGAAGGTCCCTATGCAGAAATCTCAGGCATCAACATCGATTGGTCGCCGACCTCGTTGATCGGCGGCGTCTTCAAGGCGGATCATGTCTCGGCAGAAACGGTGAACTTCATCCGCCCGCCGAAGCCATCGACCACCCCTACCCCGCCGGGCGACGATTCCGATTCCGGCGGATCGCCGCTGCCCGTCGGCATCCGTGTCGCCCAGATCGACCTGCCGGACATCAACCTGTCGCAAGCGCTGTCTGGCCGCGATTTTGCGCTCTCCCTGAAGGGCTCGATCGATGCGACCGGCCCCGACATCTCGCTCGACCTGCAGGCAACCCGCAAGGATGAGCCAGACGCGCGCGCCTCCGCAGACATTCTGTACGCGCCCTCCGCCAATCGCCTGACGCTGAAGGCCGCGGTCTCCGAACCCGAAGGCGGTCTTCTCGCCCGGCTGCTGCGCCTGCCCAACGCCCCGGCCGTGGAACTGGCGCTCGATGGCGAAGGCCCGTTGTCGGACTGGGCCGGCAAGCTGATCGGCAGCGTCGGCGGCACCCAGGTCATCGACGTCACCGGCCGCCACCTGCTCGTCCAGAACGACCGGCATCGCATGGAAGTCACGGGTGGCGGCCAGCTGGCAACGCTGCTTCCGCCTGCTTTCCGCCCGCTGTTTGAGGGCACGACCGACATCGACATGGCGGCGGTCTATGCCCCGTCCGGCCGCATCGACATCGAGCGCGGTGAGCTTGCGTCCGGCGCCGTACGCCTCTCGGCCAAGGGCGCCTGGGATCCAACCGGCGACAACAGCCTGATGGCGAGCCTCGCCGGCACCAATGGCCCGGTCGACTTCATCTGGCCCGTCAGTGGCGAAGAAAGCCGCTTCTCTATCGAGAGCGTCAACTTCACGCTTACCGGCGCGGCAGCCTCGGCGCGGTTCAATGCCACCGCCGCCTTGAGCGCCGCCCAGATCCCGCAGGGCCGCTTCAACCAGATCCGCCTCCAGGCCGAGAGCGAGGACCTCAACCTCGTTTCGCGTTCGGGCAGCATCCGCAGCCGCTTCACCGTCGGCCGTACCGATTTCACCGACGACAATCTGGATCGGGTCATCCGCGGGCCTGTGACGCTTGACGCGCCGCTACGGCTTGCGCCGCCCGCGATCGGTCTGGACGCCGCCACCTTCGACAGCCAGAGTGTCAACGGCACCGTCTCGGGCGCCTACGACACCTCGAAACAGGCAATCACCGGCAATTTCCGCGTGTTTGCCAATCCGAGCGTATTGCCGCCGTCGCTGGCGCCGAAGTTCGAAGGCAAGCTTTCCGCAGAAGGTTATCTGAACGTCGTCACCGGCGGACGCATGGCGCTTGAGAACTTCGTCATGCGGTCGAACGCGGTCGAGGCGCACGGCAACATCCTCTATGAAAAGGAAGCGGTCACCGGTCGTCTTGCCGGTCGCATGCCGGACCTGAAGCGCTGGCTGCCGGAGGCCGAAGGTGCTGCCGGCTTCGACATCAATGCCAAGGGCCCGATCAGTGCGCTGGACGTGAAGGCGGTCATCAATTCTGCCGAAGCACGCCTTGCCGGCCGCCGCCTCGAAGACCTGAGTGTTGTCGTAGACGGCACCGCCGATCCGAATGCGCCAAAGGGCAAGTTGACCGCCACCGGTTCGCTCGACAGCCAGCCGATCAAGATCGACGCTGATGTGGAATCCGCGGAAGGCAAGACCGCCGTGCCGGCGATCAATGTCGAAGTTGGTCCGAACAAGCTGAACGGCAACCTGAACTTCTCGCCGGACTTCCTGCCGCAGGGCGAACTGACCTTCGACTTCCCGGACATTTCGCTGCTGGCAGCGCTCGCCGCACAGCAGGCACAGGGCGACCTCAAGGGCACCGTCCTGCTGAACAACAGCGATGGCAAGGCCGGCGCCGTGGTTCGCGCCTCCGGCAGCGGTATCAAGCGCGGCACGATCGAGATTGCCCAGCCGAAGATCGATCTCGCGATACCCGATATCAAGGCGATCGCCGCCGAAGGCACGGTGCGTGCAGCCCGCATAGGCGCCGGCTCGTTTGGCCTCAACGACCTGAAGCTCGACGTCAATCACGGCGACAACCGGACAGCGTTCAACCTTGCCGCACAATATGACAATGCGCCGCTGACGGCCGTTGGTGACGTGACAAGCGGAGACGAACTTTCGGTCGGCATCGAGAGCTTTGCCGCCAACCCGCGCAACATCCCGATCCGCCTTGCCGCACCGACGAGGATTGCCATCGTCGATGGAGGCGCCCGGCTCGCAGGACTGACGCTCGCCACCGGTTCTGGCAGCGTTTCCGTTGATGGTAGCGCCGGCTCGACGCTTGATCTCGTGGCCAACATCCGGTCCCTGCCGGCAAGCCTGCTCAACACTTTCGTGCCTGCCATGAATGCGGCGGGCGCCATTTCCGGTACGATCACCGCAACCGGAACCCCATCGGCCCCGGCCGTCAAATATGATTTGGAATGGAGTGATGCACAGCTTCGCCAGACGCGCGATGCTGGCATCGATCCGTTTCGCCTCCAGGCAAGCGGCAGTTTCACCGAAGGTACGCTTGCACTTGAAAACACCCGCCTTAGCGGATCAGGCGGGTTAGACCTCACCGCCACCGGCCGCGTTCTCCTGAAGGATGGCGTGCCGGCGCTTGATATCAACGCACGCGCCAATGCCATTCCCGCGAGCCTAGTCAACGCCTTTGCGCCGGCAGTCGGCGCACGCGGCACGATCTCCGGAACGGTGACCGCGACCGGCACGCCGGAAGCCCCGGCCGTGCGTTATGACCTGCGCTGGGCGGACGCGGGCGTCGCTCAAACCGCATCCGTCGGTCTGGCCTCAGTCGATGTCACTGCCAATGGCACGTTCCAGAACGGTACCGTCACCGTCGACACGCGTGTGTCCGGTGGAGGCGGCATCTCGCTTTCCGGCGGTGGCTCGGTCGCGCTTGCGGGCGCACGGGCGCTGAACCTCAAGTTCAACGGCAACCTTCCCTTCTCCATCATCGCCGGGCAACTGGCGGCGCAGGGCCTGATCCTGGAAGGCACGGGGACCGTGGATGTTGCGATCGGCGGCACGGTGGCAGCGCCCGCCATCACTGGAACGGCGTCCGCGTCCGGCGCGAGGCTCGTGGATGTGAGGCGCAATCTCGCACTGACCGATCTTGCCGCCAACGTCGCCTTCGATGGCCAGACCGCCAACATCTCCCGCCTGTCCGGAAAGCTTTCGGGCGGCGGAACTGTCTCTGCGCAAGGCACCATTGGCATCGGCTCCGGCTTCCCCGCTGACCTGAGGATCACGCTTGCACAGGCGGTTTATGCGGACGGCAACATCTTCGCCGCGACAGCGGACGGGGCGCTGACGGTAACCGGTCCCTTGATGGCCGGCCCTGTCGTGGGCGGCACCGTCACACTCACCAAGGCTGCCATCACCGTGCCGGCGCGCCTGCCGACATCGCTTGCCGAAGTCAACGTTCGTCACAAGAACCCACCGCCAAAGGTGGCGCGCCAGATCAAGGTGCTGCAACCGGAAAAAGCGGAAGGCACGTCCGAGCCGATCGCGCTCAACCTCACCGTTCGCGCGCCAAACGGCATTTTCGTGCGCGGTCGCGGCATCGATGCCGAACTCGGTGGCAACCTCACCATCACCGGCAACGCGCAGGCTCCGATCGTGGCCGGCGGCTTCGAGATGCGCCGCGGTCGCCTCGTCATCCTGTCCAAGCGCCTCGATTTCACGAGCGGCGACATCACGTTTGGGGGCGGCCTGATCCCTGTCTTGAACATGGAAGCCACCACGACCTCTGCGCAGACGACCATCATCGTCAAGGTCACGGGCGTCGCCAACGACCCGACGATTTCCTTCTCGTCGGCCCCTGCCTTGCCGCAGGACGAGGTGCTTGCACGGCTGATCTTCGGCCAGTCCATGTCGCGCCTGTCGCCGCTGCAGATCGCCCAGCTCGCCGACGCCGTGAGCCAGCTGGCGGGCGGTGGCTCCACCTCGCTGCTCGAGACGCTGCGCAGCAATCTCGGCGTCGACGACCTCGACATTAAGACCGACGATACCGGCCAGACCAGCGTTTCCGTTGGCCGTTACCTCAACAAGCGGACCTATCTGCAGCTGGAGCAGGGCGGCACCGACGGCGCGCGGGCGACCATCAACCTCGATGTCGGCCGCGGCGTGAAGCTGAAGGCGGGTGCGGGCACCGAAGGTGGCACCGCCGGCATCTTCTACGAGCGCGAATACTGATTTTACCCGCAATAAGCATCTGGAGAATGCCATGACGTCCATGGACATCACGTTGATCGGCGTGCCGCTTGAAGAAGGCGCAGGACGCGGCGGTTGTGCCATGGGCCCGGCTGCGTTCCGTCTCGCCGGCATCCGCAAGGCGCTGGAAGAACTCAGCTTCACCGTGACAGACCGCGGTGACCTGCGTCCGGAGCCGGCAAGCGATCTTTCCGATCGTCCGGAGGCCAAGAACCTTCCGGTTGTCGCTGGGTTTGTGCGGTCGCTGGAAGACAGCATGTACCAGGCTGCCAGGAACGGCGGCATTCCGATCGCGCTTGGCGGCGACCACAGCCTGTCGATGGGCAGCGTTTCCGGCATGGCGCGTTATGCCGCCGAAGTCGACCGCCCGCTGTTCGTCCTGTGGCTGGATGCGCATGCTGATTTCAACACGCCGGAAACCTCGCCGTCGGGCAATATCCACGGCATGCCGGTCGCCTTCTTCTCCGGCAAGGCCGAACTTGGCACCATTCTTCCGACCGATCGCCCGCTGGTCTCCCCCTCCAACGTCTTCCAGGTCGGCATCCGCTCGGTGGACGAGATCGAACGCAAGCTCATCGCCGAGAACGGCGTCAATGTCTTCGACATGCGCGCCATTGATGAATTCGGCCTCGCCGCCATCATGCGACAGGTCATCCAGAAGGTCACAGAGGCCAACGGTCTCCTGCATGTGAGCCTCGATGTCGACTTCCTTGACCCGGACATCGCGCCTGGCGTCGGCACCACGGTGCCCGGGGGCGCCACCTTCCGCGAAGCGCACCTCATCATGGAGATGCTGCACGACACCGGTCTGGTGAGTTCGCTCGATCTTGTCGAGCTCAACCCCTTCCTGGATGATCGGGGCCGTAGCGCACGCATCATGGTGGAACTGACGGCAAGCCTGTTCGGCCGCCGTGTCCTCGACCGCCCGACCCGTTCCGCCTGATCTTAGGAGATACTGCACGAGCACCACATCGCCCGCCTTTGGGCGGTGATTTAGATTTGCGCAATACTCTTCGCCTATGATCCCACGGCGCGACCTGCTGCACCATGTGCTGCATGGAGGTTGTGCGAACACTCACGGGCTACGGTCGGCCGCCACATCCAGTGCCGCCACCGCACAGGCAGCGGATAGTTGGGAACACCTTGATGGAATCGACGACGACCAATCCTACGAACTACAGCGAAGAAAACCTCGAAATCATCGCCTTCCGGCTTCATGATCAGGAATTCTGCGTCAAGACCACAACGATCCGCGAAATCCGCGGCTGGGCGCCGTCGACCCCGCTTCCCCATGCACCAGCCGATGTCATCGGCGTCATGAACCTGCGCGGCTCGGTTATCCCGATCATCGACCTTGCCTACAAGCTCGGCATGAAGAGCACCGTTGCCAACGAGCGCAGCGCCATCGTGGTTGCGGAAGTGCACAACATGGTCATCGGCATGCTGGTCGACCGTGTCTCCGACATCCTCACCATTCCGTCGAGCCAGGTTCAGCCTGTTCCGGAAGTCTCCGCATCCTTCGACAAGTCTTTCTCGGAAGGCATCATCGCCAATGAAAACGGCATGATCTGCTTCCTGAACCTCGCCAAGATGTTCAAGGGCTCTGAAGCAGAAGACCTCGCAGCTTAGTCAGCTCTGCACCAACAACCTCGAAGCGCCGCCCGAACCTAAACGGGCGGCGTTTTTGTTCATAAACCTCCACGCGAATTGATTTCTGCTAATATTATGATGTTGTTTAAAGCAGTTGTTAATTCTTGGCTGCGGTAATTCTTCCCGGGCAATTGGTGCCGCCTGTCCATGTGGCACCTGAGGGGAAGAGGAAGGATCCGGTGCAAACCCGGTTCCTTGGGAGGACATGCTGGGAATAGGTGGAGATTCCAAGGCGCGCCATATCGTTGATGCCATCTCCCGCTCGCAGGCGCTGATCGAGTTTGACCTTAACGGCAACATCCTCGATGCGAACGACAACTTCTGCCAAACGTTGGGCTACAAGATCGCGGAAATCCGCGGCAAACATCACCGCATCTTCTTTGATCCGGCCTATGTGGCGTCGGAAGACTACCGGCAGTTCTGGGCCAACCTTGCCCGCGGCAAGTTCGACGCGCGGGAATACAAGCGCATCACCAAGTCGGGAGACGAGATCTGGATCCAGGCCTCCTACAATCCGGTCTTTCGCGGCGGAAAACCCTACAAGGTCGTCAAGATCGCGACTGATATCACCGCCGCCAAGATGGCCGCGGCAGAAGATGCAAGCAAACTGGAGGCCATCAGCCGCTCCCAGGCCATGATCGAATTCACGCCGCAAGGCGAGATCCTCACCGCCAACGAGAACTTCTGCGCCGGCCTGGGTTACGACCTGACCGAGATCCAGGGCCGCCACCACCGCATGTTCTGCGACCCAAGCTACGCCGCCTCCGCTGCTTATTCCGAGTTTTGGAAGAAGCTCGAAAGCGGCGAGTTCATCGCTGACGAATTCGTGCGTTATGGCAAGGGCGGCAAGGAGATCTGGATCCAGGCGGCCTATAACCCGATCCGCGACATGAACGGCAAGGTCGTCAAGGTCGTGAAGTTCGCGACCGACGTCACGCCGCGCATGAGCGCTATCAGCAAGCTCGGCAAGAGCCTGCGGGACCTGGCGGAAGGCAAGCTCAACCAGTCGCTGGACGTACCCTTCGTGCCGACCATGGAGGCGCTGCGGCACGACTTCAACACGGTCGCGGCCAAGCTGCGCGATGCGATGGAGGTTGTCGGCCGCAACGCATCCGGCATTGCCGCGGCATCGAGCGAAGTGCGCGACGCCTCGCAGGAACTGGCCAAGCGCACCGAACAGCAGGCAGCCGCACTCGAAGAAGCTGCAGCGGCACTGGAAGAGATCACCAACACGGTCGGCGACTCAAGCCGCCGCGCCGAAGACGCCGGGCGGCTGGTCACGGAAACCAGGCAGCATGCCGAGCAATCCGGGCTCGTGGTGCGCGAGGCAATCGCTGCCATGGACCAGATCGCCCATTCTTCCCACGAGATCACCAACATCATCGGCGTGATCGACGACATCGCTTTCCAGACGAACCTCCTGGCGCTGAACGCCGGGGTCGAAGCGGCCCGGGCAGGCGAAGCGGGCAAGGGTTTTGCCGTGGTTGCGCAGGAGGTCCGCGAACTTGCGCAGCGGTCGGCAACGGCTGCGAAGGAGATCAAGACGCTGATCAACACCTCCTCGCACCAGGTTTCGACAGGCGTGGCGCTTGTCGGCAAGACCGGCACCTCGCTGCAGGAGATCGCCATGCAGGTCGCCGGCATCGACGGTAATGTCGCGGCGATCGTCGAAGCGTCGCGCGAGCAGGCGGCAAGCCTTCGCGAGATCAGTCAGGCGGTCAATCACATGGACCAGGCGACCCAGCAGAACGCCGCCATGGTGGAAGAAACCACCGCAGCCAGCCATTCGCTGGCAACAGAGGCAGAGAGCCTGCACAACCTGCTCTCCCAGTTCGACATCGGTCCCGCCGATGCGAAACTACCCGTGCAGAACGCGCCGCCTCCTGCTCGTGAGGCGAATACCGGCGGCTTACGCGCCGTGCATGCGCAACTCCAGGCCAAGGTCGCTGGCTGGGAAAATTTCTGACGCACCTCGCACAATACAGAAGGCCCGCAGCACGGTTGGTGCTGCGGGCCTTTTCTGTTCACGTCGACCGTCTTATCCGAAGATCACGAAGCTGCTGCGCAGCGTCACCCAGACACCCCACAGAAGCGGGATACCAACCACGGCCCAGGCGAGTGCCGCCTTGGCGTCAAAACCACCCTTGCCGATCCCGAAGGAGCCGGACGGCCCGGCATTGGCGGCTGCGGTCTTTGCCTGCAGTGAGGCAACTTCCTCATCCGACATGAACCACTTGTCGGAAAGCGGGCGCACCAGCATGTTTGCCACGAGGCCCAGTGCCAGCATGCCGGCAAGGATATACATCGTGCCGGTATAAAGCGCCGGTCCCGGCGCCACGCCGGCTGCGATCTGCGCTTCGCGGATATAGTTGATGACCACCGGTCCAACGATACCGGCCGTCGCCCAGGCCGTCAGCAGGCGGCCGTGGATAGCACCGACGAACTGCGTGCCGAAGATATCAGCAAGGTATGCCGGGATGGTCGAGAACCCGCCGCCATACATGGACAGGATCACGCCGAAGGCCAGAACGAAGAGCGCCTTGCTGCCCATGTCGGCCAGCGTCGGAGCAGCAGCGTAAAGCATGATGCCGAGCAGCAGGAAGGTGTAGTAGGTGTTCTTGCGGCCGATCTTGTCAGACAACGAGGCCCAGAAGAACCGCCCGCCGATGTTGAACAGCGACAGGAGGCCGGTAAAGCCGGCTGCGATCGCGGCAATCTGCGTCTTCTGCCCTGCATCAAGCTGCGAGAAGGAAAGCTCCGGGAGCCCGATCAGGGAACCTGCAAAGATTTCCTGCAGCATCGGCGATGCCACGCCGAGAACGCCGATACCGGCGGACACGTTGAGGCAAAGCACCAGCCAGATCATCCAGAACTGCTGCGTCTTGTGCGCATCGCGCAGGTGGACGTGGCGGGTGGTGATCATCGTCGACTTGGATACCGGCGGCGTCCAGCCTTCCGGGCGCCAGCCAGCCGGCGGGATGCGGTAACCGAAGGCGCCGCCCATCATGAAGCAGAAATAGATGATCGCCATCGTGATGAAAGTCTGCCAGACGCCAATCGAGACATCCGTCTTGAAGTAGTTCATCAGCAGGTTGGCCAGTGGTGCGCCGATCATCGCGCCGCCGCCGAAGCCCATGATAGCCATGCCGGTCGCCATGCCGCGCCGGTCCGGGAACCACTTGATGAGCGTCGACACCGGCGAGATGTAGCCGAGGCCAAGCCCGACGCCGCCGATCACGCCGGCACCAAGCCACATCAGCCAAAGCTGGTGGGTCATGACGCCAACGGCCGCGACCAGAATGCCGCCGCACCAGCAGCAAGCCGAAACGAAGCCCGCCTTGCGCGGCCCGACGCGTTCAAGCCAGCCGCCCCAGATGGCCGCGGAGCAACCGAGCAGCACGAAGAAGAGCGTATAGATCCAGCCAAGGTCGGCAACGCGCCAGTTGCAGGTCGTGGTGAAAAGTGCCGACAGGAGGTTGAGGCTTGCGCAGGAAGGATCGGCAGCACCGGGAATGGCGCGTGTCAGCGGCAACCAGAACACGCTGAAGCCATAGGCCATGCCGATGCAGAGGTGGATGGCAAGCGCCGCCGGCGGAACAAGCCAGCGGTTGAAGCCAGGTTTGGCGATAATTCGTTCTCTATCCAGAAGCCCGACGTCGCCGACGAGCGCTCCATTTGCTGCAACTGCCATCTACTATCCTCCCTCTGGATGATGACTGCGTCTCGCGCTCTCGCCCTCCCGGCGGGAGCAAAATCTCTCAAGCGGTGCTTTCGGGGATGTTCGGCTCCGACAGCGATTCCCCCGCCGCCGGCCCCTTCCCGCCCGGGGCACCCTGTGCGGCATCCGCGCCGACGCCTACGCCCGATCCGACCTTCGCCTCCGGGCGCCGGATCATGGTCGACGCCTCGATCACCAGCGGCAGAAGCCCCTCTCCGCCGCGCTCGAGATGTTCAAACAGGTGCCGGCGCATGCGCGGCTCCCAGAACTTGTTGATATGCGTGGCTACCCCTTCCGCCCGGATGTCTTCCGGCTGCGACAGGAAGAAGGTGGCGATCTGGTTTGCCATGCGGACGATCTTGTCCATCACCAGCTGGTGCGGGTCTTTTTCATGGGACATGGCTTCAAGCGACATGGGCAACCACTCCGGTGTCGATACGATCATCACGGGTAAAAACTTCGAAATCATCGCCGCGGCAGAGGGCGACGAGGGTCATGCCCGCCTCCTCGGCGGTACGGATGGCGAGCGCGGTCGGCGCAGAGATGGCGATCAGCACGGCGCTTCCGAGGATTGCCGTCTTCTGCACCATCTCAACCGAAATGCGGCTGGTGACGACAACCACCCCGTCCGATCCTTGGACGCCCTGGCGCACCACGGCCCCGGCAAGTTTATCGAGCGCATTGTGCCGGCCGACATCCTCGCGGATCGCGATCAAGCCCTTGCCCGGCACGAAGAACCCGGCGCCGTGCACGGCATGTGTTTCCGCATGCAGCGGCTGCGCCCCGTTCAGTGCCTTCACCGCGTCGGTAATGTGCCTCGCAGACAAGGCCTGCTGGATGGCCGAGACATGCGGCACCGCGCGCATGGCCTGGTCGATCGACTCGATGCCGCAAAGTCCGCAACCAACAGGTCCGGCCATATGCCGACGTCGGGCGCGAAGCGCATCCTCCTTGTCCTCGGCAAGCGTCACCTGCACGTCGAGGCCCCGCCCCTCGTCGACCACGGTGATCTCCTCGATCTCCGCCATCGACGAGATGATGCCTTCGGTGAGGCTGAAGCCGACCGCAAAATCCTCGAGCTCCGCCGGCGTGCCCATCATCACGGCCTGGGTCGAGCCGCCATAGGAAAAGGCGATCGGCACCTCCTCCGGCACCACCCGTGAGCCGGTGCGAACCACGCCGTTGCGGCGGGCAATCTCCCGGGCCGTGGCCGTGGTTGCGCGATCCGACACTATTCCGCTGCCTCCAGCTTGCCTGCGATCCGGCGGGACTGGCGCGACAGCTCGCTATAATCCTGCTGCCACTCCGTCGGTCCGTTGGATGGAGACACCTGCACCGCCGTCACCTTGTATTCCGGACAGTTGGTCGCCCAGTCGGAGAAGTCGGTGGTGATGACGTTCGCCTGCGTGTCCGGGTGGTGGAAGGTGGTGTAAACCACGCCCGGCGCCACGCGATCGGTAATGAGCGCGCGCAGCGTCGTATCGCCCGACCGGCTGGCAAGCTTGATCCAGTCGCCGTCCTTGATGCCGCGTTGTTCGGCATCATGCGGATGGATTTCCAGCCGGTCCTCTGAATGCCAGGCGACGTTTTCGGTACGCCGGGTTTGCGCGCCGACATTGTACTGGCTGAGGATGCGGCCGGTGGTGAGCAGCAGTGGGAAGCGCGGCCCGGTGCGTTCGTCGGTCGCCACATATTCGGTGCGGATGAACTTGCCCTTGCCGCGGACGAAACCGTCCACGTGCATGATCGGCGAGCCTTCCGGGTACTTCTCGTTGCAGGGCCACTGAACCGAGCCCATCTTTTCGAGGTAGTCGTAGGAGACGGACGCGAAGCTCGGCGTGGTCGCCGCAATCTCGTCCATGATCTGCGACGGATGCGTGTAGTTCCAGTTCAGCCCCATCGCCTGGGCCAGCTTCTGGGTCACTTCCCAGTCGGCATAACCGTTCTTCGGGCTCATCACCTTGCGCACGCGGTTGATGCGGCGCTCGGCATTGGTGAACGTGCCGTCCTTCTCCAGGAAGGTCGAACCCGGCAGGAAGACATGCGCGTAGTTCGCCGTCTCGTTGAGGAAGAGGTCGTGCACGACCACACATTCCATGGCGGCCAGGCCGGCGGACACATGCTTGGTGTCCGGGTCGGACTGCAGGATGTCCTCGCCCTGGATATAGATGCCCTTGAACGTGCCTTCGACGGCGGCATCCAGCATGTTGGGAATGCGCAGGCCCGGCTCGTTGTTGAGCGTCACGCCCCAAATCTTCTCGAAGACATCGCGCGTCGCATCGTCCGAGATATGCCGGTAGCCCGGCAGCTCGTGCGGGAACGAGCCCATGTCGCAGGAGCCCTGCACGTTGTTCTGGCCGCGCAGCGGGTTCACGCCAACACCCGGACGACCGATATTGCCGGTCGCCATGGCGAGGTTGGCGATCGCCATGACGGTGGTCGAACCCTGGCTGTGTTCGGTGACGCCGAGACCGTAATAGATCGCGCCATTGCCACCCGTCGCATAAAGGCGCGCCGCGCCGCGCACGAGTTCCGCCGGAACGCCGGTGAAGGCTTCAGTCGCTTCCGGGCTATGCTGCTCTTCCGCAACGAAAGCCGCCCAATCCTCGAATTCTGACCAGTCGCACCGCTCGCGGATGAACTGTTCGGCAAACAGGCCTTCGGTGACGATGACATGCGCCAGCGCGGTCAGCACGGCGACGTTGGTGCCGGGCTGCAGCGGCAGGTGATAAGACGCCTCGACATGCGGCGTCTTGACGAGGTCGATGCGGCGCGGATCGATGACGATCAGCTTGGCGCCCTGGCGCAGCCGCTTCTTCAGTCGCGAACCGAAGACCGGATGCCCATCGGTCGGGTTGGCGCCGATGACGATCACCACATCCGTATGCTCGACTGAGTCGAAGTTCTGCGTGCCGGCCGAGGTGCCAAAGGCCTGGCCGAGGCCATAACCGGTTGGCGAATGGCAGACGCGGGCGCAGGTATCGACGTTGTTGTTGCCGAAGCCGGCGCGGATCAGCTTCTGCACGAGGAAGGTTTCCTCGTTGGTGCAGCGCGAGGAGGTGATGCCGCCGATCGAATCGCGGCCATACTGGTACTGGATGCGGCGGAACTCCGACGCCACATGCGCAAACGCCTCTTCCCAGGTCACTTCCTGCCATGGATCGGAGATCTTCTCGCGGATCATCGGGTTGAGGATGCGGTCCTTGTGGGTCGCATAACCGTAAGCGAAGCGCCCCTTGACGCAGGAGTGGCCGCGGTTCGCCTGGCCGTCCTTGTACGGCACCATGCGCACCAGCTCTTCGCCCCGCATCTCCGCCTTGAAGGAGCAGCCGACGCCACAATAGGCGCAGGTCGTCACCGCCGAATGCTCCGGCTGGCCGATGGCAATGACCGACTTCTCGGTCAGCGTCGCCGTCGGACAAGCCTGCACGCAGGCGCCGCAGGATACACATTCGGAATCGAGGAAATGCTCGTGCATGCCCGCCGATACGCGGCTCTCGAAACCGCGGCCTTCGATGGTCAGCGCGAATGTGCCCTGTACTTCCTCGCAGGCGCGGACGCAGCGCGAGCAGACGATGCATTTGGAAGGATCATAGGTGAAGTACGGGTTCGACTCGTCCTTCGGCATCCACTTGGCGTTGATCTCGCCATTGCTGCGGGCGCGCACATGATTGTCGCCCTCGTAACCGTAGCGGACGTCACGGAGGCCAACTGCGCCGGCCATGTCCTGCAATTCGCAGTCACCATTGGCAGCGCAGGTCAGACAGTCGAGCGGGTGGTCGGAGATATAAAGCTCCATCACGCCCTTGCGGATGTCTTTCAGCCGGCCCGTCTGCGTGTGTACGACCATGCCCGGCATGACCGGCGTGGTGCAGGATGCCGGCGTTCCGGCCCGGCCTTCGATCTCCACGAGGCAGAGGCGGCAGGAACCAAAGGCATCCACCATGTCGGTGGCGCAGAGTTTCGGCACCTGGATGCCGGCCTCCATCGAGGCGCGCATGACCGACGTGCCTTCCGGCACGGTGATCTCGCGGCCGTCAATGGTAAGCGTGACCTGTGCTTCGGATCGCGAAGCAGGCGTGCCGTAGTCGATTTCGTGAACGAGGGACATGATGTTACTCCGCCGCTTCGATAAGGGGTGTCGGAGCGAAATCCTCCGGGAAATGGTTCATCGCGCTCATCACCGGATAAGGCGTGAAGCCGCCGAGCGCGCAGAGCGAGCCGAACTTCATCGTGTTGCAGAGGTCGGCCAGCAGCGCCTTGTTCTTTTCGGGCTCGATGCCCTGGGCGATCTTGTCGGCCGTCTCGACGCCGCGGGTCGAGCCGATGCGGCAGGGGGTGCACTTGCCGCAACTTTCGATGGCACAGAATTCCATTGCAAACCGCGCCTGCTTCAGCATGTCGGCCGAGTCGTCGAAGACCGTGATGCCGGCGTGGCCAATCAGGCCATCCTTGGCCGCGAACGCCTCGTAGTCGAACGGCGTGTCGAACAGGGCGCGCGGGAAATAGGCACCAAGCGGTCCGCCCACCTGCACCGCCTTCACCGGTCGCCCGGTCGCCGTGCCGCCACCGATCCGGTCGACGATCTCTCCAAGCGTCAGGCCGAATGCCGTCTCGAACAGGCCGCCATGCTTCACATTGCCGGCGATCTGGATCGGGATCGTGCCGCGTGAACGGCCCATGCCGAAGTTTTTGTAGTAGTCCGCCCCCTGGTCCATGATGACCGGCACGGAAGCAAGCGAGATGACGTTGTTGACCACCGTCGGCCGGCCGAGGAAGCCCTGCAGCGCCGGAAGTGGCGGCTTGGCGCGCACGATGCCGCGCTTGCCTTCCAGCGAGTTGAGAAGCGACGTTTCCTCCCCACAGACATAGGCGCCAGCGCCGGAGCGGATCTCGATATCGAAGGCATGCGCCGAACCCATGATCGACGGGCCCAGGATGCCAGCCTCGCGGGCGATCTCGACGGCTTGCGTCATCGTGGCAATGGCATGCGGATATTCGGAGCGCAGGTAGACGTAACCCTTTGTGGCACCCGTCGCGATACCGGCAATCGCCATGCCTTCGATCAGCACGAAGGGGTCACCTTCCATGATCATTCGGTCGGCGAAGGTGGCGCTATCGCCCTCGTCGGCATTGCAGACGATGTATTTCTGCGGACCCGCCGCATCCATCACCGTCTTCCACTTGATGCCGGTCGGGAAACCCGCGCCGCCACGACCACGAAGGCCGCTTTCGGTGACCTGCGCGACGATCTCGGCACGCGGCATCGAAATAGCTCTCTTTAGCCCGACGAAGCCGCGATACAGGCGATAATCGTCGAGCGACAGCGGATCGATGATGCCGCAACGGGCGAAGGTGAGGCGCGTCTGCTGACGAAGGAACTCGATCTCCTCCGTCAGCCCCAGACAGAGCGGGTGGTTCCCGCCGTTGACCAGCCCGGCGTCGAAGAGCCCGGCCACGTCGGCCGCCTTGACCGGACCGTAGGCGACGCGCCCACGTTCCGTTTCCACCTCGACCAGCGGCTCCAGCCAGAACATGCCGCGCGAGCCGTTGCGCACGATCACCGCATCAAGGCCACGCGCTGCGATTTCACCGGCAACAGCCTTGGCGACCTTTTCGGCGCCCAGCGCCAGCGCGGCGGCATCACGGGGGATGAAGATACGGACGGTCATCGACGCACCTCCGCCATCATTTCGGAAAGACAGTGCTCGTCAACGCGGCCATAAACCTCGTCGTCCAGCATGGCGGCTGGCGCGCAGGCACAGAGCCCGAGACAGAAGACCGGCTCCAGCGTCACTGCGCCGTCGAGCGTCGTCTGGTGGAAATCGATGCCGAGAAGCTGCTTCACTCGATCCGCGAGCTGATCGCTGCCCATCGACTGGCAAGCCTCGGCGCGACAGAGTTTCAGGACATGCCGGCCGGCCGGCTCATGCCGGAAATCGTGGTAGAAGGTGACAACCCCATGCACTTCCGCGCGCGACAGGTTTAGCTCGCTCGCAATGACCGGCTTCACCTCTTCGGGCACATAACCGAACTCGTCCTGGATAGCGTGGAGGATCGGCAGCATCGGCCCCTCCAGATGCTTTAGCTCCCGAATGATCTCGAGCGACCGCTCGGTGAACGCACCGGCGGAAATACGCATGTTCATGTCGTCCAACCTCCCGCCGACCGCCGATCTCCGGGAGAGATCTGGGGCCGGTTATTCCCGAAGCCTGAAGGATCGCTTCGGCTACTTGTGAGGGAATGGTGTCGTGGAGGGCTGCAACCGTCAATAAAGGAGAATGGTTACGCGATAGAAAAAAACTATCAAAGCATGGCGGCGGGCGTGAGGCTGCGCGCCTCATGCAGCAAGGCTGACACCAGCGGGGTGAACGGCTCCCGGTGTGTCGCAACCAGCCCAACAATGTGGCTCGCCTCCGGCTCGACGATCGGTATCGTTTTGATATGCTTGGCGAAGCCATATGATCTTGCGACATTGCGCGGCATGATGCTGGCCCAGCGGCCGGTGCCGATATGTGACAACAGCACCACCATCGAGTTGGATTCGAGCATCGGCTTTACGACCACACCGGCTTCGCTGAGGTGCTGGTTGATGATCCGCCGGTTCTGCATGTCGGGTGTTAATAGGCAAAGCCTAACGTCGGCCATTTCCTTCCAGGTAACGCTCTCGCGGTCGGCGAGAGGCGCTCCTTCGGCGGTCACGAGATTGTAGCGTTCGGCGTAAAGCGGCACGCTCGTCACCCGGCCCAAAGGCTCGTTGTCGAGATAGGTGATGCCGGCATCGATCTCAAAATTGTCGAGTTGCGACAGGACTTGAAGCGAGTTGCGCGACACGACGGAGAAGGTCACGTCCGGGTGTTTCGCCTGGAACGGCTCCGTCAGCCGCGGGATCATCGCAAGCGCAGTCGGGATGGAGGCGAGACGGATATGCCCGGCAAGGCCCTTGCGGGCAGCGCGCATCTCCTCGCGCATCGTGCGGGCGTCGCCAACGATGCGCTTGGCCCATTCCAGCACCCGCTGGCCCTCCGGCGTCAGCCCCTGGTAGCGGGAGCCGCGCACCACGAGTTGTACGCCAAGCTGGTCCTCGAGCTGCCGGATCGCCGCCGACAGCGACGGCTGCGAGATCCCACACTCCTCGGCCGCACGTCCGAAATGCGCTTCGCGCGCCAGGGCGATGAAAAATTCGAGCTTGTCGATCATGAGCCGCGCCTCCCCTCCCCACGGCTAACCTGCCTGCGAGCGGACGGCAACCCCGTTGCGCGAGGAGCGGAAACGACAAAGGGCGGCTCGAAGGCCGCCCTTGTTCAGTTTCGTCTGCCTGAACGGTCAGGCCGGAATGATGGCGCCGTTGAGGTGCGTCAGTTCCGCCAGGAACTGCTCGAGCTTGGTCTTGTGCTCGTCGTCGCGTGCATTGGTGAGCTCGGCCTGGGTGGCCTCGATCCGCTTCTGCAGCGTGTCACGCGTCAGCTCGGTGGCCGGCACGGCAGATTCAGCGAGCAGCGTGCAGCTGGTCGGCAGGATGTCTGCAAACCCGCCGAACACGACGTATTTGTTCACCTGGCCGGAAGCGAGCTTCACGGAAACCACGCCTGGCTTGATGGTGGTCATGGTCGGCGCATGGTTGGCAAGCACCGTCATCTCGCCCAGCGTGGCGGGAATGACCACTTCGGATACCTTTTCCGAAACAAGCAGCCGCTCGGGCGAAACCAGTTCGAAGTTGAAAGCGTCGGCCATGAAGGTCCACTTCCTCGATTGACCCACGTTCCTATGAAGGCTCACGCGGGCTTAGCTGTTGTATGCGGACTGGCGCGCCGGACGGATCCCGCGCGCCGTTTTGCTCTGGATTAAGCGGCTTCAGCCAGCTTCTTTGCCTTTTCCATGGCTTCTTCGATCGAACCGACCATGTAGAAGGCAGCTTCCGGAAGGTGGTCGTATTCGCCGTTGACGAGGCCCTTGAAGCCCTTGATCGTGTCTTCGAGAGCAACCAGCTTACCCGGCGAACCGGTGAAGACTTCGGCCACGAAGAACGGCTGCGACAGGAAGCGCTCGATCTTGCGGGCGCGGGCAACGGTCATCTTGTCCTCTTCGGACAGTTCGTCCATGCCAAGGATCGCGATGATGTCCTGCAGCGACTTGTAGCGCTGCAGCGTCGTCTGGACCTTACGAGCCACTTCGTAGTGCTCTTCGCCGACGATGATCGGGTCGAGCATGCGCGAGGTGGAGTCGAGCGGGTCAACGGCCGGGTAGATACCCTTTTCAGCGATCGAACGCGACAGAACCGTGGTTGCGTCCAGGTGGGCGAACGAAGTTGCCGGTGCCGGGTCGGTCAAGTCGTCGGCCGGAACGTAGATGGCCTGAACCGAGGTGATCGAGCCCTTCGTCGTCGTGGTGATGCGTTCCTGCATCTGGCCCATGTCGGTGGCGAGGGTCGGCTGGTAGCCCACGGCCGAAGGAATACGGCCGAGCAGAGCCGACACTTCGGAGCCTGCCTGGGTGAAGCGGAAGATGTTGTCCACGAAGAACAGAACGTCTTGGCCCTTGTCGCGGAAGTCTTCCGCGATCGTCAGGCCGGTCAGTGCAACGCGTGCACGTGCGCCCGGCGGTTCGTTCATCTGGCCGTAGACGAGGGCAGCCTTGGAGCCTTCGCCACCGCCGTGCTTGTTCACGCCGGACTCGATCATTTCGTGGTAAAGGTCGTTGCCTTCACGGGTACGCTCACCAACGCCGGCGAACACGGAGTAACCACCGTGCGCCTTGGCGACGTTGTTGATGAGTTCCATGATGAGAACGGTCTTGCCGACGCCTGCGCCGCCGAAGAGGCCGATCTTGCCGCCCTTTGCGTAAGGAGCGAGAAGGTCGACAACCTTGATGCCGGTGACCAGAATCTGGCCCTCGGTGGACTGTTCGACGTAAGCCGGAGCGTCCTGGTGGATGGCGCGGAGCGTCGTGCGATCCAGCGGGCCTGCTTCGTCAACCGGCTCGCCAATGACGTTCATGATGCGGCCGAGCGTCTGGTCGCCAACCGGAACCGAGATCGGAGCGCCCGTGTCGCGAACCTGCTGGCCGCGGACGAGACCTTCCGTCGAGTCCATAGCGATGGTGCGGACGGAGTTTTCACCGAGGTGCTGCGCGACTTCGAGAACGAGCCGGTTGCCGTTGTTGTCGGTTTCCAGTGCGTTCAGGATCGGCGGCAGTTCGCCGTCGAAAGCTACGTCGACGACGGCGCCGATAACCTGCGTCACCTTACCGAGGGAGGTGCCCGTTGCGATAGCCATGATACTTACCCTCTTTCTTCCTCAGAGCGCTTCCGCGCCCGAAATGATTTCGATGAGTTCCTTCGTGATCTGCGCCTGACGCTGGCGGTTGTAGGAGAGCGTCAGCTTGTTGATCATGTCGCCGGCATTGCGCGTTGCGTTATCCATTGCGGACATCTGCGCGCCGTAGAAGGAAGCGTTGTTTTCGAGCAGTGCACGGAAGATCTGCATCGCGACGTTGCGCGGCAGGAGCTCTTCCAGAATTTCCTGTTCGCTCGGCTCGTATTCATAGAGCGCGGAAGCTGCGGTCGATGCAGTTTCGCCCGTCTCGAACTTGGCCGGGATGATCTGCTGCGCGGTCGCAACCTGCGAGATCACCGACTGGAAGCGCGCGAAGAACAGCGTCGCCACGTCGAACTCGCCGGCGTTGAACATCTGCAGCACCTTCTGCGCCACTTCGTCAGCCTGGACGAAACCGAGCTGCTTGACTTCGCGGAAGGTAATGTAGTGGACGATGTTGTCCTTGAAGCTGCGGCGCAGCACGTCGTTGCCCTTGCGGCCGACAGTGAGGATCTTCACCGTCTTGCCTTCTGCAAGAAGCTTCTGTGCATGGTCGCGCGCCAGGCGGATGATGGAGGAGTTGAAGCCACCAGCCAAACCGCGCTCGCCGGTCGCAACGACCAGGAGATGGACCTGATCCTTGCCCGTGCCCGAAAGCAGCAGCGGCGCTTCGGCATTGCCGGCATTGGCAGCCGAAAGGCTGGCCAATACCTTGTTCATCCGCTCCGCGTAAGGACGGGCAGCCTCGGCCGCCTCCTGCGCACGGCGCAGCTTCGCCGCGGCGACCATTTTCATCGCCTTGGTGATTTTCTGCGTCGCCTTGACGGAGGCGATCCGGTTTTTCAGATCCTTAAGTGAAGGCATCCGTTATCGGTCCTCGAGCTAGTAGATCCGGTCTTAGGCGAAGGTCTTGGCGTAGCTGTCGAGAGCTGCCTTGAGCTTTGCCTTCGTGTCGTCGGACACCTGCTTTTCGGTGCGGATCGTTTCCAGCACAGCCTTGCCTTCCGAACGGAGGTAGGACAGCAGGCCCTGCTCGAACTTGCCGACCTGGTTGACCGGAAGCTTGTCGAGGTAGCCGTTGACGCCGGCGAAGATCACCGCAACCTGCTCTTCCGTCTTCAGCGGCGAGAACTGCGGCTGCTTCAGGAGTTCGGTCAGGCGCGCACCGCGGTTGAGCAGGCGCTGCGTGGATGCATCGAGGTCGGAACCGAACTGCGCGAAGGCGGCCATTTCACGATACTGGGCAAGCTCGCCCTTGATCGAACCGGCAACCTGCTTCATCGCCTTGATCTGCGCGGCGGAACCAACGCGGGAAACCGACAGACCGACGTTAACGGCCGGACGGATACCCTGGTAGAACAGGTCGGTTTCAAGGAAGATCTGGCCGTCGGTGATCGAGATCACGTTGGTCGGAATGAACGCCGAGACGTCGTTACCCTGGGTTTCAATGACCGGCAGAGCCGTCAGCGAGCCAGCGCCACGCTCGTCGGAGAGCTTTGCAGCGCGCTCGAGAAGGCGCGAGTGCAGGTAGAAAACGTCGCCCGGATAAGCTTCGCGGCCCGGCGGGCGGCGCAGCAGGAGCGACATCTGGCGATAGGCAACAGCCTGCTTCGACAGGTCGTCATAAGCGATAAGGGCGTGCTGGCCGTTGTCGCGGAAGTATTCGCCCATTGCGCAACCTGCGAACGGAGCGAGGTACTGCATCGGAGCCGGGTCGGATGCGGTTGCAGCAACAACGATCGAGTACTGCAGCGCGCCGCGCTCTTCGAGCACCTTCACGAACTGGGCAACGGTCGAACGCTTCTGGCCGATAGCGACGTAGACGCAGAACAGCTTGTCGTTGTCCGGGCCATTGTCGTGGATCGACTTCTGGTTCAGGAACGCGTCGAGAATGATGGCGGTCTTGCCGGTCTGGCGGTCGCCGATGACGAGCTCGCGCTGGCCACGACCAACCGGGATGAGGGCGTCGATGGCCTTGAGGCCGGTCGACATCGGCTCATGAACCGACTTGCGCGGAATGATGCCCGGAGCCTTGACGTCAACGCGCGAACGGCGTGTTGCATTGATCGGGCCCTTGCCGTCGATCGGGTTGCCGAGCGCGTCAACGACGCGGCCAAGCAGTTCCGGACCAACCGGCACGTCCACGATGGCGCCGGTCCGCTTGACGGTGTCGCCTTCCTTGATCTCGCGGTCGGAGCCGAAGATAACCACGCCGACGTTGTCGGCTTCGAGGTTCAGCGCCATGCCGCGCACGCCGCCCGGGAACTCGACCATCTCACCAGCCTGGACATTGTCCAGACCGTAGACGCGAGCGATACCGTCGCCGACGGAGAGAACCTGGCCGACTTCAGAAACTTCGGCTTCCTGGCCGAAGTTCTTGATCTGGTCCTTGAGAATTGCGGAAATTTCCGCTGCACGGATATCCATCAGCCGACCTCTTTCAATGCAAGCTTAAGAGTGGAAAGTTTGGTGCGAAGGGACGTATCGATCTGACGTGAACCAACCTTGACGATGAGACCGCCGAGGATCGACGGATCGATCGAAACGGCGATGGCCACGTCCTTGCCGGTCACGCCCTTCAGCGCCGACTTGAGTTCAGATTCCTGCTCCGCAGACAGAGCATGCGCCGAGGTGACCTCGGCCGTAACCTGGCCGCGATGCTGCGCAGCGACCTCGCGATAGGCGCGGATCATGCCGGGCACAGCAAACAGCCGGCGATTGCCGGCAACGACCTTCAGAAAATTGCCGACGAGACCGGTGATGCCGGCGCGATCTGCAACGGCCGAAACAGCCTGCCGCTGCTCGTCTGCCGAAAAGACCGGGCTTGCGACCAGACGTCGCAGGTCTTCACTCTCATCCAGCAGCGCCTGGAACCGATCAAGATCGGCACCAACCTGATCGATCGAGCCGGACTCAAGGGCCAGTTCGAACAGCGAGGAAGCATACCGCTCCGCTACACCGGAAATAAGCTGGGACGTGTCAGCCACGGGCACATTTTCCCTGAATTGCCATCCAAGCGCCAGGCCCTGGAGACAGGGATCAGCAAAATCTTGAATTCGTTTGATTATCTTCCAGAACCGGTAAGGCGTCGGCCCTACCCTTTCCGACTTTCGCGGTCCGTCTAGCATAGGATGTAGGCCACCGCAACACGGCAGATAATGGAAAAACCCCAAGACACAGGGAGTCTCGGCGGATTTTGCTGCGGCAAGGTGCGACTTACCGGCCAAGCATTAGCTCAGGCTGAGTTACGAGACATCAGAGATAGCCAAAAACATAGGCGAATGGCCCGGCCGCCAGCACAACCTGGAGTAGGAAAATCGTGACATTTGGCAGGGTGAGCGCCCGGTCCGTGAAGCACGAAACCAGCCTTCCGAAGGCCGCAAAACCGACCGCTATCCCGAGCGTCAGGTAGATCCAGTCCTGCGCCAGCATGATCGCCGCAAGGCCAAGCCCGACGTGATGCGCACCGGCGGCGCGGGTCGCGGCATAGCCTTCTGGTCGGATCTCGCCGATCTGGAATGCCGAAAGCCGAAGCGCAGACGCCGGCAGCAGGAAGACCAGGAGGCCGATGATTGCCGTCGCGGCAGCACAGACGAACGCCGCCTGCTCGCCAAGTTCGGTCGGAAAATACAGTTCCATTCACGCCTCGTATGTCGATTCGGCTGATCTTACCGCATGCCACAAAGGCCATGCAAAGGCGGCTACAGAAAACTCTGCGGATCGATGTCGAGCTGGATCTGCACCGAACCCCGTTGTTTTGGCCCGTTCTCGATCATCGCCCGCAGGAAACCCTGCATGTCGGAGTTCCGTCGTCCATGCACCAGAAGCCGGAAACGGTGGCGACCGCGGACCAGCGCAAGCGGGGCTTCGGCCGGTCCCAGAACCGAGATGCCCGTCACTTTCGGCGCCGCAGCCCGCAAGCCGCGCGCATGCGTTTCGGCATCGGCGCGCGTATCGGCCGACACGATCAGCGAGGCAAGCCGCCCGAATGGTGGAAGAATGGCCTTCTGCCGCTCCTCGATCTCCCGTTCGTAAAATGCACCGGCATCGCCGGAAATGATCGCCTGCATCACCGGATGCTGCGGCTGGAATGTCTGCAGCAGGCCATGGCTCTTCAGGCCGGTGCGGCCGGCGCGGCCGGTAACCTGGCTCAGCAGTTGGAATGTCCGTTCCGCCGCGCGCGGATCGCCATTCGAAAGGCCGAGGTCGGAATCAACAATGCCGACCAGCGTCATCAACGGGAAGTTATGGCCCTTGGCAACCAGCTGCGTGCCGATGACGATATCGGCCTCGCCGTTTGCGATCGCCTCGAGCTCCAGCCGCATCCGCTTCACGCCGCCCAGCAGGTCGGACGACATGACGATCGTGCGGGCATCCGGGAAATGCCGTTCCACCTCCTCGGCGATCCGCTCGACGCCCGGGCCGCAGGCGACGAGGTGATCGAGCGTCCCGCATTCGGGACAGGCCTCTGGCGTGCGCTCGGAATAACCGCACTGGTGGCACTGGATCTGGCTCTTGAAGCGGTGCTCTACCAGCCAGCTGGAACATTGCGGGCACTGGAAACGGTGCCCGCAGACGCGGCAAAGCGTCAGCGGCGCATAACCACGCCGATTGAGGAAGAGCAGCGCCTGCTCCTTGCGCTCGATCGTCTTGGCGATCGCCCGAAGAAGCACGGGCGACAGGAAGCCGCCGCGTTCCGGCGGGTGGCGGCGCATGTCGATGAGATGCAGGTCGGGCATTGCCGCATCACCAAAGCGGGTCGGCAGATGCACGGTGTTGTAGCGGCCTGACAGGCCGTTCACCTGGCTTTCCACAGAGGGCGTCGCCGAGACCAGCACGATCGGGAAGTCGCCGATCCGCGCCCGCACCACCGCCATGTCGCGCGCATTGTAGAAGACCCGATCCTCCTGCTTGTAGGCAGGGTCATGTTCTTCATCAACGATGATGAGGCCGAGGTTCTCGAACGGCAAAAACAGTGCCGAACGGGCACCCGCCACGACCTGCACATCGCCCGTCACCACGCCGCGCCACACCTTCTCGCGGATCCGCGGCGAAAGGTCGGAATGCCATTCGCCGGGCTTTGCGCCAAAGCGTTGCTCGAAGCGCTCCAGGAAGCTTGAGGTGAGCGCGATCTCCGGCAGCAGGATCAGCACCTGCTTGCCGCGGCGAAGCGTTTCGGCAATCGCCTCGAAATAGACCTCGGTCTTGCCGGATCCGGTGACGCCATCGATCAGCGATGCCGCAAAGCCGCCACCACGGATGGAGGCGATGATCTCTTCGGCCGCCTGCTTCTGCGGGCCTTCGATACGCGGCGCCACGAAATCCGGATCCGGCGTTGCGACCACCGGCGGCGGCGCCAGGAAAACCGTCTCGAAGACACCCTGCTGCGTCAGGCCATCAATCACGCTGAGCGACACGCCAGCCGCATTGGCAAGTCCGCTGCGGGTCCAGGGCACATCCTGCTCGCGGATCAGGTCAAGCACTTTGGATCGCGCCGGCGTCAGGCGCTCCGGCTGCCCGCCCACATAACGCAGTCCTTCCACCATCGGCTCGGGATCGAGGGCCGCCGGCGCCCGGATCGCCATGCGGGCCACAAGCCCCGGGGGCGAAAGCGTATAGGCCGACACCCAGTCGATGAAGTCGCGCATTTCCTTCGACAGCGGCGGGCAATCGAAGGCGAGCGTGATCGGTCGCAGCTTCTTGGGATCAAGCTTGGGGGAGACGCCGTCGTCGCTGGTGCCGTCCCAGACGACGCCGATCACCTGCCGCGGCCCGACCGGCACCTGGACAACCGAGCCCGGCGCGACATGCATGCCGTCGGGCACGGCATAACTATAGGCACCCGCCACCGGCAGCGGCACCAGAACAGGCACCACATGCGTCGGAGGCCCGGCCTCCGGCAGGGTATCGCCAAACAGCGAAGGAAGGATGTCGGACGAATCTTTGCCCATGCGGCCGGACATTGCCCCGGATGAGAACAAAAGTGAACCCCGAAGCTAGTAGTCTTCCTCCATCAGTCCCGTCAGCCGCATGCCTTCGATCCAGGTCGCGCTGTCCTTGCGGATCACCCGCTTCGGCCGCACCCCGCACTGCTCCTCCACCGCAAAAGCCAACGGCTGGGAATGGGTGACCACCCAGACCTGGCTCGTCTGTGCCGCCTGCCCGATCATCCCGGCCAGCGCCTTGAGCATATCCGGATGCAGGCTCGCCTCCGGCTCGTTCAACGCTATCAGCGGCGGTTGCCGGTAGGACATCAGCGCTGCGGCAAGTCCAAGAAAGCGGATCTGTCCGTCCGACAATTCGCGCGGCTGGAAGACGCGATGCGGGAAGTCGGGAAAGGTCAGCCCGAACTCTGCATATTCGCCGGGCTCCGGTACCTGCAGCTTGGCGCCATTGAGGGCGGAAGCGACGGCACGATCAAGCTCCACCGTATCGCCACTGGTGTGGACAAGCGTTGCAAACACAGCCGCCATGTTGCTGCCGTCCTCGGCCAGCAGCGGCGATGTCACGGCAAGGCAGGGATTGCGCAGCGGCGATTGCCGATCCGTCCGGAACCCGTGGAAGAACCGCCATCCTTCCACCAGCCTGCGAAAAGCGCCGATCTCGGGGTAATGGCCGGCGTGGCCGAGCAGGGCGATTGCCGTCTCCGAGGTCATCGCCTGCTCCGGATATTCCTCCATCCGCCCAGCCGGCCCCCGCACCATTATGCCGGGCCCTGCCCGCTTCATCATCGTCACTGGTCGCGATCCGGTTTCCACCGAAAGCTCCTCGGCCTTCACCTGCGGCTCGAAAGCAAAACCCGCCGCGTCGATCGGAGGCCGCAAACCGGCCTCGACGCGGTAGCGGAAGGTGATCGCCCGCTCCTCGTCCAGCACCTCGACTTCCAGCTTGATGCGGAAATTCTTTTCCTCGCGCCGCCGGCCGGACCAGAGCGCCGAGGCCATGCCGCCCTCTGCCGCAATCTCGTAAGCCAGCGTGCCGCGCACCGCCGCCTGCACCAGTTGCAGCGCCCGGTAAAGGTTCGACTTGCCGACCCCGTTCTCGCCGATGAACACGTTGACATCTGCGAGATCCATCCGGATCGAGCGCAGGGAACGGTAGTTCTGGGCGAACATGGAGCGGAGCAGCATGCCCAACCTCTACACCATGAGCATGATCGGGTGGAAGCAGCCCGTCATGCGGCGACGGATGCGTCCGGCGCCGGCATAGCGAAGCGCGCGTCGCCATCGTCAGCCAGATCGATGACTGTGTGATGCTCCAGCGCCTTCGTCACGTCGCCGATCTCGCCCTCCAGCTCTTCCGGCTGGATCATCTGGCCCACCGTGAAGTCGAAGTGGTTGCCCTTCTTGTTGAGCAGTTCGTAGAACACGGTCATGTCGCGAAGTTCTGTCGACCATTTCGCCAGCCAGTAGAACAGCCCGGAATTGCGCGCGCGCATGTGGATCGGCAGGATCGGCAGGTTGTATTTTCGCGCCAGCCCCACGGCCGACGTCTTCCACGGCCGCTCGTTCAGCTTGCCGTTTTCCCAATAGGCGATGCGGCCGGAGGGAAACAGCACCATCACCTTGCCGTCCTCCACCGTCTTGTTGGTCAGCACCAGCGTTTCGCGTGTCTTCAGCTTGCTCTTGTATTCCTCGCGCCACTCCACCGGGATGATCATCTCGGCAAACCGCGGATTGACCCGCACCGCATCGCGGTTGGCAAAGATCATCAGGTCCGGCCGGCGCGGTTTCAACAGGTCGAAGATCGCGACCCCATCCGCAATGCCGGTCGGATGGTTGCTGACAAGAATGAAGCCACCCTTTTCGGGAATGCGCTCCGCATGGGCCACCGTCAGGTTGAGCTTCAACAGGTCGCTCATGTATTCGAACGACTGGAAGCCGCTGAGGCCCTGGATGTCATTGGCAAACTTGATCGCCCGGTTGTAGCGCAGCAGCGAATAAAGCAGGGGTCGCATCGCCGGCCAGGCCGGATGCTGCACGATGCGCTCGCCACGCTCGGCGATCAGCGTGTCCACGATATGTCCGGGTTTGCCATGTGAAAGAAGAGCCAGGGTTTCCGCGAAATGGCCGAAACTGTTGGTCAAGGCGCGGCGTTCCATGAAGACTCCTGAGGACGGGACGACACCGCCATCTGTTCACCCAACTGCGGCAAAATTGGTTTCTGCCGACGGCAGCCTTAGCGAAATCGTAAGGCGGTCAAAGCAATCTGGGGCGAGCATGCTTCAAATTCAACAGGCTCCCCATGAACGAACTGCTGATCATCGCGGCCCCCGATGTGGCGGCGAAGCGACATGAATGGCTGCAGAGCCTGGCAGGCGAGCGCCGGCTTTCGGACAACACACTGCAGGCATACGAGCGCGACACGCGCCAGTTCCTGACCTTCCTGACGAGGCATCTCGGAGAGCCACCGAAGCTCGAAGATATCCACACGTTGCGACCCGCCGACCTGCGTGCCTTCCTCGCTGCCCGGCGGCGCGAAGGCTCCGGCGCCCGTTCGCTTGGCCGGCATCTGGCGGGCCTCAGGTCCTTCCTGCGCTATCTCGAACGCAAGGGACTGGTGAATGCCGCGGCCGCCGGCGCCATCCGCGCGCCGAGGCAGCCGAAATCGTTGCCGAAGCCGCTCACCGACAACCAGGCGCTCACGCTCGTCACCAAGGATGCGCAATTGCAGGAGGAGCCCTGGATTGCCGCCCGCGACGCCGCCGTTCTGTCGCTGCTCTACGGCTGCGGCCTGCGTATCTCGGAAGCCCTGGGGCTCACGCCTGCCGACATTCCGGCCGGCACCAAGACGCTGCGGATCACCGGCAAGGGCGGCAAGGTGCGCATCGTGCCGCTTCTGCCCGTCATCGCCGAAGCCGTCGCCACCTACCGCAAGCTTTGCCCTTACGATATCGAGGAGAACGACCTGCTGTTCCGGGGCGCCCGTGGCGGTCCGCTGCAGCCGGCGATCATCCAGCGCGAGATGCAGAAGCTGCGCGGCGCGCTCGGCCTGCCGGAAACGGCAACCCCGCATGCGTTGCGCCATTCCTTCGCGACACATCTTCTCGCCGGCGGCGGGGATCTGCGCACCATCCAGGAGCTTCTCGGCCACGCCAGCCTTTCCACCACGCAGATCTACACCGGCGTCGATTCCGCCCGACTGCTCGAGGTTTACGACCGCGCCCATCCGCGCGCGTGAACCTATGGTTAACCAAGGCCGTTAAGGGCTTGTGCAGCCGGCACACCTAGACTGGCTGCACCCATTTGACGGATGCCATGATGACTCCCGCACCTTCCTCGCTTTCCGGCGCTCTCCTTCTTCGCGCCCAGGACATGACGCTCTGGCTGCTTGCAGCGCTCCACCTCCTGGCCCTTGCCTCCCTGCTGCTGATCCTCGGTTTTGCCGATGGTGCCCGCGCGCAGACGCCGGCCTGCAGCGGCGAAAACGTGCTCGAAGCGCTGAAGACGGAAAACCGTGAGGCCTACGACAAGGTCATGGCGGAAGGCGAAGCCGTGCCGAACGGCAAGGGCATTTTCTGGAAGGTGGAAAAGCCGGGGCTTGAGCCGTCCTACGTGCTCGGCACCATGCATGTCGCCGATCCGCGCGTGCTGGAGATGCCGGCCGGCGCAAGGGACGCTCTCGCCCGCGCCAAGACCATCGTCGTCGAATCCGACGAAGTGCTCGATGAAAGCAAGGCCATGGCCGCGCTTCTGATGAAGCCGGAACTGACCATGTTCACCGACGGCCGCTCCATCGAAACGCTCGTGCCGCCGCAGGACCTGCAACTCCTCAAGGACGGCCTGAAAGCCAAGGGCATCACCCTTTCGGCGGTCTCCCGCATGAAGCCGTGGATGCTGATGAGCATGGTCGCGATCCCGGCTTGCGAACTCGCGCGCAAGGGCGGCGGCAACCTCTTCCTCGACAAGAAGATCGCCAAGGAAGCAGCCGCAGAGGGCAAGCAGGTCAAGGGCCTGGAAACCCTGGAAGAGCAGGCGAACGCCATCAACGCGATCCCGCTCGAACTCCACATCAAGTCACTGGTCGAGGCCTTGAAGCTCGGGTCCAAGATGGACGACGTCTTCTTCACGATGACCGAGGTCTACCTTTCCGGCAATATCGGCATCATCCAGCCGATGCTGAAGGTCGTCGCGCCCGATGGCACTGAGGACCAGGCCGGTTATGCCGAGTTCGACGAACTCGTCATCACCAAGCGCAACCAGCTGATGGCCGAGCGTGCGGCACCGATATTCGCTGAAGGCAGCGCCTTCGTGGCCGTTGGTGCGGCCCACCTTCCGGGCGACCAGGGCTTGATCGAACTCCTGCGCCGCCAGGGTTTCACCGTCACCGCGGTAAACTGAAGCACTGCACGAGCTACAGCTTTGGAAACTTGTCCCGGTCGATGTTCTGCCCCGCGTAGAATATCCGTAGGATCAGGATCTCGTCCGACATAAATCGGTACGCGACAACGACCCGCCGTTCCAGGACCAATGTCCGCACACCTTCTCCAAGGTCGCTGCGGCTGCGGCCGCGCAAAGGCATATCCGGCAGGGTTTTGCAAAAAGCCTGGATGTGCCGGACAAAATCGATGGCCCGGTCCGGACTGTCTTCGGCGATGAAGCGGTAGATGGCCTCAAGATCCGCATCCGCGAGCGGATGGAAGAGGACCTTATTCGCCATCGTTCAACGACGTCCGCCCTTCGGAATGAAGTTTCTCAAGACGCGCGAAAACATCGCTTGCCGGAATACCGGCGCGTTCATCGGCCAAGGCTTCACGGATCTTGGCGTCCAAGGCTCCATCCAGATCATGCTCCTCCCGATCGAGTGCATTCAGAGCCGCCCGGATGACATCGCTCGTTGATGCATAGAGACCCGCTTCAACACGCTCTTCGAGCGCGCTGACCATCTCTGACGGAAGGGTGATGCTGATCTTCTGGTTCATGAAAGCACCGTTCTACAGCAAAAAGGGTAGAACAAAGCCCTACCCTTTTCAATTGTCCGGTCTTCTGAAGTGATCACATGTGGATCGGCTTGAAGAAGGTGCCGAGTGCAGCTTCCTTCACCGCTTCCGACATCGTCGGATGCGCGTGGCAGGTGCGGGCCAGGTCTTCCGAGGAACCGCCGAACTCCATCAGCACGGTGATCTCGTGGATCATCTCGCCGGCGCCGAAGCCGATGATATGGCCGCCGAGCACCCGGTCGGTTTCCTTGTCGGCGAGGATCTTCACGAATCCGTCGGTCGCCAGCATGGCGCGGGCGCGGCCATTGGCGGTGAACGGGAACTTGCCGACCTTGTAAGCGATGCCTGCAGCCTTCAGCTCTTCTTCCGTCTTGCCGACGGAGGCCACTTCCGGCTGGGTGTAGACCACGCCCGGAATGACGTCATAGTTCACATGGCCGTGCTGGCCGGCGAGGATTTCGGCCAATGCCACGCCCTCGTCCTCGGCCTTGTGCGCCAGCATCGGGCCCTTCACCACGTCGCCGATCGCATAGATGCCGGCGACATTGGTCTTGAACTGGCCGTCGATCTCGACGCGGCCGCGGTTGTCGAGCGCCACGCCGGCTTCCTCGAGCCCAAGACCTTCGGTGTAGGGCTTGCGGCCGGTCGAAACCAGCACGATGTCGGCTTCGATCGTCTGGGCTTCGCCACCCTTGACCGGCTCATAGGTCACCTTGGCGCCGGACTCGGTCTTCTCGACAGCCGTCACCTTGGCTTCGGTGCGAATATCCATGCCCTGCTTGGCCATCATCCGCTGGAACTGCTTGGAAACGTCGGCGTCCATGCCACCGAGCAGCTTGTCGAGATATTCGACGACGGTCACCTTGGCGCCGAGGCGCAGCCAGACCGAACCGAGTTCCATGCCGATGACGCCGCCGCCGACAACGACCAGGCTCTGCGGCACCTTGTCGAGTGCAATCGCACCGGTCGAGGACACGATGGTCTTCTCGTCGATCTCGACATTGAGACCCGGAATGCCGGCCACATCCGAGCCGGTGGCAATCACGATGTTCTTGGTTTCCAGTTCCTGGACCTTGCCGTCGTCGCCGGTCACCGAAACCTTGCCGGCGGACACGATCTTGCCGGTGCCGATGAAGCCGTCGATCTTGTTCTTCTTGAACAGGAAGGACACGCCGTCGACGTTCGACTTCACGGTCGCATCCTTGTGCGCCATCATCTTTTCGAGGTTGAGCTTGGGAGCCTCGACCTCGACGCCGAGCGCATCCATGCCATGGGCGGCATGATGGAACATCTCGGAGGCATGCAGCAGCGCCTTGGACGGAATGCAGCCGACGTTCAGGCAGGTGCCGCCATAGGTCGCGCGCTTTTCAACGACTGCCACCTTGAGGCCAAGCTGGGCAGCCTTGACTGCGCATACATAGCCGCCGGGACCGCTTCCGATGACGACAACATCATAAGCCATTGTAGTTTTCCTTCCGTTGTTCTCTTAGCGCCCACCGCTCACATTGAGGATCGCGCCAGTTATATAGGATGCTCCGGGCGAAAGGAGGTAGAGAACGGCATCCGCCACCTCTTGCGCCTGCCCCGGGCGTTGCATGGGAATATTGGGCGCCATGTCGCGCGCCCGGTCCGGCAGGCCGCCGGACGCATGGATGTCCGTCTCGATGACACCCGGGCGGATCGCATTGACCCGCACGCCTTCTGCCGCCACTTCACGCGACAGGCCGACCGTCAGCGTGTCGATGGCGCCCTTGGAAGCGGCATAATCGACATATTGCGCCGGCGACCCGATGATCGCCGCCATGGACGAGATGTTGACGATCGCGCCGCCCTTGCCGCCGTGCTTGGTGGACATGCGACGCACCGCATGGCCGGCGCAGAGGATGGAGCCGGTCACGTTGATGCGCATCATCCGCTCGAGCCGTTCGACGCTCATCTCGTCGACACGCTGCGGCATGTCGACGATACCCGCATTGTTGACCAGCGCATCAAGCCGCCCGAAGTGCCGGTCGACCGCTGCAAACATTTCATCGATATCGGCGGCATTGCCGACATCGCCCTTCATTGCAATTGCGTCGCCGCCGGCCGCCTTGATCTTCTCGACCACGGCTTCGGCAGCCTGTGCATTCGAGGCGTAGTTGACGGCGACACGCCAGCCGCTGCGGGCCGCGAGCAGGCAAACGGCCGCGCCGATGCCACGGCTTCCGCCGGTCACGAGCATGACAGGTGTATCAGTCATCCATTGCACCCCTTGAACGCGTAAAGATCCCATGGAACGGACTTCAGCCCGCTTTTGTCCCAAAGCTCCGAATGGCGGATCGCCGGGCCAAAACCAGGCAGCAGAACCGCATCGGGTGCCGGCGTTCCCTCGGCACCCAGAACGTCAATCCCGGCCTCGCTGCGGTTCACCGAGTAGAGAACGCCCGTCCATACCGTGCAGGCGCGCAGCTCTGCGCCTGTCGCGTCGCCCTCGGGGCAGTTGTTCATGATCATGCCGGCCGGACGCTGCGATTCCTCGTCATACATCACATGGCCGTCAAGTTTCAGCTTTGCGCCCGTCACCGTGAACATGTGGCTGACGGCGGCAGCATCGGAACCGACAGGTCTGAAGGCAAGCTCCGTCCCGCCATCGGCTTCGGCAAAGACCGCCTTCTCGATCGGGCAGCGCTCCTGCGCCAGGGCAAAAGCCGGCGTCAGGCAGATCGTGATGAGCGATGCCTTGAACAGCCGCCTCATCGCATCACCGGAACAGCGCAAACATCATGGCCAGCAGCCCGATGAGGCTGATCAACCAGACGAAGGAGCGGAAATAGGGAATACCGGCGAGGTACAGCGGCAGATAGACGATGCGCGCCACGAACCAGATCCAGGCGCCGATCAGCCCCCAGTAGGAAGCGTCGTCGCCGGAAAAGGCGACGCCGAGCAGCAAGCCGATGAAGGCCGGATAGGTTTCCTGGAAGTTCCTGGAGGCGCGGGCCGCACGCCCGGCCAGCGGGCTTTTGGGCTCAAGGCCCTCGTCCCGCGGCCCCGCATTCCACTGCGAGCCAAGCTCGCGGGTCGCGAACATGCCCTGCAGCAGGATGTGGACGACCAGCAGGACGACGCTCAGGGCAAGCAGCGTCATGTAAGGCGTTGCCGTGACCCCAAGCGCTTCCATGGCTTTTCTCCAGTCTTAGAGGTCCAGAACCAGACGCTCCGGATCTTCCAGGCTTTCCTTGACGCGGACGAGGAAGGTCACTGCTTCCTTGCCGTCGACGATGCGGTGGTCGTAGGAGAGCGCCAGGTACATCATCGGACGGATCACGACCTGGCCGCCGATCGCAACCGGGCGCTCCTGGATCTTGTGCATGCCGAGGATACCCGACTGCGGTGCGTTGAGGATCGGCGAGGACATCAGCGAACCGTAGACGCCACCATTGGTGATGGTGAAAGTGCCGCCCTGCATGTCTGACATGGCGAGCGAACCGTCACGGGCTGCCTTTGCAAGACGGCCGAGTTCCTTTTCGACGCCCGCGATCGACAGCTGGTCGGCATCACGGATGACCGGAACGACAAGGCCCTTGTCGGTGCCAACGGCCATGCCGACGTGGCAGTAGTTCTTGTAGATGATGTCGGTGCCATCGATCTCGGCGTTGATCGAGGGGATTTCCTTCAGCGCGTGGGTAACGGCCTTCGTGAAGAAGCCCATGAAGCCCATCTTCACGCCGTGCTTCTTTTCGAAGATTTCCTTGTAGCGGTTGCGCAGGTCCATGACCGCCTTCATGTCCACCTCGTTGTAGGTGGTCAGCATGGCGGCGGTGTTCTGCGCGTCCTTGAGGCGACGTGCGATGGTCTGGCGCAGGCGCGTCATCTTCACGCGTTCTTCGCGGGCTGCATCGTCAGCCGACGAAACCGGACGCGGGGCAGCAGGCGCTGCGGCCGGAGCGGCAGCTGCCGGGCCCTTGGCGATGGCTGCAATCACGTCGCCCTTCAGCACCTGGCCGCGCTTGCCGGAACCTTCGATGTCGCCGGTCGAGACGTTGTTGTCGGCAGCAAGCTTGGCGGCAGCCGGAGCCGGCGGCATGGACGAACCGGAGGAAGCCGGTGCGGCTGCAGTGGCAGGAGCCGGAGCAGCAGGTTCGGCAGCCTTTGCCGGAGCGGCTTCGGCCGGAGCCGAGGTCGCGGCGCCGGCGGCACCTTCGGCGATCTGTCCAAGCAGGGCGCCAAGGCCAACGGTTTCGCCGTTCTGGGCAACGATTTCGGTCAGAACACCGGCAGCCGGGGCCGGCACTTCAACAGTCACCTTGTCCGTTTCAAGCTCGAGAAGCGGCTCGTCGGCCTTCACCGTGTCGCCGACCTTCTTGAACCAGGTGCCGACGGTTGCCTCGCTGACGGATTCTCCCAAGGTGGGAACGCGGATTTCAGTGGCCATTGTGTTTACGTCCTGAATGGTTGTTTGCGTTTATGCGGCAGCCGCGGCACCGCCCGCGGATGTCCTGAGAATGATGGAGGGCATGGGAGATATGTCAAACCTGAAGCCGAGGCCGGCGGTCACGATCGGGTCACCGTCGGCGAGATCGCGCGCAGCAGCCTCGTCTGAAACTTCCACCAGCGCCAAGCCGAAAGCCCCGCCTTCAGCGAAGACGGGACCCACGGCAATCGCGACACCCTGAAGCGCAAGACCCTGCCAGTAACCGAAATGCGCCTGCATCGCCGTTTTTTCCTCCGGCGATGCATCATGCGGGAAGCTCGGTCTTGGCGCGATCAGCTTCAGGTGAAAGTAGGCCATCGGCCCGTCTCCTTAGCCGCCGAGCGCGTCTTCGAGGAAGGCTTCGAGCTGCGCCAGGTGCTTCGACATCTGGCCCGTTGCAGGCGATGCCGCAGCCGGGCGACCGGTGTAGCGAACGCGCTGGAACTTGGCATCGATATGCGCCAGCACCCATTCCAGATACGGATCGATGAACGACCAGGCACCCATGTTCTTGGGCTCTTCCTGGCACCATACCATCTCCGCATTGCGGAAGCGGCTGAGTTCGTTGATCAGCGCCTTGGCCGGGAACGGATAGAGCTGTTCGATGCGCAGCAGGTAGATGTCGTCGATGCCACGCTTTTCGCGCTCTTCGAGCAGGTCGTAATAGACCTTGCCGGTGCAGAGCACGACGCGGCGGATCTTGGCATCCTTCTGCAGCTTGATCGGGCCGTCCTTGATGACTTCGGCATCGTCCCACAGGAGACGGTGGAAGGAGGACTCGCCCGCCATTTCGGCCAGCGTCGAGGTTGCACGCTTGTGGCGCAGCAGCGACTTCGGCGTCATCAGGATCAGCGGCTTGCGGAAGTCGCGCTTCACCTGGCGGCGCAGGATGTGGAAGTAGTTCGACGGCGTCGTGCAGTTGGCAACCTGCATGTTGTCTTCGGCGCACATCTGCAGCCAGCGCTCGAGGCGGGCCGACGAGTGTTCCGGACCCTGGCCTTCGTAACCATGCGGCAGCAGGCAGACGAGGCCGGACATGCGAAGCCACTTGCGCTCACCCGACGAGATGAACTGGTCGAACACGACCTGCGCACCGTTGGCGAAGTCGCCGAACTGGGCTTCCCAGAGCGTCAGCGCGTTCGGGCGGGCCAGCGAGTAACCGTATTCGAAGCCAAGAACGGCTTCTTCCGAAAGCATCGAGTTGATGACTTCGTAGCGCGCCTGGCTCGGAGACAGGTTGGCGAGCGGGATGTAGCGCTCCTCGGTTTCCTGGTCGTAGAGAACCGAGTGACGCTGCGAGAACGTGCCGCGTTCGCAATCCTGGCCGGAAAGGCGGATCTTCGTGCCTTCGATCGCGAGCGAACCGAAAGCCAGCGCTTCGGCCATGGCCCAGTCGATGCCTTCGCCGGTCTCGACCATCTGCGCCCGGTTTTCCATGAAGCGCTTGATCGTGCGGTGCACGTTGAAGCCTTCCGGAACGGTCGAAAGCTTGCGGCCGATCTCGCGCAGTTCCTTCATCGGAACGGCGGTCTTGCCACGACGCTGCTCGTCGGCATTGTCGGCAGAGCGCAGGCCGGTCCACTGGCCGTCGAGCCAGTCGGCCTTGTTCGGCTTGTACGACTGGCCGGCCTCGAATTCAGCCTCCAGATGCGCACGCCAGTCGGCCTTCATCTTCTCGAATTCGCCTTCCGTCAGCAGGCCTTCGGCAATCAGGCGCTCGGCGTAGAGCTGGGTCACCGTCTTGTGGTTTCGGATGACCTTGTACATCTTCGGCTGCGTGAAGCTCGGCTCGTCGCCTTCGTTGTGGCCGAAGCGGCGGTAGCAGAACATGTCGACTACCACCGGCTTGTGGAACTTCATCCGGTATTCGGTCGCGATCTTGGCCGCGTAAGTCACAGCTTCCGGATCATCACCGTTGACGTGGAAGATCGGCGCTTCGATCATCTTGGCGACGTCGGACGGATAAGGCGAAGAACGCGAGAAGGCCGGATTGGTGGTGAAACCGATCTGGTTGTTGATGATGAAGTGCATCGTGCCGGCGACGCGATGGCCGCGCAGGCCCGAGAGGCCGAGGATTTCAGCAACCACGCCCTGGCCGGCGAAGGCCGCATCACCGTGGATCAGGAGCGGCAGCACCTTGGCGCGCTCCTTGAGCGGAATGATGTCGCCTTCCCATTCCTTGGCCAGCAGGTCCTGCTTGGCGCGCGCCTTGCCCATCACGACCGGATTGACGATCTCGAGGTGGGACGGGTTGGCGGTCAGCGACAGGTGAACCTTGTTGCCGTTGAATTCGCGGTCGGACGAGGCACCCAGGTGGTACTTCACGTCGCCGGAACCTTCAACTTCGTCGGGCTTGAACGAACCGCCCTTGAACTCGTGGAACACGGCGCGGTGCGGCTTGCCCATGACGTTGGTGAGCACGTTCAGGCGGCCGCGGTGGGCCATGCCGAGAACGATTTCTTCGAGCCCGTCCTGGCCGCCGCGCTTGATGATCTGCTCGAGCGCCGGGATCAGCGACTCACCGCCATCGAGGCCGAAGCGCTTGGTGCCCTTGAAGCGGACGTCGAGGAACTGTTCGTAACCTTCGCCTTCCACCAGCTTGGAAAGGATGGCCTTCTTGCCTTCCGGCGTGAACTCGATGCCCTTGCCCGGGCCTTCGATCCGTTCCTGAATCCAGGCCTTTTCTTCCGGGTTCGAGATATGCATGAACTCGACGCCGATCGTGGAGCAGTAGGTGCGCTCCAGGATGTCGATCATTTCGCGCAGCGTGGCGTATTCGAGGCCGAGCACGTTGTCGATGAAGATCTTGCGGTCGTAATCGGCTTCGGTGAAGCCGTAAGCCGAAGGCGACAGTTCGTTATAGTCTTCCACCGGTGCGGCCAGGCCGAGCGGGTCGAGCTTGGCATGCAGGTGGCCGCGCATGCGGTAGGCGCGGATCATCATGATGGCGCGCACGCTGTCGCGGGTCGCCTGGTGCACGTCGGCGTCGCTGGCCGGCTTGCCGGATGCCGCAGCGGCTTCCTCGACCTTGGCCTTGACCTTCTTTTCGATCGCCTTTTCAACCGCCGGCCAGTTGCCGTCGAGAGCCGAAACCAGTTCGCCATTGGCGACGATCGGCCAGTTCTTGCGCTGCCACGAGGCTCCCGCTGCCGCCTTCTTCACGTCTTCCGGGTTGTCGGCCAGCGCCTTGAAGAAGGCCTGCCACTCCGGTGCAACGGAATTCGGGTCATCCTCGTAGCGGGCATGCAGCTGCTCGATATAGGCAGCATTCTGTCCGTCGAGGAAGGAGGTGATGAGAAACTGCTCGTTGGCTTCTTGCCGTGCCATTGCGTATTGCGGGCGCCGCGCCCGCCTCCTCACGTAATCGGATCCGAAATGCCCGGGCTCCGCATTTTCTTGGTCTTCGCTTTGATATCTCGAACCGCCGGGGCGGCCATGCGCAGTGCATCTACGCTGAATTCAGATGACATGCTGACAGCCAGCAGGTCACCTCACTCTCATCATCCTGCACCAGGACAGCCGAGGCTTACCCTCGCCTGTCCGAATCTGCCGGATCACCCGCCGTTCATAAGCCCGGCGGGTGTTCCTTATGTGGCGTCAGCCCTTGAGGACTTCAACCAGCGTCTTGCCCAGGCGGGCCGGCGATGGCGAGACCTTGATACCGGCCGATTCCATGGCCGCGATCTTGGATTCTGCGTCGCCCTTGCCGCCGGAAACAACTGCACCGGCGTGACCCATGGTGCGGCCCTTCGGCGCGGTACGGCCGGCGATGAAGCCTGCCATCGGCTTCTTGCGGCCCTTCTTGGCTTCGTCCTTGAGGAACTGCGCCGCGTCTTCTTCAGCCGAACCGCCGATTTCGCCGATCATGATGATCGAGGTCGTGGCTTCGTCGGCGAGGAACATCTCGAGCACGTCGATGAACTCCGTGCCCTTGACCGGGTCGCCACCGATGCCGACAGCCGTCGTCTGGCCCAGGCCCTCGTTGGAGGTCTGGAAGACGGCCTCATAGGTCAGCGTGCCGGAGCGGGAAACGATACCGACCGAACCCTTGCGGAAGATCGAGCCCGGCATGATGCCGATCTTGCATTCTTCCGGCGTCAGGATGCCCGGGCAGTTCGGTCCGAGCAGGCGCGACTTCGACTTGTCCAGCCGTGCCTTCACCCGCACCATGTCCATCACCGGAATACCTTCGGTGATGCAGGTGATGAACGGGATCTCGGCGTCGATCGCCTCGATGATCGCGTCCGCGGCACCTGCCGGCGGAACGTAGATCACGGATGCATCGGCACCGGTCTTTTCCTTGGCTTCGGCAACGGAAGCGAAGATCGGCAGGGTTTCGCCCTTCGAGCCGGTCCAGGTTTCGCCACCCTTCTTCGGATGGATGCCGCCGACCATCTGCGTGCCGTAATAAGCGAGCGCCTGTTCGGTATGGAAGGTGCCGGTCTTGCCGGTCAGGCCCTGAACCAGGACCTTGGTGTTCTTGTTGACGAGAATGGACATAAGTTCCGGTCCTTCAATTAGGCGTTGATCGCCGCGACGATCTTCTTGGCCGCATCGTCCAAGTCGTCAGCTGCCGTGATCGCAAGACCCGATTCATTCAGGATCTTCTTGCCGAGTTCCACATTGGTGCCCTCGAGGCGCACAACCAGCGGAACCTTAAGACCGACTTCCTGAACGGCCGCGACAACGCCCTCGGCGATGACGTCACACTTCATGATGCCGCCGAAGATGTTGACGAGGATGCCTTCGACCTTCGGATCAGCCGTGATGATCTTGAAGGCTGCCGCGACCTTCTCCTTGCCGGCGCCACCGCCGACGTCGCAGAAGTTGGCAGGCTCCTTGCCGTAGAGCTTGATGATGTCCATCGTCGCCATGGCAAGACCGGCGCCGTTGACCATGCAGCCGATGTTGCCGTCGAGGGCAACGTAGGCGAGGTCCCACTTGGAGGCTTCGATTTCCTTGGCGTCTTCTTCGGTTTCGTCGCGCAGCGCCTTGACGTCGTCGTGGCGGAACATCGCGTTGCCGTCGAAGGAAACCTTGGCGTCGAGAACGCGCAGGTGGCCATTTTCCATGACGATCAGCGGGTTGATCTCGAGAAGGGCCATGTCCTTCTCGCTGAACGCCTTGTAGAGGATCGGGAACAGCGACTTCGCGTCTTCGGCAGCAGCGCCTTCGAGCGCCAGCGCCTGCGAGATCTTGGCAACGTCGTCAGCCGTCACACCGGCTTCCGGGTCGATTGCGATCGTGTGGATCTTCTCCGGCGTGTCATGGGCGACAGCCTCGATGTCCATGCCGCCTTCGGTCGAAACAACGAAGGCAACCTTGCCGACCGAGCGGTCGACCAGCAGCGAGCAATAGAGTTCCCGGGCAATGTCGGCGCCGTCTTCGATGTAGAGGCGGTTCACCTGCTTGCCGGCGTCGCCGGTCTGGGCCGTTACCAGCGTGTTGCCGAGCATTTCCTTGACGTTGGCAACAACTTCATCGATCGACTTGGCGAGGCGGACACCGCCCTTGGCGTCGGGGCCGAGTTCCTTGAACTTGCCCTTGCCGCGGCCGCCGGCGTGGATCTGGCTCTTGACCACGTAAAGCGGGCCAGGCAGCGACTTTGCAGCCGCCTCAGCCTCTTCCGCCTTCAGGATGGCAACGCCTTCCGCAACCGGTGCGCCATAGCTCTTCAGGAGAGCCTTGGCCTGATATTCATGAATGTTCATGGGGTCTATCCCTATTGAGTGTGCGTCGACGCCGATTACTTCAGGGCGGGAGCGATGTTCATGCAGGCTTCGCAGAGGCCGGCAACGGCGCCGACAGACTTCTGGAAGGCTGCTTCTTCGTCCTTGTTGAACTCGACTTCGATGACGCGCTCGACACCGCCGGCACCGAGAACAACCGGTACGCCAACGTACATGTCCTTGACGCCGTACTGGCCCGCGAGGTGGGCAGCAACCGGCAGGACGCGCTTCTTGTCCTTGAGGTAGGATTCAGCCATCTCGATCGCCGAGGCGGCCGGTGCGTAGTAGGCCGAACCGGTCTTCAGCAGGCCGACGATCTCGGCGCCGCCATCACGGGTGCGCTGGATGATCTCTTCGAGACGCTCCTGCGTCGTCCAGCCCATCTTCACGAGGTCCGTCAGCGGAATGCCGGCAACGGTGGAGTAACGTGCGAGCGGAACCATCGTGTCGCCGTGGCCGCCGAGGACGAATGCGGTGACGTCCTGGACGGATACGTTGAATTCTTCAGCGATGAAGTGGCGGAAACGACCGGAGTCGAGAACACCGGCCATGCCGACAACCATGTTCTTCGGCAGGCCGGAGAACTTCTGGAGCGCCCAGACCATCGCGTCGAGCGGGTTGGTGATGCAGATCACGAAGGCGTTCGGGGCATACTTCTTGATGCCGGCACCGACCTGTTCCATGACCTTGAGGTTGATGCCGAGAAGGTCGTCGCGGCTCATGCCCGGCTTGCGGGCAACACCGGCGGTGACGATGCACACGTCAGCGCCTTCGATGGCGGAATAGTCGCTTGCGCCGGAAAGCTTGGCGTTGAAGCCTTCAACGGGGCCGGACTGCGCAATGTCCAGTCCCTTGCCCTGCGGGATACCGTCGGCAATGTCGAACAGGACGATGTCGCCCAGTTCCTTCAAGCTGGCCAGGTGAGCCAGCGTGCCACCGATCATGCCAGAACCAATAAGTGCGATCTTCTTGCGCGCCATCGAAAAGCTTCCTCTCGAGATCCGAACCACAGCAAGCTCTGGAGCCCGCCAATGTGCCAGATCGCATAGACCTAACGCGCAAAAAACGCAATGGATTCTTTCCGACCTAGTATTTTCAATCGGTTAGAATGCAAAAATCTTACGTAAACGTAAGATATCCATTAACGGAAATTAAGCCCGTCGCCGCTTTTCCTGATGCATCTCCAGGTAATCCTGGCTCCGCATCTCGAACAGCCGCGAAACGGTCCGGTCAAACTCGAAGCCTTCCGTGCCGCGCCGCTCGAGAAGAATGTCTTCCGGAGCAGTGGCCGCAGACACGAACAGGCGAACGCCATGGTCATATAGGGCGTCAACGAGATTGATAAACCGTTTGGCCTCATTTCGCTTGTCCGGGCCAAGTTGCGGCACATGCTCGACGAAGACGGAGTCGAACCTGTCGGCGATCGCGAGGTAGTCGGAAGCGCCGAGCGGCTTGCCGCAGATGTCGCTGAACTGGAAGCGCGCCGCACGTCCGGCTGCCGAGGGCACATGGATGCTGCGCCCCTTCCTCGGGATTTCCATCGGCGCCGACTTCAGCCCTTCGGTCACCTGGTGCCAGGACGATTCCATCGCGGCATCGGTGCGTGCATCGAGCGGTGTGAGATAGACCGGCAGGCTCGCAAGCTTCTGCATCCGGTAGTCGGTCGGGCTGTCCAGCGTCACCACGTCGACATACTTGCCGAGCAGCGTGATGAAGGGCAGGAACAGCCCGCGGTTGAGCCCGTCCTTGTAGAGGTTCTCCGGCGCCACGTTGGAAGTGGCGATCAGCACGCAGCCGAGCCCGAACAGTTCGGTGAACAGGCGCGCCAGGATCATCGCATCGGTGATGTCGGTGACCGAAAATTCGTCGAAGCACAGCAGCTCGGCCTCGGCAAAGATCGCCTCCGCCACCGGTGGCACGGGATCGGACTGCTTCGTCTCGCCCCGCTTCAGCTTCTGCCGGTGCTCGTGGATGCGGTTGTGCACATCCGCCATGAACTCGTGGAAATGCGCCCGGCGTTTCTTTTCCGTCGGCGCCTTCTTGAAGAACATGTCCATCAGCATGGTCTTGCCGCGACCAACGCTGCCATGCACGTAGAGCCCGCGGATCTCGCGCGGCTTGCCGCCGCCCTTGGCAAACAGCCAGCCGAGTGCACTCTTCTTCTTCGAAGGCTTGGTGTCCCGCAGGCAGGTCAGCACATGGTCGAGCTTGGCCGCGACATCGAGCTGCGCGGCGTCAGCCGTCAAGGTGCCCGACGCAGTCAGCGCCTTCAGCTCCTCGACGACGCTCGTCGTGTATTTCGGTATGGGTTCCAAAAGACGCCCTCGGAGGCGAGGGCTTAGCGGCTGAGGCTCACCGGCTGTCCGGAGTTCAGCGTGCCGTCGAACTTGTTCTCAGCCGTCTTGTAGACGCGGCCGATCACGTCGCCGGAGCGGTTCTTGAACTGCACCATCTTGCCCGACACTTCCCATGAGCCCATCGCCGTCAGCTCGCCCGCGCAACCGCGCGTACCGCCGCGCGAGCCGCTGCCGAGATTGGTGAGCGTCAGGAACATGTCGCAGGACTGGCCGGCGTTCGACACGCGCCAGTTGCCGACCATGGCTTCCTTCTTGATGTCGAGCGCGCTTGCCGGGGCAGCCGCGTTCGGATCAAGCGCTGCCATGTCCTGGCCGGCCGCCGGCGCAGACGGGTACTGCGACGCGCCACCCGGAGGCGGAAGTTCGCTGCCCTGGACCGAGGGAACCGGCTGGGCCTGGAGAGGGGTAGGTTGAGCGGGCTGGGCCGGAAGGCCACTGTAGAGATTGTTCGACGTCCGCTGGCAACCGGCAAGCGCCATGGCTAGAACCAAAGTCGTCGCCACATATCTCATCTGCATACTACTACTCCTGCTTTCAGTCCTCATCCGCCCGGCCACTGATTAAGACCGCATTAGCGTAAAGCGAATTGGTTAATCAAGTCGTACCGGAACAATTCGGCATGCCTGTGACGCGTCTTGTCTCACAGGAAGGAGTGGTGCGCCGGCCGATCTCGCACGTCGCGCGACCGGCCGGCAATCTTAGGTCAGACGCGGCGCTCGACCATCATCTTCTTGATTTCGGCAATCGCCTTGGCCGGGTTGAGGCCCTTCGGACAGGTCTGCGCACAGTTCATGATCGTGTGGCAGCGATAAAGCCGGAAGGGATCCTCAAGGTTGTCGAGACGCTCCCCCTTGGCTTCGTCGCGGCTGTCGATCAGCCAGCGATAGGCCTGCAGGAGAACAGCCGGGCCGAGGTAGCGGTCGCCGTTCCACCAGTAGCTCGGACAGGAGGTCGAGCAGCAGGCGCACAGGATGCACTCGTAGAGGCCGTCGAGCTTGAGGCGGTCCTCATGGCTCTGCTTCCATTCCTTGGCCGGCTGCGGCGATACCGTCTTCAGCCAGGGCTCGATCGAGCGGTGCTGGGCGTAGAAGTTGGTGAGGTCCGGCACGAGGTCCTTCACCACCGGCATGTGCGGCAGCGGATAAACCTTCACCGTGCCCTTCACGTCGCCCATGCCCTTGGTGCAGGCCAGCGTGTTCGAGCCGTCGATGTTCATGGCGCAGGAGCCGCAGATGCCTTCGCGGCAGGAGCGGCGCAGCGTCAGCGTCGGGTCGATCTTGTTCTTGATGTAGAGAAGACCATCGAGAACCATCGGGCCGCAGTCGTCCACGTCGACATAGAAGGTGTCGATGCGCGGGTTCTGCCCGTCGTCCGGGTTCCAGCGGTAGATGCGGTATTCCCGGACATTCTTGGCGCCGGCCGGCTTCGGCCAGACCTTACCCTCGGTCATCTGGGAATTTTTCGGTAGAGCGAGTTCAACCATGTTCCAGGTCCTTTGAGATCAGTAGACGCGCGCCTTGGGCTCGATCTTGGCGGCTTCGATGCCATCCGCGATCAGCTCGGTGTGGACCGGACGGTAGTCGAGCTTCACCTCGCCCGCCTCGGAAACCCAGGCGAGCGTGTGCTTGCGCCAGTTCTCATCGTCGCGACCGCCGAACGGGCCGGACGTGTAGTCTTCGCGCGCATGCGAGCCACGGCTTTCCTTGCGCGCTTCGGCGCCGTAGACCGTGGTGATCGCGTTGGCCATCAGGTTGTGCAGCTCGAGCGTCTCGACCAGATCCGAGTTCCAGATCATCGAGCGGTCGGTCACCTGGATGTCCCTGAGCTCGCCCCAGATGGCCGACAGGCGGCGGCAACCGGATTCCAGCGACTCCTGGGTGCGGAACACGGCTGCGTCTTCCTGCATGGCACGCTGCATCTTGTCGCGCAGCACCGCCGTCGGCGTGCCGCCCTTGGCGTGACGCAGGCCGTCGAAACGGGCCATGATCTTGTCGCAGGCAGCGAGGTTGAGCGCCGGGACCGGCTCGGCGCGGTTGATCACCTCGCCGGCGCGGATGGCAGCGGCACGGCCGAAGACCACGAGGTCGATCAGCGAGTTGGAGCCGAGACGGTTTGCCCCGTGAACCGAAGCGCAGCCCGCCTCGCCCACGGCCATCAGGCCGGGAATGATGCGTTCCGGGTTTGCGCTGTCGGCGTTGAGCACTTCGCCCCAGTAGTTCGTCGGAATGCCGCCCATGTTGTAGTGCACGGTCGGCAGGACCGGGATCGGCTCGCGCGTCACGTCGACGCCCGCAAAGATCTTCGCGCTCTCGGAAATGCCCGGCAGGCGCTCGTGCAGGACGGCCGGATCCAGATGGTCGAGATGCAGGAAGATGTGGTCCTTGTTCTTGCCGACGCCGCGTCCTTCGCGGATTTCCAGCGTCATGCAGCGCGATACCACGTCACGGGAAGCCAGGTCCTTCGCCGACGGAGCGTAACGCTCCATGAAGCGCTCGCCCTCGGAGTTGACGAGATAACCGCCTTCGCCGCGCGCACCTTCGGTGATCAGGCAGCCCGAACCGTAGATGCCGGTCGGGTGGAACTGCACGAACTCCATGTCCTGCAGCGGCAGGCCGGCACGTGCCACCATCCCGCCGCCGTCGCCGGTGCAGGTATGGGCCGAGGTTGCCGAGAAATAGGCGCGGCCATAACCGCCGGTCGCCAGAACGACCATCTTCGCCGCGAAGCGATGGATGGTGCCGTCGTCGAGGTTCCAGGCCACGACGCCGGTGCAGCGGCTGCCGTCTTCCGACATGATCAGGTCGAGCGCGAAATACTCAATGAAGAATTCCGCGTTGTTCTTGAGCGACTGGCCGTAAAGCGTGTGCAGGATGGCGTGACCCGTGCGGTCAGCGGCAGCGCAGGTGCGCTGTACCGGCGGGCCGGCGCCAAAGTTCTGCATGTGGCCGCCGAACGGGCGCTGGTAGATCTTGCCTTCCTCGTTACGCGAGAAGGGCACGCCGTAGTGCTCCAGTTCGTAGACGGCCTTCGGCGCTTCCATGACCATGTACTGCATGGCGTCGACGTCGCCGAGCCAGTCGGAACCCTTCACGGTGTCGTAAAGGTGCCACTGCCAGCTGTCGGGCGTCATGTTCTGCAGCGAGGCGGCAATGCCGCCCTGTGCCGCCACGGTGTGGGAGCGGGTCGGGAAGACCTTGGTGATGCAGGCGGTCTTGAAGCCTTGTTCAGCCATGCCGAGCGTGGCGCGCAGGCCGGCGCCACCGGCGCCGACGACGATCACGTCGTAGGAATGGTCGACATAGGTATAGGCCTTGCCGTTCTGGGCGATCGGGGTCACGGATGCCATGGGATTATCCTGCAAATGCGATTTTCAGGACGGCGAAAAGACAGAGCCCGCCGACCACGAGGGAAAAGGTTGCGTTGAGGATCAGCAGTGCGACCTTCATGAACTCGGAATGGATGTAGTCCTGGATGATCTCTTCCATGCCAAGCCGCATGTGGATGATGCTGGCGATCACGGTCAGGCCGTTGATGGTCGCAACGAAGGGATTGGCAAGCGCGCTGACCACTTCAGCATAAGGCCGTCCCGCATACATGATCAGGAAGACCACATAAAACAGCATGAGGGGCACGAGCGCGAGCGAGGTCGTGCGGACGCGCCAGAAATGTTCGGTACCGCTTTTTGCCGAGCCGAGACCGCGAACCTTGGCGAGGGGAGTACGCATATCCATGAAACGATCTCCTCAGCGAACGATCAGCACGATCGCCCAGACCAGCACGGTCAGCGCGATGGAAGCCACGAGGTTGGCCTTGGCCAGCATGGTCGAGAATTCCTTCTCGAAACCGTAGCCGATATCCCACATGATGTGGCGCAGGCCGCCGAGCAGGTGGTGGAACATGGCCCAGGTATAACCGAACAGGATGATCTGGCCGATGATGGAGCCGAAGAACCAGTTGACCTGGCTGAAATAGTCCTCGCCCGAGGCCGCGGCGATCAGCCAGGCAGCGACAAGCAGCGTGCCGAAATACAGCGCACCGCCGGTAATGCGGTGGACGATCGACATCGCCATTGTCGGGATGAACTTGTAGATTTGAAGATGCGGCGACAGAGGCCGGTTATTTGTCACATTCGCCATCAGAACCTCGCGGCGTCGTATGCGGTATGGAGGGCGGGGGCCCGCAATGCAAAGAAAATGTGCATTGCATCATTGGCACGGTTTAATCGCACGCGTGTCGCGCGACAAGAACATTTCAGGTGGAAGGGCAATTTAATCGATTGTGTCTTTCTCAAGGTAAGCCGCCGAATCGGGCGGACGCGACGTTAACCATAAAATTCCAAAGATTCCGTTGCTATGGAGACCTGGCGGCACTTCGGTGTTAACCTTTGTTAACCACGTGAACGGAGTTCGCCATGATAGCGAATCGCATGAAGCCTGTTTTCGCCGCGCTGGCCCTTGCAGCAGCGCTCGGATCCTCCGTCGAGGCGGCTGACCGCCATCGCGACCGGGGCCATGGATATCATCGGGTGGAAAACAGCCGGTGGGACCGCCAGGGCGACGGCCGCCACAACCGCCCGGCTGAAATCGACCGGATGATCGGCATCAACAAATCCATCGCGCATGTCCGTCGCAAGCACCATGTCAGTGACTTCTATGGCGGGTCGGTCGCTGGCTACGATGTGCGCGGCGTCGGCCGGTATGTCTCGCGCGATCTCTACTGGGCCAGTGACATCCGCACCGGCGTGATGCCGGCGCCGAAGGCAAAGATCATCGACGTCGAAACTGAGATGGGCGGCAACGCCTTTGCGTCGCGCGCCTGCGCCTTCGAGGCCGGCGTCTGCGTCATCCGCGGCGGGAACTGAGGCCGTTCCGCTCAAGGATTGCCGCCACATCGAGCGGACCTCGGTCGGCCAGGCGGATGCCGCATAGCGGCGTGGCCGACCGTGCATGTTCGTTCACGCCGCTTGTCAGCGCTTCGGCACCCCCCCTTTGCTCGGCCGGGCATCTCCCCCTCAAGGGGGGGAGATCAGCCAGAGGCATCGGTTTCCCGACCATCGACGGCTGCGACTGGCATCATAACATTAAACCCTATGCCTCAAGCCCCGGGCCCCGGGCCCCGACCCCCGACCCTTGAGCCTGCCGATCGCATCCTCTTCCTGCTGCTCCAGGTGCAGAGGGTGGATGGAGCTTGAAGCCGGGCCACCTGTGATCTCCCCCCTTGAGCCCTGAGCCTGCCGATCGCATCCTCTTCCTGCTGCTCCAGGTGCAGGGGGTGGATGGAGATTTGAAGCCGGGCCACGTGTGATCTCCCCCCTTGAGGGGGAGATGCCCGGCAGGGCAGAGGGGGGTCATCACAACCATTACCGTACGCGACCCGTGGACATTTGCGGGGGTCGCTTGAGCCCATTCAAGCACTTAGCACGATTTTCATCCCCGCCTTTTCGCCACCCGTTATTCTGTGCCTGCTTCCGTCGCCGGAGTGTTTCGCGAGACGTTCGCGGGCAGGCGGGAGCCGGCGCTCATCCTTCAAACCGTAACGTGCGGGGAAGGGATGAGAGGTGAAAGCCATGGGAGCGGATGTGTTTTTCAGTGCCGCGCCCTATCAAGCCTCCCCCTGGTCGCCAGGCCAGGTTCGGTTGAGCCGTGCAAGTGTTCCTGAATATCGGGGCACGCAGCGAGGCGAGGCGCTCACCTGTAGGGACCGGAAGTCCCGAAAAAACGCCGAAGGCCACGCGAATGCGGAGCCACAGAATTACATTTAAGAGAGGTTTCGCATTCGCGTGCGCTCTCCGTTATTTGACATAACCCGGCGGGAGACCGCGCGGGGATAAAAGCCTTGCGGCATCCTCGGCGCCCTCCCTCTCCCCTGGTGGGAGAGGTTACAAAATCATGATCTTGGCGTCAGCTAAGTCATAGATTTTGTTGGTGAGGGGGTCGCACTTCCGCACCTCAGCAACAATCCCTAGCCCACGAAGCGCCAGACGGTGGTGCGCTTGACCTCGCTGTCCTCGAGTGCCCGCGTCACCGGCACCTGGTAGACGGCAAGTTCCTCCAGCCGGTCCCTGGGGCAATAGCTGCGCCCGGGATCGCCCACCAGCACCAGCTTGCCCTCCCCGGCCAGCCGCGAAAACCACGGGATCAGCGCCGCGGCAAAATCCTTGTCGTAGAACACGTCGCCGGCCAGCAGCACATCGGCATCGGTGGCGGCGCCGATCTGGTTGTCGCCCGTGAACCGAACCTCGACGCGATTTTCGGCCGCGTTCAGCGCCACCGCCGTCTGCGCCCAGGGGTCGATATCAGCCGCCAGGACACCGGCCGCGCCGGCGCGTTTGGCCGCAATCGCCACAAGCCCGGAGCCGCTGGCGAAATCCAGAATCCGCTTGCCCGCCACCATGTCCGGATGGTCCAGCACGTAGCGCGCCAGCCCCTGCCCGCCCGCCCAGGCAAAGGCCCAGAACGGCGGCGGCAGCCCGATCCGCTCCAGGTCCTCCTCGGTCTTCAGCCAGAGTTCATGCGCCTCGGTCGCCAGATGCAGCCGGATTTCCGGCACATGCGGCGGGCACATGAGATCGGTGTTGTCGAGGATGAACGTCCGCGGATCGGTCTTCAAGACAGTCTTCAGTCGGTCGACTTGGGCGGGTTGTCGATGCCGCCCAGCCGGCAGATCTCGAAATATTCCTCGTCCGTCACCGGCTGCACCGAAAGCCGCATCGAGGTGACGAGCGACATCTTCTCGAACTTCGGGTTCGCCTTGATCTCCTTCAACGTCACGGGTTTGGGCATGTCCATCACGGCCCGGATGTCGACGCAGTCCCACTTCGGATCGCCGTTCGCCGTCGAATCCGGATGCGACAGCGCACACACCTCGACGATGCCGACAATCTCCAGCCCCTCGTTGGAGTGGTAGAAGAAGCCCTTGTCGCCGATCTTCATCGCCCGCATGTTGTTGCGCGCCAGGTAGTTGCGCACGCCCGTCCACTCGGTGCCTTTTTCGCCGGCCGCCTTTTGCTGCTCCCAAGACCAGGCCGAGGGTTCGGATTTATAAAGCCAATAGGCCATCTGCTGTCTTACTCCGGCTTGTTGAAGACCCAGTTCCAGGGCTTCACCTCGACCTTCTCGAACAGGCCCGCGAGGTAATAGGGATCGGCTTCGGCGATCATGCGGGCTGCGGCCATGTCATCGGCTTCCACCACCACCAGGCTGCCGTTCGGCTTGCCTTCGTCATCCAGGAACGGGCCGGCAAACTTCAGCGTGCCCTCCGCATCGAGCTTGTTGAGGTGCTCGACATGCTGGGGACGCGTGTCCATGCGGACATTGAGATGCCCGGGCTTGTCGGTGCAGAGGAAGGCAAACAACATGGTCTTGCTCCTTGGGTAACGGTTATTCAGTGGTGATCGGTCGGTTCATCAACTGCTGCATCGCCGTCATGACATCGAGCCGCCCGTCGATGATATCGGCAACGGCGCGGGTGATCGGCAGGTCGATGCCATGATCGTCGCCAAGCCGGGCAGCGACGGAAGCGGCAAAGGCGCCTTCGACCAGTGTGCCGCCGCTCGCCTGCGCCAGGTCGCCACGTCCAAGCGAGATGCCGAAGCGGAGATTGCGCGACTGGTGGCTGGTGCCGGTAAGCACGAGGTCGCCGAGGCCGGAGAGCCCGCGCACCGTGTCGGCCCTGCCGCCCATCGCCTGAACGAGCCGCGACATCTCGGCCAGTCCGCGCGAGATCAGCGCCGCCCGGGCGGATTCGCCCAATCCGGCGCCTTCCACGATGCCGCAGGCGATCGCCAGCACGTTCTTGAGCGCCCCGCCAAGCTGGGTGCCAATCCGGTCCGACGACGGATAAATCCTGAAGGTGCGGCCGGACATGGCAAACGCGAGCCGTTCGGCGAGCGCCGCATCCTGGGCAGCAACCACCATGGCGGTCGGCAGGCCGCGTGCCATATCGGCCGCAAAACCCGGACCGGATAGCGCAGCGACAGGGTGACGCGGCAGTTCCGCCTCAAGCAGATCGGTGAGGAGCCGGCCTGAGGCGCGATCAATCCCTTTCGCGCAGGTCACCACGACGGCGTCATCGGCAAGATAGGGACCGTAATAGCGTGCCGCGTCACCTTGCGCCTGCGACGGCATGGCAAACAGGACGAGGCTGGCCTCGGCAATGGCATCGGGCTCCGCGGAAAACTGCAGCGCATCCGGAAGCGGCACGCCGGGAAGAGCGGCATCATGCACTCGGTCGTCGCGCAGGTCGCTCATCAGGGCCATGTTGCGACCGACCAGCGTCACCGGGTAACGGTTTTCGAGCGCCATCACCGCGGCAAGCGCGGTCCCGAAAGCGCCGGCGCCGATCACGGCAATGCGTTCGCCAGGCTGCCTTGCGGCACTCATGCCTTGGCGCCCCGTTTGCCGGAGCCGAGAAGCGTCTGCGCGTGGCTGTCGAGCGGCCAGCGCGAACGCGGCGCCACGTCGAGCCCATCAGTCGGCATGTCTTCGGCGAGACGCTCCAGCCCTGCCCAGGCAATCATCGCCGCATTGTCAGTGCAGAGCCTGAGCGGCGGCGCAATGAAGCGGAAGCCGTTTTCGATGCAAAGCGCCTGCAGCGTGCGGCGAATTTCCTGGTTGGCGGCAACGCCACCCGCGACCACCAGCGCCGGATCCACGTCCAGCGCGCCGAACTCCGCCTTGAAGCGGAGAAGTCCGCGGCCGATGCGGTCGCGCAGTGTCCGCGAGATCGCCTTCTGGAACGAGGCGCAGATATCGGCCACATCCTGTTCGGACAGCGGAGCGATCTCGGTTGCCGCCTGCCGCACCGCAGTCTTCAGGCCGGAGAAGGAGAAGTCGAGCCGCGCTTCGCCAACCAGCGGTCGCGGCAGCGAGAAACGATCCGGATTCCCGGTTTGCGCAGCCTTCTCGACCGCCGGCCCGCCGGGATAAGGCAGGCCAAGCAACTTGGCCGTCTTGTCGAAGGCTTCGCCGAGCGCATCATCAATGGTGGTGCCCCAGCGCTCGTATTCGCCAACGCCACGCACCAGCACGAGCTGCGTATGGCCGCCGGACACGAGCAGCATGAGGTAAGGGAAGGAGAGCCCGTCCGTCAGCCGCGCCGTCAGCGCATGGCCTTCGAGGTGGTTGATCGCCATCAGCGGCTTGCCAGTCGCACGCGCGATGGCCTTCGCCGTCATCAAACCAACGATCAGGCCGCCAATCAGCCCGGGACCGGAGGTCGCCGCGACGGCATCGATGTCGCTCAGCGAGACATTGGCGCGAACCAGCGCTTCCTCGACCAGTCCGTCAAGCGCCTCGACATGCGCGCGCGCTGCAATCTCCGGCACGACGCCGCCATAGGCACTGTGCTCGTCGAGCTGCGAAAGCACGACATCCGACAGGATCTCGCCGCGTCCGTCTTCATGGCGCACGACCACCGCCGCGGCGGTTTCGTCGCAGCTTGATTCTATCCCGAGGATGCGAAGAAAGGTCGCCATGTACTATCGCTCGTTGCGAGCTCGGATAAACGGGTTTACGGAGAACCCTCCGGTAACAATGGAATGACCGATATGCAAACAAAACCTTTCCGGATCGGAACACGCGGCAGCCCGCTGGCGCTCGCCCAGGCGGCTGAAACACGCGCACGACTGATGGCCGCGCATGACCTTCCGGAGGAGATGTTCGAGATCGTCATCCTCTCGACAACCGGCGACCGCGTCGTCGACAGGTCGTTGAGCGAGATCGGCGGCAAGGGTCTCTTTACGCTGGAGCTCGAAGAACAGCTCGCGTCCGGCGACCTCGATTTTGCCGTTCATTCCTCCAAGGACATGCCGACCAGGTTGCCGGACGGGCTTTACATCTCGGCCTACCTGCCGCGTGAAGATTTCCGTGACGCCCTGATCGGGCGAACGGCGCCGACCCTGACCGCGCTGCCGGACGGCGCCGTCGTCGGCACCGCGTCGCTGCGCCGCCAGGCGCTCATCCGCCGCATCCGTCCGGACATCCAGGTCACCATCTTCCGCGGCTCCGTCGGAACGCGCCTTCGCAAGCTGAACGAAGGCCATGTCGATGCGACGCTCCTTGCTTATGCCGGGCTGAAGCGGCTTGCCCGCGAAGAAGTGATTACCGAACTTCTCGACCCCACCACTTTCCCGCCGGCCCCGGCACAAGGTGCGATCTGCATCGAAAGCCGTGTCGGCGACGCCCGGATCGACGCCCTGCTCGACCCGATCAACCACCGGCCGACCTTCGACGCCGTGTCCTGCGAACGCGCATTCCTCGCCGCACTCGACGGATCCTGCCGCACGCCTATCGCCGGTTACACAGTTCTCGACGATGAGAGGCTGAAATTTTCCGGACTGATCCTTACCCCCGACGGGAAGAAGGAACATTCGATCGAGGTCGATGGCAAGCGCGCGGATGCCGAAACACTTGGGCGCCAGGCCGGCGAGGCCGTGCGCGCCGCCGCCGGGACGGAATTTTTCGAAGGCTGGGCCTGACGCGGATGCGGGTTCTCGTCACCCGCCCCGCCGTTTCCGCCACACGCACGGCAGAACGCCTGCGTGCCCTCGGCCACGAACCCGTGTTCCTGCCGCTGACGGAAGCGGCCCACGCGCCCGATGTCGCGCTCGGCGCGCTGCAAAAGCCATACGCCGCGCTTGCGATGACCAGCGCCGAAGCGGCCCGGGCGCTGGACCCCATCGCCGCCAACCTGACGGAGTACTTCACCAAGAGGCTCTATGCCGTCGGTCCTGCAACCGCCCGGGCTGCGTCTGACCTCGGCTTCCGCGACATCCGCACCGGGCCCGGCACCGGCCTTGGACTGGCGGAATTGATGGCCGGCGAGGCGCGCGATCCCACCTTCCCGCTGCTTTACCTCACCGGCCGCCCCCGCTCCTCGCGATTCGAAGATCGCCTGCTCGCCGAGGGACTGGCCGTGGACGTAGCGGAGATCTACGAGATGCGCGCCATCGCGCATGAACCAGAGCAGGTTGCTGCGGCCCTGCTCTCCCCGCCTGTCGATGCCGTGCTTCTGTATTCCCGCGAGAGTGCATCCCACTTCGCCCGGCTTGCCGAAAACCTGCTGCCGTCGCTGCCAAAGCTGCAGTGGCTGTGCATCAGCGCCAATGTCGCCGAGGCGGTTCCCGCCACTCATCACGCAAATATCAGGACAGCCGTCTCCCCTGATGAAGACGGGTTGATGTGCCTCCTTTAGTCGCGGAGAAGAGGCAAAATCCGACGGGCCCCTTTCTTTCCAGTGGAGCCCCCACTAGTTTCTCCCAAAGGCATGCGAAAAGAGGTCGAGATGGTATCGGACAAGCCACCCCGCCGATCAAAACGAGAAAAAGAACCGGTCACGATCGACCTGACTCCGGAAGAAACTTCCCCGGTTGCCGAGCCCACCCGCTCCATCGACGCTGACGAACCGCTGACGGCGGCCGAGCAGGGTGGTGATGAGACTGAAAAGCCCGCCCCCGACACCGCGACCGCCGAGCCGCTCGCAGACCCTGTGATCGAAGAGACCGTCGAACCGATCGAGGGTGCGGCCGCATCGCAGGACGACACGGTTGTTGCCTCTCCTGCAGATGAACCGCCGGCGGAAGCAGCGTTGGGAGAGCATCCACCACTGGACGAGCCGCCGGTGGATCAGCCGCCGGTAGACGAGCCGAAGGCGGACGAGACTGCGGCTGCAGCCGAGCCAGAGGAACCTGCGAAGCCGGCAACTTGGGCCTCCGAGCCTGCGCCGATTACCCCGGCGAAACAGAAAACCTCCCCTGCCACCTCGACCCTGATTGCCTCGGGCATCTTTGGTGGCATCGTGGCGCTGCTGCTTGCCGGCAGCATGCAATATGCCGGTTATATCCCTGGCGCGAGCCGTACCACCCCGGTCGACACCTCCGGTCTCAGTGCCGAGATCGACGCCCTCCGCCAGGAGGTTGCGGCGCTGAAGGACCGGCCTGCACCGGAGCCGGCACAGGCGGCCGCCGCCGACCCGCAGCTTGAACAGCGTCTTGCTGCGCTGGAAGCCAATGCCGGAAACGAGAGCGGTGGCAACGAAGAGGTTATCAACGCGCTGCGCCAGGAACTCGCCCAGTTGAAGAGCCAGGTGGAAGCAAGCCAGGGCAATGCGGCCGAGCTTCAACAGCGGGTGGATGCCGCGGAAGCCAAGCTGAACGATCCCGGTCCCGAACAGCAGGCCGCGCGCGCCGTGGCCGCTGCGGCCCTCAAGTCTGCCATTGATCGCGGCAGTTCCTTCGAGGCCGAACTGGAAACCTACGCCAACGTCGCCGGCGACGATGCAGCCGTGGCTGACCTGCGCGATTTCGCGACCTCCGGCGTTCCTTCCCGCGATGATCTGCAGCGCGAGTTTTCCGCTGCGGCCGATGCCATGCTGGAAGCTTCCGCCCAGCCTGATCCCGACCAGGGTGTCGCGAGCCGGCTGTTCTCCTCGGCCATGTCCGTGGTCAAGGTGCGCCGCGTCGGTGATGTCGAAGGCGACACGCCGGACGCTGCGGTGGCGCGCATGGAAGATGCCGTTCGTAAGGGCGATCTCCAGGCTGCCGCGCGCGAATGGGACAAGCTGCCCGAGCCCGCCAAGGCCGCGTCCCAGGAGTACAAGAAAAAGCTCGATGCACGCCTGCAGGTCGAAACCCTCGTTGATGGCGCCTTGACGCGCGCTGTTGCCGAAACCAAAGGCTGAGGACGAAAAAGCGGATGGTCAGACTTTTCATTTTCCTTCTCGTCGTCCTCGGTTTGGGATGGGGTTTCGCCTGGCTCGCAGATCGGCCGGGGCTGATTTCGATCACCTGGCAGGACCACCTGATCGAGACGAGCCTGATGGTGGCCGCCACGGCTCTGGTTGCCGTCATCGGCGCGGTTATGCTGCTCTGGTGGATCATCGGCGTCATCTGGACATCGCCGCATTCGGTGCGCCGTTATTTCAGGAGCCGCAAGCGTGACCGTGGTTACCAGGCTCTGTCGACCGGCCTGATCGCCGCCGGCGCCGGCAATGCCATCCTCGCCCGCAAGATGAGCCTGCGCACGCGTGGCCTTCTGTCTGCCGACCAGGAACCGCTCATCCATCTTCTCGATGCGCAGGCGCTGCTGATCGAGGGCAAGCATGACGAGGCGCGCCAGAAGTTCGAGCGAATGTCGGAGGATCCGGAAACCCGCGAGCTGGGTCTTCGGGGGCTTTACATGGAAGCACGCCGGCTGGGCGCCAATGAAGCAGCGCGTCAGTATGCCGAGAAGGCCGTCGAGCATGCGCCCTATCTGGCCTGGGCCGCGCAGGCGACGCTCGAATCCCGCAGCCAGGCTGGCCGCTGGGATGATGCCATCCGCCTGCTCGACCAGCAGCGCGCCGGCAGCGTCATCGACAAGCCGCAGGCCGACCGCCTGAAGGCCGTGCTGCTGACGGCCAAGGCCGACGATCGCCTCGAAGGCGATCCGAAGGGTGCGCGCGACGATGCGATGGCGGCCCTGAAGCTTGCCAAGGATCTTGTGCCGGCGGCCGTCATCGCCGCCAAGGCATTGTTGCGCGAAGACAATGTTCGCAAGGCAGCCTCGGTTCTGGACGGCGTCTGGAAGCTCAATCCGCATCCGGAGATTGCCCGCACCTATGTCCGCGCCCGCAGCGGCGACAGCACGCTCGACCGGCTGAAGCGTGCCGAGAAGCTCGAAGCCATGCGGCCGAACAATGTAGAGTCCCTGCTGGCGGTGGCGCAGGCCGCGCTTGATGCGCAGGATTTCAAGAAGGCGCGCGCCAAGGCGGAAGCTGCCGCACGCATGCAGCCGCGGGAATCGGTCTTCCTGCTTCTGGCCGATATCGAGGACGCAGATACGGGGGACCAGGGTCGCGTGCGGCACTGGATGGCCCAGGCGCTTCGGGCACCGCGTGATCCGGCCTGGGTCGCCGATGGTTTTGTTTCCGAGAAGTGGTTGCCGCTGTCGCCGGTCACCGGCAGGCTCGACGCCTTCGAATGGAAGGTACCCTTCGGGCAGCTCGAAGGACCGGTCGAAGACGGTTCGGTCGTTGGCGACCAGGCGATTGCAACGCTGCCGCCGGTCAGCCGGCAGAGCGATGTCGCGCCTGAACGGCAGGAGCGGGTCGCTGCCGAGCCGGCGAGCCAGCCGGATAGCGAGCGGCCGAAGCCGATCCTGGTGGAAGTCCCGGCCACGCCCGCTGGAACACAGCGCGCTAATGGAGGCGAAGCTGTTGCAGCAAAGACAACAGCGCCCACAAATGCGCCGGAACCGGCCGAAAAACCGCCGCAAACTGGCGAAGAACCGGTTCCATTTTTCGGCCATCCGCCAGATGATCCCGGCGTGAAGGATCCAAACGCTGCGGAGTCTCGAACGAGGCTCCGGCTCTTCTAAAGGACGAGGGCCTGGGGAAACATGTTCGATCGCATACAGGCATTTCTCCAGACCCTGACAAGCCGAAGCGACACAAGAGAATTTGCACCCGATGATCCCCGGGTCGCCTTCGTGGCGCTTTGCTTCCAGGTGATGGAGGCAGATGGCCATGTGTCGGAAAGCGAGCAGAAGCGGTTCCGCGATCTCCTGCGGGAAAGGTATGATCTCACCGAGGATCGCCTGAAGGCGCTGATTGCAGTCGGGCGCGATGCCGGCAGCCAGGCCGTCGACTATTACCGTTTCACCTCGGATCTGAGGCGCCACCTCGTCAACGAGGAGGATCGCGTCGAGCTGCTCGGCAGCCTGTGGGATCTGGTTTATGCTGATGGCAAGCGCAACGAGATCGAGGATCACGTGATCTGGCGGATTGCCGATCTTCTGGGCGTTTCGTCGCGCGAACGCGTGCTCCAGCGACAGCAGGCCGCCGCCCGCATCGGCTCCGGCGACACGGCCGAAGCCGAGGCCTAAGCGTCAGCGCTGCGGCGCTTCCAGGCTGTCGATCTTGCGAAGTTTCGGGAAACCCAGCGACCAGATGGCCGCCACGGCCAACGTGCCGATGCCGCCAATGACCACCGCAGGAACGGCACCGAAGATCGACGCCATGGTGCCGGCGCGGAACTCGCCAAGCTCATTGGATGCCCCGACAAACACCATGTTGACCGCATTGACCCGGCCGCGCACTTCATCCGGCGTCCAGAGCGCGATCAGCGTTTCGCGGACATAGACCGAGATCATGTCAGAGGCGCCCATCAGCATCAGCGACCCGATCGACAGCCACGGCGTGGCGGACAGGCCGAATACGAGCGTGCCGACACCGAACAGCGCAACCCCGATAAACATCGCATGGCCGGCATGGTGGCGGATCGGATAGAAGGCAAGCAGAACGGCCACGACGATCGCACCAACACCTGGAGCTGCACGCAACATGCCAAGCCCCCAGGGCCCGAGTTCGAGGATATCGCGCGCGAAGATCGGCATCAGCGCTACCGCGCCCCCGAGAAGCACTGCGAACAGATCAAGCGAGATGGCGCCGAGCACCACCTTTTCACCGGAGATGAAGCGGAAGCCCGCAAGGATCTCGCCCCAGCTCACCTTGTTAGCGGCATTGCGCTGCGGCGGCTTGGGGATCATGAACATCATGATCGCGGCGAGCACCAGGAACAGCAGCGCCACGGAATAGGCAGCAACGGCACTTGCGCCATAGAGCAAGCCGCCGAAGACCGGGCCGAGGATGGAGGCCGTCTGCCAGGACGAGGAGTTCCAGGCAATCGCGTTCGGCAGGTCCTGTTCGGGAACGAGGTTGGGCCCGAGCGACTGGACGGCCGGCCCCATGAAGGCGCGCTCGATGCCGAAGACGATGAGGATCGCAAACACCAGCCATGGCGCAAACGAGTTGGTGATCGTCAGGAACAGCAGCGCTGCAGAGCACATGGCACCGACAACCATGCAGATCGAGACGATCACGCGCCGGTTATAACGGTCGGCAACCGACCCGGTAACGAGGATCAGCAGCAGCGATGGCAGGAACTGGAAAAGGCCGATCAGCCCGAGGTAAAGCGGGTTGCGGGTCTCGTCATACATCTGCCAGCCGACTGCGACACTGACGATCTGGATCGAGAAGGCAGCCAGGAACCGCGAAAAGAAGAAGAGCGCGTACGACCGGTGCCGGAAAGCGGCGAAACGATCGCCAGATGCAGGAATGGACATGAGGCAGTCACTTTCACCATGGCCGAAGCCGGCACTGTTTGCGCCCGCTGTTAAACATGATTCGGACGAGGCGGCGGAGCGGCACTTGCTCGTTAGTTCTCCAATGTCTACATGTCTGTCAACAACGAATTGGAGACCTGAATGCTCGCCCTGTTTCAGACCATAGATTTGGCCTTGAACCTTTACACCTGGGTGCTGATCGCCAGTGCCATCTTCTCCTGGCTGTACGCCTTCAACGTCATCAATTCGCGCAACCAGTTCGTGGATTCGGTCGGACGTTTTCTGTTCAACGTGACTGAACCGGTCCTGCGCCCGATCCGCCGCGTCATGCCGAACCTCGGCGGCATCGATATCTCGCCGGTGATCCTGCTCCTCATCATCTTCTTCATTCGCTCGCTGATGTGGACGTCGATCTACCCCGCCCTGGCTTGAGCACGGCATACACGATTTACCCGGATCATCTGCGGCTCGCGGTGCGGCTCACGCCCAACGCGGGCCGCAACAGCATTGACGGGTTCGAGACGGCCGCGGACGGCGAGGCTTACCTGAAGGCGCGGGTGACCGCCGTTCCGGAGGATGGCAAGGCCAACAAGGCGCTCATCCTGCTTCTTTCCAAGACCTACCGGATCCCGAAGTCTTCGATCTCCTTCGTGTCCGGCGAAACGGCGCGCAAAAAAATCCTCCGGATCGAGGGCGACCCGGAGGATTTGAAGGCAAAGCTCGAGAAAGGCTGAAGCCGAAGCTTACTTCTTCTTCTCGGCTTCGTAGCGGGCGATCGCGTCGATGATCATCTGCTTGGCAACGTCGACATCCTTCCAGCCGTCGATCTTCACCCACTTGCCGGGCTCCAGATCCTTGTAGTGCTCGAAGAAATGCTCGATCTGCTTGAGGGTGATCTCAGGCATGTCGGTGTAGTTCTTGATCTTGTCGTAACGCTGGGTGAGCTTCGGCACCGGCACGGCGATGATCTTCTCGTCCTTGCCGCCGTCGTCTTCCATCACCATCACGCCGATCGGGCGGACGTTGATGACGCAGCCCGGAACCAGCGGACGGGTGTTGCAGATCAAAACGTCGATCGGGTCGCCATCTTCCGAAAGCGTGTGCGGCACGAAACCGTAGTTACCCGGATAGGTCATCGGCGTGTACAGGAACCGGTCGACGATCAGCGCGCCCGCTTCCTTGTCCATTTCGTACTTGATCGGTTGGCCGCCGACAGGCACTTCGACAATGACGTTCACATCCTCGGGCGGATTCTTGCCAACGGCAATCGCATCGATACGCATTCTATTCCTCAGGTAAGGCTTGTTAAGGTGCTGCGTCACTAGCGGGATTCAGGCTGCAAGGCAACAAAGCTTTGGACGCAAGGTTAAGTTGCGGACGGTCAGGTCCGCGAAAGAAGAACCTCTCTTCATGAACGCAGAGGCGTGGTTCAGGACCAGACGAAGCCGAGCTTCTTCAACTGCACGCCGTCAAAATCTTCCATGCCTTCGGCGATGTCAACGCCGCCGTGGCGACGGAAGAAACGGGCCGCATGCTCGCTGTCTTCAAGGCACCAGACCACCATGCCTTCGCAGCCGAGCGACTTCAACAGCCGGCGACTTTCGCCGAACAGCCGGCGGCCAAGCCCGATGCCCTGAAATTCCGGGCGCAGGTACAGTTCATAGACTTCGCCGTCATATGGCAGCGCCCGCGCACGGTTGAGCCCGACGGTTGCATATCCGGCAATCTGGCCAGCGACATCGAGTACGAGCAGGGTGGCCGGTCCGCGCGTTGCCTTGCGCCACCAGTTCTCGCCGCGACGCTCCAGCATCTGGGTCAGCGGCTTGTGGGGGATCAACCCGGCATAAGCCTGTGTCCATGCTTCCCGGTGGGTTTCCGAGATAGCACGAGCATCTTGCGGCTCCGCGCGCCGGACATCGATCGACAACGTCTTCATAACGTTAACTATGGTCCCGCCCGGGTACAATCGCCATACGCATTTCCAGAGCGTTAACGATTGCCCACAGACTTATCATGTGGACGACATGGCAACGTTAACGTGTTTTCAACCTTTTCGACAAGAGCGGGAACAACGGCAAATACTAAAAAACCCCGGCATCTCTGCCGGGGTTCTGGTTCGTGCGATCGATGGCGGATCAGCCGGCCATCTTCGACTTTTCGTAGCGCTTGCGATCGTTCGGATCGAGGTACATCTTGCGGAGACGGATCGACTTCGGCGTCACTTCCATCAGCTCGTCGTCCTGGATCCAGGACAGGGCGCGGTCGAGCGTCATGCGGATCGGCGGGGTCAGCTTCACGGCTTCATCCTTGCCGGCGGCGCGGATGTTGGTGAGCTGCTTGCCCTTGAGCACGTTGACTTCCAGGTCGTTGTCACGGCTGTGGATGCCGATGATCATGCCCTGGTAGACCTTTTCGCCCGGCTCGATAATCATCGGGCCACGGTCTTCGAGGTTGAACATGGCATAGGCCACGGCTTCACCCGAACCGTTCGACAGGAGCACGCCGTTGACGCGACCACCGATCGGGCCCTTGTAAGGCTGGTAGTCGTGGAACAGGCGGTTCATGATCGCCGTGCCGCGCGTATCGGTCAGCAGTTCCGACTGGTAGCCGATCAGGCCGCGGGTCGGAGCGTAGAAGCGCAGGCGCAGGCGGTTGCCGCCCGACGGACGCAGCTCGACCATTTCGCCCTTGCGCTCGGACATCTTCTGAACGACGACGCCGGAATGCTCTTCATCGACGTCGATGACGACTTCTTCGATCGGCTCCATGAGGTTGCCGTTTTCGTCATTGTGCATGACGACGCGCGGACGCGACACGGCAAGCTCGAAACCTTCGCGACGCATGGTCTCGATAAGAACGGCGAGCTGCAATTCGCCACGGCCGGACACGTAGAAGGAGTCCTTGCCTTCGGCTTCTTCGATCTTCAGCGCGACGTTGCCTTCAGCTTCCTTGAAGAGGCGGTCACGGATGACGCGCGAGGTGACCTTGTCGCCTTCGGTGCCGGCAAGCGGGCTGTCGTTGACGATGAAGGACATCGTGACAGTCGGCGGGTCGATCGGCTGGGCCTTCATCGGCTCGGTGACGGACGGGTCGCAGAACGTGTCGGCAACCGTGCCCTTAGAGAGGCCCGCGATGGCAACGATGTCGCCCGCAACGGCTTCATCGATCGGCTGGCGCTCGATGCCGCGGAACGCGAGGATCTTGGAGATACGGCCGGTCTCGACCGTCTTGCCGTCCTGGCTGAGAACCTTGACCGGCTGGTTCGGCTTGATCGAGCCGGATGCGATGCGCCCAGTGATCAGGCGGCCGAGGAAGGGGTTGGATTCGAGCAGCGTACCGATCATCCGGAACGGGCCTTCGCCGACATTCGGCTCCGGAACATGTTCCAGCACCAGGTCGAGCAGCGGAGCGAGACCATCTTCAACCGGGCCTTCCGGCGCGGTGTTCATCCAGCCGGCGCGGCCGGAACCGTAGAGGATCGGGAAGTCGAGCTGCTCATCGGTTGCGTCAAGTGCGGCGAACAGGTCGAAGACCTCGTTGACGACTTCTTCGTGACGGGCGTCGGGACGGTCGATCTTGTTGATCGCGACGATCGGGCGGAGGCCGACCTTCAGGGCCTTGCCGACCACGAACTTGGTCTGCGGCATCGGGCCTTCCGAGGAGTCGACGAGAACGATGGCGCCGTCCACCATCGACAGGATACGCTCAACTTCGCCGCCGAAGTCGGCGTGGCCGGGCGTGTCGACGATGTTGATGCGGGTGCCCTTCCATTCAATGGAGGTCGCCTTGGCAAGAATGGTAATGCCGCGCTCTTTTTCCAGGTCGTTCGAGTCCATCATGCGCTCGACGGTGCGCTGGTTCTCGCGGAACGAGCCGGACTGCTTCAGCAGCTCGTCGACCAGGGTCGTTTTCCCATGGTCAACGTGTGCGATAATCGCAATATTTCGCATTTTCATTGTTAAAGATCTCTAGGTTGTAGGGCGCAATGCTTGGGAGGCGCCGAATTCGCTTGGCGGCCTCTTACCTGCTTTTTGCCGATCGCGAAAGGGGGCGAGCGACATTGGCCGCCCGCAGCGCCGTTTGCGGACGGTGGATTTGGCTGCGAAGCGCCCGGCGGAGTACCGCCGGCACGCCGATATTGCCGGGCGAAATCGGGCGTCGCGGCGCCCGGACTAGCTTCAGGCGTCGCTGCCAGCGAGTTCGCCGACCATGGCGAGCCCCTTCTTCTTCAGCATGGCCTGCGGGTCCGGCAACTTGCCCCGGAAGGCCTTGTAGGTTTCTTCCGGATCGACCGAACCGCCAACCGAATAGATGTTGTTCTTGAGCTTGCGGGCCATCACCGGGTCGAAGACATTGCCGCTTTCCTCGAAGGCGGCAAATGCATCGGCATCCAGCACTTCAGACCACATGTAGGAATAATAGCCGGCCGAATAGCCGTCGCCCGAGAACACGTGCTGGAAGTGCGGCGTGGCATGCCGCATGACAATCGATGCCGGCATCTTCAGCTCATCGAGAACCTGCGCCTGCACGGCCATCGGATCATCGACCGCATCGCGCGTATGGAAGGCCATGTCGACAAGCGCCGACGAGGTGAATTCGACCGTCGCAAAGCCGGCGTTGAAGGTGCGGGCCGCGAGCACCTTGTCAAGCAGCGCCTTCGGCATCGGCTCCCCGGTCTCGTAATGGACGGCGTATTTTTCGAGGATTTCCGGCACGGTCAGCCAATGCTCGTAAAGCTGCGACGGCAGCTCGACGAAGTCGCGTGCGACGCCGGTGCCGGAAACGGACGGGTAGACGACATCCGACAACATGCCATGCAGCGCGTGGCCGAATTCATGGAAGAGCGTGCGCGCGTCATCGAGGGATAGCAGCGCCGGCTTGCCTTCGGCAGGCTTTGCGAAGTTGCAGACATTGTAGATGATCGGGATTTCGCCTTGAGCGCCGTTCTTGAGAGGCAGTTTGTGCTGCGACTGGAACGAGCTCATCCATGCACCGGAGCGCTTGGATGGACGGGCGAAATAGTCGCCGAGGAAGAGCGCCTTCAGGCCACCCTTTTCGTCGCGGATTTCGAAGACGCGCACATCGGGATGATATGCGGTGATGCCCTTCACCTCGACCGCCTTGATGCCGAACAGCCGTTCGGCAACATCGAAGCAGGCCTCGATGATCTTTTCGAGCTGCAGATAAGGCTTCAACTCGGTTTCGGAGAAGTTGAACATCCGCTGGCGAAGCTTCTCGGCGTAATGGCGCCAATCCCAGGGCGTCACCTCGTGGTTCTTGCCTTCCTCCGAAATCAGGCCGGCAAGGCTTGCCTCTTCCTCGAGCGCCTTGGCACGTGCCTTGTCCCAGACCTTGTGCAGGAGACCGTTCACGGCCTCCGGTGTCTTGGCCATGGTGTTGTCGAGCTTGAAGGCTGCGAAATTATCATAACCCAGTAGCTTTGCCTTTTCGGCGCGAAGGGCCAGCACTTCCTTGACGATCGCCAGGTTGTCCGTTTCGCCGCCATTGGCGCCGCGTGCGACCCACGCCTTGAACGCCTGCTCGCGCAGGTCGCGGCGGGTCGAGAAGGTGAGGAAGGGCTCGATGATCGAGCGCGACAGCGTCACGGCATAACCATCCGCCTCGCCACGCTCACGCGCCGCAGCTGCCATGGCATCCCGCAGGAACTGTGGAAGGCCCTCAAGTTCTGCCTCTTGGGTCAGTTTCAGCGACCAAGATTTCTCGTCGCCCAGCACGTTCTGGCCGAACTTCGCGCCGAGCCCGGCAAGCTTCTCATTGATGTCAGCCAGCCGCTCCTGCTCTGCCTTGGGCAGCTTTGCGCCAGCGCGAACAAATCCCTTCCAGTGGCGCTCAAGCACCCGCTCCTGCTCCACCGACAGATTAAGCTCTGCCCGTTTTTCCCACAGCGCATCGATGCGTGCGAAGAGCGCCGCATTCATGCCGATCTTCGAATAATGGCGCGACATCTTCGGGGCGATCTCGCGCTCCAGCGCCTGGATGTTTTCATTGGTGTGGGCGCCGGCCTTGCCCCAGAACAGCGAGGATACCCGCGACAGCTCATCGCCTGCCGTTTCCAGCGCAACCACCGTGTTCTCGAAGGTCGGAGGCTCGGCATTGGCCGCAATGGCGTCGATCTCGGTCTCATGCGCAGCAAGCGCCGCGTCAAACGCCGGCGCAAAGTCCTCATCCCTGATCTGGTCGAAGCGTGGAAGCCCATGATGGCCATCCCAGGTGGTGAGCGCGGGATTGACGGATAGATCAGACATGCGGGAAATCCTCTTCAGCGATACGTGGCATCCATATAGTGATGGCGCCGCCGGATGCAGTATGCACAGCCGAGATTTCGAGCTCCAGCAGGAAATTACACCCAATAATTAACGTCTGTTAACCATTTGACGTGCCGCGGCGCGGGCGGGTAGTTTGCGCCCAACACATCCGATGGATCAGGACACAGCCGTGGAAATCAACTCCCTGCGCTGGCCAACCAATCTGCTGCAGCGAGATAATTCTCGACAGGCCAAGATCGAGAAACCTCTGCAACAGGCGGAAAGCCGGCAGAGCAAGATCGTCTTTCATGTGCCCGAGGTAGATGAACGACAGACCGACTTTTCTTCCATCTCACCGCGCGAACTGCGCGCCCTTGCCTGGCAGAATTACCAGGCAGGACGGATCGATCAGGAAACCTTCCTGACGCTGTCGGAAGAGCTGCCGATGCATGCGATCGACGCGCATGGCCAGGTGCTCGACTTGTCCGGCATCACCGATGATACCGGCTTCGACTTCTGGAACTACTATCGTGACCAGTTGCAGATCGCGATGTCGCTGGGAGACGCACCGCGCGCCGAGGTGCTGAAATCGGTGCTCGCCTTTATCGAGATCTGATCGAGGGGCTCTAAGACCGCCGAAGCGACAGCAGGTTTGGCGCCGAATGCCACAGGGCCTGCAGGGCAAAGCCGATGAACAGCAGGCCGGACAGCCGCACGATGATCGTTTCGTGGCGACGGTAAAAGCGGCGGACGACACCAGCGCCGATGACGCCGAGAAGCACGAGGTCGGCAACAAGGAAGCCGAGCAGCGATACCGCGAGCAGGATCGGAAGCTCGGAGAATTCGAGCGCGTCAGAGGAGCTTGCGAGCAGCGCCGTGAAGGTTGCGAGTGCCACAGGGTATCCCTTGGGATTTGTGAGGCCGAAGATGAGACCACGCCGCAAAGGTCTCTCAACGGTCATTATCGAGCCTCCGTTTTCCTTCGGTCGCGCCTTCAGTGCGCTCCAGCCGATCCAGCCGAGGTAGAGGCCGCAGAACACACCGAGGATATCGAACAGCGTCGTGCCAACCGTCTTGGCACCGATGATGGCGATGAGCGCGAGGCTCGACCACAGGACATCGCCGGCCAGATGTCCGCCCATGAAGAAGGCGCCGGCCTGCCGGCCCTGTCCGGCGCCGATGCCGAGCAGTTGCAGGAAGGCAGGACCCGGAATGAGCGTATAGGCAAGCGCTGCCAGGAAAGCGCCGACAAGCAGCGAAGACGTCATGTTGGATCCCCATCCGCGATTGAAGCAATCAATAAAGCGGCTCATGGCCCTGTCAATCGGCGAACACGCAGTCTTCAGTTTGCCTTGAATGAGAATGATAGTAAGAGAACCTTAATAAACCGACCGGCGAAAGCGACCGACCCCCCAACATGAACAGCCTGAGTTTCCTGATCGCTGACAACGCCCGCCTGTTGCGGGCGGTGTTCGAGCGACGTATCGCGCAAGCAGGACTGAGCCTCACCCCTGGCGAAGCCCGCGCGCTCCTTAACATTGCCGCAGCAGATGGCAGCCGTCAGCTCGACATAGCCGCCCGCATGAGCGTCGAGCCGATGACGCTTTGCGCCTACCTCGACAAGCTGCAGGTGCTGGGGCTGATCGAACGGCAACAATGCACCGCAGACCGGCGCGCCAAGCGCATCAACCTGACCGACAGCGCCCAGGAGATGATCACGGCGCTCAACCAGGAGATCGAACTGATCCTCGCCCAGGCGACCGAAGGCCTGGATGATCGGACAAAGGAGGTGCTCGTGCAGGCCATGGCATCCGTCCACGCCAACCTGCAAGCGCTTAATTCCGTGCAACAGCCTCAGCCCGAGTCCGATGAAAGCCGATAACATTCCTCCCGTCCCTGCCCGCATGAGCGAGCGCCGCACGACGATGATCGGCGCCCTGCTGACGGCAATCGGCCCGATCTCGATGGCGATCTATACACCGGCCATGCCGGAACTGGTGCGCGCCTTCGACACGACCGAAGCAGCGATCAAGATGTCGCTTTCGCTCTATTTTGCAGGCTTTGCGCTGGCGCAGCTGTGTGCCGGGCCTATGTCCGACGCCTTCGGCCGCCGAAAGGCGTCTCTTGTCTTCCTGCTGATCTACCTTGGCGGCTCGCTGATCGCAGCCCTTGCGCCAAGCGTCGAATGGATCCTCGCCGGACGCCTCGTTCAGGGTATCGGCGCCTCCGTCGGCATCACCGTGTCGCGCGCGATCGTTCGCGACCAGTTCAACGGCCCGGATGCGGCGCGCATCCTCAACATGATGAACATCATCCTGGCCATCGGGCCGGCGCTCGGTCCAACGATCGGCGGACTGGCACTCGCCGGCTTCGGCTGGCGGGCGATCTTCCTGCTGATGGTGGGCTTTGGCGCTCTGCTGCTCTTCCTCTCGACCGTGTGCATGAAGGAGACGACGGTGCCTGATCCGAGCCGGGTGAAGCCGGCGCGTCTGGTGCAAGCCTATGGCGAGATAATCGGGCAGAAGCGGTTTCTCTTCACCGCCGTCGTGCTGGCAGGTGCGGTGGGATCGATGTATGCGCAGGCTGCCGTACTGCCCTTCATCCTGATCGAGCGGGTGGGCCTCACCCCCACCCAGTTCGGCATGAGCATGCTGATGCAGTCGGGCTTCTACCTGATGGGTTCGATCTGCCTTCGTTTCGTCTCGAAGTGGCTTGCCGCCGAACGCGCGCCCGTGATTGGCCTGATGCTGAGCGGGACTGGCGCGCTGGCGATCGCCATTTCCACCCAGGTCTTCCCGCCGTCGTTCGCCTCGATCATGGTGCCGGTCGCGATCTGCGCCGTCGGGATCGCCTTCGTCATCCCCTATATCACCGCTGCCGGCCTGATGCCCTTCCCGCATATTGCAGGCTCCGCCTCGGCGATGATGGGCTTCATCCAGATGACCGCGGGTTTCGTTGGCGGTGTCGCAGCCGCCTCGATCGGCGAGCCGGTGATCGCCTTCGGCATCATCATCCCGCTGATGCACTTCGCGGCGATCTGCGCCTATATCGGCTATCGCAAGACAAGCCGGCGCTAAAGAAAAAGCCCGCCTCCGACTGGAGACGGGCCTGCTAATTTCAGGTAGCGGAAGTTTTACTTCTGGAGGTTGCGCTTTGCGAGCGTGCGAAGGCGCAGTGCGTTGAGCTTGATGAAGCCAGCTGCATCCTTCTGGTCATAAGCGCCTTGGTCGTCCTCGAAGGTGACGAGCTTGTCGGAGTAGAGCGACTTCTCGCTCTCGCGGCCGATCACCATGACATTGCCCTTGTAGAGCTTCAGCGTCACTTCGCCTTCCACATGCTCCTGGCTCTTGTCGATCAGGGCCTGCAGCATTTCGCGCTCCGGCGAGAACCAGAAGCCGTAGTAGATGAGCTCCGCGTAACGCGGCATCAACTCATCCTTGAGGTGGGCGGCACCACGGTCAAGCGTGATGGATTCGATGGCGCGGTGGGCTGCAAGAAGGATCGTGCCGCCGGGCGTTTCATAGACGCCGCGCGACTTCATGCCGACGAACCGGTTCTCGACGAGGTCGAGGCGACCGATGCCGTTGTCACGGCCATAGTTGTTCAACGTCGCCAGCAGCGTTGCCGGAGACATGGCAACGCCATTGATGGAGACAGCATCGCCCTTGTTGAAGCCGATCTTGATGACAGTCGCCTTGTCCGGAGCGGCTTCCGGCGAGATCGTGCGCATGTGCACGTATTCCGGTGCTTCCTGCGCCGGGTCTTCAAGAACCTTGCCTTCGGACGAGGAGTGCAGGAGGTTAGCGTCGACCGAGAACGGCGCCTCGCCCATCTTGTCCTTCGAAACCGGGATCTGGTTCTGTTCGGCGAAGTTCAGGAGGTCGGTACGGCTCTTGAAGGCCCAGTCGCGCCAAGGCGCGATCACCTTGATGTCCGGGTTCAGTGCATAGGCAGAAAGCTCGAAGCGAACCTGGTCGTTGCCCTTGCCGGTCGCGCCATGGGCGATCGCGTCAGCACCGGTCTTGCGGGCGATGTCGATGAGATGCTTGGAGATCAGCGGGCGAGCGATCGAGGTGCCAAGCAGGTAGACGCCTTCGTAGACGGCGTTGGCGCGGAACATCGGGAAGACGAAATCGCGCACGAATTCTTCGCGGACGTCCTCGATATAGATTTCCTTGATGCCGAGCATCTCCGCTTTCTTGCGGGCCGGCTCCAGTTCTTCGCCCTGGCCGAGGTCCGCCGTAAAGGTGACCACTTCGGCACCCAGTTCGGTCTGCAGCCATTTGAGGATGATCGAGGTATCGAGACCGCCGGAATAGGCGAGAACGACCTTCTTTACGTCTTTCGGAAGTGCCATGTCGAAGTTGTCCGTCTGCGAGTGGTGCGGCTCTGAAGCCGTCATAGCGGGAATGGCGGCACTTTTAGCGAGTTTCCGGTGCCGCGCAAGGAAAACAAAGGTCGCACGGGTTCACAGATGGCGACTGATATTCATGCGCTGGTGCAGAATGCGAACGATCACTATCCGCGTATCCAAATTTCGGTAGATAATGAAATGCGGTCGGTGGGCCAGTGCCAGATTGCCCACCCTCAACCATGGATATCTCGTCCAGGAACGGGCCGACTACGTTGCAAGATCATCCACGGTGTCGAGGTGATCGTGCCCATCGAGCGTGTTCCCTTGCGACGTTGCCGTCGTGTTGACAGGTATGGACGAGGGTACCATATCCCGCCGGGGCTTTGAACAGCAGCGTTACAGGGGAGACCATTCATGGCCATTACGCATCCTGCTCTGAAGAAGGACAACGTTGCCGTTGTCACCGGTGCTGCCTCCGGCATCGGACTTGCTGCCGCAAAGGAATTTGCCCGCATGGGGCTTTCGGTCGTGCTGGCCGATCTCGAAGGCGACAGGCTTGCCGAAGCCTGCCGCGAGGTGGCCGCCCTTGCCGAAGGCGGCGAACATGATGTGGCTGCCATCGGTACCGATGTGTCCAAGCTGGACGAGGTGGCCGCACTGGAGCGCGCCGTCATCCAGCGCTTTGGCCGCGTGCATGTACTGATGAACAATGCTGGCATACAGCCCGGCAGCAGCATCTTTGGGCCACAGGCAAACTGGGACAATGTACTTTCGGTGAACCTGATGGGCGTCATCCATGGCAGCCGGATCTTTGGCCCGGCGATGATCGCACATGGCGAACCGGCACTTATCATCAATACCGGCTCCAAGCAGGGCATCACGACGCCGCCCGGCGATCCGGCCTACAATGTTGCGAAAGCCGGTGTGAAAGCCTTTACCGAGGCCCTGCAGCATGAGCTGCGCAACACCCCGAACTGCCAGGTGTCGGCGCATCTCCTGATCCCCGGCTTCGTTTACACGAACCTCACCAAGGGTGACCGCACGGAAAAACCCGCCGGCGCCTGGACACCCGAACAGACGGCGGAGTTCATGTTCAGGAGCCTGGAAAAGGGCGACTTCTACATTCTTTGCCCCGACAACGACGTCGACCGCCCGACGGACGAGCGGCGCATGGCCTGGGCGATCGGCGACATCATCGAAAACCGGCCGCCGCTGTCGCGCTGGCATCCCGATTTTGCCGATGCCGCGAAGGCGTACATCTCCAAGGCCTGAGCGCACGGATTGGCTGATTGGCACGGCCGCGAAAGCCGGATAAGGAAGCGCACCTCATCCGGCCATTCGAGTGCGACCCATGGACTACCTGCCGAGCCTTGCCACCCTTCTCGCCTTCAGCGCTGCCGCTCTTCTGCTGGCGATCACGCCAGGTCCGGACATGACGCTATCGATCAGCCGCGCACTTGGGCAAGGGCGGCGCCCGGCGCTATTCGTCGTGCTCGGCACCACGCTCGGCGTCGTCTGCCACACGCTGCTCGTCGCCTTTGGGATCGCCGCGCTCATCACCGCGTCGCCCACCGCCTTCTTCATCCTGAAGACGGGCGGTGCGGCTTACCTCCTGTGGCTTGCGATCCAGGCCGTGCGGTACGGCTCGAGCATTTCGGTCGAGAAGGTAGAGCGACCGGAAAGCAGCGCGCTCGCCAATATCTCGGTCGGCTTCTGGGTGAATATCCTCAACCCGAAGGTCATCATCTTCTTCATGACCTTCCTGCCGCAGTTCATCACCGCCACCGATCCGCATGTCACCGGCAAGCTGATCTTCCTGGGTTTCTACTTCATCGTCATCGGCATGCCGGTGAACCTCATCGTGGTCCTTGCGGCTGACAGGCTATCGGCCTGGCTGCAGGCCAATCCGAAGGTGCTGCGCGGGATCGACTACACCTTTGCCGGCGTCTTCTCGATCTTTGCGGCGAAGATTTTCATGACCCAGGCACGCTGAGCAACTGAGGCACGCCAAGCCTCAGCCAATCAGCAGGGCGTCGTCGTCCAGCGTTTCGTTGCGCATCCTGCGGAACATGGCGATCAGGTCTTCGACTTGCAGGTCCTTGCGGCTTTCGCCGCTGACATCGAGAACGATTTCCCCGCCATGCAGCATGATCGTGCGATGGCCGAAATCCAGCGCCTGGCGCATGGAATGTGTCACCATCAGCGTCGTCAGCTTGCGTTCCGATACGACCCGCTGGGTGAGCCGCATGATGAATTCCGCCATGCCGGGATCGAGCGCGGCCGTGTGTTCATCAAGAAGCAGGACGTCCGAGCCGGCAAGCGTCGCCATCACCAGCGAGACCGCCTGGCGCTGCCCGCCCGACAGAAGGTCCATGCGGTCCTTCATGCGGTTCTCGAGGCCAAGATTAAGCTCGGCGACGCGCTCCCGGAAATGCGAGCGCCGGTTTGGTCCAAGCGCTGCCTTCAGTCCCCGCCGCTCGCCACGCCGGGCCGCCAGTGCGAGATTTTCCTCGATCGACAAGGCGCCGCAGCTGCCCGTCAGCGGGTCCTGGAAAACGCGGGCGACAAGACCGGCCCGTGCGGCCGTCGGCTTGCGCGTCACGTCCGTCGTTCCGATCGTCACCTTGCCTTCATTTGGCAACACGTCGCCCGCCAGGACGCCGAGCAGCGTCGACTTGCCGGCGCCGTTCGAGCCGATCACCGTGACGAACGATCCCTGCTCGATCGTCAGGCTGACGCCTTTCAGCGCTTCCTTCTGGAGCGGAGTACCCTTGCCGAAGGTGACGTGGATGTTCTTGAGATCGATCATGACCTGGCTCCTCCGCGACGCAGTTGCGGCAGGATGAGCGCCACCGCCACCAGCACAGCCGTCACCAGGTTGAGGTCGGACGCCTTCAGCCCGAGCGCATCCGTCGACAGCGCAAGCTGGATGGCGATGCGGTAAAGGATCGAGCCGACGATGCAGCCGATCAGCGCGAGAAGGATGCCGCGGGCGCCAAACAGCGTCTCGCCGATGATGACTGCCGCCAGGCCGACGACGATGGTACCGACACCGGACGTGACGTCGGCAAATCCGTTGGTCTGTGCGAACAGTGCGCCGCCGAGCGCCACGAGCGCGTTCGACAACGCCAGCCCGAGATAGACTTGGCGACGTGTGTCGACGCCTTGGGCACGGGCCATCCGCGCATTGGCGCCGGTTGCCCGCATGGCAAGCCCCGCGTCGCTTTCAAGGAAGCGCCAGACGAGAACGACCGCGATCACCACCAGCACACCGACAAACAGCGGCCGCACATAAACTTCACGCATGCCGAGGCCAAAGAAGGGGCTGAGCATGGTATCGGCATTGATGAGGGCGACGTTCGGCTTGCCCATGACCCGCAGGTTGACCGAGAAAAGCGCGATCATCGTCAGGATCGAGGCGAGCAGGTTGAGGATGCGGAAGCGCACGTTGAGGAAGGCCGTGACGAGGCCCGCGAGCGCGCCCGCAACCATGGCAATCGCCGCCGCAAGCCATGGATTGAAGCCCCCCGTGATCAGCACGGCAGCAACCGCTGCGCCGAGCGGGAACGAGCCGTCCACCGTGAGGTCGGGAAAATCGAGCACCCGGAAGGTAAGGAATACGCCGATGGCAACAAAGGCGAAGACCAGCCCTAGTTCCACCGCGCCCCAAAAGGCAATCTGGCTCAGCACCCTGGTGCTCTCCTGCTTTATCCGCCAAAGGGTGGCGGATCGATGGTGTTCGGGCGTCGGCCTTTGAACCGCCGACGCCCGCTGATAGGCAGCGGCTTATTCGACGACGCGGCTTGCGCGCGACAGAACGGCCTCGGAGAAGGTGACGCCCATCTTTTCAGCGGCCTTCTTGTTGATCACAAGGTCGGTACCCGCAGCAACCTTCACCGGGATGTCGCCAGGCGCCTCGCCCTTCAGTACGCGGACCACGACTTCGCCCGTCTGCTTGCCAACGTCGAAGTAGTTGAAGCCGAGCGCTGCAAGTGCGCCGCGCTGGACCGAATCCGTATCGCCGGCATAAAGCGGCAGCTTGGCTTCCTCGGCCACGCCAACGGCGGCCTCGAAAGCGGAGACGATCGTGTTGTCGGTCGGGATGTAGATGACGTCGGCGCGGCCAACGAGCGCACGGGTCGCACCCTGCACTTCGGCGGACTTCGTGGCGACGGATTCGATCACCTGCAGCCCGGCCTTCGTCGCCTCTTCCTTGAGAGCGGCAAGGGTGGAAACAGAGTTCGCTTCAGCCGTGTTGTAGACGAAGCCGATCGACTTGGCGTCCGGAGTGATTTCCTTGATCAGCGCCACGTGGTCGGCAACCGGCGACATATCGGAGATGCCGGTGACGTTGCCGCCGGGCTTGTCCATGTCCTTGACCAGCTGCGCGCCGACCGGATCCGACACCGCCGTGAAGACGACGGAGATGTCGCGCGTCGCCGAAACAACGGCCTGTGCAGACGGGGTCGAGATCGGAACGATGACGGTCGGGTCTTCGCCAATGAACTGGCGGGCAATCTGGGCGGCCGTGCCCGGGTTGCCCTGTGCCGATTCGTACAGGAATTTCAGGCCTTCGCCTTCCTTGTAACCGGCCTCGACCAGCGCTTCCTTGACGCCGTCACGGACAGCATCGAGAGCAGGATGTTCGACGATTGCGGTAACCGCAACAGTCACATCCGCAGCCTTTGCAGGCATGACGAGCGCCGTCGCGGCGGCGAGGGCGAGAATAAAGTTGCGCATGTTCTCCTCCAGAGTCGCTTCTTCTGTCACGTCTCTTATGGAGCCATCGCGTTGAAATCAACTGGATGGTGATAGCGAACGCTTGCGGATCAGTCGTCTTCGCCGTGGCCGGCGATCATCATCGCTTCGAAGGCAAGACGTTCGGTCTTGCGCATGCGTTCCGATTCCGACTTCAGCTGGCCGCAGGCGGCCAGGATGTCGCGACCGCGCGGGGTGCGGATCGGCGATGCGTAACCTGCCTGGTTTATGAAATCAGCGAACTTCTCGATCGTCGCCCAGTCCGAGCACTGGTAGTTAGTGCCGGGCCAGGGGTTGAACGGGATGAGATTAATCTTTGCCGGAATGCCCTTCAGCAGCTGGACCAGCAGCTTTGCATCCTCCAGGCTGTCGTTGACATCCTTCAGCATCACATATTCGAAGGTGATACGGCGGGCATTCGAGAGGCCGGGATATTTGCGGCAGGCCTCAATCAGCTCCTTGAGCGGATACTTCTTGTTGATGGGCACCAGCATGTCGCGCAGTTCGTCACGCACGGCATGCAGCGAGATCGCCAGCATGACACCGATTTCTTCACCGGTGCGGTAGATTTCCGGCACGACGCCGGAGGTCGACAGCGTGACGCGCCGCTTCGACAAGGAGAGGCCGTCGCCGTCGGTGGCAATCAAGAGCGCCGTCTTGACGCTTTCGAAATTGTAGAGCGGCTCACCCATGCCCATCATGACGATGTTGGTGATCTTGCGCTCGCCGGTCGGCACGAAGGCGCCCGGAGGCGTATCGGTGCCAGGGAAATCACCCAGCCGATCGCGCGCCAGGAGAAGCTGCGACAGGATTTCTTCCGCCGTCAGGTTGCGGACGAGGCGCTGCGTGCCGGTATGGCAGAAGGAGCAGGTGAGCGAACAGCCGACCTGGCTCGAGATGCAGAGCGTGCCGCGACCTTCTTCGGGGATATAAACCGTCTCGACTTCGACCGGACGGCCAGCGCCACGCGGCGGAAAGCGCAGCAGCCACTTGCGGGTACCGTCGTTCGACACCTGCTCTTCGACGATCTCGGGACGTGCGATGGTGAAATGCGTCTTCAGCATTTCGCGCATGTCTTTCGCGACGTTCGTCATCGCATCGAAATCAGAGACGCCGCGAATATAGAGCCAATGCCAGAGCTGGCTGACGCGCATGCGCACCTGCTTTTCCGGCACGCCCTTGTCTTTCAGCGCCGTGCCCATCTCTTCACGGCTCAGCCCGATCAGCGACGGCTTGCCTGACATCAGGTCCGGACGGGGCACCAGCGGGGTCTTCAATGGGGCCAGAACGGCCTCGGAAACCGACATGTCTTCATCCTGTCGAACGCCTGTTATCCCGCATCAACTCAGCGGAACCGGGCGATATGTCTGTTCGTGGAATATGTGATGGCGCTCACGGCACTCCAAGTGCCGGACCGCATGTTGATGCGGCCTTTATCATCAAATAGCGGCCGCGTCACCCCTTCCGGCGAAATGCAAAAAGGCCGGTCACGAGACCGGCCTTCGAATTCAAGCGACGGATAATGCCTTACTTGCAGGACTCGATCTGCTTCAGGGCGGCCGAAATGCCTTCCAGATTGTAGGTATAGGCGGTCTTGGTGCCGCGTCCGGAGACGGCGTTGACGCTCATGGTCCGCCCGGCCTTCATGGCGGCGACGAGCGCCGGCTCTTCAGCCGCGTTCTCCACCCAGGCTGCCTTGTCCTTGGTGAACATCGTGAACTTCTTGTTGTCGATCGTCACGGTGACCTTGGAATTGGCCTGCAGCGTGTAACCCACCATGGCCTGCGGCTCGTAGGAGATGTTCTGGCCGGGACGCTGCGAGACGATGAAGAAGATATCGCCGTGATCGACGGTCGTCGGTTCCTTGGCAGTCGGCACCGAAAGCACGTAGCAGACATTGCCGCCGCCAGACTTGTAGGAATAGGCGCCCCACGCCTTGAACTGCTGGATCCGGGTCGGAGCGGGTGCCTGGGCGGAAGCCAAACCAGCGCCGGCTACCAAGAACATCAATGCGGTCGCGATCGTTTTTACAGACATAGTCTCCTGCCGATTTTCTTTTGTCTCTGCGGCGCAATGCCGAAGCATGGCCAAGGCATGATCCTGATTCGGTGCAATTTGACTTAATTCCGGTTACCAAACCGTCAACAAGCCGTATCAAAGATGTGCAGCACGTACCCGCCCTTTAGATCCGGCGAAAACATTCGATCGCCGTTGTCTTATTCAATCTTGCCGGGAAGACCATGCACAGCGCCCAGCAGTGACACAAGGAATAGGGCGAGAGTTTGTCCTTTTCCTCCGTCTCGCGATGACGTTAGAATGTCAACTCTAACGCGAATCGCATTGGATAATACCTGCCGTTGCCTGCATGGACGAAAACCAAAAAGACCACTTCGCCAGCTTGGTAAAGGCAGTGGCCGATGAGCGCGATCAGACAGCCTTTACTGCGTTGTTTGATTACTTCGGCCCGCGGCTGAAATCCTGGCTGGTACGGCAGGCGATGAGCCCGGATGAAGCGGAGGAGCTTGTCCAGGAGGTGATGACCGTGCTTTGGCACCGGGCGCATCTTTACAACCCGCGCCAGGCGTCGATCTCGACATGGCTGTTCCGGGTCGCGCGAAATCGGCGCATCGACGCGCAGCGCCGGGCCAGGCATCGGGTCTCGGAGGCCTACGCGCCGCTTTATCCTCTGACAGAAACGCCGGCTGCCGACATGATGTTCGAGAGGGAGGAACAGGCGGCAAGGGTGCGGGCCGCACTTTCCGGTATTCCACCCGAGCAGATGGAACTGGTGACGGCTGCCTTCTTCCTCGGCCAGTCGCATGCGCAGATCGCATCCCAGACGGGGCTGCCGCTCGGGACCGTGAAATCGCGCATCAGGCTGGCATTCGAACGGCTTCGCAGGGCGCTTGAGGACGACACACCCGCCTGACCCAGGGGTCAGGTGCCGCTGTGCACCCCGCCGGTCATGTCCGGGTGGTCGGCCAACGCTGCATCGGCTGCTTCGTAATGACGATCGGCGATATGCCCCTGAATCATCCGGAAGGCAGTGGCGAGCACGGCGATATCATCGGTGAAACCAACAACCGCGAAGACATCCGGAACGACATCGATTGGCAGGACGAAGTAGCCGAGGGCGGCGAGCAGGATGCCGCGGACGCGCGTCGGCGTCTTGGGGTCAACGGCGCAATAGTAAGCGGCCACGAGGTCACGACTGAAGGGGACATAGCGCACGGCGCGCTTCAGCGTCGGCCAGAACTTGGCCCGCACCTGGCGTTCCTGGCGGTTTTGCGCCTTCTCGTCGCCCGGCAAGAGAATTTCCCCGATTTTCACGTCGTCCATGTTCGCTCCACTGTCTCGGATGCAGACCCCTTACATATGGTTCTTCCGAGGATGGGGATCAATTGCGGCGTCCGTATGCCTTGTCCATGGCCCGCGCGAGCTTGAAATCATGTTGCGTGAGGCTTTTGGTGGCATGCGTCGTGAGCAGCACATCGACGCGGGAATAGCTGTTCGACCATTCGGGGTGATGGTTGAGCTTCTCGGCCCGCATCGCGCATTCGGTCATGAAGCCGAAGGCCTCGATGAAGGTCTTGAAGGTGAAGCTCTTGAAGATGGCATCGCCATCCGGCTTCAACTCCCAGCCATCCAGGGACGGCAGCTCCCGTGCCGCGGCTTCGGCATCAAGCTTCTCGTAGTCCATGGTCGTAGCGTCCTTAAAGGAAGCCCTGTTCCAGTTCCGCAGCGCCCGCGTAACCGTAGCTCGTTTCGCGAAGCGGGAAGACTTCTTCCGTCAGATAGGGTCCGCCGCCGACCGATTCCTTCGACGACAGCAGCACGAAACGCCCCACGGTGAAGGTTGGGGCAAAGAAGTTGCCGCGACCGGAGAGATAATGGACGACGTCATCGAGGCGGCAGTTCTTCAGCCTCGCAAGCGTTACGTGCGGGGTGAACTTGCGTGGATCCGGCGGCAGGCCGATGCGCTGGCAGATGCGCTCGATCTCGCCTTGCAGCGCATTGAGTTCAGCGGATGGCGAGACCCCTGCCCAGATGGAATGCGGCTTCTTGGAACCGAAGGAGCCGATGCCGCTCAGCGTCAGCGGGAATTCCGGTCGGTCGATGCGATCGAGCCGATCGACGATCTCGTCGGCGGTGCGCCCATCGACATCGCCGATGAAGCGCAAGGTGATGTGGTAGTTTTCTACGTCGATCCAGCGGGCTCCGGGGAGACCGCCGCGCAACAACGAAACGCTCATGGCCAGATTGCGCGGTATTTCGAGGGCGGTGAAAAGTCTCGGCATGGGGACCTCCTCGAATCTTTTGCAGACGCTAACAGCGGATCATGCAACGGAGTTCCGCGCAAGTCGGGTTTTTCACTTGTGATCAATGTCCCCCAGGAAGCTTTCTACCAGCGCCAGGGATTTCTCGACCATGATGTCGACGCCCTTTGCGTTCGGATGCATTCCGTCCTCCAGCTGCGTTCCTTCCACCGTCACGACGCCATCAAGAAAGAAGGGGTAGAGCTTGACGGAATACTTCTGCGCCAGTCGTTCGTAGATCGGGTTGAACCGGTCGGCATAGTCGCTCCCCATGTTCGGGGGCGCCATGATGCCCACCAGCAGAACCGGAATGTTTCGCTCCTTTAGCCGCGCCAGCATCGCATCGAGGTTCTTCTCGGACTGCTCGGGAGAGATGCCGCGCAGCGCGTCATTGGCGCCAAGCTCCAGGATGACGCCGTCCGTGCCGTCGGGCACCGACCAGTCGATGCGGGAAAGGCCGCCTGACGTGGTATCGCCCGAAACACCAGCATTGGTGACCACGACATTATGGCCCTTGGCCTTCAGCGCGGCTTCGAGCTTCGCGGTATAGGATTCGGACGGCGCAAGCTGGTAGCCTGCCATGAGGCTGTCGCCGAAACCGACAAGCTGGAGCGTTCGATCCTGCGCGCCGGCCGGCAGAGCGACAAGGCCCATAACCGACATGACGATGAAGTGAAGCAGCCTTGCTTTAAAACTCAAGATCCGTCTCCTAGATTTGGCGCTACCGCAATGCGGCATCAGCGCGAGGCATGGGCCCAATATAGGACGGATCTCTTTGACTAGAACCATCATCACGTTGAAGAAGGCGGACCTCACGCTTGGCAGTGCCGCCGCATCCGTCCATGTCCTGAAGGAAATTGACCTCGAGATCGGCGCCGGCGAAGCGGTTGGCATCGTTGGCCCGTCGGGTTCGGGCAAGTCGACTCTGCTGATGGTGCTGGCAGGGCTCGAACGGCTCGACCGCGGCGAGATCATCATCAACGACGCACCGCTGCATGCGCTTTCGGAAGACAAGCTTGCTGACTTCCGCGGCCGCAACATCGGCATCGTCTTCCAGTCCTTCCACCTGATCGCCAACATGACGGCGCTCGAGAACGTCGCGGTTCCGCTTGAACTCGCCAACGTCAAGAACCCGTTCGACATCGCGCGCCGGGAACTGACTTCGGTCGGCTTGGGCGAGCGGCTCAGCCATTATCCGGGCCAGCTCTCGGGTGGGGAACAGCAGCGCGTGGCGATCGCTCGCGCGCTTGCCCCGTCACCGGCGGTACTGATTGCCGACGAACCGACCGGCAACCTCGACACCGAAACGGGCCGCCAGATTGCCGACCTCCTGTTCGCAAAACAGGCTGAGCGCGGCATGACCATGCTGCTTGTTACCCATGACAATGCGCTTGCCGCCCGCTGCTCGCGCCAGATCAAGGTCCGCTCCGGGCAGATTGTCGGTGACAGCGCCCAGCCGGCACGCGCCCAGGCTGTCATGGCATGACGGCCTTCCTGCCTCGGCTCAAGATCGCCCTTCGCCTGGCGCTGCGCGAAATGCGCGGCGGCCTTGGCGGTTTTTATATCTTCCTTGCTTGTATTGCACTTGGCACCGGCGCGATCGCTGTCGTCAATTCCGTCTCGCTTGCAATCACCAGCGCGATCGCGAGCCAGGGCCAGGAGATTCTCGCCGGCGACATCCGCTTCGAACTCAACAACCGCGAGGCGAACGACAAGGAACGCGCCTTCCTCGACAGCCTCGGTGAAGTCTCGGTGTCGACAGGCTTGCGCTCCATGGCGCGCAAGCCAGACGGCTCGGAACAGGCGCTCGTCGAGGTGAAGGCGGTCGATGGCGCCTATCCTCTCTACGGCACCTTCGTCTCCGAACCGACCGAACCGCTCGGCCAACTCCTGTCCCGCGACGGCGAGACATTCGGCGCCGTGGCGGCGCCGCTGCTCCTCGAGCGATTGGGACTGCAGGTGGGCGACGAGATCCTGCTTGGCAACACGCGCCTCAAGCTGAGCGGCACCATCACCACCGAACCGGACGCGCTATCGGAAGGGTTCGGCTTTGCGCCGCGGCTGCTCGTCAGCCGAGAGGCGCTGGCCGCCTCCGGACTGATGGCGAACGGCAGCCTGGTTGAACATGCCTACAAGGTGAAGCTCCAAGATCCATCACAACGCGCCGCCATCCAGGCGCGGGCGATGAAGGAGTTTCCGAGTGCCGGCTGGTCGATCCGGGTGAGCGACCGCGCCGCGCCGTCGCTGACGGAAAATGTCGACCGCTTCTCGCAATTCCTGACCCTCGTTGGGCTGACGGCGCTCATCGTCGGCGGTGTTGGCGTCGCGAACGCCGTGCGCGCCTTCCTGGATGCCAAGCGGACCACCATCGCGACCTTCAAATGCCTTGGCGCACCGGCTTCCGTGGTGACGCTGATCTACCTCATCCAGATCCTGGCGCTGGCGGCGATCGGCATCGTGCTCGGACTGATCATTGGCGCGATCTCCCCCTTCGTGGCGCTGCGTTTCCTGGAAGGTACTCTCCCGGTTCCGAAGGAACTGGTCTTTTATCCGTCCGCACTGGGTCTTGCCGCCGTCTTCGGCCTGCTGATCACCTTCGCCTTTGCCATCCTGCCGCTGGGTCATGCTCGCGAAGTGCCGGCCACCGCGCTCTTTCGCGAGCAGAGTTTCGACAACACGCGCCTGCCCTCCTGGCCTTATCTTCTTGCCGGGGGGCTGGCGCTTGCAGCCCTTGCCGCGCTCGCGATCATTTCCGCGGATGACCGCTTCATCGCCTCCGTCTTCCTGGCGGCCGTCGCCGGCGCCTTTGTCCTGCTGCGCCTCGTCGCAGCGCTGATTGCCGCGATTGCCAGGCGAGCCCCGCGCGTGAACTCCCCTGCCCTGCGGCTCGCAATCGGCAACATCCACCGCCCCGGCGCCCTGACGCCGTCGGTGGTACTCTCGCTCGGCCTCGGTCTGGCTCTTCTGGTGACGCTCGCCCTCATCGACGGAAACATGCGCCGCCAGTTGAACGGACGGATCATGGAGCAGGCGCCGAACTTTTTCTTCGTCGATATCCAGGGCGCTGAGCGCGAAGGTTTTGTGAACATCCTGAAACAGCTGTCGCCGCAGGGCACGGTGACGCAGGTACCGATGCTGCGCGGGCGCATCCTCGCCTTCAACGGCCAGGACGTGGCGCAGATGAACGTGCCGCCGGCCGGCCGCTGGGTCCTGCGTGGCGACCGCGGCATTACCTATGAAGAGGCGATTCCGAGCAACTCCACCCTGACGGAGGGGCAATGGTGGCCGGCAAACTATGCCGGCGAGCCGCTCGTTTCCTTTTCCGCAGAAGAGGCGGGCGAGCTCGGCCTGAAGCTCGGTGACACGGTGACGGTCAACGTGCTTGGCCGCAACATCACGGCCAGGATCGCCAACTTCCGCAAGGTCGAGTGGGAGTCGCTGTCCATCAACTTCGTGATGGTGTTCTCGCCGAACACCTTCCGCGGCGCGCCGCATGCCTGGCTGGCGACCTTGAGCGATCCTTCGGCGACCGCGCAACAGGAAGCCGCCATCCTGCGGCAGGTGACCAACACCTTCCCGACCATCACCAGCGTACGGGTGAAGGATGCGATCAGCATCATCGACCAGCTCGTCGGCCAACTCGCAACGGCGATCCGTGCGGCCGCGGCGGTTGCCTTGATCGCCTCGGTGCTGGTGCTTTCCGGAGCGCTTGCCGCTGGAAACCGCGCCCGCACCCATGATGCCGTGATCCTGAAGACGCTCGGTGGCACGCGCAGCATGCTGATGCGTGCCTTCTCCTATGAATACATGATCCTTGGCGCCGCCACGGCTGTCTTCGCACTCGTTGCCGGAGGCCTCTCGGCCTGGTTCGTCGTCAGCCGCATCATGCGCCTGCCCTCGACCTTCCTGCCGGATGTCGCGGTGATGACGCTGGTGATTTCACTGGTCCTGACCGTCGGGATCGGTCTTGCGGGCACATGGAGGATCCTCGGTCAGAAGGCCGCACCCGTGCTGCGAGAACTTTGATACAACCTTGAGGTTCATTCGCGGATCGGCACCCGCATCAAAATCCCGTCATACCGCCCATAGGTTGCCGAACCCGGCCCGAATTGGCGGGCTTGCGATGATTGAACCTCTTGTATGAAGAACATTCTCGCATCATATTGTTTTACAGGCTTGCTGGAGCTCCGCAGCGGCGCCTGGATCTGCGAAACATCAGACCCGACACCGTAGTAATTCCGGAGCTTAAAGAGGAAACAATGGCTGACTTTAACAACTACCAGAACCGAATGGCGCAGTCCCGTGCGCAGTCCGGTGCGATGATCGATGAGGGCCTACGGACCTATATGCTGAAGGTTTATAACCTGATGGCACTCGGCCTCGCGATCACCGGCGTGGCCGCCTATGGCACTTACGCTCTGGCGGTTTCCAACCCGGGCTTCGCACAGCTGATGTATGGCTCTCCGCTGAAGTGGGTCATCATGCTGGCACCGCTGGCGATGGTCTTCTTCCTGAGCTTCCGCATCCATACGATGAGCGTTTCGGCCGCGCAGACAACCTTCTGGGTCTATGCCGCACTGATGGGCCTGTCGATTTCGTCGATCTTCCTAGTCTATACCGGCCAGAGCATCGTGCAGACCTTCTTTGTGACGGCTGCCTCGTTCGGCGCGCTGTCGCTCTTCGGCTACACGACCAAGAAAGACCTGTCCGGCTTCGGCTCGTTCCTGATCATGGGTCTCTTTGGCCTGATCATCGCGTCGATCGTCAACATCTTCCTGGCGTCTTCGGCGATGAGCTTCGCCATCTCCGTGATTGGCGTTCTGATCTTCGCAGGCCTCACCGCCTACGACACGCAGAAGATCAAGGAAATGTACTATGATGCCGACGACGTTGCCGTGATGGGCCGCAAGGCGATCATGGGTGCGCTGACGCTCTACCTCGACTTCATCAACCTGTTCATGTTCCTGCTCCAGTTCCTGGGCAACCGCGACGACTAAGGTTGAGGAAACTGACATTCGAAAAGGCGGCCTTCGGGCCGCCTTTTTTGTTGTGCGGCAGCGGATGTCGATCTAGCCTGCTTGGATTGTTCCATTCTGCCAGACCGCCGCAATGACCATCCGCATCCGAAACGCCTCTCCGAGCGACCTCCCCACCATCACCGAAATCTATCGCGACAGCGTGGAAAACGGCGTGGCGAGCTACGAGCTGACGCCGCCCGACCTGGCGGAGATGACGAAGCGCTTCGAGGCGATTACCGCGCAAGGTTACCCTTATATCGCGGCAGAGGACGAGACAGGTCGTCTCATCGGCTACGCCTATGCCTCCGCCTTCCGGACACGTCCTGCCTATCGCTGGCTTGTGGAGGATTCGATCTATCTGTCGCCCGGAGCGCGCGGCAAAGGCACCGGCAAGGCGCTCTTGAGGGAGTTGCTCGCTCGCTGCGAAACCCTCGGCTTCCGCCAGATGGTGGCGGTCATCGGCGGGGCGAGCCCCGCTTCCGTTTCAGTTCACAAATCGCTGGGTTTCGAAATGACCGGCATGCTGAGGGGCACTGGCTTCAAGCATGGCCGCTGGCTGGACACCGTGTTGATGCAGATCGCGCTTGGCGACGGCACGCAAACCCTGCCCGACATGGCCGCCTATCCCGGTTCGCTGTTTGCCGGGTAACCCGGCTCGACCTCAGTCGATCAGCTTCAGCGCCTTGTCGAAGACTTTGAGCACCTGCGGCAGTTCGTGGCCGCGCTTGAGGATCATGCCATTGGTATTGATCACCGAATAGGCGCCCTGCTTGGCGGCGAGCTTCGGGTTCTTTTCGATGCGGAAAAGCGGCATTTCGCCGGACCGCTTGAAGACGCAGAACACGGCACGGTCCTTCAGGTGGCCGATCGAGTAGTCCTTCCACTCGCCTTCGCCCACCATGCGCCCATAGATCCTCAGGATCGCGTCGAGCTCCCTCCGGTGGAAGGTAACCGGCGCGGGATCGCGGCTTTGGCGGTATTCGCTGAGACTGACGACACTTGCGTCCTGGGGTCGGTTCGACCCTTGCAAATCCGGCTGATCAGTCATCTAGGCTCCACATCGTCGATATCGACCACCTGACAATGTGCCCCAGGCAGGTGAAAATGCAAGCCTGCCGGCCGGAAGTTGAATGCGGATGATCTAATTAATCTTGCCCAATTTAGGACAAAAGAGTGCCTGAATTCAGGGCGACAGTCTCATCGTTGGTTGGCGCCGATTTTCGCGCCATATGGCCCGGTTCGCCACATTGACCCTTACCCCCAGCCCCCCAATGTGCCGGACCGGGCCGCCAACAACTTCCCGGATCAGCTAGTGTTTCTTGCGGCCTGCCATGAGAATGGTGGCGCCGATGATCGCCGAGGGCTCTCCGCCTTCGCTCGAGGTCTGTAGCAGGATGGCGCAGCCGTCCTTCTTGGATTTCCCCATCAGTTTGCCGGGAAGCGTGAGCTTCATGCTCTCGCCATTCCAGGTGCCGACCGACTGGACGTCATAGACGGCGTGCCAGTAATCCATGTTCTTGCCGCTGTTTTCGCCCTTCGTCACTTCCACCTGCTGGCGCTTGGTGAAATAGGCGACCACGACATCGGCATTGCCATGCCCCTTGCCAATCTCGATCTCGATCTCGTCGCCATGCATCGCCGCATGCACCGGCACGGTCAGCCCGTGTCCCGATTCGCCCAGCCCCTTCACCCTGTCGTTGATGACAGCAAGGTCGGTGCCCTTTACGTGCTCACGGCCATTGATGATTGCCTGCGGGGTATAAACACCGGTGCGGCCGAGCGTCTTGGCGTAGCCGTACTGGCGCTCGGTATTTTCCTTCGAGGAAAGTGTGTCGGTCCAGCCGAGGTAGTTCCAGTAATCGACGTGATAGGAAAGGACCACCATGTCGCCCTGTGCGACCAGTTTGGCGATGGCGGCATCAGCGGGCGGACAGGATGAACAACCCTGCGAGGTGAAGAGCTCCACCACCCCCTTAGGCGCTTTTGCCTCGTCTGCGTGTGTTGCGTTGGTCGCGCAAAACAAGCTCAGGACGAGGATGAACGCGCGGGAAAATGGCATGGTGGCGAAGCCTTTTCATTCACAACAACTGTTTGTTCAAACATCAACTCGCTGAGAAGATGCAATGACTGCAGCCCCAACGCTCAAGACGTCGGAAGGTAACCGTGGCTTGCCTTCAAGAGAAAGTCACGAAGGGGTGAAGACCGGATATTTGATCGGCTTTGCGAGGCGGTCAAGCGATTGATTTGACTGTATCCGCAAGCGTTCAGACGAGTTTCATCAGCCCCTGGGTCAGGTAGACGGCGCCGACGGCCGTCACCACCCAACGCGTCCAGGCGCGAAAGTTGGCGTCCGTCATCTTCTGCACGATCCCGCTTCCCGTATGGGCGCCGAGAATCGCGAGAGGTGCAGCGATGAGGAATGAGATCCAGTCCGCCGGCGGCAGGTTGATCGCGGCATCCCAATAAAAGGCAATCTTCGTCAGGTGCGACAGGGTCTGGATGGACGCTTTCGTGGCAATAACCTTGCGCCGGTCCATCTGGGTGCGGATGAAAAAGACGTCGATGGTCGGGCCGGCAACACCGACGCTGATGACCAGGGCTCCGGACAAGAGGCCGCCGAGGAAGGCGTGCGAGGGGCGGGAGGCGTCCAGTTGCAGCCGCTTCAGGGGGAGCCAGACGAGGATCGGCATCAGGCCGACACCGATCAGCACCACGATGAGGTTCGGCGTGTAATCGACAAAGAAAAGGAAGGCGCTGGCGGCGAGCACGCCGAGGCACAGCATGCCGAGAATTTTCCAGTCGATATAGGCGCGCGAGAACCAGGCACGCGAACCGTTGGACACGGTCTGGATGACACCGTGGATCGCGATGGCCGTACCGACGGGATAAAGGAAAAGCAGGACCCAGAGGAGGATCAACCCGCCTGCCATCCCGAAGATGCCCGACAGCAGCGACGTCAGGAAGACGGTGACGGCCATGGCAATGAGGACGACAAGGAACAAGGCAGGCGACCTTGGGAAGGATGCCCACCCACGGGCAAGAGAGGGAAGCCCCCGCCGGAGGCTAGCTCCGGCGGGGGCAGATCTTGAGACTTAGGCTGCGAGGTCGCGCAGAACCGTCTGCAGGATGCCGCCGTTGTTCATGTAGGTGACTTCATCGAGGGTATCGATGCGGCAAAGGATGTTGATTTCCTTCACCGTGCCGTCGCCGTAGGTGATCTTGGCAGTCTTCCATTCGCGCGGCTTGATGTCGCCTTCCAGACCCTCGATGGTGACGGTTTCGTCGCCCTTGAGGTTCAGCGAAGCCCAGGTCGTGCCTTCCTCGAAGACGAACGGGACAACGCCCATGCCGACGAGGTTGGAGCGGTGGATACGCTCAAACGACTGCGCGATGACGGCCTTGACGCCAAGCAGGTTGGTGCCCTTGGCAGCCCAGTCACGCGAGGAACCGTTGCCATATTCGACACCGGCGAAGATGACGAGCGGCGTGCCTTCGTCCTTGTACTTCATGGCGGCGTCGTAGATCGACATCTCTTCCTTCGACGGATAGTGGATGGTGTAGCCACCTTCCTTGCCGTTCGGGCCGAGCATGTGGTTTCGGATGCGGATGTTGGCAAAGGTGCCGCGCATCATCACTTCATGGTTGCCGCGACGCGTGCCGTACTGGTTGAAGTCGGCGACGCCGACACCATGGCTGGTGAGGTAGGCGCCAGCCGGAGACGCAGCCTTGATCGAACCGGCCGGGGAAATGTGGTCGGTGGTGATCTTGTCGCCAAAGAGACCGAGGATGCGTGCACCCTTGATGTCCTTGAGGCCGCTGCCCGTCTTGCCCATGCCGACGAAGTACGGCGGGTTCTGGACGTAGGTCGACTTGTCGTCCCAGGCATAGGTGTCGCCTGCCGGGATCTGCACGGCCTGCCAGTGCTCGTCGCCCTTGAAGACGTCTGCGTACTTCGTTTCGTAAAGTTCGCGGGTGACGTACTTCTGGATGAACTCCTGCACTTCGTGCGAGGTCGGCCAGATGTCCTTGAGGTAGACCGGGTTGCCGTTCTGGTCTTCGCCGATCGGCTCCTTGGTCAGGTCCTTCTGCACCGTGCCGGCGAGCGCGTAAGCGACGACGAGCGGCGGCGAAGCAAGGTAGTTGGCCTGGACGTCCGGCGAGATACGGCCTTCGAAGTTACGGTTGCCCGAAAGCACGCCCGAAACGATGAGGCCCTTGTCGTTGATCGTCTTGGAGATCGGTGCCGGCAGCGGCCCCGAGTTACCGATGCAGGTCGTGCAGCCGAAGCCGACGAGGTTGAAGCCGAGCTTGTCGAGGTCTGCCTGCAGGCCGGACTTGGCAAGGTATTCGCCAACAACCTGGGATCCCGGTGCCAGCGAGGTCTTCACCCACGGCTTGGACTTCAGGCCCTTGGCAACAGCGTTGCGAGCCAGGAGGCCTGCAGCGATGAGCACGCTCGGGTTGGAGGTGTTGGTGCAGGAGGTGATCGCAGCAATGGCAACGTCGCCGTGGCCGAGGTCGAAGTCGGTGCCTTCAACCAAGTAACGGTTCGAAAGCTGGCCCGGCTTCTTGTATTCGGTGTCGAGCGAGGTTGCGAAACCGGATGCGATGTTTTCGAGCGCAATGCGGCCTTCGGGACGCTTCGGGCCGGCCATGGACGGAACAACGTCGCCGAGGTCGAGTTCGAGCGTATCGGTGAAGACGAGTTCCGAACCGTCGCCTTCGCGCCACATGCCCTGAGCCTTCGAATATGCTTCGACAAGTGCGATCCGGTCATGCGTGCGGCCGGACATGGTCAGGTAGTTGATGGTCTCGCCGTCAACCGGGAAGAAGCCGCAGGTTGCGCCATATTCCGGACCCATGTTGCCGATCGTCGCACGGTCGGCGAGCGGCATATTGTCCATGCCCGGGCCGAAGAATTCGACGAACTTGGAAACAACGCCCTTCTTGCGCAGCATCTGCACGACAGTGAGAACGAGGTCGGTCGCGGTGACGCCTTCCTTGAGCTTGCCCGTCAGCTTGAAGCCGATGACTTCCGGCAGGAGCATGGAAACCGGCTGGCCAAGCATGGAAGCTTCAGCTTCGATACCGCCCACGCCCCAACCAAGGACGCCGAGGCCGTTGATCATCGTGGTGTGCGAATCGGTACCAACGCAGGTGTCCGGATAGGCGACGGTCTCGCCGTCTTCTTCATTGGTCCAGACGGTCTGGCCGAGATATTCGAGGTTCACCTGGTGGCAGATGCCAGTGCCCGGGGGAACAACGCGGAAGTTCTTGAATGCCTGCTGGCCCCACTTGAGGAAGCGGTAGCGCTCGCCGTTGCGCTGGTATTCCAGTTCGACGTTCTTGGCGAACGCCTGCGGCGTGCCGAATTCGTCAACGATGACCGAGTGGTCGATGACGAGGTCGACGGGAACGAGCGGGTTGATCTTTTCGGCATCGCCGCCGAGAGCCTTGATGCCGTCGCGCATGGCGGCGAGGTCAACAACGGCCGGAACGCCGGTGAAGTCCTGCATGAGGACGCGTGCCGGACGGTAGGCGATTTCAGCCTCGGTGCGGCCCTTGTTGTTCAGCCATTCGGCAACAGACAGAATCTGCTCCTTGGTGACCGACTTGCCGTCTTCAAAACGCAGCAGGTTTTCCAGCAGCACCTTCATGGAGAAGGGAAGCCTGGAGACGCCCGGCAGACCGTTCTGCTCTGCCTTGGGCAGGCTGTAGTAGACGTAGTCCTTACCGCCTACGGTAAGGACGGAGCGACAATTGAAACTGTCGAGAGATTTAGCCACGGAAAATAACCCCGCTGATACTTAAGAGCCAACACGCGCGTGCGGACGCCTATGCACTTCATGCACATCAGGATGCGGGTGCGACCATTTCCGCTGTCCGCACGAGAAGGTTTTTGAGGCCTCCAGGTTCGGCGCAAGGTGGAAGTCACGCCGGTCGCTGGCGTGGTTGCGAACCATATAGATAATTTCTAAACAGGGTGCCAGAGCCGATACGGCATCATCTCGAACATTTTTCCACGCGAGATGGTTAAAATTGAAACAAAGGCCCGAACCATGCGGCTGGAAGCCGAGAACCTGAGCGCCCGGCGTGGGGAAGACCTGATCTTCAGGAACGTGTCTTTCGTATTGCAGGCTGGCGAAAGCCTGGTGCTGACCGGCCGCAATGGCTCCGGCAAATCGACACTGCTGCGTGTGGTGGCCGGACTGTTGCGCCCGGAGGTGGGACGAGTGCGCTGGCATTCCGATACAAGCGATTCGGGGATGCGTCCCTCCGAAGCCTGTCACTATCTCGGCCACCGTAACGCGATGAAGGCGGAACTCACCGTCTCCGAAAACCTGTCCTTCTGGAAGACATTCCTCGGCGACTTCCATGGCGGGCATGGGCTGACGGTCGGCGAAGCTGCCGAAGCCGTGGGGCTTGGCGACATTACCCACCTGCCCTTCGGCTACCTTTCCGCCGGCCAGCAACGCCGCATGGCCTTCGCCAAGCTGCTCGTCGCCTACCGCCCGGTCTGGATCCTCGACGAACCGACCGCCGCACTGGACGTAAATGCTGAAAGCGTCTTCACCTCTCTTATCAAGCAGCACCTCACCGGCGGCGGCATCCTGCTCGCCGCGACCCACCAGCCGCTCGGGCTCGAGAATGCGAAGGAATTGCGCATGCAGGGGTTTGCTGGCGTGGCGGAGGAGGTGTGGTGACCGCGCTCCTCCTCCGCGACCTCAAGCTCTCGGTGCGCGCCGGCGGTGGCGCGCTGATTGGCGTGCTGTTCTTCATGACGGTGGTCGCCGTCATTCCCTTCGGTGTCGGTCCCGACCTCAACCTGCTCGCCCGCATCGGCCCGGCGATCGTCTGGATCGGCGCGCTCCTGTCCGCACTTCTCGGCCTCGACCGGATGTTCCAGACGGACCGCGAGGATGGATCGCTCGACCTCCTCCTGATGCAGGAGCACCCGCTCGTCCTGACCGTGCTTGTCAAATGCCTGGCGCACTGGCTCGGCAACGGCTTGCCGCTGGTGATCGCCTCGCCGCTGCTCGGGCTCTTCATGAACATGAGCGAAGTCGCGATCGGCGCCACCATGCTGACGCTGCTGGTCGGAACCCCGGCGCTGACCTTTATCGGCGCTGTCGGGGCAGCCGTTGCCGTGACGCTGCCGCGCGGCGGGCTCCTGGTCTCGATCCTCGTGCTGCCGCTGGCAATCCCGGTACTGATCTTCGGCGTCAGCGCAGCCTACGCCGCGGTTGAAGATCCCGCCCCGTTTATGCCGCCTTTTCTGATATTGGTGGCCATCACGATGTTTTTTGCCGTTCTCGGTCCGCTCGGTGCGGCCCTCGCTTTGCGAACGGCGAGCGATTGACTAAAATCAAGATCTTGCGCCTGTTGTGCACTAGAAAGCGTTCATGACTGAAAGTCTCGCCATTACCAAGTTCAGCGATCTTGCCAACCCGACGCGGTTCCTGGCGCTGGCGGCACGTCTCCTGCCCTGGATGGCGGGAGCAACCGCGGTCCTCTTCGCGCTCGGCCTTTATCTCAGCTTTGCAAGCGAGGGCGACTACCAGCAGGGCATGACGGTGCGCATCATGTATGTGCATGTGCCAGCCGCTTGGCTTTCGATGATGTGCTACACGGTGATGGCGGTTTCGGCGGTCGGCACGCTCGTATGGCGCCATCCGCTGGCCGATGTCAGCCACAAGGCGGCAGCGCCGCTCGGCGCCGCCTTTACCCTCATCGCACTCGCTACCGGCTCCCTCTGGGGAAAGCCGATGTGGGGCACATGGTGGGTGTGGGATGCGCGCCTCACCTCCGTCTTCGTGCTTTTCCTGATGTATCTCGGGCTGATTGCGCTGAACCGTGCCATGGAGGATCCGGGCAAGGCAGCGCGTGTCTCGGCCGTGCTGATCCTGGTCGGCTTCGTCAACATCCCGATCATCAAGTTTTCCGTCGAATGGTGGAATACGCTGCACCAGCCTGCGAGCGTGATCCGCATGGACGGGCCGACGATCGATAAGGAATTCCTGTGGCCCCTGCTGGTGATGGCAGTCGCGTTCACGCTTCTGTTCTTCACGCTGCATGCGGCTGCGATGCGAAACGAGATCCTGCGCCGGCGCGTGAGTGCGCAGCGCCGCATGGCCGCGCGTCTTGCCGGGCGGTAGGCATGACATGAGCCACACCTTCTATATCGCCATGTCCTATGCGGTCGCCGCCCTCGTTACGCTCTGCCTGATCGGCTGGGTCTGGCTGGATGGGCGTGCGCGCCAAAGGGAACTGGCCGAGCTTGAAGCCGCCGGCATTCGCCGCCGGTCTGCCCAGCCGAAGACGCCCGAGGCCAGCAAGGCATGAGCACCGAAACAGACAAGGCCTCTGCGCCGCGCAAGGGTGTTGCACGGTATGCGCTGGCGCTCGTCCCGCTCGTGCTGTTTGCAGGTTTTGCCGCGGTCGCGGGCAAGATGCTCTACGACCAGGACGTCAACGGCCGCGACATCTCCGCCATTCCTTCGGCGCTGATCGGCAAGAACGCGCCGTCGCTCAACCTGCCGCCGCTCGAGGGTTCGAATACGGCAGCGCTGACCGACGCGGCGATGAAGGGCAAGCTTACCCTCGTCAACGTCTTTGCTTCCTGGTGCGTACCGTGCCGGCAGGAGCACCCCATCCTCAAGGAGTTGGCCAAGGACAGCCGCATCACGGTGGTCGGCATCAACTACAAGGACCGCAACGACAACGCACTGCGTTTCCTCGGAGAGCTCGGAAATCCCTACAAGGCAATCGGCGTCGATCCGAACGGCAAGGCCGCGATCGACTGGGGTGTCTACGGGATTCCGGAAAGCTATCTTGTCGGTCCCGACGGGACGATCCTCTACAAGAAGGTCGGGCCGTTCGATGAGCGCAGCCTCACCCAGGACCTGCTGCCCGCAATCGCCAAGGCAGCAGCACCTGCCAGCAGCTAGAGCGCGCCCTGCCAGGCACGGATGGCATCGATCGGCCAGATCAGCATCACCACGTTGAGGGTGAGGTTGTCGCGGATGATGTAGCCCGTCAGCAGTTCAAAGAAGATGGCAATCGTGATCGTCAGCCAGACAGGCAGGCGTGATGCGGCCAGGAAGCCGAACACCATGAACACAGTGTCCATCGCCGAATTGAGGATGCTGTCGCCGGTGTAACCGAGCGCCATGGTCGCGGTGCGGTAGCGATCGATGATGATCGGCGAATTTTCCAGGATCTCCCAGGCCGCCTCGATGAAGACCGCAAGCGTCAGCCGCTCCATCAGCGGCCGGCGGCGCAACAGCAGCCAGCCGAGAGCATAGAACAGGAAGCCATGGATGATGTGCGACGGCGTGTACCAGTCCGACAGGTGCTGGGAATTGCCGCTAGTGTTGACCCCGCCTTCCCAAAGCTTGATCTCACCGCATTCGCAGATCGGAATCCGCCCCATGCCGTAGAGGATGGCGATCTGCAGCAGGAACAGGACAACGGCACCGATGAGCCAGCGCCGCGAGGATGTTGCGAACGGAGAAGGCTCGACCAAACTCACTTCTCAGCCTCGCCCTGCGGCTGCACCGTGTGCCGCATGATGAGCGGCATCTGCGCGAGCGTGAAGGCGATAGTGATCGGCATCGTACCCCAGACCTTGAAGTTCACCCAGAAGGCGTCGGAGAAGTTACGCCAGACCACTTCGTTGAGCAGGGCCAGGAACAGGAAGAACACGCCCCAGCGCAGCGTCAGCTTCTTCCAGCCTTCGCTGTCGAGCTGGAAGGCGGCGTTGAAGACATAACCGAGCAGCGACTTGCCGAACAACATGCCGCCAAGCAACACAACGCCGAACAGGGTATTGACGATGGTCGGCTTCATCTTGATGAAAGTCTCGTCCTGTAGCCAGATCGACAGCGAACCGAAGATCAGCACGACGACGCCGGAGACGAAGGGCATGACCGGCAGATGCTTGAAGACGATCTTGGAGATGACGAGCGAGATGACGGTCGCCACCATGAAGAGCGCGGTCGCGACCAGCAGCGGACCGCCTATCGCCGACAGCGCCGGAAACTTTTCCACCAGCCATTCGCCGCGCAGGTTACCGAAGAAGAAGACCAGCAACGGGCCGATCTCCAGCGCCATCTTCAGCCCTGGATGCTGCTTTTCTTCCTTGCTGGGCGAAACATCGCTTTCGATCGTCTGCATGGGATCCAACTTGTTATTGCCGTCGCGCCGAGCCAAACCGGTTTTCTGTGGCATCAATGCGTCAGGCCTGCAATGGCATGCGCGAAATCTTGCGCTTCGAAGGGTTCGAGGTCATCGACGCCTTCGCCGACACCGATGAAATAGACCGGCAGCTTATGCTTGGCAGCGATGGCAACGAGAATGCCGCCGCGCGCCGTGCCGTCGAGCTTGGTCATGATCAGGCCGTTGACGCCGGCCACGTTGCGGAAGATCTCCACCTGCTGCATGGCGTTTTGACCAGTGGTGGCATCGAGCGTCTGCAACACGGTATGCGGCGCATCCGGATCAAGCTTGCCAAGAACGCGGACGATCTTCTCGAGCTCCGCCATCAGTTCGGTGCGGTTCTGCAGGCGACCGGCGGTGTCGATGATCAGGACATCGCTCTTTTTCGCCCGCGCCTGCTCATAGGCGTCATAGGCGAGGCCCGCCGCATCGGCGCCGAGCTTGGTGCCGATGAATTCAGAGTTGGTGCGGTCTGCCCAGATCTTCAGCTGCTCGATCGCCGCGGCACGGAAGGTATCGCCAGCGGCCAGCATCACCTTCAGGCCGGCGCCGGAAAGCTTGGCGGCGAGCTTGCCGATCGTCGTCGTCTTGCCGGTGCCGTTAACGCCGACGACCAGGATCACGTGCGGCTTGTGGTTGAGGTCGAGTTGCAGCGGCTTGGCGACCGGCGTCAGCACCTTCGTGATCTCGGCCGACATGATGCGGGAGACATCGTCCCCCGAGACATCCTTGCCGTAACGCTCGGATGAAAGCGCACCGGTGATGCGCATGGCGGTCTCGACGCCAAGATCGGCCTGGATCAACAGATCTTCGAGCTCCTCCAGCGTTTCTTCATCGAGCTTTCGCTTGGTGAAAAGTGCGGTGATCTGGCCGGTCAGCTGAGAGGACGTGCGCGCAAGGCCGGCGCGCAGGCGCTGGAACCAGTTGAGCGCTGGCGGCGGTACGACAGCCACCGTTTCCGGCTGCTCGGGCGCGGTCGCAAATCCCTTCGGAAGCACCGGCTCGGCCGGCACTGCGGTTGCCTCTGCGGGAGTGGTTTCGGCTTCGTCTGCGGCGGCTTCTGCTTCGAGCAGCGACAGCGGCACCACTTCGATCTCGGACGGCGGCTCGGCCGCGGGGACCAGGGCTGCGGCTTCTTCCTCGGCTTCTCCCTGGGGCGGCGCTTCCGTCGCTTCCGGCTCGACATTTTCAGCCGGCAAGTCCGCAGCCGGGCCACCCGCCGTTTCGATCTCCGCCGGTGCAACGGGATCGACCGGCGAGACCGGCAGGTCTTCCTGGCGCGACGCAGGCTCCAGCTCCTGCTGAATCTCGGCGCTGTCCTCCGGCTTGACGACATCGGGAGCCGGCTCTTCAACCGGTGGCGGCCCGAAGGTGAAAACGCGTTTGATGAAGCTCAGTGCCATTGAATTCGTTCCGGCTATGCTGCCCGAGATGATTGAACCGCCGGCACCACCTGCATTTCGAGGTGCTTGCCGTTGTGTCCGGTAATCATAACGCGCTTGAGGTCACGGGGAATAAGGCCGGGTGCAGCGACCAGCGAAAAGTTTTCCGTATGGGCCATGCCGTTCATCTCGACGATGATCGACTGCTCCGTCCCGACCATGCGGTCAAGATGGGCCCGATGAAGCGCCTCTCCACGGGCACGCAGCCGTGCGGCGCGCTCCTTGACGAGCGCCCGGTCGAGCTGCGGCATGCGAGCCGCCGGCGTGCCCGGACGCGGGCTGTAGGGGAAGACATGCAGGAATGAAATGCCGGCCGCTTCGGCAAGCGTGGCCGCACCCTCGAACATCTCTTCCGTCTCCGTCGGGAAACCGGCAATCATGTCGGCTCCGAAGGCAATCTCGGGCCGCAGGCGTCGCGCCTGCTCGGTGAAGGCCAATGCTTCCGCACGATTGTGGCGCCGTTTCATCCGCTTCAGGATCATGTCGTCGCCATGCTGCAACGAGAGGTGCAGATGCGGCATGAAGCGCGGCTCGTCGGCGATCAGGTCCCACAGGTGCCGGTCGGCCTCGATGCTGTCGATGGAGGACAACCGCAAGCGCAGGATCTCCGGCACCTGCTTCAACAAGGTCTTGGCAAGGTAACCGAGCGAGGGCTGCCCCGGCAGGTCGGCGCCATAGCTCGTGGCGTCCACACCCGTCAGCACGATCTCGCGATATCCAGCTTCGACAAGCTTGCGCGCCTGCTCAACGACCGCACCCATCGGCACCGACCGTGAATTGCCGCGGCCATAGGGAATGATGCAGAAGGTGCAGCGATGGTCGCAGCCGTTCTGCACCTGGATGAAGGCCCGCACATGCCCGTCGATATGCTTCACCATCTGCGGCGCGGTGGCCTTGACGCTCATGATGTCGTTGACGCGCAGCTTTTCTTCCGCTGACACGCCGAAATCCGGGAGCGCCCGGTAGAAGTTGGCCGTCAGCTTTTCTTCATTGCCGAGAACGGCATCGACTTCGGGCATTTCGGCAAAGGTCTGCTTTTCGGTCTGCGCCGCACAGCCGGTGACGATGATGCGCGCATGCGGGTTCAGCCGGCGCGCCTTGCGTATGGCCTGCCGCGCCTGGCGCACCGCCTCGCCGGTGACGGCGCAGGTATTGACCAACACGGCATTGTTGAGCCCCGCCTTTTCGGCCTCGGCCCGCATCACTTCCGACTCGTAGGTATTGAGGCGACAGCCGAAGGTAATGACCTCGACGCCGCTCAATGAACCAGAGCCTCCGGCTCTTCGTCGCGGGTGAAGTGGCCGGTCGCCGGATCGACCTTGCCGGACCATTCCCATTCGGCCGGCCCCGTCATCACCACGTGGTCGTCATTGCGCCACTCGATGACGAGCGGCTGGCGGCTCGGGCTGGACGCGACATCGATGGTGACCGTGCGTCCAGTACGGCCGGTGCGGGCGGCCGAGACCGCAGCGGCACAGGCGGCCGAACCGCAGGCGAGGGTTAGGCCTGCGCCGCGCTCCCAGGTGCGGGTGCGCAGCGATGACCTGGAGGTGACCTGCGCCAAGGTGATATTGGCCTTTTCCGGGAAGATCGGGTGGTTTTCCAGGAGCGGCCCGAACCGCTCCAGGTCAAACTCCATCGGATCGCTGGTCACCCAGAAGATCGCATGCGGATTGCCCATCGACATGGCCGAGGGAGAATGCAGCACCGGCGCATCAATCGGTCCGATCTGCAGCTCGATGCGGCTCGTGTCGTGAAATTCCTCCGCCAACGGGATCTTGTCCCAAGTGAAGACGGGCTTGCCCATGTCGACCGAAATCGTGCCGTCGGCATGTTCCTGTGCGTTGAGGATGCCGGCCACCGTCTGGAAGGTGAAGGCCTTGCGGCCTGTTTCGGCGGCGAGCGCCTGCACCACGCAGCGCGTGCCATTGCCACAGGCCTGCGCCTTGGAACCGTCGGAGTTCAGGATGTCGATCCAGGCATCGGTCCCTTTTGCCTTCGGGTCATGGATCGCCATGATCTGGTCGAACTGCGTCTGCGGATCTGCATTCAAAGCCACGGCGGCTTCCGACGTGACCTTGTCGGTGCGGCCGCGCATGTCGACGACGAGGATCTTGTTGCCAAGCCCGTTCATTCGCGCAAATTCGACCAATTGTGCCATGACGTCATTCCATAACAGGGCAAGCGCCCGTTCCTCCGGGCTATATGGCGGAAAGCCGGCTGATTTACCAGTGGCAACGCTATCGCGACAACAACGGCTGTCGCGACCGGAAGGTCAGCCGAAGATCTGGTCCACCAGTTGATGCACACGCAGGAATGCTGCCTTGGCGCCGTCGGCCATCTTGGCCTCATCGGCCTCCGACAGATCAAGCGCGTTGAAGTCTGCCACGAACTCGCGCCAATGCAGCCCACGCCCCGCCGGATGCGGCGCGAGATGCCGCGCACCGAAATCCGCCGTGAGACCGAGCTTTGCCGCTTCTTTCAAGAGGAAAGCCGCGCCGAGATTGGAGCCTTCGGCAACATACAGCCATCCGAGTGCGGCAGGTATCTCAAGCGCGCCAGCCGTGGATCGCAGCACCGGCGGCGTTTCTCCCGTGACATCCATCAGGTCCTGCCGCAACGCATCGAGCCGCGCGCGGTCCTCAAGCTTCGGCAGGAGGGCGTTCAGCCGTGGATCGAGGTAAAGAGGATCGACGTCGGCATGGAAATGATGCTGCACCTGGAGGAAAAGCGCGTAACGCTCGCGACTTGCGAAGGGCTGGGCGGCCATGATGCGCTTGTCGAGCCGGTCATGCGTGGCATCCGTCAGGGATTTCAGGCGCTGGATGCGGGTCTTCTCGGACGTCTCAAGTTCAATCTGCATGCGATTCTCGTAACGCACTATCGGAGAAACATCACCTAAAACTTCACCCGGCAAAGGTGACCGAGGTTCAGGCGCGTGCCGAAGGGACCTCGAACACCTGCCCCGGGCGCATGGCCTGGAAGCGATGGCGCGGGATGCCACGGCTGTCGAGCGCCGCCTGCAGCGCCTGGACCGGCTCCTCGACACCCTCGTCCGTCAGCTTGAAGGTGCCCCAGTGGTGACCGGCGACAAAAGCGGCACCGCAAAGCTGCATGCCTTCCACCGCCTCCTCCGGGTTCTGGTGCTGCGCCTTCATGAACCAGCGCGGCTCGTAAGCGCCGACCGGCAGGTTGGCGAGCCGGAAGCCGCCATGTTTCTTCTGTGCCGCGCGGTAGTTGATGCCCTCGTGGAAGCCCGTGTCGCCGACATGGTAGATCTTGCTCGCCGGTGTCTCGACAACGAATGCCGCCCACAGCGCCATGCGGCGGTCGCCGAGCCCGCGGGCGGACCAGTGGTGGCAGGGTTCGCAATGAAAGACCACGCCAGGCGCCATCTCTTCGCGTCCGCCCCAATCCATAACCGTGATCTGGGCATCAGGCACCTTGCTGCGGATGATCGCGTCATTGCCGAGTGGCGTGACGAAGCGTGGCTTGTCGCGCCCCTGCAGCACCCACAGCGTTTCGAGATCCAGATGGTCATAATGATTGTGGGTGACGATGACGATGTCGATCGGCGGCAGGTCGCCCATGCGCACGCCGGGCGGATTGACGCGTTTTGGCCCGGCAAAGGAAAACGGGCTGGTGCGCTCGCTCCAGACTGGATCGGTGAGGATGTTCAGGCCTGCAACCTGGATCAGCATCGAGGCATGGCCGATCATCGTCACCACGAGCCGGTCGCCGCTGACGCGCGTCTCCGGCGTCGCCTGATTGAACGGACTGGCAAACGTTTCGGGCCAAGGGACATTGCCGTTGCCGAGCTTCCAGCGCAGCAGGTTGAAGACCCCGCTTGGCTCCTCTCCATCCGGATTGAAGAACAAGGTCCCGTCGAAATGGTCGGATTGTGGGCCGGAGTAATATTTGTTGCCAGCCATTGCGCTCCTCGCGGTCATGCCGCCACCCAGCGCGGCGAGCGCTCCCAACCCAGTCCATTTGAAGAAGTTGCGTCGATTCATGATACGTTTATATGGAGCGGCCAGAACAGCTTCAACAGTACGCTCCCACATGACACCAATACTGCGAGCAGACGTGCAGCCTTGACTTCCCGCACCTTTTCCTGTCTAAGCCCGTCGATCTGCTGACAAGTCATGACTTGGAGCCGCCGACCGGGGCCGACATACTGAGCCCGGAGGTCAACATCCGACAGCGCGTTGCGCCCTCGGGTGCTTTTTGGCTTTGCCCGCTTTCGGGCGTCTTGTTTTCGTCGCAGAAAGACCCGACGTTTCGGCCAACCGAAACGCGAAAAGGAAGATACGATGTTCGAAAGCCTCCAGGACCGTCTTGGCTCCATTCTGAATGGACTGACCGGCCGTGGCGCATTGAGCGAAGCGGATGTGTCTGCGGCTCTGCGCGAGGTTCGCCGTGCCCTGCTCGAAGCGGACGTGGCGCTGGAAGTTGTCCGTTCCTTCACCGATCGGGTGCGTGAAAAGGCAGTTGGCGCCGAAGTCCTGAAGTCGATCAAGCCCGGCCAGATGGTCGTCAAGATCGTTCATGACGAACTGGTCGAGATGCTGGGTTCGGAAGGCGTCGGCATTGACCTGCGCGCCGCCGCCCCCGTCGTCATCATGATGGTCGGCCTTCAGGGTTCTGGTAAGACGACCACCACCGGCAAGATTGCCAAGCGGTTGACGGATCGCGAGCGCAAGAAGGTGCTGATGGCGTCGCTCGATACGCGTCGCCCGGCCGCCCAGGAACAGCTTCGCCAGCTTGGTGTTCAGACCGGCGTCGACACGCTGCCGATCATCGCCGGCCAGTCGCCGACCGATATCGCCGCACGCGCCGTGCAGGCCGCCAAGCTCGGCGGCCATGACGTTGTCATCCTCGATACCGCCGGCCGTACCCATATCGACGAGCCGCTGATGCAGGAGATGGCGGAGATCAAGCGGAAGTCCAATCCGCATGAAATCCTGCTCGTTGCCGACAGCCTCACCGGCCAGGATGCCGTCAACCTCGCCCGCAACTTCGATGAGCGCGTCGGCATTACCGGCCTCGTCCTGACCCGCATGGACGGCGACGGTCGTGGCGGTGCAGCACTTTCAATGCGCGCCGTTACCGGAAAGCCGATCAAGCTCATCGGCGTCGGCGAAAAGATGACGGAGGTGGAGGAATTCCATCCCCGCCGCATCGCCGACCGTATCCTTGGCATGGGCGACATCGTCAGCCTCGTTGAGAAGGCTGCCGAAAACATCGACGCGGAAAAGGCCGCGGCGATGGCCAAGAAGATGCAGTCCGGCAAGTTCGACCTGAACGACCTCGCCGAACAGCTGAAGCAGATGAAGCAGCTTGGCGGCATGGGCGGCATCATGGGCATGATGCCCGGCATGGCCGGCATGAAGGACAAGCTCGCTGCCTCCGGCATGAACGACAAGATGTTCGACCGCCAGATCGCCATCATCCAGTCGATGACCAAGGCCGAGCGCGCCAACCCGGACATCCTCAAGCACAGCCGCAAGAAGCGCATTGCCGCCGGCTCCGGCACCGATGCCGCGGAAATCAACAAGCTTCTGAAAATGCACCGCCAGATGGCCGACATGATGAAAATGATGGGCGGCAAGGGCAAGGGCGGCATGATGAAGCAGATGATGGGCGGCCTTGCCTCCAAGATGGGCCTCGGCGGTCTTGGTGGCCCAGGGGGAATGATGGGCGGCATGCCGGATCTCTCCAAGCTCGACCCGAAGCAGCTCGAGGCGTTGCAGAAGCAGGCCGAAGCCGCTGGCCTGAAGCCCGGCGGCATGCCGGGGCTTCCGGGCGGCATGGGTGGCGTTCCGGGCCTTGGCGGCGGCAAGCTGCCGGGGCTGGGTGGTTTTCCGGGCCTTCCGGGCCTACCCAAGAAGAAGTAAGGGAGAACATTCGTGGTTGATCCGCAAGTCAAGGCACAGCTGTCGAGCTACCGTCAGTCGATCGACAACATCGATGCGGCGCTCGTTCACATGCTGGCCGAGCGTTTTCGCTGCACGAAGGAAGTGGGCGTCCTGAAGGCCACCTACGAATTGCCGCCGGCAGACCCGGCGCGCGAGGAATACCAGATCGAGCGCCTCCGCCGCCTGGCGAAGGAAGCCAATCTGGATCCGGATTTCGCCGAGAAGTTCCTGAACTTCATCATCAAGGAAGTCATCCGGCACCATGAAGCCATTGCCGCCGAACACGGTGGCACGAAGCAATCCGCATAACCTGAAAAAACGGGCCGTCTGACGGTCCAAACAACCCGGACCGCCGAAGGCGGCCCAGAAACCCAAGGAGTGAATGACATGTCCCTGAAGATTCGTCTGGCCCGCGGTGGCTCGAAGAAGCGTCCTTACTACACGATCGTCGTTGCCGACGCTCGCAGCCCGCGTGACGGCCGCTTCCTCGAGAAGCTCGGTTCCTGGAACCCGATGCTCGCCAAGGACGACGCAAAGCGCGTCGAACTGAACGCAGAGCGCATCCAGGACTGGCTCGCCAAGGGCGCACAGCCGACCGACCGCGTTCTCCGCTTCCTGGCGGAAGCCGGCATTGCTCAGCGCGACGCCAAGAACAACCCGGAAAAGGCAAAGCCGGGCAAGAAGGCTCAGGAGCGTGCAAAGGAGCGCGCTGCCAAGGCTGCTGAAGCCGAATCCGCCGAAGCATAAGCTTCTGCCATCGCACTGCGATGGTCACGGGCAGCGCGGAAACGTGCTGCCCGTTTTGCTGTTTGCTTTTGGTTCCGCTTTGCTTAAATGACCCCACGGCAACAGAGATGTAAGACCCATGGCCAAGCTCGAAAATCCAGTTCTCATGGCGACGATCGGCGCAGCCCAGGGCCTGCGCGGCGAGGTGCGGGTCAAGTCCTATACCGCAGATCCAACCGCGCTTGGTGACTACGGCAACCTGCGCAGCGAAGACGGCCGCGTGTTCGAAGTGCTCGAAGTACGCGAGGCCAAGAACGTGGTGATCGTCCGCTTCCGCGGCATCAACGACCGCAACGCAGCCGAAGCGCTGGCGGGGCTGGACCTTTTCGTCGAGCGGGAAAACCTGCCCGATGAAGAACTGGACGACGACGAGTTTTATTACGCCGACCTCGAGGGCCTCGAAGCAGTCGGCAATGATGGCAAGAGCTACGGCACGGTGAGCGGCGTCTATGATTTTGGCGCAGGCGACCTGCTCGAACTGAAGGGCCCGGGCCGCCGCCCGGCGCTGATCCCGTTCTCCGAAGCGGCCGTGCTGGAAATCGATCTCGAGGGCGGCAAGATCCTCATCGACCCACAGGCGGCCGGCCTGATCGACGACCCGGACGAAGACGGCAAGGCGCCTCAGTTTCCCCCAAAGGGTAAATGAGCGCGATGACCTTTCGCGCGACAATCCTGACGCTCTATCCGGAGATGTTTCCGGGCCACCTCGGCTTCTCGCTCGCCGGCAAGGCGATGGAGCGCGGCCAATGGGCGCTGGACGCCGTGCAGATCCGCGATTTTGCCACCGACAAGCATCGCACCGTCGATGATACGCCGGCCGGCGGAGGCGCCGGCATGGTGCTGCGCTCGGACATCCTTGCCAAGGCGATCGATCATGTCTCGACAGACGACAATCGCCCACGGCTGCTGATGAGCCCGCGCGGCAAACCCCTGACGCAGCAGAAGGTGCGCGAACTTGCGCTTGGCGAAGGCGTCATCATCGTCTGCGGCCGCTTTGAAGGCGTCGACCAGCGGGTCATCGATGCGCGTGGGCTGGAAGAGGTGTCGATCGGCGACTACGTCCTGTCCGGTGGCGAACCGGCAGCGCTGACGCTGCTCGATGCCGTTGTCCGCGTGCTGCCCGGGGTGATGGGCAACGCCCTTTCCGGGACCCATGAAAGCTTCGAGAACGGACTGCTCGAGCACCCCCAATATACCCGGCCGCAGGTTTTCGAGGGGCGCGAAATCCCCGCGGTGCTCACCTCTGGCAACCATGCGGCGATCGACAAGTGGCGGCTGGAAGAGGCAAGGCGCCTGACGGCGGAACGCCGTCCGGACCTGCTGAGATAACGCCTCAACCCGTGACGAAATAATAGATCGTCAAGGCGATACCGACACCGACGACACACCAGCGAAGCACGACCTGCGGAACGCGCCGCGCCATCCAGACGCCGGAATAACCGCCAAGCCCGCCGGCCGGGATCATCACCAGCGCTTCCGGCCAGGCAATGACGCCACCGCCGATGAAGACGACAATTGCGACCATGGCGATCAACGTCGCGAACATGTTCTTGAGCGCATTGAGATGGTGGTAGTTGCCGCCCATGGTGATGCCGAGCACGGCGAGCATCATGATCCCCATGCCGGCGCCAAAGAACCCGCCATAGATCGAGGTGAGGAACTGGCCGATGACGGTGGACGGCGAATTGGCCGTGCGTTCGGCGGTCGCCTTCGGTGTCAGCCACGGTCCGGCCGCGAAAACCGCGGTCGCCGCTGCGAGAAGCCACGGGACGAGTGAACGGAAGGACGGATTGTCGAGCGACAGCAGGATGAGCGATCCGCCCAGGGCGCCGAGCAGGGAAACGGCTGAAAGGAGCAGCGCACCCCGCCAGACCTTGGAGATCTCGTCCTTGTAGGCGAGCGTCGACGTGATATAGCCCGGCAGTTGCACGATCGACGACGTGGCATTGGCGGTGATCGGCGGAACCCCGGCGATGGTCATTGCACCGAAAGTCAGGAAAGTACCGCCGCCGGCAATCGCATTCACCGCGCCAGAAACGAACCCGGCGGCGGCCAGCAACACGATCATTGTTATTGTCATTGAAAATTCCTCATCCCTGATTTGCGGAGATATCGCCTTCGCTCAGGCCCGGCAACAGCAGGTTTGACGGAAAAATTTGCACCCAATGGGATGACAAGTGCTGCTCTTTGGTGTAATGGCGCACCCGGACGTGGGAGATACTCCCCCTCGACCAGCAACAAAGAATGGCGAACCCGCTCAGCCGAATGGCAAGTTCCGAGGCATGGACCAAGGAATGAAGGAGCGCTCTGGCTGTTTCAGAAGAACCAAGGGTTTGAGACGATGAACATCATCCAGCAGCTTGAGGCCGAACAGGTCGCCAAGATCGAAGCCAAGCGTACGCTTCCTGAATTTTCCCCGGGCGACACCGTTCGCGTCAACGTTCGCGTGACGGAAGGTAACCGCACCCGCGTACAGGCTTACGAAGGCGTTTGCATTGCCCGTTCCGGCGGCGGCCTCAATGAAAGCTTCACGGTCCGCAAGATTTCCTACGGCGAAGGCGTTGAGCGCGTATTCCCGGTTTGCTCGCCGATGGTTGAAGGCGTTGAAGTCGTTCGCCGCGGTAAGGTCCGTCGTGCGAAGCTCTACTACCTGCGCAACCTGCGCGGCAAGTCGGCTCGTATCGTCGAGAACACCGGCGTTCGCGCTCGCAAGCTGAACGACGCCGAGCGTCAGGCCGTTGCCGAAGAAAAGGCACGCCTGGAAGCTGAAAAGGTAGCTGCAGCACAGGCTCTCGCCGCCGAAAAGGCAGCAGCAGAAGCCGCTGAAGCCAAGGCAGCTGAAGAAGCAAAGGCTGCAGAAGCAGCAGCTGAATAAGCTTCTCGATCGAATTGATCTGGAAAGGCGGCTTTCGGGCCGCCTTTTCTGTTTCTGGAGCGCGGCCAGCACCCAAGTCGCGCAAATCCGTTGCCGATTTCGCCGAAAACTGTTATCCCGGCAGCCATGGGATCAAAATTCAGATGCCTCGCGAACCAGATCATCGTGCTGCAGGACCACAAGCGTCTGCCGGCACGCTTCTTCGCGCGGGTATCCGGGGCGCTTTGCGACCGACTTAGCTGATCTTCTCAGCTTGGGCAGCCTGATGCTGCCACTCTTCCCGATACTCACTTCATTCAGCTGAACGGATAGCAGCCATGAGCGCACCACGTACCCTTTATGACAAGATCTGGGACGACCACGTTGTCTCGACCGACGAGAACGGCACCTGTCTTCTCTATATCGACCGTCACCTCGTCCACGAAGTGACGTCGCCGCAGGCGTTTGAAGGTCTGCGCATGGCCGGCCGCAAGGTGCGCGCGCCGCAGAAGACGCTTGCCGTCGTTGACCACAACGTGCCGACTACCTCCGACCGCCACGAGGGCATCAAGAACGAGGAAAGCCGCATCCAGGTGGAAGCGCTGGCCCAGAACGCGCGTGACTTCGGTGTCGAATATTATTCGGAAAAGGATGTCCGCCAGGGCATCGTGCATATCGTTGGCCCCGAACAGGGCTTCACGCTGCCGGGCATGACGATTGTCTGCGGCGACAGCCACACCTCGACCCACGGCGCTTTCGGCGCGCTCGCGCATGGCATCGGCACCTCCGAAGTGGAGCACGTGCTGGCCACCCAGACGCTGGTGCAGAAGAAGGCCAAGAACATGCTCGTGCGTGTTGATGGCCAGTTGCCGCCGGGCGTCACCGCCAAGGACATCATCCTCGCCATCATCGGCGAGATCGGCACCGCAGGCGGCACCGGCCACGTCATCGAGTTCGCCGGCGAAGCAATCCGTTCGCTGTCCATGGAAGGCCGCATGACGGTCTGCAACATGACGATCGAAGGCGGCGCCCGCGCCGGCCTGATCGCACCGGACGAGACGACCTTCGAATACATCAAGGACAAGCCGCGCGCCCCGAAGGGCACAGCCTGGGACATGGCGCTCGACTACTGGAAGACGCTCCACACCGACGAAGGCGCGCATTTCGACAAGGTCGTCGTGCTTGATGCCGCCAACCTGCCGCCGATCGTCTCCTGGGGTTCCTCGCCGGAAGACGTCGTGTCGGTTCAGGGCGTGGTTCCGAACCCGGATGAGATCCAGGACGAAACCAAGCGAGCCTCCAAGTGGCGTGCGCTTGACTACATGGGCCTGAAGCCGGGCACCAAGATGACCGATATCGCGATCGACCGCGTCTTCATCGGCTCCTGCACCAACGGCCGCATCGAAGACCTGCGCGCCGCCGCCAAGGTTGTTGAAGGACGCACGGTTGCGCCGACGGTGTCAGCGATGATCGTTCCGGGTTCCGGCATCGTCAAGGAACAGGCGGAAGCCGAAGGCCTCGACGTGATCTTCAAGAACGCGGGCTTCGAGTGGCGCGAGCCGGGCTGCTCCATGTGCCTGGCCATGAACGATGACCGCCTGAAGCCGGGCGAACGTTGCGCATCGACCTCTAACCGCAACTTCGAAGGCCGCCAGGGCTACAAGGGCCGTACGCACCTCGTGTCTCCGGCCATGGCCGCAGCCGCAGCGATAGCCGGCCACTTCGTCGACATCCGCGAGTGGAAATAACCCGCTTCCGCTAAGTCATGCCTCGATGCCCGGCGACAACGCCGGGCATTTTTGTTTCAGCCGAGAACCCTCACCAACGTTCCCTTCCGCAGGAAAGGCAGCAAGCGCTTCATGTCGCGCAGGCTGACGGCAACACAGCCGGCTGTCGGTTGGTAGCCTGGCTTGATCAGGTGGAAGAAGATCGCCGAACCGCGGTGGCGCCGGCGCGAGGTGATATTCCAATCGAGTACGAGGCAGACGTCGTAGAGGCCATCCGCCCGCTTCATCTCCTCATGGCTTGGCTTGAAGGGGGCCTTCACTAGCTGGTTATAGGAAGGATGGTTCGGCTGGTCGCACCACAGCATGTCAGCCTTGATGCGCTTCATCGGCAGCCCGGTCGGCGGCAGGCGCACCCGTTCCCCGCGTGTGAAGCCACAGAGAAGCCGCATGCTGGCGATTGGCGTCGCGCCATCGCCCTCCCGCTTCAGGCAGGTCGTGCCTGAACGCCCGAGCGCCGCCTGCATCGTGACCGGGCCAATCGAAACCAGGGCGCGCTGTCGGTTGCGCGGCGCCGTTCGCACCGTGATGATCGTCGGACGATCACGGCGCTGATGACGAGAATGCTGCATTTTTCTCACAAGGTTTTGCTTTGAATATGATTTCGTTTGAATTCATAGCACGTTGGGATTTAGATCGAACAACCTGAATGTGCATGAAAAGGCTTACGCCTGCACCGGGTGAACGAAAGGCATGACGCATGGCAGCACGTACGATACTTCTGGTGGATGACGACGATGATCTGCGCGAGACGCTTGTCGAGCAGCTGTCGTTCTACGAAGAATTCTCGATCCTCCAGGAAGCCAATGCCGCCAAGGCGATGAACACCGCCAAGGCGAGCCAGATCGACCTGTTGATCATGGACGTTGGCCTGCCTGACATGGATGGGCGCGAGGCTGTGAAGCTGCTGCGCAAGAACGGCTTCAAGGCGCCGATCATCATGCTGACGGGCCATGACACCGATTCCGACACGATCCTTGGCCTGGAAGCCGGCGCCAACGATTATGTCACCAAGCCCTTCCGCTTTGCGGTCCTGCTGGCACGTATCCGTGCCCAGTTGCGCCAGTACGAGCAGAGCGAGGACGCGACGTTTACCGTCGGCCCTTACGTGTTCAAGCCGAGCCAGAAGCTCCTGACCACCGAAGACGGCAAGAAGATCCGCCTGACGGAAAAGGAAGCCGCGATCATCCGCTACCTTTACCGCGCCGGCCAGAAGGTTGTGACGCGCGATATCCTGCTTGAAGAAGTCTGGGGCTATAATTCCGGCGTGACCACGCATACACTGGAAACCCACGTCTACCGCCTGCGGCAGAAGATCGAGCGTGATCCTTCCAACGCCGAGATCCTCGTCACCGAGAACGGCGGCTACAAGATCGTTCCGTAAAGGCAGGCATCAGAACCACTCATGGCGCTTATCGAGGATATCCGGCTGCTGTCCCAGGTCCCGCTGTTCCGGGACATGACCGAGGACCAGCTTCGGCTTGTCGCCTTTGGCGCCGAGCGGCGCCAGGTGGAGCCGGGCAAGCAGCTGTTTCGCGAGAAGTCGCCGGCGGAATCCGCCTTCATCGTCGCGCGCGGCCATTTTGAGCTGCGTGTGACGGGACGGGATGGCGAGCAACGGGTGGAGGCTGTGGTCGGCCCCGGCACACTCCTGTCCGAGCTCGCGCTCGTGACCATGGTAGAGCGCAAGTTCACCGCCGTTGCAGTGGAAGACGCCGAAGCCATGAAGATCAGCCGCTCGCTGTTCCACCGCCTGCTGGAGGAATATCCGCAGGTTGGCCGCGTGGTCGAGGCACGCATCAAGGATAACATCGCGGGGCTGGCCAAGGCCGCTGCCGCGATGGAGCACCGGTTCCGATAGATCGACAAGGGCAGCCCGTCAGGCTGCCCCTCACCTACCCTAAAACTTGAACACCGCCGTCACCGGCACATGGTCGGACGGCTGGTTCCAGCCACGTGCTTCCTTCAGCACTTCGATCCGCTCCAGGAAGGGGCCAAGATCCGGCGACGACCAAATGTGGTCCAGGCGGCGCCCCTTGTCGGCCGCCAGCCAGTCCTTCGCGCGATAGCTCCACCAGGTGTAAAGCTTTTCCGTTTCCGGCACGTGTTGGCGCATCAGGTCAAGCCAGCCGCCCTTCTGCATCACCTCGATCAGGCCGGAGGTCTCGACTGGCGTGTGGCTGACGATCTTCAGCATCTGCTTGTGCGACCAGACGTCATGCTCGAGCGGCGCAATGTTGAGGTCGCCGACGAGAATTGACGAAACGCCGGGCATCGGATCCGCCTTCAGCGCCTTCATCTCTTCCACGAAGTCGAGCTTGTGGCCGAACTTCGGGTTGATGCTGCGATCGGGTGCATCGCCGCCAGCCGGGACATAGAAGTTGTGCAGCCGGATGCGGCGCGAGCCGCGCTCGAAGATCGCCGAGATATGGCGCGCATCGCCGACATTGCAGTAGTTCTGGCGGTGGTCTTCCAGAAGCGGCACCTTCGAGGCGATCGCAACGCCATGATAGCCCTTCTGCCCGTGAATGATCACATGGGCGTAGCCAAGGTCCTTGAAGGGCTGGAGCGGGAATTCCGGCTCCTGGCACTTGATCTCCTGGAGGCACAGGATGTCCGGCTTGTGGCGGACGATGAACTGCTCGACGATCGGCATGCGCAGCCGGACCGAGTTGATATTCCAGGTGGTGATGGAAAACGTCATAAACGAAAACCTCGCATTTCACCACGAGGTTTAGGAAATTTGCGTCGCCGCGGAAAGCGAAAAGGCCGAGGATGCGGCTTAAAGCTTGCGGACTTCGTCGTAGGGGATCGTGAAGACCTTGTTGTCGAAGTTCACGCCGTTGCGGACGTTATAGATCATCACCGAGGTGTCCTTGTTCTGGGCATCGGTGATCGTCCACTGGCGAAGGTCATAGGTCTTGGAATCGAACATCATGGTGATGGTCGAGTCGCCGAACACAGTCCTGTTGCCGAGCACGATGGTGGTGAGGTCGGATTCCTCGCGGACGTCGCGCACCATCTGGTTGCCAAGGTCGATGCGGTTCGCGAGCAGCAGGCTGAGCGGCGTCTTGGACAGCGGATAGATGTCCCAGGTCTTCAGCTTCAAATTGCCGATCACGACATTCTTGCCGTCTGCGATGACGCGGATCGGGGACGGATCCTCGAAATTGAAACGAAGCTTGCCGGGACGCTCGATGAAGAACTTGCCGCCGGTCTGCTCCCCGCGGGGGCCGAACTGCACGAATTCGCCCATCATCGTCTTCACCGACGAAAAGTGGTCGGCGATCTTCTGCGCGGCCGAGGATGACTGCGCGAAACCAAGCTGCGGGACCAGCGTCGTGGCTGCCAGGCTCAGGAGGCCAAGCGAGAACTGCCGGCGCCCGATATTCGAAAGGATCGATTTTTCTTCTGTCATTCTGGTCTCCTACCCTGCTTCTCTCGGCGGCAAACACGGCGGCTTGAGGGCAGGCGCGCCGTGATCACGAAAGCCTTACCGATCGAGGATGTCGCTCTCGGTCGGCACCAGTATCTCGCGCTTACCGGCATGGTTGGCAGGGCCGATCAGCCCCTCCTGCTCCATACGTTCGATCAGGGAGGCGGCACGGTTGTAGCCAATGCCGAGGCGGCGCTGGATGTAGGAGGTGGATGCCTTGCCGTCACGCAGCACGATCGCCACCGCCTGATCATAGGGATCATCCGAGTCGGAGAGGTTGGACGTGCCCGCTGGCCCGCCGCCTTCATCCTCTTCGTCGTCGTCCGCCGTGATCGCATCGAGATATTGGGGTGCGCCCTGCGTTTTCAAGTAGGCGACGATGTCCTCGACTTCCGTGTCGGACACGAAAGGCCCGTGGACACGCTGGATGCGTCCGCCACCGGCCATGTAGAGCATGTCGCCCATGCCGAGCAGTTGTTCGGCTCCCTGCTCGCCGAGAATGGTGCGGCTGTCGATCTTCGACGTGACCTGGAAGGAGATGCGCGTCGGGAAGTTCGCCTTGATCGTACCGGTGATGACGTCGACCGATGGACGCTGGGTCGCCATGATGACGTGGATGCCGGCTGCACGCGCCATCTGCGCCAGGCGCTGGACCGCACCTTCGATATCCTTGCCGGCCACCATCATCAGGTCGGCCATTTCGTCGATGATGACGACGATGTAAGGCATCGGCTGCAGATCGAATTCTTCCGTCTCGTAGACGGCCTCGCCCGTCTGGCGGTCGAAGCCCGTCTGCACTGTCCGGGTCAGGACCTCGCCCTTTTCGATCGCCTGCTCGACGCGGCTGTTGAAGCCGTCGATGTTGCGCACGCCGATCTTCGACATCTTCTTGTAGCGCTCTTCCATCTCGCGGACGGTCCACTTGAGCGCGACAACGGCCTTCTTCGGGTCCGTGACCACGGGAGAGAGCAGATGCGGGATGCCGTCATAGACGGAGAGTTCTAGCATCTTTGGGTCGATCATGATCAGGCGGCACTTTTCCGGCGTGTAGCGGTAAAGCAGCGACAGGATCATCGTATTGATGGCGACCGACTTACCGGAGCCGGTGGTACCGGCGACAAGCAGATGCGGCATCTTGGCAAGGTCGGCCACGACAGGTTCGCCGCCGATCGTCTTGCCGAGCGCCATGGCGAGCTTCGCCTTGCTGCCCTCGAAATCCTTGGAGCCGATCATCTCCCGCAGGTAGACGGTTTCGCGCGTCCTGTTCGGCAGTTCGATACCAATTGCGTTTCGACCCGGAACAACGGCGACACGCGCGGCGATCGCACTCATCGAGCGGGCAATGTCATCGGCAAGACCGATCACGCGGGAAGACTTGATGCCTGGCGCAGGCTCGAGTTCGTACAACGTCACGACCGGACCCGGCCGGACGTGGATGATCTCACCCTTGACGCCAAAATCCTCCAGCACGCCTTCGAGCAGGCGTGCATTCTGCTCCAGCGCATCGGCCGACAGCGACGCATCGCGCGCAACGGCCTTCGGTTCGTTCAGAAGGTGGACGGACGGAAGCTGGAATCCATCGGGGGAAATGAAGCTGGATTGTGCGTCACGGGCAACGCGGGCGCTCGGCTTCGGTGGCGTTGCGGCAGGGACAACGCGCGATGAGCTCCGCCCGGCCGCCTGCGAGGCGCGTGAGGCTGCAAAAGGCAGGTCATCATCATCGGAAAGGATGCCGGCCGGACGCGGCGGCATGTCGTCCACGTCAAATGGTGGATCGTCATCGTAGTCGTCATCCAGCGCGGCAATCGCTGGCGTCGACACAACGCGGCGCGGATTGGCCGCACGCGGAGCCGGACCGTCCAGCGAAGGCTCCAGCCGCTGGCCCGCCGTCGCCGGCGTCACCTTGGCGCGCACCGGTTCGTTGAGCGTGCCGAACTCGTCTTCGTTGAAGTCGTAAGGCTGGTCGAAGGCCATGCGCGGACGCGGCTTGATGCCGACGATCCGACGCAGGCGCGCCTGAGTGATGTACCAATAGTGGGCGATGGCGCCAAAGGCGATGACGTTCGACAGGCGCGTGAGAAGCCCATCCTCATCATCTTCATCCTCGACCTCTTCGCGGCGCGGCCGCGCCCGTGCGACGACAACCGGCTGGTCGTCATCGGCAAATTCCTCCTCGAACGCTTCGCCCACGAGACCGGAGGCAAACAGCATCAGGTAGATGCAGGGGATGGTGAAGATGCAGCCGAGCACGGTTGCCACCATGCCGGTCGGGTAGGCGCCGACGAAGAGCGCCGGAAAGCGCAGGATCATGTCACCGATGACACCACCGATGCCGTTCGGGATCGGCCAGGTCGGCGGCGCCGGAAAGCAGCCGAGCGTCGCGGCGGCGAGCAACGTGCCGCCGCCCCAGGCAGCCAGCCGTGCAGGAATGCGGTCGTAACGGCGGCCGGAAATGAGCGCCAGCGCCACGGCAAGGATCGGCAACAGCGCGACGATGCTGGCAAGACCCAGGAACTGCATCATCAGGTCGGCAAAGGCAGCACCTGAATATCCGAGAATGTTGGTGGGCGGGTTGTCGGTGGCGTAGGAGAAACTCGGGTCGGACACGTTCCAGGTCGCCAGCGCTGCAACCGCAAGGCCGAGCCCCACGACGACACAAAATCCGGCCAAGGCCAGTGCCTGTCGCAACACAAAAGCCGTGAGCACATAGCGCGTCGAGTGGTTCGCCATCGTCGCGGAACTGCTTCTGCCCATTTCCTGTACCGCCGTTCTTGCCACGTCCAGCCTGCGCGAGCCGGCAGATGCCTGCGACTCGCACGATTCCTTCCAACGATAGCGGGCGGATGGTTAAGACGGCTTTAACCTCAATGAATGGTGAAGATCAGCCGAAACGGCAAAAGGCCCGGACATTGTCCGGGCCTTCCGTGGTTCGTTTTCTGCGTGCTGCAGGCTTAGTTGTGGTAGGCGGCTTCGCCGTGGCTGGCGAGGTCGAGACCTTCGCGTTCGGCTTCGACCGGAACGCGCAGACCGACGATCACGTCAACGATCTTGTAGAGGATCGCCGAGCCAATGCCGCACCACAGGATCGTGACGATGACCGACTTGATCTGGACCCAGACCTGGGCCGCCATGGTCACGCCTTCGACATAACCGCCGCCACCGAGCGAGGTGCTGGCGAAGATGCCGGTGCCGATGGCCCCGACGATGCCGCCAACGCCGTGGACGCCAAAGACGTCTGCCGTGTCGTCATAACCGAACTTGTTCTTCACGACCGAGACCGCAAAGTAGCAGAGGGCCGAAGCGATCGCGCCGAGGAAAATCGCGCCGATCGGGCCGACGGCACCAGCGGCCGGGGTGACGGCAACGAGGCCGGCGATGACGCCGGAAGCTGCACCCAGCATGGAAGCCTTGCCACGGGCAAAGGTTTCGATGACGCACCATGCGACGACGGCGCCGGCAGTTGCCGTGAAGGTGTTGATCATGGCGAGGCCAGCGGTGCCGTTCGCGGCAGCAGCAGAACCGGCGTTAAAGCCGAACCAGCCAACCCACAGCATCGAAGCGCCAACCATGGTGAGCGTCATGGAGTGCGGAGCCATCATGTCCTTGCCGAAGCCGGTACGCTTGCCGACCATGATCGCGCCAACGAGACCTGCGATACCAGCGTTGATGTGAACAACCGTGCCGCCGGCGAAGTCGAGCGCACCCCAGTCCCACATCAGGGCGCCGTCACCCGACCAGACCATGTGTGCCATCGGGAAATAGACGAAGGTCACCCAGAGAACGGTGAACAGGATCACGGCCGAGAACTTGATGCGCTCGGCGAAGGCACCGACGATCAGCGCCGGCGTGATGCAGGCAAACGTCATCTGGAAGGAGATGAAGACATATTCCGGAATGGTGCCGGAAATGCTGTCGGAGTTCACGCCTGCCAGGAACAGCTTTTCGAAGCTGCCTATATAGGTGTTGAGGCCGCCACCGTTGGTGAAGGCAAGGCTGTAGCCGTACACGACCCAGATGATCATGACGGCCGAGGAAACAACCAGGCACTGCATGAGAACGGAAAGCATGTTCTTGGTGCGAACGAGACCACCGTAGAACAGCGCAAGGCCCGGCAGGATCATGAAGAGAACGAGCACGGTGGACATCAGCATCCAGGCGGTATCGCCGGCGTTGATGGTTTCCGGAGCAGCGGCGGCAGCAGCGTCCTGCGCAAACGCGCCAGCCGGAGCCATCAGGGCCGCAGCCGCGGCACCCAGGCGTCCCAGAGTGGAAATCTTGTTGAATAGCATAGCTTAAAAACTCCCCTGTCAGCCGTGCTTAGAGCGCTTCTGTGTTGGTTTCGCCGGTACGGATGCGCACGGCCTGCTCGATCGAGTAGACAAAAATCTTGCCGTCACCGATCTGGCCGGTCTTGGCGGCAGACGCGATCGCTTCGACAGCGCGATCAACGAGGTCCGTCGGGACGGCAATTTCGATTTTCAGCTTGGGCAGAAAACTTACGGCGTATTCGGTTCCGCGGTAGATCTCGGTATGTCCCTTCTGGCGCCCGTAACCTTTGACTTCGGTGACGGTCAGGCCCTGGATCCCGACAGCCGTAAGGGCTTCGCGCACCTCATCCAGCTTGAACGGCTTGATAACGGCCATCACGATTTTCATCTGGCTTCCCATCCTTTGTTTGTCTCGGCGTTTGAGGCCGGATCCTGCTCATCGCGCCAACAAGTGACGGCGACTGAGCAAATACATTCAAAGGGCGTGCCAGATTCGATGACGATAGATAATTTATTGAAATCAAACGGAGATTTTCAGAAAGCCGCTCAAACAGGCAGTGGCGCGGCCGAATTTGGGCAAAAATATGGGCAGAGATTCAAATATGCACAATTATTATGCGTCTGCCCGTTTGCGAATCAGACCTTCCTGGGCGACCGAGGCGATCAGCGTGCCGGACCGGGTATAGATGCTGCCTCTGGTCATTCCGCGGGCACCCGATGCACTCGGGCTATCCTGGCTGTAGAGCAGCCAGTCATCGAACTGCACCGGACGATGGAACCACATGGCATGGTCAAGGCTCGCCGCCTGCATGGTTGGATCGAACAGCGAAATCCCATGCGGATAAAGCGAGACGTCGAGCAGCGTCATGTCCGAGAGATAGGCGAGAACGGCCGCCTGGTAGTGGCGGTTGTCCGGCACCTCCCCAACCGTCCGGACCCAGATGTCCTGGCGCGGCTCCAGCTTGTCCTTGCTGAGGTAATGGACGAGCGATGTCGGGCGAACCTCGATCGGCCGCTCCTGCTCCCAGTACCGGCGCACGGTGGCCGGCGCCTTGGGCAGGAAAAGCTCCTTGAACTCCTTCTCACCCATCAGCTGTTCCGGCGGCGTGACCTCCGGCATCGGAAACTGGTGGTCAAAGCCATCCTCCTCGATCTGGAAGGATGCAGACAGCGAAAAGATCGCCTTGCCGTGCTGGATCGCCACCACGCGTCGCGTTACGAAGCTCGATCCGTCGCGGATGCGCTCGACCTGGTAGAGGATCGGCACGGCCGGATCGCCCGGTCGCATAAAATAGGCGTGCAGCGAATGAACGAACCGGTCGGCATCCACGGTTCTCTGCGCCGCCATCAGCGCCTGCGCGATCACTTGACCGCCGAAAACCCGCTGCCAGCCGATATCCGGGCTCGTACCGCGAAACAGGTTATGCTCCAGCGTTTCGAGATCCAGCGTCGCGATCAAAGTCTCCATGGCGGAAGGCATTTGGGTCTGGCGCGACATTATGACGATCTCCAACGGTAGGAAGCGGCTGGCCGATGATCTATATCTCGCTCAGAAGTTTCTCAAGTCGTACGGGAGTGAGCGCAAATGCTGGACATGCTGGTTGTGGGAGGCGGTTACGTAGGGCTTGCCGCGGCGGTCGCGGTCAAACAGGCGGCGCCGCATCTTGCCGTGGAAGTGGTTGAGGCCGCGCCCGAGCACGTCTGGCAAAAGGACGAACGCGCTTCGGCCATCATCGCGGCCGCGACCCGCATGCTGGAAGTGCTTGGTGTGTGGAACGAGATCCTGCCCGACGCCCAGCCGATCAACCGCATGATCGTCACCGACAGCCGCACCTCGGACCCCGTGCGCCCCGTCTTCCTGACCTTCGATGGAGAGGTCGAGGAGGGCCGCCCGTTTGCCCATATGGTGCCGAATGTCAGCATGGTGCGTGCACTGCGTGGCGCAGCCGAGCGGCTCGGCATCACCATCCGCCACGGGATCCGCGCCACCGGCTTCACGAACACCGGCAGCCAGTGCCAGGTATCCTTCTCGGACGGCTCGACCACCCAAACCCGGCTGCTCGTTGCCTGCGACGGCGTTCGCTCCAAGCTGCGCGACATGGCCGGCATCAAGACGGTCACCTGGGAATACGGCCAGTCGGGCATCGTCGCGACCGTTTCCCACGAGCGTCCGCATCAAGGCGTGGCGGAAGAGCACTTCCTGCCCTCCGGCCCCTTCGCCATCCTGCCGCTCACCGGCAGCCGCTCGTCGCTAGTATGGACAGAACGCACCGCCGATGCCGATCGGCTGGTCGAATCGGATGATCTGGTCTTCGAGGATGAACTGCAGCGCCGCTTCGGCCACAAGCTCGGCGAGATCCAGGTGGTGGGAGGCCGCAAGGCATTCCCGCTCGGCCTGACGCTTGCCCGCTCCTTCGTTGCACCAAGACTGGCGCTGGCGGGCGACGCGGCGCATGGCATCCACCCGATCTCCGGCCAGGGCCTGAACCTCGGCTTCAAGGATGTCGCAGCGCTGGCGCAGACGGTCGTCGAAGCCGACAGGCTGGGGCTGGATATCGGCGCATTGGACGTGCTGGAGCGTTACCAGACCTGGCGGCGCTTCGATACCTTTCGCATGGGCGTCACCACCGATGTGTTGAACCGGCTGTTTTCCAACGACAACACGCCGCTCAGGGTCGCCCGCGACTTCGGTCTCGGCATTGTCGAGCGCATGCCGAAGCTGAAGAATTTCTTCATCGACCAGGCGGCGGGCAAATCGAGCGAGGGGCCAAGCCTGCTGCGTGGCGAGGCGATCTGAGGCTGGCGATCAGTCTTCGATCTTGCGGGCTTCGGAGACCAGCATGATCGGGATGCCATCCCGGATCGGGTAAGCGAGCTGCGCCCGCTCCGAAACGAGCTCGTTGCTGTCCCGCTTCAGCGACAGCCGCCCCTTTGTCAGTGGGCAGACAAGGAGGTCGAGAAGCTTAGGATCGACCTTGCTGAGCTTTTCGTCCATGGCTCGCCTACTGAAGCACCGGCTCGGAATCGCTGAAGCCGCGCGCCAGGAAGATCTCGGTGATGGCGATCAGGGTTTCGGCGCGCGTTTTCAGGTCCGGCGCCTCCAGAAGCGCCTGCTTTTCAGCAGGCCCGAATGGCGACATCATCGACAGCGAGTTGACGAGCGTGCGGTTTCCGGCCCGCTCGACGCTTTCCCAGTCCGCTTCCAGCTTGTTGGCATCGAGGTACGCGCGAAACACCCGCAGCAGTTCCATGCGATTGACGCTGCCCTCGTCATCTTCAGCCGAAAGGTCGGTCATGAAGGGCGCAAGCTTGAAAGTGCGGTACGGATGTCCGCCACCGACTTCCTCCAGCAGGCGCACGCGGCAGATGCCGCTGAGCGAGGTGATGTAGCGCCCGTCGCCGGTTTCGGCAAAGGAGGTGATGCGGCCGATGCAGCCGATGCCCGACAGCGGTGGCCGCACGCTTTCCACGGCACCCTCACCCTCGACAAGCGAAGGCTGCACCATGGTGACCAACCGATCGCCGGCCAATGCTGCATCGAACATGGCCAGGTAACGCGGCTCAAAGATGTTGAGAGGCAGTTGACCGCCCGGCAGAAGCAGAGCCCCCGTGAGAGGAAACACAGGTGCCGTTTCCGGCAGATCCTCACGCTTCAGATATCTCGCATTTCCCACATGCATGGGTCCGACACCTCCCGACCTATCGGCTCAGACCGGCGACAAGCTCGCCACCCGGAGAATGTGGGGCAGCTGTTTCAGATCGCAAGGCCGAGGAGCGGGAGGCGCTCCTGCTTGTTACGAAAAAAGAATGGACGACAGGCGCCGACGGGCAGCAATCGTGGCCGGATCCTTCGGACCCCATACCTCGAAGAACTGCAGCAGCTGGCGACGGGCGCCATCATCGTCGAAGGCCCGGTCCTTGCGCATGATCGTCAGCAGGTGATCTGCCGCCTGTTCCCGCTCTCCCTGGACGTTGAGGATCTTCGCAAGCTTCAGCCGCGCCTCGTGATCGTCCGGGTTGGCGTCGAGCTGCCGCTGCAGCGCAACGGGGTCACCCAGCTTGCGCGCTTCCTCGATCTGCTCGAGCTTCTTGGCCACAGCCTGCACCGCCGGATCCTTCGCAAGATCCTCGGGGAGCGAGCCCAGCATCTGGCTTGCGCGATCAGTGTCGCCGAGCGCGATCAGGCATTGCATCATGCCGGCCGCCGCCTTGGCGTTTTCCTGGTCGGCCTGAAGCACGGCGCCATAAAGCTGTGCCGCACCCTGAACGTCTCCATTGCCGAGCAGCGTTTCGGCTTCCGCCAAGACCGCTTCGATCTCGGCTGCCTGGTCGGCACCCGGAGGGCCGGCGAGCTTTTCGATGAACTGGCGGATCTGGCTCTCGGGCACGGCGCCCATGAAGCCATCGACCGGACGCCCGTCAACAAAGGCGATGACCGCCGGGATAGACTGGATGCCGAGCTGTCCGGGGATCGACGGATGGTCGTCGATGTTCATCTTGACCAGCTTGACCTGGCCCCTGCTCTCGCTGACCACCTTTTCGATCACCGGCGTCAATTGCTTGCACGGACCGCACCACGGCGCCCAGAAATCCACCAGCACCGGCTGGCGACGCGATTCCTCAAGAACATCCTTGGTGAAGCCGGCTGTCGTCGTGTCCTTGATATAGCCGGCATCCGCAGCAGCCGCAGGCGCTCCGCCATAGCTGGCCGTGGCATTCATCTGCCCGCCATAGGAGCCCCCGTAGGGATTGTCTGTGCCGCTCATGAATGTTCTCCCGAAGCGCTTGCTGTCATTGGCAATCTTGCTTGCAAAGATCGTATGTCAGTCCGTGACTTTCAAGACAAGCGGACGATGGCCGGTCGCCTCGAGAAAACGGATGAGGTCATCGCGACCGATCGATGTCGTGGCATCGTTGGAAAGCGGGTGTCCGTTGATGATGTCATGCTTCATCAGGTCTTCGTCCAGCACGAAGGTGACATTGTTGCCGGTATCGTTGAAGGCACCGAAGACGGTGACAGAGCCCGGCACGACGCCAAGATATTCCATCAGCTTTTCCGGGCGACCGAAGGAGACGCGGCTCGACGCACCAATCACCTTGTGCACCGTCTTGAGGTCGACCGTGGCGCGCTCCTCGACGGTCAGCACGAAGTACTGGTCCTTCTTGTCCTTGACGAAGAGGTTCTTCGTGTGGCCGCCGGGAATTTCGTCGCGCAGGCTTTCGGATTCCGACACGGTGAAGACCGGCGGATGGTTCTTGGTCGAATGCTGGATGTTGAGGCTGTCGAGGAACTGGAAAAGATCACTCGGCGTCTTGGGCAAAGAATCGGTCATGGGCAGTTGGGCTCTGGTTGAAGGCGTGCGGGACTATAGCCGGGCGCCCGGAACTGGCAAGCGAAGGCGATCCTGCCGGCATCAACAACAGCAAAATCCTTGCTTTGCAGGCGCTTTGCGAGGCCACGAATTTTTCTTCGCATCAAACGCAATTTTCCTGTTGCATCTGAAAACGGTCTGGGCCATATAGCGCCCGTCGCCGGCAACGAGCCGACGGCGCCACGGTCTAGCGAACTACCCCAGACCGATGGATTGATGAGCGGGCGTAGCTCAGGGGTAGAGCACAACCTTGCCAAGGTTGGGGTCGGGCGTTCGAATCGCCTCGCCCGCTCCAGTTTTCTCCCAGACAGAAAAACTGACAGAGCGACCACCCAGCGTCCTTTCGCGAACGCACGGCGCAGCATTTCCCACCACCCCCAATCGCCTAGAGACGCCCGCGTGAGCGAGCGCCCTGCCGATCAGCCCTCAAGACAGGAAGACGCCAGGCGCCTCCCTCAGTTCTTCGAAAAGACGTAGTCCGTGTCCTGAACCAGCGTTTCGCCGGGGCGCAGCACGACGTTCGGGAAGCCTTCGTGGTTGATGGCATCGGGCCAGATCTGCGTTTCGAGGCAGAAGCCTGCGAATGGCCCGTAGCGACGTCCCTCGAGCCCCGGCACGGGGATCTGCGGGATCTTGAAGCCGGCATAACACTGGATGCCTGGCTCCGTCGTGCGCACTTCCATCGAGACGCCGGAATAGATGCTGCGCACCAGCGCCACAGAACGCTTCAAGACCCGGTTCTCCGACAGGCAATAATTGTGGTCGAACAGCACCTGGCTGCCGCCATCCTGGCGGTTCATCGGGCCCATTTCGCGCAGGTCGTAAGCCGTGCCCGCGACCGGCGTCAGCTTGCCGGTTGGCAACTGCTTCTCGTCGACCTCGACCAGATGGTCGGCGGCGATCATGATGTCGTGGGCGAGCGCATCCTCGCGACCGTCGAGGTTGAAATACGAGTGCTGGCAGATATTGGCGAGCGTCGGCTGGTCCGTCGTCGTCTCGTAGCGCACGGACAATCCGCCCTCCTCCTTCAATTGGTAGGTCGCCGTCACCGTGCAATTGCCGGGATAACCGGCGCGGCCGTCCGGATCGGTGATGCGCAGCACGACCTTGTCAGCGCCATGCTCGACAATCGTCCAGTTGCTGCGCCCAAGCCCATCCGTGCCGCCATGCAGGTGGCCGATGCCCGGCTGGTTCATCTCCAGCTGGTACTGCTTGCCGTCCAGCGTGAAGCGACCGCCGGAGATGCGGTTGGCGCAACGGCCCGGGGTGGCGCCGAAATACTGCGAATGCACCGGATAGTCGTCGAAGTTCTCGAAGCCAAGCACCAGCGGCGGCTCATGGCCCTCGAGCCGCAAGTCCTGGATCACCGCACCCCAGGTAATGACATTGGCCGTCAGCCCGCCGCCGGTGAGCCTGACGCGATAGACCGGCTCGCCCGTTTCCGTTTTGCCGAATAGCTCAAGATCCTCACCCGTCATCACATGCCCTCCACCCGTGTTTTCGCGGCCAAACTGCGCGATTTGCGGAAAACCCGCAACGTCAGCGCCGCTTAATTTTTATCATGTCAGCGGGTCAGCACCCGCGTCGCCTGTTCCAGCCCGCCAAGCGTCAGCGGATACATGCGCTCGTCCATCAACTGCCGCATCAGCCCGATCGAGGTCGTGTAGCGCCAATGCTCATCCGGCACCGGATTGAGCCAGGCGCAGCGACGGAAGTGATCGGTGACACGGCGCATCCACGCCGCTCCCGGCTCCTTGTTCCAGTGCTCGACAGACCCGCCGGGATGGGTAATCTCGCAGGGACTCATCGAGGCGTCGCCGACGAAGATCACCCGGTAGTCGCTGCCATAGCTGCGGATCAGGTCCGTCGTCGCGATGCGCTCGGACCGGCGCCGGTTCTCCTTCCAGACCCCTTCATAGAGGCAATTGTGGAAGTAGAAATGCTCCATGTGCCGAAACTCGGCGCGCGCAGCGGAAAACAGTTCCTCGACGATGCGGATGTGGTCATCCATCGAGCCGCCGACATCAAAGAACATCAGCAGCTTCACGGCATTGCGCCGTTCGGGCCGTGTCTGGACGTCGAGATAACCATGCTCCGCGGTGGAGCGGATGGTGCCCGGCAGGTCAAACTCCTCAGCGGCACCTTCTCGCACCCAGCGACGCAGGCGCTTCAGGGCGATCTTGATGTTGCGCGTGCCAAGCTCGACCGTATCGTCGAAATCGCGAAACTCGCGTTTGTCCCACACCTTCACCGCCCGCCGATGGCGCGACGTCTTCTGCCCGATCCGCACGCCTTCCGGATTGTAGCCATAGGCGCCGAAGGGCGAAGTGCCGCCCGTGCCGATCCATTTGGAGCCGCCCTGGTGGCGCCCCTTCTGCTCTTCGAGCCGCTTCTTCAGCGTCTCCATGAGCTTCTCGAACCCCCTAAGTGATTCGACGAGCTTCTTTTCCTCGTCCGTCAGGTGCTTTTCGACAAGCTTGCGCAGCCACTCCTCCGGAAGCTCGGCCATATCGACACCCGGCGCTCCGGACACGGCTTCGACGCCGCGAAAATAGGAGGAGAACACCTGATCGAACCTGTCGATATGCCGCTCGTCCTTCACCAGCGCGGAGCGGGCGAGGAAATAGAAGGCTTCGACATCGAAATCTGCCAGGCCCTCTTCCAGCCCTTCGAGGAGCGCCAGAAATTCCCGCAGCGTCACGGGTATCTTCGCATCCCGAAGCTGAAGGAAAAACGGAATGAACATGCGGCCGCCTTACTCCGTGCCGATCTTCTCCAGATCGTATGGCGTGGTCTGGTAGATCTCGTTGATCCAGTTGCCGAACAGAAGATGGGCATGGCTGCGCCAGCGGTTCAAGGGCGTCAGCGTGTCATCGTTATGCGGGAAATAGTCATGCGGCATCTTGATCGGGATGCCGGCATTGACGTCGCGGAAATATTCGTCGGCGAGCGAGGTGGAGTCGTATTCGACGTGGTTGAACATGTAGAGGCGTTTGCCGGCCTTCTCATGCACGAGGCAGATGCCCATCTCGTCGGATTCCATCAGGATCTCGAGGTCGGGCACCTTTTCGACATCAGCGCGACGCACCTCGGTCCAGCGCGAAACGGGCACCTGGAAGTCGTCCGAAAAGCCGTTGAGATAGACGGATGACGGAGCAAGATTGCGGTGGCGGTACACGCCAAACGCCTTTTCCTTCAACTCGTATTTCGGCACGCCGTGAAAGTGGTAGATCGCCGCCATCGCGCCCCAACAGACATTCATGGTCGAATGCACGTTGGTGGCGGTCCAGTCGAAGATCTGCTTCATCTCATCCCAATAGGTGACCTCTTCGAAGGGAAGCGTTTCGATCGGCGCACCGGTAATGATGAAGCCGTCGAACTTCCGGTGCTTCACCTCGTCCCAGGTCTCATAAAACGACAGCAGATGCTCTTCAGAGGTGTTCTTGGCCTTGTGGCCGCCGACCCGGACGAGCGACAATTCCACCTGCAGCGGCGATGCTCCGACCAAACGCGCGATCTGGATCTCGGTCTTGATCTTGTTGGGCATGAGATTGAGAAGCCCGATCTGCAGCGGACGGATATCCTGCCGCACGGCGACAGTTTCGGTCATCACCCGCACCCCTTCCGAAACAAGGGTGCTGAAGGCGGGAAGCGTATCTGGAATCTTGATCGGCATGGCTGAACCCAACAAAAAATAAAACCGGCGGCGACGAAATCGCGACCGGTCCGGAAAAGGATGTACTGGGTGTCATCTTCTCGCGGCCCTTTAGCGACTTTTTTAACGTGGCTGCAAGCCGGCCGGCCAAATCACCACAAAACACAGCTGCTCAAATAAGCCTTGCTATCGCGCGCGTCAATGGCAGCAAATTCGCCCCTTACCTCTCGCGCCTGGCCATGAACGCCATGCGCTCGAAAAGATGCACGTCCTGCTCGTTCTTCAACAGCGCGCCGTGCAGCTTGGGCAGGGCGTTCTTCGGGTCGGCGCGCAGATCCGCGGGATCGACGTCATCGGCGACGAGCAGCCGGATCCAGTCGAGCGCTTCGGAGGTGGACGGCTTTTTCTTCAGCCCCGGCACCTCGCGGATCTCGTAGAACTGGTTGAGCGCATTGCGCACGAGCGCCTGCTTGATGCCCGGGTAATGCACCTCGATGATGCGCGCCAGCGTCTCGGCGTCGGGGAAGCGGATGTAGTGGAAGAAGCAGCGCCGCAGGAAGGCGTCCGGCAGTTCCTTTTCGTTGTTGGAGGTGATGATCACGATCGGCCGCACCTTGGCCTTCACCGTCTCGCCCGTTTCATAAACGTGGAACTCCATGCGATCGAGCTCCTGCAACAGATCGTTCGGGAACTCGATATCGGCCTTGTCGATCTCGTCGATCAGCAGCACGACCTTCTTGTCGGCGGCAAAGGCCTGCCACAGCTTGCCGCGGCGAATGTAGTTGGCGACATCATGGACCCGTTCATCGCCGAGCTGGCTGTCACGCAGGCGCGAAACGGCATCATATTCATAAAGCCCCTGCTGCGCCTTGGTGGTGGACTTGACGTTCCATTCGATGAGATCGACGCCGAGCGCTGCCGCCACCTGCCGCGCCAGTTCGGTCTTGCCTGTGCCCGGCTCGCCCTTGACGAGCAGCGGCCGCTCCAGCCGGATCGCGGCATTGACCGCGACCATCAGGTCCTTGTCGGCGATATAGTCGGCTGTACCCTCGAAATGCATGCGTGTGTCCTGCCATTCAAAAACTGGCTGCAAACTAGGGACTCGATTCTTCAGAGGCAAGCGCAAGCCGCTTTCCCTCCGCCCCCGCTTTACGCTATGGGCATGGCCATGATCGCATCCACCTTCACCATCCTGCTGGGCGGCAATCTCACCGTCACGGACCGCGTCAAAGCCGCGGTCGCGGGCAGCCGCTTCATTGCGGCAGACAGTGGCATGCGGCATGCGCTGGCCCTGGGGGTGATGCCTGAACTGTGGGTCGGCGACTTCGATTCTACCGACGATGATATGATCAAACGGTTCCCGCAGGTGGAGCGCAAGACCTATCCGCCCGCCAAGTCTGAAACCGATGGCGAGATCGCAACGGCGGAGGCGGTTGAAAGAGGCGCCCGCAAGCTCGTGTTCCTCGGCGCGCTCGGCGGCGAACGGAGCGACCACGCGCTCCAGCATCTGCTGCATGCAGTAAGCATGGCCGAGCAGGGCTTCGAGATTTCCCTCTCATCCGGCGAGGAGGAGGCCGTGCCCCTGATTGCCGGTGAAAGCCGCACGCTCGACCTTCCGGCCGGCGCCCTGTTTTCGGTCATCGGCTTTTCCAGGCTCGAAGGCCTCGACATCCAGGGAGCCCGTTATCCCCTTCAAGACTTCACGCTTCCCTTCGGCTCCTCGCGCACCGTTTCCAATGTTGCGGAAGGCCGGGTGGAACTCCATCTACGCAGCGGCAAGGCGATGATCCTCGCCCGCCCTCTTGATTTTACAGGAGCCTGATTTGGCGCCCCCAATCCTCAAACTCGATGACATCTTCCTGAGCTTCGGCGGCGCGCCCCTTCTTGCAGGCGCCGACCTGCAGGTCGAGCCGGGTGACCGTATCTGCCTTGTCGGTCGCAACGGTTCGGGCAAGTCGACCTTGATGAAGATCGCCGCCGGCATGGTCGAGCCTCAGTCGGGCGAAGTATTTCGCCATCCCTCCTCGACGATCCGCTACCTGGAGCAGGCGCCGGATTTCAGCGGTTACGATACCGTACAGGCCTATGCCGAAGCAGGGCTCGGGCCTGGCGATGACCCATACCGCGTCACCTATCTGCTGGAGCATCTCGGGCTGACAGGCCAGGAAGATCCCAAGACGCTATCCGGCGGAGAATCGCGGCGCGCGGCGCTGGCGCGCGTCATGGCTCCGCAGCCGGATATCCTGATGCTCGACGAGCCGACCAACCACCTCGACCTGCCGACGATCGAGTGGCTGGAAGAGGAACTGCGCAAGACGCGGAGCGCCCTCGTCCTCATCTCGCACGACCGGCGTTTCCTCGAAAAGGTATCGACCGCCACCGTCTGGCTCGATCGCGGCACATCACGGCGCCTCGATCGCGGCTTTGCACATTTCGAGGCTTGGCGCGACGAGGTTCTGGAAGCCGAAGAACTGGAACAGCACAAGCTCGGCAAGGCGATCGAGCGCGAAGAGCACTGGCTGCGCTACGGCGTGACCGCGCGGCGCAAGCGCAACATGCGCCGGCTTGGCGAACTCCAGACGATGCGCGCCAACTACCGCGGCCACAAGGGTCCGCAAGGCACCGTGCAGGCACAGATCACCGAAGGCCGTGAGTCCGGCAAGCTGGTGATCGAGGCGGAAAACATCACCAAGAACTACGACCGACCGATCGTGGCGCCCTTCTCCATTCGCGTGCACCGTGGCGATTGCATCGGTCTCGTGGGACCGAACGGCGCCGGCAAGACGACGCTCCTGAAGATGCTGACGGGACAACTGGCGCCGGACACGGGCACCGTGAAGCTCGGTGCCAACCTGGAGATCGCCACGCTCGACCAGAAACGTGAAGACCTCAATCCCGAAGACACCCTGTCCCATTATCTGACGGACGGGCGCGGCGAGACCTTGCTGGTGAACGGCGAGCAGCGCCATGTCGCGGGCTACATGAAGGACTTCCTGTTCCAGCCCGAGCAGATCAGGACGCCGATCAAGAACCTCTCCGGCGGCGAGCGCGCCCGCCTCATGCTGGCGCGGATCATGGCCAAGCCCTCGAACCTGCTGATCCTCGACGAACCGACTAACGACCTCGATATCGAAACCCTCGACCTGCTGCAGGAGATCGTCGCAGGTTACAGCGGCACCGTCATCCTCGTCAGCCACGATCGCGACTTCCTCGACCGCACCGTCACCTCGACGATTGCGCCCGCCAACCCGGATGCGCCCGATGGCCGCTGGATCGAATATGCCGGCGGTTACACCGACATGCTGGCGCAGCGCCGCGGCGCGCTGGAGGAAAAACGGCGGGTGGAGAAGGCCGAAAAGGCGAAGTCCGATTCCGCCGCGCCGGCTTCTGAAGCGCCAAAGGCCAAGGGCAAGCTTTCCTACAAGCAGAAGTTTGCGCTCGAAAACCTGCCGAAGGAGATGGAGAAGGCGGAAGCCGAGATCGCAGCCCGCGAACAGAAGATGGCCGACCCCAACCTCTTTACCAAGGATCCCGCTACCTTCAACCGTCTGGCCGCCGAGATGGAGAAGCTGCGGGAAAAGCTGACGAAAATGGAGGAGGAATGGCTGGAGCTTGAGATGCTGCGCGAGGAGCTGGAAGGCTAGATTCAGATTTCGTTAGGCTTAACAAATAGTTACGCACAGAAATATTTGTCGCAAGCCGGAACAACTCTGTCCCGCACGCCGTTCGATGTGCAGGAAAAGGCCGAAACATCACGTTGAGACTTCGGCAGTTTCACAACCCTGAACGGATGGGGACGTCTCATGCTGACAAATGTAATGCGTAGTCGGCTGGCCAGTGAAGCGATGAACCAGCGCGTATTGATCGTCGAGGACGAGTTCCTAATTGCCCTCGATGTCGCTGAAACGGTTGAGGGCATGGGCCTGCAGGTCGCAGGTTTCGCAAGTGGACGCAAACATGCCATGACCCTCGGCGCCCATGCGGATATAGCCCTTGTCGACGTCAACCTTTCCGACGGCCGTACCGGCCCGGAGATCGGACGCGAACTGGCGCAGGAATATGGCGTCACCGTCATCTTCATGACAGGCAACCCGGAAGACGTTGAGGATGGCGTCGATGGTCCTCTCGGCGTGCTGACCAAGCCGGTCATGCCCGAGGTGGTGGAACGGACGATCGATTATGCGATTGCCAACCGCCTGGGCGGCATGGCCGTCGTGCCGCGCGAACTTCGGGTTTTCCCGCAGAGCAGGCACTGATCATCCGCAAGCGTCGAAAATAAATCGGCGACCGCTGTCGGCTGGACCACCCCTCGCTCGTCCTTGGGCCATGCACCAAACGCATCATCCAAGGACGAGGAGACAGACATGCGGATGATTTTTGTAAACCTGCCGGTTGCCGATCTTGAAGGCGCCACGCGTTTCTACACAGCGCTCGGCTTCACCCGAAACCCGGACTTCTCCGACGATACGGCAAGCTGCATGATCGTCAGCGAGCAGATCTACGTGATGCTGCTGACCCACGAGAAGTTCAAGGGCTTCATCAATGGTGAGATCAGCGACGCCAGGACATCCACGCAGGTGCTGAACTGCCTTTCCGCCAGCAGCCGAGCAGAAGTCGACGACTTCAAGAAGAAGGCGCTTGCCGCCGGCGGCAGCGAATGGAAGCCGAACATGGAGTTCGGTCCCATGTACGGCTGCTCCTTCCAGGATCCTGATGGCCACGTCTGGGAGATCATGTACATGGACATGGGTGCGGCGGCCTGAGCTACCCATCTCGCTCTTGCCAGTTTCTCCCTCTGCCAGTAAATCTTGTTCCGCTCTAACGGGGTGCCGCTGATCGCGGCTGAGAGGCTTGGCCAACCCGCGGAACCTGATCCGGTTAACACCGGCGGAGGGATTAGACGGCTCTTGATCAGCGCCTATTCCCGTCACTTGAAACTGGAGGCGCCGATGCGCGGGTTTATCATTTCGCTTCTTGCGGCAGCGGCCGCATTTTCCGTCGCCACCCATGCGCTGGCGCAGGAAAAGACTCTCACCGTCTACACCTATGAAAGCTTCACGGCCGAATGGGGTCCGGGACCCAAGGTCAAGGAAGCCTTCGAGAAGACCTGCGCCTGCCGGGTCGACTTCGTGAGCGTCTCGGACGGCGTTGCCCTGCTGACCCGACTGCGGCTCGAAGGCGAAAATTCAAAGGCTGATCTTGTTCTTGGCCTCGACACCAACCTGATCTCGGAAGCCAAGGCAATCGGCCTGTTCGAGCCTCATGGGCTGGACATGGCGGCGGTGGACGTGCCGGGCGACTATTCCGACGACACCTTCATCCCTTATGATTATGGCCATTTCGGCGTCGTTTACGACACCAAGGCTATCAAGAACCCGCCAAAGAGCCTGAAGGAACTGGTCGAGGGCGACCCGTCGCAGAAGATCGTCATCCAGGATCCGCGCACTTCGACGCCCGGACTCGGCCTGCTGCTCTGGATCCGCTCCGTTTATGGCGACGAGGCACCGGAAGCATGGGCCAAGCTCAAGAAGCGCGTGCTCACCGTCACCCCCGGCTGGTCTGAAGCCTATGGCCTGTTCACCAAGGGCGAGGTACCGATGGTCCTCTCCTACACGACCTCGCCGGCCTACCACATGGTGGAGGAGAAGTCGGACCAATACCAAGCCGCCGCCTTTTCCGAAGGCCATTACATCCAGATCGAGGTTGCCGGGCTGCTGAAGGGCGCAAGGGACAAGGATCTTGCGAAGGATTTCCTGCGCTTCATGGTCTCGCCCGCTTTCCAGGATGTCATCCCGACGACCAACTGGATGATGCCGGTGACCAGGACCTCCGAACCCCTGCCGGAAGCGTTCAACAAGCTCGTGCAGCCGAAGAAGACCTTCCTGATGGGATCCGACGAGGTGGCCAAGAACCGGCAGGCCTGGATCAATGAATGGCTGGCGGCGATGAGCCTCAACTAGCGCATGCTGACAGCCGCTCAGCGAAAATGGAGCCTGGGTTGGGGCTTTGCTGCCTTTGGCGGCATCGCCTTCTTCGTTGGTACGGCGATTGCTGCGCTGCTCCTGTGGGATAGCGGCGCCACTGGCGGTCAATTCTTCACGCCCTATACCTGGCAGATCCTGCGCTTCACGCTCTGGCAGGCAACGCTTTCAACGATCCTATCGATCCTGTTCGGCCTGCCCGTGGCGCTCGCGTTGGCGCGGCGACCGAAATTCCCCGGCAGGATCTGGATCGTTCGCCTGATGGCGCTGCCGATGGGCCTGCCGGTGCTGATCGGCGCGCTTGGGCTGATCGGCATCTGGGGCCGCCAGGGCATCGTCAACGCCACGCTGCTGACACTGGGTGTTGAACAACCAGTGAGCATCTATGGGCTGTCCGGCATCCTCATCGCGCATGTCTTCTTCAACATGCCGCTGGCGGCCCGGCTGCTGCTGGCAGCGCTGGAACGGCTACCGGCGGAGTACTGGCTGCTGTCCTCGAGCCTCGGCATGAAGCCGCTTTCCGTCTTCCGCTTCGTGGAGGGCCCGGCAACGCTGCGCGTTCTTCCAGGCGTCGCGGGTCTCATCTTCATGCTGTGCGCCACGAGCTTCACGCTTGTCCTGGTCCTGGGCGGCGGACCCGCGGCCACCACGCTCGAAGTCGCGATCTACCAATCGCTGCGTTTCGATTTCGATCCGCCGCGGGCAATCGCGCTCTCCTTCCTGCAGATCGGCATCACCGCGATCATCCTCGCCGTCATCTCCACCCTGCCTAAACCTGATGACGATGAGAACCTGCACGGCCGCGCCTCGCGCCGCTTCGACGGGAGGACGGCAGGTGCCCGATCCTGGGATACCGTCATCATCCTTTTCGCAACGGCTTTCCTGGTACTGCCGCTCGCATCGATCGTCGCCTCCGGCATCCAGGCGGATCTCTGGCGGCTGTTCAAAAGCCCGGCCTTCCACCAGGCGGCGCTGACAAGTTTCGCCATTGCCGTGGCCGCGGGCCTGCTTTCGGTCGTGTCATCGGTCGCCATCGTCGTCGCACAGGAAGCAATCGGCGACATGAAGCGGCCGGGTGCCGGCGCAAGAGCCTTCGCGGCGACACTCGGTGGCATGGGTTCGCTGGTGCTTCTGGTGCCCCCCGTCGTGCTTGGCACCGGCTGGTTCCTGACACTGCGCTCGCTCGGCGACGTCAACCGGTTTGCGCCGGTCCTGATCGTCATCATCAACGCACTGATGGCGCTGCCGTTCGTGATGCGCGTCCTGTCGCCGGCAATGGCAACCCACAGGCGGCGCACGGCGCGCCTTTCCGCCAGCCTCGGCCTCTCAGGCATCTCCAAACTCACGCGCATCGACCTTCCACCGCTTGCAAAGCCGCTGCTGACAGCTCTCTCCTTCGCGATGGCGCTGTCGCTTGGCGACCTTGGTGCGGTGGCACTATTCGGCTCAAGCGAACTCACCACCCTGCCATGGCTGGTCTATAGCCGCCTCTCGAGCTACAGGACCAATGATGCGGATGGACTGGCACTGCTGCTCGGGCTTTTTTGCCTGCTGCTGACAATGCTCGGGACGGCAGGACGCGAAAGGCACCAGCAGGATGAGTGAGAGCGTCGTGCTCGACAATGTGGAGCTTGCGCTCGGGGCGAAGACGTTCCGCTTCAACTGCGCGATCAAGCCGGGCACCATCACGGCGGTCACCGGCTCATCCGGCTCGGGCAAATCCACGCTCTTGAACCTGATAGCCGGCTTCGAGACTGCCTACAGTGGGCGCATCCTGATCGGCGGCCGGGACGTCACGCTTCGGCATCCGTCGGAGCGACCCGTGTCGCTCGTCTTCCAGGACAACAATCTTTTTGCCCATCTCGACCTCTTCACCAATGTCGGCCTGGGCATCCACCCGGCCCTGAAACTTTCGGGTGAGAATCGGCAGGCCGTTTCGGATGCGTTAAGCTGGGTCGGGCTTGATGGCTTGGAGAAGCGTCTGCCCGGGACCCTGTCGGGCGGCGAGCGTCAGCGCGTCGCCTTCGCCCGGGCGCTGGTGAGGCGCAAGCCGGTTCTCCTGCTGGACGAACCCTTTGCTGCGCTCGATCCCGGTCTGCGCCAGTCCATGGCGCAATTGCTCCTCGACATGCATGGGCAGACGGGAAACACGGTGCTGATCGTCACGCATGATCCGAACGAGGTTCGGCGGCTGGCGGACAAGGCCATCTTTATCGACCGCGAAACCATCCTGCTTCACGCCCCGGTGGATGAATTTGTGCGGCGCGATGACCTGCCGTCGCTGGCGCAATTCCTCGAAGGTTGAGGCGGGTCGCTGCGGTCGAACAACGGCGGCTCACCCGACTGTTATTGCACTGCCACAATTTGACCGTCACGCGATGGCATGCGGCTTGCAGGGCGATATCTATTTGCAAAAGCACGGGCACGACTTATTTCAGCAAGACGATCTGTGCAGGCGAGATGAAAATCGCTAAGCGGAAGTCAGCGGCGGGGGAACATCTTGCCGCTGACAGAACCCTTGGTTTGGAAGAGGCAGAAGCAAACGACGATGAGGCGCGACACGGCTCCACCCGCTGTATTGCAAACGGCCCGTCCCCGTTCGAGCCTCAGGAAGCTTTGCGTCCTGCTGGGCACAAGCCTGCTGCTGTCCGCGTGCCAGTCGGTGTTCGACCAAGCCTATACGCCCAATGTTGCGCCGTCCGACAAGCCGCAGATCGTCGACGAGGTGCAGAAGAACGACCCCCGGGCCCAGATGGGTGCGCGCGAGCATCCGCGTATCGTCGCGAGCTACGGCGGTGAATATCGCGACGCCAAGACCGAACGTCTGGTGGCGCGTATCGCCGGTGCCCTCACGGCCGTCTCTGAGAACCCGAACCAGTCGTTCCGCATCACCATCCTCAACTCGCCCGCCATCAACGCTTTCGCGCTGCCGGGCGGCTATCTCTATGTGACCCGCGGCTTGCTGGCGCTTGCCAACGATGCCTCGGAAGTCGCAGCCGTACTCTCACACGAGATGGGCCACGTGACGGCCAACCACGGCATTGAGCGGCAGCGCCGTGAAGAGGCGGAAGTCATCGCCAGCCGTGTCGTGGCGGAGGTGCTGTCCAGCGATCTCGCCGGCAAGCAGGCCCTGGCGCGCGGCAAGCTGCGGCTCGCAGCCTTCTCCCGCCAGCAGGAACTGCAGGCCGACGTGATTGGCGTGCGGATGTTGGGTGAAGCGGGCTATGACCCCTATGCGGCAGCCCGGTTCCTCGATTCCATGGCGGCTTATGCGCGTTATTCCGCCGTCGACCCCGACAGCGACCAGAGCCTCGACTTCCTGTCGAGCCACCCGAACTCGCTGCAGCGCGTCGACCTTGCCCGCCGCCATGCCCGCAACTTTGGCCAGGAAGGCACCGTGGGTGACCGTGGGCGCGACTATTACATCGCCGGCATCGACGGCCTGCTCTATGGCGATAGCCCACAGGAAGGTTATGTGCGCGGCCAGACTTTCCTGCATGGCACGCTCGGCATCCGCTTTGACGTGCCGCCGGAATTCCGGATCGACAACAAGGTCGAGGCGGTTCTGGCGACCGGCCCCGGTGAAACGGCCATCCGCTTCGATGGCGTGGCTGCGGGTGATATGACGAGCCTCAGGAATTACCTGACGAGCGGGTGGGTCGCCGGGCTTCAGCAATCAACGGTACGCGAACTGCAGATCAATGGCTTGCCGGCCGCGACCGCCCGCGCCTCTGCCGATCGCTGGGATTTTGATGTGACGGTGATCCGGGTCAACGACCAGATCTTCCGCTTCCTGACGGCTGTACCGAAGGGCAGCACCACTCTGGTTTCAACGGCAGAGACGTTGCGCTCCACCTTCCGGCGGATGACGCCGGAGGAGATCGCATCGCTGAAGCCACTCAGGATCCGTATTGTCACCGTGACGGCCAACGATACGCTGGCGTCGCTCTCGGCGCGCATGATGGGCACCGACCGCAAGCTTGATCTCTTCAAGCTCATCAACGCGCTGCCAGCCGGCGCGACGGTGTCGCCCGGCCAGAAGGTCAAGATTATATCGGAATAAGCCGCCTGCTCAGCAGACGGCAGCCATCTGCGGGTTGGCCGAAACCAGGGCCGACTTCAGCTTTTCGATGGCACGGCTTTCGATCTGGCGTACGCGCTCCTTTGAAATACCGAGTTCGGCACCAAGCGCCTCGAGCGTGGCGCCCTCGTCCGTCAGCCGGCGCGCGCGGATGATCTTCTTTTCGCGATCATTAAGTTTGGTCAGCGCGCCCTGCAGCCACTTGAGGCGACGCTCGCCGTCGATCATGCCCGACACCTGCTCGTCCGGCAGCGGCTCGACGCTGGCGAGCATGTCGAGGCGTTCGCCGCTGTCGGAGTCACCGGCGATGGATGGCGCCTGCAACGATGCGTCATTGCCGGAAAGCCGCGCGTCCATGGTCTGCACGTCGGCAACGCTGACGCCGAGCGCGGCGGCAATTTCTTCATGAATGGCGCGGGCGGTGAGGTTGGAGTCACCGCGGGCAAGCTTGGCGCGCAGGCGACGAAGGTTGAAGAACAGCGCCTTCTGAGCAGAGCTCGTTCCGCCACGCACGATCGACCAGTTGCGCAGGATGTAATCCTGCATCGAAGCGCGGATCCACCAGCTGGCATAGGTCGAAAAACGGACATCACGTGCCGGCTCGAACCTTGCCGCCGCTTCAAGCAGCCCTACATAGCCTTCTTGTACGAGGTCGCTCATCGGCAAACCGAAACCACGGAATTTCGAAGCCATGGCGATGACGAGACGCATATGCGCCAGCGCGATCTGGTTGCGCGCGTCCTGGTCTTTGTCGTCCTTCCAGCGGACCGCGAGATCGCGCTCCTCTTCTCGGGCGAGATAGGGAGCGGACATTGCTATCTTGATCATGGTGCGGTCTGCGGACATGGCAGTCATCGTGTTCTCCGTGAACGATCTGATCCGACAAAAGCCAGCATTCCGGAAACACCAACGGCCGCGTCATTCTTGAAACAATGACCGGCACCTAAGCATTCCAACGCGCTGCTTTTGCTCCCCTCGTTGAACCGAACGGAGAACTACATCTGGCCCAAGCCCGACATCGCCCCCGCCTTCACAAATGGAGGCGGCCCGATAGCTATCGGTTCGCCTTCCGGCGGGTTAACGCGGCGTCCGGAGAAAAGTTCCAATAAAAAACCCGGCTCTAAGCCGGGTTCTTTTGGGAAGTTTCTGAAGGAAGCGATTACGCTGCTTCTTCCTGTGCTTCGTCTTCGTCAACAGTCTTGCCGCGCTTGGGACCTTTGGCAAGGTTGACTTCAACCAGACGAACGGCTTCCGTTTCCGACATCTTGTTCACAGCGGCGATTTCACGCGCCATGCGATCCAGTGCCGCTTCATAAAGCTGGCGCTCGGAATAGGACTGCTCAGGCTGGTTCTCGGCGCGATAGAGATCGCGAACCACTTCAGCGATGGAGATAAGATCGCCGGAATTGATCTTGGCATCATATTCCTGGGCGCGGCGCGACCACATGGTGCGCTTCACACGAGCCTTGCCCTGCACAACCTTGAGAGCGCGCTCGACAAAATCCGTTTCCGAAAGCTTGCGCATGCCGATGCTCACGGCCTTCGCGACCGGCACCTTGAGGCGCATCTTGTCCTTCTCGAAATCAATCACAAAAAGTTCGAGCTTCATGCCCGCAACTTCTTGCTCTTCGATCGCTGTAATCGTACCTACACCGTGTGCAGGATAAACAATTGCTTCGCCGGTCTTGAAGCCCTGGCGTGCAGGCGAATTCTTTTTCTGCTGGGTCGTCATTCGATTCACAAACTCCCTGTTACTCACCCGTTTATCGGGTCGGGGAAACCGGGTCTGTCAGGCCCGGATGAGACGGGGGAAACCGTCGGGTCACTCCATACTGGTCCGACCAACGCGCGCGAAAAACAAACTCCATCGCGAAGTGCGACCGACAACAGCGAGACGTAGCAATGTCACGAGAACTGCGTTCGGGATGATCTGTTGCTTTCGTGATGTTTTTTGGGCACGCGAGTGCCGTCTTGTGGAACAGTAGTTTTCATCTACCACAAAAAAGCGCGGAAATCAATAATTTGCTTTTGGGGGTGTGCAAAACGTCACACCCGCCTTTGCCCAACATTGAGGCAAAGCGGCCATATGGAGGCCAGCAGTGATTCGCGGCGGAAGGGAGCCCTCAGTCCCCCTTGCCCGGCCCCGGCGAAAAGAACTGGTCGAACTTGTTGTCGACGCCGTCCATTTCCTTTGCCTCGGGAAGCGGGTCGCGCTTCACCGTGATGTTCGGCCAGATCTGCGCGAACTCGGCATTCACCTTGAGCCACTTGTCGAGCCCCGGCTCGGTATCCGGCTTGATCGCCTCGGCAGGGCATTCCGGTTCGCAGACGCCACAGTCGATGCATTCATCAGGATGGATGACGAGGAAGTTCTCGCCCTCGTAGAAACAGTCGACCGGGCATACCTCGACACAATCGGTATATTTGCAGCGAACACAATTGTCGGTCACGACATACGTCATGGGAAAACTCCAGACCATCGAGGATGCGCGGCAAGCAGGCGAAGGGCCGGCTCATCGCAGCCGGAAGATGCCTTGGGAAGGGAGTGGGGTCCGGCTTTCGACAGTCAGGTAAAGCGTTTGGCCCGCGTTATCAAGGAGAAAGCTTGCAGAAAAACACGGCCTTCCGGATCGCTTTTTCTAATCGCCGTCCACATCCGGAAAGAGCCGGTCGATCTCGCGCCGTTCCTTCTTGGTCGGGCGCCCGGTGCCCGGCGCCCGTTGCGCCTGCTCGTACAGGCTCAGGCGTTTCTGCTCCTCCGGGGGAGGCGTCAGGTCGTCGTAAAGCAGTCGGGCTTCCTCGAACGGTCCGCGACGCTCGCCGCCTGACTTGACGACGAGCACAAGGTCGCGGCGCTCAAGCGCCAGGTTGATCCGGTCGCCGGGCTTCACAAGGAAGCTCGGCTGCGTGACGAGGTCACCGTTCACCCGGACGTTGTTGGAAGCGATGAAGGTCTGCGCCAGCGAACGCGATTTCACCATGCGCGCGAAGAACAGCCATTTGTCGATGCGCTGACGCGAACCGGGTTGTGACTGTTTCTCCGCCATCGCCCTACTTCTTCATCTGCTCCTTGAGAGCAGCCAGCTTTGCGAACGGTGAATCCGGATCGATTGGCTTTTCCTTGCGCGGTGGCTTGGCCTCGAAGCGCGAAGGCTGCGACCCTTTGCCGCGGTCACCCCGATCCGGCCGTCCGCCGCCCTCGTGGCGGTCCGAACGGTTGTTGTTGTCCGGACGACGATTGTTGTCGCGGTTCGGCTTTCCGCCTTCGCGGCGCTCACCGTTCTGGCGGCCTTCGCGACGGTCACCACCACGGCGATCATCCTGGCGACCAGTCGCCTGCCCTGCTTCGCCACCGGCATTGCGCGGGCCGGAGCCACGACGCTCGCCATGACGAGGACGGCCACCGCGCTGGTCGTTGTCACGACCGGTGCCCGGGCGCCAAAGCAGAACCGGCTTCGGCTCTTCAGCTTCGGCAGGTGCCGTCGCCGGTGCTTCTGCCGTAGCGGCTTCTGCGACTGCGGCTTCAGCAGCCTCAACGGCTTCAGCAGGCTGGGCCGCTGCAGTTTCTTCCGTTGCCGCAGAGTCCGACGCTGTTTCAGCCGTTTCAGAAGCCGTAGCCTCAGCCGGTGCCTCGGCAGCCGGGGCGCTTGCAGCGGCGCTGCCGTCCTGGCTGGCGAGGAATGCCTGGGCTTCTTCAGCCTTCACGACATCTGCGCGATAACCGAGACCCTTGAGGATTTCTTCCATGTCGTCCGGCGTTGCGCCAAGGATCGACAGCATGGAGGTGGTCGTCGTGAACCGACGGCCGTCATAAGCACCTTCCGGACGCGGCGTCGTGCCCGGCTTCCACTGCAACAGCGGGCGGATGAGGTCGGCAAGACGCTCGAGGATGTCGATGCGCACGGCACGCTTGCCGAGGAAACGGAAGCCGGCGAGCTTGTAGAACATCCGCTCGAATGACGGATCCGCAACAACAGACGTACGGCCGGCTGCGAGAGCTGGAATGAGGTCGCCATAGCCCGGCTTATCAAGACCGTCGTTCTTCAGCGCCCAAAGAAGCGTGATGAGTTCGGCCGGCGCCGGCTTCAACAGGGCCGGCATGAAGACATGGTAGGCACCGAAGCGGATGCCGTAGCGGCGCATGGAAGCGCGCGCATCCTGGTCCAGCGTCTTGACGTCTTCCGCGACATCGCGACGGAACAGAACGCCAAGGTTTTCGACGAGCTGGAAGGCCAGGCCCTTGGCAAGGCCCTGCAGGTCTTCAGCGCGCGACAGGTCGTCAAGCGGCTTCAGGACCGTTGCAATGTGATGGTTCACGAAGCGCTCGATGCGCGCCACGACATGCTCGTGAGCATTGCCCGTCAGCTGTTCGTCGGCAAGCAGGATCACCCGCGGGCGCATGATGTGGTCGCTGGAAGACAGGCGGGCAACCGGATCGCCCAGCCAGCGCACGAAGCCATCCGAACCGACAGCCAGGTCGCCATTGCCGGAAGCGTAAAGCCGCGCAGCACGGGCTTCAAATTCCAAAGCCAGAGCCTTCTGGGCGGCGGCCTGCACGGCCTTGGCATCGGGGCCCTCTGCACCCGCGACAGGCGTGAACCGGAATCCGGCCAACTGCCCGACGTGATGTCCTTCAACGAAGACATCGCCATTTACACTGATTTCAGCTTCCAGCATCGCATTCTCTCTTAGGCGCCTCATGAGCACAGATGTCCTGCGATCAACAAAGCGTTTCGTCAACCTTTCATGTAGCGCGTCCGACAGCCTATCCTCGATTTCCCGAGTCTTTTCTTGCCAGTGTGTCGGATCAGCCAGCCAGCCGGGGCGGTTCGACACATAGGTCCAAGTGCGAATCTGGGCAATGCGGGCGGATAAGGTGTCGATCTCGCCATCAGTCCGGTCAGCGCGGCGGACCTGCTCCGCCATGAAATCTTCGTTGACCGTTCCGTGACGCACAAGATCGAAGAAAAGAGTCGAAATAAGGTCCGCGTGCTGCGCGGGCGCAATCCGGCGATAATCCGGCAGGGCGCAGGCTTCCCACAAGCGCTCGACGCGCTGCGGGCTGTTGGCCGCGTCGCGGATCTCCGGATAACGCGAAAGATGATCAAGCGCCTGGCTGTCAGTCGCCGGCAAGGCGCGGGAAAGACCAGCGATCGTCGGCGCCGCATCGAGGCTGTCGCGCAAGCTGCGCAGCGACGAGAAGTCGAGGTTCTTCGAGCGCCATTGCAGCACCTTCACCTGGTCGAATTCGTGGCTTTCGATCCGCTCGACCAGTTCGTCGTCGAACGGCGCCACTTGCCCCGTCACGCCAAACGTCCCGTCGCGCACGTGGCGGCCGGCACGGCCGGCAATCTGGCCAAGCTCGCCCGGGTTCAGGTTGCGAAACTGGTAGCCGTCAAACTTGCGGTCCTGGGCGAAGGCGACGTGGTCGACGTCAAGGTTGAGGCCCATACCGATCGCGTCCGTCGCCACCAGATATTCGACATCGCCGGACTGGTAGAGCCCGACCTGGGCATTGCGCGTGCGCGGGCTCAGCGCCCCAAGCACCACGGCCGCACCACCACGCTGGCGGCGGATGAGTTCGGCAATCGCGTAAACCTCGTCGGCGGAAAACGCGACGATGGCGGAGCGCTGCGGAAGACGGGTGATCTTCTTCTGTCCGGCGTAGAAGAGCTGCGAAAGGCGCGGACGCTCGATCACGGTGATGCCGGGCAGCAGCTTTTCCAGGATCGGCCGCATTGTGCCGGCACCAAGCAGCAGCGTTTCGTCGCGGCCGCGCAGATGCAGGATACGGTCGGTGAAGATGTGGCCGCGTTCGAGATCGCCCGCGAGCTGCACTTCATCGATGGCAACAAAGGAGGCGCGCGTCTCGCGCGGCATCGCCTCGACGGTGCAGACCGAAAAGCGCGCGTTCGGCGGCGAGATCTTTTCCTCGCCCGTCACAAGCGCGACCTGCGTCACGCCGACCTTTTCCACCAGCCGCGTATATACCTCGCGCGCCAGAAGACGCAGCGGCAGGCCAATGACGCCGGTGCCGTGGGCGACCATGCGTTCAATGGCATAATGCGTCTTGCCGGTATTGGTGGGACCGAGGACGGCGGTTACGCCGCGCCCGCTAAGCATCATAGGCTGAAAGTTCAAAGCCGAGTTCCGCAAGTTCGATGGCCAAGTCGGTAAGCAAGTCTCGGCCACCGAACACATGGCAATCCTGCCCTTCAAACGCAAGCCCAGCCGCCGAAAAGCAACGAGATAAACTGCAGATGCGCCCGAAGAAGGGCCGAAACGCGAGTCACATCAAGGCGTTAAGGAACAGATGCGAACGAATCGACGACGAATCGATGACTCGCGAGGATTCAACTTTTGTTCTCGCAAGATCTAGTTGCGGCGGTTCTCGAGTCCCACGAGATCCTGAATCTGCCGATTAACACTTCTTCCAGCCTGCTGAAGCCCGCACGGCAGGGCGCGATTGCAGAGTCAAGAGCCCCAACTGGGCGGCCGTCTTAACCCGCGCTTAAGCACGAGCCTGAGCCTCTGGAACAATTTCCCGTAGACGACGTTGACCCGCCGATTCCATCAGGATCATCTATCGGAGTGGAAAGTCATGCTCGGAACCGTACTGCTCATCATCCTCATTCTCCTGCTTATTGGCGCGTTGCCGAATTGGGGCTATAGCCGAGGCTGGGGTTATGGGCCGTCCGGAGGATTGGGGCTTGTGGTCCTTATCGTCATCATCCTGCTCTTGATGGGCAGGATCTAAAACGGCGCGGCCGTCGGTAAAACAGGGAAGGGAAAACGGATATGAAAAAGATTGTACTTGTATGCAGCATGGTTGGCGCCCTCGCATCTTGCACGGCAACTGAACGTGGCACCGCAATCGGTGCAGGCACCGGCGCCGTTATCGGCGGCGCAGTGACCAACAGCTGGGGCGGCGCCGCAGTTGGCGCAGTTGCCGGCGGTCTCGTTGGTGCCGCTGTTGGCCAGTCCACGGAACGCCGTGGTTACTGCGTCTATCGCGACCGCTACGGCCGCACCTACGAAGCACGTTGCCGCTAATCAACGTCTTCGCATGAATGAACCGGTGTCGAGCAATCGACGCCGGTTTTTTTCTTTGCGGGTCTTGCCTAATTGCCGCTCAGCCCGCGAAGAACTGGCCGCCATTGGCCGAGATCGTCGAGCCGGTAATGAACCCCGCATCGTCAGAGGCAAGAAACACCACGCAGCGCGCAATCTCCTCAGGTTCCCCAAGCCGTCCGACCGGGATCTGCGGGATGATCTTTTCGGCGAGCACCTTTTCCGGGATCGCCCGCACCATCTCTGTGCCGATATAACCCGGGCAGATCGCATTGACCGTGATGTTCTTGGCAGCACCTTCCTGCGCCAACGCCTTGGTGAAGCCGAGATCGCCCGCCTTGGCGGCCGAATAGTTCACCTGCCCCATCTGGCCTCGCTGCCCGTTGATGGAGGAGATATTGATGATGCGTCCAAAATTCCGGTCGCGCATCCCGCTCCAGACCGGATGCGTCATGTTGAAGAGGCCGTTGAGGTTGGTGCCAATCACCTCGGTCCACTGCTCCGGCGTCATCTTGTGGAACATGCCGTCGCGCGTGATGCCGGCATTGTTGACCAGCACCTCGACTGGCCCAAGTTCAGCCTCGACCTTGGCAATGCCCTCGACACAGGCGTCGTAGCTCGAGACATCCCATCTGAAGATCGGGATGCCGGTTTCCGTGTTGAAGGCCTGGGCCTTTTCCTCGTTGCCCGCATAGTTTGCGGCAACCCTGTACCCGGCCTTCGTCAGGGCCACCGATATGGCAGCCCCGATACCCCGCGTCCCTCCCGTGACAAGTGCGACCCTGCTCATCCAGTCTTTCCCTCTGTTGATCCGGCTCTTGGGTGTCCGGACATTCTCATGCGGGCATTCGGCGGGACGAGTCTGGCAGCAGGTGATGCGCCAGACTAATGCAATATCACCGTGTCTTCATCACATCGCTTCCAGGCACATGGCGACGCCCATGCCGCCACCGATGCAGAGCGTGGCAAGCCCCTTCTTGGCGCCGCGACGCTTCATTTCGAACAGCAGCGTGTTGAGGATGCGTGCGCCCGATGCACCGATCGGGTGGCCGATGGCGATCGCACCACCGTTGACGTTGACGATCGACGGGTCGAGCCCGAGATCGCGGGTGACGGCGCAGGACTGGGCCGCAAAGGCTTCGTTGGCCTCGACGAGATCAAGGTCGCCGACCCGCCAGCCGGCCTTCTCCAGTGCCTTGCGCGACGCCGGGATAGGCCCGGTGCCCATGATCTGCGGATCAACACCGGCGGTGGCCCAGGACACGATACGCGCCAGCGGGCTGATGCCGCGACGCGATGCTTCTTCCTCGCTCATCAGCACGGCGGCGGCAGCGCCGTCGTTGAGGCCAGACGCGTTTCCGGCAGTTACCGTGCCTTCCTTGTCGAAGGCCGGGCGCAGCTTGGCCATGGCGTCGAGCGTGGAGCCGGCACGGATATATTCGTCGTTATCGACGATGATGTCGCCCTTGCGGGTCTGGATCGTGAACGGGATGATCTCGTCCTTGAAGCGGCCGGCCGCCTGGGCAGCTTCCGCCTTGTTCTGCGAGGCGACCGCAAACTGGTCCTGCTCCTCGCGCGACAGCTGCCACTGACGAGCAATGTTCTCGGCGGTGATGCCCATGTGGTAACCGTAGAAGGCGTCCGTCAGGCCGTCCTTGATCATCGTGTCGATCATCTTGAAGTCGCCCATCTTCACGCCGCCGCGCAGGTGCGCGCAGTGCGGCGCCATCGACATCGATTCCTGGCCGCCGGCGACGATGATCTTTGCATCACCCAGCGCGATCTGCTGCATGCCGAGCGCCACGGCCCGCAGGCCCGAACCGCACAGCTGGTTCACGCCCCAGCCCGTCGCTTCCTTCGGAACGCCTGCCTTCATCGCCGCCTGGCGCGCAGGGTTCTGCCCCTCGCCGGCCGGAAGAACCTGGCCGAGGATCACTTCATCGACTTCCGCGGCATCCACGCCGGCCCGCGACAGGGCACCCTTGATGACGGCAGCGCCAAGCTCATGAGCCGGAGTGTTGGCGAAGGAGCCGTTGAATGAACCCACTGCCGTACGGGCGGCAGATGCGATCACGATGGATGGGGTGGCCATGGGATGTGTCCTTGTATTTCATGAATTGGCGCGAGACTGGCAAAGCTTCGACGCCGTGTCAAACCGTGGTTTGGGCGTCTCGGCAAGGCCGCTCAACCTCATTTTGTTTTTGCATCGTTGCTGCGCAACATGACAATCATCGCGCCGCACAAAACATTTGTAACTGCTCCGACTTTCGGCTTACACTTGTAACGGGAGTACAGTGCCATCGATAAAAATCAGCACCATGTTTTGACGGGAGCAGGAGGCAAGTATGGCGAAGACCGACGGCGAAATCACGATCAAGAAATACGCCAACCGACGCCTCTATAACACGGGGACCAGCACCTATGTGACGCTGGAAGACCTGGCCAAGATGGTGAAGAAGGGCGAGGAATTCGTCGTTCAGGATGCCAAGACGGGTGAAGACATCACCCACTCGGTGCTGACCCAGATCATTTTCGAGCAGGAGTCCAAGACCGGCAATACGCTGCTGCCGATCTCTTTCCTGCGCCAGCTGATCTCCTATTACGGCGACCAGATGCAGATGGTCGTGCCAACCTTCCTCGAGCAGTCCATGAAGGCGTTTACCGACCAGCAGGTCCAGATGCGCGAGCAGATGACGAAGGCGCTCGGCGACACGCCGATGGCCAAGAACCTGCAGGTGCCGATGCAGTTGATGGAAGAGCAGGTGCGCCGCAATACCGAGATGTTCCGGCAGGCGGTACAGATGTTCACGCCGTTCAACGGCCAGGCAACGCAACCGGCTGCAAAAAAGGCCGACTCCAAGGACATTGACGAGCTGAAAGAACAGCTGCGCAATCTCCAGAGCCGCCTCGACAACCTCTGAGGCAAGACGCTGGCGCGCTGACCGCCAGCAGGTCCTTGGCGCCTTTAGCGCGGGCAGAAACGAAAAAAGGCCGGCAAAGCCGGCCCTTCATCAAAGTCCAACAAGAAAAGCTTATGCGCTTTCCTTCGGCGTCAGAACCTGACGGCCGCGATACATGCCGGTCTTCAGATCGACATGGTGCGGACGGCGCAGTTCGCCGGAGTTCTTGTCTTCAACATAGGTCGGAGCCTTGAGTGCGTCTGCGGAGCGGCGCATACCGCGCTTCGACGGGCTCGTTTTTCTCTTCGGTACAGCCATTTTGGTTACTCCACTTCGTGCAAAACATGATTCCCGGCCGGAACTGAGGCCGAACTCATCATGTCTCGATCTCGGAAATTTGGGCGGCTTATACATGCCATGCAGGGCTTTGACCAGTACCTGCCGGCATTTTTTCGAAATAAGCGCTAAGCTTCGTCTTCCGGCACGATCCACGTCTCCTGAAGCGCCGCTTCCTGCCACTTCCGCCAGGCAGGATGCGCCTTCATGGCGTTCATGTAGGCGAGCGTCTCTTCGTCGCGCACAAGGTCGTAGACATCGAAGCGGTTGACCACCGGCGCGAACATCGCGTCTGCGCCTGAGAACTGGCCGAACAGGAACGGGCCGCCGGACTTCTGCCTGAGCTCGCGCCAGATCGTCTCGATGCGCGCCACGTCATCCATGACACCGGCCGGAAGGTCGATCACCCGCTTTGGCCGCCTTATGTTCATCGGGCAGGCGCCGCGCAGCGCCCGGAAGCCCGACAGCATTTCCATCGACACCGCGCGCGCAACCGCACGGTCCGCGGCGGCAGAGGGCCAGATGCCCTTGTCCGGAAACAGCTCGGCCACGTACTCGATGATCGCGAGCGACTCCCACACCCGCACGTCGCCATGGTGCAGGACCGGCACGCGCGCGGTTGGCGAGATATCCTTGAAACGCGGATTGCCGGCGGGGAAATCAAACGGGATCAGCACCTCCTCGAAAGGGATGCCCGCCGCCGTCATGGCGATCCAGGGGCGGAAGGACCAGGACGAATAGTTCTTGTTGCCGATGTAGAGAGTAAGCTTTTCCATGCGCGTGTCTCCATGTGCCCATCAGCTTGTAATCAGCGGAATGGACGGCGACCAATGAATTCGCGCGAAGTCAGGGATAAATGCATTTGATATAGGCGCCGGAAGCGCGTGCCCGCCGCTCCACCACGCCCGCCAGCCGCGTCATGCCGCGCCCCGGCTTGCTGGCCACGCGGGTAAACGGGTTCGGCAGCGCCACCGCCAGCAGCGCCGCCTGTTTGGTGCTGAGCTTCGAGGCAGAGGTCTTGAAGTGGTGCTGTGCGGCGGCCTCCGCACCGTAGATGCCCGGCCCCCATTCGGCGATATTGAGGTAGATCTCCATCATCCGCGGTTTCGACCAGACGAAATCGGCACCGAGCGCCAGCGGCAGTTCCAGGGCCTTGCGAATGAAAGAGCGGCCATTCCACAAGAACAGGTTCTTGGCCGTCTGCATCGGAATGGTGCTGGCGCCGCGCGTTGCCTCTCCGTCCAGCGCATCCTCCACCACGCTGCGCATCTGGTTCCAGTCGACCCCGCCATGCAGGCAGAAGCGTGCGTCCTCAGACATCATCACGGCGCGCACGAGGTTCGGTGAGATGTCATCCAGGCTCATCCACTGGCGATCATAGCCACGCATCAACGCCAGTTCCGAAAGCATCAGGGTCGAAACCGGGCGGGTGAAGGGCAGCGCGTAAACGAGGATCAACAGGTAGGGCAGCACAAGCACCGCAAGCACGGCCAACAGAATACGCCGGATCATCCTGCGCCACCCTCCCCGTCGCTCGACGGCGGGCTCTTCTGCTCCATTGTCTTCCGGCGCAATATCCAAGCTCTTCGTCCCTGCCTGCCCGTTTCATAACCGCACATGCCGGCGATGGCGAGTCCGCGAAGCCAAACTTCACCGCCCGTGGTGAATCCGCATTGTCAGCCATCAGGCGCCGTGCCAAACAGCAGCCATGACGGATGCGACAGACCAATTCGAAACACGCCTGCGGCAGAGTGCAACCGAAACGGAAGCGCTGCTGACATCGCTGCTTTCCGAGGCGCCCCTGCCCGATGAAATCGGCCGCCCGCAAAACCTCATGGCGGCGATGCGGCACGGCTCGCTCAACGGCGGCAAGCGGCTGCGGCCCTTCCTGCTGCGGCAGGCCACCGAGATGCTGGGCGGGCCGAAAGACGCTGCCCTCCGGGTTGGCGTCGCACTCGAATGCATCCATTGTTATTCGCTGATCCACGACGACCTGCCGGCCATGGACGACGACGACCTACGTCGCGGCCAGCCGACGGTGCACAAGGCCTTTGACGAGGCAACCGCGATCCTTGCTGGCGACAGCCTCCTCACCTTCGCCTTCGACATCATCGCCGCACCGGAAACCGAACTTGCCGACCGGTTGAAGACCGAGCTCGTGCTGGCGCTTGCCCGCGCCGCCGGCGCCGGCGGCATGGCCGGCGGACAGGCGCTGGACCTTGCAGCGGAAAAGGTGGCGCCGGACGAAGCCGGCATCGTCACCCTGCAGGCAATGAAGACCGGCGCGCTGTTGCGGTTCGCCTGTGAAGGCGGCGCGATCGTTGCCGGCGCTACTGCAGACGACCGGCAGCGCCTGCGCGCCTTTGGCGAGAAGATCGGCCTCGCCTTCCAGCTCGCCGACGATCTCCTGGACGTCACCTCGGATGCCACCACCATGGGCAAGGCAACCGGCAAGGATGCTGCGCGCGGCAAGGGGACGCTCGTTTCGCTCCACGGTACCGCCTGGGCAGAGCAGCAGCTTGACACGCTGGCGAAGGAAGCTTCCGCACTCCTTGAGCCATACGGGACAAAGGCTGCTATCCTGCAGCAGGCAGCACGGTTCATCGCCGATCGCACCAGCTGACGGACAAGCGCAAGCGGCACAAAAGGGAGGTTTGTGAATGCCGGACGTGTTCGTTTACCTGCCGCACATCTGGCCGGCTTATGTCGCGTTCCTCATCGCGGTTTTGAGCCCCGGCCCCGCCAACTTCGCCATCATGGGCACGGCGATCTCGGAAGGACGCCGCGCCGGCCTCATCATCGCGCTCGGCATCTTCTGTGGCTCGCTCACCTGGGCAATCTCGGCCGCACTCGGCCTTGCCGCCATCCTGCGCACCTATGCCGTCGCGCTCGAGGTGATGAAGATCTTCGGCGGGCTATACCTAATCTATCTTGCCTGGAAAGCCTACAAGTCGGCACGCCGCAGCGACGCGCTGCAGGCGGTGGCTGAAACCGAGGCAGCGCCGCGCACAGCCCGTCAGCTCTGGCTGCGCGGTTATGCCATCCACGTCACCAATCCGAAGGCAATCTTCGGCTGGCTTGCGATCATTTCGCTAGGTCTTCCGGTCAATCCGCCGACCTCGGCGATCGTCTTGATCGTCGGAATGTGCAGCACGACGAGCCTGCTCGTCTTCACCGGATATGCGATGCTGTTTTCAACACAGCGCGCCTTGCGGGTCTACAAGTCGGCAAGACGCTGGATCGAGGCGACGATGGCCGTGGTCTACAGCCTCGCCGGCTTCAAGCTGTTGACGAGCCGCATCTAGCACGGCTCGCCACCTCACGAGGATCAGCCCTGGGTGATCGGCGCGATCGCCACTTCGACGCGGCGGTTCTGGGCCCGACCTTCCGCCGTCGCGTTGGACGCGATCGGCTGCGACGGGCCAAAGCCCATGGTCGAAATGCGGCGCTGGTCGACGCCACGGCTGCCAAGATAGTTCGCAACCGATGCCGCACGACGCTCCGACAGGCCCTGGTTGTGCTGCAGGCTGCCGGTCGAATCGGTGTGGCCGTTGACGTCGATGAACGTACGATTGAACTTGTTGAGCACGATCGCAACGGAATCCAGCGTCCGGTAGAACGGCGGGATCACCTGGTCCTGATCGGTTGCAAAGGTGATGTTGGACGGCATGTTGAGGATGATCCGGTCGCCCATGCGGGTTACCGATACGCCCGTGCCCCGCAGTTCGGCACGAAGCTCGGCTTCCTGGTTGTCCATGTAGGCGCCGATGCCGCCGCCGGCGAGCGCACCGATGCCGGCGCCGATCAGCGCATTGCGGCCAGCATGGCGGCCACCCGTCAGCGCGCCGGCAAGTGCGCCGACGCCGGCGCCGATCGCAGCACCGCCAGCGGTGTTGGATACCTTCTGTTCCCCGGTATAGGGGTCGGTCGTGGTGCAGGCAGAAAGATAGGTCGCGCTCAGCGCGACGATCGCAATTTTCTTGAGCATGTAATCGAGGTCCCCGTCGTCAGTGGTGACCCGTCATTTACCATAGATTGCGGCATTTGCGAGGAGGCCGCGTGACCACATGCATGCGAGCAGGCCCCTGTGTTTTCCCTGCATCAATAATCGGGCGCACTGCCGGCCAAACGCAGCAAAAACGGCTTATTCCGCGGCGCTCTTCCGGCCGAAGCGGTTCTCGATATAGTCCGCCACGAGCTTCTCGAAGTCGCTGGCGATATTCGGGCCACGCAGCGTCATCGCCTTCTTGCCGTCGATGAACACCGGTGCGGCCGGCGTTTCCCCCGTACCCGGCAGCGAAATGCCGATATCGGCATGCTTGCTTTCACCCGGTCCGTTGACGATGCAGCCCATGACCGCAACGTTCAGCGCTTCGACGCCCGGATATTTTTCGCGCCAGACCGGCATGTTCTTGCGGATGTCGTCCTGGATGTTCTGCGCCAGTTCCTGGAAAACGGTCGAGGTGGTGCGGCCGCAACCGGGGCAAGCGGCAACCACGGGAATGAACTGCCGGAAGCCCATGACCTGCAGCAGTTCCTGCGCCACCTGAACCTCGCGGGTCCGGTCGCCGTTCGGCTCCGGCGTCAGCGAAACACGGATGGTATCGCCGATTCCGTGCTGCAACACGTAACCCATGGCGGCAGAAGAGGCGACGATGCCCTTGGAGCCCATGCCGGCTTCCGTCAGGCCAAGGTGGAGCGCGTGGTTGGAGCGCTCAGCGAGCATGGAATAAACTGCAATCAGGTCCTGCACCTGACTGACCTTTGCCGACAGGATGATGCGGTTGCGCGGCAGGCCGATGCTTTCCGCCAGTTCAGCCGAGATCAGCGCCGACTGGACGATCGCCTCATGCATGACCTGGCGGGCCGAAAGCGGTGAACCTTCCGCGGCGTTGCGGTCCATCAGCGTGGTCAGCAGGTCCTGGTCGAGCGAACCCCAGTTGACGCCGATGCGCACCGGCTTGTCGTAGCGGATCGCCATCTCGATGATGTCGGCGAACTGCTTGTCCTTTTTGTCCTTGAAGCCGACATTGCCGGGATTGATGCGGTATTTTGCCAGAGCCTCGGCGCAGGCCGGATGATCGGCGAGAAGCTTGTGACCGATGTAATGGAAATCGCCAACCAGCGGCACATCCATGCCGAGCCGCAGCAGGCGCTCGCGGATCTTCGGCACGGCCGCAGCACTCTCGTCACGGTCCACCGTGATGCGCACGATCTCCGAACCCGCGCGATGCAGGGCCGCCACCTGGGCAACCGTCGCATCGATGTCGGCGGTGTCGGTATTCGTCATCGACTGCACGACGACCGGCGCCCCTCCCCCCACGATGACGCCGCCGACATCAACGGCGACGGTGGAACGGCGTGGCTTGGGATCGTAGTCAATCGGTGACGGCATGGGTTGCTCACTGCCTTCGAAGGAGGAAATGCAAGAAAAAGTTGCTTCTCAGGTGGCGTATGCCTGCCGCCTTGTCAACGGGCGGTGCGCAGGCAGCAGTCAACCGAGACGCTCCTCTTCCTACCAAAGCCTCATTGCGACTTTTTAGTGGTGCGCGTTGTCCGCATGGCGCGCAAGCGACGACAGGAACAGCACCACCACCAAGAGGGCCGAGAGACCGGCAAAGATCGATGCGAGACCGGTATGCTCGGCGATGAAGCCGATGCCGGACGGCGCCACCAGGATGCCGGAATAGCCCATCGTCGTGACCACGGACAAGCCGACGCCGGCGGCCATGCCCGGCAGGTTTCCGGCGGCGGAGAAGCAGATCGGCACGATATTGGAGATGCCGATGCCCGCCAGCGCAAAGCCTGCAATGGCGACCGAGGTATTTTCCGCAAAGCCGATCAGAAGCATGCCGAAGATGGCGATGACGACGCAGGCGCGCAGCGTCATGACCGCACCGAACCGGTCGCGGATCAGGTCGCCGGCGAACCGCATGACCGCCATGGTGAGCGAAAATGCCGCATAAGCGAGACCCGACAACGTTACCGATGCACCGAGTTCGCTGCGCATGTAGAGCGCACCCCAATCCAGCACCGCGCCTTCTGGAACCATGCAGAACAACGCCATGATGCCGATCAGCCACGGCAGTGGCGAACGCGGCAGCCGGGCGCCCCTGCCTTCAGCAGCTTCGTCGGGATGCGGGGCATCGTGGAAGACGATCTTCCACGATGCAAGGATCATCAGCGCTGCAACAACGGTCACCAGCACCGCATGGGCGCCGACGCCCATATGGTCGATCAGGAAACCGCCGGTCGAAGAGCCGATCAAGCCGCCAAGGCTCCAGAAGGCGTGGCAAGACGACATGATCGCCCGTCGCATCGACTTCTCCACCGCAACGGCGTTCGCGTTCATGGCAACGTCCATCGCCCCGATCAATCCGCCAAACAGGAAGATCGCGACGGCACCGGACCAGATGCCGCCCACCCAGGTGAGCAGCAGCAGGGTTGGCGTCAACAATAGGGCGCTGATCTTCGACACGCGGCTCGAGCCGAACCGGGCGATCTGCATGCCGGCGAGCGGCATCATTACGATGGAGCCAAGCCCGAAGGTCAGGATCATCAGGCCAAGCGTGCTTTCGCTCAGGCCAAGCCGCTCCGCAAATTCCGGGATCTTCGGCGCCCAGGCGCCGATCATGAAGCCGTTCATGAGGAAGAGCAGCGACACGCCGATACGTGCAGGCGTTACCACCGCAGCGGAAGCTTTAGGCACGGCTTGCGAATCCATCTGATCCTCCTCCAGTTGCCGCAGCATTTATTTAAATCGATTAGCATGCGCAACCATCTCGCTGGTCCGCGCTCTCACGATTTATGTCAGCAGCACAATAAGATGGGGCGCCGGCAGGCGGCGCCCCACGAGATGGCGTCAGATACGACTACTCCGCAAAGACGATCAGCAGGTCCTTGGCGTCGATCTGGTCGCCTGCCTTCACGGTCACTTCGACAACCGTTCCGTCCTTTTCGGCATGCAGCGCGGTTTCCATCTTCATCGCCTCGATGGAAAGCAGCACGTCGCCGGCCTTGACCGCCTGGTTGGGCGATACGAAGACGCGCGAGATGACGCCCGGCATCGGTGCGCCAAGATGCGCGCTGTTGCCGGCTTCCGCCTTGCGGCGCACCGCCGAGCCCGACGCACCGTGGGCGCGATCCGGTACCTTGATGCGGCGTGGCTGGCCGTTGAGCTCGAAGAAGACGGTGACCATGCCCTGCGAGTCCGGCTGGCTCATCGCCTGGTTGACGATCACCAGCGTCTTGCCGTGTTCGATATCGGCAAACAGCTCTTCGCCATCCTTCATTCCGTAGAAATAGGCATGCGTCGGTAGCACCGAGACGGGGCCATAGGTGTCGGAGGCGAGCGCAAAGTCGGTGAAGACCTTCGGATACATCAGGTAGGAAGCTAATTCGAAGTCGCTCACCTGACGTTCCAGCTTGTCTTCGATCGTCTTGCGTTCGGCTTCAAGATCGGCAGGCGCCAGAAGCGAGCCAGGCACTGCCGTATAGGGCTCCTCGCCCTTCAGCGCCTTCTTCTGCAGCGCCGGCGGCCAACCGCCCGGAGGCTGGCCAAGATCGCCCTTCAGCATCGAAACGACCGAATCCGGGAAGGCGATGTCCTTGGCCGGGTTTTCGACGTCGGCCACCGTCAGGTCCTGCGAGACCATCATCAGCGCCATGTCGCCCACCACCTTGGAGGATGGCGTGACCTTCACGATGTCGCCGAACATCTGGTTCACGTCCGCATAGGTCTGGGCGACCTTGTGCCACTTGGTCTCCAGCCCCAGCGAACGCGCCTGTTCCTTGAGGTTGGTGAACTGGCCGCCCGGCAATTCGTGGAGATAGACTTCCGAGGCAGGCCCCTTCAGGTCGCTTTCAAACGCGGCATACTGGTTGCGCACCGCTTCCCAATAGAAGGAGATCTTGCGGATCCATTCCGGATCAAGGCCACCGTTGGCATTCGGATCACGATCCGACCCGGCCAGCGCCTCGACAATCGAGCCGAGGCAGGGCTGCGACGTGCCGCCGGAAAGCGCATCCATGGCCGCATCCACGACATCAACACCCGCCTCGACTGCGGCCAGCACGGTTGCCGCGGCGATGCCGGACGTATCATGCGTGTGGAAGTGGATCGGCAGGGAGGTTGCCTCGCGCAGTGCCTTGAACAGCACGCGCGCCGCGGCCGGCTTCAGCAGCCCGGCCATGTCCTTCAGCGCAATGATATGCGCGCCAGCCTTTTCCAGTTCCTCGGCAAGGCTCACGTAGTATTTGAGGTCGTATTTCGGACGCGCCGAATTGCCGAGATCGCCCGTGTAGCAGATGGCCGCTTCGCAGAGCTTGTTTTCTTCGTTCACCGCATCCATCGAGACGCGCATGTTGTCGACCCAGTTGAGGCAGTCGAACACACGGAAGAGATCGATGCCGCCCGCAGCCGCCTGGCGCACGAAGTACTTCACCACGTTGTCGGGATAGTTCTTGTAGCCGACGCCGTTTGCGCCGCGCAGCAGCATCTGCAGCAGAAGGTTCGGCGCATCTTCGCGGATCAGGTGGAGACGTTCCCATGGATCTTCGGTCAGGAAGCGCATGGAGACGTCGAAGGTCGCTCCACCCCAGCACTCGAGCGAGAAGAGATCCGGCAGCGCCCGGGCATAAACGCCGGCGATGCGCGCGATGTCATAGGTGCGCATGCGGGTCGCAAGCAGCGACTGGTGGCCGTCGCGCATCGTCGTGTCCGTCAGCAGCACGCGCTTTTCGTTGCGCATCCACTCGGCGAAGCCCTTCGGCCCCAACTGGTCGAGGCGCTGCTTGGTGCCATCCGGCACGGAACCGTTGATGTAAGGCAGCACCGGCTTTGCCGCCTGTTCGGAGGGCACCGGCCGGCCCTTGGTTTCCGGGTGGCCGTTGACGGTGACATCCGCCAGATAGGTCAGGAGCTTCGTCGCGCGGTCCTGGCGCTTCACCTGCTCGAACAGCTCCGGCGTCGAGTCGATGAAGCGGGTCGTGTAGGAATTGTCGCGGAAGTTCGGATGTCCGATGATGGCTTCCAGGAAGGTCAGGTTGGTGGCCACACCGCGGATACGGAATTCGCGCAAAGCGCGGTCCATGCGGGCGATCGCCTCGAGTGGCTGCGGCGCCCAGGCGGTTACCTTGACGAGCAGCGGGTCGTAATAACGGGTAATCACGGCGCCCGAATAGGACGTGCCGCCGTCGAGACGGATGCCGAAGCCCGATGCCGAACGATAGGCCGTGATGCGCCCGTAGTCGGGAATGAAGTTGTGCTCGGGATCTTCGGTGGTGATGCGGCACTGCAGCGCGTGGCCGTTGAGACGGATATCCTCCTGGCGCGGCACGCCGGATTCAGGCGTGCCGATCGCAGCCCCTTCAAGGATGTGGATCTGCGCCTTGACGATGTCGATTCCGGTCACGACCTCCGTCACCGTGTGTTCGACCTGGATGCGCGGGTTCACTTCGATGAAATAGAACTTGCCGGTATCGGCATCCATCAGATACTCGACCGTACCGGCGCCGACATAGTTGGTCGCGCCCGCGATCTTCAGCGAATAGGCCGCAAGCTCCTGCCGCTGCGCTTCGCTGAGGTAAGGTGCCGGCGCGCGCTCCACGACCTTCTGGTTGCGGCGCTGGATCGAGCAATCACGTTCAAAGAGATGCACGACATTGCCGTGGGTGTCGCCAAGGATCTGGCTTTCCACATGGCGCGCCCGCTCCACGAGCTTTTCAAGGAAAACCTCGTCCTTGCCGAAGGCGGCCATCGCCTCGCGCTTGGCCTCCGTCACTTCCTTGGCAAGGTCAGCTTCGGAACGGATGACGCGCATGCCGCGTCCGCCACCACCCCAGGAGGCCTTCAGCATCACCGGGTAGCCGATCTCGGCGGCCATGCGCCTGACCTCTGCCATGTCGTCCGGAAGCGGCTCGGTGGCGGGAACCACCGGCACGCCAACGGAGATCGCCAGATTGCGTGCCGCGACCTTGTTGCCGAGCTGGCGCATGGTCTGCGCCGTCGGCCCAATGAAGGTGATGCCGGCCTCGTTGCAGGCCTCGACGAATTCAGGGCTTTCCGAAAGCAGGCCGTAACCCGGATGGATCGCGTCGGCGCCAGACAGCTTGGCCACGCGGATGACTTCGGGGATCGACAGGTAGCTCTCGATCGGTCCCAGGTCCTTTTCCAGATGCGGACCGCGGCCCACTTGGTAACTTTCATCGGCCTTGAAACGGTGCAGCGAGAGCTTGTCTTCCTCCGCCCAGATCGCCACCGTCTTGATGCCAAGTTCGTTGGCAGCCCGGAACACACGGATCGCGATTTCGGAACGATTCGCTACAAGTAGCTTTGTGATCGGCAAAATAGACCTCCCAGGCGCCATCAAAAATGCTGCACTGCAGAAAATCAGTAAGCCGCGGTTTTAGCAAGGTCATTTTGCGCCGCGAACGGCTGCGGGGACAGCTTAAGTGGTAAGCCCCAGTCGGAAGGCGGATGCCACGACGTGCTGGCGGTTCTTGGCCTTCAGCTTTTCCTGCAAGCCGTTGATGTACCAGTCCACTGTATGGCTGGAAATTTCCAGGGCCTTGGCAATTTCGTTTGACGTCAGGCCATCCGCCAGCAGCACGATCACTTCCATCTCGCGCCGCGTCAGCCGGGTCTCGAGCTGGGGCACAGCCTCCAGTTCCTCGCTTTTTTCCCGGAATTCGAGGAAACGCCAGAACACTTTTCGTGCCGCCGCATCGAATAGCGCCACTTCCGCCGGCGAAAGATCCACCACCTTGCCGCAGATCGTCACGTGGCCCAGGAGCCCGTTGCGGCCCTGAACCGGAAACGTATAGCCATCGAGCAGCCCGTTGCGGGCGGCATCCTGCATCATCCGCTGCATGCGGGCGCGGTTCGGGTCGGTCTTCAGCTTCAGCACCGCATCACGCCAGCGGAACGGCCGCTGCGCGATCCCGAGCATTCGCACGGTCGGGTCGACGATCGGGTACCGGCGCGAGGCGTAATTCTCTTCCCAGTCCTCCGGCCAGTGCGCGGCAAGCACGTCATGACCGCTGTTCTGGTGCTGCCGGGAATGCAAACGGATACTGTAGTACTCGAAGCCGTAGGGCTTGAGCACGCTTTCGAGCTGAGCAATCAATTCAGCTTCGGTCTTGGTCTCTTCAACGAGGACCAAGAACTGGACGATCAGCTGAATACTCAAGTTGCCCCCTCTAATAACCTTTTCAAATCAATAGTCATCGTTCTGAAAAATGCCTTGGCGCACAATCGTGCCAGCATAGTTATCAATGTTTGAAGGTGTATCCCAAAATCTAGCTACACCGAGGCTGCAAACCACAAACCTTGCCGTTTTGATCCATCACATATGCCACGCTTGCCGAGCGGCAAGCGTTTCTGGCAGAAGAGAATTGCTGCTGTCGCGGAAATGCCTTTTCCGATTTATAGAGGTAGCCAAGACGAGGCCGCGCAAGGCGGCTACACATCAACGAGGTTGCGCCACTTGACGCTCTTTCAGGTTTACGCACGCGCTCTCAGATACCTGGCGAAGAACAAATGGCGCGTCACCGCCGTTGTCATCGCCAACGTCGTGCTTGCCGTCATCACCATTGCAGAACCGATCCTCTTCGGACGCATCATCGACGCCATCTCGTCCGGCGGCGACGTGACAACCTGGCTTGCGGCCTGGGCCGGTTTCGGCGTCTTCAACACCATCGCCTATGTTCTCGTGGCACGGGAAGCGGACCGCCTGGCGCATGGACGGCGCGCCTCGCTGCTGACGGAAGCTTTTGGCCGCATCATCTCCATGCCGCTCTCCTGGCACCACCAGCGCGGCACGTCGAACGCGCTGCACACGCTGCTGCGCGCCGCCGAAAGCCTGTTCGGCCTCTGGCTCGAGTTCATGCGCACGCATCTTGCCACCGCCGTGGCACTCGTGCTGCTCGTCCCGACCGCCATCTCCATGGACTGGCGCCTTAGTATCGTGCTGCTCGTCCTGAGTGTGCTTTACTGGATCATTGGCGCGACCGTCATGAACCGCACCAAGGAAGGCCAGGCCTCGGTCGAGAACCACTACCACACGGTCTTCTCGCATGTGAGCGACGCGATCAGCAACGTCTCGGTACTGCACAGCTACAACCGCATCGAGGCTGAAACGCGGGCGCTGAAAGACTACACCAAGAACCTGCTTGCCGCGCAATATCCGGTGCTCGACTGGTGGGCGCTGGCCGGCGCGCTGAACCGCACCGCCTCCACCGTATCCATGGGCGTGATCCTGGTGATCGGCACCTACCTGGTGCAGAAGGGCGAGTTGCGGGTCGGTGATGTCGTCGCCTTTATCGGTTTTGCCAATCTGCTGATCGGCCGTCTCGACCTGCTGCGCCAGTTCGCCACCCAGATTTTCGAGGCACGCGCCAAGCTCGAGGATTTCTTCAAGCTTGAAGACTCCGTCGAGGAGCGGGCCGAACCGGCTAATGCACGTGAACTTGCCAACGTCCGTGGCGAGGTTGAATTCCGAGACGTCACCTTCGGCTTCACCAACACCAAGCAGGGCGTCCACAACGTGTCTTTCACTGCCAATGCCGGGGAAACGGTGGCGATCGTCGGCCCGACGGGTGCGGGCAAGACAACGCTCATCAACCTGCTGCAACGGGTCTACGATCCGCAGGAAGGCCAGATCCTCATCGATGGCGTCGACATCAAGACGGTGACCCGCAAGTCGCTGCGCAACTCGATCGCCACGGTCTTCCAGGATGCCGGCCTGTTGAACCGCTCCATTAGTGAGAACATTCGGCTTGGCCGCGAGGGTGCGACCGAAGAAGAAATCCTCAAGGCCGCCGAAGCCGCCGCCGCAACGGACTTCATCGAAAGTCGCCTCAGCGGCTACGACACCACCGTCGGCGAACGCGGCAACAGGCTCTCCGGCGGCGAACGCCAGCGCATTGCCATTGCCCGAGCGATCCTCAAGAACGCGCCGATCCTCGTGCTCGACGAAGCCACCAGCGCGCTCGACGTCGAGACGGAGGCGCGTGTCAAGGCAGCGATCGACCGGCTGCGCGAGAACCGCACGACCTTCATCATCGCCCACCGCCTCTCAACCGTACGGGACGCCAACAAGGTGATCTTCCTCGACAACGGCCGCATCATCGAGTCCGGAAGCTACGATGAACTGAGCCAACTCGGCGGCCGGTTCGCCTCCCTGCTACGCACCAGCGGACTGCTGGACGACGAAGACGATCATGCCGAGAAGCCTGCGGAGCTTGGCCATCCGGCATAAGCGCTGCTGGTTTGGGTCCAGGGAACGAAAAACCCGCCGCCATGGACCATGGCGGCGGGTTTTCTTGTTTCTTTAACCTGCAATGGCAGTCGGTTCAGCCTGCGGTCGGTTCAGGCAGTCGTTGCACCGGTGCTGACAGCGCGAATTCTCCGCTGCCATCCGCCGCCTCACCATCCACAGTCACCGTGTCGCCGTCGACCACGATCGTGTGGACCTGGCCCTCGATCGTCACCTCTGCCTTGAACCCGTTCCAGCCACTCGGCAGGCAGGGATCGACGCGCAGCCTGTCGCCTTGTCGGCGGATGCCGAGGATGCCCTCGATCGCGGCACGGTAGAGCCAGCCTGCCGAACCCGTATACCAGGTCCAGCCACCCCGGCTCGTATAGGCTCCATGGCCATAGACATCGGCTGCGACGACATAAGGTTCGACACGGTACGTTTCGGCCGCCTCGCGATCGAGCGCGTGGTTGATCGGATTGAGGATCTGGAAACACTTCCAGGCGTCGTCACCGCGTTTGAGCCCGGCAAGGGCCAGCACCACCCAGATGGCTGCATGCGTGTACTGACCGCCGTTTTCACGCACGCCCGGCGGATAAGCCTTGATATAGCCCGGATCCTTGCGGGTGTCCTGGAACGGCGGCGTGAAGAGCCGGATGATACCGGCCTCCTCATCCACGAGTTGGTCCAGAACCGCGTCCATGGCCTTGGCCCTGCGTTCGTCATCGCCAAAGCCCGAGAGCACGCTCCAGGACTGGCCAAGCGAGTCGATGCGGCATTCGTCGCTGGTGATTGAGCCGAGCGGCGCGCCATCGTCGAAGTAACCGCGGCGGTAATAGCCGCCGTCCCAGCCTGCTGTTTCGAGCGCCTGTTTCAGGGCTTCGGTATGCTTCCTCCACCGCTGCACGCGCCCGTCATCGCCACGCGCTTCGGCATAGGGAATGAAATCGCGCAAGGCAGCAGCAAGGAACCAGCCGAGCCAGACGCTCATGCCTCGGCCGCCGGCACCGACGCGGTTCATGCCGTCGTTCCAGTCGCCGCCGAGTATCAGCGGCAGGCCCTTTTCGCCGGTCCGCGCCACCGCAAGATCAAGCGCCCGCGCTGCGTGTTCGTAAAGGCTTGCAGTCTCGTCCGTGACGGTCGGCTCGTAGAAGGCGTCGTGCTTGTTCTTCTCGACCGCCGGGCCGTCGAGGAAGGGGATCTCCTCGTCGAGCAGCGTCGCGTCGCCCGTCACCGAGATATACTGGTGGACGGCATAGGCCAGCCACACGACGTCGTCGGAGATGGTGGTGCGCACGCCAGCACCATTGCCGGGCAGCCACCAGTGCTGCACGTCGCCTTCCCGGAACTGCCGTCCGGCCGCATTGACGATCTGGCGTCGCGCTAGCGACGGCTCGTGCAGCAGGAAGGCAAGCGTATCCTGCAACTGATCGCGGAAGCCGAAGGCACCGGACGCCTGGTAGAAGGCGGTACGCGCCATGATCCGGCAGGCGAGAGCCTGGTAAGGCAGCCAGTGGTTGACGAGATTGTCGAGCGTCTTGTCCGGCGTCGAGATCTTCACCCGTCCGGTAAATCCGGTCCAGAAGTCGCGCGTTTCCTGGAGGATCTGCGCAAAGTCGCCGTCGCGAAGCTCGGCCACCAGTGCCTGGGCCTCTTCGCGCGTTTCCGCGTCGCCCAGGTAGAAGGTCACTGTCTTCTCTTCGCCCGGCGCGACCTCCAGGTCATAGGCAAGCGCGGCACAGGGATCGCCGTCGAGGTCGAGCGCGCCGGTGAGCGCCGAGGCAGCCGTCACCGCTGCCGGCATCTGGATCGAGCCGAAGCGGCCGATGAATTCCCGCCGGCTGACGGTGTAGCCGGTCGGCTGCTCCTTCATCGCCAGGAAGGCAAAGCGCCGGTAGTCGATGCTGTAGGCGTTGGTGGCAAACAGTGCCCCGGTGTCCTCGTCGCGCCTCGACAGGATGAACGGCAGCGAGCGGGCAGAGTTGGCGCCCAGCATCCATTCCGCGTAACCATAGATCCGAAGGCGCCGCACCTCGGAGCCGCTGTTGCGCAGCACGAGATGCGAAAGCTTGGCGGCCCGGTTGCGGTCGACGGTCTGCGTCAGCCGGACCTTGAGGCCCTCATCCTCGCTGGAGAAGACCGAATAACCGAGTCCGTGACGTGCCTCGAACTTCAGCTCCGGCTTGCGGGACAGGGCGGCAAATGGCGTCATCACCGCACCGCTCTCCCGGTCGGCAATGTAGAAGCCTTCGCCCGGACGGTTGAGCACCAGGTCGTTCGTCCATGGCGTCAGCTGGTAATCGCGCGAGTTCTTCGCCCAGGTAAAGCCCGCCCCTTCCGCCGAAACATGGAAGCCGAACTTGTCGTTGGCGATGACATTGATCCACGGATGCGGCGTTGACTGGCCGCCGTGCAGGCGCACCACGTATTCGCTGCCGTCCTTGGAAAATCCGCCGAAGCCGTTCCAGAAGTCGAGATCCTCGGGCGCGTCGATCGGCGGTGCCTTGAAGATCTCGCCGTTGAGCAGCGGACGGCGGTCGATCTCGACCTCCTGGTCCTTCTGCGGCGCGAAGATGCTCGCGGTGCGGCTCAACTGGTCGCTGATGCGTCCGTTGCGCGCGTGAAGCACGACGCGCGAGGCCGCGATCAGGCCTTCGGAGGCCGCCTCGTCGGTCAGGTCACGCCGCAGCGTGAAGACATGCTGGCGCTGGCCTTCGGAATTGCTCAGCCGCCGCGCACTCTTCGACAGCGACTCGATCTCGTGCTGCATGTCCTGCGCATAGGATGCTGCCCGTTCGTTGAAGATCACCAGGTCCGTCACGACGCCTCGCGAGCGCAGGTATTCCTGCGCGCTCATTGCTTCCTTGGCGACATTCATGTCCGCATCGTCGTTGATGCGCAGCGTGAAGATCGGGTGGTCCCCCGAAACGCCGGATGGCCACAGGCCCGATTGTGGCCGCATGTCCGCCTGCAGCGTCGCCTGGTCGGCGCGAAGCTGCATGTCTGGGTAGATGAGGTAACGCGCCAGGTGCTGGAAGGCTGCCGCATCCTGCGACGAGACGCCGAGGTGGCGCATCTGCACCTGCGTGCGCGTCCAGGCCTGCGTCAGCTCCGTCTGGAAGGCGTCAGGGTGACGGTAACGTTCCACCGCCTGGTCGAGGCCCTCGCGGTTCGGCGCGGCAATCGTCCAGAAGATCACGCTCACCTTCTTGCCCGCTGGCACCCGCACGACACGGCGCAAGGACAGGATCGGGTCGAGCGTGAAGCCATCGGTGTTCGACAGGTTCGCACCCGGATCAAACGCTGCCGCCTCGGCGAGCGTGCGCCCGCGGCCAATGAAGTTGCGCCGGTCTGTCTCGTATTCAGTCGGGCGCGCCGCCCCGGCATTGTCGGCTGCCAGGTGTGCGATCAGCATGTCCGGATCGCTCGGGCTGCGCTTGTTGCGCCAGGCACGGATCACGTCCCCGCGGCGGCCGATCTCGGTGCGGATGAACATGCGCTGGAAAACCGGATGGGCGTTGTCGTCATCCTCATGGGCCAGCACCGGCTCCATGTAGGAGGTCACCTCGATGAAGCGGTCCTCGCTGCCCATGTTGAGCAGCGTCAGGCGACGGCCTTCCGCATCATGCTCGGTGGCAACAATGCATTCCACCGTGCTCGTCAGGTCGCCGATCGTCTTCTGGAACTCGGCGCGGTCGTCGCTGAAGATCGTCTTGGTCTTCTCGCCTTCGATGCGGCGTGGTTCGGCGGTTGCCGACCACCACTCGCCGGTGGTGGTGTCGCGCAGGAACAGGAACTGGCCAAAGCGGTCTTCGGTCGGATCCGGCTTCCAGCGCGCCACGCTCATGCCGTTCCAGCGCGAGTAGCCCGTGCCGGTCGCCGTCAGCATGAGGGAGTAATGGCCGTTCGACAGCAGAACGAGCTCGCGGTCCTTCGTCGCCGGGTTGTTGATCGTGCGGATTTCCGGCCGCAACAGTTCGCCCTGGCCCTTGCCCGGCGTTTCCTCGTGCTTGGCGCTCATCACCGGAATGTCGCGCGGCGCCTTTTCCTGCAACAGCAGTTCAGCCGCCTCGATCACCGGATCGGCATGGAAGAGTTCACGCAGCAGGCCGTTCATCACCACGTTGGCGACGGCGGCAATCGACATGCCATGGTGGTGGGCATAATAGTTGTAGACCACCGCGCAACGCTTGCCTTCCGGCAGGCGGGTCGGGGTGAAGTCAACAGCATCGTGGAACCCGAACTGACCAAGCGCCCCGAGCTCGCGCAGTTCGCCGAGGTTTTCCAGCGCCGAAACCGGATCATACTGGCTGGCAAGGATCGAGGCATAGGGCGCAATGACAGCGTTCTGGCCAAGGCCCCGCTTCAGGCCCAGCGTCGGCACACCGAAGTTGGTGTACTGGTAGTTCATCTGGTGGTCGAGCGCGTTGAAGGCGGCTTCCGAAATGCCCCATGGCGTGCCGAGGCGGCGGCCGTGGTTCATCTGCTCGCGCACGATCAGGTTGTTGGTCTGGTTGAGGATGCCGCCCTGGCGCTCCTGCATCACGAGCGGCGGCATCAGGTATTCGAACATCGAACCCGACCAGGAGACCAACGCACCGCGGGTACCGATCGGCACGACCTGGCGGCCGAGCTTGTACCAGTGCTCGGTCGGCAGGTCGCCCTTGGCGATGCCGAACAAGCTGGTGAGACGTGCCTCCGAGGCCAAGAGATCGTAGCAGGCCTCGTCCACCTCGTTGGTTTCCACCCGGTAGCCGATTGACAGAAGCCGGCGGTCCTTGCGGAACAGGAAGCTGAAATCCATCGCAAAGGCGAGCTGGCGGGTGCGGTCGCGCAGCGCGCTCAGGCGTTCGCGCAGGGCTTCGATATTGCCGTTGTCAAAGACGCTGTCGGCGATATGCGCCTCGCAGCTTGCGACGAGCGATGCCGACCAGCGGGTGACATCCTCGCTCTGCGGCGAGCGAACCTCGTGCTCGAGGTTGACGGCGAGCTTCTGGATATCGCGCGCCAGCACCGCAAGGTTGATGATGCGGATCGACGCAAACTCATGCTCGCGCTTGACGGACGCCAGAGCGTTGCCGAAGCCGATGATGCGCTCTTCCAGCCGGCGGCGCAGCGGCCGAACCGTCTTGCGGTCGTCGGGCAGCGCCTTCAGGCTTTCCGCCAGGATACCGGCCACGTCGCCGATGCCGTCGAGATTGCCCTGCAGGTGTGCCGAGGGCGCTTCCGCCCAGATCCGCAGCGCCGACGAGATTGCGATCAGGTGGCCCGCGAAGTTGCCGCTGTCGACCGATGACACATAGCGCGGCATCATCGGCTTCAGCGTGTCGGTCTCGTACCAGTTGTACATGTGGCCGCGCAGCTTCTCGGCCCGCTCCACGGTCGCGATCGTCTGCTCGATCCGCTCAAGCGTTTCGGTGAAGCTGATCCAGCCGAAGTGCCGCGCCGAGACGATCGACAGCAGGTAGACGCCGATGTTTGTCGGAGACGTGCGCTTGGCGACCGACGGGTTGGGCCGCTCCTGGTAGTTGTCCGGCGGCAGGTAGTTCTGCTCCGCGGTGACAAAAGTCTCGAAATAGCGCCAGGTGCGCCGGGCGATCTTGCGCAGCTCGACGGCCGCGGGCTCGGGCACGAACAGGCGGTCTTCGGTCTCGGCCGACTGGCTCACATACCAGGCGACCAGCGGCGAGAAGATCCACATCACCGCAAACGGAAGGCCTACCAGGAAGGCGTTGTCGCCGGGAATGGCCGACAGGATAACGCTCAGCACGGCGATCGTCGGCGCGTGCCACATCGAGCGGTAGTAGTCTTTCGGGCTCCCTTGCGCGTTCGACTGGATCGACGCGGCGGTGCGCCACTCCAGCATCAGCTTGCGGCTGAAGAAAAGCCGGTAAAGCGAGCGCGCAATGGCGTCCGTCATGATGCAGGCAGAGTCGGCGATGAAGACGATCCGCAGCGCCACCTGGGCGTTGGCCGAACGAATGTCGGACCAGACGGAATAGAAATGCGCTCGCGGCACGATATCGGCGGAGCCGGGCAGCAGGCCTGTAATCAGGCTGATGGTCGGCGCTACGAACAGCGAGAAGATCAGCAGGATCTGCCAGATCAGCGCGCTCAGCGGGTCCATGAAATACCAGCCGAGCACGGAGGCGAAGAACCAGGCGATCGGTGTCAGCGACCGACGCAGGTTGTCGAACATCTTCCAGCGGCCAAGCGCGGTGACACCGCGCTTCGGATCCATGATGAAGGGAAGAAGCTGCCAGTCGCCGCGCGCCCAGCGATGCTGGCGCGACACTTCCACCTCGTAGCGGGTCGGGAAGTCTTCAACCAGTTCCACGTCGGTGATGAGTGCGCATCGCGCAAACGAGCCTTCGAGCAGGTCATGCGACAGGATGGCGTTTTCTTCGATACGGCCCTTCAGCGAGGCTTCGAAGGCATCGACATGATAAAGCCCCTTGCCGGTAAAGCTGCCTTCGCCAGTCAGGTCCTGGTACACGTCGGAAACGGTGAAGACATAAGGGTCGAGGCCGCGTCCAACCGAGAAGACGCGCTGGAAGACCGAGGCTTCCTTGCCCGTCGTCAGCGACGGGGTGACGCGCGGCTGCATCAGGCCGTAGCCGTGCACCACGCGGTTGGTGTCCGGATCGAGGATCGGCTGGTTGATCGGGTGGTGCATCTTGCCGACGAGCTTGGTCGCGGCATCACGCATCAGGCGCGTATCGGCATCGAGCGGCATGACATACTGGACGCCTGCCGGAACCATGTTGGCGCCCGGAAGATAGGTCGTGTCCTGGTCGCCGCGCAGCAGAAGGTTCAACTCATGCAGCTTGCCGCGCTTGCGCTCCCAGCCCATCCACACCCCTTCGTTCGGGTTGAACAGACGGCGGCGATGCAGGAGGTAGAAGCGGGTACGCCCGTCTTCGTTATATTTCGCATTGAGCGCCGCGATCTCGCGCTTGGCGTAGTCAAGGATCTCGATGTCCGCATCGGTTTCCTCGACCTTGCTGTCGCGCCAGTCGCTCAACAGCGCGAAGTAGATCTCGCCATGCGGGTTGGAGAGGAAATGGACCTCGAGGTTGCGCACCAGCTCGTCGACTGTGTCGCGATTTGTGATCAGGCACGGCACCGCCACCAGTGTGCGGGCTTCTTCCGGAATGCCTTCCTTGAATTCGTAGCCGACCAGACGCGCCGGCCGCACCAGATAGGTCACCAGCGTATTGAAGAGCCCGGTCGCGCCTTCCGAGGCGGGCAGCGAGAACATCAGGAGGAAGAAGAAGACGATCGGCAGCGGGATTTCCGCCTGCACCAGGAACCAGGCGGCAGCCGCCATGGCAAGCAGGGTGATCAGGATGACCGGCCCCGCGATTGCCAGCCAGTTCAGCTTGCGCACGACGCGCACGAAGCGCTGCACGAAGCGAGGCTTGTAACCGACGGCTGCTTCAAGCTCTCGGCGACGGCGCCCGACGATAAAGGCACCGATATTCGTCTCGCGCGGATCCGAATCCGGCATGGACGCAGCTTTTTCCGAAAGCGCGATCGCCGCTTCGGCCACCTCGATCTCGCTGCTGTGCGAGCGCCGCGCCAGTTGCTCGATGCGGTTGCGGTAGGCGTTCCTCGAGCCGAAGTCGAGCGCCTGATAGTCGGTCCGCTCGCGGAAGATCTTGTCGATCTGCGAGACTTCCTCGAACCAGACCGTCCACTCCGTATCATTGATCTCGCGCAGGCTCTTGACGATGTTGCCCATCGTCACGTTGCCGGAAGACAGGCGGCTCTGCTCGGCCTGCATCACCTCGTCAACGGTCGTTCCGGCGGCCGCAAGCCGCCCCTCGAGCCATGCGATGGCAAAGGCCGAGGTCTGCGATGCATTGCGCAGGCGATAGAGGAACTGAGCGGCAAAGGTGTGGTCGGTGGTGAGCCCCTCAATGCTCTTCAGCAGGCTGGCGCTCTGCTCCTCGTTGTTGAGGCGGATGATCTCGTCGGCCGCCTCGTTCGCCCGGCGGCGCATGTTGCGCGAGCGGTCGACGCGTGTCGCGATCCGGCGCAGGTTTTCGATCAGCACGAAACGGATGAACGACGGAAGCGCCCAGAGCTCGCCGATCTCCAGCGGCTCCTGGGACTGGTAGGCCTCGACCATGGCGGCAAGGCTTTCGCTGGAAAGGCTGCTGTGGGTATGGGCAACGTAAAGCCAGGCAAGCGCCAGCGCCCGCGGCATCTCGATATTGCCGACCGTCGTGGTGCGCAGCTGCCGGAAGAACTTCGGCGGGAAGTCACGGCGTACTTCCTGGATTGCTTCTTCGATGATGTAGTAATTGTCGAGCAACCACTCGGCCGCGGGCGTAATCGTTGCGCCCGCATCCACGTCGACGGCCGTTGCACGGTAGACGCGCAGGATCTCTTTTTCGTTTTCCTTGTGCCGCTTGAGGAAGTCGAAATCCGTCAGCCCCGGTAGGCTTGATGTTCCCTGCCGGCCAAGGCTTTCGCCGCATTCCCGCAATTCTTCGGTATTGAAATAGGTCGCGCGGATCGAGTCGTTATGATCGATCTGCTTGGCTTCTGGTTCGCGCAGGGAAGCTGACGTGCTTTCAAATGACATGGATACGGCTTCTTATTGAAAACTAAGAGTTTAGTCGGGTTCGACTTACTAGGCCTGCCGGATGAGCGCTAGCCATCATTTGCGCTATGATGAGTACCGCTCGAGGCAATCCGAATGAGAGGAAATAGAGAGCGGTCCGAATATGGCAAATGCCTCTCCACCAACGATTCCGTGTAGGTTACGGATTCATGCATCACATGCCACTAGTGAGCCTGGGCTGAATGGAAGCTGAACGGGTTCATGCCGCTGATGGCATTGATTTTTTAGACAATTCGCAAGTAAGTGAGGCCGCGCGCAAACAAAAACGCCTCCCAGGTTGCGGAACCTGAGAGGCGTTTGAGGTCCTGGGAGGACTGAACGGTTACGGGAAGAGCCCGAGGGTCACTGCACCGACAAAGGCGAAGGCGGCAGCGACAAGCGTCGTATTAAGTGCCCATTGCAGCTTTTGGCTTTGGGCGGTGCGAACTGGGAAGGGCCGTGTCTGATGCTCGAGATGCTGCATGGATGTCTCCCGGGTTCTAGCGCGTGCCCCACTTGGGAGCACGGCTGACTCTACCTTATCTAGATCAACCCGATAGAGATAATGTTCTTCTTCTACGGGCGTTCCGTAGAAAATCCTTTTTTCTTAACGGCCCCTCGCGCGAGTTAACGGTTTATTATGCCCCGCCCCTCAAGCGATCAGATCGGGTGCAGGTCGAGGGCCTGCTTGAAGAGGTCGGCATCGACATTTCCGCCCGAGCAGATGGCGATCACCGTGTCGCCAAGCTGGTCGCCGTGGAAGAGTGCCGCTGCAAGTCCCACTGCGCCACCGGGCTCAACGACGATCTTCAGGCGGTTGAAGGCAAGCGCCATCGCATGCAGCACCTCGTCTTCGCTCACAACGAGCCCCGGCCCGCAAAGCTTGGACAGGATCGGGAAGGTGACGTCACCCGGCTGCGGCGCCAGGATCGCGTCGCAGATCGAGCCTGAAAGGGCAGCATTTCGCTCGATTTTGCCGGACGCGAGCGAACGCGCCACGTCATCGAAGCCTTCCGGCTCGCAGGGCCGCACCACGAAGCCGGGTGCGCGTGCCTGAAGCGCAAGCGCCACGCCCGACAACAGCCCGCCGCCGCTGACCGGCACCAGCACCTCGCCCTTGTCGAGCCCCAGTTCCTTTGCCTGCGCGGCGATCTCCAGCCCGGACGTTGCCTGCCCGGCGATCACCAGCGGCTCGTCGAATGGCTTGATCAGCGTCAGGCCACGCTCGCGCGACAGCGTCGCACCGATCTCGTCGCGGTTTTCCGTCTGCCGGTCATAAAGAACCACTTCGGCGCCATAGGCGCGGGTGTTCTCGATCTTGATCCTTGGCGCGTCCGACGGCATCACGATGACGCTGGCGATCCCATGCAGTTTTGCCGCAAGCGCCACCCCTTGCGCATGATTGCCCGAAGAAAAGGCGATGACGCCGCGCGCACGCACCTCCGGCGACAGCGCCGAGATCGCCGACCACGCGCCACGGAACTTGAAGGATCCCGTATGCTGCAGGCATTCCGGCTTCACGAAAACCCGTCGTCCGGCAATCTCATCAAGGAAAGGCGAGGACAGCAGCGGCGTCACGCGGACATGTCCATCCAGGCGCGCCTGCGCCGCTTCGATCATGGCAATATCGGTCATTGGGGTTCCGTCTCGGGATCAGGTGGATGATCGAGACCCTAGCGGCGGCTTCGGTGTTCGTAAAGCGCCCCGCCTGCGCTCAGCCGGCATTCACCTGCGGGGTTTCGCGCAACGCATCGACATTGATGAATGCCTTGATCGGCAGGTGGTCGGAGGCAAGCCGCGCCAACGGCGAGTCATGCGTCATCACCTTCTCGATCAGTCCCGGGCGGTTCGCCATGATCCGGTCGAGCGCCAGCACCGGCAGCCGTGACGGAAAGCTCGGCACCGCGGCCGGCAGGCCGAAAACGGTCGCGAGCGTATTGAGCGACGAACGGTCGCCAAGCCGCCACTCGTTGAGGTCGCCCATCAGCACCGTCGATTTCTCGTCGCGAGCCCGCAGGATGTCGAGGATCATCCGCGCCTGCTGCTGGCGGGAGCGGTTGAGGAGGCCGAGATGCGCGGCAATGACCCTGAGGTTGCTGCCGTCCTTGAACTCGAGCTCGGTCATCAGCGCGCCGCGCGGCTCGAGACCCGGCAGCTTCATCTGGTGCACGTCGCGCACCAGCCCCTCCCGGAAGAAGATGACATTGCCGTGCCAGCCATGCGCCTTGGCCACTCCCGACACCGGCACCGGCAGGAGCCCTGTCTCGCGCTCCATCCAGGCGAGGTCCAGCAGGCCTCGCCGCTCGCCGAACCGGGTATCGGCCTCCTGCAGCGCGATCACGTCGGCGCCGATTTCGCGGATCACATGGCTGATGCGGGAGGGATCGAACTTGCCGTCGACGCCCACGCATTTGTGGACATTGTAGGAGGCGATCACCATGCCCTCCGGCCGCGCGTCCTGCACATAGGCTTCCACGCTGCGGTTCTTGCGCGCGCGGATGGAGGCGATGATGTTGGCTGGAAGGATCTGGCGCTTTTGCCGCATGGCTTTCATGTTGTCTTCAACGGAACTGCTAGAGGTAGGGCGACCCCAGCCACAAGACACGCTCGACAAGCCGAACAAGGAAGGGCCTAGCCCTTAAACCCTCGAGCGTCACTTCGGTTGCCGAAGAAATTGCCAGATCGATCCTTCGCTCCAGCGCCTCGGCGAAAGCGCAGTCTAGCACTTCCAGATCAACTTCGAAATTCAATCGCAACGAACGCGGATCGAGATTCGACGATCCGACGAAGGCCCACCGCCCGTCGATCACCAGCAGCTTGGAATGGTTGAAGGGCCCCGATGCCCGCCAGATCCGGCAATAGTTCTTCAGCATCTGGTCGAACTGCGCCGTCATCGCCCGGTCGACCAGCACGAGGTTGTTGGAGGTCGGCACGACGATATCGACGGTGACGCCACGCCGCGCCGCCGTGACCAGCGCGGTGATCAGTTCGCGGTCGGGCAGGAAGTAAGGCGAGACGATGCGGATCGATGAGCGCGCGACCGAGAAGGCGCCCATCAGCATCTTGTGGTTGGTCTCGACGCTGCGATCGGGACCGGAAGACACTGCCCGCATGATCACCGGCATCCCGGGCTGCGTTTCCGGCGTCTGCAGCGCCCAGGCGTCGCCCTCCAGCGTTTCGCCATTCGCGAACTGCCAGTCGGCCGCCGCGATCGCCACGAGATCGGCCACCACCGGTCCGGTCACCCTGAAATGCGTGTCGAAGGAGCACTTGTTGCCGCTGAACTCCTTGGTGAAACCTTCACGGATGTTCATGCCACCGGTAAAGGCAAGCCGCCCGTCGACCACCATGATCTTCCGGTGGGTGCGCAGGTTTGCATAGGGCAGCCGCAGGCCCATGATGACATTGCCGTTGAACACGTCGATCGTCACGTCACCGTCACGCAGCATGCCGAGCACGCTCGGTACCGAATAACGGGCGCCAACCGCATCGATCAGCACCCGCACTTCGACCCCACGCTGAACGGCTGCAATCAGCGCCTGGGCAAACCGCGTCCCGATCCGGTCGCGGTCGAAGATATAGGTCTCCAGAATGATGCTGCGCTCGGCTGCCTCGATCGCCTCCAGCATCGCGCCATAGGCTTCGTCACCGCTGTCGAGAGCCACGATCGTGTTGCCGGTGGTGAGGTGATGGTTCGTGACCCGATCACCCAGCGTCTTCATCGACCGGAAGCGATTGCCGAATTCGCGGATCACCAGGTCATCGGTCGCGTCATAGGAGGCAAAGTCGGCGCGGATGCGCCCCTGCAGCAGCGCGCGCCGGTCGCTGATCACGTTGCGGCGGATGCGGTTGATGCCGGCAATCAGGTAAAGCACCGCGCCGATGATCGGCGACAGCACGATCACGCCGACCCAGCCGATCGCGGATCGGACTTCTTCCTTTGTCATCGCGGCATGGACGGCCGCAGCTGCACCAGCCACGACCGATACGATGAACAGGATATGCGGCCAGTAGGCTTCGGCAGTTTCCAGCATGGAGCCGAATATAGGCGCGACTGCGGTTTGCGCAATCGCCTCCCATACCGATCTTTGCGGCCGCTTCTGCCCCTATATCAAGCGTTTAGCTGGCGCTGGAACTCATCCAGCGACGCTTCGAACAGGTCGAAGATGTCATCGACCTGCTGCTCGGTGATGATCATCGGCGGGCAAAGCGCCAGCGAGTCGCCGATGGCACGCGAGATCAGGCCCTTTTCCGTCATGATCGCGAAGAGCTTCGGACCCAGCTGCCCGGCGGCAAAACCGTCGCGCGGCTTCAGCTCAAGCGCGCCGATGAGGCCGACACCACGTGCCTCGATTGCCAGCGGATGGCCTTCCAGCGCCTTCAGCCGCGACTGGAACTTCGGCGCCAGCGCCCGCACGTTGCCGACAAGATCACGCTCCTCGATGATGGCGATGTTTTCCAGCGCAACCGCAGCCGCGACGGGGTGGCCGGCGGCCGTGACGCCATGACCGAAGGTGCCGATCTTGTTCGACTCGTCCGCCAGCGGGGCATAGACGTTGTCGTTGATCAGCAGCGCCGAAATCGGCTGATAGGACGAGGAAATCTGCTTCGACAGCGTCATGATGTCGGGCTGCAGGCCATAGGTCGTGGTGCCGAACATCTCGCCGGTGCGGCCGAAACCGCAGATCACTTCATCGGCGATCAGCAGCACGTCGTATTTCCTGAGGACCTTCTGGATCGCGTCCCAGTAGCCAGCCAGCGGAACGATCACGCCGCCCGCACCCATCACTGGCTCGCCAATGAAGGCTGCAACAGTTTCCGGACCCTCCTTGAGGATCAGGTCTTCCAGATCCTTGGCGCAACGCTCCACGAAGGCTGCTTCCGTCTCGCCGTCTGTCTTGAATACGCGGTAGTGCGGGCAGCTGGTGTGGAGAATGCCCGGCAGCGGCAGGTCGAACGAACGGTGGTTGTTCGGCAGGCCGGTAAGGCTGGCGCTTGCCACCGTCACGCCATGGTAACCCTTGATGCGGGAGATGATCTTTTTCTTCTCGGGCTTGCCGAGCGCGTTGGAGCGGTACCAGACCATCTTCACGGCGGTGTCATTGGCTTCCGAACCGGAGTTCGTGAAGTAGGCCTTCGACATCGGCACCGGCGCCATGGCGATCAGCTTTTCGGCGAGATCCACCGAGGGGCTGTGCGCGCGAGCGGTAAAGGTGTGGTAATAGGGAAGCTTCGCCATCTGCTTGGCCGCCGCCTCGACGAGACGCTGCTCGCCGAACCCGACGCCGACGCTCCAGAGCCCCGCCATCGCCTCGATATATTTCTTGCCGTTGACGTCATAGACATAGACGCCTTCGCCGCGATCGATCACCAGCGCGCCGTCGCGCTCAAGGGCCCTGGCATTGGTGTAGGAATGAAGATGATACGCTTTGTCGCGGGCTTCGATCGAGTTTGGCTGAACCGTCACGGCGGACCTCCTGTAGGCATGCAGATAGTGCCAGTCATAGGAGGAAATCGCCGCAGTGCCCACCCCCAATCACGCGGGCGGCGGGCGTCGAACCTTCAAAAGACTTGAAGGTTCGATCACCGGAATTGCTTACTTGATCGTCATGGCCGCGACCGGCGGCTCGGCCTCCGCCGGAATCGGGCTGCGATAGTCCTGGCCCTTGCGGCGCTTGATGAGATCGGCCCAGGCGGCCTCCCGCAACTGCTCGCTTTCGAGCGCGGCAATGCCCGTGGCCGCCATGGCCTTGGCGGCAGAGACCATGCCCTTGTGCGCGAGCGGGCTCTTGCCCTGGGCCACGACCTGCCAGGTGTGGAGCTGTGTGCCGACGGCAAGCGTGGGGCCATAAGCCTGCACGGTGGGAACAACCCAGCTGACGTCGCCGACATCGGTCGAACCGCCCATCTGCCTGACGTCGTTATGCGGCGGCAGGATGAAGTCGGCGAGCACGAGGTCCCGCTGCTCAAGGCGCTCCTGCGCCCAGCTCGCGGCGATGTCTTCCGACGTCAGCGTGTCCTGGATCTCCTTGGCGAAAGCGAGATCGGCCGCATCGAATGCCGGCGGGCCCATGCTTTCCCAGATGTCCTGCATCACATCCATCAGCGGCGTATTGATCATCAGGTTGGAAACGCCGGCAAGCACGGTGCATTCCATCTTGGTCTCGGTCATCAGGGCAGCGCCCTCGGCCACCTTCTTCACCCGCTCGATGAGGGAGAAGAGACCGCCAAGCTCTGGCGCGCGAACGACGTAGCGCACCTTGGCATGCGCCTGCACGACGTTGGGCGAAATCCCGCCGCTGTCGAGCACGGCATAGTGGATCCGGCATTCGGACGGCATGTGCTCGCGCATGTAGTTGACGCCGACGCTCATCAGTTCGACGGCATCAAGCGCGCTGCGGCCAAGTTCCGGCACGGCAGCGGCATGGGCGGCACGACCGGTGAAGGTGAAGTCGATGCGGCAGTTGGCAAGCGAGGTCTCGCGCTGCACGCCGGCGAAGTTGCTCGGATGCCAGCTGATCGCGATGTCGACATCCTTGAAGGCGCCGGCGCGCACCATGAAGGCCTTCGCCGCCCCGCCTTCTTCAGCCGGGCAGCCGTAATAGCGTACGCGGCCGGGCGCGCCGGTCTGCTCCAGCCAGTCCTTCACGGCGGTGGCGGCCAGCAGCGAGCCCGAGCCAAGCAAATTGTGGCCGCAGCCGTGGCCGTTCGCACCGGCCGTCAGCGGGTCGTGCTTCGTCACGCCTGCCTTCTGGCTCAAGCCGGCGAGCGCGTCATATTCGCCGAGAAACGCGATAACGGGACCGCCCTCGCCTGCTTCACCGACGATTGCGGTCGGGATGCCGGCGACGTTTTCGGTAATACGGAAACCCTGCGTTTCCAGCATCTCGCGATGCGCGGCGGCGGAAAGCGTCTCCATGTAGCAGGTTTCGGGCGTCCCCCAGACCCGGTCCGCAAGCTCCGCAAAGACCTGCTTCTTGCGGTCGACAAAGTCCCACACCAGGGGACGGTTGGATTCGCTTGCTGTCATAAGTGATGCCTCGACTAAGGAGTTGCCCAATGGGCGCGGAACCTACTCAATTCTCCCCCGATGGCAATGCCGGCAAATGACCCATGTGATCAAATAGTCCGATCCGGTAACCCGGCGGATTGCGCCAAAGTGATTGAGATCAAGTGATTCAGGAGACGTGAACCTTTGCGCGAACTCGTGATCGGTCGCCCTGTCCAACGGGTTGTAAGTATCTCGACAACGACCCGATAATCGCTATGCTCCCGCGCCACAGCCCGGACCGCCCACGAAACCGGCTCTTGAGGGAGAAAACCATTGCGCCAAGCCATCTGCGGCGTACAGTTTTCCAAGATCATCAGCCGGCACGAAACGTGGATACTGTCTTGAGGCTGAACAACAATGGCGCTGCAGGGTCGAAAGACTTCAAGCAGACCGCGAGGAAAACCAGCATAGGGCTGATGGCGTAACACGCCGTTGGCAGGAGGTGACGTACCAGCAGAAGGCTTGGCGCTCGGGAGCGCGCCGCAAACAATCGAAATGTACGGGCAAGGCATGTCTGCCGCCCATTGGTCATTGGGAGACCTAGATGAAATACAAGCTTACACTCGCGGCGGCCCTTCTGTCGGCCACCTGCTTCGTCAGCGCTGCAAGCGCCAAGACCTTCGTATTCTGCTCGGAAGGTTCGCCGGAAGGTTTCGACCCGGGCCTCTATACTGCAGGCACCACGTTCGATGCCTCCGCTCACCCGATCTACAACCGCCTTCTCGAGTTCAAGCCGGGCACGACGCAGCCGGAAGCTGGCCTCGCTGAAAGCTGGGACATCTCCGAAGACGGCACGGTCTACACCTTCAAGCTGCGCCAGGGCGTCAAGTGGCAGACCACCGACTACTTCACGCCGACCCGCGACCTGAACGCTGACGACGTTATCTTCTCGATCGGCCGCCAGATCGACGAACAGAACGCCTGGAACAAGTACATCAACGGCGCGACCTGGGAATATGCCGACGGCATGGGCTTCCCGAAGCTCATCAAGTCGGTCGAGAAGGTTGATGACCTGACCGTCAAGGTCACCCTGACCCGTCCGGAAGCTCCGTTCCTCGCCAACCTCGCCATGCCGTTCGCTTCGATCCTGTCGAAGGAATATGCCGACAGCCTCGACAAGGCCGGCAAGAAGGAACAGCTGAACCAGCAGCCGGTCGGCACTGGTCCGTTCACCTTCGTTGGCTACCAGCAGGATGCCGTCATCCGCTACAAGAAGAACGCCGATTACTGGGGCGCGGCTCCGAAGATCGACGACCTGGTCTTCGCAATCACCACCGATGCTGCCGTTCGTTACCAGAAGCTGAAGGCCGGCGAATGCCACCTGATGCCGTATCCGAACGCTGCCGACGTCGAATCCATGAAGGCTGATCCGAACCTCGAGGTTCTGGAGCAGGAAGGCCTGAACATCGCCTACCTCGCCTACAACACGACGCAGGCTCCGTTCGACAAGGTTGAAGTCCGCAAGGCGCTCAACAAGGCGATCAACAAGGAAGCCATCGTTGATGCCGTCTTCCAGGGCATGGCGACCCCGGCCGTCAACCCGATCCCGCCGACCATGTGGTCCTACAACAAGTCCACCCAGGACGACACGTATGACCTCGAGGCAGCCAAGAAGATGCTCGAAGAAGCAGGCGTCAAGGACCTCTCCATGAAGGTCTGGGCAATGCCGGTTTCGCGTCCCTACATGCTGAACGCACGCCGCGCTGCCGAAATCATCCAGGACGATTTCGCCAAGATCGGCGTCAAGGTCGAGATCGTTTCCTACGAGTGGGCTGAATACCTCAACCGCTCCAAGGCAAAGGACCGTGACGGCGCTGCCATCATGGGCTGGACCGGCGACAACGGCGACCCGGACAACTTCCTTGACACCCTGCTTGGTTGCGACGCCGTTGGCGGCAACAACCGCGCCCAGTGGTGCAACCAGGAGTTCGACGCACTGGTGAAGAAGGCAAAGGTCACCTCCGACCTCGCCGAGCGCACCAAGCTCTATGAAGAAGCACAGGTCATCTTCAAGAAGGACGCTCCCTGGGCGACCATCGACCACTCGCTTGCCGTCGTTCCGATGCGCAAGGGCGTGACCGGCTTTACCCAGAGCCCGCTCGGCGACTTCACCTTCGAAGCCGTCGATATCGCCGAGTAATTCGGTCCTATACTACGATTTTGCCGCGGGACGCGTTGCGTTTCCCGCGGCATTTTCTTAAGAGACGCCTTAAAAATGAGGCGGAGACGCCACGATTGCCGTTTCCATGGCTTGACAAAGTCGTGAACCGGCCACGGACCAGAACCATAAAAGGTTTCGAATGTTTGGCTTGCTGTTGCGGCGTCTCGCCGTTTTGATCCCGACCTTCATCGGGGTCTCCATCATTGCATTTTCCTTCATCCGGCTTCTGCCGGGAGATCCAGTCGCCCTCCTCTCCGGCGAACGCGTCATGTCCCCGGAACGCCACGCGCAGATCAGCGCCCAGCTCGGCTTCGACCGGCCAATCGTGGTGCAGTATTTCGATTATCTCGGCGGCGTGCTGACCGGCGACTTTGGCACCTCGATCGTCTCGAAGAAGCCGATCCTCGACCAGTTCTGGCAGCTTTTCCCGGCCACTGTCGAGCTCTCCGTCTGCGCCATCATCCTCGCCATCCTGCTCGGCATTCCCGCCGGCGTGATCGCCGCCGTCAAGCGCGGTTCGATCTTCGACCAGGGCCTGATGGGCATTGCGCTCGTCGGTTATTCCATGCCGATCTTCTGGTGGGGCCTTTTGCTCATCATCCTGTTCTCCGGCATCCTGCAGTGGTTCCCGGTCTCGGGCCGCATCTCGCTGATGTTCTTCTTCCCGCAGGTCACCGGCTTCATGCTGATCGACTCGCTGATTTCGGGACAGAAGGGTGCGTTTGCCTCGGCGCTCAGCCACCTGGCGCTGCCGTCGATCGTGCTTGCCACGATCCCGCTTGCGGTCATCGCCCGCCAGACGCGCTCGGCCATGCTCGAAGTGCTGTCGGAAGACTACGTCCGCACCGCCCGCGCCAAGGGCCTGTCCCCCTTCCGCGTCATCGGCATCCACGCGCTGCGCAACGCCATGATCCCGGTCATCACCACGATCGGCCTGCAAATCGGCGTCATGCTCGCCGGCGCCATCCTCACTGAAACGATCTTCTCCTGGCCGGGCATCGGCAAGTGGATGGTCGATAGCGTCTTCCGGCGTGACTATGCGGTCATCCAGGGCGGCCTGCTCCTGATCGCGGCCATCATCATGCTCGTCAATCTCATTGTCGATCTGCTCTACGGGTTGATCAACCCGCGCATCCGGCACTGATTTCGGCAGAAGAAGAAGGAGAAATCCCATGGCCGATACCATGACAGACATCGACAATTCACCCGAAGTCCTTTCGTCTGGCGCCATGCGCCGCCAGATGCTCAAGGAGTTCTGGTTCTACTTTTCCGAAAACCGCGGCGCCGTCATTGGCCTCGTCATCTTCGTGCTGCTGGTGGCCGTCGCGCTGCTCGCACCGGTGATCGCCCCGCACTCGCCGTTCGAGCAGTACCGCGATGCGGTGCTGAAACCCCCGGCATGGACGAGCGGCGGCAGCGCCACCTATCTCCTCGGCACCGATCCGGTGGGCCGCGATATCCTCTCCCGCCTCCTCTACGGCGCGCAATATTCGCTGTTCATCGGCGTCTTCGTGACAACGCTCTCCCTGGTCGGCGGCATCCTGGTCGGTCTCATCGCCGGTTACTACCGCGGCTGGATCGACACCGTCATCATGCGCCTGATGGACATCATCCTGGCCTTCCCGTCGCTGCTGCTCGCCCTCGTGCTGGTCGCTATCCTGGGCCCGAGCCTGACGAACGGCATGATCGCCATCGCGATCACCCTGCAGCCGCATTTCGTGCGCCTCACCCGCGCCGCCGTAATGGCCGAGAAGACACGCGATTACGTCACCGCCGCCCGCCTTGCCGGCGCCGGTCCAGTTCGCCTGATGTTCAAGACCATCCTGCCGAACTGCACCGCACCGCTGATCGTCCAGGCGACGCTCTCCTTCTCCAACGCCATCCTTGATGCCTCAGCGCTTGGCTTCCTCGGCATGGGTGCGCAGCCGCCGGCACCGGAATGGGGCACCATGCTCGCCGAAGCCCGCGAATTCATCCTGCGCGCCTGGTGGGTCGTCACCTTCCCCGGCCTTGCCATCCTCATCACCGTTCTCGCCATCAACCTGATGGGCGACGGCTTGCGCGATGCGCTCGACCCGAAACTGAAGAGGTCCTGATCATGGCGCTTCTGCAAATCGAAAACCTCACCGTTGAATTCGAGACAGCTTCGGGCTGGTTCCGTGCCGTCGACGGCGTTTCCATGTCCGTCGAAAAGGGCGAGGTGCTCGCCATCGTCGGTGAATCCGGGTCGGGCAAGTCGGTGGCCATGCTCGCCGTCATGGGCCTCCTGCCCTGGACGGCGAAGATCACTGCCGATCGCATGCTGTTCGAGGGCCGCGACATGCGCGGCATCAGCCCGGCTGATCGCCGCAAGATGATCGGCAAGGACATCGCGATGATCTTCCAGGAGCCGATCGCAAGCCTCAATCCATGCTTCACGGTCGGGTTCCAGATCGAGGAAGTGCTGCGCATCCACCTCGGCCTCGACAAGAAGGCCCGCCGTGCCCGCGCCATCGAACTGTTCCGCCAGGTGGGCCTGCCCAACCCGGAAGAGCGCTTGAACAGCTTCCCGCACCAGATGTCGGGCGGCCAGTGCCAGCGCGTGATGATCGCGATCGCGATCGCCTGCAACCCGAAGCTCCTGATCGCCGACGAGCCGACCACCGCGCTCGATGTGACGATCCAGAAGCAGATCCTCGATCTCATCATGGCGCTGCAGGCCAAGACCGGCATGGGCCTCATCATGATCACCCACGACATGGGCGTGGTGGCCGAAACGGCAGATCGCGTCGTGGTGCAGTACAAGGGCCGCAAGATGGAAGAAGCCGACGTGCTGACCCTCTTTGAGAATCCGAAGAGCAACTACACCAAGGCGCTGCTGGCGGCGCTGCCGGAAAACGCCACCGGCGACCGCCTCACCACCGTTTCCGATTTCTTCGACGGCAATCCCGAACCGGCTCCGAGTGCGGGATTGGGAGTAACAGCATGACCGATACGATGCTCGAAGTGCGCAATATCAAGCGCGATTACGAACTGGCGGCTGGCCTCTTCAAGCCGAAGAAGATCATCCACGCCGTGAAGGGCGTGTCGTTCAAGCTGGAACGCGGCAAGACGCTCGCCATCGTCGGTGAAAGCGGTTGCGGCAAGTCGACGCTCGCCCGCATGTTGACCTTCATCGACGAGCCGACCGGCGGCGAGCTCTATATCGATGGCGACAAGATGGACACCCGCCCGGGCCACCTGACGCCCGAGATGCGCCAGAAGGTGCAGATCGTCTTCCAGAACCCTTACGGCTCGCTCAACCCGCGCCAGAAGATCGGCGACGTGCTGGGTGAACCGCTGTCCATCAACACCAACATGTCGGCCGCCGAACGTCGCGAGCGCGCCACCGAGATGCTGGTCAAGGTCGGCCTCGGCCCGGAACACTACAACCGCTATCCGCACATGTTCTCCGGCGGCCAGCGCCAGCGTATCGCCATCGCCCGCGCCCTGATGATGAACCCGAAGCTCCTCGTCCTGGACGAGCCGGTCTCGGCGCTCGACCTCTCGGTCCAGGCCCAGGTGCTGAACCTGCTTGCCGACCTGCAGGACGAATTCGGCCTCACCTACGTCTTCATCAGCCACGACCTGTCGGTCGTGCGCTACATCGCCGACGAGGTGATGGTGATGTATTTTGGCGAGGCGGTCGAATACGGTACCCGCGACGAGGTCTTCTCGGACCCGAAGCACGAATATACCCGCACGCTGTTTGCGGCGACGCCGCGCGCCGACGTCGAATCGATCCGCGCCCGCATCGCCAGGAAGAAGGCCGCCGCCGCGGCCTGAAAGACCTCCCCACCTGAAATCCGGGACCTGGCCCTTCGGCCTAAGCTGCCGATTTTTCGTCCCCCCACAAGGGGATGGGAGCCGATGCGGCACGCGCGACGCTTCTCCCTCTCCCCTTGTGGGAGAGGTTACAAAATCACGATCTTAGCTTCAGCTAAATCGTAGATTTTGTTGGTGAGGGGGTGCTGCACCCATTCCACACCCCGTGGAAAATCTCTTACCCCACCTCCAGCAACATCAACCACTTGAGCGAAAAACCATCCTCAACTTTCCACGCCCCCAGAACCCGCTCCTACAATGTCCCCGTTCCGCATCGGATACGCTGGCAGGCGTGCCAGCCATGCGGGGCCGGCGCCGAGGATGAGGGGAGGACGTGAACCTTCATCATCGGGGTTCGCGGAAAATGGTCTCCCTCCGGCGAGACGGGGGAAGCAGGCGGGATCGGACCACCCACTGCTTCTGATGCCCGAAAGAGCGCGTCGGACGTGCCTGTGCGGCACACATGGGGGTAAGAGAGGATGGTGTCGCCGGACCTTCAAGTCCGACGGGGGCTCTGGGGTCAAACTCAGGCGCCCGGCAACCGGCGGAGAACACCGTCCTTAAAGATCCTCGCAGAGAGACCCAAGTCGCGGGCAAAAACCGCCGAACGGGGCGCTGAAAGGTGTCACATAAACTAAAACTTACGAGGCAGCTTTCAGCGCCCCGTCCGATACCTGGCTTCGCCCAGGGTTCTTTGAAAATTCTTGAGATCGCCAAGGGAGGAGTGCGCCTGCTCCCAGCACCGGTTATTCCACGACACCGGTTATTGCGCAATGCCGAGCAGCAATCCGCGCCAACCTACTCCACGAACACCCGCACCGTCGCGGCCCGGCCGACCGCATCGATCACCGTCAGCGTTGAATAACCCGCGCCATCCGGCGTCCAGTCATGCGTGCGGCGGCGCGAAAGGTCCTGCAGCGGCTTGCCGTTGGCGAGCCAGCGGAACGGCGCGCGACCGCCCTGCAGCTTCAGCACCAGCGGCGAAATTTCTCCCGAGCGCGCCCCGAGATCGACCCGTGCCCCTTCCGGGGGATAGATGATCTGCGGCGCAGGCTCACGCGCCGAGGAGGAGAACAAGCCGCTCGCCGTTACTGAAAATCGCCTGAGGCTATTGGGCAGATCCGCCTGCGCGAGCCGCATCGCGCCGGCCGGCGCCGGCGGAAAGGGCGTAACAGCCACACCAGACTTCTCGAAGGCGGAAAACAGGATCGGTGCCGCCGTCTGGTAGCCCGCAATACCCGGCACCGCGCCATTGTCCGGCCGCCCTACCCAGACGCCCAGCACATGTCGCCCGTCATAACCGACCGACCAGGCGTCTCGATAACCGTAGCTCGTGCCGGTCTTGTAGGCGATGCCGAGCCGCCGCGACCCCTGTGGCGGGATGATGTCCGAAAGGATGTCGGCGATGTTCCAGGCGGCCACAGGCTCCAGCAGCGGACCCGCTTCAATCAGGCCCGGCTGCTCCTCCACCCCATTGCCGAGCTTCACGGGACTGCCGCGATTGGCAAGCGCTGCGTAGGCCTGAACCAGGTCCTTGAGGCTGATGCCGACGCCGCCGAGCCCGATCGCCAGCCCCGGCGCCTCGTTCGGCGGCAGCACCGGCTTGATCTCGGCCCGGCGAAACCGGACCATCAGCCGCGATGGCCCGACGGCATCGAGCAGCCGCACCGCCGGCACATTGAGCGACAGCTGCAGCGCCTGCCGCACGCTGACATCGCCCTGGTAGGTCATGTCGAAATTTTTCGGCCGGTAGCCGAAGAAATCGGCCGGCCGGTCCTCGATGATCGTCTCCTGGCCGACCAGCCCCTGCTCGAAGGCAAGCCCGTAGATGAAAGGCTTCAGCGTCGAGCCCGGCGAGCGCAGCACCCGGGTCATGTCGATCCAGCCGGAGCGACTGGCGTCGAAATAGTCCGCCGACCCGACCTCTCCGACAATCTCGCCGGTCGTTGCATCCGCCATCACCATCGCCAGCGACACTTTTGGCGCAAGCTTGGCGGCGGCTTCACGCGCCACCTGCTCCAGTCCGCTCTGGATGCTCCGCTTCAGCGTCGTGTGATACACCTCCGCCTTCGGCTGCTTGCGGATTGCCACCTCGGCAAGATGGGCCGCATAAGCCGGAAGCTGCAAACGTTTGGCCGGGATTGGGTCACCGGCCGCGCGTTCTGCCTCGCCCTCGCCGGTAATTGCCGCCACCGCCGCGCGCTGCAGCACACGTTCACGCGCCGCTTGTGCCGCCTGCCGGTGCCGGTCCGGCCGCCGCCCTTCCGGCGATTGCGGCAAGGCAACCAGCAGTGCTGCCTCTGCCACGCTCAGCCGCCTCGGCTCCTTCCCGAAATAGGCCAGGCTCGCCGCACGCACGCCTTCAAGGTTGCCACCATACGGGGCTCGCGTCAGGTAAAGCTCAAGGATCTCCCCCTTGCTCAGTCGCCGTTCGATCTGGATCGCCCGGACGAACTGGAGAAGCTTGGCGGAAAACGAGCGGGTCTCGCGAGGCTCGATCAACCGCGCCACCTGCATCGACAGCGTCGAGGCACCGGAAACGATCCGGCCGTGGGTCACAAGCTGCCAGGCCGCCCGCCCGATTGCCCGAAGATCGACGCCCGCATGGTCGTGGAACCGCTGGTCCTCGTAGGCGACCAGCATCTTTAGGAAGCGCGGGTCGACATCCTCCGGCCGTGTCCGCAAGCGCCAGCGCCCCTCCGGCGTGGCGAAGGCCCGTAAAAGCTCGCCGTCACGGTCGAGCACCTCAGCCGAAACCACCTTGGCGCCGTCGAGCGGCGGTGGATAGACCTTGTCCGCGGCATCGAGACCCACAAGCAGTCCCGCCGCCGCGAGGAGGCAGGCGCCAAGCCCGATCGAGAGTTTCCACCGACGCTTCATGGGCCAATGCCGCCGCTTATTGCGCGGCGACAACCTCCATCTTGCCGGCTGCGGTGCGGGCCGCAAGCTGCGGGCGATACATGTCCTCGACCTGCGCCGCCGGATGATCGTAGACGCCCGGTGTTACGGCGCGAACGACGTAGGCCAGGGAGATCTCGCGGTTGTCGCCGGCATTGCGGTTGAAGGCGGCAACAAAGCGGTCGTTGCGGAACTCCAGATGCGCCGGCGTGACCTCCTCGATCCAGTCGAAGTTCTGGAGGCCCGCGCTGTTGACGATACCCGGGTTGTCGATCTCGAAGCCGGCCGGGAGCAGGTCGGTCACGACGATCCGCGACGGCCAGTCATTCGTTTCGTTGATCGTGAGTACCACGACATAACGCTCGTTCTGCTGCACCTCGCTGACGCTCACCTCTTCGCCGTTCATGTTGTAATAGGTCCGGGTGATGTCGAACCCATCACCGCCCGCCTGGAGCGGCTGGGCCGGTGCGGCAACCGTGGTGATTGCCGCAGACAACGGCTCGCTGCTGTCGTTGCGGATCGTCACAGGGTTGTTCATCAGCGCGTCGCCGGAGATCTGCGACATCAGCGCGCCGGTGTGGCTGGCACCATTGACGTTGAGCCTCAGGTTCTCGTCGCCGTTCTGCAGGGAACGGGCAGCGAGCAGCATCCATGTCTGCTCCTGGGTGCTCGTGTATTTCTTTGCCGCCCATTCCTTGGCGACGATATCGGCAAGCGCCGGCACGATGGGCGGTACCGGTTTGCTTTCTGCCGCAAGCGCCAGCACCGCCGCCCCGTCACGCAGCGAGGACCCGTAGTCGGAGCGAACGAGGCTCACCTTCTGCAGCAAGGCGTTCTCCGACATCTGCAGCGAAGCCGCGAAGATGTTGCGCGACCGCTGTGCATCACCGTATAGCGCCATCGCTGCGGCCAGATGGGCCTTGGAAAGCGGCGTCGGGAAGTCGCCGAGCATCGTGTCAGCGTAATAACGCAGGTCGCTGATCGCGGCCCTGCGGTTGCGGGCCAGGACATAAAGCGCATAGGCGATCTCGTTGCCCTGGTCCTTCACATTGGTGGTGAAGCTCAGCGAGTTCTGCAGGCTCTCCAGCGCCTGCACCAGCGCCTGTTCAGGCACGACGTAACCCTGCTCGCGGGCACGCGACAGGAAATCGGTGACATAGGCATCAAGCCACAGGTCACCACCGCCCGGTGCCCAGAGGCCGAAACTGCCGGACGAGGACTGGAAGGACAAGACGCGGTAGATCGCATCCTGGACGCGCTTCTTCACCTCACCGTCATCGGCAAGACCGTTCTGCACCGCCAGTTCGCTGAGATAGAGCAAGGGCAGCGCCCGGCTCGTCGTCTGCTCGGCGCAGCCGTAAGGATAACGGTCGAGGCTCATGAGGAGCGCCGGGATGTCGAAGGCGGTGGAGCGGCTGACATTGACGCTGACGGACGCACCGGGAAGCATGCTGTCGGCCAGCAGATTGGCATCCACCGTCACGCTGGCCCCCGGCCGCAGCTCCACCAGCCGCCGTTCGGTGACGGGCATGGCAGCCGGCCGCACGGGTATGTCGAGTTGCTGGTAGACCGACACGCCGGAGACGTTCTGCAGGCTGATATAAACCGATCCGTCGCCCGCCTTTACGCCAGACAGCGGAAGCGTGACGCTGGCCTTGCCGCCTTCGGCAAGCTTCACGGTCCTGAGCGTGCCGCGACCCACCGAGACCGGCTCTGTGGTCATCACCTTGAGCTGGTAGTCACCGGCGGGCGCATCGGTGTTGGCAATATCGAGCCGGAGGTTTGCTTCGTCTCCGGGAGCAAGGAAACGCGGCAGGCTGGCAGTGACCACGATCGGATCGCGGATCACCACGTCCTTCACGCCATGCCCGACCCCGGTTTTCGACCAGGCGACCGCCATGACGCGGGCGGTGCCGTTGAATTGCGGGATATCGAAGGAGACCTTGGCCTTGCCTTCACCGTCGAGCTTCACCGGCCCGGAGAAGAAAGCCACAAGCTTTTCCTTTGGCGGGCTGGCCTGCAAGGCCATGCTGCCGCCGTCACCACCGGTGCGCAGACGCCCCATGGCACCGAGCGAGCCGTCGATCAGCCGGCCGTAGATGTCGCGGATCTCGAGCCCCAGGCGCCGCTGGCCGAAATACCAGTCGTCGGGCGCCGGCGGCTGGTAATGAGTCAGGTTCAAGATGCCGACATCGACTGCCGCGACCGTGACATAAGCGTTCTCGTTGGCGCCCGCACCGGCGACATCGAGCGAAATGTCGAGCGCCTGGCGCGGCTGGGTCTGGTCCGGCGCGGTAATCGACACCTGCAGATCACGGTTCTCCGGATCCACCTTCAACCAGGTGATGCCGATCGCCCGCATCGGCATGCGGCTTTGCTGCGCCTCGCCCGGCCGATAAAGCGTCGCGGTGATGTAGGAGCCGGCGCCAAAATCTGCCGTCACCGGAATGCTCACCTCGCCCCCGTCGGCATCAATGCTGGCATTCTGCACGGCGATCAGGTTTTCCGACCCGGCCGTGACCATCAACTCGCCGGCATAACGCGACGAGATCTTGAGCTTGGCCGTGTCGCCGATCTTGTAGCTTTGCTTGTCGAGGGCAATTTCGAGCGCATCAGGCGTTTCGGTCGAGCTTGCGGTAACAAACCACCCGGCCTGGAACTCGACGCTGCTCACCGGGCCGCCGACATCTGCCGTTTCGATCTCCAGCCGATAGCGCCCCCAGGCAACGGGAACGGATAGCTTGCCGCCATCGGCAGCAGTCACGTCGACCGTGCCGTCAGCCACCTGGCTGGTGCGGTTGACCGGTTCATACCGCCAGGACGAACCCTCGCGGTACCACTGGTAATCGCGCTCGACCTTGATGAGTTTCCAGCTGAGGCCACGCATGTCCTGCTTCCGGCCCTCCGCATCCACCGCGATCACGGTGAAGTTCGCGACCCCGTTTTCCGGAAGGTCACCGGAAAATTCCGGCTTGATGCCAAGCCGCGCCTCGTCCGCCTTCACCGGAAGGGTGATTGTCCGCTCGACGGCGCGTCCGCCTGCTTCCTGCATCCGCACCACGATATCGGCATTGATGAGCCGGGTGGTGGATGGCACTTCGGTCACAAGCGCATCAAAGCTCGCCTTGCCGTCGTCGTCGGTCGGCTCCAGCATGTCGAGCGGGATTCGCGTCGTCTCCGTTTCTTCCTCGTCAGCCAGGCCGAACTGGTAGCCGGGGAAGGCAGCGTTTTCGCGTGTCGCCTTGAGCGCGATCTCGCCTTCGAGCTTCAGCCCCGCAGCCGGTGCGCCATACAGGAACCGCCCGTCGATATTGACCGGCGCCGCTTCACCCTCGACGAGTTGCTTCGCCGGGCTTTCCATGTCGAACTCGATGCGGTCCGGCACGAAGTCATCGACCAGGAAGCTTTTCTCGCCGATCGCCGAACCCTTCGGGTCGGTAAAGATCTGCATCGTCCAGGTGCCGCGCATCGCGGTCTGCTGCAGCGGCAGGTCCAGCGCGTAACCGCCAAGCGCACCGTTGCTCACCATGCGCCGGTCTTCCACGCCATCCGGCCGCAGGAAAACGAAGGTCAGCGGCAGGTTCTCGATTGCGGTGGCATCGATATTGCGGGCAAGCGCCATGGCGTGAACGGTCTCGCCCGGTCGGTAGATGCCGCGCTCCGTCCAAGGCAGGAGGTCGATTGCACCGGGGGCCGGACGTCCGGTGACTCCGCGGTCGGACAGGTCGAAGCCGGCGCGGCTCATGTCGAGGAATACATAATCCTGGCCGGACAGCTGTGCGGTCAGCACCGCAGGTACCATGCCCGCCGTGCCACGCATCAGGCCTGCGGTGAAGACGGCGCGGCCATCGCGATCGGTTTTCGCCGTGCCGAGGATTTCGTTGTTCTTGGCAAGCAGTTGCAGGTCGACACCTGCCAGCGGCCTGGCGCTGCCGAGCGAGCGGGCAAAGACATGCAGACCATCTGTCCCGGCATAGGTGGAGACGCCGATATCGGAAACGACAAACCACTGGGTGGCCTTGTTTTCCCACTCCTGGCTTACCGCATTGGATGCCGCAGCGGTGAGGACATAAACGCCGGGCTTGCGGGTCGGCAGCGCCTCATCAACCGGGAAGCTGGTCACCACCTCCTTGTTGATGTCGCGGGCAAGGTCAATCGAACCCTCCCAGACCAGCTCGCCATTGGTTTCCTCGATCTGGGTGGCATTGTAGCCATCGATCTGGCTCAGGAACTGGGAGCCGGCCAGGATCGACGGGATGTTGCGATCACCGACGCGGTAGAGCTTGAGCTCCGCGCGCTCTGTGTTGACCGACACGATCGGGATGCCGCGGCGAGCGGTTGATGGCAGGACGAAACTGTCACCCGTGAAGCGCACCATCGGCGAGCGGTCCCGAACATAGATGTCGAGATCCACCTGGGCGGCGAGCGGTTCATCGACCGAAGATGGCAGGCCGCGACGCAGCGACAGCTTGTAGCGCTGGCCATGCGCGAGGCCTTCGACGCAGATCTGGTTGTCCTTGGCTTCGAGTGCCTTCGGCGCCTGCCCGTCCAGAACAACGAAGGGCGCGTAATCCACGCCCGCCTTCACCAGCGGCTCGGAGAACTGCACGCAGACACGCGGGTTGGCGCTGTCATTGTTGACGGTGTTGCCGGTGACGCGGAAGCCGAAGCGCTGGTTGAGGTCGTTATACGCCGCCTGAACAGTGCGGGCGCTGACGAGTGCGAGGCTTGCCTTGTAGGCGTTGAGCGCCGGGCGGTAGTTCTGCTGTTTTGCGAGTGCTGCCGCCAGCACGGCCAGCGCATCAGCGCGCCTTTGCGTGGTGCGGGACAACAGGTAGCCGTTGATCGCCGCGAGCGTGCCTTCAGCATCGGCCGAGGAATTATTGTTGGCCGTGCCTGCCGCCCGCGCCATCTCGACCCACAGATCGCCATCGTCCGGCGTCAGCGACAGCGCGCCCTTGAAGTTGTAGATGGCGGTATCGACGTTGCCCTTCAGAAGCTCGTTTTGGGCGATCGCCTTCAGGTTCTCGATGCCGTAACCCTGCTGATTGTCACCGAGCGTCAGGCCATCCTTCTGCTCCCGTGCCTGCTGCATGAGGTCTTCGGAAAGGAAGGAGAGCCGCGGCGGCGCGCCGATATCCGGCTCGCTTGCAACTTCCACGATCTTGCCCGCAACGGCGCCGGCAAAGACGTTCATCTGCCCGTGGTCGGACTTGAGGAAACACCACTTGGCCTTCACGTTGTAGGTGAACGCCTTGCAACTGTTGTCGCCGATACAGGCAGCCTCGCATTGCGGCTGGCTGATATTCTTGACGGTCCTCAGATCAAAGCCAGGGTAATCGCGATCCACCGCCGTTTCGATACGCCGTTCGGCCGCCGCGGCTGGCGTCACAAGCGGCGCCTGGGCGACAAAAACGGATGAAAGAGCAGCGATGAAGCCGAAGAACGCGCGCCTAGACATGAAGATCCCCCTGGCTGACGTCGAGCCAGGGGATTTTCCGCCGCTGCCGGATGCTTGTCAATGAAGCTCGAGGGAAAGCCGCGGCGTGTCCCGTGACGATTGCTCATAACGCCGAGCAAGAACCGCTCAGGCCATGATGCCGGCCGCGGTGAAACCGCCATCCACCGCCAGCACCTGGCCGGTGATGTAAGAGGACCGGTGTCCATCGACCAGGAAGGAAATGGCGGAGGCAATTTCCTCCGGCTGGCCGTAACGCCGCATGGGCACCGTGCGATGCCATTCCTCGCGGGTGACCGCGGTATGCGTTTCCGCCACCATCGGCGTTTCGATCGGTCCCGGCGCGACCGCATTGACGCGGATGCGGTCGTCGGCAAGCTCGACCGCCATGATCTTCGTCAGCGTGATCACCGCGCCTTTCGAGGCACCGTAGGCGGAGCGGCCGAGATTGCCCTTGATCCCCGAAACGGAAGCGATGTTCACGATCGAGCCGCCGCCATTGTCCCGGATCACCGGCGCCAGCGCCTGGCTCAAGGCAAAGGCGCCGATGACGTTGATCTCGTAGATGCGCCGGAACTGTTCGGTTGTCGTATCCGCGAACCGGACATTGGAGCCGACGCCAGCGCTGTTGACCAACGCCGTGAGCGGGTTCGGCAAGCTGCGGCAGCGGGCGGCGACATCGGAATTGGCTGCCTCGTCCGTGACATCGAGGGTGAGCGTAGTGAGGCTTGCGCCAGACAGCTTCTGCGACAACCGTTCAAGCGCTGTGGCATCCCGATCCACGGCGACGACATGCCAGCCTTCCCTCATCAGCAGCTCGGTGGTCGACAGGCCGATCCCGGAACCTGCTCCGGTAACAAGGACGCTCCGCATGCCTTAGCTTTTCTCCCCTTCGACGATGACGAGCTCGAAAGTGACGCCCACCGGATTATCACCGCGCACCAGCCGGCCGTGGTAGATAGCGCCATCGGTGTCAACGACTGCTGCATCGAGCGTGGCGCCCAGACCGTCCGCCGCCTTCTCCAGCCGGCCGTTTTCGATCGCGATTTCCGTGGCGAGACAGACCACGCGACGACCATCCTCAAAGACCGGTTCGTTGATGCTGCCGATCCCGAAGATACGGGCGTCGGTGATGCCATGCGCGGCACAGACAGTCTCGATTACAGTCGCGACATCCTCGTTCGGCCGGATGCGCAGCAGGATCCCATTGCCGGCGCCGCTTTCACCCCTGGCGGAAAACAGCGTGAAGTTGGTTTCGGGATCCGGGATGGAGTCGAAGCTCGCCGCGGCGCTGCCATAACCGTGCACTGCAATCGGCTGGCTGACGACACTGTCGAACGGCAGCACATGGCCCATGCGCAAGGCACCTTCGCCCGTGCCCCAGATGCCGTGGCAATGCAGGAACGGCTTGCCGTCGCGTTCACCAAAGATCGCGGTGGCGCGCTGGAATTTGCCGCCGGCAGCGGGTGCGAAGGTTTCGCTGTACCAGGCGGCATGATCCGAATCCGGCGAGAAGGCCGGCAGGACGTAGCGGAACGGATCGCAGGCGCCACCTTCAATTTCCACGAAACCGCCCTTGCAGCCGGCTTCGGAAAACACGCGCGTGATGCCATCAAGGAAAACCTCGCCGGGCTGGAGTACGCCCTCAAGTGGTTTCATCTCCGCGCGTACCGCCTCGTACCGGAGCGGCGCGACCGGCCCCGGATGCCTGAGCTGGCGCAGCGCAGGCCTAGCGTCTTTAGCCGGCTTTGAATCCAGCTCGCCGCGCGCCTGCAACTCCTCGCGGATCATCTTCTTGGTGATCTTGCCATAGGCTGATTTCGGCAGGGCATCCCAGAAGATAAAGCGTTTCGGCACCTTGTAGCGGGACATCTTGCCGTCGATGAAGGCAAACATCTCCGCCTCCGTGACCGACACGCCGGGTTTTGCAACGCAAACCGCGTAACCGACCTCGCCCCACAGAGGATCCGGCACGCCGAGAACCGCCACTTCGCTGATGGCCGGGTGGGTGAGCAGCTTTTCCTCGATCTCGCGCGGATAAACGTTCGAGCCGCCGGAGATATACATGTCCGACGCGCGGCCGGTGATGTAGAGGAAGCCCTGCTCGTCCACATGGCCGAGATCGCCGGTGCGGAACCAGCCATTGCGGAAGGCCTTCTCGTTGGCCTCCGGGTTGTTGTAGTAGCCGGCAAAGACAGCCGGGCCGATGCAGCAGATTTCGCCGGTTTCGAACGGCGCGACTTCTTCGCCCCTGTCGTTCTGGATGGAGACCTGCATGCCGGTCCGCTCGATGCCGCAGGTGCCGATCCGCCCATGCTCGCCATCTTCGGCCGAATGCAGTGCCGGCGGCAGGACGGTGATCGCGCCTGTGACTTCGCCAAGGCCGAAATACTGGACGATGACGGGCCCAAGCGTCTTCAGCGCACGCTTCTGGTCCTCGCGATACATCGGCGCGCCGGCATAGATGACGTAGCGCAGCGAGGAATGGTCGTGCTTTTCGGCCGCCGGATGCTCGACCATCAGCTTGAGGATGGTTGGCACGGTGAACATTGTGGAAACGCGCCACTTCTCGATCAACGCCCAGGCGACATCGATATCGAACTTCTCGGTCGGCAGAAGGATGGTCTTCACCCCATGCGCGACCTGCGTCAGTTGATGGACGCCCGCGCCATGCGAAAGCGGCGCGACAACCAGAGCCGCATCGGCGGAGGTGACGCCCGGCATCAGGTCGCAGAGGTGGTTGTTGACCACAAATGCCATCTGCCCGTGGGTCAGCACAGCCGCCTTCGGGCGCCCCGTGGTGCCGGAGGTGAAGAAGAACCAGCATGGATCATCGCGATCAACGGCCGCCTCGACCGGCTTCTTGCCGGAAAACTCGGTGACGATCGCGTCATAGGACGGGCCGAACCCGGCAGTCCCGATGGCAATGACGAAGCCGATCTCGGGGTTGTTTTCCCGCGCCACCCGGGCATGATCCGGAAACGAGGCGTTGCAGATCATGCCGGTCGCGCCGCTCGCCTTGGCAAGATAGGCAACCTCGTCCGGCGTCTGCCGGAAGTTGGTCGGCACCCAGACCGCACCGATGCGGAAGCAGGCGAACATGGACTCAAACATCTGGTTGCAGTTCTGTGACTGAACCAGGACGCGGTCACCCTTGCCGACGCCGAAACGCTGCTGCAGTGCGGCCGCCATGGCGTCGATGCGGGCTTCGAATTCCGCCCAGGTCCAGGTCTTGTCGGCCCAGACCAGTGCAACGCCGTCCGGCTCGCGACGCGTCGCCTGCGTTACGAAACGGGCGAGGTTCATGACCCGCGTCGAGCGCGGGCTTACCCCACCCGCCGGATCGCTTTTTCCGTCGACCGCCACCGAGGTGATCGCATTCATTTCGTGCGCTCCAGGATCGACACGTAGTTGGCGACCGCAGCCCCACCCATGTTGAAGACGCCAGCCATGGTGGCATTCGGGACCTGCATGTCGCCCGCCTCACCGCAAAGCTGCATGGCGGCCATGACGTGCATGGAAACCCCGGTCGCACCAATCGGATGACCCTTGGATTTCAGTCCGCCAGATGGATTGACCGGCAGACGGCCATCCTTGCGGGTGATGCCTTCACGGATGACGCGATAGCCCTTACCTGGCTCGGCGAGGCCCATCGCCTCGTATTCGATGAGCTCGGCAATCGTGAAGCAGTCATGCGTTTCGACGAAGCTCAGGTCGTCGAGCGTGACGCCGGCGTCGCCGAGCGACTTCTGCCAGGCACGGCGAGCGCCCTCGAAAGCGATCGGGTCGCGGCGCGACATTGCGAGGATGTCGTTGACGTGATTGCGCGCCTTGAAAGCCACCGCCCGCTTCATGTTGGCGGCGACATCAGGAGCCGCAATGACAAGCGCCGCCGCACCATCCGACACCAGCGAGCAATCCGTGCGCCGGAGCGGTGCCGCGACATAAGGGTTCTTCTCGGACACCGTGTTGCAGAACTCGAAGCCGAAGTCCTTCTGCATGTGGGCATAAGGGTTCTTCATGCCGTTCGAGTGGTTCTTGGCGGCGATCATCGCAAGCTCTTCCGAACGGTCGCCATAACGCTGGAAGTAGTGGCTGGCGATACGGCCGAAGAGGCCCGCAAAACCGCCTTCGACATCGGCTTCCTCCTCACGGTAGGAGGCCGAGAGCAGGATGTCGCCAGTCTCCCTGGTCGGCAGCGCCGTCATCTTTTCGGCGCCAACAACCAGCGCGATCTTGCCCCGACCGGAGGCGATGAAATCAAGCGCGGAATACAGCGCGGCAGAACCCGTTGCGCATGCATTTTCCATGCGGACCGCCGGGACATGGTCGAGACCATCGGCCGCCATGGCCGCAAGCGCACCCTGGAAATCCTGCTTGGAAAAACCGTTGTTGAAGACGCCGACAAAGATACCATCGACATCCTTCGCGGTGATGCCTGCATGTTCGAGCGCCGGATTGATCACTTCCGCCATCAGCTCACGCGTCGAGCCTGCCTCGGATTTCCCGAACTTGGAATGGGCCCAGCCGACAATCTCTGCACCTGACATGATCTTCTCCTTTGCCTTAAACTGGTTGAAGCGCCCTGCGACGTGCGCCGGCGGGCTTGCTGCGTGGCACGGGGTCGCGAACCGTAAACAGCGCCCGCATTTTCGTCTGGACCCGCTCGACTTCCGCCTGGAGCAGGCCCGCGAGTTCCTTTTGCCGCGCCTCGCCCATGCGGCTATCGATCGCCGCGATCGAAAGCGCCCCGGCGAGCCGACCGTCGGGAAGCAGGATCGCCATCCCGATGCCCCAGGAGCTCGAAATGACCCGCCCCGGATTGACCGCGTAACCCGTTGCCCGCGTCCGGGCGACATCTTCGCGCACGATATCGGGCGTGTAGCCCGGGTACTGGGAGGCAAGGACGCCTTCGATGCGCGCCAGGATCGCTTCCACTTCCTCGTCCGGTAGCGCCGCCAGCATGGCGAGCGAGCCTGCCCCGACGCCGAGCGGATTCTGGTCGCCGGTCAGCAAAGCGTGGGTACGCACCGGGTGCGTTCCTTCCTCGCGATGCAGACAAACGGCGTAGTCATCGCGCCGCATCGATACAAAGCTGGTGTCGGCAGACAGCGCAGACAACCTCTTCAGGCTGTCTGCAGCCATTTCCAGAAGTCCGTGACGGCGGGCAGCCAGAACGCCGAGCACATAGAGTTCGCCGCCGAGGTAATAACGGCGCGTCACTTCGTCTTGTTCAACCAGTCGCGAGCGCATCAGCGCCATCAGGAGCCGCCGCGTCGTCGGTTTGTTGAGGCCGCTTTCGGCGACCACTTCACTCAATGCGACCCCATGCTCGGCACGACGCCCGACGATGGAAAGAAGCTGCAAGGCCCTTTCCACCGCCTGCGCGCCCGAGCCGGACGTGCCACCGATCCGAAGATCAGCCAGGTTTGCGATCATCTGCTCCACAGGCACGTCCGCCTATCCCGCCTGGCTTAGCCGAGCTTCGTTCCAACGGCGTTTTCGAGGATTTCCCAAGCCTCGTCGCCATACTTGGCCTTCCAGTCCTTGTAGAAGTTGGCTTCCTTCAGCTTTTCCTGGAAGAGCGCGCCGTCCGGCTTGTTGAAGGTCATGCCCTTGCCTTCGAGCTCCGCCTGGACCGTCGTGTTGAGGTCCATCACGTCCTTGCGCTGCAGTTCGGCTGCGGCGTTGAAGTGCTTGGAAACGATTTCCTGCAGGTCTTCCGGCAGCGCCTGCCATGCGCGGCGGTTCAGAAGTATCCAAAAGCCGTCCCACATATGGTTCGTCATCGAGACGAACTTCTGCACTTCGTAGAGCTTCGCCGTGGTGAGGATGGCAAGCGGGTTTTCCTGGCCGTCGACGATGCCAGTCTGCAGCGCCGTGTAGGTTTCGGCGAAGTTGATCGATGCCGGTGCCGAGCCGAAGGCGGTGAACATGGAAGTCCAGAGCGGGCTCACCGGAACGCGGATCTTGAAGCCTTCGAGGTCCTTCGGCGTCTCGATCGGACCCTTGGACGAGGTGATCTGGCGGAAGCCGTTGTCCCAGATCTTGTCGAGCGTCAGCAGGCCCTTCTTCTCGATCTCGCCGCGAACATACTTGCCGAGGTCGCCGTCCATGGCGGGCCAGACCTTGTCATAGCTCGGGAAGGCAAAACCGACGCCATTGAGCGAAGCATTCGGAACGAAGGTCGACAGGATGATCGGCGACAGGCTGAACATTTCGACGCCGCCGGAGCGGATCTGGTTCAGCATGTCCGTATCGGCGCCAAGCTGGCTGGAGGGGAAGATGTTGATCGCCATACGGCCGCCGCTCTCCTCCTGGATCTTGGCGACAGCTTCCTTGGCGCGCACGTTCATCGGGTGCGACAGTGCCTGGTTATTGGCAAACTTGTAGGTGAATTCGGCCGCATTGGCCGGGCGCGTGCGAATGGAAAATGTGGTGGCAATGCCGGTGCTGGCGGCACCCAAAAGAAGCGTTCTGCGATTAACGGTCATAAAGTCCTCCTCCAATTTTATTCCCGGTTTATGGTCTCACGGTTTCACAGGAAAACCGTCGAGAAGAAGGGCACAGCCGCGATCACCAGAAGGCCGATCATCAGCGCGCCGATATAGGGCCAGATGGCCTTCATGGCCTCGTCTGGCGAAACATTGCCGATCTTGCAGGCGATATAGAAACCGATGCCGATCGGTGGGGCCATCAGGCCGATGTTCATCGCCGTTACGACCACCATGGAATAGTGGATGTCGTTGATGCCGAGCGAGCGGGCGACGGGGAACATGATCGGCGCCATCAGCACGATTGCCGGCAGCCCCTCCAGCACGCAGCCGAGCACCATGAAGATGAGGATGGTGACGCCCATGAAGGTAAGCCAGCCGCCCGGAAGATCCTGGACCGCGGCAACGAGCTGCGAGGCAAAACCGGTCTGCGTCAGCGCCCAAGCCATGGCGGAGGCCGCACCGAGGATCATCAGGATGGCGCCGGAAAGCGCTGCCGTTTCCACCAGCATGCCGTAAAGCCGCTCGCGGCTGATGCCACCGTAGAGGATGACGCCGATGATCATCGCGTAAAGGACGGCTATCGTCGACACCTCGGTTGCGGTGGCAATGCCCTCGCCGACCGCGGTGCGGATCAGGAACGGCAGGACCAGTGCCGGTGCGGCAACCAGGAAGGCCTTCTTGATGAGCGACAGCGGCGCACGGCGCACGCCGGCCATGGATTCGTGGCGGGACTTCCAGCGTGCCAGCACGGCCAGCACCAGAAGCAGCACCATGGCGATTGCAAAGCCGGAGGTGAACAGGCCCGCGATCGATACACCGGCTGCCGAGCCGAGCACGATCAGCACGATCGACGGCGGGACCGTTTCGGCCATGGCAGCGCCGGTTGCGAGAAGCGCGATCATTTCCGGCGGCTTGTGGCCGCGGCGCTTCATTTCCGGAAACAGCGCGGGCGCCACCGTCGCCATGTCGGACACCTTGGAGCCGGAGATACCAGACACGAGAAAAAGCGAGCCGAGCAGCACATAAGACATGCCGGCGCGGACGTGGCCTAGCAGCGACGCCAGGAACTCCACAATCGCCTTGCCCATGCCGGTCGCATCAAGCACGCAGCCGAGCAGCACGAAGATCGGCACCGAAAGCAGGATGATGCTCGACATGCCCTCGTCCATGCGGCCGATCATGACGAAGACCGGGACAGAGGTGGTGAAGGTGAGGAAGGCCAGCGTGCCAAGCCCGAAGCAGAAGGCGATCGGCACCCCAAGCACCAGAAACAGCGCCACGAAGCCAACGAGGAAGATCGGGATGTTCCAGTTGCCGATGGTCTTGAGGCTGGGACCAACGAACCACAACAAGGCCACCACAACGGCTGTGGCAACGACCGAAATGGCGATCTGCCGGAAGTTCGAACCCTTGATGACGTTGACCACGGCAAGCACCAGCATCAACGCGATGCCGACCGGCAGCGCGGTCGCGCGATAGCTCATCGGGATGTTCAGGGCCGCCGATGTGATGAAGGCCTCTTCCATCGCGTATTCATAGGCCGGGCGCAGCATCACGCCAAGGAACACGGCCATCAGCAACATGGCGAGCGTGTTCGCCACACCCTGGACCCGCGACGGCAGCATGCCGACGAAAAGCGTCAGCCGCAGGTGTTCGCTGCGGTCCACCGCCATCGCGGAACCGAGCATGGCAAGCCACAGGAAGGAAATCGAGGCGACCTCATCGATCCAGACGATCGGAAGCGAGAAAACGTAACGGGAGATGACACCGGTCAGGAGAAGCGCGATGATGGCGACCAGAAGCGCGGCGGCAACCGCTTCGATCGGGCGCATCCAGCGCGAGCCGGTCTGCTGGGGCGCAATACCCTCGAGCCCCGCCAGGATCGCTGCCTCGTCCATCGGATCGATCGTGCTGTTGGCTGTTGCCGTCACCTGCCATCCTCCCTATCAAGCGCAAACCTCGCGCTGCCCGAGAAGCAACAGGATCCATCGTCTGGAGCGGCGACGCTCAAAGCGCCACGGCAGCGACCAACTTCTCCCCCGCGTCCGGCTCCTCCAGCCATTCGCAGCAGCTCCCCCAAGAGCCGTTGTTCGAGCCCGTGAAATCTGCTCGACGCCGAAGCACGACGCAAGCCCTAAATCAAGGAAACGCGCATTTTTGTATCTGGCGGTCCATATGCTGAACCGCCAGAACGTTCATCAGTTGAGGCTCCCGGCGACGGTGATATGCAGTCCGCCGTCGATCTTAAGTTCGATACCGGTGATGTATTTCGCCTGGTCGGATGCCAGGAAAACCGAAGCCCAGGCAATGTCCCAGCCGTCGCCCTGCCGCTTCATGGGCGACAACGCATCGCGCTTCGCCTTCATCTCCTCGGCCGAGCCGTAATAACCGCTGATCTGCTTCTGGATGTGGGGCGTGTCCATGAGCCCCGGCAGGATGGTGTTGGCGCGGATCCCCTTGGCGGCATATTCGACCGCGATCGCGCGCGTAAAGTGATTGAGCGCCGCCTTAGATGCATAATATGAAACGTACGGATAACCCGTCCAGCGGATCGAAGCGAGCGACGAGATATTGATGATTGCGCCGTTGCCCTGGCGCTCCATGATCGGCAGCACGGTCTTGCAGGTGAGGAACGCACTGGTCAGGTTGACATCCATGACCTTGCGCCAGCTTTCCTCCGTCGCCTCGGCCGCACCGCCTGGCAGGTTGATCCCGACATTGTTGTGCAGCACGTCGATGCGGCCGAAGCGGTTCATCGTCTGCTCCACGACCGAAGCAATCTGGGTGGACTGCGTGACATCAGCTGACAACGCGAGTGCCGTTCCGCCCTCGGACTCGATCACCTCGACGGTGTTTTTTGCGGCCTCTAGATCAACATCGACACAAACAACTTTCCCGCCCTCGCGGGCATAAGCGACGGCGGCGGCCTTGCCGTTGCCGAAACCCGGTCCCACCGAGCCCGCGCCAAACACCAGCACCACCTTGTCCTGCATGCGATTCATAAAACTGCTCCTCCTCGCCGCTCCCCCGGCGGCGGCGGAACATTACGGCGAGGAAGAAGCTCGGTCCATGCGAAAGGACGAACAGGTCCTGTGCGCAAACGATCAGTAAGGTGAGAGGGCGTAGTTCTACGCCCGCTGCTGCGGGAGCCTGGGCATGCCAGGTTTCAGTTGGGCGGCAACATTGAGGATGCTGCGCCGGGCCCACGGCTCCAGCCAACGCGCCAATGCGAATGAAACGGCAAGCAGCAGGGCAAGGAGGGCGAGCGCGAGCAGCCAACGATTTTCGGCCGTGCCGAACCTCGCGAACACGGCGTAACCGATATTCTGGTGCAGCAGGTAAAGCGGATAGGTGAGCCCGCCGAGCGCAATGGCGAGCGCAGGGCGCATCGGTACCGACGGCATGGTGGCACAGACAGCAACAAGCCCGAGCGAGAGCGGCCCCAGCAGCGAGAGCCCTTCAATGCTTCGATGGAGCCCATACATCTCGATGAAGTCCGGCTCCGTCAGGAATGGCGCCACCGTTGCCCAGCAGGCGGCAGCGAACAGAAGCACGAGGTTCCGTGCGGACCAGTCGCGTTGGGTCTTGTAGAGCACGAGGCCGAAGGCAAAATAGCCGGAATATTCGGTGATCAGCAGTTTCTGGAGGGCCCCGCTGCCGAGGAACAGCTCATTGGTTGCGGAAACGAGCAACCAGGCGAGCACCACCTGCCGCCAATGCCGACCGAGGAGGCCGGAGGCGAGCAACAGGAAGATCCATCCGTAGAAGATGATCTCGTAGGCGATGGTCCAGTAGGCGCCGTCGAGGAAGGGCTGACCCAACCCGCGCGAGATGATGACCGCATGCGCAAGCCACTGCCTGATCGTCGGCGGTTCGAGCCCCGGCACCGGCATGATGGACAGGATGACGGCCGTAATCGTCGCGCATACGACGAATGTCGGCCAGAGCCGCGCGAAGCGTCCAACTGCGAAGTCAAAAGCGGACCGCCCTTCCGCCGACATGGTGATGACGTAGCCCGATATGGCAAAGAAGATGAGCAGTCCCGCATCGAACCATTGGGCCAATGGGGCGACTTCCGGAAAGCCGATGCCGCCGCCCTCGCCGCTTCGCTCCATCCTGAAACCATAGTGGAACAGCAGCACCATCAACGCCGAAGCGAGGCGCAAAAGGTCCAGGTTGAGCAGGCGCGGGGGCTTCGTGTTCGTCATCCGCTTGTCCTCGGCTTGGAGACGAAGCCCATCATAGGCGGCATGGCTTTGAGAATGGTGAAGATCGTGCGCCAAATGCCACGCGACGCTGGACTGGATCGGAACTACCCTTTGCGCTTCTCGCTTATTTGCTGCAGCTTTGGCCAGGACTTGCGCATATCGGAGGGTTCATGACGATCTTTATCTGCACCGCCTGCGGCACGTCATACGAAGGTGGCGAACCGGCGCCGGACGGCTGCCGCATCTGCCAGGACGAACGGCAATATGTCCCGCCGTCCGGCCAAGGCTGGACGACACCGCAGAAACTCGCCGCCTCGCACACCAACACATGGCGACAGCTAGAGCCGGGGCTGTTGTCGCTCCAGACAGTGCCAGCCTTCGCGATCAACCAGCGAGCGCTGCTTTTGAAAACCGCGAACGGCAACGTGCTCTGGGATTGCCTCGCGCTCCTCGATGACGCGACGAAGGCGCTGGTGGAAGGCCTGGGCGGCTTGAGCGCGATCGCGATCTCGCATCCGCATTATTATACGGTGATGCAGGATTGGGCGGCAGCCTTCGACGCGCCGATCTATCTTCATGCGGCAGACCGGGAATGGGTCTGTCGTCCGTCCGACCACATCCGCTTCTGGGACGAGGATGCGCTCGCCTTGTCTTCCACGGTGACGCTGGTTCATGGCGGCGGCCATTTTGCTGGCGGCACGGTGCTGCACTGGACGGGCGAGGATGACAACGGCGTGCTGCTGGCGGGTGACATCGTGCAGGTGACGCCAGGTGCCGACCATGTTTCCTTCATGTGGAGCTATCCCAACATGATTCCGCTCAGTGCCCAGGAAGTGGCCGATGTGGCCGAGCGTCTCGCGCACTGGCCGTTCGAGCGGATCTATGGTGCCTTCTCGCACCAGAATGTCAGGGCGGACGGGCATGACATCGTCGCCCGGTCGGCAAAACGTTATATTGACCGCATCTCAAGGTGACAACGCGAAAACGCCGCCAACTGGATACCAGCGGCGGCGTTTAGGACTTATCCGAACCTAGCCTCAGGCCGTCGCGGCCTGCTTTTCAGGAAGCCGCGCGTTCATCCATTCCGCGCTGGTGCGAATGCCGCCAAGCGGGAAGACATGGATCTGCTGGATCAGGCTTTCCGGATGGGCTGCCTTGTAATCCGCGATATCTTCGAGGACTTCCGCCGGTTCATAAGGAACGAGTAGCTTGCTCAGGTCCATGGCGCGCTTCTGGAGAACGGCGATGGACGGTCCAACACCGCAGGAGATCGCAAACTTGATCAGCGTCTGCAGCTTGGTGGGGCCGGCGATACCGACATGGATCGGCAGCTTGACGCCGGCTGCGGCAATGCGCTCGGCCCAGGCGATGACGGGCTTGGCATCGAAGGCGAACTGGGTGACGATCGCCATTTCGGCATCGCTGCTTTCGGAATAGGCCTGCTTGAACTTGAGCGCCTCGTCGACGATGCGGTAGCCGCCGTCCTTGTCGATGTCCTTGTTGCCTTCAGGATGGCCAGCGACATGAAGGCGCTTGAAGCCGTACCGGTCGAACAGGCCGGACTCGATCATCTGCATTGAGCTGTCGAGCTCGCCCGCAGGGGTCGAAACACCGCCACCCAGCAGCAGCGCCTGCTCGACGCCAGCTTCATTGTGGTAGCGCTTGATCCAGTCTTCCAGAACGGCGAGGCTCGGAATGATGCGGGCCGGGAAATGCGGCATGACGGGGAAACCGTCATCGGTCAGGCGTTTGGCCGTCGCCACCATCTCCTCGATCGGCGTGCCCTCGATATGGGCGATATAGACGCGGGTGCCCTTCGGCAGGAGCGTCTTGAAGTCTTCGATCTTGGCCGCGGTGCGCGGCATAACCTCGATCGAATAACCATCAATGAGGTCCCTGAAGCGGGTGGAACCGGCCGGCGCTTCGTCCGGCTTGCCCTTGAACAAATTCATAAGTGCCATTGTTGATCCTCCCCCCGCTCAGCCAATGAAAACCTCTCCGTCACGTGGACGAAAGGCGTGCGAGACAGTGATGTCTCGCACGCCTTGGCCTTAGAGGGCCTTCTTCGTGCGCCAGCTTTCGGCGTAATTTTCACGAGCTTCCTGTGCGTAAGGCACGGCGGCAACGCGAACGCGGATCTCGGCCTGACCGTGGCCCTGCTCGACCGAGGTCTTGGAGGTGCCACCATCCGGCTCGCCCCAGACGAGCGTCAGGACGTCGTTTTCCTTGATGTCGGCATCAACAACGCCGAGCGACAGCATGGAGCGCTCGTTGTAGCTGTAGCCGTTGAACATCGAGAGGCCGACGACCTTGCCGTCCTTCAGCACCTTGTCGAAGCTCGAAGACGCATAGTTGGAAAGCGGGAAGTCGATCCACTTCTTGGCCTGCTCGCCCGGCTGGAAGGCTGAAGCGATGACCTTGACGACGTCGTCCGAGTTCCACTCGAAAGTGACCTTGCGGCGCTGCGGGGTTTCCTTCTGCTTCTCAACGGCAGCGCGACCAACGAAGTCGTGGTCGAACTTGACGTAAACGCCGTAGCCCAGCTCGTAGGGGTTGAGGTAGTAGTCTTCGATGTTGTCGGACACGAAGCTGCCGCCGATCGAACCCGAAGCTTCGTAGCTCTGGGCGGAGAGCCAGTCGCGATAACCCTGCAGTTCGTCGCCCGTGTAGATCGCCGGGAGCGGCGACGGGATCCAGCCGGACTCCAGCGTGTTGGTGGCGTATGCACGGCTACCGACCGGACGCAGGTCAACGCCTGCTTCTTCCGCAGCCTTCATGATGGCGTCGCGGACTTCGTCCTTTTCAGCATACGGGCCCCAGATTTCGAGACCCGGAGCACCGGCCATGCCGTGGCGCAGGGCCTGGACCTTGCGACCGCCGACATTGATCCAGTCAACGTGGAAGAACTTGATTTCCGGGATCGGACCACCGTTCATCTTTTCGAAGACCTTCGGGGCGTCCGGGCCCTGGATCTGGAAACGGTAGTGGATACGGGTAACGAGCTTGCCATCAGGGCGCGACGGCGAGCGCGGGTCGTGCGTCAGCTTGACGTTATGCTTGCCGAGCGAGGCATTGTAGAGCAGCCAGTTGGCAGTCGGCGCGCGACCAACGAGAACGAACTTCTCTTCGGTTTCGCGGAAGATGATCATGTCGCCGATGACGTAGCCGGCCGGCGTTACCGGCACATAATGCTTGGCGCGGTTCGTGCCAAAGTTGGCAAAGCTGTTGATCGCGAGGCTCTCGAGGAACTTGGCCGCATCCGGGCCTTCGACAACCAGTTCATCCATGTGGTGGGACTGGTCGAAAAGCACGGCGCCTTCACGCCAGGCAGCCTGTTCGGAACGCCAGTTCGAAAATTCCGGAGCGACGACAGGGTATACATAGATGCCCGTCTTGGAGTTGCGCAGGTGCTCAACAGTGTTACCTGCATCCTTCAAAACTTGCGTAAGATTGGCTTGGGTCACGGAAATCCTCCCTTGGTTCGCGAGTGGATGTATACATGACGTCATCCATTGCCAAATTCAAGGGAAAAGAATCAGCCAGCGCGCTGGACCCAACGGCCGTGCCCGGAGATGCGAGACCTGTTGAAGTCCGACTCAGGAATTGAGAAGCACGAGGCCCGGCAGCGTCAGCATCAGTTCCGGATCCTCGTAAACGGCATATTCCAGGTTCTTGCGGGCAATGCGGGCGTGCTCCCGCGCAATAAACTCGGCGCGGGCCCCTTCGCGGCTCGCAACGGCGGCGAGCAGGTTGCGGTGCTGGTCCTGGGCGATATGCAGCGACTGCCGGAAGGCTGCGACCTGTGTACTTCCCGACAGGAAGGCCGACGGCGAGGCAAAGGGCAGGCGCGTCGCGCGGTCCACCTCGCGCTGGATGACCGTGCTCCCGGACATTTCCACCAGTGTGGCATGGAAGCGGGCATTGGCTTCGGAATACGCTTCAAGATCCACATCATCCGAACTGCTGCCGAAGCAATCTTCAAGCCGCGCCAGAAGCTCCCGCAACTGGTCGAGCCCAGCCTGCGACACGCCACGTTCGGCGGCGAGCCGTGCCGCCGTGCCTTCCAGAACGCCGCGCAGTTCGATGGCATCGACGGCATCGGCATAGGTGAAGCTGCGCACCACAAAACCGCCATTGGCGAGCCGGTCCAGCAGGCCTTCCTCGGCAAGGCGCGACATCACCTCACGCACCGGCGTACGGGAAATCTGCAGCGTTTCGGCAAGCGGCACCTCGAACAAACGTGTCCCGCCGGGATAATCACCGCTCAGGATCCGCTTGCGCAGTTCCATCAGCGCACGCATCGTGTGGGTATTTCGTGAAGGCTCTTCCACATCTGCACCTATGCAAAGCCGGCGCGCTGCCGCCCGATCGGAAGAAAGCTTAGCGGGTTCTGAAAGACTCGCCAAGGGCCGTGTATACATGCCGCCGAAGAGCGTGTCTCAGCCACTGAGGCGCGCAGCCAGCACGCGCGCCACCGTCTCGTGCAGATCCTCGCCGGCAACGACACCGCTTGCCGCCATCGCGTCCTGAATGGCTGCGGTTTCTCGCGCGATCCCGCCGTTCAGGCCAAGTGCATCGAGCGTCGCACCGCTTTCGCGCATTTCGGCGGCCCGGCGGCGGCCGTGGCGCGTGGTGCGTTCGAACTGATAGGTCGGGAACTTCGACCACTCGAGGCCGGGGAAGCTTTTCGACAGCGACGCCAAGATCTCCTCAAAGCAACCGGACGCTTCTGCAGCGAGCAGAGCTTCAACCGTGATCGCTTCCAGGCCCTTCACGAAAACCGAGCGCACCATCTTGATCGCGGTTGCGGAGCCGACTTTCGCGCCTGCCACGTTGGCATCAAAGCCCAGTTCCCGCAGCCGCCCGACCAGCGTTTCCGCCACACTGCCGGCGATCAGAACCGGCGTTGCATGGCCCTTGGGGTGGACCGGCGCCATGACCGCCATGTCGAGATAATCGGCGCCAGCGCCCTCGATCAAATCTGCCGTTTCCCGCTTTCGATCCGGCGACACGGAGTTGATGTCCATGAAGAGCGCACCCTGGCCGATAGCAGGCAGGATCGACTGCGCCGCCTCCAAGCTCTGGTCGGCTGTCACTGCGCTGAAGATCCATTCCGCATCGGCAAGTTCGGCGGCAGACCGGGCGACAGAAACGTTACGCGACTGCATCGCCTGCTGCATGTCACCGGAAGACTGCTCATCATCCAGCAGCCGGTCATAAGCGCGAAATTCTCCGGTCTGGAGCACCGGCGCAAGGGTATCATGGAATGCGCGGGCGGCTTCGCCGAAGCCCAAGAATGCGATCTTCATCGTCGGCACCTCAGTCGCCAAATACCATCCCGTCGAAAAGCTTGCGCGCCGTCCGCAGCACCGCCGCCCGGTGGACCTCGCCATCCTTCATCGTCGCGATGACGCTCATCTCGCCGGTTGGATGCTCGATCGACAGCAGCTTTTCATCTCCTTCCGCAATCGCCGCCAGTTCGCTCGCCGGCCCCTCGGGCAGCAGGCAGGCCGTTGCCACGCTGACAGCGCCGAGGACGCCGATCGCATCGTGGCAGGTATGGGGAATGAAGGTGCGGGTCGAGATTGCACCGCCACCGGTCGCCGCGGATACCATCGTCATCTTGGGAACCGACTTTTTGGAGACGTCGCCGAGGTTCATCATCGGGCCGGCTTTCAGCCGGATCGCTTCGAGCTTTGCCCTCAGTTCCTGGTTAGCCTCAAGATCCTTCGGCTTTTCGTCGCCGCGGATGCCAAGCGCATCGGCGCGCATCACCACACAGGGCATGCCGTTGTCGATCAGCGTGCAGGCCACGCCTTCGATCTCGTCCACGGCATTGCCGGTCGGCAGCAGCGCGCCGCAGGAAGATCCGGCCGTATCGGCAAACACGATCGGCACCGGTGCCGAGGTGCCAGGCACGCCATCGATACGTGCATCACCCTTATAGGTGACCTTGCCGCCCGGCGTCTCGACCGTCGCGATGGCAATCTGGCCGGTGTTTTCCATGTAGATCGAGACTTCGGTCTTCTCGCCCTTCACCGGCACCAGTCCGCGTTCGATCGCAAACGGCCCGATCCCGGCGAGGATGTTTCCGCAGTTCTGGGCGTCGGTGACAATCGGCTGGTCGACGAAGACCTGCAGGAACAGGTAATCGACGTCGACGCCCTCGCGCTCCGAGGTCCTGACGACGGCAACCTTCGAGGTGAGCGGATTGGCGCCGCCCATGCCGTCGATCTGGCGGCTGTCCGGCGAGCCCATGACGCGCAGAAGAAAGTTGTCACGATCCGCCGGCAGATCTTCGGCCAGGAAATATCCGCCCTTGGACGTGCCGCCACGCATCCACATGCAGCGGACGCCGTTCTCACTTGCGCTCATAGCCGCCTCCCAGACCGCTCGACGGTCAGATATATTTCAGGCCCTTTTCCGCCAGCCTGCCGCGCATGTCGTAGATGTCGAGGCCGAGTTCACCAGCGGCAAGACGCTTGCGCTTTCCTTCTTCGGCCGCGACACGCGCCTCGGCTTTCTTGGCCACCTCTTCCGCTTCTTCACGCAACACGACGCAGACACCATCGTCATCGGCGACGATGACGTCGCCCGGACGCACATAGGCGCCGGCGCAGACCACCGGGACATTGACCGATCCCAGCGTCTCCTTGACGGTGCCCTGTGCGAACACCGCTTTGGACCAGACCGGAAACTGCATCTCGGTGAGGTCGGCGATATCACGCACACCGGCTTCGATGATCAGCCCCTTGCAGCCGCGTGCCATCGCGGAGGTCGCGAGCAGGTCACCGAAATAGCCGTCTTCGCAGGGGCTGGTGGGTGCGAGCAGCAGGATGTCGCCCGGCTTGATCTGCTCGATCGCCACATGCAGCATCCAGTTGTCGCCCGGAGGGGCTGAAATGGTGACCGCACTCGCCGCCAGCCGCGCCCCGCGATAGATCGGCCGCATATAACTTGCGAGCAGCCCCTTGCGACCCTGCGCTTCGTGCACCGTCGCAACACCGCAGGCTGCCAGCCTGTCGATGACGGATTGCTCGGCGCGCTCGATGTTCTGGACAACCACACCCATCGTTCCGGCTCCCGCTTACAATTCGTCGACCGTGCGCGGGAAGACCGACTGGAAACCTTCCGCATGGGTGGACTTGCGCCCGCCCGACTGGCCGCCGGAATTGCGCATGAAATGGTTGCCGCGGTTTTCGGCGACGTTCTTGTAATAGTGCCAGAGGTGCTCCTGGCCTTCCATGCACTGAATGGCAGCCCACTTCTTTTCCCAGACGGGCGAGATGTCGAGGAAGACGTCCGGCTTCCATTCCATCTGCTCGGTCTGGTGCGGCTCGAACAGGTAAAGCTGCGGCGCGCCGAGCACCTTTTCGCCCGGATTGTGGCCCCAGGCCTGGGCGATCATGCGGGCATCGAGCGCCACCTGCGTCGCATACATGTGGTCCGTGTTGTAGGGGTCCCACTTGGAGTGCGACAGCATGAATTCGGGCTGCACCTTGCGGATCACCTCGACCAGCTTGAACTTAGCTTCCTGGTCGACGATCAACGGATAATCGCCGAGATCGAAGAACTGGATGTCGGTGACGCCAAGCGCCTTCGCCGCATTCTCGGCTTCACGCCGGCGCTCCGACTTGACCTTCTCGAGCGTCATGCCCGGGTTCTTCCAGAGCTTGGCGCTCTCGCCGCGTTCACCATAAGAAAGGCAGACGACGGTAACCTCGTAGCCTTTCTCCTCATGCAGCGCGATCGCGCCACCGCAACGCCAGACGAAATCCGCCGAATGGGCGCTGATGACCAATGCTGTCTTTGCCATGCTTAGCCTCGTATCCTGTTATTTGTGCACGACCGGAGGCGTGCCATGCGTATGGAATGTCTCGATGGTCTTCAGGCCCCAGGCCTGGCCCTTCTTGCGCTCGGTCTCGGTCCAGGTGACCGGCTCCCAATCCGGCGCGAGAATGAGGCGCGCACCTGAATTGGCGAGCTCGACGCGGTTTCCAGCTGGCTCCCAGACATAAAGGAAGAAGGTGCCCTGGATCGCATGCTTGTGCGGCCCGGTTTCGATGTGCACGCCGTTTTCCAGGAAGATATCGGCCGCCCGCAGGATGTCTTCGCGCTGGTCGGTCGCATATGTAATGTGGTGGAAGCGGGCAAAACCGCCGCCATGCTCTTCCGTGCAGGCAAGGTCATAAGTCTTGTTGTTGACGGTGAACCAGCAGCCACCGAGGCGCCCGTTGTCGAGTTGGATCTGCTCGGTGACGCGGGAGCCGAGGCAGGTGACCATGAACTCCCGAAATTCGGTGACGTCTGCCGCCAGCAGGTTCAGGTGGTCGAGGCGCCGCGGGCTGGCACCCTGGGCGTGGAAACGGCTCGACATGTTCTTGAGCGCCGGCTTGTCGGCAGCATCGGGCTGGTAACGGTTGGTTTCCCAGTAGATCTCGAAGACATGGCCGAACGGGTCTTCGAAACGGAACGCGCGCCCGTGGCCGAGGTCGCCTTCAACCCAGCCGATCGTCTTGAACCGGCTCGCCTCGATCGCCTTCACCCGGCGCTCCAACGCTTCCGGCGAAGAGACCCGGTAGCCGATATGAGCAACACCGGTCGTGTCTGACCGCGTCAGCTTCAGCGTGTGGAATTCGTAGTCGTCCCAGGCACGCAGGTAGGCGGAATTTTCGTCTCGACCGCTGATCTTCAGCCCGTAAACGCGCGTGAAGAAGTCGAGACTCTCATCGAACTTGTTGGTCAATATCTCCACATGGCCCAGATGGGCCACGTCAAAGCAATGCTCTGTCAAAATTTCCAGACTCCACGCTTGGCACCCCAGGCGGGCACCGCCTCCTCGAAAACCGCGGTCGACCTCCCTCGACACGCAGCGGGCACAGGGCCCGAGATCTGCAAGAAAACATAAAAGCAGATATTAGTCCGGACGAATAGGATCTCCTGCCGCCTCATAAGTTTTGGTTGAATGGACGATGTTCAGTGACAAACGAAAAAGGGGCGCAGCCGGAAGCTGCACCCCTTATTGAAAGTCGATGTGGCTTGCCGTCAGCCGCCAGGTGCCGGGGCAGGCGCTGCCGGTGCTGGGGCCGCAGGAGCGGAAGCCGGGGCCTCGGCGCCACCAATAAACGGAATCCAGTCCATCGACCCAGGCCAGATGGCATTGGCACCATTGAACACCATTTCGAGCGCCACGTAGAGGATAATGAGCAGACCGACATAAGCGATCCAGCGATGCTTGTTGAGCAGGCGAGCGATGAAGCTTGCCGCAAGACCCATCAGGGCGATCGAAAGACCGAGGCCGACGATCAGCACCCATTGGTGGTGACCGGCTGCACCGGCCACGGCGAGCACGTTGTCGAGCGACATCGAGACGTCCGCGATGACGATCTGCCAGGCAGCCTGGGCAAACGTCTTTCTCGGCGCACCACCGGCAACCGTGCCGTCCTTGTTGAGGTCGGCATTTTCCAGTGCTTCGGTGGCTTCTTCTTCCTGCTGATGGGGAGTGCGAAGCTCGCGCCACATCTTCCAGGAGACGTAAAGCAGGAGGATACCGCCCGCGATCAGCACCATGCCGCCAAGCGCGAGCAGTTGCTGGGTTATGGCAGCGAATAGAATACGCAGAACAGTTGCGGCGATGATCCCGACGAGGATCGCCTTTGCACGCACTTCCTTTGGAAGACCGGCCGCAGCCAGACCGATGACAATCGCGTTGTCACCGGCGAGCACAAGGTCGATCATGATCACCTGCGCGAGGGCAGCTAATGCCTCCGCCGTTAGAAAATCCATCATTTGGCACCCAATCGAAAAGCGAGAGTGACCTATGCTGCGAACCGTGACGAACTAGACCTCGAAGCGGCAGGTTCAACTGCCGCAGGTCTGAAAATTAGCGTCGTGTCGTGATTTCCGCGAACACCAGGCACCCAAGTTGGACAAAAACATCCAGTCCGACATCACAGTTCAGGTGAACTGCCAGAGGGGCCCGGTCCTGGTGACGCGAGATTTAACGCCGTGTCCTGGAAAACTCAAGTAGCCGCATCACGAATGGATGACGCTGCCGTGAGCGGCACGACGGGACCTGCTTGCCCGACTTATTCGGGGCACATGTCCCGCAACTGCACCTGGGTCGCCAGGATATCGCCCACCATCATCTCACGCGCTGCCACGCCGTTGCGGGCCCGCAAAGCCTCGATGATCTGGTAGTGGTAGGACGAGAACGGGTGCACCATACCCTTGTCGAACTCGGCGGCCACATAGTTCGTCAGCATGCGCATGTAGGGACCGAACCGCAGCCACAGCATTTCGATGTGCTGCGGCAGGACCTGCGAACCGGACTTCTCGTAGATACCGAAGTGGAACTCCTGGTTCTTGCGCAGCATGCCATAGACATCGCCGGCCTTGCCGGTTTCCTCATGCTCTCGGGCAAGCTGTTCGGAACGATCAATGTCCTCATCGGTCATGTTGGCGGCCGCAAGTTCCGTGGCAAGCCCTTCGAGCACGGTGCGCGCCTGGCAAAGATCATCCAGGCGGCTGCGCGATACGGAGGGAACGCGCGCCGAGCCATTATGCCCGATCTCGAGACCGTTTTCGGCCGCCAGCCGACGCAAGGCCTCGCGCACCGGCATGTGGCTCGTGCCAAACTCGGTCGCCAGCGAGGAAATGGTAATCGCCTGGGCCGGAGCAAACGAACCCCACATCAGCGCGTTGCGCAACTGCTCGTAAACGGAGTCCTGCACCGTTACCCGTGACGTGACCTTGAGAAGCTTGCTGCCCGCCATTCTGCCCTCTTATCTCCCTCAGATTTTGACCACGCCTCGCACAAGAGCGACTATTCATCAAGCGCGATCATTATGTGACGGCCACTCGCCAAACGCGAAGTAGAAGGGCATGCCAGCCCATGTCGCTAATATAGGCATCTTGATCAATTGCGCAATTAGCTGGGGAGGTTAGAGGAAATGTCACGCATCCCGCTCCGTCAGAGCGCCGGATCACGCACTAATAGTTCAGTAACATCAAGCGCTTGAACCGCCCCAACAATTTCTTTGAACCCTAAAACTTGACCTCTTGAATCTCGCCTGATTTTCCATCACGATCCGCCCTACGGGAGGATGCGGTGGATCGGCGAACGCCGAGGCACCAAAGCGAGATAACCCGGAAAATTAAAAGACCTGCAGCCCGCCGCTTCGGCAGGCTGACCAAACAGAGGGAAACAGAGAATCATGTTCACGACCGTTTGCCGCCGCACATTGCTGGGCCTTGCAGGCGCCGCCGTCCTTTCGCTCGCAGGCGCCGCTTCGGCCTCGGCCGCAGCGCTTGTGGTCGGCTCCTACCCGAGCAACCCGCCTTTTGAATACAAAACCTCCAGCGGTACCTTCGAAGGTTTCGAAGTGGATATCGTCAATGAAGTGGCCAAGCGCCTCGGCATGACAGTCGAGATCTCCGACCTCGGCTTCCAGGCACTTTTCGCTGCAACAGCCTCCAAGCGCATCGATGTCGCAATCTCCTCGATCACCATCACCAAGGAGCGCATGGGCAGCCAGTCCTTCACGCAGCCCTATTACGACTCCGACATGGGCATTGCGACGCGCAAGGAAGTCGAGATCTCCAAGATCGAAGACCTGAACGGCAAGATCGTTGGGGTGCTTGCCGGCTCTACCGGTGACAAGTGGTCGAGGGAAAACAAGGACAAGCTCGGCATCAGCGAAATCAAGAGCTACAACGCCCAGCAGGACATGCTGATGGACCTGTCCGCCGGGCGCGCTGACGCCGCCGTCAGCGACGTTCCGGGCATGGAATATTCCTTCCTCAAGATGAAGGATCTTGCCGTCAAGGTTCGCATCAAGACCGGCGAGCAGTACGGCCTGATGATGACCAAGGACCATCCGCTGCTGGAGAAGGCAAACGAAGCTCTCACCGCCATGAAGAAGGACGGCACGCTTGCTGAAATCCACAAGAAGTGGTTCGGCAGCGAGCCGGCTGAAGGTTCGGCCTCTGCTGTCGCAATGCCGATGCCGAAGCCGTAAGGTTCTGGCCCATCCTGGATACAAAATGCGTGCCGGCCGGCAATGGCCGGCATTTTCATTGGCATAGAGAAGCTTCGCAATGACCCTGCTCGAGACATTCTTCAACATTGAGGTTCTGGGAGAGGCCTTTCCGGCGCTCCTGCGCGGCCTGATCAACACCTTCCTGCTTGGCATTGCCGGCATTGGCCTTGGCATCCCGCTTGGCCTGTTGATCGGGCTTATCCGCCTCTATGCACCGAAGCCTTTCCGCTACGCCGCCGTCTTCTACATCGACATCCTGCGCGCCACCCCCATGCTGGTGGTGCTGATGATCATCTATTTCGCCCTTCCCTTCGTCGGGATCCGGCTTTCGTCCTGGGCCTGCGCCATCCTCGCCTTCACGATCGTGATGGCCGCCTATATGGCCGAGGTATTCCGCTCAGGCATCGAGAGCATTCCGCGCGGACAGTTCGAAGCAGCGGCCGCCCTCGGACTTTCCTTCATCACCACGCTTCGCAAGGTCGTGCTGCCGCAGGCGGTCCGGCTCGTCATTCCACCGACCACCAACAACTGCGTGTCGATGTTCAAGGACACATCGCTTGCCTCGACCGTCGCACTTGCGGAACTGATGAAGGAAGGTCTCGATGCCCAGACGCTTTACGCAAACCCGACGCCGTTGATTGGCGCCGCGCTGATCTACATCGCCTTCCTCTGGCCGATGGTGCGTCTGGTGAGCATGCTGGAAAAGAAGTTCAGCAAGGAAAAGAAGCGGTAACGCTAAGGCCGGCCGCTTCGGCACGACCGCCGACAACCTATTCATCTGCATATTTCGCAGCAAAAACGGCGCCCGACCTCGGGGGCCGGGGCGATGGCAAGCTGTGCCTGTAGCTTCTGGTTGCAAGGGCTGGAAAGCCGCACAAGTGGCTGGTTCGAATTAACTTTTAGAAGCAGCGGGTTGCCGAACCGAAAGCGCGTTTCGATTGCTTGCATCGTCATATTTTCTGAAATAGGTTTTTGATCACGGACGACCGCCAGCCATCAGAATCTGCGGTCGACTGCATCACCTAACCGGCCATTCAAGGGGAACCCGGCACATGTCTTCCAGCACTCTTTCCAGTCTCGCTTCCGCGCTCGTCTCCGGCTCCGTCAAGGTTGTCGACCTGACCGCTCCGCTCGGTCCCGACACCCCGGTTCTGTACCTGCCGCCGCAGTTCGGCAAGAACACGCCGAAGGTCGCCGTCCACACCATTTCGGAATACAACGAAGACGGTCCGTTCTGGGCCTGGAACTGGCTGGAGCTCGGCGAGCACACCGGCACGCACTTCGACGCGCCTTGCCACTGGATCACCGGCAAGGACAACCCGAACAACACGACCGACACCATTCCGCCGCAGAACTTCGTGGCACCGGTCAATGTCATTGACCGCTCGAAGGAAGCAGCAGCCGATCCGGACTACCTGCTGACGGTGGAAAGCATCAAGGAATGGGAAGCCGAGCACGGCGAGATCGAAGCCGGCAGCTGGGTGCTGATGCGCTCCGACTGGTACAAGCGCAACGGCTCCACCGAGACCTTCCTGAACGCGGACGAAAACGGCCCGCATTCGCCTGGTCCGACGGCCGAAGCCATCCAGTACCTGCTTTCCAAGGGCATCATCGGCTGGGGCCAGGAAACGGTGGGCACCGATGCCGGTTCGGCCGGTGGCATGAACCCGCCCTTCCCGGCGCACAACCTGATGCACGGCGCCGGCAAGTACGGCCTCGCATCGCTCTCCAACCTCGACCAGCTGCCGCCAAAGGGCGCCGTGCTGATCGCCGCTCCGCTCAAGATCGTCAAGGGCACCGGTTCGCCGGTTCGCGCCCTGGCTTTGATCGCCGGCTGATGAATGGGAGCCGGGCCGCCAACGGCCCGGCTTTCCCGTAAGACCTGGAGAGGCCGGAGATGGCAGAGTTCGACTACATCATTGTCGGCAGCGGCATCAACGCGCTGGTCGCCGCGGCGATGCTCGGCAAGAAGAACAAGAAGGTTCTTGTTCTCGAGCGCAACGCCCAGCTGGGCGGCTGCCTTCGCACCGAAGAGGTCACCGAGCCGGGCTTCGTGCACGACGTCATGGCGACGACCATGGTGTTGTTTCTCACCTCTCCCGCCTATGGCGCGCTTGCAAAGGATCTCGAAGCGCGCGGGCTTGAGTTCGCACATGCCGACCTCCCCACGGGCGTTTTGAGGCCGGACGGTTCCTCCGTCATCCTGTCCAAGGACCGCCAGAAGAATATCGCGACTTTCGAGGCGCTGTCGGAAGGCGATGGTACGACATTCGACCGCGAGATGAACCTGCTTGGGGCCGATGCCGCCTTCCTGTTCTCGCTGCTGGGTGGCGCCCTCTGGTCCGGCGCGACGCTGAAGACCGTAGCGCGCGAGGGCTGGAGCAAGGGCTTGCGGCAGCTCGCCGCCTGGTTTGGCGACGCGCTTGTTCCCGCGCGCGGATATCTGGAAACAACCTATCGCTCCGAGGCGATACAAGCCCTATGGGCACCATGGGTCCTGCATTGCGGGTTGTCGCCTGAAAGCGCCTATTCCGCCGAGATGGTGAAGGTCATCGGCTTTGCCGTCGAAATGGCAGGTTGCCCAATCGTCAAGGGCGGCGCGGCAAACCTCGTCAAGGCCTTCGAGAAGCTGATCACCGACCAGGGCGGCGTGCTGCGCACCCATAGCGATGTCGAACGCATCATGCCCGGCGCCGACAACAGCGCCCGCGGCGTGCGGTTGATGTCCGGCGAGACGATCTATGCACGCGCCGGCGTGATCGCCTCCATGACCCCGAACCAGATCTACGAGCGCCTCCTGCAAGAATGGCCGCAGCCTCTCCCGGAAGAGGTGACCTCAAGCGTTGCCCGCTACCGCTACGGCAAGGGCAACATGCAGATCCACTATGCGCTATCGCACCAGCCGCGCTGGAAAGGCGATCCGGATCTCGCCAAGGTCGCGCTGCTGCACCTGACGCCGGGGCTCGATGGCGTATCTCGCGCTACAAATGAATGCGAGCGCGGCCTGCTGCCCGCCGAACCGACCGTCTGCGTCGGCCAGCCTGCGAGCTTTGACCCGTCCCGCGCACCGGAAGGTGCCTCCGTGCTGTGGCTGCAGCTTCCGGAAACGCCACGTTTCATCAAGGGTGACGCTGCCGGAGAGATCGAGACGCCGGCCGATGGGCGCTGGAACGAAGAATTGCGCGAACGCTACGCCGATCGCATCGAGGCTATGCTGGCGCGCCACATCGAGAACTTCCACGAGATCAAGCTGTCGCGCCGCTGTTACTCGCCGGCCAACCTTGAATGCATGAACATGAACCTCGTCGGCGGTGATCCTTACGGCGGCTTCTGTGGCATCGACCAGTTTTTCCTCTGGCGGCCGTTCAAGTCGTCTGTTAACCACCGCACCCACATACAGGGGCTGTACCACATCGGGGCTTCAACCCATCCGGGACCTGGACTTGCGGGCGGCTCCGGCTTCCTGCTCGCTTCATCGCTCCGATGACGACAATCGGCTGATCAAAACGAGGGCTCATGGCAGAACGGTTTTCAGGTGTGGTGCTGCGAAGGGATCCTGACGGAAACGCGTTGCCTCCCCCCACGATGGGAGAAATCGGTCTCAACCATTTCGCGCCTTACCTGATGAACCGCGTCGTGGCGCGCTGGAACTCCAACATGTCGGAGGAACTGCGCGAATACGACCTGTCCACGGCCAAGATGCGCACGCTCGCGGTGCTGAGCGTCTCTTCATCGCTCACCATCAACGAGCTCTCTGTGTTCTCTGTCATCGAGCAGTCGACGATGAGCCGCACCCTGGATTCGCTTGAGGATCAGGGATACATCCGCCGCACGCCACGTCCTGAGGACATGCGCATTCGCGACGTGACGATCACCGAAGCAGGACGCGATGCCTTCGCGAGCTTCTGGCCGACGATGTACGATTCCTTCATGCGGATGTTCGACGGCATCGACGAGGAGGAGTATCGCGTCTTCACCGCGACACTCCACAAGATCCTCCTGAATATCCGCAAGCACGAGATCTAGAGCGAACCCGCGCTGATCTGAGCAGTGTCGTCCACGCTCATCAGAGCGTGGCGACGGTCTTCAATGCGCCGTCGAGCGCAATACCACCCTCGTCAAGCAGGGCCGCCTGGCGCAGCCGCTTCATCCACGCGGCACCGTCTTCGCGGTCCGACAAGGTCTGAAGTGCCGACATGACGCGATCGAATTTCGAAAGCCCGCGGGCGTGGGTATCGGAATAACCCTTCACCAGGCGCCGGTTGTTGATGACTTCAACGGCGAGATCATAGTTGCGCGAAATGAGCGAGGTTGCGGCGCTGAGCCATGCTTCGCGATGTTCGGTCTCGCGCGCGTGCCGCAAGGTGCTGCGACGAATCCGGCGGAATGCGGCAAGCGTATAAAGCGTCAGGAACCAGGAGAGCGTGCCGGTCTTGACGCGGCGACCCTTGTTGACCCGGCGGTCAAGCCAGGCGAACAGCTTGGGGCGTTCCTCGATCCACAGGCCGAGCTTCTTCGGCATCGTGCCGCAGATCTCTTCCATGCGCGGGTGCATGTATTCGGTCATGTAGAGAATCTGGTCAGGCTTGACGCCGACTTCCTTGCGCACCCGCTCGAAACGGCTGCCGCGGGTCTTGAGGTCGGCAACCCGAATGACATCGTCATAGGCCATGGCGACCGCAACATACTTGGCGGACTGGACGGTGAAGGCAAAATCCTTCTCTTGGCCACCATTGGCACGGTCGAGCTTGTGGAGTTGGCCGACGCGATCAAGATATTCGTCCGCATAGGCCGGATCCTGGAAATCCGTCAGCTTCTTCACGCCGGCAAAGAGCAGCGGCCAAGCTACTTCCGGAAACTCTGCGCGAAGCCGGTGAACGAGGCGGTCGAGCTGCGGATGGCCGGCCGTCTCCGGCATCGCATCAAAGCGCTTCGGCGGCGAGGCACTGACCTCATCGCGAGGCTTTGCCTTCGCACGCTCGTAAGCTGCGTTGAAGGCACGCAGGCTGGGCTCCACGCCCTTGCCGCCACCGCGGATGGTCGCCTCGAACGCTTCCTTCGCGAAGGGTAAGACGTCGGCCGCAGCAAGCGCACCGAACATCGACGAGGAGATGACGCTGCCGTTCTTGGTGGCGAGGCTGTCCATGTCGAAGGCGATCGTGCGCTTGGCTGCGAAGTCTGTCGCACCGACCACCACGGTCGGATCACCGATGCCGTCGCCCGGCTTTTCCTTTTCGCCGACCGCAAAGGAGCGATGCGTGGAGGCAATCAGCACCGTCTTGTCCGGCGTGACCAGACCGCGCAGCACCGAGCGGCCGGCTTCCATCAGTTCGGATGCCAGCACGATATCCACGTCGCCCGGCGTCGGCATCAGCGAGAAGATCGGCGCCACGCCATCACGCGCCGGCAGCATCTCGATATAATAGATCGTTGCCCCGGTGCGCTGCGCGACACCTGGAACAGACGTCGACTGGGCCATCCAGCCCTGCTCTTCCGCAAGACCCACGATCCAGTCCGCCAACACGCCGCCGCCCTGACCACCCATGGCGAGGATCGCAATGGTCAGCGGTTTGTCGATTGCCAGCAGGGACTTCGGGTTTACCATCTCGTTCATCTTCAAAACCCTCAGTCCGCGAATACGATACGGCCGGCAGAGCGGCGCGCCTGCAGCCAGCCGATGACCTTGTTGCGCATCTTCGAAACGAAGCTGTCCCAACGGGTCGGGTTGTGGATCACATCGGCGCGATAGAAGGAAGGACAGAGAACGGCGGCCTCCGAGACTTCACCACAATTGCCGCAACCGACGCAGCTGTTGTCGATCGCCGCGACCGGATCATCCTTCAGGGGATCATCGGTATGCTTGACTGACAGCGACGGGCAGCCGGACAGACGAATGCAGGCGTGATCGCCGGTGCAGACGTCTTCGTCCACGCCGAAGCGCTCCTTGACCATCCGCTTGCCGTCTTTCACCGCCTTGTTGAACTGCGGCTTCACACGACGCTGCTTGTTCAGCATGCATTCGGAGGAGGCGACGATGATCTTCGGCCCCTTCTCATCCGTCGTCAGCGCTTCCTTCAGCGTGTCACGCATCTTGGCGACATCATAGGTGCGGTCGATCTGACGTACCCAGGTCGCACCGATGCCCTTCACCGCGTTGACGATGGAGTTGTTCGTCTTGCGGTTCGGGTTGAGGGCGCGCGATGACATGATGTCCTGGCCGCCGGTTGCTGCCGAATAATAGTTGTCGACGACGAGAATGACGCCGTCCTGCTTGTTGAAGACCGCGTTGCCTACCGAGGTCGCAAGACCATTGTGCCAGAAGCCGCCGTCACCCATCACCGAGATCGAGCGCTTGTCCGCCTCGACGTTGAAGGCCGAGGCCGAGGCCGGGCCGAGGCCGTAGCCCATCGTGGTGCCGCCGATATTGAAGGGCGGAAGGATCGAGAACAGGTGGCAGCCGATGTCAGCCGACACGTGATGCGGGCCGAGCTCCTTTTCGACGAGTTTCATGGCCGCAAAGATCGGCCGCTCCGGACAGCCGGTGCAGAAGCCTGCCGGACGCGCCGGCACGACGTCGGCCAGCGCCTTGACCTTCGGATCGTTGAGGATCGGCGTCGGATCCGGCACCGGCGGCTGGTTGCCGAGCAGCAGGCGATCATAGGTTTCGACGAAGGTCTTCAGACCCTTCAGCATCACCGGTGCGGTATATTCGCCGCCAAGGGGCAGCATGTCCTTGCCGTGCAGCTTGGTCTGGATGTCACGGCGACGCATCAGCGTGTGAAGCGTCTGCTCCACATATTCCGGCGCGCCTTCCTCGACCATGATCACCGCCTTCTTGCCAAGGCAGAACTCGACGACTTCGTCATCGATGGTCGGATACGCGACGTTCATCACGTAGATCGGCACGAGCGAGTTGCCGTAAACGTCGGCGAGGCCCATCTGCTGCAGCGCGCGCATGACGCCGTTGTAGTGGCCGCCGAGCGTGATGATGCCGATCTCGCCTTCCTTCGGGCCGAAGAACTCGTTGAGCTTGCGTTCCTTGATGAAGTTGACGGCGGCCGGCCAGCGGCGCTCGATCTTGTCCTTGTCCTGCATGAAGTTGGCAGGCGGAAGCACGATGCGGTTGACGTCGCGGACCGGGTCCTCGAGCGCCTGCTTCAAGGTGAAGTCCGGACGCTTGTTGTCCTTGGCGACGAACTGGCCATGCACGTGGCAGGCGCGGATGCGGACCTGCAGCATGACCGGCGTGGACGACGCCTCCGACAGTTCAAATCCATCTTCGACGGCCTGAACCATCGATGGCAGGTTCGGGCGCGGATCGAGGAGCCACATCTGCGACTTCATTGCGAAGGCGTGGCTGCGTTCCTGCATGATCGACGAACCTTCGCCGAAGTCTTCACCGAGGATGATGAGCGCGCCGCCATTGACGCCACCAGAGGAAAGGTTGGAAAGCGCGTCGGACGCCACGTTGGTGCCGGCGGTCGACTTCCAGGTCACGGCACCGCGCACCGGATACATGACGGAGGCGGACAGCATGGCCGCGGCAGCTGCTTCGGATGCAGACGTCTCGAAATGAACGCCGAGATCCTCCATGATGTCCTTGGCGTCAGCCAGCACATCCATCAGATGCGAAATCGGCGAACCCTGGTAGCCGCCGACATAGGAAACGCCCGACTGAAGAAGGGCCTTGGTAATTGCAAGGATACCTTCCCCGCGGAAGATCTCGCCTTCCCCAAGCTTCAGATCCTCGACTTCCCGCGCGAATGACCGTTCAGCCATGACTTTCCCTCTGCATCCCAGAAAACTTGCAAAATCATATTTCCTGATGGGAAAGCTGTCAAACCGAAGCGCAGTCTTCGGCAAGCCAACGCAACAGAATCATGACGAATTTTGTATCGAGCGCCAATTTATATGCATTTGCATGCTTATTGCGCGCACATTTGCTCCGCATGACGGCAGCTCAGGCAAGACCAAGCCGGCTCGACGCCCAAGCCTTGGCTTGTTAAGCGATCACAACGGGAACGGGAGGGCGCTTTCGACGCGACGGCCGCCACGCGGCTTTTGATTTATCGCTTGACGCGTCGCTTTCCGCCCATATAGTTTAAACTTAAAATAACGATCGATTAGGCGTTCAGGAGGATTTCGGATATGCGCATCGTCTGTATTGGTGGTGGTCCAGCAGGTCTCTATTTTGCACTCCTGATGAAGAAGTTCCACCCGGAGCACTCCATCTCCGTCGTGGAGCGCAACAAGCCATACGACACGTTCGGCTGGGGCGTGGTGTTCTCTGATGCGACCATGGTGTCCATGCGCGCATGGGATCCGGAAAGCGCCGCCGAGATTGAAGACGCGTTCAACCATTGGGACGATATCGAGCTGCTCTTCAAGGGCACCCGCCAGCGCACATCCGGCCACGGCTTTGTCGGCATCGGCCGCAAGAAGCTCCTCAACATCCTGCAGCGCCGCTGCGAGCAGCTTGGCGTCGAGCTGGTGTTCGAGACGGAATCGAACGGCGACGTCGATTATCCGGACGCGGACCTCATCATTGCCTCGGACGGCTTCAACTCAAAGATCCGCAACCGCTACACGGACGTATTCGAGCCCGACCTGCTCGTCCGTCCGAACCGCTATATCTGGCTCGGCACCAACAAGCTGTTCGACGCCTTCACCTTCGATTTCCGCAAGACCGACCACGGCTGGTTCCAGGCGCATATCTACAAGTTCGACGAAAACACCTCGACCTTCATCGTCGAGACCACGGAAGAAGCCTACGAGAAGCACGGGCTTGGCCAGATGGACCAGCAAGGCTCCATCGACTTCTGCCAGAACCTCTTCTCCGAAGTGCTCGAGGGCGCTGAACTGATGACCAATGCGCGCCACCTGCGTGGCAGCGCCTGGCTGAACTTCAACCGTCTCATCTGCGGCAAGTGGAGCCATTTCAATGGCAACTCGCATGTCGTGTTGATGGGTGACGCAGCTCATACCGCCCATTTCGCGATCGGTTCCGGCACCAAGCTTGCCATCGACGACGCGATCGAGCTCACCAACCAGTTCAACAAGCTTGGCCACCAGAAGGACAAGATCCCCGCGGTTCTCGAAACCTACGAGGAAATCCGTCGCGTCGACGTCGCCCGCATCCAGAATGCGGCACGCAACGCCATGGAATGGTTCGAGGTCGTTGGCCAGCGTTATGCCGATACGCTGCCGCCCGAGCAGTTCATGTATTCCATGCTGACCCGCTCGCAGCGTATCAGCCACGAGAACCTGCGCCTGCGCGATCCGAAGTGGCTCGACGGTTACGAGCGCTGGTTCGCCAAGCAAAATGGCATCGAAGTGAGTGAGAACGCGCGCACCGTGCCGCCGATGTTCACGCCCTACTCTGTCCGCGGTTGCCACCTGCCGAACCGCATCGTCATGTCGCCGATGGCCATGTATTCAGCCAAGGACGGCGTGCTTGATGATTTCCACCTCGTCCATCTCGGCTCGCGCGCACTCGGCGGCGCCGGACTGGTGTTCGCGGAAATGACCTGCGTTTCGCCGGATGCCCGCATCACCCCCGGCTGCCTTGGCCTATGGAACGACGAGCAGGCGGCGTCCTGGAAGCGGTTCGTTGACTTCGTTCACAACAATTCCGCTGCCAAGGTTGGCATCCAGCTCGGCCATGCAGGCCGCAAGGGCTCGACCAAGCTCGCCTGGGAAGGCATCGATCAGCCGCTCGAAGAAGGTGGATGGCCGCTGATCTCCGCATCGGCCCTGCCCTACCTGAAGAATAGCCAGGTTCCGAAGGCCATGGACCGCGCCGACATGGACCGCGTCAAGGCTGACCACGTGCGCGCTGCGAAATACGCCGCCGAGGCAGGCGCCGACTGGCTGGAACTGCACTGCGCCCACGGCTACCTGCTGTCCTCGTTCCTCTCGCCGCTTACCAACCGGCGTACGGACGAATACGGCGGCAGCCACGAGAACCGTGCGCGTTACCCGCTGGAAGTCTTCAAGGCGATCCGCGAAGTCTGGCCCGAAGACAAGCCGATCTCGGTGCGCCTGTCGTGCCACGACTGGTTCGAGGGCGGCAATACGCCGGAAGATGCCGCGATCTTCGCGCGCATGTTCAAGGAAGCCGGTGCCGACGTGATCGACTGCTCGTCCGGGCAGGTGTGGAAGGAAGAAAAGCCGGTTTATGGCCGCCTCTTCCAGACGCCGTTCTCCGACAAGATCCGCAACGAAGTCGGCATCCCGACGATTGCGGTTGGCGCGATCGCCGAAGCCGACCAGGCGAATTCCATCATCGCTGCCGGCCGCGCCGATCTCTGCGCCGTCGCGCGTCCGCATCTGGCGGATCCTGCCTGGGTTCTGCACGAAGCGGCCAAGATCGGCCTCACGAACATTCCGTGGCCAAAGCAGTACTATTCTGGCAAGTCGCAATACGAGACCAATCTCGCACGTGCGGCAGCAGCAGCGGCTCCCCCGGCTGTGGGACCGACCGTCGCAGCAAAATAGGGGCAAGTGATGAGCGAACCGATTGCCGCACGGCTGGCAGACCGGCATGCCCTGGTAACGGGTGCAGGCAGCGGTATCGGCGCTGCCATTGCCACCCAACTGGTGGAAGCCGGCGCCCGCGTCACCCTGGCCGGTCGTCGCGCCGAACCGCTGGAAGCACTGGCGGCGAAGCTCGGCAAGGACCGGGTCTGCGTCGCGGACGGCTTTGACGTCACCGACGGGATTGCGATCGCCAACGGGTTGAAGAGCGCCCGCGCCTGCTTCGGGCCGATCGACATTCTCGTCAACAATGCCGGTGAAGGCCCGAGCGCGCCATTTGAAAAGACGTCGCCCGAGATGTGGAACCGCGTCATGTCGGTGGATCTGACCGGCGTGTTCCTTGTGACCCAGGCGGTGCTCGGCGACCTGAAGGAATACGGCGCCGGCGCCCGAATCATCAACATCGCCTCGACGGCGGGGCTGACCGGTTATGCCTATGTCTCGGCCTATGTTGCCGCCAAGCATGGGGTTATCGGTCTTACCCGGTCGCTGGCCTTGGAACTGGCAAAGACCGGCATTACCGTGAATGCCGTTTGCCCGGGCTTTACCGACACGCCGCTGATCGCCCGATCGATCGAGACGATCGTCGCGAAAACCGGTCGAACGGGAGAACAGGCAATGAAGGAATTCACCAAAAGCAACCCGCAGGGACGCCTGGTGAAACCCGAGGAAGTGGCAGACACCGTTCTGTGGCTCGCATCGCCCGGAGCGGCTTCGATCAATGGACAGGCAATTGCGGTTGCCGGTGGGGAGGTATTGGCAGGATGAGCGTAGAACCGACTTCCATGGCTGGGCACCTGAGGCCTTTCAAGGACTACAAGCCGAAGCACTTTCTCTGGGACGTGAGCGAAGACGGCCGTGTGGCAACGCTGCGCCTGAACCGGCCCGAGCGTAAGAACCCGCTGACATTCGAAAGCTATGCCGAGATGCGCGACCTCTTCCGCGACCTGGCTTATGCATCGGACGTGCGTTCGGTCGTCTTGACCGGTGCCGGCGGCAACTTCTCGTCCGGCGGCGACGTCTTCGAAATTATCGAGCCGCTGACCCACATGGCGATGCCGGACCTGCTTGCGTTCACCCGCATGACTGGGGATCTGGTCAAGGCGATGAAGAAGGCCCCACAGCCGATCGTCGCCGCCGTCGACGGCATCTGCGTTGGCGCCGGCGCAATCCTCGCCATGGCATCCGACATCCGGCTGGCGACGCCGGAAGCCAAGACCGCTTTCCTCTTTACCCGCGTTGGCCTTGCCGGTGCGGACATGGGCGCGTGCGGCATCCTTCCGCGCATCATCGGCCAAGGCCGCGCTGCCGAACTCCTGTTCACCGGCCGCACGATGAACGCGCGCGAAGGCGAGGCCTGGGGCTTCTTCAACACCATCCACACAGCCGAGGTTCTCGAGGCCGAGGCCAAGAAGCTTGCACACTCGCTGGCTGACGGCCCCTGGTTTGCGCATACGATGACCAAGACCATGCTCAACCAGGAATGGGCGATGGGCATCGACGAAATGATCGAGTCGGAAGCGCAGGCCCAGGCGATCTGCATGGCGACCAAGGACTTCCGTCGCGCATTCGAAGCTTTTGCGGAAAAGCGCAAGCCCACTTTCGAGGGCAACTGATGGCAGCTCCGACCAACCTCAAGGGACCCAGCCGGGACTTCCTCGACTGGCCGTTCTTCGATGACAGCCACAAGGCATTGGCTGAGAAGCTCGACGCGTTCGCGGCTTCGGGTGCGCTGAGCAACATCGACCATTCGGACACGGACAACGCCTGCCGCGCCATCGTCAAGGCGCTCGGCCAGGCGGGTCTGCTCGATGCAGCCACCGGCGCCGGCGGCACCCAGCCGATCGATTCCCGGGCAGCCTGCCTGACGCGCGAAACGCTTGCCTGGCATGATGGCTTGGCGGATTTCGCCTTTGCCATGCAGGGCCTCGGCACCGGCGCTATCGGGCTTTCCGGTTCGGAAGAACTGCGTCGCACAGTCTTGCCGAAGGTGCAGGCCGGCGAATGGATCTCGGCCTTTGCGCTGTCGGAAAAGGAAGCCGGCTCCGATGTTGCCGCGATGGCCTGCTCGGCCCGCAAGGACGGCGATCACTATATCCTCGACGGGGAAAAGACCTGGATCTCCAACGGCGGCATTGCCGACGTCTACACGGTTTTCGTCCGCACCGGCGAAGCACCCGGCACACGCGGCATTTCCGCCTTTGTCGTTTTTGCCGACGACCCGGGCTTTTCGATCGCCGAACGCATCGACGTGATTGCGCCGCATCCGCTGGCGACAATCCGCTTCGAGAACTGCCGCATTCCGGCATCGCGCCTGCTTGGCGCGCCCGGCGAAGGCTTCAAGATCGCCATGCGTACGCTCGACATCTTCCGGGCCTCCGTGGCCGCAGCAGCCCTCGGTTTTGCCAAGCGGGCGCTCGATGAAGCGGTCGCTTATGCCAAGGCGCGGCCGATGTTCGGCAACCATCTGTCGGATCTGCAACTGACCCAGGCCGCCTTCGGCGACATGGCGGCTGGCATCGATTCCGGTGCTTTGCTCACCTACCGTGCCGCCTGGCGCCGTGACGTACAGGGCCTGCCGACCACCAAGGAAGCCGCAATGGCGAAGATGGTGGCGACGGAAAACGCACAACAGGTGATCGACCGTGCGGTGCAGATCTTCGGCGGTCGTGGCGTGAAAAGCGGTGAGATCACCGAAAGCCTCTACCGCGAAATCCGGGCGCTGCGCATCTACGAGGGTGCGACCGAGGTTCAGAAGATCATCATTGCCCGCGAATTGCTGAAGGCTTGAGGCGACGATGGCCTACACGACCACACGACGGCTGAACTTTGGCGATTGCGACCCCTCGGGCATCGCCTACTTCCCGTCCTACCTGAACATCCTGGTCGGCGTGTACGAGGAGTTTTTCGGAACCCTCGGCTTCCCCTGGCCGCAGATGATCAACGAGCGGAAGATCGGGCTCCCGACAGTCACCCTCGACCTCACCTTCAAGAGCCCCGGCTTTCATGGCGACCGGATGGACTTCACGGTCAAGGTCATGCGGATCGGCAACAGTTCGGTGGACCTCGAGCACGAAGTGCGTGCCGGCGACCGGCTGCTCTGGACCGCAAAGCAGCGGCTCGTCGTGACATGGCACGAAACACACAAGGCCCTTCCCTGGCCTGACGATATGCGCGCAGCGCTCAACACCCATTTGGAGAAGCAAGATGCACACGATTCTGCAGCCTGAGGGCTGGGCAAAGCCGATCGGCTACTCGAACGGCGTGGCCGCCACGGGTCGTCAGGTTTTTGTCGGCGGGCAGATCGGCTGGAACGCACAGTGCCAGTTCGAGACCGACGACTTCGTTGGCCAAGTCAAGCAGACGCTGCAGAACATCGTGGCTGTGCTGGCGGAAGCCGGCGCTGGCCCGCAGCATATCACCACCATGACCTGGTACTTCACTGACAAGGCGGAATACCTTGGCAACCTCAAGGGTATCGGCCAGGCCTACCGTGAGGTAATCGGCAAGCACTTCCCGGCCATGGCCGCCGTGCAGGTCGTTGCCCTTGTGGAAGACCGCGCCAAGATCGAGATCCAGGCAACCGCTGTAATTCCGGAATAAGAACCATGAGCGAGACGACCTCCTTTTCCGCCACCGTTTCGGGCACGTTCGACAACGGAATCCTGGTCGTCACCCTCGATAACGCGCCCGTCAACGCCACGTCGGTGGATGTCCGTGCAGGCCTTGAGAAGGCCCTGTCGCATGCGGAATCGTCCGCCTCCGTGGATGCAGTTGTCATTACCGGTGCCGGCAAGACTTTCATTGGCGGCGCCGACATCAAGGAGTTCGGCAAGCCAGCGCTCGACCCGACGCTTCCGTCCGTCATCGAAAAGATCGAGAACCTGGCAAAGCCCGTTGTTGCGGCCATCAATGGCGCCGCGCTGGGTGGTGGCCTGGAAGTGGCGCTTGCATGCCACTGCCGCGTATCGTCTCCGACCGCGCAGGTCGGCCTGCCGGAAGTGAAGCTCGGCATCGTCCCGGGCGCCGGTGGCACCCAGCGCCTGCCCCGGCTCATCGGCATCCCGGCAGCACTGGATCTCATCGCGTCCGGCCGCATCGCCAAGGCGGATGAGGCCGTGAGGCTCGGCATCATCGACCAGACTGCCGAAAACGATCTCGTCCCGGCGGCTGTCGCGGTTGCACGCAGCCTTGTCGGCAAATCGCTTCGTCGCACCGGCGCCTTGGATGTCGCACCGGCGGATGCGGCCGAACTCGAAAAGATCAGCGGCAAGATCCTCGTCAAGGCGCGAGGGCAGAAAGCCCCGGCCGAAGCCGTGCGGCTCGTCACATCCGCAACCCGCCCCCTCGCCGAAGGGCTTGCCGACGAACGCTCTACCTTTCTGACGCTGCGTGACAGCCGCGAGGCCGCAGCGCTGCGCCATGTCTTCTTCGCCGAACGGGAATCGTCGAAGGTGGATGGCCTGGAGGGCGTCGAGCCGCGTCCGGTCAAGACGATCGGCATCTGCGGGCTCGGCCTGATGGGCAGCGGCATCGCCGTTGCAGCACTGGGCGCTGGTTATGCAGTCATCGGCCTCGACCAGACGGCCGAAGCCGCCGAAAAGGGTCGCGAGCGCATCATCGGACTGCTGGAGCGCAACCTTTCCTCCGGCCGCCTCGACCAGGCCGGTTTCGAAGCCCAGAAGGCGCGACTGTCCGTAAACGCGTCAGACACCGACCTCGCACCTTGCGATCTCGTGATCGAAGCTGTCTTCGATGACCTCAACGTCAAGATCGACCTCTTCCAGCGCCTCGACCGCGTGATCCGTCCGGACGCGATCCTAGCCACCAACACCAGCTACCTGAACCCGGACGAGATCGCGGCGGCGACCGCGCATCCGGAGCGCGTCATCGGCATGCACTTCTTCTCGCCGGCACATGTCATGCGGCTTCTGGAAGTCGTACGCTGCGCCAGGACTGCGCCGGATGCGCTGGCGACAGGCCTGGCCGTCGCCAAGAAGCTCCGCAAGCTGCCGGTCGTCACCGGCGTCACGGAAGGCTTCATCGGAAACCGGATCTTTTCGGCCTATCGCCGCGAAGCCGAGTTCCTGCTGGAAGATGGCGCGCTGCCGCATGAGATCGATGCGGCGCTGGAAAACTACGGCTTCCCGATGGGGCTTTTTGCCGTCTACGACATGGCAGGTCTCGAGATCGCCTGGGCACGCCGCAAGCGGCAGGCCGCGACGCGGGATTCCGCCGAGCGCTATGTCGAGATTGCCGATACGCTTTGCGAAGCGGGACGCCTGGGACAAAAGGCCGGACGTGGATGGTACGCCTATCCGGACGGCAAGCGCACCGTTGATCCGGAAGTGACCGCAATCATCGAGGCCGCGCGTGCCAAGAAGGGCATTAGGCCCCGCAGCTTCTCGACCGAAGAGATCCAGCAGCGGATGCTGCAGGCAATGGCCGCCGAAGGCGAGGCCCTGCTAGCGGAAGGCATCGCAGCCCGACCGAGCGACATCGACCTCGTGATGATCAACGGTTATGGTTTTCCCGCGCACAAGGGCGGGCCGATGTTCGCCCGCAGCTGACCGAACTGACGTGAACTTGAGTGACCTGGAGGATGTTCTCGATGACTGAAACCCCATCCCGCCAGGCCACGATAAACAAGGCCGTCAGCTATCTCGACGACGGCACGTTCGAAGCCGCCTTGCGCCGGCGCGTGGCGATCCCGTCGGCGAGCCGCGTTGCGGCAAACAAGCCTGATCTCTGGCGTTACATCAGCGAAGAGATGCAGCCGTTCTTCGAGCGACTCGGCTTTGCCGTCAAGGTCTATGAGAATGACTTGGCACCGGGACCCTTCCTGATCGCCGAGCGGATCGAGGACCCGAGCTTGACCACGGTGCTGCAATATGGCCATGGCGACGTGGTCGCCGGCCTGGATGGACAATGGGACGAAGGGCTGGGCCCCTTCGACATGACCGAAAGGAACGGCGCCTGGTATGGAAGGGGCACCGCCGACAACAAGGGCCAGCACGCCGTCAATCTGGCGGCGATCGAAGCGCTGCTCGCCGTCAGGGGTTCGCTCGGTTTCAACCTCAAATACCTGATCGAGATGGGAGAGGAATCCGGCTCTCTCGGTCTTGAGGAAATGTGCGCCGCGCACCGGGAAGAGCTGGCCGCCGATGTCTTCATCGCTTCCGACGGTCCGCGCCTCGCACTTGACCGCCCGACCATCTTCCTCGGTGCCCGCGGCGGCATGTCTTTCCATCTGGAAATCAACGCGCGCGAAAGCTTCCAGCATTCCGGCAACTGGGGCGGCATCCTCTCCAATCCAGGCATCGAACTGTGCCACGCGATCACCGCGCTCGTAGACCGCACCGGCAAGATCAAGGTGCCGGCGATGACCCCGGGCAAGATCCCGGAGAATGTCCGTGAGGCGTTGAAGCACTGCAAGATCGAGCCGGCGGCCGACGATCCACCAATCGAACCGTGGTGGGGCGAGCCGGGCCTGACGCCGGAGGAAAAGGTCTTCGCCTGGAGCTCCTTCGAGGTAATGGAAATGGAATGCGGCAACCTTGCCCAGCCGCTCTACGCCATCCCGCCCAAGGCGCGCGCCCGCGTCCAGCTGCGGTTTCCGTTCGGCGTCGATCCGGATGCTGTCGTGCCGGCGGTGCGCAAGGCACTGCAGGACGCAGGTTATGACCGGGTCGTGGTCAAGGATCCGACGGACGCCATCTTCCTTGCAAGCCGCCTGGATCCCGATCACCCATGGGTCAAGCGCGTCTCGGCCTCGATCGAACAGACGCTCGGTCAGCCGCCGGCTATCCTGCCGAACCTGGGCGGATCTTTGCCGAATAATATCTTTTCCGATCTTCTGGGGCTGCCAACGATCTGGATCCCGCACTCCTTTCCCGGCTGCCTGCAGCATGCGCCGAACGAGCATCTGCCGATCTCGATCGTGCGCGAGGGCCTCGCCATGATGGCCGGATTGTACTGGGATATCGGCGAGCACCATTCTTGACCCGGCGCCCCGCCTTGCCTGCCACCATGCCCGAGGGAATTTCATGACCGATGCGATGACGAGCCAGACCATCCAGCTGCGCGGACTGCAGGAGCCGGCGACGATCCGCATCGACCGATGGGGCATCCCGCATATCAAGGCGGCAAATGAGCAAGACCTGTTCTTTGTGCAGGGTTTCAATGCAGCACGCGATCGCCTGTGGCAGCTCGACCTCTGGCGCAAGCGCGGACTTGGACTTCTGGCGGCCGATTTCGGTCCGGGTTACCTGGCGCAGGACCATGCCGCGCGCCACTTCCTGTATCGGGGCGACATGACGCCGGAATGGACAAGCTACGCTCCGGACACACAAGCGATCTGCACCGCCTTCGTCGCGGGCATCAACGCCTATGTCGAGTTCTGCCGGAACGAGCCTTCACGGCTTCCGCCGGAGTTTTCAGTCTTCGGGACCCAGCCGGCATTCTGGCAGCCGTCCGATGTCGTGCGGATCCGCAGCCACGCGCTCACCCGCAACGGGTTGTCGGAGATCCTGCGCGCCAACATCATGGCGATGGCGGATGCGGAAACCGACCTGCTGCGGTTCGACCTCAACCCACCGGTGCAGCCGCAGCCAGCCGAGGGCGTTGAACTCACCGACATTTCCATGGAAGCCACGCGCCTGTTCAAGCTGGCGACCGCCCCGGTTACGTTCGACAAGGCAAGGCTTTCGGCCACGATGGACGACGTCTGGCGCTGGACCGAGGTGACCGACCTCGGTGACGTCATCGAGCGCATCGCCGAAGAGGGGTCGAACAACTGGGCCGTCCATGGTTCACGCACAGAGACTGGCCGGCCGATCCTGGCGAGCGACCCGCACCGCGCTTATGCCGTGCCCTCGCTGCGTTACCTCGTGCATCTCGAGGCACCGGGCTTCAACGCGATCGGGACCGGCGAGCCGACGGCACCTGGCATTTCGCTTGGTCACAATGACAAGATTGCCTTCGGTCTCACCATCTTTGGCGCCGACCAGGAAGACGTCTATGTCTACCGGACTAAGGACGGTGATCGCGAGCACTACCGGTTCGGCGACGGCTGGGAAGCGATCGAACGGGTGACCGAACGCTTCGAGATCAAGGGGCACGACGAGCAGACGCTGACCCTCAGCTTCACTCGCCACGGGCCGGTTCTTTACGAGGATCCGGCCAAGCATCTGGTTATGGCCATGCGCTCGGTGTGGCATTCGCCCGGCTCCGCCGCTTATCTCGGCAGCCTTTCCTACATGCGGACTGGCTCCGTCGAGGCTTTTGCCGACACGCTTGGCTCCTGGGGCAGCCCGTCGGTCAACCATGTCTGCGCCGACACCGCAGGCAATATCGGTTGGTACACCGCCGGCTTCACGCCGATCCGCCGCAACTGGGAAGGGCTGCTTCCCGTGCCGGGCGACGGCTCGCATGAATGGGATGGGTTCCTGCCGCCCGACCAGCTTCCGCGCACCTTCAATCCCGCCGAGGGTTTTGTGGCCTCTGCCAACGAGATGAACCTTCCCGCCGGCCGCCCGAAGAATGCACCCTCGATCGGCCACGAATGGGCCGAACGAAGCCGCGCGGAGCGCATCAAGTCGGTGCTGCGCGCTGATCCAAAGCACACGCTGCAAGCTTCCATGGCTCTGCAGACCGACGTTCATTCCCGCCCGGCGGCGGTGATCTGCGGTCTGTTGTCCGGCTTGAAAGGCAGCAAAATTCTGGACGAGACGCATCAGGCAGCAATCGCGCTCCTGGATGGCTGGGACCATCACCTGAGAGCCACCAGCGCACCGGCCGCACTCTTCGAGGTGTGGTGGATGAAGCACCTGCGTCCGGCGCTGCTGGCGAAGTTCGCGCCGAACGAGACGGTGCGGCAGATGCTGCTGCCCGGCGACGTCGACTACATGCTGGCGCTGCTGTCCGAGCCCGGCAGCCGTTGGACCCAAGGCGAGCGGGACGACATGTTACTTGCGACGCTCTCGGCAGCCTACGGCGACTGCAGCAAGCGCCTCGGTGACGACCCCGCCGGCTGGCAGTGGGGCAAGCTGCACCAGATCCTTTTCGAGCATGCCGCAGGGCGGGCAGATACCGGTCTGTCCGGATCCTGGAACGTCGGGCCGCTGCCGCTTGGCGGAAGCCGCTCCACCCCCATGCACGCAGCTTACCGGATGAGCGATTTCGGCATCACGGCAGGTGCGTCCGTCCGGCTGGTGATGGATGTCGGCGACTGGGACAACAGCTTCTGCATCAACACGCCGGGCCAGTCCGGCGATCCGCGCTCGCCGCATTACAGTGACCTGGCGCAGATCTGGGCGCGTGGCGAATATGTGCCGCTCCTCTATAGCGACAGCCGCATTGCCGAAGAGATCGTCAGCACGATCATCCTGGAGCCTGCCGCCTAAGCGGCAGCCTCTCGCCTTTAAGGCAGGTGCGCTTTCTGCGTAAGCTCCGCCTTCAGGCGCGCCGTTTCCATGCCGAGCGTGATGAAGGAATGCGCGTGCTTGGCCAGCGCGACGTTGTCGGTCCAGAGGTCACGCCAGATGGCCGTCTTCAGCGACAGCGCCCGGTCGACGATGGCGGAGGAGAAGGATTCGAAGGTGACGTAATCCTGCCAGCCGACCGCCACCAGCGCATCGAAGATCGCGGCAAAATCGATATTGCCGGTGCCGAGATAACCACGGTGGCTTTCGCCGATATGGACATAGCCGATCTTGTCGGCGGCATGCCGGATGGCGAGGCCGACATCGGCCTCCTCGATGTTCATGTGGAACGTATCGAGATGCAGGAAGACGTTCGATGCACCGACATCAACGATATAGGCCATGCCTTGGGCGGCGGTGTTCAGCATGTTGCTTTCGAAGCGGTTCACCACTTCGAGGTTGAGCGTCACGCCAGCGTCCCTGGCATAATCGGCAACCTTGGCAAAGGTCGTGACGCTGGTGTCCCAGCCCTTGCGCGTCAGCGCCGCCTCCTGCTTGCCATGCGCAGAGCTCAGGATGCCGGCAAGCTTGGTGCCGCCGAGATCACGCGTCAGCGCAATCGCCGTCTTGAGGATCTCCGTGCCGTGCGCGACCGTGCTCGCGTCGTCGCTTGAGATATCGCCTTCCGGCGGCAGGCCCATGCTGATCGCCACATCGAGCTTCAGCTCCTGCAAGCGGGCGGCGAGCCATTTCACATCCACCTGGGCCGGGTCGATATACGAAAACTCAATCAGGTCGAAGCCGAGCTCATGCGAGCGAACCATCGCGCTTTCAAGCTCATCCTTGGATGAACCAGCGCTCCAGACAAAGGAGTGAACACCAATCTTAGACATGAAAAACGACCGCCCGAAGAAACCTGTTTGATGAGAAAGCCCCGGGCCTTGAGGAGCGCCCGGGGCCAAGAGCCGCGAAAATCAGCGAACCGCTGTCCAGCCCTTGTAGTCCTTGAGGTTTTCCGCCGTGATCAGCTGGGGATCGAGCAGCACGACCGGCTCGGCCGGCTTCTTGCCGTTCAGCACATCGACCCCAAGCTGCAGCGCCTGTCCCGCCATCGTATAGGGGTCCTGCGAGGCGGAGGCCTTGATCAGCGAATTGCCGCCGGCAAGAGCCTTTTCGATATCCGGGGCACCATCGACCGCGGTGATGATGAACTCGTTGCGGTTCAGCTGCTTGGCGGCAAGCTCGGCACCGATCGCCGTCGGATCGTTGATGGCAAAGACGCCGTCGATCTTCTGGAAGCGGGTGAGCAGGCCCTGCATTACCGCCAGGCCACCATCGCGTGAACCCTGGCCGTTCTGGTCGTCAGACAGGATCTTGATGTCCGGAGACTTGGCGAAGGTTTCCTTGCAGCCCTGCACGCGATCGAGGATCGAGGACGACGCCGGGCCGTTGATGATGACGACATCACCCTTGCCGCCCAGCTTGTCGACGATGTACTGGCACGCATCCGCACCCGCCTTGACGTTGTTGGTCATGACGGTGACATCCGCACCGGGTGCCGACACGTCGAATGCAGCGACCACGACACCGGCAGCGGTTGCCTTCTTGACAGCAGGCGCGATGGCCTTGGCGTCAACGGCGTTCAGCATGATGATGTCGACACCGGCAGCGATGAAGCTGTCGATCTGCGACACCTGCTTGTTGAGGTCATAATCGGCCGAAACCGAGGTGACCTGGACGTTCGGGTTGATCTTCTTGGCCGCGTCTTCGATGCCCTTGATGGTGGCCACGAAGAAGGGGTTGCCGAGCAGGCCGACCGAGATGCCGATCTTGTTCAGATCTTTGGCGGCTGCCGGCATGGCGATGGCGGCAGCAAGTGCCGTACCGAGCATGAGTTTAGAAAGCATGCGCATGTTTTCCTCCTCTTGATGACGCTCCTCGCGCCGTTGTTGCCGAAAATTTCCTCGAATTTCCGGAATGCATACGCCTCGTGGAGGCGGATCAGGTGCGGCTCAAGCCCTTCGCACGGTAGCGGTCCAGCGCCACGGCGACGATGATGACCAAGCCCTTGATGATGTACTGCCAGATGTCCGAGACCCCGACGAGGATCAGGCCGTTCGAAAGCACGGCGATGATCAGAGCCCCGATCAGCGTGCCCCAGATGGAGCCGATCCCGCCAACAAAGCTGGTGCCGCCGAGAATGACGGCCGCAATCGCGTCAAGCTCATAAGCCTGGCCAAGCTGCAGGCCATTTGCCGCATAAAGGCGCGCCGCCGACATGGCGCCGCCGAGACCGGAAAACAGGCCCGACATCGCGTAAACGAACAGCAGAACCAGCGGCACCTTGATACCCGTCAGTCGTGCCGCCTCCACATTGCCGCCGACCGCATAAATCCAGTTGCCGAGCACGGTGCGCTTCAGGATGAACCAGGACACCAGGATGGTGACGATCGCGATGATTGCCAGCCACGGAATGCCGAACAGCGAACCATTGCCGATGAAGTCGAACGGCAGGTCGGGGTTGAAGACAGTGGTGTCATTGCCGAGCAGGCGGGCAATGCCGCGCATGGCGGTGAGCGAGCCGAGCGTCACGATGAAAGGCGGCAGCTTCAGGAAGGCGATGATCATGCCGTTGATGAGGCCGCAAGCCAGGCCGACACCGATTGCCGCCGGTACGCCGAGCATGCCGATATCCGGCCAGAGGGAGACGATGACGCCCACCATGGCCGATGCTGCAAGGATCGATCCGACCGACAGGTCGATGCCACCGGTGAGGATGACGAAGGTCATGCCCGCTGCCAGCACGGTGTTGATCGAGGCCTGCTGCATGACGATCGACAGGTTGTTCACCGATAGGAACCGGCCGCTCAACAGATGGAAGCCGATCGCGAGCAGGATCAGCACCGGCAACATGCCGAGTGCGGTCAGCGTGGAGCCCAGTCTGGCCTTGTTCTTGGCTTTCGATTCGGTCTGGATGGTTGTCATGTCCTGCCCTCAGGCCTCCTCCTGCACTTTGTCCGTCATCGAGCCGGTCGACAGCGTCATAATTGCCTCCTGCGCGATGGGCGCGCCGGGCGCTGCCTTCACCTCGCCAACAATCCGCCCTTCGCGCATGACAAGCGCCCGGTCAGCGATGCCGATGATCTCCGGCAGGTCGCTGGAGATCAGCACGATGGCGATCCCCTCACGAGCCAGTTCATCGATGATCCGGTAGATTTCCGACTTGGCACCGACATCGACGCCACGGGTCGGTTCATCAAGGATGATGACCTTGGGGCGCGTTTCGAGCAGCCGGGCAATCAGCGCCTTCTGTTGGTTGCCGCCCGACAGGGCGCCGACATTGATGCTGGTGCTGTTGGTGCGGATCGAGAGGTTGGAGACGGCCTTGTCAGCCCGCTGGCGCGCCTTGGCAAAATCCAGAACGGAGCCGAAGCGCGCATCTTCGCCAATGACCGCAACGTTGACGTTGTCGGTTATCGACATGTCGAGGAACAGCCCGAGCCCCTTCCGGTCTTCTGTCAGGTAAGCGATGCCGGCATCCATCGCATCGCGCGGGCTGCGGATGTTGAGCTCCCGGCCGTTGAGGGCCACCGCGCCGCTCGTCTTCGCGTCGGCACCGAAGATCAGTCGCGCCAGTTCCGTCCGCCCGGATCCGACGAGACCGGCAATACCCATGACTTCGCCGGCATGGACATCGAACGAACATTGATGGACGCGCCGCCCGTCGCCGACGTCGCGGACAGACAGGACAACCGCCTTTTTACCCGCGGGGGCGCTATGCTCCTTCTTGTAGAAGGATGAGAGGTCGCGACCCACCATCATCGACACCAGCTTGGCGGCGGAAAGATCGCTCCTCTCCAGCGTGCCGACATAGGCGCTGTCGCGCAGCACACTGACGCGATCGGCGAGTTGATAAATCTCTTCCATCCGGTGGCTGATATAGATGATGGCGATGCCATGCGCCTTGAGGCTGGCAATCACCTCGAACAAACGGTCCGTCTCGCGGGTGGTGAGCGAGGTGGTCGGCTCGTCCATGACGATGATGCGCGCATTGGTCGTCAGCGCACGGGCGATTTCGACCATCTGCCGTTCACCAAGCGACAGCGTCGCAACCATGGTATCGGCACTGAAGCCGAGGCCAAGCCGCTTCAGGATCGGCTCCGCTTGGGAACGCATGCCGGAACGATCGAGGATGCCGAAACGCGAGGGTTCGGCGCCGAGGAACATGTTCTGCGCGACCGAGAGATTCGGCGCGAGCGACAGTTCCTGGTAGATGACGGCGATGCCGTTTTCCTTGGCCTTGTTCGGATCGCCGGTAACAACCGGCTTACCGTCAATGAGGATTTCGCCGCCGGCATCTGCCGTATAGGCGCCGGAGAGCACCTTCATGAGCGTCGATTTGCCTGCGCCGTTCTCGCCCATCAGCGCGTGAACCTCGCCGGCATGCACCGTGAGGGATACATTGGACAGCGCACGCGTGGTGCCGAAGGTCTTCGAGATGTTGCGCATCTCGAGAACCGGAACAGCCGCGGCTGAGGTCAAAGGCGCCGCGCTCATGCCCGCGCCTCCCTGACGGGTTGAACTAAGATTGAATCCCGACTTTCAGCCAGAGATATCCACCGGTTGCGATAGGCATCCAGACCGGGAACTACGACAGGCTTGGCCTGCCGGCACTCGCTGGTAAAGGCGGAAATGCCGCTCGCCTCGAAGGCGAGAGCCGCAGCGCCCAATGCACTGCCTTCTGCGACAGCGCTGATCAGCACCCGCTGCTGCGGCCGGAGCGTGGCAAGCAGACCCGGATAAAGCCCCGTTTTCACCAGGCCGCCATCGATGACGATGTCGTTCTCCGAACGGATCAGATCCAGCGAAAGATCCGTCATCAGGGCAACATAAAGAAGGGCAGCCGCGGCCCGCTCCTCGCCTTCGGCCGCCGGTCCGACAAAGCTGCCCTCGCCCGGCATCGGGCCGCCCGCTGCAAAGGATGGCAGCGCAACGATGCCCTTTGCGATAACCGCCGCCACGGCTTCCAGGCTGACCGGCTTGTTCCAGCCGCCGCTTGCGATGTCGTACTCGCGTCCGCCCATGAAGCGGATGGTCGCCGTCGGCTGATGGTCCACCGTGACATTGGCGAGCATGTCGCGCTCTGGGTCGAGCGCTTCGAGCGGGCAGGCGGAGTTGAAGATGATCACCCAGGTGCCGGTGGACACGAGGGTGAAATCAGAAAAGCCGACCGAGCGATAATAATAAAGCGCCGCATTGCTGTCGTGCACGCCATTATGGACGGTGAGTTTCCGGCCACCTTGCGTGCGCCAGGTGCCCACGGCCGACCCGGCGCGCGCCATGGGTGGCATCTTGGCGCGCCAGCCTTCAGCATCCACCAGGCTGCTGTAGTCATCCTTCAGCGGCGCCCAAAGATGCGAATGGCAGCCGAGATAGGATACTTCCGACACAGCCGTGCCGGAGAAGCGCCAGGACCAGAACTGGGGATAAGCGAGGATGGTCTCGGCCCGCTCCAGCAGTGCGGGATCGCGATCCTTCAGCCACAGGATATGCCGTCCATAGTTCAGGCCAAGCGGCAGGTTGGGCGAAAACGTTTCCGAGAAGGACGGCAGCAGGCCGTCGATGCGAGCGGCCACATCGACCGGTGGCTCCTGCTCGTAATCCAGCATCGGGGCGGCGAGCGCACCATTCTCGACCAGGCCGAAGGTGCAGCCATGCCCGGAGAACATGATGCCCGAAACGTCATAGCCGTCGGAAAGGTCGTTCAACTGAGCCTGCATCCAGGAGAAGAGGTGAGCATCATCCAGCACCCTCAGGCCGTCGCGATCTTGCCAGACGGGGCGGGTACGCCGCTCAGCCAAAATCATGCCATCGGCAGCAATGACGAACAGCTTTGAATTCGTCTTGCCGAGATCGAACACGGCTATGCTGGGAGACGCATTCTGGCTCATGTCAACCTCCGTTTCCGGAAGGATGGGCGATGACGATCGTCACGCCGGCATCCTCCAGCATCTTGGCGTTGGCGTCGGACAGCCCATCATCCACGATGATCGTGCTGACCCGTGACAAAGGTAGAACCAGATTGCGCGCCTGGATAGAGAATTTACTGCTGTCGGCAAGAACGACAATTTCGTCGGCACAACTTGCCAGCTCGCTGATGACCTTGGTGAGCAACGGATGCGACTCCAGCAGCCCCTCATTGTTGATCCCCTGCGTGCCGACAAAGAACCGCGATGCGAAGAAGCTCGGCGGCCCGGCGGCGGGATCGTGGATAATGCGCGGTTCCCGGTGCAACTCGCCGCCGGCAATCGTCAGATGGCAGGTGCCGTTTTCACCGAGATAGGCGGCAAGCGGCATAGAGTTTGTGTAAAGCCGCACGTTGCGACGCGCCAGAAGCAGGCCGAGATGATAGCAGGTCGAGCCTGCGTGGACGATGATGGAGTCACCGTCGCGCACCAGACCGGCAGCAGCCTGCGCGATGGCACGCTTGGCCTCCACCGCCCTGTCGCGGTTTTCGTCATAGGAGCGGGCGGCGATGCGGCTCAAGCCTGGCCCCACGCTTGCCGAGATGCCGCCATAGACCTTGCGGGCCTTGCCGATCTCATGGAGCTTGTCGATATCCCTGCGCACCGTGGCTGCGGACACTCCAAGCTGCTCCTGGAGGTCGCGCACCGAAGCAAACGGCCGTTCCTTCAGCAGGTCGGTAATGATCCTGTGCCGATCGGCGTCGCTCAACGGGGTCCTCCTCCAAGCTCCTCATGCGTGGATGATCAACTATAATCATACGCCAACATGATCTTCAAGATCGACGATGCAAAAACATCATCGTTGACGTATTTCGCTCACAGATCTACACTTTGCGCAAAACTTGCATCATGCACTGCAGCATTCCGGCGCATCTGATCCATCGCATTGCGGAATGGCGGGAGGAAGAATGACAGCCTCATTCACGCGTCCGGATGACTTCGACGGCTTCATCGCACTGTCACGCAAGATCGGCAGCGACATCCTTAAGACCCAAGGTGCCGGCGGAAACACGTCGCTCAAATCCCACGGCGTCATGTGGGTGAAGGCCTCTGGCACCTGGCTTTCCGAAGCCGGCGCAAAAGAGATCATGGTGCCGGTCGAGGTGGCACCACTGCTGGAAGCGCTGCGCTCCGGTGATCCGCGCGCTGAGAAGTCGACGGACTTCGTCGTGGGCGCGCTAAATCTCAGCGGGCTCCGCCCCTCCATTGAAACAAGTTTCCACGCTGCCCTGCAGCATCGGGTGGTGGCGCATTATCACTGCGTCAACACCATTGCCCATGCCGTGGTGGCCGATCGCGACGAGCGGCTGAAGGCGCGGATGGCGAAACTGCCGGACCTCAAGTGGGCGACCATCCCTTACCGGCGCCCAGGCGTGCCGCTGGCAATCGAGATCGACAAGTTCGCGCATGACCGCCCCGATGTGTTGATCCTCTTCAACCACGGCGTGATCGTCTGCGGCGACAGTGTCGAAGAAGTGGCCGAGAGGATCGAGCGCGTGACGGGGGCGCTGGAGATCGAGCCGCGGCAGACAAACTCCCCCGACATGCCAGCGCTTAGCGTCATCGCTTCAGGCTCGGGCTTCAAGCCCGCCGGCGATCCGGTGAGCCACCGGACTGCGCTTGATGATGTTTCGATCCGCACTGCGACCGGCGGCTCGCTTTACCCGGACCACGTGATCTTCCTCGGCACGAGGATCGGTGTCCTTGCGCCCGGCGAGACGGCAGCGGATTTCATGCGTGCGGCAGGCGGTGACGAGCCTGCGCCGAAGATGCTGATCGCACCCAACAAGGGGGTGCTCGTTTCGGAAGAACTGACACCCGGCGGCGAGGTCATGGCCCGCTGTCTGGCCGATGTCGTCACCCGAATCCCTGACGATGCAACGCTTGCCTATATCGGCGCAAACGGCGAACACGAACTGACGAACTGGGAGGCCGAGCAATACCGCCAGGCGCTTGATCGAAAGGCGTCTGGAAACGGATGATACAGCCTCGCCCGCCAGCTATCGCAATCGGCATCGATGTCGGAACCTCCGGCGCCCGTGCGGCGGCACTGTCGGAAACGGGCGAGGTTGTCGCCTTTGCCGCGGCGCCTTTCGAAGGCGCGGATGAAACACGAACACCCGCGGCATGGTGGCGGCGCGTCAGCGAATGCCTGAGGGCGCTGGGTGAACAGGTCTCCTTGGCCACCGTGGAAGGGCTTGCCGTGGATGGAACTTCCGGCACCGTGCTGTCAATCGATGCAGGCGGCCAGCCACTCGGCGTCATGATGTACAACGAGCCCTGTTCGGACACGACGATCGTCGAGCGCATCGCCGCCGTGGCACCGGCCGAAAGCCCCGCACGCGGCGCCAATTCCGGTCTCGCGCGGGCGCGTCATCTCCTGTCTCTAACGCCCGACGCATGCGTGGTGCATCAGGCCGACTGGATTGCAATGCAGCTTGGCATGACCGATCCCGTGACGGATGAAAATAACGCCCTGAAAACCGGGTATGATCTGGCAGATGAACGCTGGCCGGCCTGGATTGCCGACGCCGGCCTCTCACCGGACCGCCTGCCGATCGTCGTTCGCGCCGGCACGCCTGTGGGACGGCTCGGCGATACCGGCAGGATCTTTGGCTTGTCACCCTATTGCCGCATCCACGCGGGAACCACGGATGGTTGCGCCTCCTTCCTGGCGACCGGTGCGAATCGCATCGGCGACGGTGTGACGGCCCTCGGTTCAACGCTGGTGCTGAAGCTTGCTTCAGCGCACCCCGTCAGCGCTTCGAGATTCGGGATATATGCGCATCGCATCTTGGATTTCTGGCTGGTCGGCGGGGCATCCAATACCGGCGGCGCCGTCATCCGGGCGCTGGTGGGTGACAAACTGGAAGAGCTGACGGCGCGGCTTGACCCCGACATACCGACCGGGCTTGATTATTATCCGTTGCTGAAACCGGGCGAGCGGTTCCCGGTGAACGATCCCGATTATCCGCCCCGGCTTGCCCCGCGCCCGTCTGACAAAGCCGTGTTCTTCCAGGGCTTGCTGGAAGCCATGACGGCGATCGAAAAACGCGGATACGATCTGCTGGAGGAGCTTGGGAGCGGTAAGCTCAGGTCGGTAAGAACGGTCGGCGGCGGCGCCCGCAACGCCGTCTGGACATGCATGCGGCAAAAGGCGCTTGGCGTCGACTTCCTCCCTGCGCGCTCCGTGGAAGCGGCAGTCGGCACGGCGTCCCTGGTGCTCGCAAGGCGGTTGGTATGAGCTCGATCCCCGACATTACGCTTTCAGACCTTTGCGATCGATACGAGGTGTTCTTCGTCGACCAGTTCGGGGTGCTGCGCGATGATGAAGGCGCCTATCCCGGCGCCACGGATGCGCTGCGGCAGTTGAAGGCCGCCGGCAGGACGGTCGTCATCCTGTCCAACTCCGGCCGCAGCGGCGACTACAACGCCGAGCGCTTCATCAAGCTTGGCTTCCCCCGCCACAGCTTCGACCGCTTTGTCACTTCGGGCGACGCAGCATTTGCCGTCTTGTCCGGGCAGGGATCTCCCGTCCCGCCCGGCACCCGTTGTCTGACGATTTCCAGTGGCGATGACCGGAACTTGGCGGATCGCTTAGGCCTGACCAGCACCGAGGATGCCGCCGAAGCGGGCCTCGTCATCATCTCGGGGAGCGAGGCAGAGAAGATCCCGATGGACGCCTATGCGGAACGGTTGCGCCCGGCCGCGAAGCGCGGCGTGCCGGCCATCTGCACCAATCCGGACATGCACAAGCTCGCCGGTGGTACGACCGCCCCCGGTGCGGGAAGCATAGCTACCCTCTACGAACAACTCGGCGGATCCGTCCGCTGGTTCGGCAAGCCGCACCGGGACATCTACGAGCAGGCGGCGCGCTCCTGCCGAAATCCGGCACATTCAAGCATTGTCTGCATCGGCGACAGTATCGACCACGATATCCTCGGCGCAAGCAGCTTTGGCCTTGCCTCCGTTCTGGTACGTACCGGCATTCTCGCCACTCTCGGCACGGATGAATTGGAAGCCATGATGGCACCCGACCGGCGACCGACCTTCACCATGGCGGCGTTTCGGCCAGCCGATTAAGACACCCTCACCCGATGCGGAAGATACGTGATTTCGTACACACCACCGCTGTGCGTCGATCAAATATTTTGTATCATATCCTGACCATAGTAGGATTTACCGAATGATTTCTTTCGACCAAACGCGTTCTCTTTTCCATCTTCCACAGGGTGTCATCTATCTGGATGGCAACTCGCTTGGGCCGCTTCCGATTGCAGCCAAGGAGCGGGTTGCCCGCCTTCTGTCAGACGAGTGGGGGAAGATGCTCATCAAGGGCTGGAACCAGGCCGGCTGGATGATGATGCCCCGTAAGATCGGCGACCGTGTCGGCCGCCTGATCGGTGCCGAAGAAGGCTCGGTCGTGATGGGCGATACGTTGTCGATCAAGGTCTACCAGGCGCTTGCTTCGGCGCTCGACCTGGTGCCGGAGCGTAAGGTCATCCTGTCGGACAGCGGCAACTTCCCGTCCGATCTATACATCGCACAGGGCCTGATCGGCTCGCTGGCGCGCGGTCACGAGTTGAAGATCGTTGAGCCGGAAGAAGTAGAAGCCGCAATCGATGAGAACGTGGCTGTGGTGATGCTGACGGAGGTGGATTACCGCACCGGGCGCCTGCACGACATGAAGGCGCTGACGCAGAAGGCACATTCGGTTGGCGCTGTCACGGTCTGGGATCTTGCGCATAGCGCCGGTGCCCTGCCGGTCGATCTTGCCGGCGCCAAAGCCGACTTTGCCGTTGGCTGCACCTACAAATACCTAAACGGCGGCCCGGGCGCGCCCGCCTTCGTTTATGTTTCGCCGCGACATGCCGACACGGTTCGCCCTGCCCTTTCCGGTTGGCTTGGCCATGATGCTCCCTTCGCCTTTGATCTTGATTATCGCCCGGGCGCCGGCGTCGACCGGATGCGCGTCGGCACGCCGCCGATCATTGGCCTGGCTGCGCTCGACGCAGCCCTTGATGCCTGGGATGGCGTCGACATGCAGGACGTGCGGCGCCAGTCGATCAAGCTCTGCGACCTCTTCGTCCACGAGGTGGAAAAGCGCTGCCCAATGCTGACGCTCGGTTCGCCGCGCGATGGCGCCAAGCGCGGCAGCCAGATCTCCTTCCTTCATGAGGAAGGTTACGCGATCATGCAGGCGCTGATTGCCCGCGGCGTGATCGGCGATTTCCGTGCGCCAAACGCCATCCGCTTCGGCTTCACACCGCTTTACACGAGCGAGGCGGATGTACTCGCGGCCGTCGATATCCTCGCCGACATCATGCAGAACCGGCTGTGGGACACGCCCGAATACAAGCAGAAGGCTCTGGTGACGTGAGCACGAAGCCATACAACCCTGCCGATGAAGGCGCCGAGATGTCGTTCCGGCAGAAGATGTCCTATACGGATTATCTTCGGCTGGACGACGTACTGAAGGCGCAGTCGCCGCTCTCGGATGCGCATGACGAGCTGCTTTTCATCATCCAGCACCAGACGTCGGAACTGTGGATGAAGCTTGCCATCCACGAGATTCGCTCGGCCATGGATGCGATCCGTGGCGACACACCGCAGCCGGCATTCAAGATGCTGACGCGCGTCGCCCGCATCTTCGAACAGCTCAACAACGCCTGGGACGTGCTGCGCACCATGACGCCCAGCGAGTATACCGAGTTCCGCAACTCGCTTGGCCAGTCCTCCGGTTTCCAGTCCTACCAGTACCGAGCGATCGAATTCCTGGCAGGCAATCGCAATACGGCGATGCTCGGGCCGCATTCGCATCGTCCTGATCTGCTGGCCTCGCTTGAAGAGATCCTGTCGCGCCCGAGCCTTTATGACGAGGCGCTGCTGCTTCTGTCGCGCAACGGCTTTGACATCGGCGACGAGGCAAACCGGGCGAACTGGCGCGAGACGCGCGCTGAAAATCCGAAGGTCATGGAGGCGTGGCGGGCGGTCTATGCCGAACCCGGCAAGCACTGGGACCTCTATGAGCTCGCAGAGAAGCTGGTCGACTTCGAAGACTATTTCCGTCGCTGGCGCTTCAACCACGTGACGACGGTCGAACGGGTGATCGGCTTCAAGCGCGGCACCGGCGGCACGTCCGGCACCCACTATCTCAAGAAAATGCTCGAAGTCGAGCTATTCCCCGAACTTTGGCGTGTGCGCACGGTGCTTTAGGCGCCGACCGGCCCACCACCGCCCGTGACGCAAGGAGGACAGATGATCTATCACCGCATCAACGACTGGAGCGATGCCTATACCAACGGCGCCAACATTGCCGGCGGCTCGGCATGGCCGGAAAAATGGGTCGCGCCGGCCAAGAACTACCGCGACAGCATGCTTGCAGCCGGTCAGGCGGAGCTTGGGCTGCGATATGGCGATCGCGCCCGCAACATCTATGACCTGTTCCTGCCGAAGGACAAGCCCCGTGGCCTCGTCGTCTTCGTGCATGGCGGCTACTGGCAAAGCCTCGACAACTCCTATTGGTCGCATCTTGCCCAAGGCTCCGTTGCACATGGCTTTGCGGTCGCCATGCCGACCTATACGCTCTGCCCGGAGGTCCATATCACCGACATCGTCGCCGAAGTTGGCCAGGCAATCGCCGCCGTGGCGCAAAGATTCGAGGGTCCGATCCACCTGACCGGCCATTCCGCCGGCGGCCACCTCGTTTCCCGCATGATCTCGGCAACCTCGCCTCTGCCCGCGGAGGTGCGCGCCCGCATCGCCAACACGATCTCGATTTCAGGCGTCCATGACCTGCGCCCGCTGATGCGCACCAGTCTCAACGAGCGTCTGCGCATCACGCCGGAAGAGGCACAACGCGAAAGCGTCGTGCTGCTGGAGCCGGGCCCAAATACGCGGCTGTTCTGCTGGGTGGGCGGCAACGAGCGTAACGAATTCCTGCGCCAGAACGACCTGCTTGCGAACATCTGGACCGGACTTGGCGCCGAAACTGCCGCTTACGCCGAGCCGGACAAGCATCACTTCAACGTGCCGGACGGGCTGATCGATCCCGACCACCCGATGACGCGGACGCTGCTGATGGCCCGGTAAACCTTCCCGATCTGACGTCGCGTCGGGGGTGAGGGAAGAGAGACTGGTGGAGACGACATGGCGAATGACGTGAACCGCGAATTTCCTATCTCCTAGCGCCAATAGCGCTCGCGACATCAGCAACCACGCTGGCTGGCAAAACTTCTTAACTACCTTTGGAAACCTGAGACTTACAGGTTTTGTGCGATCCTCTGTTGACCAGCAGCAGGAATCGCCATGTTTTCGCGCTTTTTGAACGACCGCTCCGGAAATTTCGGCATCATGAGCGCGTTGCTCGTCGTGCCTCTGCTTGGCATTGCCGGCGTGGCAATCGACGTTGCCGAAGCCCTGAGCCGCAAGACGCAGTTGCAAGATGCCGCAGACTCCGCCGCACTTGGCGCGATTGCGGAAAAATCAGCGGCCTTCAAGCAGGCCATGCTGATGAGCAACAACGGCGACGTGCCGCTCGGCATCAAGGACGCGGAAGATTTCTTCAACTCGCAGGTCGCGGCAATGACCGGCGTGACGCTGCAGAACAGCTCGGCGGCCGTCAAGCGTGACGACAACCAGTTGAAGGCCGTCTTCAAGTATACCGCCTCGGTTCCCACTACCCTGCTCCGGGTCATCGGCAAGGACAGCATCACCGTCTCCGGACAAGCGTCCGCCGTCTTCCAGACCGAAACTTTCCGCGATTTCTTCCTGCTGCTCGACAACACGCCCTCCATGGGCGTTGCCGCAACAACGGCCGACATCAACAAGATGGTCGCCAATACCCCCGACAAATGCGCCTTCGCCTGCCATATCGTGAAGGATGGGGTGGAGGACCTGAACAGCTACTACAACAAGGCAAAGTCGCTCGGCGTCACGATCCGCATCAACGTGGTCGCCCAGGCGACCGCAGCGCTGATGGACACCGCGGTTTCGGTGCGCAAGAGCCCGAACCAGTACCGCATGGCCGTCTACACCTTTGGCCAGAAGGCCGAGGACCGCAAGCTCCTGGAAGTCGTGTCGCTGACCGACAACCTGAAGGAGGCCAAGGAAAAGGCGTCGCTGATCGACCTCATGTCGATCCCCTACCAGGGTTATGACAGCGACCAGCAGACCGATTTCGACCGGGCACTGCAGGATCTCAGCACCAAGCTTGGACATCCCGGCACCGGACTGACGGCCGCGAGCCCCGAAAAGATCGTCTTCTTTGTCTCCGATGGCGTCAACGACAGCAAGAAGCCGCAAAGCTGCACGAAGAAGCTCACCGGCACGCGCTGCCAGGAACCGATCGACATCCGCGTTTGCGAGCACTTGAAGAAACGCGGCTACAAGATCGCGGTGCTCTACACCACCTATCTGCCACTGCCGACCAACAACTGGTACAACACCTGGATCAAGCCGTTCCAGCCCGAGATCGCCACCCGCATGCAAAGCTGCGCGACGTCCGGCTACTTCTTCGAAGTGAGCCCGTCGGAAGGCATCACCGATGCGATGAACAGCCTCTTCCTGAAGATCGTCTCGAGCCCGCGCCTTACCGGCTGAGCAGGCAGCACGGCCGTGTTCCTGCACAGAGCGCGTTGACCACGGCCGCTGGTAAGGTCACACTTGGCGACTTCTGCTCAAGGAGGAGGCATGAATGGAAGAGCCGGGTAGCTGGCGACAGATGCGAACTGCACCAAAGGACGGAAGTCGCATCCTCGTGACGATACGCCCGTCGGAACAGGGGCCGGGAGCCGTCGACCTTGTTTATTGGTCCAATGCAGACCGGTTTGGCGGAGAAGCATGGCGTTCATCCGATTCCGTTCCTGGACGGGTCGTGGAATATGCCGAGCCGGAAGTGAAGTGCTGGATGCCGATGCCGCAGGCCAATGTCGACCAGATGACGTTTCCCTCGGCTTGGGAAGGCAAGGGCGAAGAAGAACTCGATGGGTCGGGCATCTAGGCGCGGCTACCCGCGTCACACCTGCTCGCGGTTCAGGTGACCACCAAGAAGCATGACAACGAGGTGCACGAGATTCCGGGCACCGAAGCGGGTCTTCAGCTTGTCGAGCCGGTGTTCGACGGTGCGGTTGGCGAGACCAAGCTGCGCCGCGACTTCCTTGGCGGTGCAGCCTTCCAGGAGAAGCTGGACGACCGCCTCCTCGTCGACATCGAACTTCCCGTAGGTCTTCGGCGTGTCAAGGAGGAAGCGGGCGTAGCTTGATGAGATGACCCACTGCGGCCGCCCGGTCGTTCTCTGCGGGATCAGGATGCGGTCGTAGCCGAGATTGATGCCGAATAACTGCGTCTTGACGAGCTCGATCGAGGGCTGCTGGTTTTCGATAACCTGCTTCAGCCGCGGGATCACGGCGTTCGCCATGTAGGTCTGGTCCTTGAAGTCACCGATCCTCTGGTCTTCAAAGATCTTGTTGACGTTGAACAGGCTGGAGGTGAAGCCGGAATGGCGAACGGCCGTCATGTGCCATTCCAGCGGGTCAGCCCCGCTCACCGTGATCACCGTCAGGCGCATCTTGATGGAAAGCAGGTCAAGCACACCGGCATAAACCTGTAGTGGTTCCACGGGCTCGGCCGGGTCGGTTTCGATCCAAGCGTCGAGCATCTTCTGCGCGACAGTGTTGAAAAGGTTGCTCTTGGCCATGATGCTTCTTTGACTGCGAGCAAAAGTGCTCCCGTCGATGATGCGCCAGCCGCCGCGAGCGTGAATCCGTCGCGACGGCCGATCTCAAGTCACGACGTGAAGCTCAACCGACCGACTTGCCCGCTTTTTTCGCGGCAGCCGCGCGCGTCTGCAGGACTTCGAGCGCAATACCGGTGCTTTCGGAGGCGATGTGGAACAGGGCCTGGCCGATATTCTTCGTCTTGAAGGCCAGCCCGTCTTCGCCTCTCTCACGGTCAAAGCCGATCCGGTTGCCCAGCCTGTCGACGATTACATGGACACCGAACAGCATCTGGTCGAACTTGTTGTTGACCGGGGTGCAGAAGTTGGCGTTGTCGGAGGTCTCAACCTCGCCGTCGAAGTTCGTGATGAAGATCTGGGTGATGTGAAACTTGTCCGCGGCGCGCTCCACAACCACTTCGCCGAACTTGCAGAGGCCGAAATAGGGTGCCGTTGGCAGAACCGCAGAGCGGATTGCCTTGCGCATGCGATGTTCTCGCGGCAGGCGGGAAACGAACAAATCGCATGCATCCGCGCCGAGGATCGCCATGTTTTCCTTGGTAATGGCGGCGACTTCCGCTGCGGCCATGGAAGGGTCGATCTTGCGGAACTTCTTCATCGAAGTTGCCATCGGTTCCCGGTTGCCATCCTCGCCATGGAACCAGCGCGAGTACCGGGGAGCACCGTTGGCTGAATGGCTTGGATCGGCATGGGCCAGAATAGACGCCTTCGCCACCTTCACCACCGAAGAGCCGAATCTGCTGCCGTATTCCAGTTTGGTCGCTGCACTCATAGTTCCCTCATTCGCACCAGGCATTGATTGAGGTTGAACCTAGAGTTGCCGCGTTAACGGATGCGACAATCGGCCTCCGTAAATTTACCCACCCTGTGCCGATTCCTGTCGCTGATGCTGCTCCACGCGGCAGGTAAGGACGTCTGAACGGCGGTTGAGGTTGTGCTAAAACACTTTTCGTTTCAGTCTGGTGCAACCACGACGAGGATGGCCGGTTAGCCGTCAAAGCCGAAGCCCGAGAGCATCTTGACCAAGCAGCGCACAAAATATGAAGCCATTCAGGAGGAAGATGGCTCCTGGTCGGTCATAGACACGGCAACGGAACTGGCCGTGGTGCTGGCCAAGGAGCCGATGGTGCTGCTCCAGGAACGATTCGCAAAAACGCTGGCTGAATTTCTTAACCTTGAAGAGAAGACGGGTAGCAACAACACCCTGCAGTGACGCGGGTAACCGTTGTGCTCTGTCGCTAGATCAGCCCGAATGCCGCGCGGGCGGTGCGGCAGGCATGGTCTCCGGGAGAGCATGCCCGACAAACATCCGGGCGCACTTCGTAGATTGTGCAGGAGGTGCTGACGCCGACCCGGCCCGCAAGGGCTGAGCAGCGTTCGTTATCGCATCGCATCCCGCGTTCATCTGCAGCGACGAACTGAGGCGGAATGAGGTCGAGCGCGTCATCGCTCTCCATCGTGAAGCGGGGCCATTCGGATGAGTATGAACAGCAGGCGCCGCATGTCTGGCAATCCCAGGATGCTTCGGCGGAATCAGGCTCCGCGAGCGCCATGTCGTGCTGCCCGTCGAGTTCAGCCCATCCGCTCACCTCAAGTCACCCCTCGCGCTTATTTGTGCGTCAGCAGCCACATCTTGCCAGCCATGGTAATGCCATGGGCAGTTTCGCCGGCCGGTGCACTATCGTCCAGCTCGCGGATCAGACCGTATTCGCGCAGTTGGTCGACGGTGGCGGTCGTTGCGAACTTGACCTTGATCGGGCGCTCCTTGAAGCGGTCGGAACGCGCATAGGTGACCTGGGCATTGAGGTGCGTCCACTTCTTCTCGCCCTGCGGATGAAGATCGCCATCCTTGGCAAGCTTGAGGCCACGAACCTGGGTCGGCGTCAGTTCGACGGCAAGCGCGGCAGTGGTGGTGGCGGGACTGTTCATGTGAGTTACTCCTTTATCGGCTTTGGGAGACCCGGCCGCTCATCGACAGGACGTGTCCATGGCTGCTGTCGCAGATTGGACTGCCATCGTGGCAAGACTAGGGGTCGTATTGAGTAAGTGTGAGGTTCGGCTCAGGCCTGGCGCGCTTTGCGGGCGGCGTATTTGCGGTCACGTTCGGCCTTGCGGGCCGCTTCGTCTTCGAGAACGCGCGTGATGCGGTTCTTCTCGGCCTGTTCGCGGGCTTCGGTTTCAGCGCGGGCGGCAGACTGGGCTGCGGCTTCGCGTTCAGCTGCCTCGGCGGCGGCGCGGTTCTGCTCTTCGAGCTTTGCCTGCCGGCGTTCAGCCTGACGGGCCTCACGAGCCTCGGCGATCGCAATGCGCTCGGCCTGCTTTGCTTCGCGAAGCGGAGCGGCGGCTTCCTGGGCGGCCTTGTAGGCCTGGAGCTGCGCGGCTTTCGCTTCGGTCGCAGCGGTACGCCTGTCGGCGATGTCGCTGTTTCGGGTGGTTTTCAAGATATCACCTCAGATAATTCGCTTCGGGAAAAAGAAAAAAGGCCAGGCTATTGCCTGACCTCACGTCGTCTCATGCTTTCAGCGGTGCCAGTACATCCGTGGTCAACGGAAAGCAGAGATTGGATCAAGCGGCCTGGAGATTGCAGGCCGACATCTTGCCCGACTTGCGGTCGCGCTCAAGTTCGTAGGAAACCTTCTGGCCTTCTACGAGCTCGCGCATACCGGAGCGCTCGACGGCCGAGATGTGTACGAATGCGTCAGCGCCGCCGTCGTCAGGCTGGATGAATCCGAAGCCCTTGGTGGAGTTAAACCATTTTACTGTGCCATTGGTCATGATGAACCCTTTCAATAGCAATAGAAGAAGTCGCCACGCTTGATGCGTCGCGGATGATGTAACGATGCTTTAAAGGGAGGGTCGTTCAACACGCGGTGCCAATCGCGTAGTAACCAAACTCGGCAAGAAAATATCGATAACCAGTAGATAGGGGGCCAGGCGCCTTAAGTCAATGACGGGCAGGGAATTTAATTAGATCAGCTTCTTCGCGGCTTGAAATTCATCTCGCCGGCTCATGTGAAAATCAGCGCGCCAGCTTGGTGTCCAAGACCCGGTCCACCGCTTCCAGAAGACGCACCTCGTTATAGGGCTTGTCGAGGACGGCGTCGAACATCTCCGGATGTGCCCGACCGATGCTTGCCTGCGCGCCGCTTACCAGGATGATCGGAATCTGGGATAGTTCATCATCCTCCCGGATCGCCTGTGCAAGCTCCAGACCCGTCATCAGGGGCATCATGAAATCGGTAATGACAAGCTCGGGGCGCCGTTCCTTCACGAGCGTCAGTGCCGCGAGCCCATGCGGTGCAGCCTCCACCTCATGGCCGGCCTCTTCCAGCATGATGCTGAGCACATCGGCTATCAGAAACTCGTCTTCCGCGATGACAATCAGCGCCATGTCAACTGCTCTCGTTTCCTCGACATGACACGTTCACGTTGAAAGAGGTGTCGCTAATCCTGTAGCCGCGTTGACGACTGGTGGTAGCGGAACATCGATCCGTATCCCTGTGTTCCCAAAGCTGATCTCGTGGATTGCCGGATCGAATGCACTGTCCCTGACCTTCAGGATCGACAATGCTTTGATGTATCGGGACTCCGCCTCGATGTGGCGCAGCATCACCAGGTTGTCGATCAGGCTTGAAAGCTCCGAGCCTGGCGCGGTCAGCGTTGGGCCGAACAGGTCGCGAAGCTCCCACGTAGCCAAGGTCGTCACCCCGAGCGCCCGCAGCTCGTTGGTCAAAGCCGATAGAAACTCGGTCATGCGCGGCTGGTGCACGGCGGCTCGCTGGAAGCCGCCCAGGCCGTCGATGAAGAGCCTCTTCACCTTGCGTTGGTGGACCGCCTGAAGCAGCTGGTGCCCGAGCTTGTCAATTAGGTTCTCGGTCATCGGGTTCCAGATGGTATCAAGATCGCCTGCCTCGATCCGGCTTTCGATATCGACGCCCAGCGCCCGCGCCTTCGCCCGCAGCCGCGCCGGCGTCTCGTAGAAACCGAAATGCAGCGCCGGCTCTTCCTTGCTTGCTCTTGCAAGGAAACTCAAACCCACCGCCGTCTTGCCTGCGCCCGATGGCCCGAACACCAGCGTGACGGAACCGGTCGGCAGCCCGCCGCCAAGCAGGTTGTCGAAGCCCTCGACACCAGTCTGAACGGTTCCGGCTTCAGGATCTGTCTCTGCGGACGGACGCTGCAGGACCGCCTCAAGGCGGGGATAGCTCACAAGCCCGGATGAGGTGATCTCGAACTGGTGCAGGCCACCCAGCGCCGGACTGCCGCGCGACTTCTTGACCTGGAGCCGGCGGACGGAGCGTACCCCAAGCACCTCCTCGTGAAGTTCGATCACGCCATCTACCATGGTGTGTTCGGGACTGTCGTCGGCAAGACGCGTGCTGGTGAGAAACAGCACCGTGCAACCCACGAAGGCTGCCTGGCTCTGGATCTCGGCCACGAAGGTCTTTACGTCCAGCGGCGAGTCTGCCCTGTCACGGGCATTCAGCAGACCGTCGAAGACCAGAAGCGTCGCACCCTGCCGGGCGATTTCCTTGCGGACGAGGCTCACCACTTCCGACAGGCCGTTGTCGCGCAGGGTCTGGAAAACGCTTACATAGGAAATCGTCATGCCCAGTTGGCTGCGGTCGAAGAAGTCGAGCGTGCCGAGCACCTGGAAAAGCCGGTCATGCGTCTCCGCAAGAAGCGTAACGTAAAGCACGCGTCGTCCCTTGACGACATTCGCAAACGCCACCTGGTTCGACAGGATGGTCTTGCCCGCGCCCGGCTGGCCCTGGATGATATAGGAGGCGCCCTCAATGAAGCCGCCGCCCAGAATCTGGTCCAGGCCCTCAACGCCGCTGATGATCCTTGGAAGTAATTGTGTCGCCATCGTTCCCCGCCACTCTCCGCAGCTAACAGTAACGTTGCGTCCCTTTTTTTCAACGCGCAGGCGTCATCTTTTGATCATGCCAGGGAGAAGCTGGTGAGAAACAGGCGAATATGCAGGCTCGCGAGGCCGAAAGCTAGTTCAAACAGGTAAAACGGAAAAGGCGCCGGACAATCCGGCGCCCCGTGAGGTAAGCTCTTGTTGGGAGCTTAAGCAGCCTGCTTCTCTGCGTCGATCTGCTTGGTCTCCATCTTCGGCAGAGCCATGCCAGTCGAGATCTCGATCTGCCGCGGTTTCATCTCCTCGGGGATTTCCCGCTTCAGGTCGATGGACAGCAGGCCGTTGTCAAGCCGTGCCCCCGTGACCTTGACGTGGTCGGCAAGCTCGAACCTGCGCTGGAACGAACGGCCGGCGATACCGCGATAAAGGTATCGTACCTCTTCCGAAGCATCTTTCTGGCCCGACACGAAGAGCATGTTCTGCTCCTGGGTGATGGTCAGTTCAGGCTCGGAGAAGCCCGCCACCGCCATGGTGATCCGGTAATCATCGTCACCGGTCTTGATGATGTCGTAAGGCGGCCAGTTGTCGATCGTCTCGATGCGGCTTGCGCTTTCAAGTGCATCGAATAGGCGGTCAAAGCCGATGCTCGACCGGAACAGGGGCGAAAAATCGAAGTTTGTCCTCATAGCCATATCCTCCTTAAGCAACATGGAACGAAGGAGGCGCCAAGAGCCAGCGACGCCTCCCGGACAGGTCGGCCCCCGGTTGGGCAACCGACTAATCCTGATATAAAACAGTCCTTTAGCCGTTCAAGAGGTGAAGACTTCGGCGGTGAAAAATTTGATCTTTCGCAGCTCTCCACCACATTGGGTAGGTCAAGACATGGAGGAGACGGACATGACAATGACTTCGAAAGACGTCACGGCCGTTCTGGGACCGGTCGATGAAAGCCTTGCAGCCGATCTCATCGCGACCGGCGCGACGCAGGCCGAACTGGCGGAGGCGTTCGCCTGGATCAACAATGACGAAGCCTTGATGAGCGAGGGCCGCCGCCTGCCGACGGGGCGAGTCGCGACACTGGTCGACCTGTTGTCGGCGGAAGAAGAAGACGAGCTGGAGTGAGCAGCTCTCTGGCACCGCACATGAAAAAGGCCCGTCCTGTGGGGGGACGGGCCCAAGCCTTGCATGCTTTAGAAGTCCATGCCGCCGCCGGCAGGCATAGCCGGTGCCGCTTCCTTCTTCGGCTTCTCGGCGATCATCGCTTCCGTCGTCACCAGCAGGCCAGCAACGGATGCGGCATCCTGAAGGGCCGTGCGGACAACCTTGGCCGGGTCGATGACGCCCTGGGTATAAAGATCGCCATACTCACCGGTCTGGGCATTCCAGCCGTAGGAGAAGTCGTTCTTTTCGCGCAGCTTGCCAACGATGACCGAGCCTTCGGCGCCGGCGTTCTGGGCGATCTGGCGCACTGGCGCCTCGATTGCACGGCGAACGATGTCGACGCCGACGCGCTGGTCAGCATTCGGCGTATCAAGGCCATCAAGCGCCTTCACGGCACGCAGAAGCGCGACGCCGCCACCCGGCAGGATGCCTTCTTCGACAGCCGCACGCGTTGCATGCAGTGCGTCATCAACGCGATCCTTCTTTTCCTTGACCTCGACTTCGGTGGAGCCACCCACGCGGATAACGGCAACGCCGCCAGCGAGCTTGGCGAGACGCTCCTGCAGCTTTTCGCGATCATAGTCCGAAGTGGTTTCTTCGATCTGGGCGCGGATCTGCGCGGTCCGACCGTCGATGTCGGTCTTCGAGCCCGCACCATCGATGATGGTGGTGTTTTCCTTCTCGATCGAGACCTTCTTCGCACGGCCGAGCATGTCGAGCGTGACGTTCTCGAGCTTGATGCCTAGATCTTCCGAGATGACGGTACCGCCCGTGAGGATGGCGATGTCTTCGAGCATGGCCTTGCGGCGATCGCCAAAGCCAGGCGCCTTGACGGCAGCGATCTTCAGGCCGCCACGCAGCTTGTTGACGACGAGCGTGGCAAGGGCTTCGCCTTCAACATCTTCCGCGATGATGAGCAGCGGCTTGCCGGACTGAACCACCGCTTCGAGAACCGGCAGCATGGCCTGCAGGTTGGAAAGCTTCTTTTCGTGGATCAGGATATAGGGATCCTCGAGCTCGACCCGCATCTTGTCCTGGTTCGTCACGAAGTAGGGCGACAGGTAACCGCGGTCGAACTGCATGCCTTCAACGACTTCCAGTTCGGTTTCAGCGGTCTTGGCTTCCTCGACGGTGATCACGCCCTCATTACCGACCTTTTCCATGGCTTCGGCAAGGTAGCGGCCGATTTCGTCATCACCGTTGGCCGAGATGGTGCCGACCTGGGCGATCTCGGCATTGCTGGTGATCTTGCGCGCGTTCGCCTTCAACTCCTTGACCACCGCGTCGACCGCCAGATCGATACCGCGCTTCAGGTCCATCGGGTTCATGCCGGCAGCGACCGCCTTGGCGCCTTCCTTCACGATTGCCTGCGCCAGCACGGTGGCCGTCGTGGTGCCGTCGCCGGCAAGATCATTGGTCTTTGAAGCGACCTCGCGCACCATCTGCGCGCCCATATTCTCGAACTTGTCTTCGAGTTCGATTTCCTTGGCGACGGAAACGCCATCCTTGGTGATTCGAGGCGCGCCGAAGGATTTGTTGATGACGACGTTGCGGCCCTTCGGACCGAGCGTCACCTTCACGGCATCCGCAAGCACATCGACCCCACGCAGCATGCGTTCACGGGCATCGGTGCTGAACTTGACTTCTTTCGCAGCCATTTTTCTAACTCCTCAATAGGCAGCTATCTGACTGATATTTCTGTGTAGACGTGGTTTGGGCTCAAGCAGCCTGCTTCTGCTCGGCCTGGGCTTCGATGACGCCCATGACATCGCTTTCCTTCATGATCAGCAGGTCTTCGCCGTTGATCTTGATCTCGGTGCCTGACCATTTGCCGAACAGGATGCGGTCGCCTACCTTCACATCGAGCGCCTGGACCTGACCGGCCTCATTGCGCGCACCCGGGCCGACGGCGATCACTTCGCCTTCCTGCGGCTTCTCCTTGGCAGTGTCGGGAATGATGATGCCGCCCTTGGTCTTCTCTTCAGATTCGACACGGCGGACGAGAATACGATCGTGCAGCGGTCGGAACGACATGTTTTCCTCCATGGACAAACAATGATGACGTTGTTCCCTCACCGGACCGGATGACCAATCCGGGACAGGTGCGAAGCCTCCTTGAGCGCTTCGCGGCAGATTTTATTTGCGCGGATCCGGTTTTCAAGATGGTCATATAGAAAATTTAGCACTCGAATGGCGAGAGTGCTAAATGACCTTGTAACGCTAACAACAGGGGCTAGCCTGCGGTCGCTCCGACATCCCTCATGTGCCGGAAAGTCACCCATCACGCCCATCACGGCATCAGACCGACGCGGTGGGGCGATCGCAAAATGCGATCTTGAAGGCGGCCGGGTTGATGATGCGGTGGTCGGCGAGGCGATGATGAAGGTCTACTGCCAGTGCGGCAGGAATTCGCTGCCCACCGGGATGAAGCCCGTTGTGCCGGTATGGCAGCGCCAACAGAAAGGTCATGGCGAGCTGAAGAAGAAGCGTGACTTTTTCAGTAACATGAGTGTCCGAAGCGCGAAGGCTGACGGAACACCACGTCCACGTCAGCACCATTCACGCAAGGTTGCGAGCGGTGCCATGGGACGCAAAACGCGACGAGTACCAACCGTCGACGTCTTATGGGCCACATGCGTTTAGATGCGTAGTTGTGCAGCAACAAGGCGAAGGGAAACATGTACGGGGCACGTTTGCCAAGAGGCCGCAATCGCTCAGGTACCCGATTCGCGGTGTTGGAACTTTGGCTACGACTCGAACGCAAAAGGCCCCCTGAGGGGCTTATGAGGTTTCCAGGATTTATGTTTTTTGGAGATTGGTTGCGGGGGCAGGATTTGAACCTGCGGCCTTCAGGTTATGAGCCTGACGAGCTACCGGGCTGCTCCACCCCGCGATATTGTTTTTCCGGGATTTGTCCCGGGAGCGATTTCAGGCGTAGCCTGATGAGGTGATGCCGTCAAGTGACCGACCTTGAGGATTGATGACGGCCGAACGGGCTGCTCCACCCCGCGATATTGTTTTGTTTCGGGTTTATGGCCCGTGAGGGAGTGTTGGTGTTCGAGAAGATTGGGATCCATCTTTTTGTGATGGCATTGCCTTTAATAGACCTGGCAGCGACCTACTCTCCCGCGTCTTGAGACGAAGTACCATTGGCGCTGGGGCGTTTCACGGCCGTGTTCGGAATGGGAACGGGTGCGGCCGCCCCGCCATGACCACCAGGTCAATTAAGGGCAATGAACCAACATTTCTGTTGGCATGTGTTGAGAAGCTGGATTTGTTCATCGCCTGATCTTGTCCTGGCGGGCTGATCGCAGCCTGCCGGCTGCTGCCCTGCGGACGGCCCGCCAAATGCTTGGCGACGGCCTTTGGCCTGTATGGCTGCCCGGCGCTCTGTTGAGCACGGGAGCCAGACAAGCTGGCGATGGTCTTGATTGAACACGTCTGGCTTCATCGTCGCGTCTTGTGACGCGTGATGAGCATGGTCAATGGGAACGATGAAGTCGATCGGGCTATTAGTACCGGTAAGCTTCATGCATTGCTGCACGTCCACACCCGGCCTATCAACGTGGTCGTCTTCCACGGCCCTGATAGGGAATACTCGTTTTCAGGTTGGTTTCCCGCTTAGATGCCTTCAGCGGTTATCCATTCCATATATAGCTACCCTGCTATGCCCTTGGCAGGACAACAGGTCCACCAGAGATATGTCCATCCCGGTCCTCTCGTACTAGGGACAGATCCTGTCAATATTCCTACACCCACGGCAGATAGGGACCGAACTGTCTCACGACGTTCTGAACCCAGCTCACGTACCGCTTTAATTGGCGAACAGCCAAACCCTTGGGACCTGCTCCAGCCCCAGGATGCGATGAGCCGACATCGAGGTGCCAAACAACCCCGTCGATATGGACTCTTGGGGGTCATCAGCCTGTTATCCCCGGCGTACCTTTTATCCGTTGAGCGATGGCCCTTCCACGCGGGACCACCGGATCACTATGACCGACTTTCGTCTCTGCTCGACTTGTCAGTCTCGCAGTCAGGCGGGCTTATGCCATTGCACTCGACGACCGATTTCCGACCGGTCTGAGCCCACCATCGCGCGCCTCCGTTACTCTTTCGGAGGCGACCGCCCCAGTCAAACTACCCACCATACACTGTCCCGGATCCGGATAACGGACCGCGGTTAGACATCCATGACGATAAGGGTGGTATTTCAAGGATGGCTCCACGAGAACTGGCGTCCCCGCTTCAAAGCCTACCACCTATCCTACACATGCCGACACGAATGCCAGTGTAAAGCTATAGTAAAGGTGCACGGGGTCTTTCCGTCTAACCGCAGGAACCCCGCATCTTCACGGGGAATTCAATTTCACTGAGTCTATGTTGGAGACAGCGGGGAAGTCGTTACGCCATTCGTGCAGGTCGGAACTTACCCGACAAGGAATTTCGCTACCTTAGGACCGTTATAGTTACGGCCGCCGTTTACTGGGGCTTCGATTCAAAGCTTGCACCTCTCCTCTTAACCTTCCAGCACCGGGCAGGCGTCAGACCCTATACGTCGTCTTTAGACTTCGCAGAGCCCTGTGTTTTTGATAAACAGTCGCTACCCCCTGGTCTGTGCCACCCCTTCATACTTGCGTAAAAAGGGGTCACGCTTCTTCCGAAGTTACGCGTGCAATTTGCCGAGTTCCTTCAACATAGTTCTCTCAAGCGCCTTGGTATACTCTACCTGAC
>NZ_CP025512.1:2970000-3120000 GCF_003491345.1 Neorhizobium sp. SOG26
GGATCCTCACCTCCATTCCCGACAAGGGCCATGTGCTGACGCAAACGGCGCGCTACTGGTTCGAGGCCACCAAGGATATCTGCCCCAACCACGTGATCGCCTACCCGGACCCGAATGTGGTGATCGGCAAGCGCCTCGACATCCTGCCGGTTGAGATCGTCGTGCGCGGTTATCTCGCCGGAACGACAGGAACCTCGCTCCTCACCCTCTATAAGAAGGGCGAACGCACGATGTATGGTCTCGACTTGCCCGATGGCATGAAGGACAACCAGGTCCTGCCGCATCCGGTGATCACCCCGACCAGCAAGGCCTTCGACGGCGGCCACGATGAACCGCTGACGCCGGCGGACATTGTCGAAAAGGGTCTCCTGACCAAGGAGCAATGGGAACAGGTGTCGAATTATGCACTGGCGCTTTTCAAGCGCGGGCAGGAAATGGCGGCAAAACGCGGCTTGATCCTCGTGGACACCAAATATGAGTTCGGCACCAACGAAAACGGCCGCATCCTGCTTGCCGACGAGATCCATACGCCCGACAGCAGTCGCTACTGGATCGCCGACAGCTATGACGCCGCTTTCCAGGCCGGCAGCCGTCCGAAAAGTTTCGACAAGGATTTTATCCGCGCATGGGTGGTGGAGCGTTGCGACCCTTACAAGGATGACATTCCGGCCATTCCGCAGGAACTCGTGGAAGAAACGGCTGCCGTTTATCGGACGGCCTATGAGACCATCACCGGCGAGCGTTTCGTGCCGGACACGACAGGGGAAACCGTGCTGGAGCGGGTTCGCAACAATCTGAAGCGCTATTTCGTTTCCAGCTGACCTCGAACAGCTGGAAGAACCGATGCATCAAGAGGTGAGCGTGCGCAGACCACGGCGGAAGGCTGAGGAGACACGGGAGGATATCCTCAACACGGCCGAAGCCATGTTCCGTGAGCGCGGCATCGCTAAATGTTCGATCGCCGACGTGGCGCAGGCGCTCAGCATGTCGCCTGCGAATGTCTTCAAGCATTTCCATTCGAAATCCGCGCTGGCGGACGCGATCTGCGAACGGCACATCAGCCGGATGATCGGCCGCTTCGAAAACCTGCACGAAACGGCGCCGGCGCCGCAGCGGCTCGAAATCGTCGTGCGCAAGCTGATGGAAGCGCATCTACAGGACCTGCGCGACAACCCTTACCTCTTTGAGATGATCTTCATCATGTCGGAGGCGGACCTGCCCAGCGGCCATCGCTATAAGGAACTGATCGATGCACTGTTCACCGAGCTTGTCCGGCATGGAACCGAGACCAGCGTCTATCGATGCGATGATGTGGTCGCGACCAGCCGGTATGTCGCCGCGGCCTTCGCCAGTGTCCTGCATCCGGCGCTTCTGGTAAAGTCGAGCGCGGAGGAACTGCGTGACCGTTGCGCCGGTCTTGCCAAACTCGTGAATGCCGCACTGCAAAATCAGCTTGTAAAGTGACGTTTTGTCAATTACGTCACCTTCTACTCGCGCTGATGAATCGGCCCGCGACCGCTGTTTTTCGTGAGGCAGCGCGTTAATCTTCTTCATACTCCCGCCGACGCAAGCTTGCGCCATGGCGGCCGCCAATCGTTTTTCTTGGATGACGCCATGACCGGACGCAGACTTCTCCTTCCCCTGTTCCTTTCCCTGGCGCTTGCGGCCTGCAGCGACTCCGGCCAGCAAAGCGCTGGTGGCGGTGCAGCGGGTGGCGCCCCCGAGCGTCCACCGCAGCCGGTAAGTTTCGTGGCCATGAAGAAGGCGGAGCAGCCGATCACCGCCGTGCTGCCGGGCCGCGCTTCAGCGTTCCAGTCTGCCGAGATCCGTCCGCGGGTGACCGGCGAGATCAAGGAGATTGCCTTCAAGCAGGGCAGCGAGGTCAAGGCGGGTGACCTTCTCTACAAGATCGAAGACAGCACCTATGCGGCCGAAGTGGCACAGGCCGAGGCCACCGTCGCGAAGGCTCAAGCCAGCATTCCGAGCGCCCAGGCGAACCTTGCGCGCTACGAGCGCCTGGTGAACAGCGGCGCGACGCAGATCGAATTCGAGAACGCCCGCGTCACGCTGCTTCAGGCGGAAGCCGACGTGGCGCAGGCCAATGCGGCGCTGAAGGCGGCGCAGATCAATCTGGAACTCACCGAGATCCGCGCACCCTTCGATGGCGTGACGTCGATCTCCAATGTCAGCATTGGCAATATCGTGACGGCGAACCAGACGAACGCTTTGACGACGCTGCGACGCATCGATCCGATCTATATCGACCTCATCGATTCCAGCGCCAACCTGTTGGAACTGCGCTCGTCGCTGGAATCGGGCAAGCTGAGCGGCGATCCGCGCAAGGCCGATATTCGCCTCGCGCTGGAAGACGGCACCGAATACCCAACGACGGGCAAGCTCGACATGGCCGACATGTCGGTAAGCGAGACCACTGGAACGTACCAGATCCGTGCGCTCTTCGATAATCCGCGCGACATCATCCTGCCGGGCATGTATGTGCGTGCCACGGTGACGCTCGGCAATCTCAACGGCTACCTCATTCCGCAGCGGGCCGCGACGCGCAACGCCCGCGGGGAACTGTCGGCGAAGTTCATCACGGCTGACAACAAGGTCGAAACCCGCATCTTCGCGAAAAGCTCGGTCTCCAACAACAACTGGCTGGTGACCGAAGGCATCAATGAAGGTGACCGCCTGATCGTTGACGGCTTCCAGTGGATCGGCGATGGCGCGACTGTACAGCCGGTCGAGGCGACCGTGGACGAACGCGGTTTTGTCGTCGAAGCACCCAAGCCTGAGGCGGCTAAGCCTGCCGCGGACGATTCGGCCGCGGAAAAGCCCGCGGACAAGCCCGCGGACAGGCCTTGACGGCTCGGCGGAACGACCAAGACGAAACGCGGCAAGGAAGCATCTGAAATGGCCAAATTTTTCATCCGGCGGCCGGTTTTTGCCTGGGTCATCGCGATCGTCATCATGTTGGGCGGCGCACTTGCCATCGCGACGCTTTCCATCTCGCAATATCCGGACATCGCGCCGACCACGGTGCGCATCAACGCGAGTTATAATGGTGCGAGCGCCGAAACAGTCGAAAAATCGGTGACCTCGATCATCGAGGACGGCATGACCGGTCTCGATGACCTGACCTACATGACCTCGTCGTCTTCGACGGGTCGCGCGAGCGTCGAGCTCACCTTCGGCAACAGCATCCTGCCGGACATTGCGCAGGTGCAGGTGCAGAACAAGCTGCAACTCGTGCAAAGCCAGCTTCCGGATGTCGTGCAGCAGGCCGGCATTGAAGTCGCCCGATCCACATCGAGCATCCTTCTCGTTGGAGCGCTGGTTTCGACTGACAAGAAGCGCTCGTCGGTGGACCTTGGCGACATCTTCTCCACCCAGATTGAAGACCAGGTAAAGCGCCTCGAAGGTGTCGGCAGCATCAATATCTTCGGGTCCGGTTATGCCATGCGCATCTGGCTCGACCCCTACAAGCTGCAGAAGTACCAGTTGACCGCGTCCGACGTGACGGGCGCTATCCAGGCGCAGAACACCCAGGTGTCGGTCGGTTCGCTCGGCGGTCTTCCCGCAACCGACAACCAGCAGCTGACCGTGACGATGACGGCGCAGAGCCAGCTCACCACGGTGGACGAGTTCGAGCGGATCATTCTGAAGGTCGAGCAGGACGGCGCAACGGTGCGGCTGAGCGATGTAGCACGCGTCGAGATCGGCCAGGAAAGCTACGGCGGCACGTCGCGCCAGAACGGCCTGCCCTCGACCGGCTTTGCCGTGAATCTTGCAACAGGCGCCAATGCTCTTGATACCGCAGACCTGGTGCGCGCCGAACTTGCCAAGATCGGGCCGAACCTGCCCGAGGGCGTCGAGATCACCTACCCCTACGACACGACCCCCTTCGTGGAACTGTCGATCGAGAAGGTCGTGCACACGCTGATCGAAGCGATCATCCTCGTCTTCGTCGTGTTGCTCGTGTTCCTCCAGAACCTGCGCGCAACGCTGATCCCGATGATCGCCGTTCCGGTTGTTCTGCTCGGCACCTTTGGCATTCTCGCCGTGGCCGGCTATTCGATCAATACGCTCACCATGTTCGCCATGGTGCTGGCGATCGGCCTTCTGGTCGACGACGCGATCGTCGTGGTCGAGAACGTCGAGCGAATCATGGATGAGGAAAAGCTCGGACCGCTCGAGGCGACGGAAAAGTCGATGGGCGAGATCACCGGTGCCATTATCGGCATCGCGCTGGTTCTGACCGCGGTCTTCATTCCGATGGCCTTCTTCGGCGGCTCGACAGGCATCATCTATCGCCAGTTCTCGATCACCATCGTTTCGGCGATGCTGCTGTCGGCACTGGTCGCTATCGTGCTGACGCCGGCACTTTGCGCCACGATGCTGAAGCCGATCGATCACCACAAGAAGGGTCGCGGCATCGGTGCGATGTTCAACCGAGGTTTCGACAAGACCACACATGGTTATGTCTCGACCATTGGTTACCTCCTGAAGCGTCCGCTGCGCGTCACCCTGGTGTTCGCGCTGATCATTGGCGGATGCGCATGGCTCTTCACCAAGCTGCCCAACTCCTTCCTCCCGCAGGAAGACCAGGGCGTGCTGCTGACGATCATCCAGACGCCGGTTGGTTCCACCACGCCGCGCACCGACGAGGTCGTCAAGAAGGTCGAAGCCTACTTCCTGGAAAAGGAAAAGGAGAACGTATCGGACGTATTCGGCGTGCTGGGCTTCAGCTTCGGCGGCAGCGGCCAGAACAACGCGATCGTCTTCACCAAGCTCAAGGATTTTGCGGAACGCACGCGACCGGAGCAATCGGCAGCCGCCGTCGTCCAGAGGGCGAGCGGCTACTTCTTCAGCCTGCGCGATGCCCAGGTGTTTGCGCTCCTTCCGCCTGCGATCCAGGGGCTTGGCACGTCTAGCGGCTTCTCGATGTATCTCGTCGACAGCGGCAACAACGGCAACGATGCGCTGACCCAGGCCTCGCAGCAGTTGATGCAGGCCGGTACCACCAACCCCAACATCGCGTCGCTACGTAGCAACACGCAGCGTTCCGAAACCCAGCTGAAGATCCTGCTCGACCAGGAAAAGCTCGGTGCGATGGGCGTTGATCTCGCTTCCGTCAACTCGATGCTGGCGACCATCTTCGCCGGCCGCGATGTCAACGACTTCACCCTGAACAACGAACTGAAGCCGGTTTACGTGCAGGCCGATGCGCCGTTTCGCATGCAGCCGGATGACCTGAAGCACTGGTACGCACGCAACAACAAGGGCGAGATGGTGCCGTTCTCATCGTTCAGCACCGTGGAATGGATCAGCGGCACGCCGCAGCTTGCCCGCTTCAACGGCACCAGCGCAATTCCGCTGGAAGGCGCGGCAGGACCCGGTGTCAGCACCGGTCAGGCCATGGAAGAAATGGAGCGGCTCACCGCGCAACTGCCGGGTGGTTACTCGGTGGCGTGGCAGGGCATTTCCTATCAGGAACGCCTGTCGGGTTCACAGGCGCCGATGCTCTACGCCCTTTCGGTCCTTATCGTCTTCCTGTGCCTTGCAGCGCTTTACGAAAGCTGGTCGGTGCCCTTCTCGGTCATCCTCGCTGTGCCGATCGGGGTGTTGGGCGCCCTTGGCGCGGCCTACCTCTTTGGCCAATCCAACGACGTCTACTTCAAGGTGGGCCTGCTGACGACAATCGGCCTGGCGGCAAAGAACGCCATTCTCATCGTGGAGTTTGCCAAGGAAAGACAGGAAGGTGGCATGAGCCTGCTCGACGCGACGCTTGAGGCAGCCCGCCTGCGCCTGCGCCCGATCGTCATGACCTCGCTCGCCTTTATCCTTGGTGTCGTGCCGCTGGCGATTGCGACGGGTGCCGGATCGGCGGCCCAGAATGCGATCGGTATCGGCGTGCTGGGTGGTATGCTTTCTGCAACACTTCTGGGAATTTTCTTCGTACCATCGTTTTTTGTGGTGGTCCGGAGGTTATCAAATCGTAAAAAAGCAACGATACCTGAAGCGACGCCAACAAACTGATTGGCAGTTTTATCGGCACCCTGACTGGTCGGTTCGCCGGTCAGGGCGTAGCGCAGGCGACGTGGCAATAGCCGTGCTCAGGAACCGCCCGAATTTGATCGGACATATGGATAAGATGATGTTGCTAGTTCGTGTTGTTGCTCCGCTTACTACCGCGCTTCTCCTTTCGGGTTGCGTCGTGGGCCCCAATCACACCGCGCCGGAAATTTCTCTGCCGGCCAAGTTTGCCGAAGCCAAGGCCTCCAGCAACGGCGATGTATCGCAGGTTGCCTGGTGGAAGGCTTTCAACGATAGCCGCCTGAATTCCTATATTCAGCAGGGCCTGAACCAGAACCTGAACGTGCTGCAGGCGCTTGAGCGGATCAACGCCGCCCAGGCCAACGTCGTCGTCGCCGGAGCCGGTGCCCTGCCGTCCCTCGACGCAGGCGCCAGCAACACAACGAGCGGGGCGAATACCAGCCCTGACTCGACACAGGAAAGCACGACGAGCGTAACGAGCGGTAACCTGACCGCGTCGTGGTTCCTCGACCTGTTCGGCCTCTACCGCCGGTCCAAGGAAAGCGCGCTCGCTTCGCTTGACGCAGCATACGCCGCGGCCGATGTCGCACGCCTCACCTATCTGTCGCAGGTGGCAGCGGCCTATATCGACGTTCGCTACTACCAGGAGCGCATCGCGATTGCGCGGCGCAACCTCGGTTCCCGCAACGAAACCCTGAGCCTCACCAAGCTTCAGCTGGAAGCCGGTGCAGCCTCGCGCCTCGATGTCGTACAGTCTGAAGGTCTGGTGAACTCGACGATCGCGGAAATTCCGGGGCTTGAAACCCAGTTCCGCCGCGCCGCCCACCGCATCGCAACGCTTCTCGGCCAGCCGGCATCTGCACTTCTTCCGGAACTGCAGCGCGGCGCCCGACAGCCGACTGCCCGCTTCAACGCGAGCGCCGGCGTTCCGGCCGACCTGATCCGCAATCGTCCGGACATCCGTGCGGCTGAACGCCAGCTTGCTTCGGCCGTTGCCGAGGTCGGCGTTGCAGAAGCGCAGCTTTATCCGTCGATCACGCTCGGCGGTTCGATCTCGCCGCGCTACACCGCAATCTCCGGCGCGATGGACACCCGGGCTCTGACCTGGTCCTTCGGTCCGCAGTTGAACCTGCCGATCCTTGATGGGGGTCGCCTGCGCGGCAACGTTCGCATCGCCGAATCGCGAGCACGCGAATCCTATCTCGCCTGGAAGGAAACGGTTCTCAACGCTGTTGAAGAAGTCGAGAACGCCCTTGCTGCCGTGTCGCGTGATCGCCGGACGGTGAACGCCCTGCAGTCGACGGTGAAGTCCTACGAAGAAGCCCTGCAGCTCGCCACCGCAAGCTACCGGGACGGTGCTTCCTCGCTGCTCGACGTGCTTGATGCGCAGCGCCAGGTCTCGCAGGCACAGGCAAGCCTGGCAGACGCAGTCCGCCAGGTCGCCCAGGACTACGTGGCACTGAATGTTGCCATCGGCGGCGGTTACGGCTGGGGCAAGGCCGACGCGGTTGTCGCGACCAAGGTCGTGCTCAAGGATTAAGTGAGGCTCGCAAGAGTCTTTCTTCCAGACAAAGAAAAACCCTCCAGCGCCGACGCACTGGAGGGTTTTTTGTTGGCTTGGCGCCAGATCAGCTCTTGGCGCGTTCCACGTAGGAATTGTCTTCCGTCGCGATGACGACCTTGATGCCGGCATCGATGTGCGGCGGCACCATGGTGCGGATGCCGTTGGACAGAATCGCAGGCTTGTAGGAGGACGATGCCGTCTGGCCCTTCACGACCGGTTCGGTCTCGACGATCTCGAGCGTCACGTGGCGCGGCAGCTGGATCGCCAGCGCAACCCCTTCGTGCATAGACAGGATGCAGGTCATGCCTTCTTGGAGATAAGCCTTCTGGTCACCCATGGTCTCGGCATCAACCACGACCTGGTCGTAGGTTTCCGGGTTCATGAAGTGGAAGCCTTCGCCGTCTTCATAGAGGTACTGGAAGTTCACGTCTTCAACGAAAGCGCGCTCGACCTGCTCGGTCGTCCGCCAGCGTTCGGACACCTTCACGCCGTCAACGATGCGGCGCATGTTGACCTGCGTCACCGGCGTGCCCTTGCCGGGATGGAAATTCTCGGCGGTGAGAACAACATAGAGCTTACCGTCGACATCGAGGACGTTGCCCTTGCGAACAGAAGAGGCGATGATCTTAACCATGGGTTTCCTTATGTGCCTGGCGGCTTGTCACTGCCGAAAATGCATCGTAGATGACCGGCGGTAACCGGTTCACCGGCGGCCGTGAGAGCCGCCTTCGAGTTTGAACTTTTGTTTCCGGGCGCACCTAGCCTAAATTTCGCAAAAGTGGAAGCCTCGCCAGCCAGAAGTGGCGAAGAAAGCCGCAAATGAACGCCTCCAGCACGCCGTCGTTCCGTTCTCCGTGGTGGAACTCAAATAGCCATGCCGACCGCAGACCTTTCCTCCTGGGGCGTAATGCGGTGCAGACGGCGCTGCGCGGCTTCTTCGGCGCTCGCGACTTCATCGAGGTCGATACCGCCACCTTGCAGGTTTCGCCCGGTAACGAGACGCATCTGCATGCCTTCTCCACAGAGGCAATCTCCATTGAGGGCCCCAGGAGCCCGCTCTACCTGCATACGTCGCCCGAGTTCGCATGCAAAAAGCTGCTCGCTGCCGGCGAGACACGCATCTTCACCTTCGCGCATGTTTACCGTAACCGCGAGCGCGGCCCTCTCCATCATCCGGAATTCACCATGCTGGAATGGTACCGGGTTGGCGAGACCTACGAACAGCTGATGGACGACTGTGCTGCGATGCTGGCGCTCGCCGCGGAAACGGCAAAAACCAAGCGCTTTGCCTTCCGCAACATGGAAGTGGATCCTTTCGCCGAGCCGGAACGTGTCACCCTTGCGGAAGCCTTTGATCGCCATGTTGGTATCGACCTCCTCGCATCAGTGGCGGCCAGTGGCGAGACCGATCGCGACCTTCTGGCGTCGCAACTGCACTCTGCCGGCATTGCCTTCGCCGAAGACGACACGTGGGCGGATCTCTTCAGCAAGGTGCTGGTCGACAGGGTGGAGCCGCATCTTGGCCAGGGACGCGCGACGATCCTGTGCGAATACCCGGTTTCGGAAGCCGCCCTTGCCCGCCCTTCGGAGCGGGATCCGCGCGTGGCAGAACGGTTCGAGCTTTATGCATGCGCTGTCGAGCTCGCCAATGCCTTCGGCGAACTGACGGATGCGGGGGAACAGCGCCGCCGGTTCGAGCATGAAATGGCCGAGAAGGCACGCATCTATGGTGAGCGTTATCCGCTGGACGAGGATTTCCTGGATGCCCTCAGTGCGATGCCGCAGGCGAGCGGGGCTGCACTCGGGTTTGATCGGCTCGCCATGCTGGCGACCGGCGCGACTCGGATTGACCAGGTCATGTGGGCACCGGTGGCCGAGGTTCTGGATTGATGGCGGACCGGGCACTCAAGACCGTCGAGGATCTGGCAACAGCCGGTCTGGTCCTGCCGGACCAGCTTCCCGACCTGCGCGCAGTTGCGGAGAAATATGCGGTTGCGCTGACGCCGACCGTTGTGTCGCTCATCGGAAGCGGGAAAACCAACGACCCGGTTGCGCGCCAGTTCATTCCCGATCCCGCGGAACTGCTGACGACGCCCGAAGAACGCGACGATCCGATCGGCGACCATGCCCACAGCCCGGTCAAGGGGATCGTGCATCGTTACCCAGACCGGGTGCTGCTGAAGGCGGTACATATCTGCCCGGTCTATTGCCGCTTCTGCTTCCGCCGCGAGATGGTCGGCCCACAGGGTGACGGCACGCTGGCACCCGACGAGCTTGAGAAGGCGTTAAGTTATATAGCCGGCAATGAAGACATCTGGGAAGTGATCCTGACCGGCGGCGACCCGCTGGTGCTGTCACCGCGTCGTCTTTCCGTGATCATGGAAGGCTTGGCAGCGATCCCGCATGTGAAGATCGTCCGCTTCCATACCCGCGTGCCCGTCGTCGATCCGGACCATGTCGATGAGGCGCTGATCGCGTCGCTGAAGAAGAGCGGCAAGACGGTTTACATCGCCCTGCATGCCAACCACCCAGCCGAACTGACGGAGAGGGCGCGCGCAGCCTGTGCTCGCCTTGTTGACGCGGGTTTCCCGATGATCAGCCAGACGGTGCTGCTTCGCGGCATCAACGACGATCCGGCCGTGCTCGGTGCGCTGATGAAAGCGTTCGTCGAGACGCGGGTGAAGCCATATTATCTTCATCACCCGGATCTCGCGCCCGGCACCAGTCATTTCAGGCTCGACATCGCCGAAGGGCAGAAGATCGTCTCAGCGCTGCGCGGCAATATCTCCGGCCTCTGCCAGCCGACCTATGTGCTGGATATCCCGGGCGGCCACGGCAAGGCCGTGATTTCCGAAGGTGCTGCACGGCCGGCCGACGGCTGCTACGCCGTCAGCGATTTCCGCGGCGCCGAACACGCTTATCCGCCGAAGGCATGACCTCGCCGACCTAGCGAACGCAGGCTGACTTTTCAAAAAGAAGGCGCGACAGCGTCTGCATCTGCGGGCGGTCGCCCCGCGCGGTCGGCTGGATGTTCAGCGGTTCCTCCTGCGGCCACCAGTCACCGCCAGCCCAATAGGACCAGCCGAGCCAGACATCAGGATCTTTCTCGACCGTCCTTACCATGTCTGCAAGAACAGCCTGGCACTGCGGATCCGCGGGCACGGCAAACTCGCCGAGAAAGCCGTGTTTCCCGTTTTCCCGCAGCCAGTCGGCAACGTCTTCAAGACCTTTCACGGCATCGGCTGCACGCGAACATTCGACGTTCTTGCCCGAGAAGTCGGTGTCCGCATATTGATGAACCTCGTAGGCATAGTTGTTTTCCGGATCGGAAACTTGTTCCATGACAGAAGCGTTCGGCGTGCCATAGCTGTCGGAGCGCCAGCTATGGGCGCCGGTCCAGGCAGTCCCGGGCACGAGGATGAGATTTCCCGCGCCGGTCAAACGGATGGCGCCGATGGCGCTATTGGCGGCAGACAGCCAGTCTTCGGCAGAAATGCCATGCGGCTCGTTCATCAGACCGAAGGCCACGCCTTCCCTGCCGGCAAAGGCCGTCGCGAGGCGCCTCCAGAAATCTGAGAATGCACTCTGCGGCACCGCTTCAGAGCCGATAAGATCGCCACGGAAGCGCGCGTAGTTGTGCGGGTCGAGGATCACCGCCATGTTCTGCGCCCGGACCTGCTTTACGGTATCTTGCAGCCGACCAAGCTCCACGGGGTCAAGCTCGTCGTAAAGCTTCGGCTGCAGGCGCTCCCACAGGAACGGCAGCCTGACAGTGTTGAGGCCCTTCTGGGCAAAGTAGGTGATCGTCTCAGCGGAGGGATAAAGGTAGCCCTTGCCATACTCATCCCCCGGGGCGCCGAATTCCGCACCGGCCAGGTTGATGCCGCGCAGGCAATAGACATCCGCTGATGCCGGCGACGCGGCCACGCCAAAACCTGTCATGGCGATCAGTAGCTTGGCCATCCACGCTTGACTTCCCATGCTCTCCCCTTCAAGCGCTTCTCCAGCCGTTCAAGGCAGGCTTTAGCGCATTCTAACCAGATGCGCAGGCTTATTGAATAAACAAGAGGGCGGGCTTGCGCGCTGCGACGGCGCAAAAGGAACGGAATTGGCGTCAGCGTCGGATATGTTAGGTGTGCGACGACATTTCAAAGGCGGATGTGTACATGCCGCTCCTGCAACTGAGACCTATCGCGTCGTAGGCTGGCTTGGCAGTTGTGCCTGTCGCACTAGATGTATACATTGCTGCCAGATTGAGGATGGGGAGATCAGATGAAGAATTATGTGCTGACCGTGTCGTGCAAGACCGCGCGTGGAATCGTCGCTGCCATCTCGGGTTTCCTTGCCGAAAGCGGCTGCAACATCATCGACAGCTCCCAGTTCGACGACCTCGATACCGGCAAGTTCTTCATGCGCGTCAGCTTCATCTCCGAAGAAGGTGCCGACCGCGCCCGGATGATGGAAGGCTTCAAGCCGATTGCTGACAAGTTCGAGATGACATGGGAGTTCTTCGACGCCGACGAGCGCATGAAGGTCCTCCTCATGGTCTCGCGTTTCGGCCACTGCCTCAACGACCTGCTTTACCGCTGGAAGATCGGCGCGCTGCCGATCGACATCGTCGGCGTCGTGTCGAACCACTTCGATTACCAGAAGCTGGTGGTCAACAACGACATCCCCTTCCACCACATTAAGGTGACGAAGGAAAACAAGCCGCAGGCTGAAGCCCAGCTGATGGAAGTGGTCGAATCCTCCGGCACCGAGCTCATCGTCCTTGCCCGCTACATGCAGGTTCTGTCCGACGGGCTTTGCCAGAAGATGTCAGGCCGGATCATCAATATCCACCACTCCTTCCTGCCGAGCTTCAAGGGTGCCAACCCTTACAAGCAGGCCTACCAGCGCGGCGTGAAGCTGATTGGCGCGACGGCCCATTACGTCACGGCGGATCTCGATGAAGGTCCGATCATCGAGCAGGACACCGTGCGCATTACCCATGCGCAGTCCGCAGAAGACTATGTGTCGTTGGGCCGCGATGTGGAAAGCCAGGTGCTGGCGCGTGCGATCCACGCCCATATCCACCATCGCACCTTCATCAACGGCAACCGCACTGTGGTCTTCCCGCCGAGCCCGGGCAGCTACGCCTCCGAGCGCATGGGCTAATCCCATACCGGCACAGATCAGGCCGCGCCGGATTCGGCGCGGCCTCGATCACTTCGATCTTCTACTTCCTCACGCGGAATCTTGCTGACCGGCCCTTGCCGGGTGGGAAGCAGTGCCTATCTTCGGGCCTGCTGATCCGGCGGCAAACAGCGAATGAAATTTCACATTTCCGCCTTCATCCTGTCATCAGCCAGAAAAAAATTCTAGCTAATCTGATTTTCATTGATCGAATCGACGGTTTGGCTTACATAGGCGTTGTGGCGGCTTCAGGCGAAGTCCCCGCAGTGGTGCAACTCAAGAGGGAGTGTGACATGCTGAATAATGTTTTCGTCGCCACCTTTTGCGACGTTGTACTCAAAGTACATGGCACGGATTGCCGCTCCCTTCCGTGCTGTCGAATGTAACGCTTTCGGTTCAACTGTTCCTGAAAATTCCATTCGTCAGTGCTGCATCTCAAGCGGCCAATGCGGGAGTCTGCCATGCAGAAGCAAGTCATAGAGTTCGGCGGCGAGCCGGTCGGCATCGTCATTCCGGATCAAGACCGGCTGAAGTTCATCGCCGTGAAATTCCACGTCATCGATCTCGATGAACAGCGGTTCGATACGCCGGACGACGTACGCTCGGCGATCCGGGATCTCGTGCGCGCGCGCAACGCGGCGCCGTCGGCGCATGTGTGAGCGTCCAGAGCTACAGAAAAAACGAGCCGCCCCAGGGCGGCTTTTTTGTGCCCCGCTAAAACGCCGTGAAGGTGATGGTCGTCAGTGAGCGCTCGATATTCGGGATCGAGGCGATCTTTTCCTGCACGAATCGGCCGATCTCTTCGTCATTGTTGATGTAGACCTTCAAAAGCAGGTCCCAGTCACCACTGGTGGAATAAAGCTCGGACACGAGTTCGGTCTTGTAGATGGCGTCAGCGACCTCGTAGGTCTTGCCGGGCTTGCAACGGAGCTGGACGAAGATTGGCTTCATGATGTTTTCCACGCGGTCGGATCAGGTACGATCAAGATGGATATAAGCGACTATTGGCCGATGCGCCCACCCTGCGCAAGCGTCTCCTCCTCCATCTCCCGGCTGATCCAGTCGCGGAAGGCGGCGAGCGGACCGTAGCTCGCCCGATCAGGTGGATAGGCCAGAAAATACTGCCCGGCCTCGACCGCCGGTGCCTCGACCGCCGGCACCAGCAGCCCTGCATCCAGTTCACGAGCAATCAGGAAGCGCGGCAAGAGTGCCGCCCCAAGCCCCGCCGCTGCGGCTTCCACCATCGGCATGAACTGGTCGAACAACATGCCGTGCAGCGCGTCGAAGCTGATCCCATGCGCCTTGAACCAGCTTTCCCAGGCGTCCGGCCGGCTGCTTAAGTGCAGCAGCGGCGCTTCCAGAAGCTCCGCCGGCGTCTGCAGCGCATGGCGCGTCTTAAACCCGGGACTGCAAACGGCAATCACGTCCTCGCTCATCAGGAACGTTAGTGCTGCGCCCGGCCAGCGCGCCGGGCCGAAATGGATGGCCGCATCCAGGGTGTCGAAGCGGAAATCGAACGGCTCCAGCCGGGTGATGAGGTTCACCACCATGCCGGGATGCGCATCGAGGAAACGGCCGATGCGTGGCGTCAGCCAGCGCGTGCCGAAGAAGGGCAGGATCGCGAGGTTCAGCGTGCCACCCGACGGATTGGCCCTGAGGTTCAGCGAGGCATTCGAAATTCGCCGCAGCGCCTCCCGCACTTCGCGCGCATAGGTGTCGCCGGCAAGCGTCAGGCGGATTGTCTGTCGTTCGCGCAGGAAAAGCGCCACACCGAGTTGCTTCTCCAGGGCCGAAATCTGCCGACTGACGGCGCTCTGGGTCAGGCCGAGTTCATTGGCAGCCGCAGTCACGCTGCCGCTGCGGGCAGCCGCCTCGAATGCTGCGAGCAGCGAAAACGATGGTAGAAACCGCCGGGGAGGCAGCATGTCATTCCCCCCTCGAATGACCTGTTGAGAACACGTCGATATTCATGGAGAACAGTCGCTTGTAAAGTGCGGGAACACGATCCTTCCGGACATTTCATGATGCTGAACGACACCCGCTCCCACGGTCTTTGGGAAAAGACTGCCCCGCCCGCCCCCGCAACACCTGCGCTTGACGAAAACGTTTCCGCTGACGTCGTTATTGTCGGTGGCGGTTACACCGGCCTCTCGGCCGCGCTGCATCTGGCAGAAGCGGGCGTCAACGTTCGGCTTCTCGAAGCGACCGAGATCGGCTTCGGCGGCGCCGGCCGCAATGTCGGCCTCATCAATGCCGGCATGTGGGTGATGCCGGACGATTTCCCCAAGCACCTCGGCCAGCATTATGGCGAGCGGGCGCTGGACCTGCTCGGCAATGGCCCTTACCTCGTTCGCGAACTGATCGAGAAGCACGGCATCGCCTGCGAACTGGAAAAGAACGGCACACTTCACCTCGCCGTCGGGCCTGAGGGTGTTAAGGAACTGGAAGAGCGCGCACGCCAGTGGCAAAAGCGCGGGGCTCCCGTGACGCTGCTGGATGCGGCGGAGACCGAACGACGCGTTGGGACCCGCGCCTATGCCGGCTCGCTTCTCGACATGCGCGCCGGCACGCTCCAGCCGCTCGCCTACGCACGCGGCCTCGCCCATGCGGCGGTGAAGGCTGGCGCCAAGCTGCATACCGGCAGTGCCGTCACCGAAACAACGCAAGCCGGCGGCAAGAAGATCGTCCGCACTGCTGCGGGCGAGGTCAAGGCTGACTGGATCATCGTCGCCACCGACGCCTATAGCCATGGCCCCTTGGCGCAGGTACGTCGTGAACAGGTGCACCTGCCGTATTTCAACCTGGCGACCACGCCGCTGAGCGACAATCTTCGCCGCTCCATCCTGGCCGGGCGTGAGGGCTGCTGGGACACCAAGGAAATCCTTTCGTCCTTCCGCATGGATCAGGCCGGACGGTTGGTGTTCGGCTCTGTCGGCGCGCTCCGCGGCACCGGCCTTCCCGTCCACAAGAACTGGGCGCGGCGGTCGCTGAAGCGCCTTTTCCCACAGCTCGGCGATGTCGAGTTCGAGGCTGAATGGTATGGCAAGATCGGCATGACCGACGACGCGCTCCCGCGCTTCCACAAGTTCGGCCAGAATGTCATCGGCTTTTCGGGCTATAACGGCCGCGGGATTTCGCCGGGCACCACCTTTGGCCGGGTGCTCGCCCAGCACATCCTGGGCCAGATCGCGGAAGTTGACCTGCCTCTGCCTCTGACCGAAGTGAAGGAGCCGGGCTTCCGCCCCATCAAGGAGGCCTATTATGAAGCGGGTGCCCAGATCGCCCACTTCGCCGGCGAACGTTTTTGACGACCACTCCATGGATTGCGTAAACGCAACCCGCCTGTAAATTGACGCACGATCGATACCGGAGACTATAATGACGCTTGCCCAACTGGATCTCGCCGCTGAGGTGAACACCATCCTGAGCGACCTCGGCGTTGCCGCAGACCGCTTTACCGGCGGCACGCTCGCCGTCCGCTCGCCGATCACCGGCAAGGAAATCGGCAAGCTTGCCGAAGTGAGCGCCACCGACGCCAAGCAGGCAATCGATGCCGCGCATGAAGCCTTCCTCGAATGGCGCCTTGTTCCGGCGCCCAAGCGCGGCGAATTGATCCGCCTGCTCGGCGAAGAACTGCGCGCTGCCAAGGCCACACTTGGCCGCCTCGTTTCCATCGAGGCCGGCAAAATCACCTCCGAAGGCCTCGGCGAAGTGCAGGAAATGATCGACATCTGCGATTTCGCAGTTGGTCTGTCCCGCCAGCTTTACGGCCTGACGATCGCCACCGAGCGCTCCGAGCACCGAATGATGGAAACCTGGCATCCGCTGGGTGTCACCGGCATCATTTCTGCCTTCAACTTCCCCGTCGCCGTCTGGTCGTGGAACGCGGCCTTGGCCATCGTTTGCGGTAACTCCACCGTCTGGAAGCCGTCTGAAAAGACGCCGCTGACGGCGCTTGCCACCCAGGCGATCTTCGAAAAGGCGCTCGCCCGCTATATAGCTGAAGGCAACACGGCGCCGAAGAACCTCTCGACGCTGCTCATCGGCGGCCGCGACGTCGGTGAAGTCCTGGTCGATCATCCGAAGGTGCCGCTGGTTTCGGCGACCGGCTCCACAGCCATGGGACGTGCGGTTGGCCCGCGGCTGGCGCAGCGTTTTGCCCGCTCGATCCTCGAGCTCGGCGGCAACAACGCCGCCATCATCACGCCGACGGCCGACCTCGACCTGACGCTGCGCGGCGTCGCCTTCTCTGCGATGGGCACCGCCGGCCAGCGCTGCACCACGCTTCGCCGCCTCTTCGTGCATGACAGCATCTACGATGCGTTCGTGCCGCGCCTGATCAAGGCTTACCAGTCCGTCACCATCGGTTCGCCGCTGCAGGACGGCAATCTCGTCGGCCCGCTGATCGACAAGGGGTCGTTTGAAAAGATGCAGCATGCACTGGAAGCCGCAAAGGCTGAAGGAGGCAAGGTATCTGGCGGCGAGCGCGTGCTCGATGACCAGGCGGCGGATGCCTATTACGTCCGTCCGGCAATCGTCGAGATGCCTGGCCAGACGGGACCGGTGAAGGAAGAGACTTTCGCGCCAATTCTCTACGTGATGCGGTACTCGGACTTCGATGAAGCGCTGCGTCTGCACAACGACGTGCCGCAGGGCCTGTCCTCCTCCATCTTCACCAACGACATGCGCGAAGCCGAAGCCTTCGTATCCGATCGTGGCTCCGATTGCGGCATTGCCAACGTCAACCTCGGTCCGTCGGGTGCCGAAATTGGCGGCGCCTTCGGTGGTGAAAAGGAAACCGGCGGCGGTCGCGAATCCGGCTCGGACGCTTGGAAGGCCTATATGCGCCGCGCCACCAACACGCTGAACTACGGTCGCACCCTGCCACTCGCGCAGGGCGTCAAGTTCGACGTGATCTAAGCGATTCGGTGGCGGAGCGCCTGAACCTGCTGACCGACATCGAGGGCGTGGCTGTCGGCCACGCCACCGATCTCGTCTTGGGGTCCGGTGTCACCGCCATCGTTTTCGACCAGCCGGCCATCGCTTCCGGCTCCGTGCTCGGCGGCGCACCTGGCGGGCGCGATACGGCTCTGCTTGATCCAGCCATGACAGTGCAGGCCGTCGATGCCTTCGTGCTTTCGGGCGGCTCTGCATTTGGGCTCGATGCCGCAGGCGGCGTGCAATCGGGGCTGCGGGAAATCGGCCGCGGCTTCGAGGTCGGCCCGGCGCGGGTGCCCATCGTGCCACAGGCCATCCTCATGGATCTGCTCAACGGCGGCAACAAGGATTGGGGCCTCCACTCGCCTTACCGGGACATGGGCTACGACGCCTTCAAGGCCGCCGCCAAAGGCCCGTTCGCGTTGGGGACCGTCGGTGCCGGAACCGGTGCAACGACCGCGACTGTCAAGGGCGGCATAGGCTCCGCAAGCGCCAAGACATCCTCTGGCCACACGGTGGCGGCGCTGCTGGCCGTCAATGCCATGGGCTCGGCAACCGTGGGCGATGGCCCACATTTCTGGGCCGCACCTTTCGAAGAGAATGGGGAATTTGGTGGCCTAGGCCTGCCGCGGGCTTTCACGCCCGAACATTCAGCAATGCGCATCAAGGGCGTGAAGCTCAAGGCGACCACGATCGGTGTGGTAGTGACCGACGCTGCCTTGACGAAAGCCCAGGCACACCGCCTCTCGATCATGGCGCATGACGGGCTGGCCCGCGCCGTGCTGCCGGCGCATCTGCCGGGTGATGGCGATACCATATTTTCTGCCTCAACCGGCGTCCGTCCGCTGGCCGACATGGCGGAGTTCGCCGAGCTTTGCCACCTCGCCACCCTGGTGACGGCCCGCGCCGTTGCCCGCGGCGTGTTCGAAGCCACCGCACTGCCGGTGCCGAACGCGCAACCTGCGTGGCGCGATAACTCTCCATAGGTTGCATTTTTATTTCTTGCAACTTTTAGCTTTATTGGTACTCTCTCGTGAGCTTAGGCAGCCGATGAACGCTGTCGCTCGTGGCACGGGAGGAAGTCAGGTGGAAGCAAGCGGAGATCTCATCACCGGCATAGCTTTCGGAGAGTTTGGGGCAATCATTTCGGCCATTGCAGCTCTCGGCACGGCTGCATTCGGGCTGGTCGATTCCTCCAAGGCCTTCAAAGGAGGAATATCGAACGTAGGGTACGGCTTCATCAAAGCAGCGTTGAAGCCTTTCGAACCGGCGCTCAGAGTCATCGACCACGATGATCCTTACGCTGTTGCAAAGGCGAACTGGTTAAATGGTTTGCCTCCTGGGGACCAGAAAGCCATTGTCAGGAACCTTATTCGGCTCGGCTTCAACTCACAGACGGCACCAGGGCTCGCCGAGCTTGTTCTTCCCGAGAACAGGGACCTGCTTACCGATATCGCTAGGAAAATAGAGCAGGGCGATACTCCGTCTGAAGCCGAGCTTGCAGTATTGGCACGCTTCGACGCCATCATCGATGCACGTCTGGATGCAGCCTTCGAACGAGCGGACCAGAAATTCCGCAACACGGCGCGCGTCGCCGCCGCGGGCGTGGCTATAGTCCTTGGCGAGGCAGGAGCCATGTTTGTTTATCAGTCGGCGGGTGCCGAGGTATTGCTTCTGGGTCTACTTGTGGGTGTGATCGCTGTACCCGTTGCGCCGATCGCCAAGGATCTCGCGTCAGCTGTCTCAACGGCGGTCATGACCTTCAAGACCATCAGGAGATAGGTGCTATGACCCTGTTCCTGAATTTTCGCACCAGTCCGGCTGGCGGCGCGATCGCGACGGAACCCGCGCTGCAAACCGCAAGCGACAGCTCGCCGCTTGCGCTCATCGACAATGTCTTGTTTCAAAGAGCTATTGCGGGTCGTGACCTGCTGTTTGCCATCCACGGCTACAACAACAATCAGAAGGAAGCGGTCTGCAAGCTGTCTCGCCTTGAGACGCTGCTGAAACTACCGGATCATGCAAACTTCATCGGCGTGTTATGGCCGGGCGATTCGCGTGCCGGGTTCATCAGCTATCCCGTCGAGAAACCGACAGCATCGAGAACGGGCCGCCTGCTGGCGGACTTCTGCAACCGAAGGCTGCAGCAAGCCGCAAGCTTTTCTTTTGTCAGCCATAGCCTTGGGGCACGCGTGGCACTCGAAACCATCCGGGGCCTGAAACGCGAAGCACGATCTGCGTGCCTTATGGCGGCAGCGATCGAGCGCACCTGCCTTGAGAAAGAATATGCCGATGCCTTTGCCAAGACGCACAGTATCTACGTCCTCGCATCAACGAAAGACGATATCCTCCGCTTCGCATTTCCTATGGGAAATTTCTTCGGTTACCTGCTTGATCCCACCAGCAACCCGCTTTCCAAAGCGCTTGGATATTCGGGGCCGCCGCGTGCCGTGGGCAACACGGTTCAGCCGTGGCAGATCGATCCCGAACTTGGATACGAACATGGCGAATACCTCCCACCTGCTCTGCCCCAGCCAGCCTTTCCCAATCCCAAAGGGACATGGATGAAGACAGCGCTTTTTGCCAAACGCGCGTTCAACCTTCAGCGGCAGAATTGGCCGTAAGCCCACCCACGGCCTTTGATCCAAAGGCCCAAGCCGCCTCTTCCACCCGCGCCCAGTCTCCCGGCCCCGGTAGGCCGAAGCGCAGATCACCCGGCCTTCCGTCGAAACGGCGGGTGATGATGCCGCGTTCGCCGAAGTGACGGAAGAGAGACTGCGCCCGAGCATCACGGATAAAACGGAACAGTGACGTCCCGCCATAGACGGGTATTCCGGCGGCAGCCAAAAGATGATCGAGGCGAACAGCATCCTCGGCCAACCTCTGCCGTGTTGCGGCCTGCCAGGCGGTGTCTGAAAGCGCTTCTCGAGCGATGTGCAGCGCGGGCCCTGAAACGGCCCAGGGGCCGAGCCTTGTCTCGACCTGTGCCGCCAGAGCGGGATGGGTGATGGCAAAACCGAGCCTCAAGCCCGCCATGCCGTAGAACTTGCCGAAGGAGCGGAGTACCACCAACCCGCCGTCGCCCGCGGCATCGGCGATTGAATCGGCTGCCGAAACATCGTTGAAAGCCTCATCGACCACCAGCATGCCGCCCTTCGTCCGCATCCTGCCGGCGAGCTCCAGCAAATCGTACCGCGGGATGACCCGCCCGGTTGGGTTATTGGGATTGACCACAATCACGAGATCAGCAGCCGCCAGTTCAGCAGGGTCCCCCGTCTCCAGCACCGCCAACCCGGCGAGACGTGCAGCACGGGCATGCTCGGCATAGGTGGGCGAAAGGATGGCCGCAGACTGAGCCCCCTGGCACAGTCCGGCAATGATCGGCAGCAGGATCTGGCTACCCGGTGCCGCCACGACATGTGCCGCCGACGGCGCGCCGTAAGCCTCGGCAGCAATCTCTTTGAGCCGCCTCACCGCGTCCGGCTCCGGCAGCCGCGCAAAAGCATTGGCGGGAATGGCTGAGTGCGGATAGGAATAAGGGCTGATGCCGGTGGAGAGATCTATCCAAGGCTCGGGCGCTTGCGGAAACAGTGCACGTGCACGGGAAAGGCTACCTCCATGGGTAATGGGATCCAATACCTCGTCTCCACCTGCCGGGCCTGTCACCGCTGATGTTCCTTCTCGCTTTCGCCGCCCTGATCGTGGAGCGGGTTGTCGGTTATCCGGACTGGCTGTTCCGCCGCATCGGCCACCCGGTCACCTGGATCGGCCACCTGATATCGCGAATGGACCGGGCGTGGAACCGCGAAACCGAAAGCTTTGCCACTCGCAGGCGAAACGGTGTTTCCGCCTTTATCGTGCTTCTCGGGATGACCATCGCCATTGCCTTTTTCGTCGAGAACATCCTGCTTTCTGTCCCGCTGGGCGCCATCACGCTGGTCCTGGTTGCGGCCAGTCTGCCCGCTCAGAGAAGCCTGGATGAGCATGTCGCTGCCGTCGCCACCGCTCTGGAAACAGGGGGTCTTCCAGCCGGGCGTAAGGCGGTATCGATGATTGTCGGGCGTGACCCGGAGCAACTCGATGAAGCCGCCGTCTGCCGTGCGGCGATCGAAAGCCTGGCGGAAAACTTTTCCGATGGCGTCGTGGCGCCCGCCTTCTGGCTGGGCCTTGGTGGCTTGGCTGGCGGCGCGGCCTACAAGGCGGCCAATACCGCAGACAGCATGATCGGCCACCGCAACGCGCGTTTCGAAGCCTTCGGCTGGGCTGCGGCGCGGTTCGATGACCTTATCAACCTGCCCGCCTCACGTCTCACTGCTCTGCTGTTCATCTGCGCGGCCTTCCTGGTCGAAGGCGCATCGCCACGGAACGCAGTGCGCGCCGTCCTGCGGGACGCCAAACATCATCGTTCGCCGAATGCCGGATGGCCGGAGGCGGCCATGGCCGGCGCTCTCGGCATCGCGCTCGCCGGCCCGCGCAGTTATGGCGGCCGGATGATCGAAGCACGGTTCATGGGGGAAGGCGGCAACCCACACCTGACGGCCGCGCATATCCATCAGGCCCTGAAGCTCGCGCGTGTCGCAGACGCGCTGCTGATCGGACTGTTCGGGCTCTTGGCGCTAATCATCTGGCTGATCTGAGAAGGGGCATTACCCGACTCACGACTGGAGGCTGAAGGCGGCCCTTCAGGCGCGTCAGCTATGCGGCCGCGAAAGGCCGCACGCAACCGGTCCCGCGACGCGGACGACACGCATCTCGCAACGTCTTTGATCGCGCTCTGCCGCACGTAGATTGTTTACAAAGAAACAATCCGCCTGTAAACAAATACCGGGCGGAGGAGATCGCCCATTGTTGATCTGGGAGGATCTTATGATGAACCGGTTCTTGTCCGGAATAGCGGCCGTTGCGACCGTTGTTTCTCTTTCTGCATTCTCAACGCCTGCCCTTGCCGACATCACCATCGGCGTCACCATTCCGACGACAGGCCCTGGCGCAGCACTGGGCATTCCCCTCAAGAACTCGATCGAGCTATGGCCTGAAGAAATCGGCGGCGAAAAGGTTAAGGTCATCCTGCTGGATGATGCCGGCGACCCATCGATTGCAACAACAAACGCGCGCCGTTTCGCCAATGACGACAAGGTCGACGTGATCATGGGCTCGGCCCTGACGCCGGCCGCCATTGGCGCCGCAGGCGTAGCCGCGGAAGTGGGCGTTCCGCATTTCGCGATCTCGCCGGTTCCGCCACCGGTTGCCAAGGGCAAGTGGACCTTCGTGCTGCCGCAGTATTCAAGCGTGCTGGCCAAGGCGATGTTCAGCCGCATGCAGAAGGACGGCATCAAGCGCGTTTCCTTCATCGGTTTCGCTGATTCCTACGGCCAGCAGTGGGTCGATGAGCTGAAGAACACCGGCAAGGAATACGGCCTCGAGGTCGTGTCTGATGAGCGTTATGCGCGTGCCGATACATCTGTTTCCGGCCAGGTGCTGAAGGCGCTTGCCGCCAAGCCCGACGCCGTCTTCATCGGTGCTTCCGGCACGGGTGCAGCGCTGCCGCAGATCGGCGTGCGTGAACGCGGCTTCAAGGGCCCGGTCTATGTGGTTTCCGGCGCGGTGACCTTCGAGTTCCTGCGCATCGCCGGCAAGGCCGTCGAAAACACCGTCTTCTCGTCTGGCCCGATCATGGTGGCTGAAGACCAGCCGGATGATTCACCGACCAAGGCTGAAGGCCTCGCTTACCTGAAGGCTTACGAAGGCAAGTTCGGCCCCAACACCCGCACGCAGTTCGGCTCGCACGTCTGGGACGCGATGGTGATCCTCAACAAGGCCGTTCCGGTTGCCCTGAAGACGGCAAAGCCCGGCACCAACGAGTTCCGCGCAGCCTTGCGTGACGCAATTGAGTCGAGTGGTCCTTACAACGCCACGCATGGTGTCTTCGAGTTCACGCCCGACGACCACTACGGTCTGGATGAACGCGGCGCCGTGCTGCTCACCGCAAAAGACGGCAAGTTCCAGCTTCTGAAGTAACAGCTGCCGTTCCTGAAAGCTCCGGCCAATCCGGCTGCCCGTCATTCAGAGGCGGTACCGGATTGGCAGGGCCGCCTCATCACATGCCTGAAATACGATCTCTTTTGAGGATATGGATTTTGGACGCCACCATTGCGACCTTTCTGATCCAGGACGGCGTGACCAATGGCGCGATCTATGCGCTGCTCGGTCTAGCCCTGGTTCTCGTCTTCGCGGTGACCCGCATCATCTTCATTCCTCAAGGCGAATTCGTCACCTATGGCGCGCTGTCGCTTGCCGTTCTTGATGGCGGACGTGTACCAGCCACCACCTCCATGCTCGTCTGCTTCGGCATCGCGGCCCTGCTTTTCGACCTCTGGGGCATGCGACGAAGCTTCTCAGCCCCACCACTTCTGCGGGCACTCGGCATCAACATCCTGCTGCCGGTCGCGATCTATGCAGTGGTTACGGTGCTGGCACCGCTTCAGCCGGCGCCCATCCTGCGTGCGGCTATGGCCGTGCTCATCATCGCCCCGATGGGCTACTACATCTACCGCATTGCCTATCGCCCGCTGGCGGATGCGACGGTTCTCGTTTTGCTCATCGCATCGCTTGGCGTCCATCTTGCGATGATGGGGCTTGGCCTCATCTTCTTCGGGCCGGAAGGTCTTCGCGCCGAACCTCTTTCGTCGGAAAGCTTCACGCTTGGCCCGGCACTCGTCAGCTACCAGAGCGTCGGCATCTACATCACGACGATCCTCATCATCATCGGGCTTTATTTCTTCTTCGAGCGGACTCTGATCGGCAAGGCTCTGCGCGCCACCGCCGTCAACCGCCTTGGCGCCCGCCTCGTCGGTGTGCGCACCCAGCTCACCGGCAGCACCGCGCTGATCATGGCCGCGGCCATCGGCGCTGTGTCCGGCGTACTGATCGCGCCGATCACCACCATCTACTACGACACCGGTTTCATGATCGGTCTCAAGGGTTTCGTTGCCGCGATCCTGGGCGGCCTTGGTAACTTCCCGCTTACGGCCGTCGGTGCCATTGCGGTTGGCATCGTTGAAGCCTTCGCCTCGTTCTGGGCCAGTGATTACAAGGAAATCATTGTGTTCAGCTTGATCATCCCTGTGCTCGTCTGGCTGTCGTTCAGCGTCGGCTCCCATGAGGAAGAATGATGAACAGCACCCGGTTGCGTAACATCATGCCGCTTGCCGCCTTTGCGGTCGTCCTTGCCATTCTCCCGCAGTTGCCGATCCCGACCTTCTGGATCACGCTGATGAACAATATCGGGCTGGCGTCGCTGGTGGCGATTGGCCTCGTGCTCCTGACCGGCGTCGGCGGCCTCACCTCCTTCGGGCAGGCCACCTTTTGCGGTTTCGGCGCCTATTTGACCGCCGTGTTGACGACCAACTACGGCTTCTCCCCATGGCTCACGCTGCCGCTCTCCATACTGGTCGGCGCTGGTGTCGCGCTTCCGCTCGGCCTCATCACAGTGAGGTTGTCGGGACACTTCCTGCCGCTCGGCACCATCGCCTGGGGGCTCGCCTTCTATTATCTGTTCGGCAAGATCGAATTTTTGGGCCGGTATGACGGGATCACCGCCGTTCCACCGCTCGAGATCGCCGGCTACCAGTTCTTCAGCAGCTCCTCGATCTTTTATGTGATCTGGGCCTTCGTGATCCTCACCGTCATCTGCGCGCAGAACCTGTTGAGCTCCCGCGTCGGACGCGGCATCCGGGCGCTGCGTGGTGGCGGCCAGGCAGCCGAATCCTTCGGCGTCAACATCGTCCGGGCCAAGCTCATTGTCTTTGTTTTCGCCGCCGCCGCTGCCGCGCTCTCCGGCTGGCTTTATGCCCATATGCAGCGCTCGGTAAACCCGACCCCCTTTGGCCTGAACATGGGTATCGAATACCTGCTCATGGCGGTCGTCGGCGGCTCCGGACATGTCTGGGGCGCGATCTTTGGCTCCGCGATCGTGCTGATCCTGAAGGAAATCCTGCAGCGGGTGATGCCGAGCCTCATCGGCAGCGGCGCCAATGTCGAGATGATCGTCTTCGGGATACTCCTTGTCGCCATTCTCCAGATGGCGCGCAACGGCATCTGGCCCTTCGTGCTGCGTTTCCTGCCCGCAAAACCGCCCCAGGAGATCCCGCCGACCGACGGCAACCTGCCCAAGCGGACGCTGGCCTGCGCGGGCTCACCGCTGATCAAGGTGGAAAAGGCGCGCAAGGCCTTCGGCGGTCTGGTCGCCGTCAACGATGTCAGCTTTGAAGTGCCGGCCGGCCGGATCGTCGGCCTGATCGGCCCGAATGGCGCCGGCAAGAGCACGACCTTCAACCTGATCACCGGCATTGCGTCGCTCACCAGCGGCTCGGTCTACTACCAAGGCGAACCGCTGACCGGCGACAGCCCGCGGCAGATCGCCCGGCACGGCATTGCCCGCACCTTCCAGCACGCCAAGATCCTGCCCGAGATGACGGTGCTGGAAAACGTCGCGCTCGGCGCGCACCTGCGCGGTTCTGCGGGTGTTTTCAAAAGCCTGCTGCACGCCGAACGCGTCGAAGAAGCGACACTTCTGGCCGAAGCGGCCCGACAGATCGAGCGCGTCGGGCTCGGTGCCTATCGCGACCGTTTGGCGGGCGACCTCGCGCTCGGCCAGATCCGCATCGTCGAGATTGCCCGCGCGCTGGCGGCCGATCCGGCGGTCCTGCTGCTCGATGAGCCGGCGGCGGGCCTGCGTCATGGTGAAAAGCAGGAGCTTTCGAACCTGCTCAAGAAGCTGCGGGAAGAAGGCGTGGCCGTTCTCCTGGTTGAGCATGACATGGGCTTCGTTATGGGGCTCGTGGACCACCTCGTCGTGCTCGATTTCGGCACCCTCATTGCTGAAGGAAAACCCGCTGACGTGCGCCAGCACCCCGCCGTCGTCGCCGCTTATTTGGGAACCGCAGCATGACGAAGCCGCTTCTCGAGGTCTCGGATATCCACGTTTCCTATGGGCGCGCCGAGGTGCTGCACGGCATCTCGCTTGAGATGCAGCCCGGCAGTATCGTCACTGTCATCGGCGCCAACGGGGCAGGAAAATCCACGCTCCTCAATGCGATCATGGGCATCGTCCCGTCAAAGGGCACGATCCTCTATGACGGCGCGCCAGTGCCGCGTTCGGTGGAAGAGCGTGTCGCCGCCGGCCTCTGCCTCGTTCCGGAAAAGCGCGAACTCTTCTCCACCATGTCGGTCGAAGACAATATCGAGCTCGGCGGCTTCCTGCGCAACGCAGCCGACCGGGACAGGACGCGGGCGGACGTCTATGAACGCTTTCCGCGGCTGAAGGAGCGGCGCAAGCAGCTTGCCGGCACATTGTCAGGCGGTGAGCGGCAGATGCTGGCGCTGGCGAGAGCGCTGATGGCGCGGCCGCGCCTGCTGTTGCTTGATGAACCGAGCCTTGGTCTCGCACCAAAGATCGTCATCGACATCCTCAACATCGTCTCGGAATTGCGCAAGACCGGCGTCTCGATCCTGCTGGTCGAGCAGAATGCCCGCGCGGCCCTCGAGATCGCCGATCACGGTTATCTGGTGGAGCTTGGCGAAGTGAAACTCTCGGGCGCCGCATCTGACCTCGCCAGCAACCCGGCCCTGATGGAAAGTTACCTCGGCACCCACGCCTGACCGGAAGCAGGACACTTCAGCCGCAATCTCATCAGTGATGCCCTGAAGAGCAGGGACCCTTTCACTAACCACATACGCCAGGATCGCAGCGAGATCATCCTGCCCGGTGCCGAGACCAGCGGCGGCTTCATGGCAGACATCGATTCTTTGGGCAGGTAACTTCGACAGCTATGTCTGGACCAACCGGACCGGGCCTTTGTAAGGGGCATCTAGCCATAGCTGGTAGCGGCGGGGTGACCACTCGTCTAGACGGGTATTGCCCATCAGATGGCGGAGAGGGTGGGATTCGAACCCACGATACGGTTGCCCGTATGCCGCATTTCGAGTGCGGTGCTTTCGACCACTCAGCCACCTCTCCGGTCGATTCTGGTCGGCGCTCTGTGGCGCGGGCTGTCTCATAGCGACGATTGGTGGTGCTGGCAAGAGGCCAATCTCACTCATCTGCATCCATTTATCTTGACAGCTGTTTGTTCGTCGCGTATCGGGGCAAGCAAGTGGGAGTAGAAGAGATTCCGTTCCCCTGCTTGCGCTTTGGCTTCAGGCCGTTGCGCAGTTCACCGGCAGATATCCCCGAAGATTGTTCTTCGAAAACCCTGCTCAAGTCCGACTGATAAAAAGACGGCCGCCTTGCCAAAGGCAGAGCCGGAACGAACATGAAAGGATAAAAAATGTTCGCAGTCATCAAGACCGGCGGTAAGCAGTACCGCGTGGCAGCCAACGACGTGCTTACCATCGAAAAGCTGGAAGCCGAAGCTGGTTCCGTCGTTGAATTCAACGAAATCCTCGTAGTCGGCGTTGGCGCCGATGCCAAGATTGGCGCACCTTTCGTTTCCGGTGCGACGGTCAAGGCCGAAGTGGTCGAGCATAACCGCGGCAAGAAGGTCCTGTCCTTCAAGAAGCGTCGCCGCCAGAATTCCAAGCGGATTCGCGGCCATCGCCAGCACCACACGGTTGTCCGCATCACGGACATCCTGGCTTAATTTCAAGGGTTTCGAAGGTTAAAGGAGCACTCCAATGGCACATAAAAAAGCTGGCGGTTCGTCGCGCAACGGTCGCGACTCACAGTCCAAGCGCCTTGGCGTAAAGAAGTTCGGCGGCGAAGCCGTCATCGCAGGCAACATCATCGTGCGCCAGCGCGGCACGCAGTGGCATCCGGGCGCCAATGTCGGCCTCGGCAAGGACCACACCATTTTCGCGCTGACGGCCGGTAATGTGAACTACCGTAAGAAGGCCAATGGCCGAGTGTACGTGTCGGTAATGCCGAAAGCCGAAGCAGCAGAATAACCGGTGAGCGTTCTTAAGCAGCCGGTGTCACATCGACCCGGTTGAACGCTCAAGGTTCAGTCAGAAAAAAGGGAAGATGGGACACCACCATCTTCCCTTTTCCTTTGCCAACAGGAGGACTGAACCATGCAAGGCGAATTACTGAGGGCGAGCCAATCCCGGCCGCCGGAAGAGCGGTTGCGGCCCGGCGGGCTGGAAACCTTGTCGAGAAGCGATTGCCCTGTCTTACTGTCGCAGAGCCTGGTGCTCCGCGCGCCCCATGAAGAAGACATCGACGCACTTGCCCATCTCGCCAACAATGCGAACATTGCGATCATGGTATCGCGCATGCCGCATCCCTATACGGCTAAGGACGCAGCCGATTTCGTGCGACGCACGAAGACCGGCGAGATCGGCAAATGCGTCTACGCCATCACCTTGGCGGAAAATGGTGCCTTCATCGGCTGCTGCGCGCTGGAGCCGCAGGAGGATGAGCGTACCCTCGAGCTCGGCTACTGGCTGGGCGAACCCTACTGGAACCGCGGTTATGCCACGGACGCCGCTCATGCGCTGGTCGACATGGCCTTCCGCACCCGCAACCACGTCGATTATATCGACGCGCGGTGCCGGGTGACCAACATCGCCTCCCGGCGGGTCATCCAGAAATGCGGCTTCCAGTTCCAGGGTACCGGCATGATCGATTGCCTGGCCGTTGGCGCCATGGTCGCGGTGGAATGGTACCGGCTGGACCGCAAGACCTGGATGTCGTTGAGAAGCTGGGGAGAAATGCGATGAATGCCGCCCTGCTTCAGGCAACGCCTTCGGTTGTTTTGCCCGCGCCCTGCCCGGTCATCACCAGCGAACGGTTGATGCTCAGGCCGCACCGGCTGGAGGATGCGACCGCAATCGCCGAGTCTCTCAGCGACTTCAAGGTTGCCCGGATGCTGGCCCGCGTTCCGCAGCCCTACCACCGGCAGGATGCGCTCGACTGGCTGGTTTCGCATGCTTCAGGCGCCCTGCCGGACTGGATGCTCGCCATCACCGCCGGTGATGACAGACACATAGGCATGGTCAGCCTGGAAAGCCGGCCGACCAGGTTCGGATCGAACACATGGCGGCTCGGTTACTGGCTGAACCGCAACCACTGGGACCGCGGTTACATGACGGAAGCCGTCGCAGCGACTCTCGAGCAGTTCTTCCGGTACCTGCCGGATGCAACGATCTCCTCGGGCGCATTCGCGGATAACCTTGCTTCGCTGAACATCCAGAAAAAGCTGGGCTTCCGCATTGTTGATGCGAACCAGGTGTTCAGCCTTGCCCGCAATCGAATGGTGCCCCACGTGGAAACCTTGCTCGTGCCGGAAGATTTCCGCCCCACCGCGGCAATCCGCCCGTGACATCCAACGGAACCGGCGGGCAAGCCGCCGGTTCCTCATCAAGACGCAGCTATTCGTCCGGCATCGCGACCATTGTCCCTGCCGATGCCCTATTGGCGCTTATAGCTGGCGCACATCATGATAATCTTTGACCTGCGCCCTTACCGGCGATATCGACTTTGACAACATGCCCCTCATCAAAAGGTCAGGTGACCGGGCGAACACAAGATTGACGGCAGCAAGATGAAATTTCTCGACGAGGCAAAAGTCTACATACGCTCCGGCGACGGCGGCGCAGGTGCAGTCTCGTTCCGGCGAGAAAAGTTCGTTGAATTCGGCGGCCCTGACGGCGGCGATGGCGGACGCGGCGGCGATGTCTGGGTGGTCGCGGTTAACGGGTTGAACACGCTGATCGACTTCCGCTTCCAGCAGCACTTCAAGGCGCAAACGGGCACGCACGGCATGGGGCGCAACCGCACAGGCGCAAACGGCGGCGACGTGACTTTGAAGGTGCCGGTCGGCACGCAGATCTTCGAGGAAGACAACGAAACGCTGATCGTTGACCTCACCAAGGAAGGCCAGAAGTTCCGGCTTGCCAAGGGCGGCAACGGCGGCTTTGGCAACACGCATTTCAAGAGCGCCACCAACCAGGCGCCCAACTGGGCCAATCCCGGTCTCGAAGGTGAAGAAAAGACGATCTGGCTGCGGCTGAAGCTGATTGCCGATGCAGGCCTCGTTGGTTTGCCGAATGCCGGCAAGTCGACGTTCCTGGCGAGCGTCACCCGCGCACGGCCGAAGATTGCCAACTACCCCTTCACGACGCTGCATCCGAACCTTGGCGTCGCGACCATCGACGGGCGCGAATTCGTGCTGGCTGATATTCCCGGCCTCATTGAAGGCGCGCATGAAGGGGTCGGCATCGGTGACCGGTTCCTCGGCCATGTGGAGCGCACCCGCGTGCTGCTGCATCTGGTTTCGGCAGTCGAGGAGAAGGTCGGCCAAGCCTACAAGACGGTGAAGACCGAACTCGAAGCCTATGGTGGTGGCTTGATCGACAAGCCGGTCGTCGTTGCGCTGTCGCAGATCGACGTGCTCGATGAAAAGGAACTGAAGAAGAAGGCCAAGGAGCTTGAAAAGGCGTCTGGCCAGACGCCGTTCCTGATTTCGGCTGTCAGCGGCAAGGGCATGACGGAAGTCCTGCGTGCGCTTCGCGATGTGATCGTGGAAACGAGCGGCACCGGGGAAACGGCACTTCCCGATCGTTCGACGCCGATCCAGGAGTTCGAAGAGGAAGACGAGGAATGACTGCCGACCGCAAGCCGATCACGAGCCACCGTCGGGTGGTGATCAAGATTGGCTCCGCCCTGCTTGTCGATCGCAAGACCGGCCTCAAATCGCAGTGGCTGGACGCGGTCTGCGCAGATATTGCGGCTCTGAAGGCGCGGGGCATCGACGTGCTGGTGGTCTCCTCGGGCGCCATTGCCATGGGTCGTACGGTACTTGATCTCCCGTCGGGCGCCCTGAAGCTCGAGGAAAGCCAGGCAGCGGCCGCGGTTGGCCAAATCGCCCTTGCACGCGCCTGGTCCGAAAGCCTGTCGCGGGACGGCATCGTGGCTGGCCAGATCCTGCTGACACTCGGCGACACGGAAGAGCGTCGGCGTTATCTGAATGCGCGCGCCACGATCAACCAGTTGCTCAAGATCGGGGCCGTGCCGATCATCAACGAGAACGATACGGTCGCGACGACAGAAATCCGCTATGGCGACAACGACCGTCTGGCGGCTCGCGTCGCCACCATGACCAGCGCCGACCTGCTGATCCTGCTGTCCGACATTGACGGGCTTTATACGGCACCGCCGCATCTTGATCCGGACGCTCAATTCCTGGAAGTCATTCCGGCCATCACGCCGGAGATCGAGGCGATGGCGGGCGGCGCGGCATCCGAACTGTCGCGCGGCGGCATGCGCACCAAGATCGATGCTGGCAAGATTGCAACCGGCGCCGGCTGTGCCATGATCATCGCGTCGGGCAAAACGGAGCATCCGCTGCGGGCCATCGAACAGGGCGCCCGCTCCTCCTGGTTTGCAGCCTCGGGCTCTCCGGTGACGGCACGCAAGACCTGGATTGCCGGGCAACTTCTGCCGGCGGGCGAACTTCACATCGATGACGGCGCCAAGCGCGCGCTCGGTAGCGGCAAGAGCCTGCTGCCGGCAGGCGTGCGGCAGATCGAAGGCAGCTTCCACCGCGGTGATACGGTCGCCATCATCGGCACCGATGGACGCGAGATCGCCCGCGGCCTTGCCGGTTACGATGCCGACGAGGCACGCCAGATCATCGGCCGCAAGTCGGCTGAAATTGAAGCCATTCTCGGTTACCCGGGCCGTTCCGCCATGGTGCATCGCGACGATCTCGTGGTGACCGGCACCCTGCAGGAACATGCTGCGACGGATGGGATGAACAAGGATGCGGCACATGCTTGATAAGGTCACCCAGGTGGATGACGTCTCCGCAATCATGGCCGAGATCGGTCGCAATGCCAGGCAGGCTGGGCGCGCACTCGCTACGGCCTCCACGGAAGCGAAGAACAAGGCCCTGCATGCGATGGCCGATGCCATCATCGCCGCTGAGGCCGATATTCTCGCGGCCAACGCCGCGGACCTGAAGGAGGTCGAAGGCAAGGACCTGCTGCCGTCCTTCATCGATCGCCTGACGCTGACCGAGAAGGGTATTGCCGGCATGGCGCAGGCGCTGCGCGAGATTGCCGAGTTCAAGGATCCGGTCGGAGAAATCATCGCCGCCTGGGACCGTCCTAATGGCCTGCATATCGAGCGCGTGCGCACCCCGCTTGGCGTGATCGGCGTGATCTATGAAAGCCGTCCCAATGTGACGGCCGATGCGGGCGCGCTGTGCCTCAAGGCCGGCAATGCCGTCATCCTGCGCGGCGGCTCTGACTCAGCCCGCTCCTCCAAGGCAATCCACGCCTGCCTCGTCGCTGGCCTGAAAGCTGCCGGCCTGCCGGAGCATGCGATCCAGATCGTGCCTACCACTGACCGTGCCGCTGTTGGCGCCATGTTGTCAGGCCTTGATGGTGCGATTGATGTCATCGTGCCGCGCGGCGGAAAAAGCCTTGTTGCACGCGTCCAGAACGAGGCGAGGGTGCCGGTCTTCGCCCATCTTGAAGGCCTGTGCCACATCTATGTCGATGCGTCGGCCGATCTTGAAATGGCCAAGTCCATCGTGGTCAACGCCAAGATGCGCCGCACCGGCGTTTGCGGCGCAGCCGAGACGCTTCTGGTCGACAGTGCTGCAATCGGCACGCATCTGATGCCGATCCTTGAAGCACTTACCGAGGCCGGGTGCGAAATCCGGGCATCGGCGGCGGTGCTGAAGGTGTTTGCAGGCTTCAAACCGGCGACGGAAGAGGATTGGCGCACGGAATATCTGGATGCCGTCATCTCGGTTGCGATTGTCGATGGCATCGGCGGCGCGATCCGCCATATCAGCACCTATTCGTCCAACCATACGGAAGCGGTGATCGCCGAGGATCCGGCGGTTGTTGCGCAGTTCTTCAACGAGCTCGATTCCGCAATCCTGCTGCACAATGCCTCGACGCAATTCGCCGATGGTGGGGAATTCGGCATGGGCGGCGAGATCGGCATCTCGACCGGCAAGATGCATGCGCGTGGACCGGTCGGTGTCGAACAGTTGACGTCGTTCAAATACCGCGTCCATGGCACCGGCCAGACACGACCCTGATCACGTGGCGGGGGAGAGGGTCGAGCGCAAATATCTGATGATGCCGCATGTGGAGCGCGGTATGGTGGTTGGCCTTTTCGGCGGATCCTTCAACCCGCCGCATGCCGGCCATCAACTGGTGAGCGAGATCGCGCTGCGAAGGCTTCAGCTCGACCAGATGTGGTGGATGGTGACGCCGGGTAATCCGCTGAAGAGCAGGTCGGAACTTGCCTCGCTCAGCGACCGGATCGCCATGAGCGAAAAGCTGAACCACGATCCCCGCATCAAGGTCACTGCCTTCGAGGAAACGCTCGGCGGCGCCTACACCGCCGATACGCTGGCCTACGTCAAGGCTCGCAATCCGCAGGTTCACTTCGTCTGGATCATGGGTGCCGACAGCCTCAAGACTTTCCACCTGTGGCAGAAGTGGCGCCGCATCGCCTGCACCTTCCCGATCGCCGTCATCGACCGGCCGGGGTCGACGCTGTCATTCCTGTCGTCCAAGATGGCCCGCACCTTTGATTACGCGCGAATTGACGAAGACGATGCCGCGACGCTTTGGAAACGCCCGGCCCCCGCATGGACCTTCCTGCACGGCCCGCGCTCCAGCCTGAGCTCAACCGCGCTTCGTGCTGCCGCTTCGCGCGCCCGATGAGCCGCGTGTACGCCAGCGGACGAAAGCCGGATTCGATGACCTCGCCGCCTTTCAGATCCCTTGAAAGATCGACGGTTCGATGCCACCTTAAATTAGCGGCCGAGTCTTTTGCCCGGGACCGCTTCAAGTGCTGTTACGGAAGAAAGGAACAACCCTGACAACAGTACACGCCAAGGGAAAGATGGCCTCCGTCCTCCCACAGAGCCTGGAACGTGGCGCCGATGCTGCCGCCCGTGCTCTAGAACTGGTCCTCGCAAGCCTTGAGGACTCCAAAGCCGAAGATATCGTCACCATCAACATTGCCGGAAAGTCGGCGCTGGGAGACTACATGGTTGTTGTCTCCGGGCGATCGAGCCGCCATGTCATGGCCATCTGCGAACACCTGATCTCCGACCTGAAGGACGAGGGACTGGGCGGCGCACGCGTCGAAGGCCAGGAAGCAGGCGACTGGGTCCTGATTGACACGGGCGATATCATTATCCATGTGTTCCGCCCCGAAGTCCGCGAGTTCTACAACATCGAAAAGATGTGGGCCGCTCCGGAAGTCGAGGAAGGCACATCGTTGCACTGAACGGTTCGGGCGTAGCCTGAACCGGTGCCGCTGCTAGATTGAATACGCGCCGGGCCATTGTTCGGTGCAGAGTTGATTTCGGCGGCAAAAATCACGGGTTCTGGGATATGCGCATCAGCCTTTTTGCCGTGGGACGGCTCAAAACCGGACCGGAGAAGGATCTTGCGTCCCGTTACCTCGATCGTTTTGCAAAAGCTGGTCCGGCAATTGGCCTGGAGCTTGCAAAGCTCGTTGAAGTCCAGGAAAGCCGCGCCTCAAACAGCGACACCCGAAAACGCGAAGAAGCAGACATGCTGGAAAAGGCGCTGCCCGATGGGGCGGTGCTTGTGCTTCTGGATGAACGGGGCAAGACCTTCGACAGCGAAGGCTTCGCCAACCTGATCGGTCGCTACCGGGACGACGGAAAACGCGACTTGATGCTCGCGATCGGCGGCGCGGACGGGCTCGACCCTGATCTGCGAAGCAAGGCTGACGTCGTTCTGAACCTCGGCGCGATGACCTGGCCGCATCAACTGGTGCGGATCCTGATCGCCGAGCAGCTTTATCGCGCTGTGACCATTCTTTCCGGCCATCCGTACCATCGCGTATAGACTTTGTTTACCATCAAACACGATGTTGTTTGTGGCCTCGCAGCAGGATCCAGCTTACGCTTTTCCTGATCCGGCGAGAATTCGGGGTTCACATGAGGCACCAGACGCGATCGCACCGAAGGGCTCTGCTGTTGGCGGCGGGGCTTGGCCTGTCGCTGCTCTCTCCTCCGTTGTGCGTTCCGCAGGCCGCAGCGCAAACGGTTGACGCCTCCCCCTCCGAACAGACCGTAGACCCCACTGCCGATCTTCAGCGCCGCCGCAACGAGACGCGCGGTGAGCTGGAAGTGCTCACCAAGACGATGAAGCTGTCGCTTGAAAAGATGGCAGCGATCGAACGCAGCATTGCCGACACGCGCAAGAACAGTGCCGACATCCGCCAAGCCCTGATCGCATCCGCCGCGCGCCGCAAGGAGTTCGAGGAGAAGATCTCTGCGAGCGAAAAGCGCATCACAGATCTCAAGGTCGAGCAGGACAAGATCCACGCTTCCCTGCGCAGCCGTCGCGCGGTCCTTGCTGAAGTGCTGGGCGCGCTTCAGCGCATGGGCCGCAACCCTCCGCCTGCCCTCCTTGTCACGCCCGATGATGCGCTCGCATCCGTCCGAAGCGCTATCCTGCTGGGCGCCGTCGTGCCAGGCATGCGTGGAGAAGCCGAAAAGCTGGTCGCGGACCTGCGCGAACTAGTGGCGCTGCAGGCGCAGGCAGAGGTAGAGAAAAAGGCCGTTTCCGAAACGATCAGCGCCAGCCTTGAGGAAGAGCGGCGCATGGATCTTCTGCTCGCCGAAAACGACAAGCTGAACCAGCAGAGCGTCGCCGAGCTTGACGCCGAACGTCGCCGCTCGGAGGAACTCGCAGGCCGCGCCAACACGCTCGACGGGCTGATCCAGTCGCTCGAAAGCGAGATCGCCTCCGTGCGGGAAGCAATCGACCAGGCGCGGGCGGAAGAAGAACGGCAACGGCTGATGTCGGAGGCGGAGCGCGAAAAAGCCCGGCAACTGGCCGAAAGCGGCGTGCCTGACAAAAACCGCATTGCGCCCGCATATGCGTTTTCAAGCCTCAAGCAGAAGCTGGAGCTTCCTGTGGCGGGAGAAGTATTGCGTTGGTTCGGTGATGCCGATGGGACGGGTCACACGGCAAGGGGCATGACGGTTGCTTCCAATCCAGGTGCGGTCGTAACCGCGCCAGCGGATGGCCTGGTCGTGTTCGCCGGTGCTTTTCGTAGCTACGGTCAAACCATCATCCTCAATGCCGGAGACGGATATCATCTCGTTCTCACCGGCATGGACCAAGTGAATGCGCGGCAGGGAAAGTTCGTATTTGCAGGCGAACCCATTGCCGTGATGGGTGAGAAAAGAGTGGCAAGTGCAATGGCATTGGCGCTGGAAACAGATCGTCCAACGCTTTACATTGAATTTCGAAAAGACGGCACTCCGGTTGATTCTAAGCCGTGGTGGGCCGCGAAGGAAACTGGAAGGGCACGAAATGATTCGTAGGGCTTCTCTTGTGATCGTTGGCGCGCTGATGGGCGCAACTGCGATGAGCGTGATTTATTCCGCCGGCATGCCAGCGCAAGCCGCCGGCCCGTCCACATACAAGGAACTGTCCATCTTCGGTGATGTGTTCGAACGCGTACGTGCCCAGTACGTGACGCCGCCGGATGAGCAGAAACTGGTCGAGAACGCCATCAACGGCATGCTGACCTCGCTTGATCCGCATTCGAGCTACATGAATGCCAAGGATGCCGAGGACATGCGCACGCAGACGCGTGGCGAGTTCGGCGGTCTCGGCATTGAAGTCACCATGGAAAACGAGCTCGTCAAGGTCATCACGCCGATCGACGATACGCCCGCTTCCAAGGCCGGCATCCTGGCAGGCGACTTCATCTCGGAAATCGACGGCAAGCCCGTCCGTGGCCTGAAGCTCGAAGAAGCCGTCGAAAAGATGCGCGGCGCGGTCAACACGCCGATCAAGCTGACGGTCATCCGCCAGGGCGCCGACAAGCCGCTCGACATCACCGTTGTTCGAGACATCATCGCGGTTCGTGCGGTCAAGTCGCGCGTTGAAGGTGGCAATATCGGTTACCTGCGCGTCATCTCCTTCAGCGAGAAGACCTATGACGACCTCGAAAAGGCGATCAAGAAGATCAAGGCAGAGGTCCCGGCTGACCAGCTGAAGGGCTACGTGCTTGACCTGCGCCTCAACCCGGGCGGTCTTCTGGATCAGGCAATCAACGTCTCCGACGCCTTCCTGGAGCGCGGCGAAGTGGTTTCCACCCGCGGCCGCAATGCGGAAGAAACCCGCCGCTTCAACGCCGGCCCGGGCGACCTGACCGATGGCAAGCCGGTGATCGTGCTCGTCAACGGCGGCTCGGCTTCCGCTTCGGAAATCGTCGCCGGTGCGCTGCAGGACCTGCGTCGCGCCACTGTTCTCGGCACGCGTTCCTTCGGGAAGGGTTCGGTCCAGACCATCATCCCGCTCGGTGACGCCGGTGCTCTGCGTTTGACGACGGCGCTCTATTACACACCGTCGGGCAAGTCGATCCAGGGCACCGGCATCAACCCGGACATCAAGGTCGAGCAGCCGCTGCCGCCGGAACTGCAGGGCCGCGTGCGTGCCGAAGGGGAATCCAGCCTGCGTGGTCACATCCAGGGCGCCGCCGAAACCGAAGAAGGTTCAGGCTCGGTTGCTTACGTCCCGCCGGAAACCAAGGACGACATCCAGCTCAACTACGCGATGGACCTGCTGCGCGGCGACAAGACGGATCCGGCTTTCCCGCCGAACCCGGAAAAGGCTGCCGCCAACATCAAGAAGTAATCCACCTTCACGCGGCCAGCGTCCCACTTCGGAACGCTGGCCGCATCTGCTTTGCGCAAAGCTGATGCGGGACTGAACTTGGGAACTGATTTCCACGCACCGCTTGGGCAGGACCGGCCGCCTGCACGGCCGAAACGCCGCATCCTTTCTTCCGCACGTCTTCTTTCCACTATTGCTGTCGCGGCCGTACTCGCCCTGTCGCTCTACGCCATGCAAGGCGACGAGGCGCTGAAGCAGGTCGAGTCGAACGAAGCATCCAGCGCGAAGCCGGAAGCTGCGACAACAACTGCGAACACTGATCGCCCCGCAAACGAGCAACCGGCGGGCATGCCGCTCTCCAATCCCAATTCCGGTGCAACGATCGAGCGGACGACGACGGACGACGGATCAGTCGTCACGAAGTACTCGCCGCGGGCGCGCGACGGCAGCGGGCCAGTGCTCATCAATGCCCAGCGCGTCGGGCAGGATCCACGCGTTGCAGCCCAGCCCAACGAAGCTCTCCTCGAAGATTCACCGCACGGGCGGCTTCCGATCATCGGACCGGATGGGTTGCGTCCGATGGACCAATATGCCCGGCCATGGTCCGGTGCGCGCGGCACCCGCATCGCGATCATTGTCAGCGGTCTTGGGCTCAGTCAGACGGGCACCCAGCACGCAATCAAGGAACTGCCGGGAGGCGTGACGTTGGCCTTTGCAGCAAGCGGCAACAGCCTGCAGCGCTGGATGCAGGAGGCGCGGCGCAGCGGCCACGAGATCCTGGTGCAACTGCCGCTGGAGCCCTTCGATTATCCGGCGAACGACCCCGGTCCCGATACGCTGCTGGTGAAGAGCTCGGCCAAGGAGAACCTCAACCGCCTCCATAGCGCCATGGGCCGGATCACCAACTATACCGGCATCATGAACTATCTCGGCGCCCGCTTCCTGTCGGACCCCGACGCGCTGGAGCCTGTGCTGCGCGACATTGAAAAGCGTGGCCTTCTGTTCCTCGATGACGGCACCTCGGCCCAATCGCGCACCGAGGTCATATCGAAAACGATCCAGCTTCCGCACGCCTTTGCTGACCTGACGCTCGACGGCCAGTTGCAGACGGACGCCATCCTCAAGAAGCTCGATGAGCTGGAGCGTATCGCAGCACGCAAGGGCAGCGCGATTGGTGTCGCTTCGGCTTTCAACGAAAGCGTCGCCGCGATAAGGAAGTGGAGCGAGGAAGCAAGCCAGCGCGGCATCGAGATCGTTGGCGTCTCGACGCTTGCCTCCGAGAGTGTCGCACCCTGATCGGATAACCATGACAGAAACTGCAAAAAGCCCGATGCGCGCCGAAGACCTGCCCTACCGCCCTTGCGTTGGCGTCATGGTGCTGAACCGGCAAGGCCTTGTGTGGGCCGGCCGCCGCATCGCCGAAGGCAATTCCGAATATGATGGATCTCCACAGCTCTGGCAGATGCCGCAGGGCGGCATCGACAAGGGCGAAGATCCCCTGCCCGCCGCCTATCGCGAACTTTACGAAGAAACCGGCATGAAGTCGGTGACGCTGCTGGGCCAGTCGCGCGACTGGATCAACTATGACCTGCCGGCGCATCTGATCGGCATCGGGCTTAAGGGAAAATACCGCGGCCAGACCCAGCGGTGGTTTGCCTTCCGCTTCGAAGGCGACGAGAGCGAAATCGCCATCAATCCGCCGCCGGGCGGTCACCAGCCGGAATTTGATGCCTGGGAATGGAAGCCGATGGCGGAGCTTCCCGGCCTGATCGTGCCCTTCAAGCGGGCAGTCTACGACCAAGTTGTCGCAGAGTTTGCGCATCTGGCGAAGCCGATCGCCTGAGCGGCTAACGCGGCGACTTCTCACTGTCGCCGCATCAGGCCCAAGACCAGTGGCACCCGAACAAGTGGGGCCACTGTAGGTTTTGAATTACTCGGCGCTTTCAGCCGATTCTGCGTTGAGCAGGCCGTACTTCTCTTCACCGATCTTGGCGAGCAGGTCGAGCTGGGTTTCGAGGAAGTCGATATGGCCTTCTTCGTCCATCAGAAGTTCTTCAAACAGTTTCATGGAGACGTAGTCGCCGGCGGCGTGACAGACGTCGCGGGATGCCTTGTAGGCGTTGCGGGCATCATATTCGCCGGCGAGATCGGCTTCCAGAACTTCCTTGACGTTCTGGCCAATGCGCAGCGGCGCAACCGTCTGGAGATTGGGGTGACCTTCGAGGAAGATGATGCGGTCGATCAGGCGATCCGCATGCTGCATTTCCTCGATGGATTCGGCACGCTCCTTCTTCGCGAGCTTGGTGAAGCCCCAGTCGTTGAGAAGGCGATAGTGCAGCCAATACTGGTTGACTGCGCCGAGTTCGAGAAAGAGGGCCTCGTTAAGCCGCTCGATGACCTTTAAGTCGCCTTTCAATGTCCGCTCTCCTGTTCTCTTCGTGGAATTGTCTCAGGCGGGACATATATACGGTCAGCTCGGCTTCCGTCGAGTGCCGCATGGCATGATATTCTTCGGTCGTGCGGATGATCAGGTCCACCACGTTGGGGAAGCAGCCGCAGCAGCGACCGCGTTTGGACATTGCGTGATAAACTTTTGCCGGAACGATCAACTGCCAACAGTCTTCGTCTAGGAGTTGGACAATCGTGTCTTTGATGTCTTTATCGGTAATGTAATTGCAACTGCAAACCAGCATTCTCGGTCGACCTGCTAAACCTGACCAGTGGCGTCCTCTTTATTTGCGAAAGAGGATATTAGATGTCAAGAAAAAACAACGCGAGCTCCAGGGAGAACTCCCGGGGGAATGTCCGGCAGCGGACTAGCCACCCGGCACGCCAGCGATAATGCTGCAGAACAAGGCCATCTGATGGCCGTGGGCGCCTCCTGTCACGAAGGTTTTATGGCCACACCCTCAATGGAAATTTCGCCCCTTCGGCATCACGCTGCCGGCCTCGGCTGAGAACAACTGGCCCTGGTCGACCGACTGCCGGCTGTTTCCGCTGCCGGTTTTCCCTCGGCCCCTGTAGCTGCCGCAACCCGAGTTGAGCGTTTCATCAGAGCGAACTGACGCCGCGAACCGGCGCGCCTCCTTCTGCAGCAGCCCGAGCATTGGCGTGATGTCTTCGATATGCTCCACCACCGTGTGGATGACGCCGTGCACGCTTTGCAGCTTGCCGGTGATCTTCACCATGCGCGCGCCCATGACGACCGGCCGGTATTGTTCAAACACCTTGGGCCAGACGATCGCATTTGCCACCCCTGTCTCATCCTCGAGTGTCATGAAGATCACCCCCTTGGCCGAGCCTGGCCGCTGGCGCACCAGCACGATGCCGCCGATCGTCACTCGCCGGTTGTTCGGGATCGACAGGAGATCGACGCTGCGGGTGATGCCCATCCGCTTGAAGTCATCCCGCAGGAAGGCGACCGGATGCCCCTTCAGCGAAAGCTTCAGATAACGGTAATCCTCGATCACCTCCTCGCCCGGCAGCATTTGCGGAAGGTCGAGTTCCGGCTCCGGCCGCAGATCGGCATTGTCGGGCGCATCCAGAAGAGGGAGACGATCGCGAACCTTGCCCTTATCGAGCCCCTGGACGGCCCAAAGCGCCTCGCGCCGCCGCAGGCCGAGGCTGCCAAAAGCATCGGCATCGGCCAGCCGCGTAATATCGGCCTTGTCGAGGCCGGAGCGGAGCCAGACATCGTGGATGGAGGTGTAGCCCGATCCGCGATTGGCGATCAGCTTTTCCACCACCTCCCTCTCGGGCAGGCCTTTGACATACCGGAGCCCAAGCCGCACCGCATACCGTGTCTTGATGACATCGCGCATCGACTGGTGCCGCCGGTTGATGGCCTTCTTGTCGAAGCCGCTCTCCACGAGCGTACAGTCCCAATCCGACCGGTTGACGTCCACGGGCAGGATCTTCACCCCGTGTTCTGCGGCATCGCGGATGAGCTGCGCCGGCGCATAAAAACCCATGGGCTGGGAGTTCAGGATCGCCGCGCAGAAGACATCCGGGTAATAGGTCTTGATCCAGGATGAGGCGTAAACCAGCAGCGCAAAGGATGCCGCGTGGCTTTCGGGAAAGCCATATTCGGCAAATCCCTCGATCTGGCTGAAGCAGCTTTCCGCAAACTCCTGCGAATATTCGTTCTTGAGCATCCCGTTGATGAAGTCGTTTCTGAACTCCTCGATGCGGCCAGACCGCTTGAAGGTTGCCATCGAGCGGCGCAACCTGTCCGCCTTGGCCGGTTCGAAACCAGCGGCCGTGATGGCGATCTGCATTGCCTGCTCCTGGAACAGCGGAACACCGAGCGTGCGGACCAGCACCTCCTTCAGCTCAGGCCTTTCATACGGGATCTCTTCTCCCCGGTTCTGCATGTCCCGCCGCTTCAGGTAGGGATGCACCATATTGCCCTGGATCGGGCCCGGCCGGACGATCGCCACTTCGATGACGAGATCGTAGAACCTGCGCGGCCGAAGCCGTGGCAGCATGCTCATCTGCGCCCGGCTTTCGATCTGGAAGACACCGATCGTGTCGGCCCGGCAGATCATGTCATAGACATTCTGATCCTTGTCGTTCTTGGTGAACCAGTTCAATGTCTTCTGCTGCCCATAATGGCTTTCCATCAGGTCCAGGCACTTCTTGAGGCAGGTCAGCATGCCGAGCGCCAGCACGTCGATCTTCAGGAGCTTCAACGTGTCAAGGTCATCCTTGTCCCATTCGATCATGTAGCGGCCGGGCATCGCCGTCTTCATGATCGGCACGACCTCGTCGAGCCGGTCGCGGGTAATCAGGAAACCGCCGACATGCTGGGTGAGATGGCGCGGAAAGCCCATCAATTCCTTGGCATGCGCGATCACCTGCCGTGTGGTCCGGTCATTGATATCGAGCCCTGCGACCTTGGCCTCCCGCTCCGAAATCCCGTCTTCCGACCACCCCCACACGGTGCTGGAAAGGGCGGCCTGCACATCCTCCGAAAGCCCGAAAGCCTTTGCCACCTCGCGCCCTGCCATACGGGTGCGGTAGCTGGTGATCGCGGCGGTGAGGCCCGCATGCCGATAGCCGTAATGCTTGTAGATATACTGGATGATGTCTTCCCGGCGTGCGTGCTCGAAATCCACGTCGATATCCGGCGGCTCATTGCGCTCGGTCGAAATGAAGCGGGCAAACAGCAATGTGGTGGACATCGGGTCCACCTCGGTGATCTCTAGGCAGTAACAGACGGTGGAATTGGCCGCTGAACCGCGCCCCTGGCACAGGATCCCCAGGACATGCCGGGCATGCCAGACGATGTGGCGCACGGTGAGGAAGTAGGGTTCGTATCCCATCTTTTGAATGAGGGCGAGTTCCTCATGGATCTGCTCGCTGACCTTCTGAGGAATACCTTCGGGATACCGCCGGTGAGCGCCTTCCCATGTCAGCCGCTCCAGCGTTTCGGCCATGGTTTCACCCGGAATGCTTTCATCCGGATAATTGTGGCTCAGTTCATCGAGCGAAAATTGCAGGCTCCTGCAGAACGCCTGCGTGTTGGAAACAGCCTCGGGATAAGCGTGGAAAAGCCGCGCCATCTCACTGGGCGGCTTGATGTAGCGTTCGCCATTCGGCGCAAATCGGAAACCGGCCTCCCGAATTGTCACGTGTTCCCGGATCGCCGTGACGACATCCGACAGGGACCGGCGCGCCGGAAGGTGGAACGCGGGCAGGTTGGTTGCCAGAAGCGGCAAGTCGCTTCCCTGAGCAAGCTGGGCGAAGGCTGCGAAAACAAAGGCATCGCGCCCATCATAGGTCGGCGTCAGCGCCAGGTAGATCCGCCGTCCGAACCGCTTGCGGTAGTCCTTCAGCCTGCGGCCGAGGTCCAGCATGTAATCTTTGTTTTCGGCGCGCCGGTAATCCGGAACCACGGCGAGCATCATCTCGTCGCACCATTCCAGGAAATCCCATTCCTCCAGAATGCAGGAGCCCTTTTCGGTGCGCAGGTTCCCGCGGCTCAGCAGCCGGCACAGATTGGCCCAGCCCTTCCGGTTCTGCGGATAAGCGAGGACCTCTGGCGTGCCGTCGGAGAAAACCAGACGGGCGCCAGGATGAAGGGCACAGGGCTTGGGGGCATCCGGCTCGTCCTTCTTCTTGCCCTGCGTCTGCTGGCGGTCGAACATCTCCCGCATTTCCTTGGCGTGGCTATGGGCGCGCACCACGCCCGCCACCGAATTGCGGTCGGCAATGCCAAGCCCGGACAGGCCAAAGATGCTCGCCGCCACCACCATTTCCTCGGGCCGGGCCGCCCCTTCCAGAAAGGAAAAGTTGGTCTTGGCGCCGATTTCGAAGAATGGCGGCGCCTGTCTCATGCGAAGATCCCGTGGACATGCCAGGTGGGCGCGTTACCGGGAAGATAATGCCCACGCCGGAACACCCAGAAGCGGCGACCGGCATCGCTTTCCAATCGGAAATAATCCCGCTCCTGCGCATTTTCCGGATCGAACCACCATTCCGGCGATATCCGCTCAGGACCCTCGGCTCTCACGACCTGGTGCAGGATGCGCCGCCAGCGAAACCGTTGCGGCGGTCCGTCCGGCACGGTGGCGGCAATTGCCTCAACAGGCTCCGGATGGCGGAAAAGCCGCAGGGGCCGGTCGGCATTCGGGAAGAAAGCAAGAAGCTCCTCGGCCCGGTCTTCGGACGACCATGTCGCAATGGCAGGAATAAAAACCTCTGCCCGCTCCGGCACATGGCTATGCTTCAGCCGGGCGACTTGCAGGCAGTCAGCACCGAGCCTGGCCGAGACACGGTCAACAAAATCGGCAAGCGGGACCTCGCCGTTATTGTCGGCGGTGAAGTTTCCTTGCGCGTTCTGGAAAGCTTCATGCTGCAGCACGTTGAGACGCAGGAGCTCGAAACCATACCCGGCATCGAGATCATCATGAACGGCAGTGAGGCGCTCGCAAAACAGTTTCGAGATGCGTTGGGGATCGCGTAGCGGCTGCGATGCACCGGCAGCGATCCTGAACACCCGCCCGTCAATCCGGAAAAGCACAAGCTCGAATAGCCGCCCTCCGGCACCACGCGCCTCAAGGCCGGATTTGAGGGAGATCGCCACCTGGCCGGTGAGTTCCAGAATATCGTCCTCGGCTGCAATCGGCTCGGCCAGCTTGCGTTCGGCCGATAAGGCGGCAACGGGTCGTCGGGGCGAAATGGCTTCTTCGTTGGCACCGCGCGCCTGGTCGAGGCGAAGCAGAAGCTGCATGCCGAAACGGCGGGCGAGCGGAGCCCGCGGCATGTGAAGGAGATCGCCGATCCGCTTCAAACCGACCTTGCGCAACGAGGCGGCGACACCTTGATCGATGCGCAGCGCCTCGACCGGCAGCGGAGCAAGCACCTCATCCGCCACGCCCTGCGGGATAATGCCACCGTCGCCGAAACGACAGGCTGCCCAGGAGAGTGCCGGAGAGGAGGAAATGGCGCCTTTGACATCAAAACCGATCTGGAAGAGCCGCCCAAGAATGTCCTTGAGCATCACCTCCTCGCCGCCGAAAAGATGCGCGCAGCCGGTAATGTCGAGAAAGAGCCCGCTCGGCCCGTCGAGCGACACAAGTGGTGTGTAGCGGTCGCACCAGTCGGCAATGGCCTCGAGCAGGGCCCGGTCCGCTGCCTCGTCCTCATCCACCACATCGATCTGCGGGAACATGGCGCGCGCTTCCGCGAGCCCCTGGCCGAGCTTCAGCCCGAGGCTTTCGCTCACCTCATCGAGCGCCGTCAGCCGCTGCGCATTGTCGCGCCGCCCGGCGCACAACACAGGTGGATGATCAGGACGCCCTTTCAAACGCCACGATATGCCCCACAGCCGGCGGGCGACCCTGTCGGTCGGCAGATGCGGGAAAACGAGCGCCAGGATGCGCTGGTGCGTTGCGATGGGTAAAGGTTTCTCCTGCCTGTCGGCCAAGGAAAAATTGACGGTCATTGGGGTTCCACTCCAGAAGAACGGAGAGCGGAGCCGGATTGCGGCTCTTCTCCAAGGTGAGTCGGAAAACCGGATGGCCCACGCTGCCGCCAAGCAGTGATCCATCCGTCAGGCGCCGCTCGGAAGCCGGCGCTGGCTCGACAAGAAAGCGGAAGGAAGCACTGCTTGCTTCTTCTTCGCCTGCATGTCGCATCAGAAAAAGGGGCCGTCCCACGGCCCTGGCGCGCAGGCTGAGCCTGCGGCTTTCGGTCAGCCCGAAATGTTTCAGATTGCCGCGAAGTTCGAGGATGGTTGCAGCGAGCGCTCCACTGCCAACCGCCGTTTCAGCGAGCCACAGGGCATCTTCCAGCTTGCGGGGTGAGGCATAGAGCATGTCCTTCGGCTGCAGGCCGAACCGGCTGATGCCGGGCGCATAAGGAGCCCCCGCTTCCAGCGTCGACACGACGTCGCCGATCCACAGAACCGGAGCATCGGCAAGCTCCCGCGCCTTCACGTAAGCGGCAAGCGCCAGCGTAAAACCGTTGACGGCACCGGCATCGCCCATCAACCGGGTGCGGATTTCGGTGACCCCGTTCAACGGAATGCCGCCTTCCATGGCATCATCCAGAACCGGAATGCTGAACGGAATACGCTTTTCGCCCTTTGCTTTCTGCTTTTCCGGTTGAACGGCAATCTCTGCCTGCTGCGCTGCAGCCAGCGCCGGAAGCGGTTTTCCTTCCATCTTGGCGATCTGTTCGCGCAGGGCAAAAATAGTCTCCTGCGCCGTGGCGTTGGCGGCCATGGCGTCAGCTCCATTCATCATGTTCACTTTATGTTCTTATGGATTCCAGAGGGCTCAAAAAGAGTCAACAGAGGAATCGGAAAGGAATCTATTCCTGCATGCTATGCCGATGATTCTTCTCTCGAAAAAATTTCGGGAAGGCACTATATCGGCCTGACAAGAAGGAGAGCCCATGGCCCGCATAAACCAGACCGAAGATTGGCAGGATCGGCACGCGCCGACGATCAGCACGTTCGAGTCGCTGGCGATAGAGGCCTATGGCAATCTTCCTGAAGAATTCCGGGCACTTACGACCAATCTGACCATCGAGATCGAAGATTTTCCCGATGACGAGGTCTTCGAGGACATGGCGCTTGAAACGCCGTTCGATCTTCTCGGCCTGTTTGAAGGGCGCGGCATCTCGGAACGGTTTTCCATGGAAACCGGCGAGTTGCCGAACCGCATCCGGCTTTATCGCCGGCCCATCCTCGACTACTGGGCCGAAAACGATGAGACGCTTGGCGATATCATCACCCATGTCCTGATCCACGAGATCGGCCACCATTTTGGCTTGAGCGATGATGACATGGAGCGGATCGAAGCCAGCGCCGAGGATGCTGCCCAGCGCTGACCTTCAGAAGGCGCTTATTGCTCGCCGAGCTTCATGCTCGGGTCGTATTCCTTGCCATGCACCGTCTTGGTAACGGCTTGGCCGCACTGCATTTCGCCGGTGGTGGCGTTGAAGGCATAGGTCGGCGAGCCATGCAGTTCCCAGCCCTTGGAAAGGGCCAATGAGACCTTGTGACAGAAAGCGGAGTCGTCTGCGCCGGTGAGAAAGCGGTAGAGCTTCATGAGGTTTTCTTTCGTTCTGCGATGATATGCGCGAGGTCCAGGAGCTTATGGGCCTCTTCCAGGTGAAGCCGCTCGACCATCTTGCCGTCAAGGTTGATGACATTGAGGCTTTGCGCCTCGGGAAGAGCAAAGGCGGCAATGATCGCCTCCGCCTCCCGGACCGCATCCGGATCCGGACCGAAATGGGCGTTAGCGGCTTCGATCTGGTTCGGGTGGATCAGCATCTTTCCGGAAAAGCCCATGGCGCGGCCTTGCGCGCATTCGGCTTCGAAACCTGCCATATCCTTGAAGTCGTTGAAGACGCTGTCGATCACGTCGATGCCATAGGCGCGTCCGGCAAGAACGATCTGCATCAGCCAGGGCACGAGATAAGCACGGTCCGGCTGCGGCAGCACACCGGTTGCCTTGCGCAGGTCGTTGAGCCCGACCACGAAACATTTGAGCCGCTCGTCCACCCCGGCAAGCGTCGGGGCATTGATGACGCCTCTCGGCGTCTCGATCATCGCCCAGATGGCGAGGTCGTCGGGTGCCCCCGCTTCTGACAGGAGATCGGCAACTTCCTGGATCTGCGCCACGCGCTCGACCTTGGGAATGAGAACGGCATCGGGCGAAGCCTCAATGACCAGTTCCATGTCCGCATGGCCCCAGTCCGTGTCGAGCGGATTGATGCGAATGACCGTCTCACGACCCTTCACATCTTGCCGTTCAAAAAACACGCGAAGGTGATCGCGGGCTTCCGCTTTCTTCTCTGGAGCCACGGAATCCTCGAGATCGAAGATGAAACCGTCGCTGTCGAGGCCAGGAACTTTCTCCAAAGCCCTCGCGTTTGCCGCAGGAACGCTCAGGATCGAGCGCCGAAGGCGAGACAAGGCAGGTTTGTTCTGGGTTGAAGCGGGCATGCCGCTTTCTGCCAATCTTTTCGATCTGCGGCAATACCGCGCGCTATCAAAGCCCTTGCAAGCAAGGCTCGCAGGGCCCACATTCTCAGGTGAGAAAGGTATCGTCCATGCAAAACATCCGCGCATTCCTTGTCATCGTATCGGCCATCGCAGTGCTTGCCATGGCAGCTCTCCTGACGGCATCGCTGACTGTCGCGTTTGCGGGTACGCTCGCAATCCTGTCGATCGGTCGTGCAGTTTCGATGCGCCTCAAGCCGGTTCCGGTGAAGGCAAAGGCCAAGCAGGACCAGATGCGCGTCTGGAATGACGGCCGCGGGACAATCATCGACCTTTAATCAAGGCCGATGGCGCAACCGGTCGCAGGCCTTCGGCGTACCGGTTGTCCCCAAACAGTCCTTCAAATTCCCGGACTTTTGCTTTAAGGCAGCTTCCACATCATCCCCATGTGGAGGCCGATCATGGAAAAGTTTACAAAGCTCACCGGCGTAGCCGCGCCGCTTCCGGTCATCAATATTGACACGGACATGATCATTCCGAAGGATTACCTCAAGACCATCAAGCGCACCGGTCTTGGCAAGGGTCTCTTCTCCGAAGCCCGTTACAACGACGACGGCACGGAAAATCCGGATTTCGTTCTCAACAAGCCCGCTTATCGCAACGCCAAGATTCTGGTCGCCGGCGATAATTTCGGCTGCGGCTCGTCGCGCGAGCACGCGCCCTGGGCGCTTCTCGACTTCGGCATCCGCTGCGTGATCTCCACCAGCTTTGCGGACATCTTCTACAACAACTGCTTCAAGAACGGCATTCTGCCGATCGTCGTCTCTCCGGAAGACCTGGAGAAGCTCATGGACGATGCCGAGCGTGGCGCCAACGCCATCCTGACGGTTGACCTCGAAGCCCAGGAAATCACCGGTCCCGATGGTGGCTCGATCCATTTCGACATCGATCCCGGCCGCCGCCACATCCTGCTCGAAGGGCTGGACGACATCGCCTCCACGCTGAAGAGCGACAGCGCCATCAGCAGCTTCGAAAGCAAGACCAGCGCCCAGCGCCCCTGGCTCTGACCGGAGCCCGTCATGGTCCAGCGCATCTCATCCGGATCGCCCTTTGAAGCGCGGATCGGTTATTCGCGTGCCGTCGTTGACCGGGACATGGTCTATGTCTCGGGCACGACCGGCTACGATTATGCCACGATGCAGATGCCGGATGATGTTGCAGCCCAGACCCGCAATGCGCTCGGCACCATCGAAAAGGCATTGAAGGAAGCGGGCAGCGGCCTGCAGGATGTTGTGCGGGTGCGTTATTACCTCGTCGACATGGCCGATTACGATGCCGTGGTTGCGGTTCTTGGTGAAACATTTGCCGACATCCGCCCCGCCGCGACAATGGTCGTGTGCGGGCTGACCACGCCGGACATGAAGATCGAAATCGAGGTGACGGCCCGCATCGGCGCCGGCGCTTCCTGAACCATCAAAGCCTCGTCCTGCGCGGCAGGCTCGGACGAGGTATGCCAGACGCGGATGTCCCGCGGCGGGAGGATCAAGAGCCTGCTCGTGAAAAGGGATATACATGGCAAAGAACCTCTTCCTCCTCCCCGGTGATGGCATCGGCCCCGAGGCCATGGGCGAAGTCCGCAAGATCATCGCCCACATGAACGACGCGATGGGCGCCGATTTCGCACTCGATGAAGGCCTCGTCGGGGGTAGCGCCTATGACGCCCATGGCGCCGCGATCTCGGAAGAGGACATGGCCAAGGCCATGGCAGCAGACGCGGTCCTGTTTGGCGCGGTCGGCGGCCCGAAATGGGATCACGTTCCTTATGAAGTACGCCCGGAAGCCGGCCTCCTGCGACTGCGCAAGGACATGGAGCTCTTCGCCAACCTTCGCCCGGCGATCTGCTACCCGGCACTGGCATCGGCTTCCTCGCTGAAGCCGGAACTCGTTGAAGGCCTCGACATCCTGATCGTCCGCGAACTCACCGGCGGCGTCTATTTCGGCGAACCGAAGGAGATCATCGATCTCGGCAACGGCCAGAAGCGCGGCATCGACACCCAGGTCTACGACACCTATGAGATCGAGCGCATCGCCGGCGTCGCCTTCGAGCTGGCACGCACCCGCAAGAACGCCGTCTGCTCCATGGAAAAGCGCAATGTCATGAAGTCGGGCGTGCTTTGGAACCAGGTCGTCACGGAAACCCACAAGCGCTCCTACTCCGACGTCAAGCTTGAGCACATGCTGGCCGATGCCGGCGGTATGCAGCTTGTCCGCGCGCCCAAGCAGTTCGACGTGATCGTCACCGACAACCTGTTCGGCGACATGTTGTCTGACGTCGCGGCCATGCTCACCGGCTCGCTCGGCATGCTGCCGTCGGCCTCGCTCGGCGCACCGGACGCCAAGACCGGCAAGCGCAAGGCGCTTTATGAGCCGGTGCACGGGTCGGCGCCGGATATCGCCGGCAAGGGCATTGCCAACCCGATCGCCATGATCGCCTCGTTTGCCATGTGCCTGCGCTATTCCTTCAACATGGTGAAGGAAGCCGACAACCTCGAAAAGGCGATCGCGAACGTGCTCGACCAGGGCATCCGCACGAGCGACATCATGGCCGAAGGCGCCCGCCAGGTCGGCACGACCGAGATGGGCGACGCGATCCTCAAGGAATTCGCAAGCCTCTCTGCCTGACATTTGAATCAAGGCCTCCCCACACGGGGAGGCCTTAGCCCCCCTGCTGCGGTCACAACCTCTACCCAAGTTTCAGATTCTATGGGAGAAGCAGGAGCGAAATCCTGCCTTTGGAAGAGGTCGATGAAGCGCACGATCGGGAAGCTGAGACTACGGCGCGACCGTTACCGGTCGGCGCCACCTTTACCGCGCCTGTGGTCTTTCGCTTTGGTGACGATCAACCTGATCCTCATCGCCTTCCTGATCCTTGATACACCGGTCGGATCCTACGCGCCGCACACCCCTTATATCCTCAGGCGCATCGGCCGTATCGTCACCGAATTCGGCAATTCCGGCTGGGTCCTGCTCGCAAGCGCCTTGCTGTTCTTTGAAGCTTGGGCCGTGACCCGCCTGGCGCCGACATGCAAGGCCCGCGTTCAGGCCATGTATGTCACGCATATCGCCGCCTTCATGTTGATCTCGGTCTCTCTGTCGGGACTGGCTGCAAACGTGCTGAAACGGGCGATTGGCCGAGCCCGGCCAGGCATGTTTGCCGAATGGGGTGCCTTCGGTTTCCAGCCCTTCGCGCATAACTCGCGATTTGAAAGCTTCCCCTCCGGTCATGCGACAACGGTGGGTGCCATTCTCATGGTGCTTGCGCTTCTCGCGCCGCGCTACCGGGTCTTGTTCGTGATCTCGGCGCTGTGGCTTGGCTTGTCGCGCGTGCTGGTGGCCATGCATTACCCGAGCGACGTGGTGGCAGGCCTCACCTTCGGTGCCTGGTGTTCGCTGCTCGTCGCCATCATGTTTGCCCGCCACGGCCTCCTGTTCCGGCAGGCGACAGACGGTTGGCCGGTGCTGCGTCGTCCGATCCCGTTCGGGCTGCGGCCCAACTGGACGGCACTGCCGCTGCCGCCCCGCGGCGTGCCTCCCAAGCCACCGACACCCGTCGACGTCACGCCGCCAGCCGGCCTGAAGCCGCTGTAACGCAAATCGGCTACGACTGACCCGCGCAGTCCAACCCGCGCGGGTGACGACCCTCCTGCCATGCTTCCCTTGACTCGCGCCAAAAATCTTCTAAACAGCTTCGCGAACGGGAAAACACCCATGCGCGTCCGCGAGCACCACATCGCTGCTTTCGCATCGCCGGCCTTCCAGGCCGGTCAACGGGCATGTTTTGCCGCTTTCTCCAAAACCAAGGCCAAAACGACGACGAAAACCGTCTGACGTCTCTGGCCCGCCGCTCTCTCCCCGGCAAGGCCGGGGACCGGAACTCCGCGCCGGCTAAAGGTGCGGCTTCCCCCTCACCAGATCGAGGAGAGACAGAAAAGAGAGCAAGATAATGGGTTTCAAGATCGCAGTCGCCGGAGCAACCGGCAATGTCGGCAGGGAAATGCTGACCATCCTCTCCGAGCGCGGCTTCCCGGCCGATGAAGTCGTGGCTTTGGCTTCCGCCCGCAGCCAGGGCACGGAAGTTTCCTTTGGCGACAAGACGCTGAAGGTTGCCAACCTGGAGAACTACGATTTCTCCGATACCGATATTTGCCTGATGTCGGCTGGCGGCGATGTGTCCAAGAAGTGGTCGCCGAAGATCGGCGCGCAGGGCTGCGTCGTGATCGACAACTCGTCCGCCTGGCGTTACGACGCCGAGGTGCCGCTCATCGTTCCGGAAGTGAACGCCGACGCGATCTCGTCCTTCTCCAAGAAGAACATCATTGCGAACCCGAATTGCTCGACCGCCCAGCTCGTCGTGGCACTGAAGCCGCTGCACGACGTGGCGAAGATCAAGCGCGTTGTGGTTTCGACCTACCAGTCCGTTTCGGGCGCCGGCAAGGAAGGCATGGACGAGCTTTTCACGCAGACGCGCGCTGTCTTCGTCGCCGACCCGGTCGAATCCAAGAAGTTCACCAAGCGCATCGCCTTCAACGTCATTCCGCACATCGATAGCTTCATGGAAGACGGCTACACGAAGGAAGAGTGGAAGGTCCTGGCCGAAACCAAGAAGATGCTTGATCCCAAGATCAAGGTCACCTGCACGGCCGTGCGCGTTCCGGTCTTCATCGGCCACTCCGAGTCCGTCAACATCGAGTTCGAAAACGAGATTACCGCTGACCAGGCGCGTGAGATCCTGCGCGAAGCACCGGGCTGCCTTGTCATCGACAAGCACGAGAACGGCGGATACATCACCCCGGTCGAATGCGCCGGCGAAGACGCCACCTACATCTCGCGTATCCGCGAAGACGCAACCGTCGAGAACGGCCTCAACATGTGGGTCGTCTCCGACAACCTGCGCAAGGGCGCGGCTCTCAACGCCGTCCAGATCGCCGAACTGCTGGTCAACCGCGCGCTGATCAAGCCGCGCAAGGCCGCAGCCTGAGCGTATCGGATTATTAAGCATGTTGAAGTAGTAGACCTCGCCAGAAATGGCGGGGTTTACTTGTCATCGCACCGGGTTCACGAACTATTCATGAGCCTCAGGCTTGCGATTGTTTGTTTGCACCGTCATAAGGCCGCCTTCAGCACACATTCCGGGCGCTTCCGGCCGAGCGGCCCGGCATTAGAAACGGGTTTGACAGCATGAAAAAGATATTGCTGGCAGGATTGATCGCTTCGGGCTTCATGACCGCCAATCCAGCACTGGCTGCCCTTCAATGCGGCAATGACTCTTCCGGCTTTGCCCGCTGGGTCGATGAATTCAAGCGCGTGGCACCCGCCAACGGCATCAACCCGTCGGTCGTGGAACGTGCTTTCGCCAACGTTTCCTACAACCGCGCCACGATCAGCGCTGACCGCGGCCAGAAAAGCTTCAAGCTTTCCTTCGAGGAATTCCTGAAGAAGCGCGGCGGAGCGGCGATTGTTTCGCGCGGCAAGACCATGAAGAAGAACCAGGCCCAGTTGCTGGCGTCGATCGAGCGCCGTTACGGCGTGCCGGCAGGTCCGCTGCTGGCGATCTGGGGCATGGAAACCGGCTTCGGCAACTTCATGGGCGACCAGCACACGCTCTCGGCTGTTGCAACGCTCGCTTACGACTGCCGCCGCTCTGCCTATTTCACCGAACAGCTTTACGCAGCACTTCAGCTCGTGGCCCGCGGTGATCTTAGCGTAAATGCCCGTGGCGCCGCCCATGGCGAAATCGGCCAGACGCAGTTCCTGCCACTCAACGTCATCCGCTACGGCGCTGACGGCGACGGCGACGGCCATGTCGATATGGTCCGCTCGCGTGCCGACGCACTGGCGTCGACCGCAAACTTCCTGAAGGGCCATGGCTGGCGTCCGGGTGCTGGTTACCAGCCGGGTGAGCCGAACTTCGTCGCCATCCAGGGATGGAACGCTGCAAGCGTTTATCAGCGCGCCATCGCCTATCTCGGCGCGCAGATCGACGGGAAGTAATCAGAAAAGACCGTAAAGTTTCAGGCCGAGGTCTGCTCGGCCTGAACGTTTACGCCGTTAAGCTCGGGGCGCATGAAGTCGCCCTGCTCGTCCATCACCCAAAGTTCGCCGGTCGAAATATCAAACCAGGCGCCATGGACGTCGAGCGCGCCGGTTTCGATCCCGTTGCGGACGAACGGGAACGTCTTCAGGTTGGCAATGGAGTTGCGGATGGAGACGCGCTCCAGCGCGGTCTGCCGCTCGCTTGCCGTCATCAGGTTGTTGCTCTGGATCTGTTCGGCGGCCGGCCGCACCAGCGACATCCAGCGGCCGATGAAGTCACCGGGCGAAAGCGGCTCGAGGTTCGGGTCGAGCGCCGCCTGGATGCCCCCGCAGCGGCCATGGCCCATCACCACGATATTGTCGATCTCCAGCACCTGCACGGCATATTCGATTGCCGCCGACGTGCCGTGGAACTGGCTGTCCGGCTCGTAGCGCGGCACCATGTTGGCGACGTTGCGGACCACGAAGAGCTCGCCCGGACCGCAATCGAAGATGGTTTCCGGCGCCGCGCGTGAATCGCAACACGCAATCAGCAGCGTGTGGGGCTTCTGCCCCTTTTCAGCCAGGAGCCGGTAGCGTTCACGCTCGTCGGTGTAGCGACCGCTCATGAAGTTGCGGTAACCCGCAAGAAGCCTGTTTGGAAAATCGGTCATGGCTAAAACGCTTATCCCTCACCCAGTCGAAGATCAACGGTGCCAGTCGAAGATCAACCGTGATTCTGCGCCAGTGACCTAACGCTGGCGCTTGCTTTGCAGCGGATGCACGAGCCGGCGCATCTGTACCATCGCCATCGGCGTGGAGAGGCTGTTCGCGTCGGTTTCGAGCGTCAGTTCGTCGCCACCGCGCTTGGACGTGCGCGCCAGGATCTCGAACACGCTTGCCGTCGAGAGCTGAAGCGCTCTCTCCTCGTCCATGCCTGCGAGGATCCGGCCGGTGAACAAGGCGCCCAGCAGGTCGCCGAGCCCGTTCGGCGGATTGTCGATCAGGCGGTGCTCGGCGAGCAGCGCATGTTTTCCGGTAAGGTAGAGGTTGCCCGTGCCTCCCGCCATCATCGGCACGGCCGAGGTCACGAGAATGCGAGGCGGACCAAGCGCCACGGCCGCATCCATGATCGCGGCATTGGTTTCGAGCGGGGCGCCCGAGAGCCAGGCGAGCTCGTAGCGATTGGGCGTCGCAATCGTTGCAAGCGGGATCAGCTCGTCACGAATGGCTTCGGCCGTCGGCTGCGGAATGTAGAGCCCGCCAAGGTCGCCCATGACGGGATCGCAGACATAAAGCAGGTCCGGATTCTTTTCCTTCAGCGCTCGGATCAGGCGCGCCACCGCACGCGGCTGCCCGGCATTGCCGAAATAGCCCGTCAGCACCGCCTTTACCTCACCCAGCCATGGCGCGCGAATGAGATCGTCTATAGCTTTGTCGAAATCTGATTCGGGGAAAGTCAACCGAGTAGAAGGTCCATGACCGGGATGCCACGGAAGAACCACGGTCGGCATTGCCCAGACGGGAAAACCAAGCGTTTCCAGCGCGAAAACGGCTGCGCGATTTCCCACCGAACCTCGCACCACATGGCTGGAAATGACGATGACGGCCTTGCTGCTGTCTTGCATGTGTTTCGCTTCCGGCTTGGCTGGAATGTCAGCTACGTAGGGCCGTTGATCGGTTTTTCGCCTCGGCATGTCAACACGACATCAACGAGGGAGGCAAAGGTTCGCGCTCCGCCCAAGAGCGGCCACCTTGCCACCGCATAAGCAAGACTGCACAAAAGCAATACGACGATAGACCGACCGGGAGGAAAAAGTGGCGGCCAGACAGAATCCGAAGCGGGAAAAGCAGCTCGAAAAGGCACGCCAGCTTTTGGCGGGCAATGAAGGGCCAAGCCTCGACCCCGTCATCCTGTTCGGTCGCGCCAGCGAGGATGACCTGGAGAACTACCCGCCGGAAATGCTGGCGCTGGCTGCCAGGCATGCCGGCAAGAGGCTTCAGGCCTGGAGCCGTATCAATCCCGACGTGACGGTCGAAACCGTCGAAGGTGTCGAGCCGAACGGCCAGCAGGTCTGCATCCTCACGGTTGTAGACCGGAACATGCCGTTCCTGTTCGATTCGGTGATGGGCGAAGTCGCCGCGAGCCACCGCGACCTGCTGATGGCGGTCCACCCGATCCTCACCCTTGAGCCCGGCAAGGAGCCGGTGCTTCGCTCGAAGGAAAAGCCGAGCAATCCGGCCCACCATGTCAGCCTGATCCAGATTCACATCGCTCTTCTGGGTGAGGAGCAGGCGAACCATCTCGTCGAGCGGATCCGCTACATTCTCGACCAGGTGCATCTGTCGATCACCGACTGGTCCTCCATGCTGGAGGTTCTCGACGGCGCACAAAAGCAGCTTTCCAGCGCCAAGGGCCGCCGCCAGACCGACCGTGATGAGGCGCTCGCCTTCCTCGACTGGCTGCGGGACGACAACTTCACCTTCCTTGGCATGCGGGAATATGTGTATTCCGGCAAGGGTGCCAACGCCACGGTCGAGCGAGGCAAGGGTCGCGGCCTCGGCATCCTCTCCGACCCGGATGTCCTGGTTCTGCGCCTCGGCAAGGATCAGGTAACAACGACGCCGGAAATCCTGGAATTCCTGGATGGTCCGGATTTCCTCATCGTTACCAAGGCGAACGTCAAGTCCGTCGTCCACCGGCGCGTCTACATGGACTATGTCGGCGTCAAACGCTTCGACGAGAAAGGCAATGTCGTCGGCGAGTTGCGGATTGTCGGCCTGTTCACGGCAACGGCCTATACCCATTCGGTCCGCGAAATCCCGCTGCTGCGCGCCAAGGTTTCCCGTGTCGAGAGCCATTTCGGCTTCGACCCAGACAGCCATTCCGGGCGCATGCTGCAGAACACGCTGGAATCCTATCCGCGCGACGACCTCTTCCAGATCGACACCGACCTGCTTGCCCGCTTCTGCGAGCAGATCATGGAATTGAGCGAGCGCCCGCGGGTCCGCGTCCTGCCGCGCATCGACCATTTCGACCGCTTCGTGTCGGTTATCGTTTATGTCCCTCGTGAGGACTACAATTCCATCGTCCGCGAGAAGATCGGCACCTATCTGGCCGACGTGTTCGACGGTCACGTCTCAGCCTATTACCCGGCCTTCCCGGAAGGCACGTCCGCGCGCGTCCACATGATCATCGGTCGGCGCGGTGGCAAGACACCGCGCATCCCGCAGCCAAAGCTTGAGGAAGCGATCCGGCTGATCGCCACTCCGTGGGAGGAACGCTTCGCAGCGCTTGCTGACGCTGGCCCGCGACTTTCCGTGACCAACGCCTTCCAAGAAGCCTTTACGCCGGAAGAAACCTTCGAGGACCTGCCGGACATCGCCGCCTGCGCGGATGGTGAAACGATCCGCATCAATTTCTACCGTCGTCCGACCGATGCCGCCGATACGATCTCGCTGAAGATCTTCCATGCCGAGCGCCACCTGTCGCTGTCGCGCCGCGTGCCGCTTCTCGAAAATCTCGGTTTCCATGTCGTCAGCGAGCAGACCTTCGAGATCCATGTCGGGCCCGAGGCCCGGCTTGTCGTCCTGCATGACATGGAGCTGCAGCTCGGCAACGAGCGCGCCGTCGATCTCCTGCGCGATGGGCCTCTGCTGGAGGAAGCCTTCCTCTCGGCCTTCAATGGCCTCATCGATAACGACAGCCTCAACCGGCTCGTGTTGCTCGCTGGTCTTTCCGCCCGCGAGATCACGGTGCTGCGCGCTTATTCACGATACCTTCGCCAGACGGGCATCGTGTATTCGCAGACCTATATCGCGGACGTCCTCAACAAGTACCCGGGCATCTCTGCCTCGATCTTCCAGCTCTTCCGCGAAGGCTTCGACCCCAAGATCGCAGAGAAGGCACGTACAAAGAAGCTGACCGAACGCCACGCCGAGATAGAGGAAGCGCTCGGCCAGGTGCCGAATCTCGATGAGGACCGCACGCTGCGCCGTTTCGTTAATGCGGTGGATGCCACGCTACGCACCAACTACTTCCAGCACGACGAAAACGGCCAGCCGAACAGGATGCTGGCCTTCAAGCTCGACCCAAAGCTGCTCGATGGCCTGCCCGAACCCCGGCCGTTCCGCGAGATCTATGTCTATGGCACGGAGGTCGAAGGCGTGCATCTTCGCTTCGGCAAGGTGGCGCGCGGCGGCCTGCGCTGGTCGGATCGCGGCGAAGACTACCGCACCGAGATCCTCGGCCTCGTGAAGGCACAGCAGGTCAAGAACGCCGTCATCGTTCCCGTCGGCGCCAAGGGCGGCTTCTTCCCCAAGATGCTGCCGGTGGGCGGCTCGCGCGATGCCTTCTTCAACGCCGGCAAGGAAGCCTACAAGACCTTCATCCGCACGCTTCTTTCGATCACCGACAACATCGTCGGCACCGAGGTTGTCGGCCCGGACAACACCGTCCGCATCGATGGCGACGATCCGTATTTCGTCGTCGCGGCCGACAAGGGCACCGCAACCTTCTCCGACACCGCCAACGGGCTGGCGCAGGAAGCTGGATTCTGGCTCGATGACGCCTTCGCCTCTGGCGGTTCGGCCGGTTACGACCACAAGAAGATGGGCATCACCGCCCGCGGCGCCTGGGAGGCGGTCAAACGCCACTTCCGGGAGAAGGACATCGACATCCAGACGACGCCGTTCACGGTCGCCGGTGTGGGCGACATGTCCGGCGACGTTTTTGGCAACGGCATGCTGCTGTCGCGCAAGATCCGCCTTATCGCCGCCTTCGACCACCGCGATATCTTCATCGATCCCGATCCGGACATGGAGAAATCGTTTGCGGAGCGCGAGCGGCTGTTCAACCTGCCGCGCTCGAGCTGGCAAGATTACGACCGCTCGGCCCTCTCCGACGGCGCGATGATTATCTCCCGGACGGAAAAGTCGGTGAAGCTGACGAGCCAGGCCGCTGCCGCAATCGGACTGGAGAAGACGGCCGCCACCCCGTTTGAGATCATGACAGCGATCCTGAAGGCCCCGGTCGACCTGCTCTGGTTCGGCGGCATCGGCACCTATATCAAGGCCGCATCGGAAACCGATGCGGAAGTCGGCGACCGCGCCAATGACGCGATCCGTGTCAACGGCACCGAAGTTCGCGCCAGCGTCATCGGCGAAGGCGCCAATCTCGGCGTTACCCAGAAGGGCCGCATCGCCTATTCGCTGAATGGCGGGCGCTGCAATTCCGATGCGATCGACAACTCCGCAGGCGTCAACTCCTCTGACGTCGAGGTCAACATCAAGATCGCCCTGAACCGGGCGATGCAGGACGGCCGCCTGACGCGCGAGAAGCGCAACCAGTTGCTTGCTTCGATGACCGATCAGGTTGCCAATCTGGTGTTGCGCAATAACTACCTGCAGCCGCTTTCGATCTCCCTCGCGGAAAAGAAGGGCACCGGCAATCGGGAAGAACTATCGCGCCTGATGTCCGTGCTGGAGTCCCAGGGCCAGCTGAACCGCCTGGTGGAAACGCTTCCCGATGACGCGGAACTGGCCGAACGCTACCAGTCTGGCCGGCCGCTGACCCGGCCGGAGATCGGCGTGCTCTTGTCCTATTCGAAGATCGTCCTCTTCGACGCCCTCATCGACAGCACCGTCCCGGATGATCCCTACTTCTCAGCCGTCCTGAAGGATTACTTCCCGGCCAAGATGCAGAAGGCGCATGCGGCCGATATCGAAAACCATCGATTGCACCGCGAGATTATCGCCACGACGCTTGCCAACGAAGCTATCAACCGCGGCGGACCCGGCTTCGTGCAGCAGATCAGCGACATGACCGGCGCTACCGCTGCCAATGTCGTGAAGGCTGCCTTCATTGCCCGCGACGGCTTCGACCTGCCCGCCCTCTGGTCTGCGATCGACACGCTCGATGGAAAGATCTCAGGCCAGGTCCAGAACGACCTTTACGCCGCCGTCAGCCGTGTCTTCGTTGGCGCAACCTATCTCATCCTGCAGACCCAGGCGGGTGCCGGCGCCATGGCCGAAACCATTGCCCGGCTGAAGGCGGCACTCAAGGGCATGCGCAGCGCGATCGGCACCCGGGAGATGGTGGAGAATGCCGCCCGCGCCTCCGAACTCGAAGCCCAGGGGGCTCCGGCCGAGCTTGCCCGCGAGATCCTGCTCCTGCCGACCCTGGTACTGGTGCCGGAAATCATGCTGATCGCCGAACGTACGGGCGAAACCTTGGCACGCGCCGCCGACAGCTACTTCGCCGTCACCGAGAAGCTCCGGGTCGATCGCCTGATCAGTGCCGGCGAGCGCATCACGACCTCCGAACACTATGAAAGCCTGGCGCTCTCCCGCAGCCTGCAGCAGATCGGTTCAGCACGCCGCGACATAGTCATCGCCGCCTTGTCCAGCCATCCGAAGGAAAAGAAGCCGGTGGAGGCATGGCATGCGGCGGACCGCATCCGCGTCAATCGCCTCGGTGCCGAGATCGTCGCGTTGAGCGACGGAAGCGACCTCACGCTGCCGAAGATCACCGTCGCCGCCGGCCTTCTCAACGATCTTGCGCACCGAACGGCGATGTAGGACAAGAGCCGCACAAGCACGGCTGGAGGGTGGGATGGTCGCTCGCGTTGAGGATGTGCCGACGACCGCAAGCCGGCGCGGCATCTGGGGCTGGATGTTGTTCGACTGGGCAGCCCAGCCCTTCTTCACCGTTGTCACCACCTTCATCTTCGGGCCCTATTTCGTGGCCCGCCTCACCGAGGATCCAGTCTCCGCGCAGGCAGCGTGGAGCAACATGGCGACGATCTCCTCGATCATCATCGCCGTCTTCTCGCCGATCCTTGGCTCGATCGCCGACCAATCCGGCCCGCGCAAGCCATGGATCGCCGCCTTTGCGGTGGTGAAGATCACCTGCCTTGCCGCCCTCTGGTTCGCCGAACCCGGCTCGCCGATCATCTGGCCGATGATCTTCATGATCCTCGCCTCGATCGCCGCCGAGTTCTCGACCGTCTTCAACGATTCCATGATGCCGCGCCTCGTGTCGAAGGATGAGGTCGGCCGGATCTCCAACGTTGCCTGGGGGCTGGGTTACCTTGGCGGCATGATCGTGCTGATCGCCGTTGTGACGCTGCTCGCCGCCAACCCGGATACCGGACGGACGCTGATCGGCATTCCGCCGCTCTTCGGGCTCGACCCCGCCCGAGGCGAGGATGCACGCATCACCGGCCCGCTCGCGGCCGTATGGTTCTTCCTGTTCATCCTGCCGATGTTTTTCTTCACGCCGGATGCCAAGCAGGGCCTGCCGCTGGCCAAGGCCGTGCGCAGCGGCCTTTCCGAGCTCAAGGGCACGCTGGACGAGTTGCGCCAGCGCAGCAGCATCACTAGGTTTCTCATCGCCCGCATGTTCTACCAGGATGGCGTCAACGGCGTGCTGATCCTCGGTGGCGCCTTCGCGGCCGGCATGTTCGGCTGGGCGACAATCGAGATCGGCATCTTTGGCATTCTGATCAATGTCGTGGCGATCTTCGGCTGCATCGTCGCCGGCGCGCTCGATCGCCGGATGGGCTCAAAGACGGTCGTTGTCATCAGCCTGGTGATCCTGGTCGCCGCGACGCTCGGCATCGTCTCCACCGGACCGGGCTATACCTTCTTTGGCCTGTGGCAACTGCCCGGCGCGGACGCCGGCGGGCTGTTCGGCACTGCCGCCGAAAAGGCCTATGTCGTGTTTGGGTTGCTGATTGGCCTATCGTTTGGGCCAGTGCAGGCGTCGTCGCGGTCCTATCTCGCCCGCAGCGTCGCGCTGGATGAAGCCGGGCGTTATTTCGGCATCTACGCCCTGTCAGGTCGGGCAACAAGTTTCCTCGCCACCCTCGCCTTTTCGGCCGTCACCTATGCGACCGATTCAGCCCGCCTTGGAATGTCGACCCTGCTGGTCTTCCTCCTCGGGGGGCTGCTGCTCCTGCTTGCAACACCCTATCCCGCGGATCGTCCCGCGAGATAAATCCTTCTCCCCGCACCCGGGGAGAAGCTGGCTTGAGAGGCGCTTAGTGCCGGAAGTGGCGCATGCCGGTGAAGACCATCGCCACGTTGTGTTCGTTGGCAGCGGCGATCACCTCATCATCGCGCATCGAGCCACCCGGCTGGATGACGGCCGTGGCGCCCGCAGCAATGGCGGACAAGAGGCCGTCAGCGAAGGGGAAGAAGGCTTCCGAAGCAACTGCCGAGCCCTTGGTGAGCGGCTGCGCCCAGCCCATGGCCTTGGCCGCTTCCTCGGCCTTCAGGCCGGCGATGCGTGCGGAATCGATGCGGCTCATCTGGCCGGCGCCGATGCCGGCCGTCTGGCCATCCTTGGCGTAAACGATGGCGTTCGACTTCACATGCTTGGCAACCTTGTAGGCGAACTTGAGGTCGGCGAGTTCGGTTTCGGTCGGTGCACGCTTGGTAACCACGCGAAGATCGATGTCCTCGATCATGCCGTTGTCACGGGTCTGCACCAGCAGGCCGCCGGCAACGGTCTTGGCGGTGAGGCCGCGCGAGCGCGGGTCAGGCAGGCCACCTGTCACCAGCAGGCGCAGGTTCTTCTTGGCTGCGATGATTCGCTGCGCCTCAGGCGAGACGTCGGGCGCGATGATGACTTCGGTGAAGAGCTTGACGATCTCTTCAGCCGTTTCGGCATCCAGCAACTGGTTGAGCGCGATGATGCCGCCGAAGGCCGAGGTGGAATCGCAGGCCAGCGCCCGCAGATAGGCGTCCTTCAGCGTCGGCCCGACAGCCACGCCGCAAGGGTTGGCATGTTTGATGATGGCGCAGGCCGGACCACTGGTTTCCGGCGCAAACTCGCCGATCAGTTCGAAGGCGCCATCCGTGTCGTTGATGTTGTTGTAGGAAAGCTGCTTGCCCTGCAGGAGCCTCGCCGTCGCAACGCCCGGGCGGTTTTCGCCCGTCACATAGAAGCCGGCGCTCTGGTGCGGGTTCTCGCCATAGCGCATTTCTTCCTTCAGGATACCGCCGATGGTGCGGTAGCGCGGGATCTCGATATCGAGCGCCTCGGCAAACCAGTTGGAGATCGCCGTGTCGTAAGCGGCCGTGCGGGCATAAGCCTTGGCGGCAAGCTTCTGGCGGAAAGCATACGCCGTCTGGCCGTCGTTGGAACGCAGCGCTTCGATGAGCGACGGATAGTCGGAAGGATCGGTGACGATCGTCACGTAGGCATGGTTCTTGGCTGATGCGCGGATCATCGCCGGCCCGCCGATGTCGATGTTCTCGACGGTCGTCGGGTAATCTCCGCCCGCTGCACGCACTTCCTCGAACGGATAGAGGTTGATGACGGCAAGATCGATGCCTTCGATGCCGTGCTCCTTCATCGCCGCAACATGTTCGGCATCATCACGGATCGACAGCAGGCCGCCATGCACGTTCGGATGCAGCGTCTTGACGCGCCCGTCCATGATTTCCGGGAAACCGGTGACCTCCGAAACGTCGGTTACCGCAAGGCCCGCCGCCGCAATCGCCTTGTGGGTGCCGCCGGTCGACAGCAGCTTTACGCCCTGCTCGATCAGCGCCTGCGCCAGTTCAATGATGCCGGTCTTGTCCGAAACGGAAAGCAGGGCGGTGCGAACTTTCACATGATCGGGAGCGGGGATTTTTTTGGAAGCGACAGCCATTGCTCTCTCCTGAAAGGCACGGGGCAATATCCGTGCGCGAGCTACGATGGGGCCGGTTACCATAGCTTGGGGAAAGAGGAAACGCCCTATTCGCCGCGGCGCAGCATCCAGCGGATGTCGGTGGTCTCCGGAAGCGTCAGCTCGATCACCAGTTGCTGGCTCGGCCGCACGCCGGAAACATCCGCAAAGAAGATATCCTCATCGATCATCACATGCAGCCCGGGCGCGGTGAAGATCCAAGTCTCGCCGTCCGGCGCGCGCATGCGAACGCTCTCGTTGTCCTGGCGGGAAAGAGCGATTGCTGGATGGATATGGAAGCGTGCTGCAGCGCTCAGGATCTCGTCGCACTGAGGTTTTCCTTCCGGCACGAGAAGCCGGTCATGTCCCTTGATCTTGTTGCCCTTGGCAGCCAGCCCGATCTCGCGTTGATGGAGATATCCGAACTCGTTCAGGTAACCGTCGTGGCTTGCCCGCAGCCAGTCGTTACCGTGTGGATCCTCCCATCGCTCGACCTGCACGTCCGACACGCCGCCGATGATCAACGGGCCCGTGAGACGTGACTTTGAGAAACGGCTCGACGAGGTTTCGTTCAGCGTGACGGTGGAATGCGCCGCCGTGGAGCGAGCCGCGTCGCGGTAGCTGCGCGAGCCATTTTTCGGCGTGCCGGAATTGATGATGAAGCGGTGCCGGCCGGACGACATCTCGAACGACAGGCAGCCGGCATTGGCGCCACGTGACAGGTCGCTCGAGGAGGGGTGGCCGGTATCGACGATGATCGTCGTTCCTTCGGTCGACAGGCGCTGGTAGTTCATGTGCGGCAGCGCCTTGAACGGCTTGCCTGCCGTCTCGTCGTAACGCAGCACGGAGATGAGCTCGCTGGCTGGCGTCGCCGTCGCCCCGTTGAACAGGGCAAGATCGCCGCCCTGGTGGCGGAAGAAGCGCAGCGCCGGATACATGCGGTCGATCGCTGGTATCAGCTTCTGCGGCAGGTCGTGCCCGAGATTGATATAGGTCTGGCGCAACGGCAGCAGGTCGATCAACAGGTCGAGAATGGCGCGCGGATTGCGCGAAACATGACCGCCATCGGCAAGGATCTGCCGCTCCAACTCGCGGTCCAGCCGGTTGCCCTCGCGGCGGATATAGGCGGCGCGCGTCGGCATGGAGATCGACGCCATCGCAAGTGCGATGCGCATGCGCAGCCGCGCTTCCCCCGCTGGCGTGCATCCGATCAGCTTTCTCAAGTACCGCACCTGGTAAGCGAGGCTTTTCATGAAGCGGCGATAGAAGCCGGCCTCGGCCCCCTGCAGGATCACGGTGGAATGCGACAGCCAGGCGATCACCCGCTCGGCAAGCACGTTGGCCTCCCAGGCCACACCCCGGCGGCGTTTCCCATGCCTGGCGATCCATTCGCCAACCAGCTGGCGGGCGTGTGCACAGGCCGCTTCCGTCTTGTTGGCACGGATATGCCTCAGCCATGCGAAGGAATGCAGCCGTTCGGCGAAGGAATGCGATGGCAAGTCGACGGTAAATGGCGAATGGCCAAGGGTTTCGAGCACGCGTCCGGCCAGCAGGTAGCGCCCTTCGAGCATCTCTTCGGCCACGAAGGGATCAAGCGCCCTCAGGTCCGTCGGCGCAACGATCAGCCGGTCGGGCACCTGGAGCATGGAGGAAGTGACGGCCAGCCGAAATCCGACGCTGCGCCGACAAAGGCGCCGTCCGATCTCCCGCAGGCCGGAAGAGAACATCCTCCGGCGGTCGGCGAGCCGCATCATCAATCTGAATCACTCCACGATGGCTCGACCGGAGGCCGAGACCGGAATCAATTTTAGCTAAAGCGAAATGGTGCGCTCTTATGGTGAATAAAAGCTTACGAAGCGACCCAGATGACGCTGGCGAAGAAGCCGTCCATGCCACCGGCAAAACGCTCGTCGCCCGGCAGCATGGCCGGCGTTGTGCGGAATTCCCCAAGCTCGGTGACCGCCGTCTCAAGGCCCGGCCAGTCCTTTGCGTCCACCGGCACGCGCTGCAGGTGCGGGTTGTCGGCAAGCACCCGTTCGACCAGGTCCTCACCTTCGGCCGGATCAAGCGAGCAGTTGGAAAACACCACCACACCCCCCGGTTTTACCAGCGTCACCGCATGGCGCAGCATCCGCTCCTGGAGCGCGGCAAGCTTGGCGATATCCTCCGGACCCTTCGTCCAGAGCACATCCGGATGCCGGCGCGTCGTTCCGGTCGAAGAACAGGGCGCATCGAGCAGCACGCCGTCGAGAAGCGTGTCCGGCTTGTAGTTGAAGAGGTCGCCACCAATCAGTTCTGCCTGCATGCCGAGGCGCGCGAGATTCTCCTTCAGGCGCGCAAGACGGTTGGGCGACTGCTCCACGGCGGTGACTTTAGCACCACCGGCGATCAGCTGTGCCGTCTTGCCGCCGGGTGCGGCGCAAAGGTCGGCAATCCGCTTTCCCTTGAGCTCGGCAAACAGCTTGGCGGGAATGGACGCGGCTGCGTCCTGCACCCACCATTCACCGTCACCATAACCTTCCAACCCCGAGACGGCCCCCTCGAAGGATGCGAGGCGTACGCTGCCGGTCGGCAGCACCTTTCCGTCCAGCTTCTCTGCCCAGCCCTGTGGGTCCGACTTGACGGTGAGGTCGATCGCAGGCGGCACGAGCTGCGCCTCGGCAATCCGCGCTGCTTCATCTACGCCATAGGCAGCCGTCAAACGCTTGGAATACCAGGCCGGCACCGGAGAAACAGCGGCCGTCGCTGCCAGCACCTCATCCTTCTCGCGCACCAGCCGGCGCAGTACGGCGTTCACGAGCTTGGCGAAACGCCGGTTGCGCGGATCACGGTTCGCCTGTTCGACCGCCAGGTCGACGGCGGCATGCGACGGCACGTCGAGATGCAGGATCTGCGCGGCCGCCACGACCAGCACATGATGCAGCGCCCGTGCGCCTTCCGGCAGCGGCGAACCGATCAGCGAGGCTATGGCTGCTTCCAGACGCGGAAGGTGGCGAAGCGCCGTCGTCAGGATCGCGCGCGTCAGCGCCCGATCCGCGTCACTCAGCGCTTTATACGCAGGGTTACCGTGGGTGAGGTCCAGCATGCCGTCGAGGGAAATCTTCCGCTCGACAACGGCGGCCAGCAGCTTGGCGGCCGTTGCCCGCACTTCGAGGCCGGGCTTGAGCGCCGGCCGGTCTGGCCGAGCACCCTCGGTCTTCTTTTTCGGCTTGAAGTTGGACGAGGTGTTGTTTTTCTTTTCGTTCAAGACCAGGGCCCTTTGCGCGGTTCATCCCGACCGCGGCCCCAGGGTGAGTTGTCACCCGTATTTGGTACGGAACGCGCAGTGCGCTGCGGTCTAGCAGCACGGCGGCTTCCCGTCGACCCACCGCCTCCAAAGCCGCTGGAGAAGCCGCCAGCCATCTGCTGGAGCGCCGCGATACGGTTTTCCGTGTTGGGATGGGTCGAGAACAGGTTGTCCATGCGCTCGCCTGAAAGCGGATTGATGATGAACATATGCGCCGTGGCCGGGTTACGCTCCGCCTCGTAGTTCGGGATCACCTGAGCCGAGCCGGCAATCTTGGCAAGCGCCGAGGCAAGCCACAGCGGGTTGCCGCAAATCTCCGCGCCACGACGGTCGGCCGAATACTCGCGCGTGCGGCTGATCGCCATCTGCACCAGCATCGCGGCAAGCGGCGCCACGATCATCGCCACAAGCACACCGATGAAACCGAGCGGATTGCCGTTGTTCTCGCGGTTGCCGCCGAAGAAGAAGGCGAAGTTGCCGAGCATCGAGATGGCACCGGCAAGCGTCGCCGTGATCGTCATGGTCAGCGTGTCGCGGTTCTGGATGTGCGCCAGCTCATGCGCCATTACGCCCGCCACTTCCTCATGGCTCAAGCGCTGCAAGAGCCCGGTCGACGCCGCCACCGCCGCGTTCTGAGGGTTGCGGCCGGTCGCGAAGGCGTTCGGCTGAGGGTTGTCGTAGATATAGACCTTCGGCATCGGCAGGCCGGCATTGGCAGCCAGGTCGCGAATCATGTTGTAGAATTCCGGTGCCGTGCGCGCATCGACCTCCTGCGCATGATAGGCCGACAACACCATCTTGTCGGAATTCCAGTAGGAAAACAGGTTCATGCCCGCCGCAATCAGCAGCGCGATCATCATGCCGCCCCTGCCGCCGATCAGGAAGCCAACGCCCATGAACAGGGCCGTCATGAAGGCCAGAAGCATGGCGGTGCGCATTACATTCATCGTCATCTCTCCTATGCCGGTCTTCAAGAAATCGTCAGGGGTTTTCTGAAGGTCGGGAACGTCCTAAATATGTGGTCTGATCCATCATCCTTTTCAATAAACTTCCAGTGATCTTGACCATGCAGAACGCAGACAATGATAACGGCGCCACGGCTCAAGACCAGGCCGCAGAGCCAAAGGTCCTGTCACCGGCTGCGCAGCGTGCGCTGAAGGAAGCGGAAGAACGTCGGCAGGCCGAAGCCAAGACCGCCATGCCGGAAGAATTCGGCGGACGCGGCGGTGCAGATCCGGCCCGCTTCGGCGATTGGGAAATCAACGGCCGCGCCATCGATTTCTGAGAAGGCATAAATTCCTATTGACGTGATCTCATAATTGGAATTTATTCCTTGCATGACTCGCGCCCTGCTGCTCGCACTCGTCCTTGTTGGCGTTGCCTCCGCCCCTGCCTTGGCGCGGGAGGAAGTGGCAGGTCCCGTCGCCGCCGAGATCCTGCGCGTAATTGACGGGGACACTCTGCTGGTGGAGGCCCGGCCCTGGCCGCAGCAGAAGATGGAGGTCTATGTCCGCATCCGCGGCATCGACGCGCCGGAGATCAAGTCGAAGTGCGCGCGGTTTAGCGAGGCCGGCATGAACGCCCGCCAGGCGCTGGAGATCCTTGCCTCGGCCTCGCCGCAGATCCAGCTCACCCATATCTCCGGCGACAAGTATTTCGGGCGGATCGTCGCCGATGTCATTCTCTCGGATGGGCGCAGCGCCGCCGAAGGCCTTCTGCGCGCCGGTTTGGTCAACGCCTATGACGGCGGGCGCAAGCCACGCGAAGCTTGCCCTGTCAACTGAAAAGGCCACCCGTTTTTCCCGGATGGCCTTTCTTGTTAGCTGGTCTTGTTCTGCCGATTGGCGATCAGGTCATCCACCACCGCCGGATCGGCAAGCGTGGACGTGTCGCCGAGAGAGCCGAAATCGTCCTCGGCGATCTTGCGCAGGATACGCCGCATGATTTTGCCGGAACGTGTCTTCGGCAAGCCCGGCGCGAACTGGATCTTGTCCGGCGCAGCGATCGGGCCGATCTCCTGGCGCACATGCTTGATCAGTTCCTGGCGCAGCGCATCGTCGCCCTCATGGCCTGACATCAGCGTGACATAACAATAGATGCCCTGCCCCTTGATGTTGTGCGGGTAACCGACCACCGCGGCTTCCGAGACCAGGTTGTGCGAAACCAGCGCCGACTCCACTTCGGCCGTGCCAAGCCGGTGGCCGGAAACGTTAAGCACGTCGTCGACGCGACCGGTGATCCAGTAATAGCCGTCTTCATCGCGGCGGCAGCCGTCACCGGTGAAATACTTGCCCTTGTAGGTGGAGAAGTAGGTCTGGATGAAGCGCTCGTGGTCACCATAGACGGTGCGCATCTGGCCCGGCCAGGAGTCGGCAATGCAGAGATTCCCGTCTGCCGCACCCTCCAAAATCTTGCCCTCGGCATCAACCAGCTCCGGCTTAACGCCGAAGAACGGCTTGGTGGCCGATCCTGGCTTGAGGTCGGTCGCGCCCGGCAGCGGCGTGATGAGATGGCCGCCGGTTTCCGTCTGCCACCAGGTATCGACGATCGGGCAACGGGCGTCACCCACCACGTTGTAATACCATTCCCAGGCTTCCGGGTTGATCGGTTCGCCGACCGTGCCGAGAAGCCGAAGGCTGGCACGCGAGGACCGCTTCACGAACTCGTCGCCGGCACCCATCAGCGAACGGATCGCCGTCGGTGCGGTGTAGAAGATGTTGACCTTATGCTTGTCGATGATTTCCCAGAACCGACCCTGGTCCGGGAAGTTAGGCACGCCTTCGAACATCAGCGTCGTGGCGCAGTTCGCCAATGGTCCGTAGACGATATAGGAATGGCCGGTGACCCAGCCGACATCGGCCGTACACCAGTAAATGTCCCCGTCATGGTAATCGAAGGTGTATTCGTGCGTCATGGCCGCGAACACCAGATAGCCACCGGTCGTATGCAGCACGCCCTTAGGCTTGCCCGTCGAGCCGGAGGTGTAGAGGATGAACAGCGGGTCTTCCGCCTTCATCTTCACCGGCTCGCAATGCGGTTTCACCGTTGCGATTTCCTCGTGATACCAGAGGTCGCGGCCGGTGGCCCAGTTGGTCTTGCCGCCGGTGCGGCGAACCACCAGCACCTTGTTGACGATGACATGCTGGCGCGCCGCGATATGGATCGCCTTGTCGGTGTTTTCCTTCAGTGGCACCGGCTTGCCGCCGCGCACGCCTTCATCGCAGGTGATCACGAAGGTCGATTGGCAGTCAACGATACGCCCGCCAAGCGCTTCGGGTGAAAAGCCGCCGAACACGACCGAATGCACGGCGCCGATGCGGGCGCAGGCGAGCATCGCGTAAGTGGCTTCCGGGATCATCGGCATGTAGATCGTGACGCGGTCGCCCTTCTTCACGCCATGCTTCTTCAAGACGTTGGCGAGGCGGCAGACCTGCTCATAGAGCTGGTTATAGGTGATCTTCTTGTCGATATACGGATTGTCGCCTTCCCAGATGATCGCCGTGCGCTCGCCATGGGTCTTCAGGTGACGGTCGATGCAGTTATACGAAACGTTGAGGAGCCCGTCCTCGAACCATTTGATCGATACCTTGCCCTTGAACGAGGTGTTCTTGACCTTGGTGTAAGGCCTGAACCAATCGATGCGCTTGCCGTGCTTGCCCCAGAACTTGTCCGGATCCTCGATGCTCTCCTCGTACCATTTCTCGTACTTGTCCTTGTCGATCAGGGCTTTGGCACGAGCGGACTTGAGAACCGGATACACTTTTTCGGACATTAACTCCTCCTTGTGACAAGCAACTGGCGACTCCACCCGTCAGCAGCTTATCGCCCATACAACAGGAGGAACAAGGTCCACAATTAGACGAAGGGGCAATTTGAGACGCCGACACAACGGAAGATTTACATTCTGTGTCATTTCGATTATACGGCGGTGAATTCCCGGAAATTGTGGTTGATACCCACGGCCCGCGACACCGGCGCGGACGGACAGAGGAACTATACCCATGGCCCAACAATTGCTGATGCCGAAAGCCACCGCCGTCTGGCTTGTCGATAACACCGCACTTTCGTTCGACCAGATCGCGCAGTTCTGCAAGCTTCACCCGCTTGAGGTGAAGGCAATCGCTGATGGCGAAGCGGCCCAGGGCATCAAGGGCCTCGACCCGATTGCCACCGGCCAGCTTTCCCGCGATGAGATCCAGCGTGGCGAAAAGGACGTCAACTACAAGCTCAAGCTGCTTGAGCCGAAGGTGCGCGTGCCGGAAACCAAGCGCCGTGGCCCGCGCTACACGCCGGTTTCCAAGCGCCAAGACCGCCCGAACGCCATTCTCTGGCTGGTTCGCAACCATCCGGAACTGAAGGACGCCCAGATCTCGCGTCTCGTCGGCACCACCAAGTCGACGATCGAGCAGATCCGCGAGCGTACCCACTGGAATTCCACCAACCTGACGCCGATGGACCCCGTGACGCTTGGCCTCTGCAGCCAGATCGATCTCGATCTCGAAGTGGAGAAGGCATCCAAGGGCCGTCCGCTGCCGACCGCTGCCGAACTCGGCGCATCGTTGCAGCCGGCAACCGAGACCGAAAACCTCGACTTCAGCTACCGCAGCCCGCGTGAAGAAGAAAAAGAAATCGATGCGGATGCCGTCTTCGCGAAGCTCTCTTCGCTCAAGTCGACCCGCCGCGACGAGGATGAAGACGAAGATCGCTTCTAAGCACCGTCTCCAGGATCATACGAAAGCCGCGGGATCAGCTGATCCCGCGGCTTTTTTGTTTCAGGCGCTCTGCTTCAGGCTGCCGCCGTCCTTCGCATAACCATTTTCCTTCAGGATCGTCGTGATCTCGTCGAGCACCGTCGGATCCTCGATGGTTGCCGGCATCTTCCACGGCATGTTGTCGGCGATCTTCTGCATCGTGCCACGCAGGATCTTGCCTGACCGCGTCTTCGGCAGCTTGTGCACCACCATCACCGTCTTGAAGGCCGCCACAGGTCCGATCTCGCTCCGAACCATGTTGGTCACTTCCTTGGCGATATCAGCTGTTTCCCGTGAAACATGGTTCTTCAGCACCAGGAAACCGCAGGGAATCTGCCCCTTGGTGGCATCGTGGACGCCAATGACCGCACACTCGGCAACATCGGGATGTTTGGCGCAGACCTCCTCCATGGAGCCGGTGGAAAGCCGGTGGCCTGCGCAGTTGATGATGTCATCCGTGCGCGCCATCACGAAGAGATACCCCTCCTCGTCGATCACGCCGGCATCCGCTGTCTTGTAATAGCCGGGAAACTCTTTCAGGCAGGCGTCGCGGAAGCGATCATCCGCGTTCCAGAAGCTGACCAGGCAGCCGGGAGGCAGCGGCAGCTTGATGACGATGTTGCCAAGCATGCCGCGCGGCACCGGCTTGCCCTCGTCATCCAGCACGTCGAGCGCATAGCCTGGCATCGGCTGTGTCGGCGAACCATGCTTGACCGGCATGAGGCCCAATCCGACGGTGTTCGCAACGATCGGCCACCCGGTCTCGGTCTGCCACCAGTGGTCGATCACCGGCACCTTCAGCTTCTCCTCGGCCCAGCGCAGCGTTTCAGAGTCTGCCCGTTCACCGGCCAGGAACAGCGCCCGCATGCCGCTGAGGTCGTAATGCTGAATGAGCTCGCCATCCGGATCATCACGGCGAATTGCCCGGAAGGCGGTCGGTGCCGTGAACAGCACCTTCACGTCATGATCGCGGACGACGCGCCAGAAGGTACCGGCATCGGGCGTGCCCACCGGCTTGCCTTCGAAGATGACGCTGGTATTGCCCGTCAGCAGCGGCGCATAGACGATGTAGGAATGGCCGACGACCCAGCCGATGTCGGAAGCGGTCCAGAAAACCTCGCCCGGCTTCATGCCGAAGATGTTGAACATGCTCCACTGCAGCGCCACCATGTGCCCGCCATTGTCGCGCACGACCCCCTTGGGCTGGCCAGTGGTGCCGGATGTGTAGAGAATGTAGAGGGGATCAGTTGCCTTGACCGGCACGCAATCGACCTGCTGGCCGCGCGCCTTGGAAACGGTTTCTGCAAAATCGAGCTCGCCTCGTTCGGCGCTGAGTTCCGCCTGGAGCTGCGGTCGCTGCAGGACGAGGCAGTTCTTCGGCTTGAGGCGCGCCATCTCCACCGCCTGGTCGAGAAGTGGCTTATAGGCAACCACCCGCCCCGGCTCGAGGCCGCAGCTCGCGCTGATCACCAGTTTCGCTTCCGAATCGTCCAGGCGGGCGGCGAGCTCCTGCGCGGAAAACCCGCCAAAGACGACGGAATGCACCGCACCAATTCGAGCGCAGGCCAGCATGGAAAACACCGCCTCGGGCACCATCGGCATGTAGATGACGACGCGGTCGCCCTTTTGAATGCCGAGGTCAAGCAAGGTGGCAGCAATCGCCTGAACCTCGACAAGCGTTTCCGCATAGGTGAAGGTGCGGGTCTCACCTGTCATGGCGCTGTCGTGGATGAAGGCCCGGTGGTTGCCGCGGCCGGCGGCCACGTGCCTGTCGAGACAGTTATAACAGGTATTGGTTTCGCCCCCGACGAACCAGCGCCCATAAACGCCTTGCTCGGGATCGAAGATCTTCTCCGGCTGCTTGAACCAGTCGATTGCCTCGGCGGCTTTCCCCCAGAACCCTTCCGGATCCTGCTGCCAGCCACCGTACACCTCGAAATAGCGGCTCTGCATCTGCTCCTCCCGTTACACTGCGCTGCCTAGATGCAGCTAATCTAAAGTGTCTAGAAGGGCGGGGGAAGCCCGACCAAGGGCTAGTAGCTCGCGTCAGCGCGACCCGAAGATAGCCGAACCGACGCGCACACTGGTTGCGCCGAACTCAACAGCTGTTTCAAAGTCGCCCGACATGCCCATTGAAAGCTTCTCCACGCCACACTCTTTGGCGAGCTTCTGCAGCAGCGCAAAATGTGGTCCAGGGTTCTCTTCGGCCGGGGGGATGCACATCAGCCCTTCGATCGCGAGCCCCAGGTCCTTGCGGCAAAATTCCATGAACTGCACGGTTTCCTTGGGATCAATCCCCGCCTTCTGCGGCTCAAGCCCGGTGTTCACCTGCACGTAGAGCTTCGGCGCCCTGCCCTGCTTCTTGATCTCCTCACCAAGTGCCCGGGCGATCTTCTCGCGGTCCACCGTTTCGATGACGTCGAACAGCGCCACGGCATCGGCTGCCTTGTTGGATTGCAACGGGCCGATCAGGTGCAGCTCGATATCCGGCGTCTCCGCCTTCAGCTCCGGCCACTTGCCCTGGCTTTCCTGCACGCGGTTTTCGCCGAACACGCGCTGGCCGGCGGCAATGACCGGCCGGATGGCATCGCCGTCGAAGGTCTTTGACACCGCCACAAGACTCACCGAACCTGCTGGACGCTTTGCGTATCTCTCCGCCTTTGCGATCCGCGACCTGACATCCTGTAGCCGTTCTTCGACGCTCATGATCAACCGCCTTCCACTATTTCTTGCAAGCTGCGGGCTTAGCGCTCATATAGGCTGGTGCCAAGGGTCTTTGCCTTGAACCTGCCGCTCTCCCGCCCTCAAAACTTGACGCTTGCAGGGTTTCGTGGTGAAGGTCACCCAACTTTTTCCTGCTTTTCCCGGAATTTCATCGAAATGGCGACTGAACGTTATAACCCGCGCGATGCCGAACCTCGTTGGCAGCAGAAGTGGAACGAGGCGAAGGTTTTCGAAACCGACAACAGCGACCCGCGCGAGAAGTACTACGTCCTCGAGATGTTCCCGTATCCGTCGGGCCGCATCCACATGGGCCATGTGCGCAACTACGCGATGGGTGACGTCGTTGCCCGTTACAAGCGCGCCCGCGGCTATAACGTCCTGCATCCCATGGGTTGGGACGCTTTCGGCATGCCAGCCGAAAACGCCGCACGCGATAACAAGACCCACCCGAAGTCCTGGACCTACCAGAACATCGAATCGATGAAGAAGCAGCTGAAGGCCATGGGTCTTTCGCTGGACTGGTCGCGCGAATTTGCTACCTGCGATGTCGAATATTACCAGCGCCAGCAGCACCTCTTCCTGGAAATGATGGAAAAGGGCCTGGTCTACCGCAAGCAGTCGAAGGTCAACTGGGACCCGGTCGACCAGACGGTTCTGGCCAACGAACAAGTTATTGACGGCCGCGGCTGGCGCTCTGGCGCGCTGGTTGAACAGCGCGAACTGGTGCAGTGGTTCTTCAAGATCACCGAATTCAGCCAGGATCTCTTGGACGCGCTGGATGATCTGGACCAGTGGCCGGAAAAAGTGCGGCTGATGCAGAAGAACTGGATCGGTCGCTCCGAGGGTCTGACGATCCGCTGGGAAGTCGTGCCATCCACCGCGCCCGCCGACGAAAGCGAGATTACCGTTTATACCACGCGGCCGGACACGTTGTTCGGCGCCTCCTTCCTGGCGATTGCCGCCGATCATCCGATCGCCAAGGCAGCCGCGGCGAAGAATCCGGCTATCGAAGAGTTCGCGGAAGAATGCCGCCGCCAGGGCACCTCGCTTGCCGCGCTTGAAACGGCTGAAAAGAAGGGCATCGACACCGGCATTCGGGTCAAGCATCCGCTGGATCCCTCGTGGGAACTGCCGGTATATGTCGCAAACTTCGTGCTGATGGACTACGGCACGGGGGCCATCTTCGGCTGCCCCTCGGGCGACCAGCGCGACCTGGACTTCGCACGCAAATATGGCCTCCCGGTCGTACCGGTTGTGATGCCGGCCGATGGTGATGCGGCAAGTTTCACGGTGGGCGACACCGCCTATACCGACGACGGCGTGATGATCAACTCGCGCTTCCTGGACGGCAAGACCACCGACGAAGCCTTCCAGATCGTCGCCGACAAGCTGTCCGGGACCATGCTCGGCAACATGCCGCAGGGCGAGCGCAAGGTGAACTTCCGCCTGCGTGACTGGGGTATCTCGCGCCAGCGTTACTGGGGTTGCCCGATTCCGGTCATCCATTGCGATGACTGCGGTGTTGTGCCGGTGCCGAAGAAGGATCTGCCGGTTCAGCTGCCAGACGATGTCACGTTCGACCTGCCCGGCAACCCGCTCGACCGCCACCCGACCTGGCGCCATGTGGCCTGCCCGCAATGCGGCAAGGACGCCCGTCGCGAAACCGACACCATGGACACCTTTGTCGATTCGAGCTGGTACTTCACCCGCTTCACGGCGCCGTGGCAAGATGATCCGACGGATCCGGCCGCTGCCAACCATTGGCTGCCGGTGGACCAGTATATTGGCGGCATCGAGCACGCGATCCTGCACCTGCTTTATTCCCGCTTCTTCACCCGCGCGATGCGCGAAACCGGCCACGTGGACGTCAAGGAGCCGTTCAAGGGCCTCTTCACGCAGGGTATGGTGGTTCACGAGACCTACCGCCGTGGTGCAGGGCAAGCGGGCGAGTGGGTTTCTCCAGCCGAAATCAAGATCGAGGAGGTTGACGGCAAGCGCCGCGCCACGATGTTGAACACCGGCGAGGAAGTCACCATCGGCTCGATCGAGAAGATGTCCAAGTCGAAGAAGAACGTGGTCGACCCCGACGACATCATCGCCTCCTATGGCGCCGATACGGCTCGCTTCTTCGTGCTGTCGGATTCGCCGCCGGATCGTGACGTGATCTGGTCGGAAGCTGGTGTTGAAGGGGCGCACCGCTTCACGCAGCGCCTGTGGCGCCTGATTTCGGAAGCCTCCGCAAACCTGAAGACGGTTGAGCGCAAGCCGGCTAAGGAAGGCGAGGGGCTTGCCATCTCGCAGTTGGCCCACAAGACGCTGAAGGCCGTCCAGGCCGACTTGGACAAGCTTGCCTTCAACAAGGCCGTGGCACGCATCTATGAACTGGTGAACGCGCTGGCCGCCCCGCTGACGGACGTTGCTGCAGGCAAGGGTGACGAGGCCTACCGCGCCGCTGTTCGTGACGCAGCCGAGATCCTCATCCAGATTGTGGCACCAATGACGCCGCATCTGGCCGAGGAGTGCTGGGCGGCGCTTGGCAACCAGAACATGCTCGCGCATGCCGCATGGCCGCAGTTCGATGAGGCGCTGACGGTTGAAAACGATGTAACGGTGCCTGTGCAGATCAACGGCAAGAAGCGCGCTGAATTGACAATCGCACGCGACGCGGATCAAACTGCTGTGGAAGCGGCGGTTCTCGCGCTGGATGCGGTAAAGGCGGTTCTTGAAGGCCGCGCGCCGAAGAAGATCATCGTCGTCCCACAGAGGATCGTGAATATTGTCGTCTGACCGTTCGTTCCGCCGCCTCGGGCTCGCCGCTGGTCTTGCCGTTCTGACGCTTCTGGGCGGCTGCCAGGTTCGGCCGCTTTATTCCGAATCAGCCGGCACTGGCGAGCGCCTTGCTGCGGTGAGCTTCGCGGCGCCGAAGGGCAGGGTGGAGCAGGTGGTTCGCAACCACCTCGTTTTCCTCAGCACCGGTGGTTCAGGCCCGGCCGAACGGCCGGCCTATAACGTCACACTCGATGTCACGAGCACCGCCTCGAGCATCATTGACGACGAGGATGAAGACAACGTCTCGCCGAGCGGCATTCCTGTACCCGGGCGTGTCCAGGTGTCGGGCACCTATACGCTTACCCGGATCAGCGACGGTCAGGTCCTGAAGTCGGCCAAGCGCGAAGTCGTGGCGCAGATGGACGTCTCCGGTCAGGGTTTTGCCAAGGTTCGCGCCATTCGTGACGCAGAAAACCGCGCCGCGCGGGAACTGGCGGAATTCATCCGCGCGGAGATCGCCATCGTTCTGGCACGTGAGTCCCAGGCGGCATGGTCGAAATAAAGTCCCACGAGTTCGACCGCTTCGCCGAGCGGAGCAGCGATCTCTACCGGATTTTCGTGATCTACGGGCCCGACCGTGGGCTCGTCTCCGAACGCGCGAAAGTCATTGCCGGCAAGACGGGTGTCTCACAGGACGACCCGTTTGCGATGCTGAAGCTTGATGTTTCCGATCTCCAGGGCGATCCCGGGCGGCTGCTTGACGAGGTGAACTCGCTTGGGCTGTTTGGCGGCTCGAAACTCGTTTGGCTTCGGGGCGCGGCGAACGAAAAGCCGCTGCTGGACGCCGTCCAGGTGCTCGCATCCGGCCCATCACCCGCCAACATCCTCATCATTGAGGCGGGCGACCTGAAGAAGGGCAGTGGCCTGCGCAAGATTGCCGAGCCCGCCAAGGGTATCGCCGTCATTCCCTGTTACGCAGATGACATCCGCTCGCTCAACGCCCTGATCGATACGGAACTGGCGGGGGAGGGGCTTCGCATCAGCGCCGATGGGCGCGAACGGCTGCTTGAATTGCTTGGGGGCGACCGCGTCGCCTCACGCAACGAGATCCGCAAGCTGGCTCTCTACTGCCGCGGAGCCGGGGTGATTGAGGAACAGCATGTCGATGAGATAATCGGCGATGCCAGCGCCATCTCCGCGGACGAGGCCGTTGACGCAGTGCTGACCGGTGATCTGGCCGCGCTTCACCGCACGATGCAAAAGATTTCGACATCCAAGACGCCGCTCTTCCTGGTGCTCCAGTCCTGCCTCAAGCAGTTCCAGCTTCTCGACTTGATGAAGTCCGAGATGGAGGAAAAGAAGCTGCCGCCGGCGCAGGTGATGATGACGCTCGGCCGGCATATCCACTTCAAGCGGAAGCCGCTGGTCGAGAAGGCTCTGCGGACTTGGAACACGACCGCATTGGCGCGCGAGACCGAGCGGCTGCAGAACGCCATCCTCTCAAGCCGCCAGAAGCAGAGCCTGGAAGCAAGTGTGGTTTTTCACGCGCTTCTGGCCGTCGCGGTGCAGTCGGGCCGGTAGGTTATCGGCGCTCCAGCAACCGACAAACCTCTTCCAATTGTTCCAAGCTGCGGTAACCGATTCGGATGTGACCGCCACCGTTCTTGTGGTTGATGCGGACATCAAGGCCCAGTGCGTCAGACAGCGTACGCTCCAGCGCCAGGGTATCCGAATCCTTTTCCTCCTTGCGGGAGGCGGAAGCGGGTTCGGATTGAGCTTTGATGTCGTTCTGGGCTAACCGCTCGGCATCACGCACCGACATTCCCTTGGCAACGATGGTGCGCGCCAGCGCTGCGGGGTCGGAGGTAGTGATGAGCGCGCGGGCATGACCGGCGGAGAGACTGCCTGCCGCGACCATATCCCGCACGGGCTCTGGCAGCTTCAACAGACGCAGGCTGTTTGCCACATGGCTACGGCTCTTGCCGATAATCTCGCCTAAATCGTTTTGCGTGTATCCGTGCTCCGCTATCAACTGCTCGTAGCCAAGCGCTTCTTCGAGCGGGTTGAGGTCAGCACGCTGGACGTTCTCGACTATGGCGATCTCGAGCGCCGTGCGATCGTCCACATCACGAACGATAACCGGGATCTCGACCAGTCCAGCCAACTGCGCCGCACGCCAGCGACGTTCGCCGGCGATGATTTCGTATTGGTCACCGCCCTTGTTGCGCACCACGACCGGCTGCACAATCCCATGCTGGCGTATCGAGCTTGCCAGATCCTGCAGGTCGCTTTCGACGAAGTTGCGGCGCGGGTTGCGTGGGTTGCGCGAGATATGCTCGATCGGCACCATCCGGTCAGGATTGACGGTCGGCGCCGGAGCATTCGCCGGCACCGGCTGGTCCATCTCGCCGATCAGCGCGGCAAGACCGCGCCCAAGCCGTCGCTTCGATAGATCATCACTCATTGCTCAACCCTGTGTTTTAGAAGCGCATCAGGCGGCTTTACGCCGACGCTCTCTTTGAATGACTTCCGATGCCAGCTGAAGATAAGCCTGGCTACCGGCGCATTTGAGATCATACAAGATCGCTGGTTTACCATGAGACGGCGCCTCGGAAACCCGCACATTGCGCGGGATCAGCGTATGGTAAACCTTCTCGCCTAGATAGGTGCGTACATCACTGACGACCTGCTGGGCAAGGTTGTTACGGGCGTCGAACATGGTCAGGACGATGCCCTGGATATCGAGCGACGGGTTCACTGTCCGACGAACTTGGTCCACCGTCTCCAGAAGCTGGCTCAGGCCTTCCAGCGCAAAGAACTCGCATTGCAGCGGCACAAGCACGGAATGCGCCGCTGCCATGGCGTTCATTGTCAACAGGTTGAACGACGGCGGACAATCAACGAGAATGTAAGAATAAGCGCGTGCCTCTTGGCTTTGCAGCGCGCGCCGGAGCTTGAATGCACGGTCGGTATCCTGGGCGATCTCCATCTCGAAACCGAGCAGGTCCATTGTCGACGGCACGATCGACAGGTTCGGTACGGCGGTTGCCTGCACAGTCTCCGGAATGGAGTTGAAGCCCATCAACAGGTCATAGGAGGAGAGCTTTCGATCCCGGCGTTCGATACCCAACCCGGTGCTCGCATTGCCCTGCGGGTCCAAGTCGATGATCAGCACCTGCTCGCCGATGGCGGCAAGGGCAGTCGCCAGATTGATCGCTGTTGTGGTTTTACCAACGCCGCCCTTTTGATTGGCGATCGTAATGATCCGGTTCTTGTCGAACATGCTGCACCTTAGTTCAAGGTTACCTGCGCGTCAGGTTGCTGATCTCAAGGATCACCGAGTCCTGCTCAACCGCGCTTCGATGTTCTACCAGATCAAAAGTCCACCGACCATGCGCTTTCTGAATCTCGCTCGCGTAATCCCGCCCTTTATGGAAGAAGGCTTTGGTCGGATTCCCTTTCATCCAAGGTTCCGAAAGCTCCAGAAGCATGTCCAAATCCGCTAGAGCCCGTGCCGAAATCGCATCCGCAGTGGGAATGATGGCGTGTGCGGCATCGATGCGCATGGGTTGAACCGAGCCGCGGGCGCCCGTCTCATTCAGCGCAACCCGCAAAAAGGCGCATTTCTTCTGGTTGCTCTCCACCAGATTCACCCATCCATCTCCCAGTTCCGCAAGAAGAATAGCGGTGATCACACCAGGAAAGCCGCCGCCAGAGCCGAGATCGACCCACTGCTGTGGCTGGGGTGACAGCTGGAAGATCTGCGCACTGTCAGCGATGTGGCGGTTCCAGAGTTCGTCAAGCGTGGACGGCGCCACGAGGTTGATCGTGCGGGCCCATTTAGAAAAAAGCGCCGCAAAATGCTCAAGCCTCTGTTGCGTTTCACGTGAAACACTTCTTCCGTTTAACTTCATCAGGAGACTCGTTTAAGGCGACTATCGGCGCTTTCGCGCTTTTTAAGAAGTGCGAGGATGAGGGCGAGAGCAGCCGGTGTCATTCCATCCACACGAGCGGCTTGGGCGAGATTGGCCGGTGCAGCCTTTCCAAGCTTGAGCTTCAACTCATTGGACAGGCCCGGCAGCGATGAGAAGTCAAAATCGCCCGGGATGATACGCGCTTCATCCTTACGCGTCGCCGAAATGTCCGCAGCCTGCCGCTCCATATAGACCGCGTAAGACGCCTCAATCTCCAGCGCCTCGGCAACCTTTGGAGCCAAGTTGCCCAGCTCAGGCCATACCTTGGATAGACCGGGAAGAGATTGCTCCGGATAAGACAGTAGCTCATATGCCGAGCGACGCTGGCCGTCCTGGTTGATCTTGATACCGTGCAGCTTTGCTTCGTTCGGCGTCAGTGTCATAGTCCGAAGCAATTCGCGGCCTTGTTCAAGATCACGTTGATACCTTTGAAAACGCAGTTCACGTTCAGGTCCGACACAACCGAGCTCGATACCAGCGCCAGTCAAACGGATATCGGCGTTGTCCGCCCGGAGCGAAAGCCTGTACTCGGCGCGCGAGGTGAACATTCGGTATGGTTCCGTAACCCCTTTAGAGGTGAGGTCATCAATCATGACGCCGATATAGGAGTCTGCACGTCCAAAGACGTAAGCCTCTGCGCCACTTGCTTGACGAGCGGCATTTAAGCCGGCAATAAGCCCTTGCGCGGCTGCTTCTTCATAACCGGTCGTGCCATTGATCTGGCCCGCGAGAAACAAGCCATTGATCTTTTTCACTTCCAGCGCCGCCGTTAGCTCGCGCGGATCAACGTGGTCATACTCGATCGCGTAACCAGGCTGGAAGATCTCGACACGTTCCAAACCAGGAATGGTCCTAATAAAAGCTTCCTGAACTGCGGCGGGCAGTGATGTCGAAATGCCATTTGGATAAACAGTCGGATCATCCAGACCTTCCGGCTCGAGGAAGACCTGATGCCCATCGCGCTCGCCGAAGCGGACGATCTTGTCCTCGATGGAGGGGCAATAGCGCGGACCGACGCCCTCAATCTGCCCGGAGTACATCGCCGAGAGACGGATATTGTCGGAGATGATCTTGTGCGTCGCGTCCGTGGTACGCGTAACCCCACATTCGATCTGCGGCGTCGTGATGCGATCAGTCATGAAAGAAAAGGGAACCGGATCTTCATCCGCAGCCTGGCTTCCGATGCTCTGCCAGTCAATCGTCCGTCCGTCGAGACGTGCCGGCGTTCCGGTTTTCAAACGCCCGAGTTTCAATCCGAAGCGCGAAAGGGTGTCGGACAGACCCATCGATGGCGCTTCGCCAACGCGGCCAGCCGGAATCTTTTCGCTGCCGAGATGGATTAACCCACGTAGGAAGGTACCAGTCGTCAAGACAACCGTTACGCATGCGAATCGACGGCCGTCCTTCATGACGACCCCAGCGATGCGATCGTTCTTTATGTCGAGATCAAAGGCATCGCCCTCGATGACATCGAGGTTCGGATGTCCCTCAATCTCACGCTGCATCGCCAGACGGTAAAGCTTTCGGTCCGCCTGCGTGCGTGGTCCGCGAACAGCTGGGCCCTTCTTCCGGTTCAGCAGACGAAACTGGATCCCGGCAGCATCAGCGACACGTCCCATCAATCCATCGAGCGCATCGACTTCACGAACAAGATGGCCTTTCCCCAATCCACCGATGGCCGGATTGCAGGACATGACCCCGATAGTATCGCGGTTATGGGTAACGAGGGCAGTTCTGGCACCAAGACGTGCAGCGGCGCTCGCTGCCTCGCATCCAGCATGACCACCACCGATCACGATAACATCGTAACTCATCTTCATTCCTGTTCGATGAAACCCAAAGGTTTCACGTGAATCACTTCCCGATGCAGAACTGAGAGAATATGACGCCGAGAAGTTCCTCGACATCCACGCGACCCGTAATGCGTCCAAGGGATGTCGCAGCACCCCGCAAATTTTCTGCCCGGACGTCGAGTTCTGTGCCGTTTAGCGCGTCCTGAATAAAATGGGAAGCCTCTTTGAGGTAGCGGACGTGGCGTTGACGACCGGGGACAAGGCCGCCGGACCAGGTTTGTTTCACCTTCGTGGCGATGAGATTGCGGAGTTCGTCCAGGCCGTCGCCTATCTTTGTCGAGATGCAGAGGTCGTAAGCCGTCCGAGGCTCATGCCGATCCAGTTTGGTCCCAACCTTCAAAACTTCAGCATCGCCAGTCGTCGCGAACTGTTGCGGATCCGAATCGATCTCCTGAAGAAGCAAGACAAGATCTGCTTGTTCGAGCGTATCCTTCGCACGCCGCACACCTTCACGTTCCACGACGTCTTCTGTTTCCCGGATACCGGCCGTGTCAAAGAAGCGCACGAGATAGCCATCGATATCAAGATCAACGTGCAGCACATCACGCGTCGTGCCTGCGATGTCCGTAACAATCGCAACATCGCGCTTGGCCAAGGCGTTGAGCAGGCTGGACTTTCCAGCGTTTGGTGGGCCAACGATCGCCACCTTGTAACCGTCGCGGATGATCTCGCCCGCCTTCGCTTCCGCGAGATGTTGTTCAATCTCTAGATAAAGATCCCCGACCTCAGCCCAGACCTGATCCGATACCGAGCCTGGTACATCTTCCTCATCCGCAAAATCGAGTTCGGCCTCGATCAACGCGCGCGCTTTCGTCAGCCGCTGCGCCCATTCCATGTAAAGGGCTGATTGACCGCCAAAACTCTGCTCGACCGCCAAGCGCCGCTGCATTTCCGTCTCGGACGCTACGAGATCTGCCAGCGCCTCGGCTTCCACCAGATCGAGCTTACCGTTCTCGAAGGCCCGCCGGGTGAACTCCCCAGCTTCAGCAAGTCGCAGACCCGGCAGTGCCTCCAGCGCACGATAAACAGCGGCGACAACCGCGCGGCTGCCATGCAGATGAAGTTCGACGCAGTCTTCGCCGGTAAAGGAGGCAGGGGCCTGGAAAACCAGGACGAGCGCCTGGTCGATCATCTGGCCTTGAGCATCCCGAACCGTCCTCAGAACCGCCTTACGCTGCTCCGGCAGAGTGCCAATGAGTGCCACTGCAGCATCGAGTGCTTTAGGACCACTGATTCGCAACACCGCGACGCCGGCTGGAAGCGCTCCGCTGGACAAGGCATAGATCGTATCAGTCATGGCGTGTCCCTTGGCATCTCCATTTATACCGGTCCACCAAACAAAAAACGCCCGGTCTTGCCGAGCGTTCTTCATCTGGAATCCGGCTAAGGATCAAGTGTTCATCGAGTCGAAGAAGTCGCCGTTCGTCTTGGTCTGCTTCAACTTGTCGATGAGGAACTCGATTGCATCCGTGGTACCCATCGGCGCCAGGATACGACGTAGCACGAAGATCTTCTGGAGATCCTGGCGCGGAACAAGCAGGTCTTCCTTGCGCGTGCCGGACTTGAGAATGTCCATGGCCGGGAAGATGCGCTTGTCGGCCACCTTACGGTCGAGCACGATTTCCGAGTTACCCGTACCCTTGAATTCTTCGAAGATAACTTCATCCATGCGGCTGCCGGTATCGATGAGCGCGGTCGCGATGATCGTCAGCGAACCACCTTCTTCGATGTTACGGGCGGCGCCGAAGAAACGCTTCGGGCGCTGCAGGGCGTTGGCATCCACACCACCGGTCAGAACCTTGCCGGAGGAGGGCACAACCGTGTTGTAGGCGCGTCCGAGGCGCGTGATCGAGTCGAGCAGGATCACCACGTCGCGTCCATGTTCAACCAGGCGCTTTGCCTTTTCGATCACCATTTCGGCGACCTGCACGTGACGAACGGCCGGTTCATCGAAGGTGGAGGAGACGACTTCACCGCGCACCGAGCGCTGCATGTCCGTCACTTCTTCCGGACGCTCATCGATCAGAAGAACGATCAGGTAGCATTCCGGATGATTGGCGGTGATCGAGTGAGCAATGTTCTGCAGCAGAACGGTCTTACCCGTCCGTGGTGGAGCGACGATCAGGCCACGCTGGCCCTTGCCGAGCGGTGCCACGAGATCGATGACACGCGGCGAAAGATCGCGGGAGGTCGGAACCTCGAGCTCCATCTTGAAACGCTCATTCGGATAAAGCGGCGTCAGGTTGTCGAAATGAACCTTGTGGCGGATTTTTTCCGGGTCATCGAAGTTGATCGTGTTGACCTTGAGAAGCGCAAAATAACGTTCGCCTTCCTTCGGGCCGCGGATCGGGCCTTCCACCGTATCGCCGGTCTTCAGCGAGAAACGGCGGATTTGCGAGGGCGAAATGTAGATATCGTCCGGGCCCGGCAGGTAGTTGGCATTGGCCGAACGAAGGAAGCCGAAGCCGTCCTGCAGTACTTCCACAACGCCTTCACCGATAATCTCCACATCCTGGCTCGCCAGAACCTTGAGGATCGCGAACATCAGCTCCTGCTTGCGCATCGTGCTGGCATTCTCGACCTCCAGCGATTCCGCGAAGGTCAGCAAATCGGTTGGAGATTTGCTTTTGAGTTCTTGAAGCTTCATTTCAGCCATGAAGGGGACCACACAAGTATTTCGGGGAGATGTAGGCGTGAGGGTGAAATTCGCTACCGCGGAAGATGATCCGGGACGAGGGAAAATACACGCATGCCACGAGATGAGGTGGACGCAAAATAGCGACTCACTTGAGACACCGCAAGAGGCAATTGCAGGTCAGAGGACAAGAAACGGCGTCAGAACGGCTTCACGATCACCAGAATGACGATCAGGATCATCAAAAGCGTCGGCATTTCGTTCATCAGGCGCCAGTAGCGGGCGGTCTTGCGCGGACCATCGGCGGCAAAGCTGCGCACCGCCTTGCTGAACAGCATGTGCACGCCGGTCAGCAACACCACGAGCAGGATCTTGGCGTGCAGCCATCCGCCCTGGAAACCATAGGCTTCGGAGGCGAGGTAAAGGCCGAGCAGCCAGGTGATCATCATCGCCGGGTTCATGATGATCTTCAGCAGTCGCTGCTCCATCATCTTGAAGGTTTCCGACTGGGCTGAACCGGGCTCGGCATCGGTGTGGTAGATGAACAGCCGCGGCATGTAGAGCATCCCGGCCATCCAGGAGATCACGGCGATCACGTGAAACGCCTTGATGTAGAGCAGGAAATTGTCCGGCTGCGCGAGATAGACGCAAAGCAGGATCGCCAGGAACACGCCGAGCGCCACGAAGGCTCTCAGCGCCGATTTGCGGCCGGCAACGGGTCCGGCCTGCTTGTTTTCCGGCTTCACGCCTTCCATCCGCGCACCCGTTCGATCAGCCGCGTCACGTTATCCGGATCCGCTTCCGGCGTAATGCCATGACCGAGGTTGAAGATCAGCGGTCCTTGCCCCAACACCTGCAGGATCGCGTCAACGCCATCATCCAGCGACTTGCCGCCAGCGACGACACGCATCGGATCGAGGTTGCCCTGAACCGGCCCATCCTTCTGCAGTTCCTGCGCAAAGGAAAGCGGCACGGACCAGTCGAGCCCGATCGCATCCGCCCTGGTTTTCTGGCGGTAGGTCTTCAGGTTCAGCCCGGCACCCTTCGCAAAAGCGATGACCTTGGCGCCCGGCCGCGCCTGGCGCACGATCTCGATCATCCGCGCCACCGGCTTTGCGGCAAAAGCATCAAACTCTGTTTCACCCAGCACGCCGGCCCAGGAATCGAAGATCTGCACGGCGTCGGCACCGGCATCGATCTGAGCAATCAGGTACTGCGCCGAAACTTCTGCCAGGAACGACAGGAGCTTTTCGAAAGCTTCCGGATGCCGATAGGCGAAAAGCCGCGCCGGCGCCTGGTCGCTCGTGCCGTGACCGGCGATCATATAGGTCGCAACCGTCCAGGGAGCGCCACAGAAGCCCAAGAGGGTCGTTTCCTGGGGCAGCGCCCCCCGAAGCCGCCGAACCGTCTCCAGCACCGGCTGCAGGTGCGGCAGCACGCCATCGTCCTTCAGCGCCAGGATCTCGCTGACATCGATCGGGTCCATCTGCGGACCCTCTCCCTGCACGAAGCGGACATTACGCTTCAAGGCATCGGGAATGACGAGGATGTCGGAAAACAGGATAGCCGCATCAAAGCCATAACGCCGGATCGGCTGCAGCGTCACTTCGACGGCAAAGTCGGGGGTGTAGCAGAGATCAAGGAAACCACCGGCTTTGGCACGCGTTTCCCGGTACTCGGGCAGATAACGTCCCGCCTGCCTCATGAGCCAGATCGGTGGTGGCGAGACAGTCTTGCCTTCAAGGACGCTCAGGATCCTCCGGGGGGTGCCGGTCAATGGGTTCTCCCTAAACAAAGAAATGATTTTAAAAGAGTTTCTATTTCTTAGAGTCGGTGGGTAGCAAGGATTAAAGTCAAATCACAGGCACGCATCGAAACCGCTGGATATCCCGCAGATGCGCAGATCCAAATGCCGCCCTTTGCCGCATCTGTGGATCATCGCGATTCTGCAAGCCAAATCAGCCACATCTTCCTCCGCAGGATCGGCGTTCGTCTGTGGATATTGGGTGGACGGTGATTCTCTTGTAGTGGTTATCCCCAGAGCCCACAACACGCTTGGAATCCTGTCCGGCTGATCACCGAATGTGGAAAACCCGGCAGTTTTCCCGACCCCCTCCGGCCGCAGCACCCGGGTCGTCATTCTCTCCCCAGTTATCAACAAAGGACCAAAAACAGCGTGGAGAACAAAAGAAACTTCTTCCATCTGCACCTGATATCTGACTCAACGGGCGAGACTCTCATTTCCGCCGGCCGCGCCGCAGCCGTGCAATTCCAGGGCTCGCTGCCGGTCGAACACGTCTATCCCCTGATCCGAAATCGCAAGCAGTTGCTGGCTGTTCTGGAAGCCGTGGATCGGGAACCTGGCATTGTTCTCTACACGCTTGTCGACGAGGAACTCGCAAGCCTCATCGATGAACGCTGCCGCGAGATAGGGCTGCCGAGCGTCAATGTTCTTGAGCCGGTGCTGACAGTTTTCCAGACCTATCTTGGCGCCTTGTCGCGCCGCCGGGTCGGCGCCCAGCACGCGCTCAATGCCGAATATTTCAAACGCATCGAAGCCCTGAACTTCACCATGGATCATGATGATGGGCAGATGCCGGAAGATTATGATGACGCCGATGTCGTGCTGATCGGCATCAGCCGCACCTCGAAAACGCCAACAAGCATCTACCTCGCCAACCGCGGCATCAAGACCGCCAATATCCCAATCGTGCCAGGCGTCGACCTGCCTGAGAGCCTGTACCGCGCCACCCATCCACTCATCGTCGGTCTGGTGGCAACGACAGATCGCATCAGCCAGGTGCGTGAGCATCGCGAGCTTGGCGTGACTCAAGGGTTTGACCGACGTCATTACACCGATCGTGCCACCATCCATGAAGAGCTGAAATACGCCCGCGCGCTCTGCGCCCGCCATAACTGGCCGATCATCGACGTCACGCGGCGATCGATCGAGGAGACGGCGGCGGCGATCGTTGCACTGCGCCCGAAGCTGCGTTAAGCCGATTCACCTGCTTTGGAGCTTTCCTCGTGTCCGTTTCTGCTGAACAAGTCCCCCTCGTTCTCGCGTCATCCAGCCCGTTTCGCCGCATGCTGATGCAGAATGCCGGACTGACGTTTCAGGCCCGGGCGGCGGACATCGACGAGCGCCGCATCGAGGCAGGGTTGGAAGGTGCAGCGCCCGATGAGGTGGCACTGACCCTCGCCGCCGCAAAGGCGATGGAAGTCAGCAACCATTTTCCAGATGCGATCGTCATCGGCTCGGACCAGACCATGTCGCTCGGCAAGCGTGTCTATCACAAGCCGAAGAGCCGTCAGGAGGCGAAGGAAAACCTCCTTTCTCTCTCCGGAAAAACGCATCGGCTGAACAGCGCGATTGCGTTGGCGCGTGGTGGCGATGTCCTTTGGGAGCATGTGTCGCATGCCGATCTCACGGTGCGCACACTCAGTGAGGAGTATGTAGATCATTATCTCGATCGCGTTGGTGAAGCGGTTTTCAGCAGCGTTGGCGCCTACCAATTGGAGGGGGAGGGCATCCAGCTCTTCTCCCGGATCGATGGCGACTATTTCACCATTCTTGGCCTGCCCATGCTGCCTCTGCTGGAAAAGCTTCGCCAGTTAGGAGCCATCCGTGGCTGATTCACGTGAAACATTTGTGGTTAATGCTTTCGTAACGGGCTGGCCCGTCAAGCACTCACGCTCGCCATTGATCCACGGTCACTGGCTGAAGCAGCTCGGCATTGCCGGCAGCTATAGGGCAGAACCAGTTGCCGAGGATGCATTCGCTGCCTTCATCCAGAGCCTGAAAGACGGCAGGTCCAGTTATCGCGGCGGCAATGTTACCATTCCGCATAAGGAGCGCGCCTGCGCGCTGGCAGATCGCCTGGACGATCTGGCGGAAGAGCTGGGTGCCGCCAATACACTCTGGATGGAGGAAGGTCGTCTCCATGCGACCAATACTGATGGCCATGGTTTTACCGCCAACCTCGACCATCAACATCCCGGCTGGGACAAGGCCGATCGCGCCGTGGTATTCGGGGCAGGCGGCGCCAGCCGCGCCGTCGTCCAATCGTTGCGCGATCGCGGCTTGAGCGAAATCTACGTCGTCAATCGCACGGTGTCGCGGGCACAGGAACTGGCGGATCGTTTTGGCGCAAAGGTGACGGCGCATCCGACGGAAGCACTGGCTGAAGTCATGACCAGCGCTGGCCTTTTCGTGAACACGACCTCGCTTGGGATGGACGGTAGCGAAGCGCCACGGATCGATTTCAGCCGCCTGGCCGCTGGCGCGGTTGTCACCGACATTGTTTATGTACCCCTGAAAACGCCGCTCCTCCTCCAGGCTGAACAGCAGGGTTTCGCGACTGTCGATGGGCTCGGCATGTTGCTGCACCAGGCAGCGCCCGGTTTTGAAAAATGGTTCGGCCGCCGTCCGACCGTGGACGATACGCTGCGCAACCTCGTCATCGCCGACATGGACAAACACTGATGATCGTGATCGGCCTCACCGGCTCCATCGGCATGGGCAAATCGACCACGGCCGAGATGTTCTCCGAGGAAGGCATACCGGTCAATGATGCCGATGCCGTGGTGCATGATCTTTATCGCACCGAAGCGGTTGAGCCTGTGGCCAAGGCTTTCCCCGGCACCGTCCGCGATGGCGTCATTGACCGCGGGGAGCTGTCGCGGCAACTCGCAGCCGCGCCTGAAAGGTTTCGCGAACTCGAGGCAATTGTTCATCCGCTGGTACGAGAGCGCGAAAAGCAGTTTCTCGAGCATCATCGAAAGCAGGGCCGTGACCTGGTGCTTCTCGATATCCCGCTGCTTTTCGAGGTGAAGGGCGAGGATCGCGTCGATGTGATCGTCGTCGTGACCTGTGATCCACAGATACAACGGGCGCGGGTGCTTGCACGGCCCGGCATGACGGGCGAGAAGTTGGACATGATTCTTTCCCGGCAGATCGCGGATGCGGAAAAGCGCCGGCGCGCCGACTTCATCATCGATACCGGCCTTGGACTTGAGGCAGCACGGGAAAGGGTTCGGCAGGTCATTGCCGCAATCAGGTCCGGAACCATGGGCGACAATCATGCGTGAGATCATCTTCGATACGGAAACGACGGGTCTTGAAACCAAGCTCGACCGCATCATCGAGATCGGCGGCGTCGAGCTCATCAACAACTTCCCGACCGGCAGGACGCTACATCTCTACATCAACCCGGGCGATCGCAAGGTTCACCCGGATGCGCTTGCCGTGCACGGCATTACCGATGAGTTCCTGAAGGACAAGCCAAGCTTCGCCGACGTCGTCCAGGAGATCATCGACTTCTTCGATGGCGCCAAGTGGATCGCTCATAACGCGACCTTCGACATGGGCTTCATCAACGCCGAGTTTGAACGCCTCGGCCTGCCGCCGGTGCAGTCGGACCGCGTCGTTGATACGCTCGCCATGGCGCGCCGCAAGCATCCGATGGGCCCGAACTCGCTCGATGCTCTGTGCCGTCGTTACGGCATCGACAATGCGCACCGCACCAAGCACGGCGCGCTTCTCGACTCCGAACTTCTTGCCGAAGTCTACATCGAGATGACGGGTGGTCGCCAGGCAGCCTTCGGCCTGACCGACAACGATCGTTCATCGACCGTCATTTCCGTTGAAGAAACGGTGGTAACGATCAGCGGTCGTCCGCGTCCTCTCGCCCCGCGCCTCACACAGGCTGAACTTGAAGCCCACGCCGCGATGGTGGCGACGATGAAGGGCAAGTCCCTCTGGCTTCGTTATGACGAGGCACAACAAAAAAGCCCGGCATGACCGGGCTTTTTTTCTGTCGGAAAGGTCAGAGTTAGCTGTTGAGAGCCTGGACCTTGGCGCGGGCCTGTTCTTCGGCCATGCGCTGCGTGAACATCTGCGCGAAATCGATCGGGTCGATCATCAGCGGCGGGAAGCCGCCGTTGCGCGTCACGTCAGCCACGATCTGGCGCGCGAACGGGAACAGCAGGCGCGGGCATTCGATGAACAGCACCGGCAGCATATGTTCCTGAGGGAAACCTGCAATCCGGAAGACGCCGCCGTAAACCAGCTCGGCCGCGAATACGATCTTCTCGCCTTCGGTCGCCTTGGCTTCGAGCGTCAGGACAACATCGAAATCCGTATCCGAAAGCGGATTGGCGTTGACGTTCACGTTGATGTTGATCGAAGGCGCCTTGTCACGCGACTGAAGTGAGCGAGGCGCACCGGGATTCTCGAAGGAGAGATCCTTGGTGTACTGCGCCAGGATATTGATCGACGGCGCTACCGCCTGTGTCTGTTCGTCTGCCATGAAGATTTCCTCGAACCTTGGAGTTGCTTGGCCTCTAACACTGACGAGCAGGGAGATTCAAGGCTTAATGGCTTTTCAGGACTTGTTGTTTCCGTTCGGGCCGATCCACGGCGAAGATGGATTGCCGCGATTGCCCGGCTCTTCCCGGTGAAAATCCTCCTCGTCGAGATCGACTACCTGACCGCCCGGATTGCCCGGACGGACGGGGCCTCCCGGCTGTCTTGTGTGACTTTCGTAACGATACGTCTGGCTACTGCCTGACCGCACCACCACGACGCGGCGGCCGACAAGCTTCCAGATCGCGCGTCGGATGGAGGGAATGAACAGCGCGATCCCGACGATGTCGGTCAGGAAGCCGGGAAGCAGCAGAAGGATGCCGGCCACCACAATCATTGCGCCATCGACAAGCGCCAGGCCCGGCACGCGTCCTTCGCGGCTTTCGGTCGAGATCTTCTGAAGGATATGCATGCCCTGGCTTCTGAGCAGGATCGTACCCAGCACCGCCGTGCCAATCACCAGCCCAAGCGTCCACCACAGGCCGAATGTGCGGCCCACCAGAACAAATCCGGCAATCTCGGCAAGTGGCCAGAGCAGAAGAAGCGGAAGAAAGAAGAGGCGCATGATCTATTCCCTGCTTGATCGAGCCCGGCGACCGTTGCGCTGACGCCTTCGCTATTTGAATGATGAACGGATGCGGACTATATGAGAAGCTGCAACAAAAAATTAAACGGCAATTGCGGGTTAAGATGGGTTCCAACGACTTGATAACGCTTTTTTTCCTCGTCGCCGCAGTGCTGATCTTCCTGCAATTGCGCAGCGTGCTCGGACGGCGGACCGGTAACGAAAAGCCACCGTTCGATCCCTACAGCCCGCGCGACGTCATGAAGAACCCTGCAGACGACGGCAAGGTGGTGACGCTTCCGCGCCGCGATGTGCAGGACGACGAGCAGCGTTATGCCGATATCGACGCGGTGGCCAAGCCTGATACGCAGCTCAATACGGCCCTTCGCGATCTCCTGAAGTCGGACCCGTCATTCAGCCCCAAGGAATTCCTGAACGGCGCCAAGATGGCCTATGAGATGATCGTCATGGCCTTTGCCGATGGCGACCGAAAGACACTGAAGGGCCTGCTTTCCAAGGAAGTCTTTGAAGGTTTCGATGCAGCGATCACCGAACGCGAAGCCCGCGGCGAAGTCGTCAAATCCACCTTCGTTGGCATCGACAAGGCAGATATCACCCATGCGCTGGTCAAGGGCTCGGAAGCCCAGGTAACGGTGCGCATCGTCAGCCAGTTGATCTCTGCCACCTTCGACAAGGCCGGCGCGATTATCGACGGCGACCAGGAAACGGTGGCCGAGGTCATCGATATCTGGACCTTTGCCCGTGACACGCGCTCGCGCGATCCGAACTGGAAGCTGATCGCCACCGAATCCGAGCAATGACCGAGGCGGCGCCGCAATACCGGCTTCAACGCAAGGAGTTTGCAGATCTTCCGGGCTGGCGGGATGATGATCCGTCAGCCCTTTTCCATGGCATGCGCGCCTGCCTTCGCCAGATCCGCGATGTGAAGCCGTACAAGACGGGCGCTCTCGGTCTGACGGCCGCCGAGCTGGCGGACTTCATCGAAAAAGCCCCGGCAGGTGATCTTGACGCCACCACGGCGCGCGAATTCTTCGAAGCCCACGCCACGCCTTCCCTTGTCTCCCGCACCGATGGCAACCAGGGTTTTGTCACGGCCTTTTATGAGCCGGAGATCGAAGTTTCCCCCACGCGTGACGAAGTCTGGAAGTATCCCTTCTATCGCCGACCGCGGGACTTGGTGGACCTGGACGACCGGAACCGCCCGCCCGGCCTGGATTCCTCCTACATGTTCGGCAGGAAGACCGCCGACGGCATCACGACCTATCCGGAACGCCGTGAGATTGATGAAGGTCTCCTGGAGGGGCAGGGGCTCGAGATCGCCTATGCGCGCTCCAAGGTGGATGTGTTCTTCGTGCATGTGCAGGGCGCGGCCCGGCTGCGGTATCCGGATGGAGCTATCCGCCGCATCACCTACGCCGCCAAGGCGGGCCATTCCTTCTCGGCCATCGGCAAGCTGTTGATCGATCGTCGCGACCTCGATCCCGCCACGGTTTCCATGCAAAGCATCCGCGCATGGCTTGCTTCGAATCCGGCTAAGGTTGATGAAGTCCTCTGGCATAACCGCTCCTATATCTTCTTTCGCGACGCCGAGGTTACGGACGCGGCGCTCGGGCCGATCGCTGCCGCCAAGGTGCCGCTGATCCCGGGGCGGTCGCTTGCCGTTGACCGGCAGATCCACACCTTCGGGTTTCCCTTCTTCATCCATTCGGAAACATTGACGCATCTCGATGACGGCAAGTCCTTCGCGCGGCTGATGCTCGCGCTCGACACCGGTTCGGCGATTGTCGGGCCTGCGCGGGGCGACATCTTTACCGGGTCTGGTGACGTTGCCGGTGAACGTGCTGGAACAGTCCGCAACCCTGCCGACTTCTACATCCTGATCCCGAACACGGCAGCGGGCAGGTACGGCGCATGAAGGGTGGCCGAAAGTTAGATCCCGAAGAACGGATCCTCTGGGGGAAGGTCGCGAAGTCGACCCGCGCCATCCCTGGGCGGATGAAGGAAATCCTGGAGTTCGAAAAGCAGGAAGAAGAGCGGCTGGCGGCCGAGGAAGCGGCCCAGAAGGCAGCCAGGGAAGCCTTGAAGCCGAAGCCGCCACCGCGCCTCATCACGCAGGTCGTGGAGCCGCAGGCTCCGGCGCCGAGCTACCGTCCGCCTGTGCAACATCACCCCTTGGAAAAGCCGGTCAAGAAGAAGCTCGCCAAAGGCCGCCTGCCGATCGAAGCGCGGCTTGACCTGCACGGGCTTTACCAGGACGAGGCGCATGATCTGCTCCTCGATTTCCTGCTGCGTGCGCATGAGCGCGGTCTTCGCCATGTGCTGGTCATTACTGGCAAGGGCAGTTCGATGGGCAGCGAAGGCGCCTTGCGCCGCGCCGTGCCCCTGTGGTTCTCCAAGGCCGAGTTCCGTTTCCTCATTTCATCCTATGAATGGGCGGCGCGCCATCACGGCGGGGAGGGCGCGATGTATGTCCGCCTCGCTCGAAGCCGTACGGGCGGAGGCCTGGAATGACGCCCTTCGGCCACGCGCTTCGCGAGCTGCGCCGGCGCAAGGGGATCACCCAGCGGCAGCTGGCGGAGGCAATCGGTGTCACGCCCGCTTATCTCTCGGCGCTCGAGCACGGCAAGCGCGGCCGCCCCACGTTCGAGCTGCTGCAGCGCATCGCCGGCTACTTCAATGTCATCTGGGATGATGCCGATGAGCTTTTCGAGCTTGCCCATTCCTCCCATCCCAAGGTGGTGCTCGATACCTCCGGTCTTCCACCCGCTTATACCGCCTTTGCCAACCGTCTTGGCAGGGTGATTCGCACTTTGCCACCGCATGTGATAGAAGAACTCGACACGCTTCTGGAGAAAGCCTCCACTCCGACCTGATTTGGGCTTGCATCCACCGCTTTTGCAGGGCTCAAGCTTTAGAATCGGCCTCGGTTTACCTATATATTCGAGGACGAATGGCTGGTGATTCGCTCAACCGGCTCTTGAACGAATTGGAAGATACTGATGACCGATACACCCGTCAGCGAGAATGGCGCGAGTGCCGAATATGGTGCAGACTCGATCAAGGTTCTGAAGGGTCTGGACGCCGTCCGCAAACGCCCCGGCATGTATATCGGCGACACTGACGATGGCTCCGGCCTTCATCACATGGTCTACGAAGTCGTTGACAACGCAATCGATGAAGCGTTGGCCGGCCATGCTGACCTGGTGACGGTTACCCTCAACGCGGACGGTTCGGTTAGCGTCACCGACAACGGTCGCGGCATCCCCACCGACATCCATACCGGCGAGGGCGTATCAGCCGCCGAAGTTATCATGACCCAGCTGCATGCCGGCGGAAAGTTCGACCAGAACTCTTACAAGGTCTCCGGTGGTCTGCATGGCGTCGGCGTCTCGGTTGTCAACGCGCTCTCCGTCTGGCTGAAGCTGCGCATCCGCCGCAATGGCAAGGTGCACCAGATCTCGTTCACTCACGGCGTGGCCGATGCCCCGCTGGAAGTGGTCGGCGAATATGAAGGCCGCTCTGGTACGGAAGTCACCTTCCTCGCAAGCCCCGAAACCTTCACGATGACCGAGTATGACTACAACACGCTCGAGCATCGCCTGCGTGAACTGGCTTTCCTCAATTCGGGCGTTCGAATCCGGCTAACGGACAAGCGCAAGCCCGACATACGCGAAGAAGAAATGCTCTACGACGGCGGTCTGGAAGCCTTTGTGCGTTATCTCGATCGCTCCAAGAAGCCGCTCGTTGACAAGCCCGTCGCGATCCGTGGCGAAAAGGACGGGATCACCGTCGAAGTCGCGATGTGGTGGAATGACAGCTACCACGAGAACGTGCTCTGCTTCACCAACAACATCCCGCAGCGCGATGGCGGCACGCATATGGCCGGCTTCCGTGGCGCCCTGACGCGCCAGGTGACCTCCTATGCCGACACCTCCGGCATCACCAAGAAGGAAAAGGTGACACTGCAGGGCGAAGACTGCCGCGAAGGCCTCACCGCCGTTCTCTCCGTAAAGGTTCCGGATCCGAAGTTCTCATCGCAGACCAAGGACAAGCTTGTGTCCTCTGAAGTGCGTCCCGTCGTGGAAAGCCTCGTCAACGAAGCGCTGAGCACCTGGTTCGAGGAACACCCGACGGAAGCCAAGATCCTCGTTGGCAAGGTTGTCGAAGCCGCCGTAGCCCGCGAAGCGGCCCGCAAGGCGCGTGAACTGACCCGCCGCAAGGGTGTGCTCGACATCGCCTCGCTCCCGGGCAAGTTGGCGGACTGCTCCGAACGTGACCCGGCCAAGTCCGAACTCTTCCTTGTGGAGGGTGATTCGGCTGGCGGGTCGGCCAAGCAGGGTCGTTCGCGTGAAAATCAGGCCATCCTTCCGCTGCGCGGCAAGATCCTTAACGTGGAGCGCGCCCGCTTCGACAAGATGCTGTCCAGCCAGGAAATCGGCACGCTGATCACCGCGCTCGGCACCTCGATCGGCAAGGACGAGTTCAACGCCGACAAGCTGCGCTATCACAAGATCATCATCATGACGGATGCTGACGTCGACGGCGCCCACATCCGCACCCTGCTGCTCACCTTCTTCTTCCGCCAGATGCCGGAACTGATTGAGCGCGGCCATATCTATATCGCCCAGCCGCCGCTCTATAAGGTCAGCCGCGGCAAGTCGGTGCAGTACCTCAAGAACGAGGCGGCGCTGGAAGAATACCTGATCAGCATGGGTCTTGAGGAAGCGACGCTGACCGTCGGTTCCGGCGAAACCCGCGCCGGCCAGGACATGCGTGAAGTCATCCATGACGCGCTGCGCCTGCGCTCGCTGCTCGATGGCCTGCATTCGCGCTACAATCGATCGATCATCGAGCAGGCGGCGATCGCTGGCGCGCTCAACCCGGAACTCACCGACAATCCCGAGCGCGCCCAGCAGACGGCAGACGAAGTCGCTCGTCGCTTGGATATGATCGCCGAAGAGACCGAACGCGGCTGGACCGGTCATGTCACCGGCGAAGGTGGCCTCCGTTTTGAGCGCATGGTTCGCGGCGTCAAGGAAGTCGCCTTTATCGACGTCGCGCTGATAGGTTCTGCTGACGCCCGCTACATCGACCAGATGGCAGGCCGGCTGCAGGAAATCTACCGCACGCCGCCAGTCCTCAGCCGCAAGGAAGGCGACATCGAAGTCTCGGGTCCGCGCGCACTGCTCGACGCGATCTTTGCCTCCGGCCGCAAGGGTCTTTCGATGCAGCGCTACAAGGGCCTTGGCGAAATGAACGCCGAGCAGCTCTGGGAAACGACGCTTGATCCGAACGTTCGTTCGCTGCTGCAGGTGAAGGTCAACGACGCCACAGATGCCGATGGTCTCTTCTCACGCCTCATGGGCGATGAAGTCGAGCCGCGTCGCGAGTTCATCCAGGACAACGCGCTGAGCGTCGCCAACCTCGACATTTAAGCTCAAAGGGCGGCCGTCAGTGCCGCCCTTTCCGTTTCACGTGAATCTCCTGTGGACAGGATTCACGTGAAACACTTTGGTAAGACGTTCGTCAGGCTTCGCTGGTGAAACGGCCTTCGAAGGCGATCTCCGCCACCGGCTTTCGGTTGTTCGGCCTCTCCCGCTCCGCCAGATCCTCAGGCAACAGGCTCCGGTCGCCGATCTTGCCGATTGCCGCTGCCGCTTCTACCCGGTAGCCGTCCGGGATCCCGAGCAGTTCGACCGCCTTCTCCTTGTCGAAGCCTTCCATTCCATGCGCGTGGTAGCCGAGCTTCATCGCCTGGCAGATCACGGAGAACCAGGCAGCACCCGTGTCATAGGAATGAGTATAGGCGGTGCGGCGCTCGCCCGTACTCGTCAGCCGGTAAGTCTTGGAGATGACGAAGAGCAGCGCGCCCGCATTCTTCGCCCAGCGCTGGTTACCTTCTGTCAGGATCCCAAGCAGCACATCGAAAGCCGGTGTGCCGCGCAGGCCATAGACAAACCGCCACGGCTGGTTGTTGCCGGAGGAGGGCGCCCAATGCGCCGCATCCAGGATCGTCAGCATCGTCTCGCGGCTGACCGGCTCCCCGGTGAAAGCGCGTGGCGACCAGCGGTCGAGGAAGAAGGCATCAATCGGAAATTCTGAAACGCGCGTGTTGCTGCTGGTCATGCCGGTCCTCGCTCACTGGTGGTGCAAGGAAAAGGATAAGCCCGGCGTACCGCTTGGCAAGAGATGCGGGTTGCGCGACAGGCTTTGACGCGCGACAAGGAGGGGAGCATGTCCCATTCTATTTTTCGACGCAAGTGGAGGAACATCCTGTGAAATTGATGCGTGTAGGTCCAGCTGGACAGGAAAAGCCGGCAGCACTCGATAGCGACGGCAAGGTGCGCGACCTGTCGGGTCATGTGCCGGATATCGCCGGTGCGGCCATTTCGCCTGAAAACATCGCCAAGCTCGCGGCTTTGGATCTGAAGAGCCTGCCGGAACTGCAGGTTGATCGCATCGGCCCCTGCGTTGCCGGCACCGGCAAGTTCATCTGCATCGGCCTCAACTATTCCGACCACGCTGCCGAGACCGGCGCGACCGTTCCACCGGAGCCGATCATCTTCATGAAGGCCACCTCGGCCATCGTCGGTCCCAACGATGATGTCGTCATTCCGCGCGGCTCCGAAAAGACCGATTGGGAAGTCGAACTCGGCGTCGTCATCGGCAAGACTGCAAAATATGTCTCGGAAGACGAGGCGATGGATTACGTCGCCGGTTATTGCCTCACCAATGATGTGTCCGAGCGCGCCTATCAGTCGGAACGCGCCGGGCAGTGGACCAAGGGCAAGTCCTGCGACACCTTTGGCCCGATCGGCCCCTGGCTCGTCACCAAGGATGAAGTCGCCGATCCGCAGAACCTTGCCATGTGGCTCACCGTCAATGGCGAGAAGATGCAGAACGGCTCGACCAAGACCATGGTCTACGGCGTCCGCCACCTCGTTTCCTACCTCAGCCAGTTCATGTCGCTGCATTCGGGCGACATCATTTCCACCGGAACGCCCCCCGGGGTCGGCCTTGGCATGAAGCCGCAGCGCTTCCTGAAGCCCGGTGATGTCGTCGAGCTTGGTATCGAAGGCCTCGGCACACAGAAGCAGACTTTCGTCGCCGATCGATAAGATGAACACTCACCTGCCGGTAGCGGACGCCATCGGCAGGTCCTGCATCTCATTTTGCCCAGATGCATGTTGCGGAACCTTAAGCTCTGCATGCGATTGTAGAACTGACCGGTAGCTCTGGTTCAGTCCTGGAGGCAAAGCCGCCTCTGCTTCAATTTGCACTGCACAATAAAATGATGTTAGCCTCACAGTCGCCCGCTGCTGAACCGGTAGGTACAACCTCACCGTTCAATCCATTCCAAGAACTGGCAAAGGGTGGCACATCCATGTTCTACCAGCTTTACGAGATGAACCATGCAGCCGTCGCGCCTTTCCGGGCAGCGGCAGATGCCATGAAGTTCTTCTACAAGAACCCGCTCAATCCGCTGTCGCAGACGGAGTTAGGCCGCAGCATTTCCGCGTCGCTGGAGCTTTTCGAACGCGTCACCCGGCGTTACGGCAAACCCGAATTCGGTCTCCCGCAAACCGTTGTTGATGGCCAGCCCGTTGCCGTTACGGAAGAAATCATCTGGGCAAAACCCTTCTGCAATCTCCTGCACTTCCGCCGCGACCTGCCGGCCTCGCGACCGGCTGATGAAAAGATCCTCATCGTCGCGCCGATGTCTGGCCACTACGCGACGCTCCTGCGTGGCACGGTGGAAGCGCTTCTTCCACATGCCGATGTCTACATCACCGACTGGATCGACGCCCGCATGGTGCCGGTGGGGGAGGGCAGCTTCGACCTCGATGACTATATCGACTACCTCATCGAGATGTTGGCTGTGCTCGGCCCCGGCGCGCATGTGGTGGGCGTATGCCAGCCTTCGGTTCCGGTTCTGGCGGCCGTTGCCGTCATGGAAGACAGCAAGGATCCCGCGCTCCCGGCGACCATGGCGCTCATGGGCGGGCCGATTGATACCCGCATCAATCCAACTGCCGTCAACCAGCTGGCACAGGAACATCCGCTGGAATGGTTCCGCGACAACGTCATCATGACAGTGCCGTGGCCGCAGCCGGGCGTCATGCGCCACGTCTACCCTGGCTTCCTGCAGCTCTCTGGTTTCATGTCGATGAACCTCGACCGCCACCTCACGGCGCACCAGGAATTCTTCCAGCACCTCGTCAAGAACGACGGCGAGTCGGCAGAAAGGCACCGCGATTTCTATGACGAATATCTCGCCGTCATGGATCTCACGGAAGAGTTCTATCTTCAGACTGTGGACACCGTCTTCATCAAGCACGCGCTGCCGAAGGGCGAGATGATGCACCGTGAGACACGGGTCGACACGACCGCGATCCGCAACGTCGCACTGCTCACCATCGAAGGCGAAAACGACGACATCTCCGGCCTCGGCCAGACCAAGGCAGCGCACACCATCTGCACCAACATCCCGGATGAAAAGCGCATGCACTACATGCAACCGGATGTCGGGCATTATGGCGTGTTCAACGGTTCGCGCTTCCGCCGCGAGATCGCGCCGCGCATCATCGAGTTCACCCGCCGGCATGGCGTGAGCAGGACGTAAGCCGCGCGCACCATCCAAGGCCTGAAAACCTCTCCTATTTCAGCATCTTCTTGAATTTAATGTTCCGCCGTCTTGAACGCGGATCGTCGGCTCACCAAATCGAAAATAGTCGGGCTGGCATGAGGCCTTCCCGCTCTAGAACGAGGGTGACCTATGAATCAGTCTGCATTGATCCGTCCGGAATGGACGCCGGCCACCATTGCGCTCATGGTGCTTGGTTTCGTGGTATTCTGGCCTCTGGGCCTGGCCATGCTCGCCTACATCATGTTCGGCGACAGGCTCAACGGCTTCAAGCGCGATGCCAACAACAAGGCCGACCGCTGGTTTGCCGGCTGCCGCCGCGCGACCTCCCGCTACAACACGCATTTCACCACTGGCAACGTGGCTTTCGATGACTGGCGCAAGGCCGAACTCGATCGCCTCGAAGAAGAGCGCCGCAAGCTGGACGAAATGCGCGAGGAGTTCGACAACTACGTGCGCGAGCTTCGCCGCGCCAAGGACCAGGACGAGTTCGACCGCTTCATGCGTGATCGCAAGAACCGTCCCAGCGGCCAGAACCCGGTCGTTGACGTCTGACGGAAGTTGGATTCACGTGAAACAGGCGGAGTCTCTTCGCCAAGCCACCCCCGCCGGCGTTCTTGAACGCCGGCTTTTTTCTGCCCGTGAATCAGCTAAAACACATCCATGTTCGCGCTTCTCAAAAAACCGGTCCGTGCCAAGTCGAAACCGCCTGAAACGGTAAAGCGCACCCTGGACATTGGCAGCCGCACGATGCCGCTGACGATCCGCGAAAACCGCCGCGCCACGCGCATCACGCTGCGCATCGAGCCCGGCGGACGGGCACTTGCCCTGACCGTGCCAGCTGGTCTGCGCAAGCGCGAGATCGATGACTTCCTTGACCGCCACCAGGGTTGGCTGCTCACCAAGCTTGCCAAATTCTCCAGCGACAACGCCTTGAGCGATGGTGGCTTCATCCCGCTGCGCGGCGTTGCGCACCGGATCGAGCATACCGGAAACCTGCGCGGCTTGACCGAAGCGGTTTTGGTCGATGGCCAGCCGGTGCTGAAGGTCAGCGGCATGACGGACCATATGGGCCGGCGCCTCTCGGCTTTCCTGAAAAAGGAGGCCCGTCAGGACCTGGAGGCACTGGTGGCACGACATGCCGCTTCGATCCGCAAGCCGGTGAAGTCGCTCAGCATGAAGGATACCCGCAGCCGTTGGGGTTCCTGTTCCTGGGATGGCAATCTCAGCTTTTCCTGGCGCATCGTCATGGCGCCACCGCTGGTTATCGACTATCTCGCGGCCCATGAAGTGGCGCATCTCAAGGAAATGAACCACGGCCCGCAGTTCTGGGCACTCTGCGGTGAGCTCTGCCCACGCATGGACGAGGCCCGCAAGTGGCTGAAGCAGAACGGCTCGCAGTTGCACGCGATCGACTTCGGGTAGCGAGACTTTTGGACGGATCGCCGGCAGAAAGAGGGGCATCTGCCCCGCAAACATGACCATCCGACCCGTGGAAAATTTCGCATCCTGCCTCCAGCAACCTCAACCACTTAACGGAAAAACACCCCTCGGTTTTCCACGCCTCAACAACCCCCGCCTATAATGGCCTCGTTCCGCTTCGGCTACACCGGTCCGCATAACCGGCGAGGCGGGACCGGTGGTCCGGGAAGGCGCCCTTATGCAGGCGCCCGCCCGGAAGCTGCGCAGAAAATGGTCTGCCCCTGAACAAGGCGTGCGTGTGTCGCACACAACCCGGCCCACCAAGAACAACAAGAGGGGCCGCCGCAGACGGACCGGAGTTGCGCGGAAAAACACACTGAACGGGGCGCTGAGAGGTGTCACATAAAACTAAAACTTAAGAGGCAGCTTTCAGCGCCCCGGCCGAAATCAAAAATCCGAGATCGCCAAGGGTGGAGTCCGCCTGCCGCCTGATTTGCCTCGACTCCAACACGATTTCGTGCCACTCCGACGCCCATGAAGCCCGAAATCAAGATTTGTGGTTTGAAGACGCCCGACGCTGTTGAACGTGCCGTTGCTCGTGGAGCGTCCCACATCGGTTTCATCTTTTTCCCCAAGAGCCCACGCAACATTTCCCCCGAGGATGCGGCAGAACTCGCTGACCGGGTGCGCGGCCAGGTGAAGATCGTGGCCGTCACAGTGGATGCCGGCGACGAGGAACTCGATGATATTGTCTCGCTGCTACGGCCCGACATTCTGCAGCTCCACGGCCATGAAAGTCCGGAGCGGATCCTGCACTTGAAGGCGCTTTACGGCCTGCCGGTCATGAAGGCGTTTTCCGTCCGCGAAGCGGGCGATCTCGACCGGGTGGATCCCTTCATCGGCGTTGCCGATCGCTTTCTTTTTGACGCCAAGGCCCCGGCCGGTTCCGAACTGCCGGGCGGCAACGGCGTTTCCTTTGACTGGAGCCTCATGGCATCGCTTGACGAGAGCGTGGAATACATGCTTTCCGGAGGGCTGAACAAGGACAATGTCGCGTCTGCGCTCAGCTCCACCCGTGCAAGAGGTCTCGACATATCCTCCGGCGTGGAAAGCGCGCCGGGCGTCAAGGATCTTGGCATGATCGATGCGTTCTTTGACGCCGTAAACAGTTCGCGCCGCCAAAGCGCCTGAAGGAGATTGACAGTGAACGAGACGCCAAAACCGAACTCTTTCCGGTCAGGTCCGGACGAAGACGGCCGCTTCGGCATTTTCGGTGGCCGCTTTGTTGCGGAAACCCTGATGCCGCTGATCCTTGATCTCCAGGGCGAATGGGAAAAGGCGAAGAACGACCCGGCCTTCCAGTCGGAACTGGCCGAACTCGGCAAGCACTATATTGGCCGCCCGAGCCCGCTTTATTTCGCTGAACGCCTGACCGAACATCTTGGCGGTGCGAAGATCTATTTCAAGCGCGAAGAGCTGAACCACACCGGCTCCCACAAGATCAACAACTGCATCGGCCAGATCCTGCTCGCCAAGCGCATGGGCAAGACCCGCATCATCGCTGAAACCGGTGCCGGCCAGCATGGCGTTGCCTCGGCAACCGTTGCGGCGCGCTTCGGTTTCCCCTGCGTCGTCTACATGGGCGCAACCGATGTCGAGCGCCAGGCGCCGAACGTGTTCCGCATGAAGCTGCTCGGTGCCCAAGTGGTGCCGGTGAGTTCCGGCAACGGAACGCTGAAGGATGCGATGAACGAGGCCCTTCGCGACTGGGTCACCAATGTCGACGACACCTATTACCTGATTGGCACAGCGGCCGGCCCACATCCCTATCCGGAACTCGTTCGCGATTTCCAGTCTGTGATCGGCAAGGAAGCTCGCGAGCAGATCCTGGAGGCCGAAGGCAAGCTGCCCGACCTGGTGGTCGCAGCCGTTGGTGGCGGCTCCAACGCAATCGGCATCTTCCATCCGTTCCTGGATGATGATGGCGTCCAGATCGTTGGCGTCGAAGCCGGTGGCCGTGGCTTGCAGGGCGTTGAACACTGCGCCTCGATCACCGCCGGTGCGCCGGGCGTGCTGCATGGCAACCGCACCTATCTGCTGCAGGACCACGACGGCCAGATCCTCGAAGGCCACTCCATTTCGGCGGGTCTCGATTACCCGGGCATCGGCCCGGAACACTCCTGGCTGCACGATATCGGCCGCGTCCAGTATGTGCCGATCATGGACCAGGAGGCGCTCGATGCCTTCCAGCTCCTGACTCGCCTCGAAGGCATCATCCCGGCGCTGGAGCCGAGCCATGCGCTTGCCGAAGTGATCAAGCGTGCAGCCAGCATGCGCAAGGACCAGATCATCGTGATGAACCTCTCCGGTCGCGGCGACAAGGACATCTTCACCGTCGCCAAGATCCTCGGAATGGATATGTAATATGACTGCTCGTATGGATGCACGTTTCGCGGCGCTCAAGGCAGAAGGCCGCCCCGCTCTGGTCACCTATTTCATGGGCGGCGATCCGGATTTCGAAACCTCGCTCGGCATTATGAAGGCGCTGCCGGAAGCCGGTTCCGACATCATCGAGCTCGGCATGCCGTTCTCCGATCCTATGGCCGATGGGCCGGTGATCCAGATGGCTGGCCAGCGTGCGCTCGCAGCCGGCCAGACGCTTGCCAAGACGCTTGAGCTCGCCCGCGAATTCCGCAAGACCGACAACGACACGCCGATCGTGATGATGGGTTACTACAACCCGATCTATGTTCACGGTGTCGACAAGTTCCTGGATGACGCTCTGGCAGCCGGCATCGACGGCCTGATCGTTGTCGACCTGCCGCCGGAAATGGACGACGAGCTCTGCATCCCGGCGCTCGAAAAGGGCATCAACTTCATCCGCCTGGCGACGCCGACGACCGATGACAAACGTTTGCCCGCGGTTCTGAAGAACACCTCCGGCTTCGTCTATTACGTCTCGATGAACGGCATTACCGGTTCGGCCCTGCCGGATCCCTCGCTCGTGTCGGGCGCCGTCAACCGCATCAAGAGCCATACGGACCTGCCGGTCTGCGTCGGCTTCGGCGTCAAGACGGCTGAGCATGCAAGAGCGATCGGTGCTGCAGCCGATGGCGTCGTCGTCGGCTCGGCTATCGTTGCCCAGGTTGCCGGCAGCCTCACCAAGGACGGCAAGGCTGGCCCGGATACGGTCGCCTCTGTCGCCACCCTCGTACGTGGCCTTGCCACCGGTGTTCGTGCCGCACGTCTTGTCGCGGCTGAATAACCGGCCAACATAAAGCTAGAACAACAATCGGAGTAGAACCAGTGAACTGGATCACCAATTACGTCCGGCCGCGCATCAACTCCATGCTTGGCCGCCCCAACCGGGATGTTCCTGAAAATCTTTGGATCAAATGCCCGGAAACGGGCGAGATGGTTTTCCATAAGGATCTGGAAGAGAACAAGTGGGTCATTCCCGCCTCCGGTTTCCATATGAAGATGCCGGCCAAGGCGCGGTTGAAGGACCTGTTCGATGGTGGCGAATACGAAAGCCTGCCGCAGCCGAAGGTCGCCCAGGACCCGCTGAAGTTCCGTGACTCGAAAAAATACGTCGATCGCCTGAAGGACAGCCGCCTGAAGACCGAGCAGGAGGATACGATCCTTGCCGGTCTTGGCACCGTCGAGGGGGTGAAGCTCGTTGCCGTCGTGCACGAATTCAGCTTCATCGGCGGTTCGCTTGGCATGGCCGCCGGCGAAGCGATCGTAAAGGCCTGCGAACGCGCGCTTGCTGAAAAGTGCCCGCTGGTCATCTTCCCGGCCTCTGGTGGCGCCCGCATGCAGGAAGGCATCCTGTCCCTGATGCAGCTGCCGCGCACCACGGTTGCCGTCGACATGTTGAAGGAAGCAGGCCTTCCCTATATCGTCGTGTTGACCAACCCGACCACCGGTGGCGTCACCGCCTCCTACGCCATGCTCGGCGACATTCATATCGCGGAACCTGGCGCCGAGATCGGTTTTGCCGGCAAGCGCGTGATCGAGCAGACGCTGCGCGAAAAGCTGCCGGAAGGCTTCCAGACGGCGGAATACCTGCTGGAGCACGGCATGGTGGACATGGTTGTGAAGCGCCACGACATCCCGTCGACGCTTGCCCGCATCCTGAAGATGCTGATGCGCCAGCCGGCCGAGCAAGTAGCTCCGGCTCCGGTCGCCGTGAGCGCCTGAGCGAACGGCGAGATAGGCGGGCGGCGGAATGACGACCATGGGTGAAGCCGCGACGAGCGAAGCCGAACTGGAAATCGAAAGGCTGATGACCCTTCACCCGAAGGGTTTCGATCTTTCACTCGACCGCATCACGCGGCTTCTCGAGGTCCTCGGCAACCCGCACAGGAAAATGCCGCCGGTCATTCATGTGGCCGGCACCAACGGCAAGGGCTCTTTCACGGCCTTCTGTCGTGCGTTGCTTGAGGCGGGTGGATATGCGGCGCATGTCCACACCTCACCGCATCTCGTGCATTGGCACGAACGCTACCGGATCGGCGTCAAGGGCGGCCGCAGCCAGATCGTTGATGATGCGCTTCTGGCAGATGCGCTGCGTCGCATCGCAGCCGCCAACGCTGGCCAGGAAATCACGGTCTTTGAAATCCTGACGGCCGCGACCTTCCTGCTCTTCTCAGAACAGCCGGCCGATGTGGTGATCCTGGAAGTAGGTCTCGGCGGCCGCTTCGACGCCACCAATGTCATCACCGATCCCGCCGTTTCGGTCATCATGCCGATCTCGCTCGATCACCAGGCTTACCTCGGCGACCGCGTTGAACTGATCGCTGCCGAAAAGGCCGGCATCATGAAGCGCGGCCGTCCCGTGGTGATCGGCCAGCAGGAATTTGATGCCGCGCTCGATGTGCTGGTCTCCACCGCCGAACGGCTCGGTTGCCCGATGGTGGTCTATGGCCAGGACTTCTCGGCGCATGAGGAATTCGGCCGACTGATCTACCAGGACGAGTTCGGTCTCAACGACCTGCCGCTGCCGCGCCTGCCGGGCCGCCATCAATATGCCAATGCTGCCGCCGCGATCCGCGCCGTCAAGGCCGCCGGCTTCCCGGTGACCGAGGCGATGATGGAAGAAGCGATGGCGACGGTCGAATGGCCGGCACGCCTGCAGCGGTTGACCGAGGGCAAGCTCATCCAGCATGCCCCCGAAGGCGCCGAGATCTGGCTTGATGGCGGGCATAACCCGGCCGGCGGGGAAGTCGTGGCGGAAGCGATGGCCGCTTTTGAGGAACGCCAGCCGCGGCCGCTTTACCTCATCACCGGCATGATCAACACCAAGGATCCGGTTGGTTATTTCCGCGCCTTCGCGGATCTCGCCGAACATGTCTTCACCGTTCGCATCCGCGACAGCGAAGCAGCCCTTGATCCGGTGGCGTTGGCGCAGTCGGCTTTCGATGCGGGTCTGGTGGCGGAACCTGCCGCATCGGCCGAAGAAGCGCTGAAGGAAATAACCCGTCGCCAGCTGCCGGACGCCATGCCGCCGCGCATCCTGATCGGCGGCTCGCTTTATTTCGCCGGCAATGTGCTGGCAGACAACGGAACGCCGCCAACCTGACGGCACAAAAAAGCCCGGCTACCGAAAGGCAGCCGGGCTTTTTTGATTCGGAAGTCTTGCCTGATCAGGCAGCGTTGGAAATCCACGCAGAAAGCGCGGTCTTCGGAGCGGCACCAACCTTGATGTCAGCCACTTCACCGCCCTTGAACATGGCGAGCGTCGGGATCGAGCGGACACCGTACTGGGCGGCCAGATCCGGGTTCTCGTCGATGTTGAGCTTGACCACCTTCACCTTGCCGGCGAGTTCGGTGGAGATTTCCTCCAGGCTCGGGCCGATCATCTTGCACGGACCGCACCATTCAGCCCAGAAATCCACCACAACAGGCTCGGCGGAATTCAGGACCTCAGCCTGGAAATTGTTGCTGTCGACTTTCACGGTAGCCATGGGGCTCTCCTTAACAATTCTGTTGACCCAAATGTGAGACCGAGCCCCACGCATTTCAATGACCGTCATCTCACTTTGTTTTGAGTTCGGCAAGCGAGCGCGCCATGAGCTCCGGCGAGAGCGATATCACTCCACCGGTTTCGGTATAGACCAGCAGGCATTCGATGTCCTTGCCCGGGTAAAGGGGGCGCAGGATCTCCCGGTAGATCGCAAGCTGTGCCCGATGCGCCAGCGGCACCTGTTCGGCATCGCGCGGCGGCGTGCGATTGGTCTTGTAGTCGAGCACGATCACCCGATCGTCGGTGACCACCAGCCGGTCGATCCGTCCCGAAATGGCGTAATCGCGGCCTTCAAGCGCAAGCGTGCCCATGATCGAGACTTCCGCTTGCCCGCGTTCGGAAAACACCAGGTGAAGCGCCGGGTTGGAGAGCACCGACAGCACGCATTGAACGAGCGTTTCCCGCTCGGCCGCAGGCCAGAAACGCGCTGCCCGTTCCGCGTAACGATAAGCTGCGGCTTCGCGCTCGGCATGGGGGAACTCGGCCAGCATCTGCAGCATGCGGTGCACGAGCCGGCCCTTCTGGGCCGCAAGTCCCGCACGTTCCTTGGTGCTGAACAGCGGCGAGGCGTAGACCAGATCATCCGGCTCGTCATCGATCATGGTGCCGGCACCGGAAGGGCTCAGCGGCCTCGGCAACATCTTCTGCGGCGGCAGCGGCCGAGACAGTGCTGCCGGCAGGGGTGGCGCCGTCACCGGTGCCGTCTCCCTGCTTTCGGCCTTGCTTGCCCGTGTGTCGGATGAAGCCGGGAGCCGCCACTTGAAGCCGCTCCACTGGCCGTCCTTGTCGGTGAAGTCGGTCGGGCTGCAGCGGTACTCGTCCGCCGCCAGGGCCTTCGAGATCATCGACTGCCAGGTGCCCGGATTATCGGTCTTGCCGCGGTAACCGCAAACGATCAGCCGGTCGGCCGCCCGCGTCATGCCGACATAAAGTAGTCGGCGATATTCCTCTTCGGTGGCGGAGCGTATGCGGGTGTCGTCGGCTACGGTGAGTGCATTCGTCAGCGTCTTGCCCGGCACCCAGGCTGGCACTTCCTGCCCATCGATCCGCAGCAGCCGAAGCTTTGCGACATGCGAGGAGATGAAGGCCTTCGAACCGCTGTCGACCAGGAATACCACTGGCGCCTCAAGCCCCTTCGAGGCATGCACGGTCATGATCCGCACTTCGTTGCGGCCGGCATCCTGCTCGCGCTTCACCTCCGGTGATTCGATCTCGAGCGTCGAGATGAAGGCCTGCAGCCCGGGCAAGCCGCTGGTTTCGTGGTCGAGCGCGAAGGTGAGGAACTCATCGAGAATGTCGCCGGCTTCCGTGCCAAGCCTTCCTAGGAATTTGCGACGCCCGCCGTATTGACCAAGAATCCGGGCAAAGAGATCGTGCGGACTGAGCTGCCGCGACAGCGCCAGCAGGTGCTGAAGCCGCTCTGCGGCATCTCGAAAACGCAGCGGCTGATCTTCCGCCAAGCGGTTCAGCGCCTCCCAGGCGCTGGTCTTGTCCGGACGCCGCGCTGCAACCTCGAAGACATCCTCTTCCGACAAGTTGAAGAGGGGGCTCTTCAGCAGGGCGGCGAGCGAAAGATCATCCTGCGGCAGGAGCAGGAAGCGGCCAAGCGCCAGCAGGTCTTGCACCGCGATATGGCTCGTCAGCCTCAAGCGGTCGGCACCGGCCACGGGAATATTGTCGCGCCGTTTCAGCGCCCGCGTCAGCGCATTGACGAAGGCATCGCGCTTGCGAACCAGCACCAGGATGTCACCAGCCTCGATCGGCCGCTCGACACCCTTCTCGATGATCGTCTCGTTTCCGATCATCTCGCCGATGCGGTTGGCGATGCGGGACGCAAGGATCGCGGAGGGCGCCTTGTCGGGCGTTGCGTCGAAGGGTGCGGTCCAGTCTTCGTCCTGGTCGGATGCTTCGGGAACGATGACATCCCAGAGATCCACCGCACCGGGATGACCCATGCGGTTCGAACGGTGCTGCACCGGGTCGCCGGTGGCGCTCAGTCCACGGGCATTGTCCTCCAGCGCAAAAACCTGGTCGACGGCGGCGAGCACATCCGCCGTGGAGCGGAACGAAAGCGGCAGGCGGACAGGATGGAAGGCTTGACCGCTGGCCCGCACCCGTTTTTCTGTCTCGCTCCGCTCTTCGGCAAACCGCTCCGGCCGGGCACCCTGGAAGGAATAGATCGACTGCTTTTCATCCCCGACGGCGAAGATCGTGCGGCGCGTGTTGCGAGCGCTGGCGCCGGAATAGAAGTCTTCCGCAAGCGACTTGATAACGGTCCATTGGACCGGGCTCGTGTCCTGAGCCTCGTCAACCAGGATATGGTCGATGCCCTGGTCGAGCTTGTAATGGACCCAGGCACCAACGCCGTCACGGGTCAGCAGATCGGCCGTTCGGGCAATCAGGTCCTCGAAGTCGAGCAGGCTGCGCTGCTTCTTCAGGTCCTCGTAGTCGTCGTTGAGGCGCTGCGCCAGCGTCAGCGCCGCCTTTGTGGCGCCGAACATGCGGATCAGGCGCAGGCGATCGCGGCAGCCGACCACGTGGGATCGGGCAGCGTCCACGGCATCCGCCAGTTCGGGCGCCATGGTCAGCATCGCCTTGGCAACAAGCGAGGAATCCGCCTTTGGTTTGCCTTCACGGGTAAGGAAGATCTGGTCGAGGTGTTGTGCGCGCTTGAACACGTCAGGCTCGCGCATCACCAGTCGCAGGCCGTATGCAACCTCGGTCGCCTTGGCGCCGCCCTTCTGGTCGGCAAGCGAAAGATAAAGATCAAGCGTGATGCCGGAAAGGCCGGGCAGGGGCCAGTAGGAGGCCGCGACGCTATCTTCGGTGTCGGCCGGATCAAGACCGTAGGCGCGCTTCAGCTCGACGCCCAGACCGCCCTGCTGCTCCGCCTGCGCAATGAAATGTCGCAGCGCGGTGCGGTTGGCGATGATGTCGGAAAGCAGGGTTTCGAGCCCGAACTCATCGCCGAGATCCAGCACATGCGCAAAGGCTTCCGCAAGTTCCGGGTCTTCCTCGGCGGACGAGGCAGTCAGCAGCGAACGCCGCGCTTCGGCGAGAAGTGCTGCCGCGGCGCGATCATCCAGCACCGAGAAATGCCCGGCGACGTTGGCCTCGAGCGGAAACTGGTGCAGCAGCGCTTCGCAAAAGGCGTGGATGGTCTGGATCTTCAGCCCGCCTGGCGTCTCCAGCGCCTTGGCAAACAGCCGCCGTGCTTCGGCAAGCTTTAGCGAATCCGGCTCAATACCTTCAATATCCTTGATCCGCTGCCGCAGCTCTGCATCCGAAAGCACCGTCCATTCCGACAGCCGCTGGAAGACGCGGTTGGACATTTCCGACGCTGCGGCCTTCGTATAAGTGAGGCACAGGATCGCCGAGGGACGGCAGCCCGAGAGCAGAAGGCGGATGACGCGCTGGGTCAGCACATGCGTCTTGCCCGAGCCGGCATTGGCCGACACCCAGGCGGAGCTTGCGGGATCAGAGGCGAGCGACTGCTGCCGCGTCGTCCAGTCGATCCAGCGGATCGGATCATCGTCTTCGGGAAGCGGGGGAGGTGGAAGCTCACTCATCGGCATCAACCTCATTGTCCTCGTCTGCTGTCGACCATTCCGCGACGCGGGCAAGGTGATCATATTCGCCGCCGAAATCGCCTTGCGCGAAGGGTACGAGGCGCGATGCGAATCCGGCTTCGCCGCTCCGAAGCGTCACGACGAAGCGCGTCAGCTGCTCGAGCGATTCCTGCGCGAGGTCGAGCGCCGATTTCGGCTGGCGTTTGGCGGTGGCAGAGGCGCCCTCGTTGTTGACCTTGTCCTCCCGGAACCGGTCTCCCGGACGAAGGCGCACGTAGATGAGGTTTTCCGGCGTCAGCGCGTCCAGGTTCCGGAAGGCACCGGCGCGCAGAGCGGCTGCTTCAAGCGCAAGCTGCGGATCGAGCAGCGACCGCGCCTGGGAAACCGAGGGGCTGAGGCCGGTCTTGTAATCAACGATATCGACAAGACCGGAACCCTTGATGTCGATGCGGTCGGCGATACCGGTGACGCGGATGCCGGCGACGGGCACATCCCAGCCGGCGCCGACTTCCGTCAGCGTCCGCCGAATGTCGTGGGCTCGAGCGGCTTCCCAATCAAGGAAGGCGCGAGCGACTTCCCAAAAACGTGGTCGCCAGACCCGGTCGATATGAATCGGCAACTGTTCGGCGTCGAAGAGCTCTTCCATGATCTCCCGCATCGCCTCCTTCGCCGCCGGCGTGCCTGGCTTGTGGCCCTGCCGGGTATAGCGGTCGATGATGGCGTGATAGAGCGTGCCGCGTTCCGAGGCGCCGGGGTCGGAATTGAACGGGTCGATTGGGTCGAGCTTCAGGATGCGGCGGGCATAGATGGCATAGGGGTCGCGCCGCAGGCGTCCGACCTCGCTGAAGGAGTATTTCACCGGCTGCAGATCAGCCGGCGGCTTTGGCGCCGGTCGCTTGGCGCCGGGCTGGTTTTCACCGGCATCGACCGCTGCCGCCCAATGCCGGTACTGCTCGCCACGGCCCTTGAGTTCGTCGGCAAAGGTTTTGCCGCCAAGCGCCAGCAAGCGCTGCAGCCAGCGCGACGCGACCGTTGGTGTCGAGCCTTGGCGCAGCGCTCGCGACAGGATGAGCCGTCGCATGCCGCACGCCATTTCGAAGTCATGCGCCAACTGCCCGATGCGCCGTTCGGGTGGCTCAAGGCCGATATCGGTCTTCATCGTGCGTGACAGGAACGGGTTGTTGACCGTCTGGCCCGGCCAGGAACCTTCGTTCAACCCGCCGAGGATCATCGTGTCGACGGTCTGCAGCCGCGCTTCAAGCGTGCCGAAGATGAACACACGCGGATGGCTGAGCGCGCGTGGTTTCACCGCTTCGCCCGTGGTCAGCGCCATGACGATGTCGATCCATTGCGGACCGTCTGCCTCGATCTGCCCATCGGTCTCGATGACTTCGGCAAGCATGCCGGCCAACCGTTCGCCGGCCTCTCCGGACCACAGCGCGGCAAGGCTGCCGTTCTCATCGATGCAAAGCGCCTCCAGCGCCCGGCCCGTGCGCTCGGCCCATTCCGACAGCGTCAGCTTGGTCGTCAGTCCCCGGCCATCGGGGCGGCGGGTGACAAGCGCGGAGATCAGTGGTTCGGCGGCAGCAGCTAGGCGCCTGGCAAGATCGCGCGCCCGTGCCGGCGCTTCTTCATCTAGAGCCAGCCGCCATTGCGGCGTGTGCCGGTCGGTCTTCTGCTGGGCAAGCCGTGTCTCCAGCAGCGGCTCCAGCGTGCCGAGATCCATGTCGCCCAAACCGCCGCGCAGCGCGAGGATTTCAAGCGCTTCGACGGCCGGGCAGATCGCGTCAGCAGGCAGGCCAACCCGCAGCAGCGGATGCTTCATGAGCGCAACGATCGCCACTGGATCACCGGGGCGCAGTGCTGCTTCGAGAAGCAGCTGCACCAGAGTCCCCTGTGGCGTGCCGGACAGCGGTGAACCGGCGGTATCGTCGGCGACCACGCCGAAACGGGCAAGTTCAGCCGTGACGCGCCGCGCGAGCGCGCGGTCAGGGGTGATCAACGCCGCTCGCGTTTCGCCGCCATCGGCGCCCGGTTCCTCAAGCGCCAGCCGAAGCGCAATGGCGATGGCAACGGCTTCCTCGCGTTCGTTGGCCGCCTCGATCAGCGATACATCGGCGAAGGCTGCGCGAAGCTTCTCGAGATCGACGTCGTCGCGCCAGGTGCTCCAGCGATCCGTTGCCTTGGCGGGAACCAGCGCCTGCGAGATGGTCTCTGCGCGGAATTTCAGATCGGAAGGGACGTCGCCCAGCAGCACAACCTCGCTGCGATCGACGCCAAGCCGGGTCAGGAGGCGCCAGAGCCCGAACTGGGGGTGGCTGCGGCTCGGTGGCTCGGCGCGCCCGTCCAATGTCTCCTCGCCGATCAGCGCCCACTGATCGGCCGGCATGGCGAGATCAAGCCCGGGAAGCACGACTGCGCCTTCCGGCAGCCGGGAGATCGCCGCGATCAGCTCAGCCGCCGCCGGGATGGAGCCGGTGGAGCCGGCCACGATTATTGGGCCCTTATGCGTTTTGGTCGCAATGCGGCGTGACTCACCGCGCAGAATTGCCGCCTGGTGCCGAGCCGGCGAGGAGCGGCGCAGCTCTTCCAGGCGCGCCGGCCAAAAGGCGCTGGCGATCGACAGGAATTCGGCCGTCAGCTGCCACCAGAGGGCATGCTCCTCTGTGTTGAGGTTCTTCAGGTCCGCCCAGTCGCGCTCTTCGGTTTCGATCGCGTCTATGAGTTCGGCAAGCGCCCGCGCAAGCCAGATGGCGTCGGCCGGACTGGCCGGTGCGATCAGCGGTGACTGCGAGTGGATGTCGAGGACGACCTGGGGAAGCTGGTTGCGCCAGGCAAGAATCAGGCGGCCAAGCTCGAGCAGACGGGCCGTGCCACCGATCGGCAGGGCAAGATCCATCTCTTCCGGCGCGACCAGGTCGAAATAACCGCTGTCGTCATCGGTTTCACCGAGCGGCCGGATGACCGGCAGGATCGCGGAGCGGCCGCCGAGGAGATCGACAAACTCCGAGCGCAGCACGCGGGCCGCGCGCCGGGTCGGCACGAAGATCGTGACATCGGCCAAGGAAAGCGGATCGGCCGGATCATAGTGGAAGGTTTCGACAAGCTCGCCGTTGCAGAGCGTGGCGGCGAGCGTCTTGAGGAAAGGCGCGCCTGGCGGAATGGTGAAAACGCGGGGAAGGTGTCTCGTCGCCTCGGCCATCAGGTCACGCTGACGCCCGGAGCCGCCGGATCGTCGCCTCCGCTTCGTCCACGGCTTCGGGCGTGCCGACCGTCAGCCAGTGGCCATCCATCATCATGCCGTAGAGGCGGCCGCGGGCGATCGCCTTGTCAAAATAAGTGTTGATGTTGAACGGCTCGCGTGGCGCGTCATCGAGGAATTCCGGCTTCATGGCGAAGGCACCGGCATAGACCACCGGGTTCGACGGGTCGTCGCGAAAGCGGGTGAGCTTGCCATCCGGCCCCATGCTGAAATCATTGACGCCGTTGTGACCAGTGGTGTTTTCGATGCGGATGCAGAGCATCGCCATGTCCATGCGGTCCGGGTCGAAGAATTGCGCCAGCCGCTGCAGGTTGCTTGGACCCTCTTCCGGCTCGCCAACCCAGAACAGGTCGGCATTCATCACGAAGATGGTGTCGCGGCCAAGCTGGGTGATCCCCTTGACGATGCCGCCGCCGTTGTTGAGCAGCGCGTCCCGTTCGTCCGAGATCAGGATCTCCAGCCCCTCATACGCCTTGAGGTGCGCCTCCATCTGGTCCGCGAAATGGTGGACGTTGACCACCGCCCGTTCCACGCCCGCCTGCTTCAGCGAATCGAGCACGTAGTCGATCATCGGCTTGCCGCCGATCTTCACCAGCGGCTTCGGCATCGTATTGGTGATCGGGCGCATGCGGGTCCCAAGACCTGCGGCCAGCACCATGGCTTCTTTGATGATCATCGAACTCAGCGTCTATGATTCGGGAAGTTGTATTCCAGACCTGAGACACCAATCCCGCAAGGGGGCAAGCACTTCATGGCGAAGGGCTGTGGATAGATGGCGAAGCGTCCGGGGCATGTGCTTCAGGTAGCCCGGTTTGCCGTCGCGCTGCAAGAGCCGCACCCAGAGGCCCGCGAGCTTGCAGTTTCGCTGCGCCGCCATGATCGCCCAGGCCTTCATGAATGTCTTTTCGTCGAAAGGGCCAAGCGAGCGGCGTAGCGCCACGTAATCGACCATCAACTGGTCGGCGAGCGGCTTCGGGATATCGACACGGGCGTCCTGAACAAGCGAGGCGAGGTCATAGGCCGTTGGGCCGATCATCGAATCCTGGAAATCGATGAGGCCGACGCGCCGCACGCCGGATTCGTTCGGGCGCCATATGATGTTGGGGGAATGGAAGTCGCGCAGCAGCAGGTTCTTTTCCGTATCGGCCAGCTCTGCGATCAACCCGTCCCAGATCGAAAGGTATTCGGCACGTTCCTCCTCAGTCGCCGGGGCGCCACGTTTCCAGGGCAAGTGCCAGTCAAGAAGGAGGCGCGCCTCCATCTTCATCGCCGTGGCGTCGAAATTGGGGATATGGTGCACATGCCCGTCGCCGACTGGCAGATCCTGCTGCATTTCGTGGCTGTGCAGGTAACCGAGACAGACCACAGCTTCGCGGTAACGATCGGCGATCGGCTGGCCAGCTTCATCCACCACGCCCTCGTCGCCGAGGTGCTCCATCAGCAGGATGCCTTGCGCGTAGTCGGTATGGAGTATTTTAGGCGCCGCGAGCCCCAGTTCGCGCAGGTATTCATCGACTGCCACGAAGGGATAGGGGTCGAGCGCCAGATGCACGACCTTGGGGTAAGGCTTGCCATCAAGCACGGCGGGCCCTTCCGGCGGGTGCGGCCAGTCCATCAGGACCAGCGTTTCGCCAGCCTCCGTGGTGATCGTCTCGTAGGCGCGGGTGGATGCGTCGCCGGTAAGGAAGCGGCGCCTAGCGTGTGCGTAGCCGTGCTGCTCAAGGAAGGCGCGGATCGCCAGCACCCGGCGGATGCGCTTCATCTGCGCGTCAGGCGCCGTGATCGTCGCGACCCTTCCGTTAGCCTGGTGCTCCAGCTTCAGGGAGATGCGTGCTGCAGGCAGAAGCTCGTCCGCCATTTCCGGCCATTCGATCAGGCAGATGCCAGAGGAGAGGGCTTCATCGAAGCCCAGCTCATCGAGTTCCGACGCGTCGCCCAGCCGATAAAGGTCGAAATGGGCGACCGGGAGCCGCAGGTCATAGGCCTGGACCAGGGTGAAGGTGGGGCTCGGAACCTCAAGCTCCAGATCGTCGGCCAGCGCCCGCAGGAAGGCGCGCGCGAAGGTGGATTTGCCGGCGCCGAGATCACCCGACAGGGCGATCCAGTCACCCTTGCCGAGTGCAAGCGCCAAGTCCTCGCCCAGGCGAATGGTCTCGGCCTCGTCGGCGAGAAAAAGCGAAAGAGGCTCAGCGTCGGTCATTCGGCGGCGATGGAGCGCACCGCGGCGCCGCTCGGGATCCGGCAGGTGACGGTGGTGCCCTGGCCGGGCTTGCTGTCGATGACCACGTCGCCGTTATGCAGGTGCACAAAGCTTTCAACGATCGAGAGACCCAGACCGGCGCCGCTGCGCTTGCCGCCGCGACTGTTGGCGGAGAAGCGGTTGAACACCGTCTTCAGCATGTCTTCGGACATGCCGGGGCCCTTGTCGGTCACCGAGAAATAGACTTCCTTCGGGTTGCGCCAGCAGTTCAGCGTGATGGTCGACCCTTCCGGCGCGAAATTGGTCGCATTCGTCAGGAGCTTCAGCAGGATCTGCTTGAGGCGCTGCTCGTCCGCGACGATCATGCCGAGGCCCGCCTGGGCAGTGATCGCAAGATTGACCCCGTTTTCGTGCAGCCGGTCGGCGATCTGCATGGCGACATCATCGAGCAGGTCGTCGATCGCCATCTCGGATAGCTGAAGTTCCATGATGCCCGCATCGACCGTCGCAAGGTCGAGGATGTCGTTGACGATGGTGAGCAGCACCGAGGACGAGGTCGAGATATGGTCGATATATTCGGCCTGGCGCTCGTTGAGCGGGCCGACGCCTGGCGTCTTCAGGAGGTCCGTGAAGCCAATGATGTTGGTGAGCGGAGAGCGCAACTCGTAGGAGACGTGCTGTACGAAATCGTTCTTGATCTCGTCGGCCTTCTGCAGCGCCTCGTTCTTTTCCTTCAGCGCCCGTTCGGCGCGTGCACTCGCCGTCGTGTCGACGAAGGTCAGCATGGTCTGCGCATTTGGCAGCGGGATCGCGGCGTAATCGAGGATCAGGCCGGAATACAGCTCGAACGTACCCTGCAGCGGGATGCGCGCATCGTTGAACGTCGTCAGCATCTGGCCGAAGCGGCGCCAGCCGTCCGGCTGGTCGTAGGACGGCGCGCAGGCGGCTTCGATCGCCTTGATATGGGTGCCGGGCTTGGCCTGTTCCGCCGTGATGCCCCAGAGCGCCCTGAAGGCGGGGTTGGAAAGGCGGATGCGTCCGTCCGGACCGAACACGGCGACACCTTCGGACAGGTGGTCGATCGTTTCGCCCTGGACCTGCACCAAGGTGTTGTAGCGCGTTTCGAGATCCACCTGTTCGGTGAGGTTTTCGAACACCCACGTTGCGCCACCTTGCGGATGGGCGGTGGCGATGACACGCAGCGTCTGGCCGTTGGGGAGGTGCCAGAGGTCGGTCTGGGTTTCGGTCGAGCGATAGACGGAAAGGGCGGAATCCTTCCAGCTGCGCCAGTTCAACTGTTCCGGCAGCTTTCCGTCGCTGCGCAGCTTGTCGAGAAGCTCGCCGTTGTCAGGCCTGGAATCGAGGAAGGGCAGTGTCAGCCCCCAGAGCTGTACGAAAGCCTGGTTGTAGAATTGCAGCCGGCGTTCGCCATCAAAGATCGCGACAGGCGTGCCCAGGTGATCGAGCGTCTCCGCGTGGCTTTTCAGCGTGCGCTTCAGCTCCTCGCGCACGGCTTCCGCCTCGGAGACATCAGTTGCCATGCCAGCCGAGCCGCCCGGCACCACGACATCGATGACGTCGAAGACGGTGCGGTTGCCATGCACTACGGTCGACACGCGATCATGGAAGGGCGAAGCCGGGGTAGCGGTCGCCTTGATCTTCTCGCGGGCGATCGTGCCGAGGAATTCGCGGCCCTCTTCGATGACATGTTCGGGCGTGGATGCTTCCACCGCTTCGCCATAGGCATGGTTGACCCAGGTCAGCTTGCCCTGTGCGTCACGCCGCCAGACCGGCTGTTCGATCGCGTCGAGCAGGGAGTGGAACATGGAGATGGAGGTGGTGAGCCGCTCGCGCTCGATCTTCAGTTCGGCCAGTTCGGCGCGAAGGTTGTTGAGCGCCAGGAAGCGCACGAAAGCCTTACCGCCGGAAACGCGGCCCTGAACTTCGAGGATTTCGTCACGGTTCGTCTCAACGACGGTATCGAAGGTGCGGGCTTCGTTGCGCAGCGCCTCGATCAACTTCTCCAGTTCGCCCGCCGATGCAGGGCGCAGCCAGCGACCAAAAGCCAGGAAATCGCGATCGCTCTGCGGCGCACCGGTTTCAACCGGCAACTGGCCAAGGAATTCGGGCTTCGAGGAGCCGCTTTCCCACACGACGATGCGCCGGTTCTTGTCTGCGATAAGAGCCTCGTACTTGGAGATCCGCTGCTGAGCGTCGGAAAGCGCGCTGCGGATTTCCTGGCTTTCGGCGGTGAGATTGCCGCGCTGACGCACCAGCCAGACCGACGAAAGCAGGGCAGCACCCAATGCGCCGAGCACGACGGAGGAGACGATGACTTCGGTAGAGGAGAAAAGGCGGACAGCGGCGCTGCCGGACTGCTGCGCGAGCGCCCCCGTCGCCAACCCGGAAAAAGCCGTACCTGATAGAAAGGCGCTGGCAAACAACGCCAGACGCTTTGCCTTGCCGCTCACCGAGCCCTCAACCGTGTCGCCACAGGAAGGTCCCGTTGTCTTCGCGCTAGCGTCCCCGCAAGAAGGATCGGCCTGCTGAAACAGGCTCATTTTTTTTACCGACATACCGGTCTGTCTCCGTCCAATTGCCGCTCATCGACAAGACATACCATACCGTGCCTTGCCCCGAGCCGGACGACCGAAGGTTTCGGACGTCGATTTCAGGAAAGTCACGAATCAACGTGAAAAGGATAACTGCTGAGGAAAAAGCCGGGAAGGGAGGCGGCCAAAAAAGAAGCCGCAGCTTTTGTCAAGGCTGCGGCTGTCTATATGTTGTGGATTAACCGGCTAGCGATTAGTACCGGTAGTGTTCAGCCTTGAACGGACCTTCCGGCGAGACGCCGATATAGGCGGCCTGCTCCGGCGAAAGTTCGGTCAGCTTCACGCCGAGCTTGGCGAGGTGGAGGCGAGCGACCTTCTCGTCGAGGTGCTTCGGCAGGATATAGACCTCGTTCTTGTACTGGCCCTGCTTCGTGAAGAGCTCGATCTGGGCGAGCGTCTGGTTGGTGAACGAAGCAGACATGACGAAGGACGGGTGGCCGGTGGCGTTGCCGAGGTTCAGCAGGCGGCCTTCAGACAGCAGGATGATGCGGTTGCCCTTCGGAAACTCGATCATGTCAACCTGCGGCTTGACGTTGGTCCACTTGAGGTTCTTGAGAGCCGCAACCTGGATCTCGTTGTCGAAGTGGCCGATGTTGCCGACGATCGCCATGTCCTTCATCGCGCGCATGTGCTCGATGCGGATGACGTCCTTGTTGCCGGTGGTGGTGATGAAGATGTCGGCGGTCGAGACAACGTCTTCCAGAACGACGACTTCAAAACCGTCCATGGCGGCCTGCAGGGCGCAGATCGGGTCAACTTCCGTGACCTTGACGCGTGCGCCGGCGCCGGCGAGCGAAGCGGCCGAACCCTTGCCCACGTCACCGTAACCGCAGACGACGGCAACCTTGCCGGCCATCATCACGTCGGTGCCGCGGCGGATGCCGTCAACCAGCGATTCCTTGCAGCCGTACTTGTTGTCGAACTTCGACTTGGTGACGGAGTCGTTGACGTTGATTGCCGGGAACGGGAGGAGGCCCTTCTTGGAGAGCTCGTACAGGCGGTGAACGCCGGTGGTGGTTTCTTCGGTCACACCCTTGATGGCGTCGCGCTGCTTGGTGAACCAGCCGGGCGAGGCCTGGAGGCGCTTCTTGATCTGCGCAAACAGGATTTCTTCTTCTTCCGAACCCGGGTTCGACAGCACGTCTTCGCCGGCTTCGGCGCGGGCGCCGAGCAGGATGTACATGGTGGCGTCGCCGCCATCATCGAGGATCATGTTGGAGAAGCCGCCGTCGGACCACTGGAAAATCTTGTCGGTGTATTCCCAATATTCGGTGAGCGACTCGCCCTTCACGGCGAAGACCGGGATGCCCGCAGCAGCAATCGCAGCGGCAGCGTGATCCTGGGTGGAGAAGATGTTGCACGAGGCCCAGCGGATATCGGCGCCGAGTTCCTTCAGCGTCTCGATCAGGACCGCTGTCTGGATGGTCATGTGAAGCGAACCGGAGATGCGAGCACCCTTGAGCGGCTTCGATTCACCGAATTCGGCGCGGCAGGACATCAGGCCCGGCATTTCTGTTTCGGCGATATCCAGTTCCTTGCGGCCGTAGTCGGCAAGGCTGATATCGGCGACGATGTAATCTTTTTCTGCGCTCATAAAGCTCTCCTTGTTCAGTTGCCGCACGAGGCTGGCAGCCGAGAAACCGCACGACCCGCCGTCAGCGGCGGAAGCTGGAGGCGGTTTAGCAGGGTTCCCGCCAACTGGCAACGGGACATAAAGAGGTCTTTATATGTTTATGTAGTGGCGAGAGAGGTCAGGCTTCTTCGCCAAACTTGTTGGCGACAAGGTCCTGCAGGGCATCGAGCGCCTCGGACGCCTGGACGCCGTCGGCCGCGACCTCGATGGTACAGCCGGGGCTCGCGGCGAGCATCATCAGACCCATGATCGATGTGCCGTTGACGGTGGTGCCGTCGCGCGAAACGGTGATCTGGGCGTCAAAACGCTCCACCATCTGCACGAACTTGGCGGAAGCGCGCGCGTGCAGGCCCCGCTTGTTGACGATCAGGAACTCGCGGGACGTGGGGGACGACATGCGTGGGGAAATCTCACTTACCGCTCAGGACGCGGCTTGCCACATTGATGTACTTGCGGCCGGCTTCGGAGGCTTCCGCCAGCGCCCGGTCCATGTTGTTGTCACTGCGCACGCCGGCGAGCTTGATCAGCATGGGCAGGTTGACGCCCGCGATGACTTCCGTCTGGCCGCTCTCCATGACCGAAATCGACAGGTTGGACGGCGTGCCACCGAACATGTCGGTGAGGATGATGACGCCATGGCCATCGTTTGCCTTTGCAACGGCGTCAACGATGTCCTGGCGCCGCTGGTCCATGTCGTCTTCGGGGCCGATGCAGACTGTCTCGATGCACTTCTGAGGTCCGACGACATGCTCCACAGCATGACGAAATTCCTCAGCCAGCTTGCCATGAGTGACAAGCACAAGTCCGATCATGAAAACTGCCCTCTGCTGCAAAAACTCGGCGCCATTATCGCATCGCAATAAACTGGTCCAGCGGTGGGAGCCCATCTTCTCCATGTTAAGATGAACTTCAAGTCAAAAATCCGCCAGCTTGATTAGCAAAACGGCACGTGTGCGGCGAATTGCGGGTGGAAGGCGGCGATGATCGCCAGGGGATCGGGTGCCCGATTCCAGATGCGCAGCAGCGGAAGCGAACCCAACCCGCCAACCTCGAACCGTTCGTTTTCTGGCGGAAGCCGCTCGGCCTGCGGAAAGGATACGGGGGACACGGCAAGCTCCAACGCTGCCTGCGGAACGCTGTCGATCCTGGCAATGCCGCTGCCGCGGATCTCGATGAGCCCGGCGATGGTTTCCGGGCGCGATGCAATGATCTGCGCGCCATCGCGTGACACGAACACCTGGTCGTCGGCCACCAGCGCCGCAGACATCCCCTGCCGCCGAGCGGCAGCAAGGCAGGTGAAGGCGAGCATCGACTTGCCGCTTCCCGAGGGTCCGGTAAAAAGAATGCCTCTCGTCCCGATGACGATCGCCGTTGCGTGAATGTTGACCGGCGCGGTCACTGGGTTTCACCAGCCGGCAGCGACAGGATGAACCGGGCGCCCAGAGGAGCGCCCGTCTTCGGGTCGTGGAGGTTTTCCGCCCGCAGCGAACCGCCATGGGCTTCGGCAATCTGCCGGCTGATCGACAGGCCGAGGCCTGAATTCTGGCCGAAGCTCTCGCCTTCGGGACGGTCGGTGTAGAAGCGCTCGAAGATCCGATCGATGTCTTCCGCCTGGATGCCGGGCCCGTTGTCATCGACGGTGATGACGACGCGGTCCTTGTTGCGCGTTAGCCGCAGCGCGATGCGGCCGCCCTTGTCCGGTACGAAGGAGCGGGCATTTTCGATCAGGTTGGTAATGATCTGGCCGAGACGCAGGTCATGGCCGTTGATGACATAAGCCGACTTGTTGCCGCCCTTGTTGTCGATGCTGAGCTCGATATCCACCGGCTTGCGCCCGGTGCGAATCTGGCGGGAAATGTCGACGAGATTGCCGAGCAGGTTCTCCAGATCAACCGGCGAGGAGTCGGTGCGGGCCAATTCCGCATCCAGCCGCGAGGCGTCGGAAATGTCGCTGATCAGGCGGTCCAGACGGCGCACATCGTGGAAGATGATCTCGGTCAGCCGCTGCTTCGATTCCTCCGACTTGGCGAGCGGCAGGGTCTCCACCGCGCTGCGCAGCGAGGTCAGCGGGTTCTTGAGTTCATGGCTGACGTCTGCCGCGAAGCTTTCGATCGCATCGATGCGGTCATAAAGCGCGTTCGTCATCTCGCGGAGCGCGATCGACAGGTTGCCGATCTCGTCCTGGCGATAGGCGAAATCCGGGATCTCCTCGCGCTGCTTGGCGCCGCGCCGCACGCGGATGGCCGCTGCCGCAAGCCGGCGCAGCGGATTGGCGATGGTGGACGACAGAAGCAGCGACAGGAGGATGTTGACGAGTGTCGCGACCCCGAACACCCGCATGATGGCAAGGCGCTCGGCATGCACGATCTTGTCGATGTCGCCGGCCTGGGTAGAAAGAAGCAGCACGCCGAGCACGGCGCGGAAACGCTGGACGGGAACGGCAACGGAAACGATCAGTTCGCCGCGTTCGGTGACGCGCACCAGCGCGCCACGCACACCGGTCAGCGCGTTCATCACTTCAGGGTAGATCGACCCGTCACCGCCGGGCGCTTCCTTGTAGACAGGGAGGTTGCCCGGCTGGAGCATGCGGTTGAAGAGGCTCGCGAACCATTCGCTCCAGGTCTGCTGCGTGTTTTCAACCGGCGGCAGGTCGTAGCGCAGAACCTGGCCACGGGAATAAAGGTGGCGCGAGTCGAGCAGCAGGTTGGCGTCCGCATCAAAGATGCGCGCGCGGGTGCGCGTCGGCGAGATCAGCCGCCGCAGCACGGGCGCCACCCGCTCCGGGTCGATCGGGAAATCGAGATCTTCGTCGTTCGGCACCGGCGTGATGCTCTGGCCGGCCTGCAACTCGAGCAGTTTCTGCGGGTCGATGGTGATCGAGTTCGTATCGACGGAGGCGGAGGCGGAAATTGCGCCAGCGATGATCTCGCCCTGCGTCAGAAGGCTTTCGACGCGCGCATCGATCAGCCCCTCGCGGAACTGGTTAAGGTAGAGAATGCCGGCAACCAGGACCACGGTCGCGGCAATGTTGAAGAACAGGATGCGCCGCGTCAGGCTGGAGAACACCGCATGGCCGAAGACGCGACGGATCAGCGTGAAGGAGCGCGACCAGAACCGCCGCGGAGCGCGACGGGTCTCGGCCTTGTCGGTGCCAGTCGCTGCGCTGTCGCCGGCTACTTCGTTGTCGAATGTTCGATCTGCCACTGCAGTCCTTCCACCGGGCATCTTCTAGCCCCGGATGGGGGTGGCCTCAAGTCAAGCTTTCGCAAGCTGGCATGAACAGGGTCAAGCCGCCTCGCGGAAGCGATACCCGACGCCATAGAGCGTCTCGATCATGTCGAAGTCGGTATCCACCATCTTGAACTTCTTGCGCAGCCGCTTGATGTGGCTGTCGATCGTGCGGTCGTCGACATAAACCTGCTCGTCGTAAGCGGCGTCCATCAGGGCGTCGCGGCTCTTCACCACGCCGGGGCGCTGCGCCAGCGAATGAAGGATCAGGAATTCGGTGACGGTCAGCGTTACCGGCTCGCCCTTCCAGGTGCAGGTATGGCGCTCCTGGTCCATGGCAAGCTGGCCGCGTTCCAGCGTGCGCGCGGCCTGTGCGTCGGCCGCGGCCTTGGTGCCGACACCGCCGCCGGCAGCCAGAGCTTCGCGTGCACCGGCACGACGCAGGATCGCCTTGACGCGCTCCACCAGCAGCCGCTGCGAGAACGGCTTGGTGATGAAGTCGTCGGCGCCCATCTTCAGACCGAACAATTCGTCAATTTCCTCATCCTTGGAGGTGAGGAAGATCACCGGCAGGTCCGACTTCTGGCGAAGCCGGCGCAGAAGTTCCATGCCGTCCATGCGCGGCATCTTGATGTCGAAGATGGCCAGCTGCGGCGGACGGGCGATCAAACCGTCCAGTGCGGATGCACCGTCGGTGTAGGTCTCGACCTTGTAACCTTCAGCTTCCAGTGCAATCGACACCGAGGTCAGGATGTTGCGGTCGTCATCCACGAGGGCGATTGTCTGCATTCTCTCCGTCTCCATGAACATCTTATGCGCATCTCCTGGAATCATCCCCCCGCCCGAGAAGTTCCGTGATGCGCCTTCTGGGGATAAAGGTGGAACAAATTGTGGCAAAGTTAAAGGGGCGGCGGTGCTTCCGTGGTCAGAGATGACGCTTCCGCATGTGGTGCCGCACTAGTTGGAATCCACTCTTAAACCGATTTAATCAGGAATAAATTTTTTTAAATCGATTAATTGATTGATATCATTGGTTAATTCCAAATTCGACTATTGCTCTTTCACGCATCTGCCACTAGTTTCGCGACACGTTTCCACGGTCACGGAAGGAGTGCGCGAATGGAAGAGCTTGGACTTCGCAACCCGAACAACGGGTTAGCCGCGATCGGCATCAGCGGCGCATCGCGCGTCTTTTATAATTCCTCCGAGGTCGAGCTTTATGAAGAAGCCATTCGTCGCGGCGAAGCTGACCTGACGGTCGATGGCGCCTTGCGGGCCATCACGGGCCAGCACACCGGTCGTTCGCCCAAGGACAAGTTCATGGTGCGCGACGCCGAGACCGAAAAGCGGATCTGGTGGAGCAACGAGAACAAGGCGATGTCCCCGGAGCACTTCGCGGTGCTGAAGGCAGACATGATCGCGCATGCCGCGGGCAAGGAGCTTTTCGTCCAGGATCTGGTTGGCGGCGCCGACGCGGAATACGCCCTGCCGACGCGCGTTGTCAGCGAATACGCATGGCATTCGCTCTTCATCCGCAACCTGTTGATCCGTCCGAAGCGCGCCACGCTGTCGACCTTCCAGCAGAAGCTGACGATCATCAACCTGCCAAGCTTCAAGGCGGACCCGGCGCGCCACGGCTGCCGTTCGGAAACGGTCATTGCCTGCGATTTCACCAACGGGCTGATCCTCGTCGGCGGCACGTCCTACGCGGGTGAAAACAAGAAATCGGTCTTCTCGGTGCTGAACTACTTCCTGCCGGAAAAGGGCGTCATGCCGATGCACTGCTCGGCGAATGTCGGCCCGAACAACGACACGACGCTGTTCTTCGGCCTCTCCGGCACCGGCAAGACAACGCTTTCGGCAGACCCGAACCGCACGCTGATCGGCGACGACGAGCACGGCTGGGGTGAAAACGGCGTCTTCAACTTCGAAGGCGGCTGCTACGCCAAGGTGATCAATCTGTCGGCCGAAGCCGAGCCTGAAATCTATGCCGCGACCCGTCGTTTTGGCACGGTCGTTGAAAACGTCGTGCTCGATGAGAACCGCGTGCCGGACTTTACCGATGGCTCGCTAACGGAGAACACCCGCAGCGCCTATCCGCTCGATTTCATCCCGAATGCCTCGCGCACGGGTCTCGCACCCCATCCGAAGACGATCATCCTGCTCACGGCCGACGCCTTCGGTGTCATGCCGCCGGTTGCCAAGCTGACGCCGGAACAGGCGATGTACCACTTCCTGTCCGGTTACACGGCCAAGGTTGCCGGCACCGAAAAAGGCGTGACCGAACCGGAAGCCACCTTCTCGACCTGCTTCGGCAGCCCGTTCATGCCGCGCCATCCGGCTGAATACGGTAACCTGCTCAAGGACCTGATTGCAAAGCATCAGGTTGATTGCTGGCTGCTAAACACCGGCTGGACCGGTGGCCAGTATGGTGTTGGTCATCGTATGCCGATCAAGGTCACCCGCACCCTCTTGACCGCTGCACTCGACGGCAGCCTGAAGAACGCCGAGTTCCGCACGGACGCGAACTTCGGCTTCGCGGTGCCGGTTGCCGTTGAAGGCGTCGACAGCAAGATCCTCGACCCGCGTTCCACCTGGGCTGATGGCGCCGCCTTTGACGCCTATGCCCAGAAACTCGTGTCGATGTTCATCCAGAACTTCGAGCAGTACGAGGATCACGTCGACAGCAAGGTGCGCTCTGCCGCTCCTGGCGTCCTCGCCGCGGCAGAATAAGCGATACCTTTAAGGATTCACGTGAAACCGCCGGTGCCGGGCCATGCCTGCATCGGCGGTTTTCTTTTAGCCACCTTTCTGGACAAGCCGTCTCGCCAAGACATATGGAGATGCATGGCCAGCAACCCGCTTCAGATCAACAGCCGCATCACCATCGCCGGGTGGGAACTGACCGAGCAGTTCGTGCTGGCGGGTGGTCCCGGTGGTCAGAACGCCAACAAGGTCTCGACCGCCGTCCAGTTGTTCTACGATATCCTCAACTCGCCTTCGCTGCCGGAGCGCGTCAAGCAGAACGCCATCAGGCTCGCCGGAAAACGGGTGTCGAAGGACGGCGTGCTGATGATAGAAGCCAATCGTTTTCGCAGCCAGGAGCGCAACCGTGAAGAGGCGCGCGAGCGGCTGAAGGAACTGATCCTTGAAGCGGCAAAGCCACCGCCGCCGCCGCGCAAGGCAACCAAGCCGACCCGTGGCTCGGTCGAGCGGCGCCTGAAGGAAAAATCCGGCCGTTCCGAAGTGAAGAAGATGCGCGGCAGGCCAATCGGCGACTGAGATTGGAAGACGATCGTGGCGACACTCCCAAACGGCATCCGGCACCTGCCGGAGTATCTCGACCGGGCGGCACAGGAGCATCTGGTCGAAGTGGTGCGCGCGGTCGTCGCTGAGGCGCCGCTTTATACGCCGGAAATGCCAGGCACTGGCAAGCCGATGTCGGTGCGCATGACCAATTGCGGTCCGTTGGGCTGGGTTACGGACAAGGTGCGCGGTTATCGCTACCAGCCTGAACATCCGGTGACGAAAAGGCCGTGGCCGGCAATCCCGACCGAATTGCTGGAGCTTTGGGAAAAGCTCTCCGGCTATCCGAAGCCGCCGCAAGCCTGCCTGATCAACTTCTATGTCGATGACGCAAAGATGGGCCTGCACCAGGACAAGGACGAGAAGGCGTTCGACGCACCCGTCCTTTCCATCTCCCTCGGCAATACCTGTTTGTTTCGCGTCGGCGGTTTGAGCCGCCAAGACCCGACCGGTTCTTTCCGCCTGTCGAGCGGCGATGTCGTGATTCTCGGCGGTGAGGGGAGGCTCGTCTTCCACGGCGTCGACCGGATCTATCCCGGTACCTCGACGCTTTTGAAGAATGGCGGGCGCATCAACCTGACGCTGCGCCGCGTCCATAGCTGACGATCCTAATCCAGCCTCTACGATAGATCGCCTACAGTTTTCTGAGCGAAACCGTTTCCACGAAGTGGTTGCGGCCCTTGCGCAGGATGAGGTCGGCACGCGGGCGGGTCGGTAGGATGTTCTGCCGAAGGTTCTTCAGGTTGATGTTTTCCCAGAGGTTCTCGGCAACGGCCATGGCCGCTTCACGATCGATGGCCGCGTACTTCTTGAAAAACGAGGTCGGGTCGCGGAAGGCGGTTTCACGCAACCGCATGAAACGCTGCACATACCACTGGTGGATCTGCTCTTCCTCGGCGTCAATATAGATCGAGAAATCGAAGAAATCGGAAACGATTGGCACGATCTTGCCGTCCGCCGGCAAGGCCCGCGACTGCAGTACGTTGATGCCTTCGAAGATGAGGATGTCCGGACGGTCCACCAGCGTGAATTCGTTCGGCAGTACGTCATAGGTCAGGTGCGAATAACGCGGCGCCTGCACATTCGGCTCGCCCGCCTTGATGGCCGACAGAAAGCGCAGAATGGCGCCGATGTCGTAGCTTTCCGGAAAACCCTTGCGCTCCATCAGGTTTTCGCGCTGGAGCACCGCATTCGGATAAAGGAAACCGTCTGTGGTGATGAGGTCGACCTTCGGGCTGGAGGGCCAGCGCGCCAGGAGCTCCTTCAGGATACGAGCCGTTGTTGACTTTCCGACGGCGACCGAGCCGGCGATGCCGATGATGAACGGCGTCTTGGTGACGTCCGACAGGCTCAGGAAGCGGTTGCGCTGCTGGAACAGCAGCTGCGATCCTTCCACGTGGGTGGAAAGCAGGCGCGACAGCGACAGGTAGATCCGCCGCACTTCGTCGAGGTTGATCGGGTCATCCAGCGATCGCAGCCGCTGCACTTCGTCGGCTGTCAGCGTCAGCGGCGTGTCGGCGCGAAACTTCGCCCATTCCTCAGCCGTGAAGGAGTGGTAGGGCGAATAATAATCTGCCGCACCGGCGGCGTCTGCGGGCTCGGCAGTCTGGGCTGCGATGGTCATGACGCAAATCTCATCACTGGGGCCGGCTCGCCTTTTCCTGAAGCCCGGATTGGCCGGTCCTCCGCTGCAGTTCGTCAAGCACATCCTGCAACGGAATGCCCGCGATCTTCAACACGACCAAAAGATGATAGAGCAGGTCGGCGCTCTCGGCGGTGAGGTTCTGCCGGTCCTGCGAGATCGCCGCAATGACGGTTTCGACCGCTTCCTCGCCGAGTTTCTTGGCGGCCCGTTCCTGCCCGGCTGCAACAAGCTTTGCGGTCCAGGATTCGTCGGGTGACGCTTCTGCACGCTTGGCGACGATCGCCTCGAGTTGCTCAAGGGAAAACTTGCTCAAGATCACTCTCCCCGGTCAATCGAGCCGCATGGCAATGCCGTGCTCGGACATATAGCGCTTGGCTTCGCTGACGGTATAGGTGCCGAAGTGGAAAATAGAAGCGGCGAGAACGGCCGTGGCGTGGCCTTCCTTGATGCCGGCGACCATGTCGTCGAGGTTGCCGACGCCGCCAGATGCGACGACCGGCGCACGGACGCTGTCTGCGATGGTGCGGGTCAGTTCCAGGTCATAGCCGCTCTTCGTGCCGTCGCGGTCCATGGAGGTGACGAGAAGTTCGCCTGCGCCACGCTCTACCATCTTCACGGCAAACTCCACCGCGTCGATGCCGGTCGGCGTGCGCCCGCCATGGGTGAAGATCTCCCACCGGTTCGTTTCGCCGGCTACCGAAACCTTCTTGGCGTCGATCGATACCACGATGCATTGGTTGCCGAACTTGTCTGCCGCCTCGGCCACGAAATCCGGGTTCTTCACCGCCGCCGAGTTGATCGAAACCTTGTCGGCGCCGGCGAGCAGCAGCTTGCGGATGTCGCCGACCGCGCGGACGCCCCCACCGACGGTCAATGGCATGAAGCAGTGATCGGCCGTGCGGGCCACGACGTCGAAGATCGTATCGCGGTTGTCGGAGGATGCCGTGATGTCGAGGAAACAGAGCTCATCGGCACCGGCGGCGTCATAGGCCTTGGCTGCTTCCACCGGATCACCGGCATCGATGAGGTCGACGAAGTTGACGCCCTTGACGACACGGCCGTCTTTCACGTCGAGGCAGGGGATGACACGGGCCTTCAGGGTCATGCCGCACGTCCTTGTCTGCTGCGGATCAGCGCCAGCGCTTCCTTGGGGTCGATGCGACCATCGTAAAGCGCGCGGCCGGAGATCGCACCTTCCAGCCGGGCCGCATCCGGCTCGAGCATGCGGCGGATATCGTCAAGCGAGGCAAGCCCGCCCGAAGCGATGACCGGAATGGAAACGGCGTTCGCAAGCTCGAGGGTGGACGCCCAGTTGATGCCGGCCAGGATGCCGTCCCGGTCGATGTCGGTGTAGATAATCGCTGATACGCCGGCGCCCTCAAACTTCTTGGCAAGCTCGATCACGCCAAGTTCGGAGGCTTCGGCCCAGCCTTCGACGGCTACCTTGCCGCCCTTGGCATCGATGCCGACCGCGACCTTGCCTGGAAATTTCTTGCAGGCTTCGATGACAAGCGCCGGATTGCGCACCGCGACGGTGCCCAGGATCACACGCGCCAGCCCTCGGCTCAGCCAGTTTTCGATATGGTCGAGCGTGCGGATGCCGCCGCCAAGCTGCACCGGGTTCCTTGTCGCCTTGAGGATCGCGTCGACGGCTGCGCCATTGACGCTCTCGCCGGCAAAGGCGCCGTTGAGGTCCACCACATGCAACCACTCGAAACCCTGGTCTTCGAAGGCCTTGGCCTGGGCGGCGGGGTCGGGATTATAGACGGTGGCCTGGTCCATGTCGCCTAGCTTCAGGCGCACGCACTGACCGTCTTTCAAGTCGATGGCAGGAAAAAGGATCATCTTTCAAAGGTCCTGTAGATGCGCGAGCCGTTTTAAGGCTTCCAGCGCAGGAAGTTGGCGATCAGGGCAAGTCCAAGCGTCTGGCTCTTTTCCGGGTGGAACTGCGAGCCCGCCATGTTGTCGCGTCCGACAAAGGCCGTCATGGCGCCGCCATAATCGGTGGTGGCGATGACCTCCTGCCGGTTTTCAGCAGCAAGGTGGTAGGAATGGACGAAATAGGCGTGCAACCCGTCCTTGCCGGTCGGGATGCCATCAAACAGCGGGTGCGGATGTGCGAGATCGAGCGTGTTCCAGCCGATCTGTGGGATCTTCAGGCTCGGGTCGCTCGGCGTCATCTCCACCACGTCGCCCTTGATCCAGCCGAAACCTTCGGTCGTGGTCTTCTCCAGCCCGCGGGACGACATCAGCTGCATGCCGACGCAGATACCGAGAAACGGTCGGCCCTTGCTTTCCACCACATCGATGATGGCTTCCTTCATGCCGGGAACGGCATCAAGGCCGGCGCGGCAGTCGGCATAGGCGCCAACTCCGGGAAGAACGATGCGGTCAGCCGTGGCGACGGCATCCGCCTTGTCGGTGAGATCGATCGTGGCATCGATGCCGGCCTCGCGGGCGGCTCGTTCGAAGGCCTTGGTCGCGGATCGGAGGTTGCCGGATCCATAGTCGATGATTGCAACGCGCATCAGCGTGCTCCGTGTTCAAATAGCCCCATCGGGGGAGCCTGCCAGCCGGCAGGGGACTTTGCGTCCCTGGCCCAATCGGCGGAAGCCGGCATCGGTTGTGTCTGTGGTTCTGGAAGGCCGGCGAAGAATGTTTCTTCTGCCGTGTCCAGATCGGGTGCGGGTATCACGGCTTCAAGCGTCCAGCCGCGACGGATCAAGGATTCGGAGCGATAATGTCGGCCTTCGAGTGCGACGAGCAGGCTGAGGGCAAAACCAAACAGGCCACCGGCAAGTTCAAGGCCGGCAAAACCCATCAGGAAGCCGCTGAGCCCCTGCAGCAGGAAGACAACGATCGCGGCGATCCAGAGCCGGTTCCAGAGGAGCCAGGCCCAGGGGAAAAACAACGCCGGCCAGGAAAACCCGTCACGCATGATCAAGGTCGAGCGATGATCGCGATCAGGGCCGCCGGGCGGTGTCAGGACGAGATAGCTTCTCATGTTTCGCTTTCACAGGGATGTGCTCCCGGAAGCGTCAGACCAGCATGCCCTTCGTGGAAGGAACGCGATTGGCCTGTCGCGGATCGATTTCGGTTGCAACGCGGAGGGTCCGCGCCACGGCCTTGAAGCAGGTCTCGGCGATATGATGGTTGTTGGCGCCGTAATGGTTCAGCACATGCAGGGTGATCCCGGCATTCTGCGCGAAGGCCTGGAAGAATTCCCGCACGAGCTCGGTGTCGAAAGTGCCGATCTTCGGGGCGCTGAAGGCGACGTTCCACACGAGGAACGGCCGGCCGGAGACGTCTATCGCAGCCTTGGTCATGGTCTCGTCCATGGCAAGATCGAGCGACGCATAGCGGTTGATGCCGCGACGGTCGCCGAGCGCCTTGGAAATCGCCTGTCCCAGCGCGATGCCAGTGTCTTCCACCGTATGGTGGTCATCGATGTGAAGATCACCCTTCACGTCGATTTCCATGTCGATGAGCGAATGTCGCGAAAGCTGGTCGAGCATATGGTCGAAGAAGCCAACGCCGGTCGAGATCTTGGCTGCGCCCGTGCCGTCGAGATTGACGGAGACGTTGACCGAGGTCTCGTTGGTCTTGCGGGAAATGCTTCCCGTGCGTGTACCGGTGCTTGCGACTGTCGTTTCACCCATATGGGGTCTCTCCATGCTCGGAGCGTCTCCCGCTCCTTTTAATCCGGGCTGCATATCAGGCAGTTCGGCAAATATCCAGTAAAAGCCGGCCAGAATGCTGCAGCGCGCAAGCGGTTTGCATTCGCCTTGCTCCATCTTACATAGGAGCCAACGGAGCGGTTTGCTCCCCTAAATGTAACGCCCGCGGTGCGGGCCAGAAGGTGCTGAATGACAACAATCATAACTGTGCGGAAGGGCGGCAAGGTCATCATGGCCGGTGACGGGCAGGTCAGCCTTGGTCAGACGGTGATGAAGGGCAATGCGCGCAAGGTGCGCCGCATCGGCAAGGGCGAGGTGATCGCCGGATTTGCCGGCGCCACGGCCGACGCCTTTACGCTGCTCGACCGGCTTGAAAAGAAGCTCGAACAATATCCCGGCCAGCTGATGCGCGCTGCCGTCGAGCTCGCCAAGGATTGGCGCACCGACAAGTATCTGCGCAATCTCGAAGCCATGATGCTGGTCGCCGACAAGTCGATCACGCTTGCGGTCACTGGCAATGGCGATGTGCTGGAGCCGGAACATGGCACGATCGCCATCGGATCCGGCGGCAATTTCGCTTATGCCGCGGCACGCGCCATGATGGATTCGGACAAGTCTGCCGAGGAGATCGCCCGAACGGCTCTCGATATCGCCGCTGACATCTGCGTTTATACCAACCACAATCTCGTGGTGGAGCAGTTGGACGCGGATGCCTGACCGGTCGCCTCGATACGCGCTGCGCGACGTGACCCGCGATGACTTTCCACTGCTGCGGCAGTGGCTCGCGGAACCGCATTTGGCGGAGTGGTGGGGCGGTGTCGAGGAGGAACTGGCAGGCATCGAAGAGGCGATGGAAAGCGTCGAGACGCGGCCGATGATTGCGGAGCTGGATGGCAGGCCGATCGCCTACCTCCAGTATTATGATCCTCATCTTGAAGAGGATCATCCGTACCAGGACCAGCCGAAGGGCACGCTCGGGATCGATATCTCGATCGGCCCGCCGGAACTGCTAGGGCTTGGGCACGGCAGTGCGATCATTCGCCAGCTGGCGCAGGAGCTTTTCGCAAGCGGCGTGCCAAGGCTCGTCATCGACCCGGATCCGGACAACATCCGTGCGATCCGGGCTTACGAGAAAGCCGGCTTCCGCTACGTCGATTCCAGAACAACCATATACGGTCCGGCCCATTTCATGGCGCTGGACGCAAACCAGGAAACGGATTTGTAATGACCAATTTTTCTCCCCGAGAAATTGTTTCCGAGCTGGACCGGCACATCATCGGCCAGCACGATGCCAAGCGTGCCGTGGCGATTGCGCTGCGCAACCGGTGGCGGCGCCAGCAGCTCGACGAGAGCCTGCGCGACGAAGTCATGCCGAAGAACATCCTGATGATCGGCCCGACGGGTGTCGGCAAGACGGAGATTTCCCGTCGCCTGGCCAAGCTCGCCGGCGCGCCCTTCATCAAGGTCGAAGCCACGAAGTTCACCGAAGTCGGTTATGTCGGCCGTGACGTCGAGCAGATCATCCGTGACCTCGTGGAAGTCGGCATCGGTCTTGTTCGCGAAAAGAAGCGCGCCGAGGTACAGGCCAAGGCGCATATGAGTGCCGAAGAGCGCGTGCTTGATGCGCTGGTGGGCGCTACGGCCTCTCCGGCAACACGCGACAGCTTCCGCAAGAAGCTCCGCAGTGGCGAACTGGACGACAAGGAAATCGAAATCGAGGTTTCCGACACCGGCTCGGGTATGCCCGGCTTCGAGATCCCAGGCATGCCGGGCGCCAATATCGGCGTGCTGAACCTGTCGGAAATGTTCGGCAAGGCGATGGGCGGCCGCACCAAGAAGGTCCGCACCACGGTTTCAAAATCCTATGGCGAGCTGATTCGCGACGAATCCGACAAACTGATCGACAACGAAGTCATCCAGCGCGAGGCCGTGCGGGCAGTGGAAAACGACGGCATCGTCTTCCTCGACGAGATCGACAAGATCGCAGCCCGCGACGGCGGCCTGGGTGCCGGTGTTTCACGTGAAGGCGTCCAGCGTGACCTGCTGCCGCTAGTGGAAGGCACCACGGTTTCGACCAAATATGGTCCGGTGAAGACCGACCACGTGCTGTTCATAGCCTCAGGCGCCTTCCATGTCGCCAAGCCGTCCGATCTCCTGCCCGAGCTTCAGGGCCGCCTGCCGATCCGCGTGGAACTGAAGCCGCTCACCAAGGAAGACTTCCGCCGGATCCTGACGGAAACCGAGGCAAGCCTCATCCGCCAGTACAAGGCACTGATGGAAACGGAAGAACTGACGCTCGACTTCACCGACGACGCGATCGATGCGCTCGCCGATGTCGCCGTGCATCTCAACTCCTCCGTCGAGAACATCGGGGCCCGCCGGCTGCAGACGGTGATGGAACGCGTGCTGGACGAGATCTCGTTCAACGCGCCAGACCGCGGCGGCTCGTCGGTCACAATCGATGCGGAATATGTGCGCAAGCACGTCGGGGATCTCGCATCCGATACCGACCTGTCGCGTTATATTCTCTGATGACGGTCGTGGCAGCCGCGCAACGTGGGGCTGCCACGCCTTCGCCTCTGACGGGTTTTTGATCCCTCCCGTCTCGACAGGCCGCGCAGCGCTGGCGTAAGGGAGGCACATTGCAAAGTTGATCGGCACCTTGCGGAACAGGAGCGGCCGGAACAGCTTTGATCAGCATGCCACGAACGGCGTGACGCACGCCCCAGGACCTGCATCTTGAAGCGCATTCTCTTTTCCCTCATGATTGCTGTTGCCGCGATCGGCGCTGCGCCCGATTTCGCCGCCGCCATGACGCTCGTGCCGGAGGGAAACAGGAATGCCGAGCAGCCGAAGATCCCCGGTGCCTCGGTTCGCCGTACCAAGGCTGGCCGCACCACCTTTGATGACAAGTACGACAAGATCCGCGACCTGCTGGCGAGCGACAAGAAGCTGATCGGCAAGATCAAGTCGACTGCAGCCGCTTACGGCATAGACCCGATCCATATCGTCGGCGCGATCGTCGGGGAGCATACCTACAATGTCGACGCCTATGACCGCCTGCAGACCTATTACGTGAAGGCGGCGGCCTATGCCGGCAACAAGTTCCGCTTCGGCTATGGTGACGAGACCATCACCCAGTTCGTCAGCCGCGAAGAGTTTTCCCGCTGCGCCAAGTTCAGCGATTCCTACGATCTGTGGAACTGCCGCGAAGACATCTGGGAAAAGACCTTCCGCGGCCGCAAGGTCGGCGGCAAGGGTTACCCGGACAACCGTTTTAGTGCGGTTTTCTTCCAGCCCTTCTTTGCCGGGCAGACATTCGGGCTTGGCCAAGTCAATCCGCTGACGGCGCTGATGCTTTCTGACATGGTGTCACGAGTTTCCGGTTTCCCGAAGCTCGATGAGACGAGGGCGGCCGAGGTTTATGACGCGATCATGGATCCTGACAAGTCGCTCGCCTTCATGGCGGCAAACATCCGCCGTTCGATCGACGACTACAAGACGATCGCCGGCGTCGATATTTCCCGCAACCCCGGCATCACCGCAACACTGTACAACACGGGTGGATCGGTGCAGCGCGCGGCTGCGCTGAAAGCGCGCGGCGGACTCCCCCAGGAAAATTATTACGGCTGGCTGGTCAACGACAAGCTCGCGGAATTGCGATCCCTGCTCTAGTTGAAACCCAAGGTGTCGAGACTGATATCTCCTTGAGCAACCTCAAGGAGAGCAGTTCATGGACATGCGCCCGGAACCCTTCGTACCGCCCGCGCCTGTGCCGCGGCAGCGCCAGCTGACGCCGCCCGAAATCATCTGGACCGCGCTTCGCAACCCGCTCGAGCTGTGGAGGAAGGACGCTTATCGCCTGCCCTGGATGGACTCGAAGTTCTTTCGCGAACGGACGATCGTCGCCAACCATCCGGACCTCATCCGCCATCTGCTTGTGGAGAATGCCGCCAACTACCGGATGTCGGAGGTCCGCCAGCTGGTGCTGAGGCCGATCCTGAAGGACGGCCTGCTCACCGCCGAAGGACCCGTCTGGAAACGCTCGCGCAAGGCAATGGCGCCGGTCTTCACGCCGAAACATTCCCGCGGTTTTGCGGGGCAAATGCTGGCCATGTCTGAGCAATTCATCGAACGTTATGCTTTGATCGGCAGCGAAGGCCGGGTGAGCGACATTTCCGCCGACATGACCGACCTGACCTATGCGATCCTGGCAGAAACGCTGTTTTCGGGAGAACTGGCGGGCGACAAGGACACCATTTCCAATGATGTCGATGCACTTCTTCACCGCATGGGGCGCGTCGACCCGATGGACATGATGCGTGCGCCACCGTGGGTGCCGCGGCTGACGCGTTTTGGCGGGCGGCGCATGCTGGAGAAGTTCCGCCAGATGGTGTCAGATACCATGGCGGCGCGGCAGGAGCGGATGCGCGAGGCGCCGGATGACGTGCCGCAGGATTTTCTCACCCTGTTGTTGCAGTTGGCCGGTCCAGACGGGCTGACCATGGAGGAGATCGAGGACAATATTCTCACCTTCATCGGCGCCGGCCACGAGACCACGGCGCGGGCGCTGGCCTGGACCCTTTATTGCGTCGGCCATTCGCCGCATGTGCGCGAGCGGATGGAAGAGGAGATTGACCGCGTGCTGGCGGAGGGCGCCGAACCGGTCGAATGGGTAGAGCGGATGCCTTGGGTACGGGCCGCTTTCGAGGAAGCGCTGCGTCTTTATCCGCCCGCACCATCCCTCAATCGCGAAGCGATCGGCGCTGACTCCTGGACGAGCCCGGAAGGCGAAACGATCCATATCGATCCCGGCGTCACCGTGCTCGTCATGCCGTGGACGCTGCACCGCCACGAGCTTTATTGGGACAAACCCGACGCCTTCATGCCGGAACGCTTCTTGCCGGAGAACCGTGGCTCCATCAACCGCTTCCAGTACATCCCCTTCGGTGTCGGCCCACGCACCTGCATCGGGGCAACCTTCGCGCTTCAGGAAGGGGTGATCGCGCTTGCCGTGCTGATGCAGAGCTACCGGTTTGATCCGGTGCCGGAGAGCCGGGTTTGGCCGGTGCAGAAGCTGACAACGCAGCCGCGCGACGGCATGCCCATGAAGGTCAGTCCGCGACACGGGACGTCTCGTGCGGTGAATTGATCTTTGCCCGGCATCGGCTAATGATCCCGTGACCAATCCTCGGGATCTTCGCGTGGCATCTCCTTATCTTCTCGGCATCGATACCGGCGGCACCTACACCGATGCGGTGCTGTTCCGTGAGGAAGAAGGCGTTGTCGCCAAGGCGAAGTCGCTGACGACGCGGCATGACCTTTCGGTCGGCATCGCCGGTGCGGTGGATGCGGTGTTGGCGCAGGCCGGGCTTTCTCCCTCGCGGATTGGCCTCGTGTCGATCTCGACGACGCTTGCAACCAATGCGCTGGTGGAAGGGCAGGGTAGCCGTACCGCGCTGGTGATGATCGGTTTTGCTCCGGACGATCTGGCGCGCGGCGGCCTGGCGGAAGCGCTGGGCAGCGACCCGGTGATCTTCCTGCGCGGTGGGCATGACGCCCACGGCAACGGAACGCCGCTCGATCTCGAACCGCTCGAGCAGGTTGCTGCGGGACTTTCCACCGATGTCACCGCCTTTGCCGTTGCCGGCTATTTTGCTGTTCGCAATCCCGCGCACGAAATCCGGGTGCGCGATCGACTGCGCCAACTGACGCATTTGCCGGTTACCTGCAGTCATCAGCTGTCGTCGAAGCTCGGTGGACCAAGGCGAGCGCTGACGACGCTTTTGAACGCGCGGCTCGTTTCCGTGATCGAGCGGCTGGTCAGCGCTTGCGAAGGTTTTCTCCAGGCACGGCAGATCCACGCGCCGCTGATGGTGGTGCGCGGTGACGGCGCCCTCATTTCGGCAACGGAGGCGCGGCTGCGGCCGATCGAAACCATTCTATCGGGGCCGGCCGCAAGCCTTGTCGGGGCGCGTTACCTGACGAAGCTCGACCAGGCGGTGGTGTCGGACATTGGCGGCACCACGACCGATGTCGCCGTGCTGCATGAGGGGCGGCCGAAGCTTGCGGAGGAGGGGGCGGTTGTCGGTGGGCACCAGACCATGGTGGAGGCGGTCGCGCTACGCACCTATGGGCTCGGCGGTGATTCGGAAGTTCATGTCGATGAGCGCGGGCTTGAGGCGCGGATTTCGCTTGGGCCCCGCCGCATCCTGCCGCTCAGCCTGCTGGCGGTTTCCCGCAAGCAAGAGGTTCTTGACTCTCTGGAGAAACAGCTGCGCGCGACGCATGCGGGGCGGCATGACGGACGCTTTGCCGTCCGCACCGGCGTGCCGGAAGCGCTGGCGCAGGGGCTGGCCTCTGCCGACCGTTCCCTCTACGACCGCATCACCGAACGGCCACTGGCGCTGAACGATCTGCTGACGATGACGTCGCAGAAGGCGGTTCTAGATCGGCTCGTGGCGCGTGGCCTGGTTCATATCGGCGGCGTTACGCCGTCGGATGCGCTGCATGTGCTGGGGTGGCAGAACCAGTGGAATGCCGACGCGGCACGTCTTGGCCTCACACTCCTCGCGCGTCGCAAGGATGGGGCAGGACGTGAGGTCGCCGCCTCTGCAGAGATGCTGGCGACAAGGATCGTCGACGGGACGACGCGCCAGTCGGCAGAGGCGGTGCTTGCGACCTGTCTGGCCGAAGATGGGGCGGGCGCCATCGACCCGGCCACCTCGCTTGCGGTCGATCGCGCCCTAAAACGGACGCCCGGCATCGCCTGTTTCTCCGTCTCGCTCGACCGCCCGCTGGTCGGTCTTGGTGCGTCGGCTGCCGTTTATTATCCGGCCGTGGCGACCATGCTCGGCGCGCAGCCGGTCATTCCCGCCGATGCGGATGTGGCAAACGCCATTGGTGCCGTCGTGGGCCAGGTGCGGGCGTCCGCCACGGTTGTCGTCACCTCACCCGAGGAGGGACGCTTCATCCTTTCTGGTGCTGGCGAGCGGCTTCTGCTGGCGGGCGAGGCGGAAGCGCTAGCAAAAGCACGGGAGCTGGCATCCGATGCCGCGCTTGCCCAGGCCCTGTCCGATGGCGCGGCCGGAGCGGTTCTGGCGGTCACGGAAGAGGTCGATGCCGCAGAGGTCGAAGGCGCGCGAAAGCTTATGGAAGCCCGAATCGCCGCCACTGCCACCGGCCGGCCGCGGGTCGCCGTCGGCTGAATGTGGTCCTGCTTGCCCTTCGTTGCATTGACAGCTTGCCTTGCCCGCGCAATGTGACAAGCAGTTTTCGCAATAGGTTCAAGGGGAGGCACATGGCCCGCATCGAAAAGAACGGTCTCGCAATCGACGAGACGCTCTACAATTTCCTGGTCGAGCAGGCACTTCCCGGCACCGGCGTGGATGCGAACCACTTCTTCTCCGAGTTTTCCAAGATCATCCATGATCTCGCCCCGAAGAACCGGGCGCTGCTGGCAAAGCGTGACGAGTTCCAGGCGAAGCTCGATGACTGGTACCGGCAGAACGGCGCTCCCACGGATCTTTCAGTCTACGAAGCCTTCCTGCGCGAGATCGGCTATCTCCTGCCGGAAGGACCGGACTTCACCGTCTCTACCCAGAATGTCGACCCCGAGATCGCAGAAATTGCTGGCCCGCAGCTTGTCGTGCCCGTGATGAACGCCCGTTATGCGCTCAATGCCGCCAACGCCCGCTGGGGCTCGCTGTATGACGCGCTCTACGGCACCGATGCGATTCCCGAAACGGATGGTGCCGACAAGGGCAAGGGCTACAACCCGGTGCGCGGTGCCAAGGTGATCGCCTGGGCGCGTGACTTCCTTGACCAGTCCGTGCCGCTCTCTGGCGCGAGCTGGACCGGTGTCACCTCCTTCGTCATTGCCGATGGCGGGCTGAAGGCCGCCGCGCAGGATGGCCAGACGGTCGAGCTTGCTGATCCGACCCAGTTTGCCGGCTACCAGGGTTCGCCCACGGAGCCGACGCATATCCTGCTTAAGAAGAACGGGTTGCATATAGAGATCCTGATCGATGCGACGACGGCAATCGGCAAGGATGATCCGGCCAAGATTTCCGACGTCTGGGTCGAATCCGCCATCACCACGATCATGGACTGCGAAGATTCGATCGCAGCCGTCGATGCCGAGGACAAGGCTGCCGTCTACGCCAACTGGCTCGGGCTGATGAAGGGAGATCTTTCGGAAGAAGTGTCGAAGGGCGGCAAGACCTTCACCCGCCGCCTGAACCCCGACACCGACTACACGGCGCCGGATGGATCGAATTTCGTGCTGAAGCGCCGTTCCCTGATGCTGATCCGTAATGTCGGCCACCTGATGACCAATCCGGCAATCCTCGACCGGGATGGCAACGAGGTTCCGGAAGGCATCATGGATGCCATGATCACGGCATTGATTGCCATCAACGACATTGGCCCTAGCGGTCGCCGCCAGAACTCCCGCACCGGCTCCATGTATGTGGTGAAGCCGAAGATGCACGGGCCGGAAGAAGTGGCCTTTGCCTCGGAAATCTTCTCGCGCGTCGAGCAGGCGCTGGGGCTTCCGGTGAACACGATCAAGATGGGCATCATGGACGAGGAGCGCCGCACCACGGTCAACCTCAAGGAATGCATTCGCCAGGCGCGCGAGCGGGTGGTGTTCATCAATACCGGCTTCCTGGATCGCACCGGTGACGAGATCCATACCTCGATGGTAGCTGGCCCGATGATCCGCAAGGGCGACATGAAGCAGGCTGCCTGGATCGCAGCTTATGAAAACTGGAACGTCGATATCGGTTTGCAGTGCGGCCTGTCGGGCCACGCGCAGATCGGCAAGGGCATGTGGGCGATGCCCGACATGATGGCGGCGATGCTGGAGCAGAAGATCGCCCATCCGAAGGCGGGGGCAAATACCGCCTGGGTCCCGTCGCCGACTGCGGCAACCTTGCACGCGACGCACTACCACAAGGTGGATGTTGCCTCCGTTCAGGCGGGGCTGAAGAGCCGCGAGCGCGCGAAGCTTTCAGACATCTTGTCGGTTCCGGTTGCTTCGCGGCCGAACTGGACCGCGGACGAGATCCAGCGCGAACTCGACAACAATGCGCAAGGGATCCTTGGTTACGTCGTCCGCTGGATCGACCAGGGCGTCGGTTGCTCCAAGGTGCCGGATATCAACAATGTCGGGCTCATGGAAGACCGCGCAACGCTGCGCATCTCGGCCCAGCACATGGCAAACTGGCTTCACCACAAGCTGGTCAGCGAAGAACAGGTCGTGTCGACGATGAAGCGCATGGCCGCGGTCGTTGATGGCCAGAATTCTGGCGATCCGCTCTACCGGCCGATGGCGACCGACTTCGACAACTCCGTTGCCTTCCAGGCGGCGCTCGACCTGGTGCTGAAGGGCCGCGAACAGCCGAACGGTTATACCGAGCCAGTGCTGCACCGTCGTCGCCAGGAGCTGAAGGCGAAGCTGGCGGGGTGATCCCCCATACCGGAATGCCCCCTCGCGAGGGGGCAATCACAAGCGACAAAAAGGCCGCCGGAGAAACTCTCACGGCGGCCTTTCTAATTCCTGCGCGGATGCTGCGTTTACTGGATCACCACGACCTTGGTCTGGCGACCGGGGCGAACGCGGCTGTAGAGGTCGATTACGTCCTGGTTCATCAGGCGGATGCAGCCCGACGATGCCGCGGTGCCGATGGAAGCCCATTCCGGCGTGCCGTGCAGGCGGAACAGCGTGTCCTGGCCCTTCTCGTTGAAGAGATACATGGCGCGCGCGCCAAGCGGGTTGTTGAGACCGGGGCCCATGCCGGCCTCGACATAACGAGCGATGTCCGGCTTGCGGGCTGCCATCTCCTTCGGCGGGTGCCAAGTCGGCCATTCCTGCTTCCAGGCGACGTAAGCCGTGCCTGACCAAGCGAAGCCCTGCTTGCCGACGCCGATGCCATAGCGCACCGCCTTGCCGTTCGGCAGGATGTAGTAGAGATGCCGTTCGCGGGTGTTTACCACGATCGTGCCGGGCTTCTCGTTCGTCTGGTAGCTCACGATCTGGCGGACGAACTTCTTGTCCATCCGGTTGATCGGGATCGCCGGCAAGGTATATCCGGCGTCCTGCACCGAGCCGTAGGAATCGGTGAAGATCTGCTCGGTATAGCTGACGCTTTTGGTTTCGGAGCTGGATGTCACGGTGGAGCAGCCGGCCAGGGCGACAGACGCCAGAAGGCCGAGTGCAAGCATGCTGTTGCGGACGCGCATGGAAGTCTCTTGATGATTGGGCAGATGAATTAGGTGGACGACCACCTTCGTCAGGGGTTATTTTCGATAAGATTCGTCTTGGCAAGCGCTGCAGCGCATCAAAACAGAGCCGGCGTATGATTGAAAAAGGGCATGGTGTTTTTGCAACATCATCTTGGTCCCTAAGTCGTAGAGCCCATGACTATACTGAATGTCGTCAGCAACAACCCCTTGATCGATGGGCGCCAATCGGCCCGCGCCATGATGGTGCGCAAAGGCGTGCAGATCCTGCTGCATGACATGCGCCATGCGCTCCTGCCGGAAATGGTGCTATCCAGCGGACGACGCGCCGATTTGATGACCCTGACAGAGAAGGGCGAGATCTGGATCATCGAGATCAAGACATCGGTGGAGGATTTTCGCGTCGACCGTAAATGGCCCGATTACCGTGCCTGCTGTGACAGGCTGTTCTTCGCTACCCACAAGGATGTGCCGCTCGATATCTTCCCGGAAGACTGCGGGCTGATCCTGTCAGACGGCTATGGCGCACATCTGCTGCGCGATGCGCCGGAGCACAAACTGGCGCCTGCGACGCGCAAGGCCGTCACGCTCAGCTTTTCGCGGGCGGCAGCACAACGGCTGATGATGGCCGAATGGGCGACGGGCAGGAACTTCGACGAGATGTAGTTATTTCGGCGCGCGCTTGGCGAGAATGCGCTGCAGCGTGCGGCGATGCATATTGAGCCGGCGTGCCGTTTCGGAAACGTTGCGTTCGCACATCTCATAAACGCGCTGGATATGCTCCCAACGCACGCGATCGGCCGACATCGGGTTTTCCGGCACGTCGGCGCGCTCCCCCGGCCGCTGCGTCAGCGCGCTGAAGATGTCGTCGGCATCAGCGGGTTTCGAAAGATAATCAAGCGCGCCAAGCTTCACCGCCGTCACGGCTGTTGCGATGTTGCCGTAGCCGGTGAGCACGATCACCTTGGTGTCTTCGCGGCTCTGGTGGATCGCCTCGACCACGTCGAGCCCGTTACCGTCACCCAGCCGCAGGTCCACCACCGCATATTTCGGCGGATGCGCCTTGGATTTTGCCACACCTTCGGCCACCGATTCGGCCGTTTCCACCACAAAGCCTCGCGCTTCCATGGCGCGCGCCAGGCGCCGCAGGAACGGGCCGTCGTCATCCACGATGAGCAGCGATGGGTCCGGGCCGAGATCCGGATCAACCGGCCCTGAGGGCTGTTCCAGGTGTGTTTCCATAGCGTTTCTTCTCCGCAGGCTGCTGTCACCTGCCTTGTGCAATCTATATGGGCATTACCGTTGATGGAGCCAAATCATTTTTATCCGCCACGTCCATCACAGAACGTGGCCATTCGACATGAATACGCGCGCCGAGCGTGCTGCCTTCACTGTTCCCGAAGCGGATCGAAGCGCCTGAGCGCTCCAGGAGCGTCTTGGCAATAAACAGGCCAAGGCCGAGGCCCCCGGCGCGCTGATCCTCGCGCGGTCGCCGCGTCATATAGGGCTCCCCAATGCGGGAAAGAACCTCCGGGCTGTAACCCTGGCCATCGTCCTCGATGGTGATCGAGACCCGCGAGGCGTCATGGGCAACGGTCACGGTCACCTTGCTGCGTGCATAATCCACCGCGTTCTCGATCAGGTTGCCAAGGCCGTAAAGGATCGCAGCATTGCGGTTGCCGACCGGTTCGGTCGCCCGGTCCCCCTTTTCGATGAGGGCGATCTGGATGCCGAACTGGCGATGCGGCGCAAGCACTTCCTCAATCATCGAGGACAAGGGGAGGCGACGCATATGCTCCTCGCTCTCCGCCGAAAGCGAGGTGAGCCGGCGCAGGATGTCACGGCACCGCTCGCTCTGGCTGCGCAAAAGCTGCACGTCTTCCCGGAAGCGCTCGTCACCGCCGAGTTCTCGTTCCATTTCCTTGGCAACGACGCTGATGGTGGCAAGCGGTGTGCCGAGTTCGTGGGCCGCGGCCGCCGCAAGTCCGTCGAGTTGCGACAGGTGTTTTTCCCGCTCCAGCACCAGTTCGGTGGCTGCCAGCGCATCGGCCAGCAGCGTCGCCTCATGGCTGACGCGGTAGGCGTAAAAGGCAGCAAACATCATCATTGAAGCGATCGAGCACCAGACGCCAAGCTGCATGATCGGCTGGATGCGCAGCGTCTCACCTTCGTACCAGGGCACTGGATAGGGGGAGAGGGCAAGCGCCGTGGTGCCAGCGAGCGCCACAACGATCAGCACCAGCGAGTGGCGAAGCGGCTGCGATGCAAAGGCAATGATGACCGGCACGCAGATGAGCGGCGCAAACGGATTGGCAAGACCGCCGGTGATGAACAGCAATGCGGCCATCTGCAGCAAGTCGAAGGCGAGCAGCGCCAGCGCCGCTTTTGGTTCAAGCCGGTGGGTCGCCGGAAACCAGGCGGAAAGCGCAAGGTTTGCCACCGCCAGCGCGCCGATCAGGATCGCCGCCTCCTGGAACGGCAGTGGAAACCGCAACACGACGCCGACGATCAGCACGGTGATCGTCTGGCCCGCCACCGCCAGCCAGCGAAGCCGCACCAGGGTCTGCAAGCGAATGCGCCGACTGGAGGGGCCGAATTGTGCAAATCGCACCGATGGGCTGTCCATGCTCACAATCCGTCCTTCACCTTGGCTTGTGTTCGGCACTGTCATACCGTTCCTCCGCTGGTGCGCGAGGCGGCATTCTGTCACGTACCGCGCGGTTTGGCACGCGTCGTCGGTTGCGCCTGCGCCGGATCTTCCGGCCACGGATGTTTCGGATAGCGCCCGCGCATCTCGGCACGCACGTCCTTCCAGGATCCGGCCCAGAAACCGGGCAGGTCGCGCGTCGTCTGTATCGGCCGGTGCGCCGGCGATGTCAGTTCGAGAAGCAGCGGCAATCGCCCGCCGGCGATCGCCGGATGTTTCGTCAGCCCGAACAGTTCCTGGACGCGGATCGCCAGAACCGGTTCTTCCCCGTCGTAACGGATCGGATGCCGCTCTCCCGTCGGCGCCGTGAAGTGCGTGGGTGCAAGCTTGTTCAGGTCCTGCGCCACCTCATGCGGCACAAGCGAACGCAACCCTTCCGACAAGCTGCCGGGGTTGATCGCATCAAGCCCTGACGTATTTCCCTGGAAGGGAACGAACCAGTCCTCGAGCCGCGCAAGCAGCGCTTCGTCGCTCATGTCCGGCCAAGGTTCGCCGATCGTGCGGTGAAGGAAACCGATCCGATCGCGCAACTGCGCCCCTTCCTTGGAAAAAGGCAGCACCTGGAGTCCAAGCTCGCGCACTCCTTGCGCCAGAGCCCGCGCCGCCTGGTCGCCGCTCGGGCGCGGCAAGGGCCGCTCCTCGAAGATGATCGCACCAAGCCGGGTTACCTTGCGTGCCCGTACCTGTCGGCTGGCGCGGTCGAAGAAACATTCGTCGCCTTCGATTATGGCATGTTGAAGCTCTGCTTCCACATCGGTGCGGCTGATTTCAGCTGCTGCCAGAATGCGTGCCGCCGCCGCGCGCCCGGTCAGGTCGGCGATCACCAGCATCCTGGAGGCCGACAGCCGCTCGGTTTCCGGCAGCTCGGCGCCACGTCCATTCGCCATCACGAAGCGGCCACGACCGCCACGCTGCAGGGCGATCCGGTCAGGATAGGCATGGATGAGGAGGCGCCCGGCCGTTGCCGGTTCAGGTGAACGGCTCGTCTTCGGCAGACTTGCGGCGATCCGCTGTGCAAGCTTGCGGGCAGCGTCAGCCCGGTCTCCGCGTTCGTGCCGGAAGCGCTTCAGCCGCTCGTCGAGATCGACATCATTGCCGCCCAACCCCTGTTCGGTCAGCAGTACGCCGAGAAGACAGGCCTCATGGCCCAGTCCCTCCTCTGCCGCCGAGATCGCCATGGCCGCAAGTCGTGGCGGCAGCGCGAGATCGCGCATCAGCTTGCCTTTGTCGGTCAGGCTTCCGTTTTCTTCCAGCGCGCCGAGCTGAACGAGCAACCCCTTGGCTTCATTGAAGGCCGCGGCCGGCGGCGGATCGAGAAAGGAAAGTGTCGCCGGGTCCTGAACGCCCCAATGCGCCAGGTCGAGCACAAGGCCGGACAGGTCGCTCGCCAGGATCTGCGGCGGGGTAAAGGCGGGCAGTGCCGCCGTCTGCCCCTGGTGCCAAAGGCGAATGGCGATGCCCGGTTCGGTACGTCCGGCACGTCCGGCGCGCTGATCGGCAGAGGCGCGCGACACCCGGACTGTTTCGAGCCGGGTGATGCCGGTTGAAGGTTCAAACACGGGCAGGCGCTGCAAGCCGCTGTCGATGACGATTCGAACGCCGTCGATGGTGATGGAGGTTTCGGCGATCGATGTCGCCAGCACCACCTTGCGCTTGCCGGCAGGTGCCGGCTTGATCGCGAGGTCCTGCTCCTTTTGCGACAGGTTGCCATAAAGCGGCACCACGGTTGTCTCCGGGCCAAACCGCCCCTGCAGCCGCTCGACGGTGCGGGTGATTTCCGCTTGGCCGGGGAGAAATGCGAGGATGGAGCCTTGCTCGCTGCGGTGTGCTTCGATGATGGTGGCCGCCATCACATCCTCGATCCGCTCGGCTGCAGACCGGTCACGATAACGGATCTCGATCGGGAAGGTTCGGCCCTCACTCTTGATAATCGCCGGATCACCCAGCAGCGCCGCCACCCGCTCCACATCCAGCGTCGCCGACATTACCAGCAGGCGAAGATCTTCGCGCAGCACAGACTGCACATCGAGCGCCAGGGCCAGGCCGACATCGGCATCCAGCGACCGTTCATGATATTCGTCGAACAGCACCGCGGAGACGCCTGCAAGCTCAGGATCTTCAAGGATCATCCGGGCAAACACGCCTTCCGTCACCACCTCGATCCGCGTCCGGGCAGAAACGCGGTTGTCGAGGCGCATGCGATATCCGACGCGTTCCCCGACAGGTTCGGCAAGCAGCGACGCCATGCGGGACGCTGCGGCCCGCGCGGCGAGCCGGCGCGGCTCGAGCAGAATG
>NZ_CP025512.1:3125000-3373620 GCF_003491345.1 Neorhizobium sp. SOG26
TTAGTTAGTTGCATTAGACCCGAAACCGAGTGATCTAGCCATGAGCAGGTTGAAGGTTGGGTAACACCAACTGGAGGACCGAACCCGCATCTGTTGCAATAGATTGGGATGACTTGTGGCTAGGGGTGAAAGGCCAATCAAACTCGGAGATAGCTGGTTCTCCGCGAAATCTATTTAGGTAGAGCGTCGACCGAATACCCTCGGGGGTAGAGCACTGGATGGGCTATGGGGACTCACCGTCTTACTGATCCTAACCAAACTCCGAATACCGAGGAGTACTAGTCGGCAGACACACGGCGGGTGCTAACGTCCGTCGTGAAGAGGGCAACAACCCTGACCTCCAGCTAAGGTCCCCAAGTCATGGCTAAGTGGGAAAGGATGTGAGGATCCCAAAACAACCAGGATGTTGGCTTAGAAGCAGCCATCATTTAAAGAAAGCGTAACAGCTCACTGGTCTAAATAAGGGTCTTTGCGCCGAAAATGTAACGGGGCTAAAGCCATGCACCGAAGCTGAGGATGTGGATTTATCCACGTGGTAGCGGAGCGTTCCGTAAGTCTGTGAAGGCATATCCGTGAGGAGTGCTGGAGATATCGGAAGTGCGAATGTTGACATGAGTAACGATAAAGAGGGTGAGAGACCCTCTCGCCGAAAGACCAAGGGTTCCTGCTTAAAGTTAATCTGAGCAGGGTTAGCCGGCCCCTAAGCCGAGGCGGAAACGCGTAGGTGATGGGAACCACGTTAATATTCGTGGGCCTGGTGGTAGTGACGGATTGCGTAACTTGTTCACTCTTATTGGATTGAGTGGGCGGGGAAGCGGTTCCAGGAAATAGCTCCACCGTACAGACCGTACCCGAAACCGACACAGGTGGTCAGGTAGAGTATACCAAGGCGCTTGAGAGAACTATGTTGAAGGAACTCGGCAAATTGCACGCGTAACTTCGGAAGAAGCGTGACCCCTTTTTACGCAAGTATGAAGGGGTGGCACAGACCAGGGGGTAGCGACTGTTTATCAAAAACACAGGGCTCTGCGAAGTCTAAAGACGACGTATAGGGTCTGACGCCTGCCCGGTGCTGGAAGGTTAAGAGGAGAGGTGCAAGCTTTGAATCGAAGCCCCAGTAAACGGCGGCCGTAACTATAACGGTCCTAAGGTAGCGAAATTCCTTGTCGGGTAAGTTCCGACCTGCACGAATGGCGTAACGACTTCCCCGCTGTCTCCAACATAGACTCAGTGAAATTGAATTCCCCGTGAAGATGCGGGGTTCCTGCGGTTAGACGGAAAGACCCCGTGCACCTTTACTATAGCTTTACACTGGCATTCGTGTCGGCATGTGTAGGATAGGTGGTAGGCTTTGAAGCGGGGACGCCAGTTCTCGTGGAGCCATCCTTGAAATACCACCCTTATCGTCATGGATGTCTAACCGCGGTCCGTTATCCGGATCCGGGACAGTGTATGGTGGGTAGTTTGACTGGGGCGGTCGCCTCCGAAAGAGTAACGGAGGCGCGCGATGGTGGGCTCAGACCGGTCGGAAATCGGTCGTCGAGTGCAATGGCATAAGCCCGCCTGACTGCGAGACTGACAAGTCGAGCAGAGACGAAAGTCGGTCATAGTGATCCGGTGGTCCCGCGTGGAAGGGCCATCGCTCAACGGATAAAAGGTACGCCGGGGATAACAGGCTGATGACCCCCAAGAGTCCATATCGACGGGGTTGTTTGGCACCTCGATGTCGGCTCATCGCATCCTGGGGCTGGAGCAGGTCCCAAGGGTTTGGCTGTTCGCCAATTAAAGCGGTACGTGAGCTGGGTTCAGAACGTCGTGAGACAGTTCGGTCCCTATCTGCCGTGGGTGTAGGAATATTGACAGGATCTGTCCCTAGTACGAGAGGACCGGGATGGACATATCTCTGGTGGACCTGTTGTCCTGCCAAGGGCATAGCAGGGTAGCTATATATGGAATGGATAACCGCTGAAGGCATCTAAGCGGGAAACCAACCTGAAAACGAGTATTCCCTATCAGGGCCGTGGAAGACGACCACGTTGATAGGCCGGGTGTGGACGTGCAGCAATGCATGAAGCTTACCGGTACTAATAGCCCGATCGACTTCATCGTTCCCATTGACCATGCTCATCACGCGTCACAAGACGCGACGATGAAGCCAGACGTGTTCAATCAAGACCATCGCCAGCTTGTCTGGCTCCCGTGCTCAACAGAGCGCCGGGCAGCCATACAGGCCAAAGGCCGTCGCCAAGCATTTGGCGGGCCGTCCGCAGGGCAGCAGCCGGCAGGCTGCGATCAGCCCGCCAGGACAAGATCAGGCGATGAACAAATCCAGCTTCTCAACACATGCCAACAGAAATGTTGGTTCATTGCCCTTAATTGACCTGGTGGTCATGGCGGGGCGGCCGCACCCGTTCCCATTCCGAACACGGCCGTGAAACGCCCCAGCGCCAATGGTACTTCGTCTCAAGACGCGGGAGAGTAGGTCGCTGCCAGGTCTATTAAAGGCAATGCCATCACAAAAAGATGGATCCCAATCTTCTCGAACACCAACACTCCCTCACGGGCCATAAACCCGAAACAAAACAATATCGCGGGGTGGAGCAGCCCGGTAGCTCGTCAGGCTCATAACCTGAAGGCCGCAGGTTCAAATCCTGCCCCCGCAACCAATCTCAAAAAACAACTCCCGGACCAAATCGCACGCGTAGATGCGTGACGGCCGCTGTGCAGGCAAACTCCTCAGGCGCAGAACCTGAAGGGTTCAAACGTGCCGGACTAAAAATGAGAGACACCTCATCAGCCCCTTATGGGGCTTTCTGCGTTTCGGCTAGCGCTTCCGATATCCCAGTACGGGTCTAGGCGCCCTGAGTGGCGGACCGAGTCCAACCTTGATGTCATCACCGTGCTGCGCCTCACCCTCGCATCGAGTCTCTCGTGGGTGCTCGCCGGACCTAACGGTAGTTCAAGCCGGCGGCCGGGTGCCCGCGGAAAAGGTTGCTGCAGGGCAGCCGATGTTGTCGAGATAGAACAGATGATCTGCAGCGAGGCAGTAATGCCGGTAGCCAGCTTCGATATCACGTACGGCTAACGACGTCGTCACCTTGAGCCGCATGCTTCGCCTCGTTAGGCTGCCACTTCCGCCAGCAGGCACGGGAGGAGCAAGGCATTGAACGGGTTCATCTTCAACACCACAAAAAGCATCATCTTTCGCGCAGGCGCGGCTGGGGAGATCGGGGACCTCTGCCGGCCGGTTCTTGGCGCTCGCGTGCTTGTTGTCACGGATGCGGGAATCCGGCGGCTAGGGTTGCTTGACCCGGCACTGGAGTCAATGAGGAAGCAAGGTGCCGAGGTCACGGTGTTCGATGCGGTAGAAGCCGATCCTTCGCTGCAGACGCTGATGAACGCCGTTGCGGCAGGACGCGAGTTTGGCGCCACCGCGGTCGTTGGTTTCGGCGGCGGGTCATCCATGGACGTAGCCAAGCTCGTGGCGCTGCTGCTCGGCTCGGGTGAGACGCTGGATGATGCCTGGGGTGTGGGAGATGCCAAGGGCCCGCGACTTCCGCTGGTTCTCGTGCCGACAACCGCGGGAACTGGATCTGAAGTAACCCCGGTCGCCATCATCACCGTGGGCGATGAAGAAAAACGCGGTGTCTCCAGTCCTCTCCTGCTGCCTGATGTCGCGCTGCTTGATCCTGACCTGACGCTTGGCCTGCCGGCGGCAATCACCGCGGCAACCGGCGTTGATGCCATGGTGCATGCGATCGAGGCTTTTGCCTCAATCAACCCCAACAACAACCCCCTGTCCAAGATGCTGGCCCGTGAGGCGCTGCGGCTTCTCGGCGCCCATATCGAGAAGGCTGTCCTTGATGGCCGGGACCGGCACGCGCGCGGCGCGATGCTGCTCGGTTCGATGCTGGCAGGCCAGGCCTTTGCGAATTCGCCCGTGGCTGCCGTGCATGCGCTTGCTTACCCGATCGGCGGCAGCTTCCACATCCCGCATGGCTTGTCGAACGCGCTTGTGCTCCCGCACGTGCTACGCTTTAACGCGGAAGTCGCATCGCAAGTCTATGCGCAGATCGCGGCGGACGCCTTTCCGTCGCTCGCAGAGGTATCCTTGAGTGCCCGCTGCGGGGCCTTCATCAACGAACTCCGGCAACTCGGTGCTCGGCTTGGATTGCCGCCGCGGCTGCGGGATGTTGGTATCCCCGAAGACGCGCTTCCCAAGATGGCGACCGATGCGATGAAGCAGCAGCGCCTGCTCGTCAACAATCCCCGCCCGGTCGGCGAAGAGGACGCGCTGGCGATCTATCGCGCCGCCTGGTGAGAGGAAGACCCGGCTCCGTCTCGTAAATTGGTCTATGTTGGCGTTCTTTGGTTTCCTCCGCAGCCTTCAGGCGCTAGATAAACCTCAAGCGAGCACCGGGAGTGATCATGCGCGCAGTTCTGGGTGAAGTAGAAAAGCGTCGTGCCGAGGCGCGGCTTGGCGGCGGCAAGCGCCGGATTGATGCACAACATGCCAAGGGCAAGCTGACGGCGCGCGAGCGCATTGAAGTGCTGCTGGACGAAGGTTCCTTCGAAGAGTTCGACATGTATGTCACCCACCGTGCGGTGGACTTTGGCATGGCCGAACAGAAAGTCGCCGGCGATGGCGTGGTGACCGGATGGGGCACGATCAACGGCCGCCAGGTCTATGTCTTCTCGCAGGATTTCACCGTTCTCGGCGGCTCGCTGTCTGAGACCCACGCGCAGAAGATCTGCAAGATCATGGACATGGCGGTGCGGGTCGGGGCGCCGGTGATCGGGCTCAACGACTCCGGTGGCGCGCGCATCCAGGAAGGTGTCGCGTCGCTTGCCGGTTATGCCGAAGTGTTCCGGCGCAATGCCGAAGCCTCGGGCGTCATCCCGCAGATCTCGGTGATCATGGGGCCTTGCGCCGGCGGCGCGGTATATTCGCCCGCCATGACCGACTTCATCTTCATGGTGCGTGACAGCTCCTACATGTTCGTGACCGGTCCGGATGTGGTGAAGACGGTCACCAATGAAGTGGTTACCGCGGAAGAGCTGGGCGGTGCGCGTACGCATACCCAGAAATCCTCGGTGGCCGATGCTGCCTTCGAAAATGATATCGAAGCACTGGAAGCAGTGCGCCAGCTTTTCGATTTCCTGCCGGCAAACAATCGGGCCAAGGCCCCTGTGCGTCCCTTCTACGATGATCCGGCGCGGATCGAGAACCGTCTCGACAGCCTGATCCCGGACAGCGCCGCCAAGCCCTACGACATGAAGGAACTGATCCTGGCGATCGCCGATGAAGGTGACTTCTTCGAGATCCAGGAAGCCTATGCCAAGAACATCATCACCGGCTTCATCCGGCTCGAGGGCGAAACGATCGGTGTCGTCGCCAACCAGCCGATGGTACTGGCTGGCTGCCTGGACATCGATTCTTCGCGCAAAGCAGCCCGCTTCGTGCGCTTCTGCGATGCCTTCTCGATCCCGATCCTGACGCTCGTCGATGTCCCCGGCTTCCTGCCGGGCGTGGCGCAGGAATATGGAGGCGTCATCAAGCACGGTGCCAAACTGCTTTTCGCTTATTCGGAAGCGACCGTGCCGATGGTGACGTTGATCACCCGCAAGGCCTATGGCGGCGCGTATGACGTCATGGCGTCGAAGCATATTGGCGCCGACATCAACTATGCCTGGCCGACGGCCGAGATCGCCGTGATGGGGGCCAAGGGCGCAACCGAGATCCTTTACCGCTCTGAACTTGGTGATCCGGAAAAGATCGCCGCGCGCACCAAGGAATATGAGGAGCGGTTCGCTAATCCGTTTGTCGCCGCTGAGCGTGGCTTCATCGATGAAGTCATCATGCCGCATTCCTCACGCCGCCGCATTGCCCGCGCCTTTGCTTCGCTCCGCAACAAGCAGGTGACGACGCACTGGAAGAAACACGATACGATTCCCTTGTAAGGGATGGAGAAGCATTCATGGCCAATCTTCCCGAGATGACCAAGCATCGCGGCTTTCCGGGCGGCATGCCGGGGACGGGCATCCAGTTCACCATCCGCCGCGCCAATCCCAAAGGTGTGACGCCACTCAAGGCCCTGCCGCGCCGCTCGCGTCCCGGCTCAAAGGAACATCTGGTCGATACGGCATTCCTGCATGCGCTCTGGCATCATTTCGGTGACGAGCCCTTCGAGCGAGGCAATCTGGATGCCGCGCGGCTGAACCTTCTTTTCGGACGCGAGGTCATTCCGGCGGAGAAGGATTTCGATCCGCTGTCCTACCAGGCGCTGCTGGTCATCAACGAAAAGGTTGCGCGCCAAAGCTTCCCCGAAGCCTTTGAAGACGTGCTGGAGGTCTGAGCATGGCGATCCGCAAAATCCTCATTGCCAATCGTGGCGAAATCGCCTGCCGGGTGATCAAGACGGCAAAGAAGATGGGGATCGCAACCGTTGCGGTCTATTCCGATGCGGACCGCGACGCACTGCATGTGCGCATGGCCGACGAGGCGGTGCATATCGGTCCCGCGCCGTCGAACCAGTCCTATATCGTCATCGACAAGATCCTCGACGCCATTCGCCAGACGGGCGCGGATGCGGTGCATCCCGGTTACGGCTTCCTGTCGGAGAATGCGGCCTTTGCGCAGGCGCTTGAGAAGGAGGGCGTCGCCTTCATCGGGCCTCCGGTCAAGGCCATCGAGGCGATGGGTGACAAGATCACCTCCAAGAAGCTTGCCGCGGAAGCCGGTGTCAGCACCGTGCCGGGGCATATGGGGCTGATCGAAGATGCCGAGGAGGCGGTCAGGATTTCCGCCTCGATCGGTTACCCGGTGATGATCAAGGCGTCGGCAGGCGGCGGCGGCAAGGGCATGCGCATTGCCTGGAACGACGAGGAAGCCCGCGAAGGTTTCCAGTCGTCGCGCAATGAAGCCAAGAGCTCCTTTGGTGACGACCGTATCTTCATCGAAAAATTCGTCACGCAGCCGCGCCATATCGAAATCCAGGTGCTGGGCGACCAGCACGGCAACACGTTCTATCTCGGCGAACGCGAATGTTCGATCCAGCGGCGGAACCAGAAGGTCATTGAAGAAGCGCCATCGCCGTTCCTGGATGAGGCGACCCGCAAGGCGATGGGTGAGCAGGCCGTCGCGCTTGCGAAAGCCGTTGGTTACTTCTCCGCCGGCACGGTGGAGTTCATCGTCGATGGCGAGCGCAACTTTTACTTCCTCGAAATGAACACCCGCCTGCAGGTGGAGCATCCGGTCACCGAACTCATCACCGGCATCGATCTTGTCGAACAGATGATCCGGGTTGCCGCCGGCGAGGCGCTTTCGTTTGGCCAGGCGGATGTGAAGCTCAACGGCTGGGCGATCGAAAGCCGGCTTTATGCCGAAGATCCCTATCGCAGCTTCCTGCCGTCGATCGGGCGGCTCACGCGATATCGCCCGCCGAAGGAAGGTAACCGTCCCGACGGCCAAGGGAGAGAGGTCATCGTTCGCAACGACACCGGCGTCTTCGAAGGCGGCGAGATCTCGATGTATTACGACCCGATGATCGCCAAGCTCTGCACCTGGGCCGAAAACCGCACGGCGGCGATCGATGCCATGGGCCGGGCGCTTGATGATTTCGAAGTCGAAGGCATCGGCCATAACCTGCCGTTCCTGTCGGCGGTCATGCACCAGGAACGCTTCCGCTCCGGGAATCTCACCACCGCCTATATCGCCGAAGAGTTTCCGGATGGCTTTTCCGGTGTTTCGGTGGACGAGGCGGCGGGGCACAAGCTGGCGGCCATCGCTGTGTTCGCCAACCAAGTAATCCAGGAACGGGCGGTGCAGATCTCCGGCACCATCGGCAACCACCGTCGGGTCGTGGGCAAGGATTGGGTGGTAACGCTCGCAGGCTCCGAGCATGCTGTTTCGCTGGAACGTGGGCCTGCCGGCGCTGATGCCGTGTTTGCCGACGGAACGCGGATCTCGATCGGCAGCGGCTGGTTGCCGGGCCAAAGCCATGCCTCCTTCCGTGTCGGGGACGAAACGATTGGCGTGAAGATCGACCTGATCGGCTCTGCCATCCGGCTCCGCTGGCGCGGTACGGATGTCACTGCACGGGTCCGCTCGCCGCGTGTCGCCGAACTGGCGCGCCTGATGCCGGTGAAGTTGCCGCCGGATACGTCGAAGATGCTGCTTTGCCCGATGCCGGGTGTTATCACCTCGGTCGCCGTCAAGGCAGGCGACCGTGTCGAAGCGGGCCAGACGCTCGCGACCGTCGAAGCGATGAAGATGGAAAACGTGCTGAAGGCGGAAAAGCAGGGCGTGGTGAAGCACGTGGCGGCCGCAGCCGGCCAGAGCCTGGCGGTCGACGAACTGATCATGGAGTTCGAATAGAGGCGGGAAGACGCGGAAGATGCAACGCAGCTTCCGCGCTCCGCTAACGTGGATTCCAAGCCACCGCGGAGCAATTCGCGTGTGAACAGAGGCGTATCGAGGAGCGACCGATGTCGGAGAAGACCCTGAAGGATTGGGAACAACTGGCCGAGAAGGAACTCAAGGCCTCTCCCGAGACCCTGACCTGGCACACGGCGGAAGGGATAGACATCAAGCCGCTCTATACGGCGACCGATCTCGAAAGCGTTGATCATCTCGATTCGTTACCGGGCATGAAGCCTTTCGTGCGCGGCCCGCGCGCCACCATGTATGCGGGCCGGCCCTGGACGATCCGCCAATATGCCGGCTTCTCCACGGCGCAGGAATCGAACGCGTTCTACCGCCGCAATCTCGCAGCGGGGCAAAAGGGCCTTTCGGTCGCCTTCGACCTTGCGACCCATCGCGGTTATGATTCCGACCATCCCCGTGTCGAAGGTGATGTCGGCAAGGCCGGCGTGGCGATTGATTCGGTCGAGGACATGAAGATCCTGTTCGACGGCATCCCGCTGAAGGAGATGTCGGTGTCGATGACCATGAATGGTGCGGTCATCCCGATCCTCGCCTCCTTCATCGTTGCCGGTGAGGAACAAGGCTGTTCGCGGGCCGAGCTCTCTGGCACCATCCAGAACGACATCCTCAAGGAGTTCATGGTCCGCAACACCTATATCTATCCGCCCGAGCCTTCAATGCGGATCGTTGCCGACATCATCGAATATACGGCAAAGGAAATGCCGCGCTTCAACTCCATCTCGATCTCCGGTTACCATATGCAGGAGGCAGGTGCGACGCTGGTGCAGGAACTGGCTTTCACATTGGCAGACGGACGCGAGTACGTGCGCGCGGCGCTCGCCAAGGGGCTGAATGTTGATGACTTCGCCGGCCGGCTGTCCTTCTTCTTTGCGATCGGCATGAACTTCTTCATGGAAGCGGCAAAGCTGCGCGCTGCGCGCCTCCTTTGGGCGCGGATCATGGAAGAGTTCAAGCCGCAGAAGCCCGGCTCGCTGATGCTGCGCACGCACTGCCAAACCTCCGGCGTCTCGCTGCAGGAGCAGGATCCTTATAACAACGTCATCCGCACCGCTTATGAAGCGATGTCCGCGGTGCTCGGCGGCACGCAGTCGCTGCATACCAATGCGCTCGACGAAGCCATGGCCCTGCCAACGGACTTCTCTGCGCGTATCGCCCGCAATACGCAGCTCATCCTGCAGCACGAGACCGGCGTCACAAAGGTCGTGGATCCGCTTGCTGGGTCCTATTACGTCGAGAGCCTCACAAAGGAGCTTGCCGACAAGGCCTGGGCTCTAATCGAGGAAGTGGAAGCCATGGGCGGCATGACCAAGTCCGTGGCCGAAGGTTTGCCGAAGCGTCTGATCGAAGAGGCCGCGACGCTGCGACAGGCGAAGGTCGACCGCGGCGAGGAGATCATCGTCGGCGTCAACAAGTACCGGCTGGAAAACGAGGAGCCGATCGACATCCTGGCAATCGACAATACCGCGGTCCGCAATGCTCAAATCAGGCGGCTTGAGGAAGTTCGCAGGCAGCGTGATCCGAAGCGCGTCGCGGCAGCACTCTCCGTTCTTGAACAGGCAGCGGAAACCGGCGAGGGCAATCTGCTGGAAGTCGCAATCGAGGCAGCACGCGCCCGCGCTACCGTCGGCGAGATTTCCGATGCCATGCGCCAGGCCTTCGGCAGTCACTCAGCCCAGCCGACGGTGGTGGGCGATATCTACGGCACGGCTTACGAGGACGATCCGGAATACCAGACGATCGTGAGCCGGCTGAAGACTTACAGCGCCGCATCCAGCAAGCCGAAGGTCATGGTCGCCAAGCTCGGCCAGGACGGCCACGACCGCGGCGCTAAGGTCATTGCCTCGGCTTTCGGTGATATCGGTTTTGAGGTTCTGGCCGGTCCCCTGTTTCAGACGCCGGAAGAGGCGGCTGACCTTGCCATTCGCGAACAGGTGCAGGTGGTCGGCATGTCCTCGCTTGCCGCGGGCCACAAGACGCTGGCACCCCAGCTTGTCGAGGCACTGAAGGCCCGTGGCGCCGGCCACATCATTGTCGTGGTCGGTGGAGTCATCCCGCGGCAGGATTACGATTACCTGCTGCAAAATGGCGTCGCCGCCGTTTTCGGTCCCGGCACCAATGTGCTCGATGCCGCAAACTCGATCATCGATATCCTCGAAGGCAAGCGACGCAATATCTGAGCGTTGGCGCCCGCAGCTAGATCTTGAGCAGCCTGCGGGCGTTTTCCTTGAGGATCAGCGGGCGAACCTCATCCTTGATCGCAATGCCAGCAAAGTCTGTGAGCCAACGATCCGGCGTGATCGCCGGCCAGTCGGAGCCGAACAGCATTTTATGCTTCAGCAGCGAATTGGCGTACTGCACGAGGATCGGCGGGAAATACTTCGGCGACCACCCGGACATGTCGATATAGACGTTCGGCTTGTGGGTGGCGACCGATAGCGCCTCTTCCTGCCAGGGGAAGGAAGGATGCGCCAGGATGATCGGCATGTCGGGGAAATCCGCAGCGACATCGTCCAGGTAGATCGGGTTTGAATATTTAAGCCGCATGTTCATTCCGCCGCGCATGCCGGCACCAACCCCTGTCTGGCCGGTGTGGAAGAGCGTGATCGCGCCTTCTTCGGCAATCGCTTCGTAAAGCGGGTAGGCCATCCTGTCGTTCGGGTAGAAGGCCTGCATGGTCGGGTGGAACTTGAAACCCTTGACGCCAAACTCCCGCACGAGCCGCCGCGCTTCCCGCGCACCCATCTTGCCCTTGGCGGGGTCGATCGAGGCAAAGGGGATCATGATGTCGCTGTTTTCAGCAGCGATCATCGCCACTTCTTCGTTGTTGTAGCGGCGAAAGCCGGTCTCGCGTTCGGCATCGACCGGGAAGATAACGCAGCCGATCTTGCGTTCCCGGTAGTAGACGGCTGTCTCGTTTACCGTCGGCAGCATACCCTTGTGGCCGGCCGGGTTCTTGAAATATTTGGCCATGCCGGCCTGGAAGTCGTCATAACCATCGTCGCGCGGCCCGCAGCACGGCTCCTCGGCATGGGTATGGATGTCGATCGCGATCAGCTCGTCGATGTTCAAGATGGCTCCTCCCGGCTGGTTTCAGTTCAGTCCGACAATCTTCCTGAGCAGCAAGGTCAGCTGCTTCTGTTCGGCCGATGAAAGGTTGTTGCCGACAGCATCCTCGAAATCGAAGAACCATTCTGCGGCTTTTTCCACCCGCGCCGCCGCTTCCGGCGTCAGCGTGATCTCGACCGCGCGACGGTCTTCATCCGGCACACGTCGCGTCACCAGACCCCTGTCCTCAAAACCGCGGATCAGCTTGGTCATGTGGGCCCGCTTGATCATCAGCCGCTGGCCTAGCACGCTCTGGCGGATGCCGGGATTGCGGGAGATGACCCAAAGCACTGAAAACTCACCGGGCTTCAGGTCCTTGTCGCCAAGCGTCTCGAAGAAGCGCTCATAAACCTTCAACTGGGCCATGCGCAGAAGGAAACCAAGCGCCGAGTCCAATCGTCCCAGATCTACGTCATCTGCCACTCGGACCGGCATATCCATCTTCGCATGCTCCTCAACTTGAACCAGGCGCCTTCAGGCGCGCAGCGCGCTTCTCGAGGAAGGCGCGCAGGCGCTCTTCTGCCTCAGGGCTCGTCGCAGTGAAAGAGGAGATGAAGGATTCAACGAACAGGCCGTCCTCCTTCGCCATGTCCTGGATGCGCGGCAGCGCATTGATGACAGCGTAGTTCGAGATTTCGGCATTGCTGGCCGCAGCTTCCGCCAGCTGGTGCGCCTTTTCGCGCGCCTGGCCGGCATCGACGATGTACTGCACCAGGTTCCAGCGCTCTGCCTCTTCGGCAGAGGCGACACGGCCGGTCAGCATCATGTCGGTCATGCGGGCCGTACCGGTCAGGCGCGCAACGCGCACCGAGCCGCCGCCGCCAACGAAGATGCCGCGCTGGCCCTCGGGAAGCGCAAAGAAAGCAGACTTTTCCGCAACGCGGATATGGGTGGATGCCGCAAGCTCAAGGCCGCCGCCAACAACAGCGCCATGCAGCGCGGAAATCCAAGGGATCGTGCCATGCTCGATACCGCCAAACACTGCATGCCAGCGCCGTGAACCGCGAACGCCTTCGATCGGTGTCTTCTTCACGTGTTCGGCAAGGTCCAGCCCGGCGCAGAAGTGATCGCCGTGGCCAAACAGGACAACGGCCTTTGCCTCGGCTTCCGCACGTGTCACGGCTTCGGCGATCATCTCGATGAAGCGGTCGCTGATCGCGTTGCGCTTTTCCGGACGGTTGAGGCCGATATGCGCGATCTTGCCGCGGAGTTCATAGGTGACGAAGCTGCTTGCCGCCTGATCGGCCATGGTTTGTGTCTCCTCCGAAAAGAGCAGGCGTCGAGAAAGAAGCGGTTTGCCCGCCTTCTTGGTCCTTTGGCGGCCGCTCCCATCGGCTACCTGAAGTGATTGATCGTTTACAGAGAGATTGTTTCTTTGTAAACAAAATTTGGGAGCTGAGGATGCTGCATCTGGGAGGATGGTATGGCTGGCAAAGCCGTGCGTGATGTAAAGCTATGGTCGCCAACCGTGCGATGGGAGGAGCGGCCGAATGGCGAATTCGTCATCTGGCGCGAAGATCCGTTGGGGCCTTACCCCGACAAGATGAACGAGCGTCTTCTGCACTGGGCAAGGGTGGCGCCGGACCGGACTTGGATGGCAGACCGCGAGGGAACCGGCGAGTGGCGCCGGGTGAGCTACCGCGAAGCGGTCGATGCCGTCGAACGGATTGCGCAATTCCTGCTCGATCTTGGCCTGTCACCGGAAAACCCGCTGGTCATCCTCTCCGAAAACTCGATCGAACACGCCTTGATGGCGCTGGGCGCCCAGCATGTCGGCGTTCCTTCCGCAGCGGTGGCCCCGACCTATGCCACGATCTCCGCAGACTTCGGCAAGCTCCACGACATTGCGCGTCAGATCACGCCTGGTCTTGTCTTCGCGGACGACGCGGCCGCCTTCCGCAAGGCGGTCGATACGGCATTTGGCGCTGATATGCCGTTCGCGGCGATGCGCAACATCCCGGACGACCGCGCGCAGATGTTCCGCTTCGATGACATCCTGAAGACCACGCCCACGGATGCCGTGACCGCAGCCTTCGATGCCGTTGGGCCCGACACCGTCGCGAAATTTCTCTTCACCTCCGGCACGACCGGTTCGCCGAAGGCGGTCATCCAGACGCAACGCATGCTGTGTTCGAACCAGGAACAGGTGGCGGATTGTTACGCCTATTTCCGCGACGAGCCGCCGATCCTGGTGGATTGGGCGCCCTGGAACCACACGGCGGCAGGCAGCAAGTGCTTCAACCTCGTCATCTACAACGGCGGCACCTACTATATCGACCGCGGCAAGCCATCGCCGGCGTTGATCGGCCAGACCATCGCCAACCTGCGCGATGTAGCCCCCACTTGGTACTTCAACGTGCCGGCCGGCTACGAGATGCTGATCCAGGCGATGCGCGAGGATGAAGCGCTCCGCAAGAACTTCTTCAAGGACCTGAAGATGCTGATGTATGCCGGTGCCGGCATGGCCCAGCATACGTGGGATGCGTTGCTCGACCTCTCAGAGATGACGATCGGCGAGCATGTGCCGCTCGCAACCGGCATCGGATCGACGGAAACCGCGCCTTTTGCGCTGTTCTGCACCGATCCGCAGGACAAGCCGGGCAATATCGGTATTCCCGGCCAGGGCGTGATCATGAAGCTGGTGCCGATCGACGAGAAATACGAGCTGCGCCTGAAGGGACCAAACGTCACCCCCGGTTACTGGCGCAACGAAAAGCTGACGCGCGAAGCCTTCGATGACGAAGGGTTCTATCGCATCGGGGACGCGGTAAAATTCGCCGTGCCTTACGACCCACGCAAGGGCTTTTACTTCGACGGCCGCATTGCCGAGAATTTCAAGCTGCAGACAGGCACCTGGGTCGCGGTCGGCGTGTTGCGCGCCCAGATCGTCAACCAGTTCGGCGGCCTGATCCGTGACGCGGTGATCACAGGCGAAAACCGCGCCGAGCTCGGGGCACTTGCGGTGCCGTTCATGCCGGCGCTGCGCAAGCTCTTGGGCGGTGCGGATGACCTGACGGATGAGCAGGTCGTTGCCCATCCCCAGGTTCGCGCCGCCATTGCCGAGCGCCTGAAGGAACACCAGGCGCAGGCGAGTGGCTCGGCAACGCGCGTCATGCGCATCATGCTGATGACCGATCCGCTGCGTTTCGAAAAGGGCGAGGTCACGGACAAGGGGTCCATCAACCAGCGGGCGGTTCTGGCGCATCGTGGGGATCTGGTGGAGGCGCTTTATGCCGATGTGCAGGGCGTGATCAAGGTTGGAAAGGAACTGGCGGCATGAGGATAGAGGGTTCGAGCGCGCTCGTGACCGGTGGCGGATCCGGGCTGGGAGAGGCGACGGCACGGCTCCTGGCCAGTCGCGGCGCCGTCGTCCATATCTTCGACAGGAACAAGGAGGCGGCCGAAAAGGTGGCGGCCGAGATCGGCGGTGTGGCACTCGCGGGTGACGTGGCGAGTGAAGACGATGCATCGTCTGCTTTGGATGTCGCGGCAAAGGCCGGCGACGGCCTGCGGATACTCGTCAATTGCGCCGGCATCGCCACCGCCGGCCGCATCCTCGGTCGCGAGGGGCCGCTGCCGCTCGCGGAATTCGAGAAGGCGATCCGCGTCAACCTGATCGGCACCTTCAACATGATGCGGCTTGGCGCGGAGCGCATGGCGCACGCTCCGGAGCGCGAAGACAAGGCGCGGGGCGTCATCATCAACACGGCATCGGTGGCGGCCTTCGAAGGCCAGATCGGCCAGGCAGCCTATTCGGCTTCCAAGGGCGGCATCGTCTCGCTCGGGTTGCCGGCGGCACGCGAGTTCTCCCGCTTCGGCATCCGGGTCAACACCATCGCACCGGGCCTATTCTTTACCCCGCTGCTCAAGGCCCTGCCACAGGAGGCGCAGGACAGTCTGGCGGTTGCAATTCCCTATCCGGCCAGGCTCGGGGATCCGGCGGAGTTTGCCGAAACGGTGCGCTTCCTGGTCGAGAACAGTTACGTGAACGGCGAGGTTATCCGGCTCGACGGGGCGCTCCGGATGCAGCCGAAGTAGTCGCATGTCGTTTACAGATCAGGCACGGCGGACGCTTGATATCCTGGCTCTGACGCCAGGATGGCAGGAGTTGAAGACGCTCCGAAGCGATTGCGACGACGAAATGGTTGCGGCGATCCTCGAAGAGGCGGCGTCCTTTGCCGAAGGTGTACTTGCGCCGCTGAACACGGTCGGCGATCGCATCGGCGCGAGCGTCGTGAATGGTCGGGTCAGGACACCGCATGGGTTCGCAGATGCCTTCCGGCGTTATGGCGAAGCTGGCTGGCTCGGCATGGATGTCGCCGATCATCTGGGCGGCCAGGCCTTGCCACTGACACTGCATGCCGCCTGTGCTCCACTTTTCGAACGCGCTTGCGTGGCGCTGATGATGGCTGCGGGCTCCACGCGCGCGGCGGCGCATCTTCTCGCCGAAGCGGCCGACGAGGCGGTGGCGGGCGAGTGGGTGCCGAAACTTGCATCCGGCGAATGGGCGGCGACGATCTGCATCTCCGAGCCCGACGCCGGTTCCGATGTCGGGCGTCTGCGCACACGGGCGACAGGGCAGGGCGACCAGTGGCTGGTCAGCGGCCAGAAGATCTGGATCTCGTTTGGTGACCACGACATGGCAGGCCGCATCGGCCATTGCCTCTTGGCTCGCACCGATGATGCGCCGGGCACCCGCGGGATCAGCCTGTTCCTCGTGCCGAACCATATCGACGGTGTGGCGAACCATATCGACGGTGTGGCGAACGGCATCACGCTGGAGCGGATCGAGGAGAAGATGGGCTTGTACGGTTCGCCTACCTGCGCGCTCCGATTCGAAAACGCTCGCGGCATCCTGATCGGGCAGGAGGGGCGGGGGTTGCCGCAACTCTTCACGATGATCGAACTGATGCGGCTGCTGACCGGCTGCCAGGGCCTGGGACTTGCATCGGCAGCTATCGATATTGCCGAAACCTATGCCGCTGACCGCAAGCAGGGAGGCCGGCCGGACCAGCCGCCGGTGCCGATCAACAGCCATCCGGATGTGAAGCGTCAGCTATGGGAAATGCGGGTGGCGACGGAAGTGGTGCGCGCGGCCGTCCTTGAGATCGCCACCGCCATGGATCTCGCCAAGCTCAAACAGGATGAGGAGCTCGATCAATTCACCGGCTGGATGCTGCCGCTCATCAAGAACTTCGGCGCTGATCTTGGCTTCACGGTCGCGAGTGGCGCGATGCAGGTGCTGGGCGGAGCGGGCTACACGCGTGACTGGCCGCTCGAACAATATCTGCGCGATGCGCGGATCATGACGATCTATGAGGGCACCACGGGCATGCAGGCGCTCGACCTTTTGACGCGTCGGCTCTGGCGCGACGACGGCAAGGGGCTTTCGGTCTTCCTAAAACGGGCACGGGTCGAGGTTGCGTCAGCCGGGGAGGGTGAGACTGTGCAGGCGGTTTTGGCGCTTCTCGATGAATTCGAACAGCTGAGCGGGCGAATGAAGGCTATGCAGTCCGATGCCGATGCCGCGCTCTGGCGGGCCGACGCCTATATGCGCGCTGCCTGGGCGGCGGTCTCGGTCTGGATGGCGCTGCGCCTCGGCTTGCGGGAGGCGGTGCCGTTCTACACCGCCCAGTTCACCTACCAGAGCCTGCGCTGCCGCTGATCAGGCAGCCTTCACGAAGCGCTCGGAGAGCGGTTTGCGATGGTAAAGCGGGACGCGCTTGAGCATCTCCAGCGCAAAGAGCCGGGCGTTCTGGCGGGCCTTGTCGAGATTGCTGACGCGCGCTTCGTCCATTGTGTAGAGCGTGCCGCCAATATCGAAGATGTCGCGGAAGGCGGCACGTTCGATGATCGGCGTGTTGAGCACGTCGACATTGCGCTCGGCGAGCAGCATCTTGACGGCAAGCAGCGCACGGGTCGTCACCATCGAATTGACGCGGGTCAGCACGACGGAATGCGGAACCCGCAGGTTCGCCTTGTCTTCCAGGTAGCGCAGCAGTTCCAGCACGTTCGCGCCACCCTGGGCATCCATGGCGCAACCCTGGATCGGGATCAGCACATGGTCGGACATCCCGATTGCCTTGGCGAGCAGCGGGCTCTGGGCACCTGGCAGGTCGAGCACGAAATAATCCGTCCGGTGCCGGTTCTCAGAGATATGGCGGTCGATGGAGCTCGCGGTGACATAGGAAATCACGTGGAGGTTCGGGTTCGGCGGCGAGAGCATATGCCAGCGGCTGATCCAGTATTGAGGATCGGCGTCGAGAATGGTGACGCGATACCCCTGCTCAACGAGTTCCGTTGCGAGCAGAAGCACGGCAGTGGTCTTGCCTGCTCCGCCTTTGGTGTTGGCAAAGGTAATGACTGGCATCTTTGTTTCCTGTCCGGCTGCGAGCATCGATCGCTCTCACCGCACCCTCATGATGCGTCGGGGCGGATTTTTGCCAGACAGGGTTAATGGGCGGTAAAGATGCCGGTGGCAGATCTTACCGACGACGATCTGCCGCAAGGATCTCCCGGGCAATCTGTTCGAGCGGCACGATCTTGTCGACGCCGCCGTGGGCTATTGCTTCCTTGGGCATGCCGAAGACGACCGAGGTCGCCTCGTCCTGCGCCACCGTATAGGCGCCGGCCTGGTGCATCTCGTTCATGCCGCGCGCGCCGTCATCACCCATGCCGGTCATGATGACGCCCATGGCGTTGGCGCCGGCAGAGCGGGCGGCAGAACGGAACAGCACGTCGACGGAGGGTCGGTGGCGGCTGACCAATGGGCCGGCACGAACGGACACTTCGTAGCGTGCGCCGCGCCGCTCCAGCAGCATGTGCTTGTCGCCCGGCGCGATCAGCACGTGGCCGCGCAGAACCGGATCGCCGTCCTGTGCTTCCTTCACTTCCACCTCACAAAGCCCGTTGAGGCGCTTGGCAAAGGCGGCGGTGAACTTTTCCGGCATGTGCTGAACGATGACGATGCCGGGGGAGTTCGCGGGAAGCGCCTCCAGCATTTCGCGAAGCGCCTCGGTGCCGCCGGTCGACGCGCCGACGCAGACCACCATCTCGGTGGTCTTTGCCATGGCGCCGATCTTCGGCGGAGGCAGCACGGCGTCGGCCGTCAGCTTGGTGTTGATGGTGCCGTCCGCGACGCGGGACGCGCGCAGCTTGCTCACCCGTGCCCGGGCGGCTGACTTGACCACCGTACGGATGCGTTCCCCAGACTCGGCAAGATGGTCGGCAGCGCCGATCTTCGGCTTGAGGATGATGTCGACTGCGCCCGCTTCGAGCGCCTGCATCAGCGTTTCCGATCCGCTTTCGGTCAGCGACGAGCACATCACCACCGGAATTGGATGCTGCACCATCAGCTTGCGCAGGAAGGTGATCCCATCCATCTGCGGCATCTCGACATCAAGCGTGATGACGTCCGGGATCTGCTCCTTGATCTTGCGGGCAGCCATGAAGGGATCGGTCGCGGCCCCCATGACTTCAATCTCGGGATCGGCCGAAAGAACCGCCGTCAATGTCTGCCGTACGCTGGCAGAGTCGTCGATGATGAGGACGCGAATTTTCTGGGACATGTTATCAGATCCGTTTGAACACGGTGTTCGCGACCTGCTTGATCGGGAGATCAAAGCCGGTCGCGGTTTCGGAATGCCCGATGAACAGGTAACCGCCGGGCAGGAGGTTGTCGCAAAGCCTTGAAAGCACATGGTTCTGCGTCGGCTTGTCGAAGTAGATGAGCACGTTGCGGCAGAAGATCAGGTGCTGCGGCTCGCCGACCGGATATTTGTCATCCATCAGGTTGAGCCGCGCAAAGCCGACCTTCGACCGCAGTGTCGGGTGGATGCGCATTTCGCTGCGCCGCTTGTCGGCGGGCTGCATCACATATTTGCGCATCATCTCGGTGGGCACCGGGGCCAGGATATCGCTCTGGTAGATGCCACGCTGCGCCTTCTGCAGCACGTCGGTCGAGAGATCCGTGGCGAGAATGAAATAATCCCGGTCCGGCGCGTGCGCGGCGATATATTCGTTCAGCACCATCGCCATCGTATAGGGCTCTGCGCCGGTGGAGCAGGCCGAGCTCCAGGTGCGGATGCGGCGGTCGCCGAAACTCGCCACGATATCCGGCAGGGCCGACTGGATCATGTATTCGAAATGCTTCGGCTCGCGGAAGAAGTCGGTCTTGTTGGTGGTTACGGCATCGATCAGGAAGATTGACTCGCTTTCAAGCCCACCTTGCTTGAACAGGTAGTCGCAGTAGCTGTCGAAGCTCGGGAGCCCCGTGACCCTCAGGCGGCGCCGCAGCCGACCCTCGAGCATCGTCATCTTCGTGTGCGGCATCTTGATGCCGCTGTAATCATAGATGTATTTCGCAAGCAGGTCGAAATTGCGCTTGCTCAGCTGGTCATCCAGCGACTGGCTTCTGACTGCCATGTTCATGGGGCACCCCGTACGGAAGACTTGTCGGTTGGGCGATGGCTCATGGAGGCGTCACGCAACGCGCGCAGGCGTTTCAAGACTCGCCAATGCAGAGCCTGAATCGGAGAAGAGTCGCGCGAGATCGATGATGACAACAAAGCCGCTCTCCCGCCGCACCACGCCGGCGATGTAGTCCGAGCGCCAGCGGACGCCGATATCCGGCGCCGTCTCAACCTGGCTGCGGTTGAACGGCACGACCTCGTAAACCCGATCTGCGACAAGGCCTAGGGCCAGCACGCGGTCGGCCACCGGAACGTCGAGCACCAGGATGCGTGTATGCGGCGTCTTTTCGGTCCGCGTCATGCCGAGCCGCAGCCGAAGGTCGATCACTGGAACACCATGACCGCGCACGTCGCGCAGGCCGAGCAGGTAATCCGGTCCATGCGGGATCTTGAACGGCTCTTCATGGTCGAGGATTTCGCGCACCACCTCGACAGGCACGGCGAAGATTTCCTCTCCAAGGCTGAAGGTCACGAACTGTGCTTCGGAAGATGAACTTGCCATCACGCGGCCTCCTCGGGCATCCGGTATCTAGGTTGGACTGGCAGCGCCGAGCTTAACGAAGCCCAGCGCCGCCATGGCCGATTCAGGCACTTTCGCGGAAGTCCGCGTCGTCTGCATCGGGGCCACCCATCGAGAGGTCAAGCGCAAAGCCTTTCACGCGCTGCTGCTGTGCCGCAACGGAATTGAGGTTCGAGCGCGGTGCCGTCGGGCGCTGGGCCGGCTTGGCGGTAGGCTGGTGGCTGAATGTTGCCGGAGCACGCTTTGCCTGCTTCTTGGCGCCGGACTGGTCGACCCGGAAGAAGGCGATCGACGCCTGCAGTTCTTCCGCCTGGGATGCCAGCTCTTCCGACGTGGACGACATTTCTTCCGAGGCGCTGGCGTTTTGCTGGGTCACCTTGTCGAGCTGCTGGATCGCTTCGTTGATCTGGCTCGCACCGATATCCTGCTCGCGGCAGGCGGCCGAGATTTCGGAGACAAGTTCCGCCGTCTTCTGGATGTCAGGCACCAGCCGGTTCAGCATTTCACCGGCTTCGGTGGCAACCTGGACAGTGTCGCCGGAGAGCGCGCTGATTTCCGCAGCGGCGGCCTGTGAGCGCTCGGCGAGCTTGCGAACTTCCGATGCGACGACCGCAAAGCCCTTGCCATGCTCACCGGCGCGTGCGGCTTCAACCGCAGCATTGAGCGCCAAGAGGTCGGTCTGGCGGGCGATTTCCTGCACGATCGAGATCTTCTCGGCGATCACGCGCATCGCGGTAACGGCGCGGCTGACGGCTTCGCCGGAAGCTTCTGCATCCTTGGAAGACTGGCGGGCGATCTTCTCGGTCTGGGCCGCGTTGTCGGCGTTCTGCTTGATGTTGGCGGCCATCTCTTCCATCGAAGCAGAGGCTTCCTCGGCGGCAGACGCCTGTTCGGTTGCACCCTGGGACAGGGTTTCCGAGCTTGCCGAAAGTTCCTGGCTGCCCGAAGACACGTTGTCGGAGGCCGACAGGGCATCCGTGACGACGCCGCGCAGGCGCTCGATCATGGTGTTGACGTAACCCAAGAGTTCGCCGATCTCGTCCTTGCTGGTGATCGTCGCAAAGCGCGTCAGGTCGCCTTCGGCAACATTCTGGACGGCCGCGACGGCATTGCGCAGGCCACGGTTGATCGACAGCGCGATCCAGAAAGCTGCAATGATGGCAACCAGAACGGCCACGCCGGCAACCGCGATCATGATCATGCGGGTCTGCTCGTAGGCGATGTCTCCAGCCTCCTCGGCTTCGACCAGACGCGTTTCTTCAAGCTTCACGATTTCGGACAGGAGGGCGTCGATGTCGTTGGTGACGACACGCGCCTCATTGTTGGAGATGTTGATCGCGGACGAGGTGTCGCCGGAAAGCATGTAGGCGCGGATGCGGTCGTCCTGCTTGCGGAACTCGGCGGTCAGGCCGGCGAGACGTGCCCAGTTCTTCTTGCCCTCCTCGGTGGCAAGCGCCTCAACCGACTTGAACATCTGGTCGAAGTTGGCGCGGGCGTTGTCGCTCTTGGCGATATATTCCTGCTTTTCTTGGCCGGTCGTGGACATCAGCAGGTTCTTCTGCTGGCGTGTCTGCTGCAGCTGTTCGCTGTTCAGGCTCTGTGCAAACTTCAGCCGTTCGACAGGCCCTGTGAGCACATGCTCAAGCGTGTCGTTGATCTGGCTCAGGCTGAGAATGCCGTAGCCGGCCGTTCCCACCAGCATGAGAATGACGAAGCCGAAGGCGAGGGCCAGCTTCATTTTGATCGAGGCGCGCATTTTACGTCTCCAATAAATGGCTAATCAACCGTGCGTGTTCGCGGTCGCGGAACGGTCATGTTGTGCAGAAAATATGACCTGGAGATTGGGGATGATGATGAACTCACTTCCCCGCTTGACCAGGCAGTCGATAAAGTCGGGCCGCCAGCGCATGCCGACACTGGGAGGCGGTTCGCCTGCAGCGCGGGACAGCGTGGTGACCTCGTGCACCTTGTCGGTGCGGATCCCGGCGAGCACGGGCTCGCCGTCGATCGTGATTTCGATGACGATGATCCGGCTATCGATCGTCGATTTGGTCGCATCCATGCCAAAGGCGAGCCGGATGTCGGCAAGCGGAATGACCTTGCCGCGGAAGTTGATGACGCTGCCGACAAAGGCCTTGGCACCCGGCACCGTCGTTTCCGGCAGGAGATCGAGGATTTCCTGCACGATGAAGGCTTCCAGTGCGAACATCTCGCCGGCGATGTCGAAGGTGAGGACTTCGAGTTCCTCGCGGCCGTTCCAGATATTCTCGGAGATCTTGCTGACCGCTTCCATCATCCCGCCGCGCGCAGATGCGCCTCCTGTTGTTGTCCCTCGGCCACCAGGTGTCCGACATCGAGGATCAAAGCCACGTCACCATCGCCGAGGATCGTCGCACCCGAGAAGGTCGCCACGTCGTGATGCAGCTTCGACATGGCCTTGATGACGGTCTGGTGGTCACCAATGATCTGGTCCACCACGAGGCCGACGCGTTCCGAACCGGTCGATATGACGACGACCTTCTGGAAGGGGTCCGGCTTGGTGCCGGTGCGGAAGAGATCTCGCAGGCGCAGGAAGGGCACGAGGCTGTCTCGCAGCGAGATGAAGCTGCGGCCGCGCGAACGCATGTCCTCCTCGATCGAAAGCTCGAGGCATTCTTCGACCGCCGAAAGCGGGATGACGTAGCGGCCGGTGCCGACACGCACGAGCAGGCCATCGATGATGGCAAGCGTCAGCGGGATCGCCAGCGAGATCTCCGAGCCCTCCCCCGGATGGCTGGCGACGTTGATGGTGCCGCGAAGCGCGTCGATCGTCCGCTTCACCACATCCATGCCGACACCACGGCCGGAGAGGTTGGTCACGGTCTGGGCGGTGGAGAAGCCCGGTTGGAAGATCAGTTGGTAGAGTTCCTGGTCGGTCAGGTTGGCATTCGGCTGGATGAGCCCGGAGGATTCGGCCTTGGCGCGAACGCGATCCTTGTTGATACCGCGGCCGTCGTCCTTGATGGTGATGATGACTTCGCCGGCCTGCTGGCGTGCCGAAAGCAGGATGTGTCCGGCTTGCGTCTTGCCGGCGGCGAGCCGCTCTTCCGGCGTCTCCAGGCCGTGGTCGCAGGAGTTGCGGACCAGGTGCACGAGTGGATCGGCCAGGCGCTCGATGACGCTCTTGTCGACTTCCGTCGTTTCACCCTCGGTAATGAGTTCGATCGTCTTGCCGGTCTCGTTGGCAAGGTCGTGTACCAGGCGGCGGAAGCGGCTGAAGAGATGTGCCACCGGCACCATCCGAAGAACCATCATCGTGTCGCGCAACTCGCCCGAAAGGCGCTCGACGTCTTCGGAGACAGCGCGCAGCTGCAGGTCGCCGCTGCCGCCCGCAAGCTGTGAGAGCCTCGACTGGGCAATCACCAGCTCGCCGACGCGGTCCATCAGTTCGTCTAGCTTCTCGGCCGGCACGCGAACGTTTTCAGCAGCCTTGTTCGGCTTGTTATCGGTCAGCGCCGCCGGGGCAGGGGCTGCCACCTTTGGGGCAACTGCTTCCGGTTGGGCAGCTTTGGGAGCCTCTACAGGTGCTTCCGCGGCGGCCTTGGGTGCTTCCGGGTTTATTTCCGTCACCTCGAGCTGCATCTCGTCCATGACAAAGATGAAGACGTCATCAATGGCCGAGCGCGGCTGCGTCGTCAGGAGTTCGACCTCCCAGTAAAGGTAAAGGTCGGTCGGCGCGAGGAGATCGAGTGCCGGAATGGCGGAGCGGTCGGCCACGATCCGGCACTCGCCGAGGTCGCGCAATTCGTCCAGCAGCGGCAACGGATTGGTGCCATTCGCCATCGCGTTCTGCGGCAGGCTGAAGCGGATCTTGAAGAGGGTGCGGTTATCTGCCTTCGCGGCAGCAGGGGCGGCGGCAGGCACGCCTGTTCCGTCAACGGCTGCGCGAAGGTTGGTCAGGAGACGTTCGCTTTGCGCCTCGTGATCGCCGTTCGGCGTCTCCATCAGCGCGCGCATGTGGTCCTTGGCTTCAAGGACGGCGGTGACAAGCGCATGCGTTGCTGGGACCTCGCCCTTGCGCACGCGGTCAAAAGCGGTTTCGCAATGGTGGGTAAAGGCTGCGAGGGCCTCGAAGCCGAACATGGCACCGGAGCCCTTGAGGGTATGAAGGCCGCGGAAAACTGCGTCCACCTGATCCTTGTCGCCAAGGTTTACATTGAGGTCGAGAAGACCCGCCTCGATCTGTTCCAGAAGCTCTGCCGCTTCCGTTCTGAAAACCGCGATAGGATCAGGAAAGCTCATCTACCGAGAACCTTCCGGACGATCTTGACCAGGCTTTCCGGGTCGAAGGGCTTGGTGAGCCAGCCCGTGGCGCCGGCAGCCTTCGCCTGCTGCTTGATCTCGTTGTCCGACTCGGTTGTGAGAAAGATTACCGGCACGCCCATGTGCGCCGGCATCTTGCGCAGTTCGCGGATCATAGTCAGGCCGTCCATGTTCGGCATGTTGAGATCGGTGACGATCAGGTCGAACTGGCCGGCGTTGAGCTTGGCAATGCCATCCATGCCATCGACAGCTTCTGTGACCTGATAGCCGGCATTGCTCAGCGCCACGCGGGTGGTGAGACGAATGCTGGCGGAATCGTCGACGGTAAGGATCGTGGCGCTCATTGTATTACCTCTTGGTGGAGCCAGAACTGCTGGTCGGCAGCGGAAAAGCCTTCCAGGAGGCCGCTGCGCTGCAAGACATCGAGCGTCGGACCACTGGCGGGGCTGGCGAGCGCAAGATATTTTCCGGCTGTGTTTGCGTAGATTCGGGCCGCTTCCATGACCTGCAGGAAGCTGATGTCCACCTGGCCGTCTTCCGGCAGTTCGATGGTGGTGGACGTGTTCTTGTCGATAAATTGCAGCATCTCCTGCTGCAAAGCTGAAATTGCCCGCACTGTCAGGTTCTGCGGCAGTTGCAGCACGGCATCTTGATTGTCGGAAACTGGCATTAACTGCTCTCGAGCAAATTCGAAAAGGCTGAAATAGCTATGTGAATCTCGGCTTTGCGTGCTTAACGAGGGGTTAAATAGTTCCAGCCACTTTTCGTGAAGCAGTAATGACATGCGGATTCTCACAGTCTCCGCGCATCCGAAAATTAACTACGAGTTTCATTTTAGCAGGGGTGTTCGGCAGCCATTAACGTCTGCGCCCGCAGTTTCCTCCTCGCGTGTGACAGAGCCGGGAAACCTCCAGCTCCCAGCTGTCACGATCCAGAAGAAGAGGCGAGGTCATCGCCGTCGCGAGCAGGAAGAAGGCCCACCGGGCCGAAAGGTGATACGAAGTGGCTCTCAGGGCACCCATTTTTGAATTTGCGGAAGCAGCCGCGGATGTCTCTCCCTTTGTCGATCGTCTCGAGACGGCACGGTCGCGCATCGAAGAACGGTTTCTTGACGGGGGTGCAGCCCTTCTTTCCATCCTGGACGTCCTGAACAAGCTTACCAATGCACTAGACCAGCTCACCGGGTCGCTGGACGAGACCACTGCCAATGCCACCATGGCGGAGCTGAAAAGCACGGTCGAAAGCCTGTCGCAGCTGACCACCTTCGAATCTGACCGCCAAGCTGGCTTTGCCGAAATCGCCAAGACCGAGCGCAAGCTGCAACCGCATATCGAAGTGATGCAGGAAACGCTGCGTTACCTACGCACGTTTGCGGTGACGGCGAAGATCACCGGTGCCGGCATCTCCGACTTTGCCGGTTTTGCCGAGGAAATCCTGGAGCGCATCCAGGAAGGAAGCCGCCAGGTCAACGAGTTCGCCCGCAAGCTCTCGACGCTGGGGCAGGGGCTCGGGCCGGTGATGAGCAAGGGCAAGACGATCCTTGCAAGCTACGAGGAGACGGTCCCGCAGATCGTTGAAGGCCTGTCGACGGGTGCAGCCGAGATCGGCAACCATCGTAAGCTTCTGGTGGAGCGGGCGGCCCGCGTTCGTGGCGTCGCAGGCGGTATCCAGTCCAAGCTCGCCGCAACGCTTTCGGCCATGCAGGTGGGCGACATCACACGCCAGCGCATCGAGCACTGCCAGTCGAGCTTCCAGCTCCTGGAGGAATATCTTGCATCACCCGCCGGTGCCGAGTTGACGCCGGAACAGGCAAACAGCCTCTCGAACATCATTCGCAACCTAGTGTTCCTGCAACTCGACGCAACGATCGTGGACTTCGAACGCGATACGGCGAAGATCGTCTCCACCGTCGCGAGCTTCAAGGCCGACCTTGCCGAGATCGAAGCCCTCCGCGCCGATATGGCGAGCGGCGGCGACACGCAGAACGACAATGCCATCCGTCAGCTCGAGCATGGCGTTGCCGCCGCCCGAGGTGCCGTGCGCGAGATCGAGGAAGTCGCTCGGGAAGCAGGTGTCTTGAGCCGCTCCACGGCCGAAACTGCCGTCGACCTGCTGAACGGTATCGGCATCATCCGCGCCGTGCGCACCGACATTCATTACATGGCGCTCAACACCAACCTTCGCTGCGGCAAGATCGGCGAAGAAGGCAAGGCGATCAACGTCGTCACCGCCGAGCTGCGCAACTTCGCCGCCCAGCTGGATGAGACCGCAGAAAAGATCCTCACCGAACTGCAGGCGCTGGAAACCGCGTCCAACAAGCTCGTAGCCGCTCAATCGGGGCAGGTTGAGGGTTCACTCGACGGCCGTCTTGAGAAGGCAATCAACAACATCCGTGCCGTGGGCGACCGCATGGATGCGCAGATGCTGGAGCTTGGCGAACAAAGTTCAGTCGCCGTGCGGGAAATGGACGTTTCGCTCGCCCGGCTGAACTTCAAGGCCGAACTCGGCGAGGTCCTGCGCCACTGTGCCGACGAGATGATGCTCGATGATGAGCCGGTCCAGGTGCCGGGCATCGAGGATGCGCTGGCGGATCTCGGTGGCCAGATCGTCAAGCTCTACACCATGGTGTCCGAACGCGAACTTCATTCCGCCGTTCTGGGGACACCTGCGCCGGTGGAAACAGCGGTCGTGGCCGCCGTGATGACGGACGACGATATCGAAGACGCCCTGTTCTAAAGCCCGCAGTCGCCTGACGCCGGGCTCCGCTCGCTCGGCTCAGACCGGTGACGTCAGCCCGTATCTTTGGGCTAGCCTTGCGAACGCATCCTGGGTGGCCGGATCGAGCGGGATGCCTTGTCGGTCCCGTTCTTCCGCCACAAGCCATTCCCGATCACCGGGTGCCATCACCTTCGAGCCTTCGCGGGCGGGCGACGAGCGCAGCACCTCGAGATACCGCCGCATGCCGGCCTCAAACACATCGTCCGGCACGAAGGCCCCGGGCTTCATCGCCATCACGAAGGCGCCAAGCCCGCGGGGTGTCGCAAAATCCGGACCGTTCATCGGCAAGAGGTCGAAGCTAAGCTGCATGCCGGACAGGACCGCGCTCAGGATCTCCACGAGCCCCGCCAGTCCCGCGCCCTTGAAGCCGAACTCGCCCCCGAGCGGCGCGAGCATCTCTACCAGTGTCGGATCCTTGATGTCCTGGCCATTCGCATCCGAGGCGACGCCATCCGGCAGTTCCCGCCCAAGGCTTTGGTAAAGCTTGACGCGGTTATAGGGGATGGCGCTTGTCGCCATGTCGAACAGCCATGGGTGCTGGCCCGGCACGGGTGCCGCAAAGGAAATCGGGTTGGTGCCATGGAAGCGCATCGCACCATCGTGCAGCCGCACGAAGCTGTCGGAATTGCAGAACGCCAGCCCGATATAGCCCTGCTGCGAGGCATGCAGCGCATAGGCGCCGGCCGCCCCGAAATGCGAACTGTTGCGGATTGAAACGGCGCCGATGCCGCATGTCTCGGCAAGCTCCATCGCCCGGTCCATGGCACGATAGGCCGCAAGCGCTCCATGACCGTGGTCGGCGTCGAGCGAGGCCACCGCACCAAAGGACTGGCTGATCCTGATGTCGGGGTGGCCATTGACCCGCCCGCCGGAGATCGCGGCGATGTAGTGGTCAAGCAGCCGAACCCCGTGGCTGTCAACGCCGAGCCGCGACCCATGCATCATAGCCCTGGTTGCCGCATCGGCCGTCGCCTCGTCGGCACCGGCGGCGACAAAAACATCCCGGCAGAATTGCTCCACTTCGCCCGCCGGGGCAAAGGCCACATCATCGTCGGCCTGCATCGCAGTCATGGTGTTGCGCCTCCCTCGCCAGACCGTACGACAGTGTTTCTACGCTAACCGGAAAATAGGGTTTGGCAAGCGGTTGCAGCGGTGCGAAATCAACTCGAATTGCGCGCCTTTCGACGCGCTTGCTGTCGCTTGCGGCCGGTCCGGACGGCATTTCCGCCTTGACCTTTGAGGCCGGCTGAGCCATTTGGACCGCCTTTACTTGATGTGGCGCCTGTCCGGGACGAACCCCGACGGCGCCCTGGAAGAGAAACACGATGACCAAGGCTACCTCCTCGGCGCCCTCCCAGCGCATGCTTCGCGTTGGCGAACAGGTTCGCGCCGCCATCACCCAGGTCCTGCAGCGCGGCGAAGTGCGCGACGACCTGATCGAAAAGACCGTGATCTCCGTGTCCGAAGTGCGCATGTCGCCGGACCTGAAGATCGCCACCGCTTACGTCACGCCGCTCGGCCTGTCGGACCACACGGCGGTCATAGAGGCGCTGAACCGCAATGCGAAATTCATCCGCGGCCGCCTCGGCGGCCAGCTCCGGCAGATGAAATACATGCCGGAAGTGCGCTTCCGCGACGATACGAGCTTCGACAACTACAAGAAGATCGACGATCTGCTCCGCTCGCCCGAGGTTCAGCGGGATATTGCCGCAGACGACCAGACTGAAGAATAACAAGAGATAGCATGTCCAAACCACGCAAACCCAAGGGCCGGTCGGTTTCCGGCTGGCTGATCCTCGACAAGCCGTTGGATTTCGGCTCAACCGAAGCCGTGTCGAAGATCAAGTGGCTCTTCAACGCACAAAAGGCCGGACACGCCGGCACGCTCGACCCGCTCGCCTCCGGCATGCTGCCGATCGCGCTGGGTGACGCCACCAAGACGGTTCCTTATGTCATGGACGGCCGCAAGATCTATGAATTTGCTGTCACCTGGGGCGAAGAGCGCTCCACCGACGACCTTGAAGGCGAAGTGACCGCAAGCTCCGACAAGCGCCCGACGGAAGAAGACATCCGTGCGCTGCTGCCGAACTATACCGGCACGATCAACCAGACTCCCCCGCAGTTCTCCGCAATCAAGATCGCCGGCGAACGCGCCTATGATCTTGCCCGCGATGGGGAGACGGTCGAGATCCCCTCACGTGAGGTGGAGATCTTCCGGCTGACGTTGCTCGGCGTTGATGCCGACAAGGCACATTTCGAAGTCGAATGCGGCAAGGGCACCTATGTCCGCGCACTTGCCCGCGATTTTGGCCGCGACCTCGGTTGCTACGGCCACATTTCCGAACTCCGCCGCACTTTCGTGGCACCGTTTGCGGAAGAAAAGATGGTGCCGCTCGCCGAACTCGTTGCTCTCGAAGAGATCGAGGATCGTGATGAACGGCTTGCTGCACTCGACGAGTTCCTGATCGATACGGCCGAGGCCCTGTCCAGCCTGCCGCATCTGCCGGTCACGGAAGATCAGGCCCACCGCATCCGGATGGGCAATCCGATCATCGTGCGGGGTCGCGACGCGCTCGTGGCAGAGTCGGAAGCCTATGCCACCTCGCGCGGCAAGCTGATAGCGATCGGCGAAATCGGCCAGGGCGAGTTCCGTCCGAAGCGCGTCTTCGCCTGAATACTGGGCCCGCGCTTTGCCTTGGCGAAGCGGCGGGCCTTTCCTTTTGGCGAAAACTCGTTTATACGCCGCGCCAGCACTCGCTCCCGAAATGGGGCACGTTGCTTTCATGGCCTAAGCTGGACGACATCCCGGCTTGAGGCGTCCCTTACTCCTCTTCCATAGAAAGGATCGTCCGATGTCGATCACTGCAGAGCGCAAGGCAGCTCTTATCAAGGAATACGCGACCGCCGAAGGCGACACCGGTTCCCCCGAAGTTCAGGTTGCAATCCTTACGGAGCGCATCAACAACCTGACCGAACACTTCAAGGACCACAAGAAGGACAACCACTCCCGTCGTGGTCTTCTGACGCTGGTTTCGAGCCGCCGCTCGCTTCTTGACTACCTCAAGAAGAAGGACGAAGGCCGTTACACGAAGCTGATCACCAGCCTCGGTATTCGCCGCTAACAAATTCCGGCGGGCCTGGAAACAGCGCCCGCCGGTCTCTTTCCGGGTGTCATGAATTTGATCGCCCTGGACATGCTTCTGCCGCGTATCTCTGATGAAACATGGCGGAAAAGGGCGGGACCGGATGGGCCGGCGCCGTCAACAACCACTGGCCTCTCATGGGGCAGGATTGCTGGATGCTTTAGACCTTAGCCTGGATCTTCAGGCTTTGGTCAGGTTCTCGGAAGAGGACCTTAACGAAGAAGAAGCCTCTCGTTGTCTTGCCCGTGATTGAGTCACAAATCGCGTGCCCCGCGCCTGCGCCGCAACCGGCGACGCGCGAGTGCCGCATCGAAGGACAAGATATGTTCAATACTCATTCCGTTGAAATCGAATGGGCCGGCCGCCCGTTGAAGCTGGAAACGGGCAAGATCGCCCGTCAGGCTGACGGCGCCGTGCTTGCGACGTACGGTGAAACCGTTGTTCTCGCCACCGTTGTTTCGGCCAAGGCGCCGAAGCCGGGCCAGGACTTCTTCCCGCTCACTGTCAACTACCAGGAAAAGACCTACGCAGCCGGCAAAATCCCCGGCGGCTACTTCAAGCGTGAAGGCCGTCCGTCGGAAAACGAAACGCTCGTTTCCCGCCTGATCGACCGCCCGATCCGCCCGCTTTTCCCGGAAGGCTACAAGAACGACACGCAGGTTGTCGTGACCGTTGTCCAGCATGACCTGGAAAACAACCCGGATGTTCTGGCCATGGTTGCCACCTCGGCAGCGCTTACCCTCTCCGGCGTTCCGTTCATGGGTCCGGTCGGCGGCGCGCGCGTCGGCTACATCAATGGCGAATACGTCCTCAACCCGCATCTCGACGAGATGGACGAGTCGACGCTCGACCTCGTTGTCGCCGGCACCCAGGACGCCGTCCTGATGGTTGAGTCCGAAGCCAAGGAACTCAACGAAGGCGTCATGCTCGGCGCCGTCATGTTCGGCCATCGCGGCTTCCAGCCGGTGATCGACGCGATCATCAAGCTCGCCGAAGTGGCTGCCAAGGAGCCGCGCGAATTCCAGCCGGAAGACTATTCCGAACTGGAAGCCGAAATGCTCAAGCATTTCGAAGCTGAACTGCGCGAAGCCTACAAGATCACTCAGAAGGCTGATCGCTACGCTGCCGTTGACGCCGTGAAGGCGAAGGTGAAGGCGCACTTCCTGCCGGAAGAAGGCGAAGCCAAGTACACGGCTGAAGAAGTTGGTGCGATCTTCAAGCACCTGCAGGCAAAGATCGTTCGCTGGAACATCCTCGACACCAAGAGCCGCATCGACGGCCGTGACCTCGAAACCGTTCGCCCGATCGTTGCTGAAGTTGGCATCCTGCCGCGCACGCACGGTTCGGCGCTGTTTACCCGCGGCGAAACGCAGGCGATCGTTGTTGCCACCCTCGGCACCGGCGAAGACGAACAGTATGTCGACAGCCTGACGGGCATGTACAAGGAGCAGTTCATGCTCCACTACAACTTCCCGCCTTACTCTGTCGGCGAAACCGGCCGCATGGGTTCCCCGGGTCGTCGCGAAATCGGTCACGGCAAGCTCGCATGGCGTGCGATCCACCCGATGCTGCCGACGCCTGAGCAGTTCCCCTACACGCTCCGCGTGGTCTCGGAGATCACCGAGTCGAATGGCTCGTCCTCGATGGCAACGGTTTGCGGCACTTCGCTCGCTCTCATGGACGCTGGCGTTCCGCTGGCAAAGCCGGTTGCCGGTATCGCCATGGGCCTCATCCTCGAAGGTGACCGTTTCGCGGTTCTCTCCGACATCCTCGGCGATGAAGACCACCTCGGCGACATGGACTTCAAGGTAGCAGGTACGGCCGACGGCATCACTTCGCTGCAGATGGACATCAAGATCGCCGGTATCACCGAAGAGATCATGAAGGTCGCGCTCAGCCAGGCACAGGGCGGTCGCAAGCACATCCTCGGTGAGATGGCCAATGCCATCACCGAAAGCCGCGGCCAGCTCGGCGAGTTCGCTCCTCGCATCGAAGTGATGAACATCCCGGTCGACAAGATCCGTGAAGTCATCGGTTCGGGCGGCAAGGTTATCCGCGAAATCGTCGAAAAGACCGGCGCCAAGATCAACATCGAAGACGACGGCACCGTGAAGATCGCCTCCTCGTCCGGCAAGGAAATCGAAGCGGCCCGCAAGTGGATCCACTCGATCGTTGCTGAGCCGGAAGTCGGTGCCATCTACGAAGGTACCGTTGTGAAGACTGCCGACTTCGGCGCCTTCGTCAACTTCTTCGGCGCCCGTGACGGCCTCGTCCACATCTCGCAGCTTGCTTCCGAGCGCGTGGCCAAGACCTCGGACGTCGTCAAGGAAGGCGACAAGGTTTGGGTCAAGCTGATGGGCTTCGATGAGCGTGGCAAGGTTCGCCTGTCCATGAAGGTTGTTGACCAGGCCACCGGCCAGGAAATCCCGCAGGAAAAGAAAGAGAAGAAGGCTGACGGCGAAGCCGCCGAGTAAGCTTCCTTCCTCCTTCGAGAGTAACGAGGCGCGGGAGCTTTATTCCCGCGCCTTTTCTGTATCCGCCAAGATTGCTCGATACCGCCACAAGCCCGCTACCAGTCCGCAAGAGAGACACCATGAGCCGCGACGCGCTGAAAACCCTCTTCCACCCCTTCGCCATCGATGCCGTGCCTGTGCCTGGGGCTGGTGAGCGGGTTCTTTTCCTGGGCGCAGAAGGTGGCCAGGCGCTTCCCGAAGGGTTTGAGGCTGAGCTTACCGCCGTCCAGCCGTTCCGGCCGCTGTTTCGCACGCTGCGCGACGGCGCGTTTCCTCAGGCCGAGGGCAGCGACTATGACGCAGCCCTCGTGCTCTGCGGCAAGCATCGTGGCGCCAACGAGAACCGGATTGCCGAGGCGCTGGAGCGAGTTCGCGTTGGCGGTACGATTGTGATCGCAGGCGGCAAGGAAGATGGCATCCAGACGCTGCGCACGGCGCTCCTGAAACTCAATGTCCAGCTCGACTACACGCCGAAATACCATGGGGTCGCCATCTGGTTCGCGCGGCCGGAAGCGGCGGATGAACTGATCAAGGCTTTTCGAAAGCCGACTGTCACCGTCGAAGGCCGCTTCACGGCGGCTCCGGGCATGTTCTCGCATGACCGCATCGACGCAGGCTCCGAGCTTCTCGCAAGCCGCCTGCCGACCGATTTCGATGGCAACGCTGCCGATTTTGGCGCTGGCTGGGGTTACCTCTCGGTGATGCTTGCCGAAAAGTCACCGCGGGTGAACCGCATCGACCTGTTCGAGGCCGATTACGAGGCGCTGGAGTTCGCCAAGAAGAACCTTGCCGAGAACTGCCCGGACCTCAACGCGCGCTTCTTCTGGCAGGACCTCGGCAGCGAGCCGCCGAAGGAAAAATACGACCTCGTCATCATGAACCCACCCTTCCATGAGGCACAGGCCGCCGATCCGGAACTCGGCAAGGCGATGATCAAGGCGGCAGCCGGCGCGATCCGCAGCGGCGGGCGGTTGATGCTTGTGGCCAACCGCGGGCTGCCTTACGAGCCGGTTCTGGCCGAAGGTTTCCGCGAGCACGGTGAAACCTGCCGCAATGCCCGCTTCAAGGTGCTCTGGGCTCGCAAGTAAACGCCGCGCTCGAATAGAAAAAAGCCCGCCGCTCGACCTCACGGAGGCAAGCGGCGGGCTTTTTGTTTGAGCCTTTGGCCGACTATTCGGTGTCGGCGTTGCGCAGCCGTTCCAAAGTCGGCAGGGACGTGATGTTGTATCCCGCATCCACATAGTGGATTTCGCCGGTGACGCCGCGCGACAGGTCCGACAGAAGGTACAGTGCCGATCCGCCGATGTCCTCAATGGTGGCGGTGCGGCGCAGCGGTGCGTTCTTCTGGTTCCAGGAGTAGATCGCGCGTGCGTCGGAAATACCGGCGCCGGCAAGCGTACGGACGGGACCGGCGGAAATCGCGTTGACGCGAATATCCTTCGGACCATAGTCGGCCGCCAGGTAACGCACCGAGCTTTCGAGAGCCGCCTTGGCAACGCCCATGACATTGTAGTTCGGGATCACCCGAACCGATCCGCCATAGGTCAGCGTCAGCATCGCGCCGCCATGCGGCATCAGGTCTGCAGCACGCTTGGCAATCTCCGTGAAGGAGAAGCAGGAAATCACCATGGTGCGGCTGAAGTTGTCGCGCGTCGTGTCCGCGTAAAGGCCCTTCAGCTCGTTCTTGTCCGAAAAGCCGATTGCGTGGACGACGAAGTCCAGCGTGCCCCAGCGCTCCTTGATGGAGGCAAAGGCCGCGTCGACAGATTCGATGTCTTCCACGTCGCACGGCAGGACGAAGTCGGAATTGACTTCGGCGGCCAGTGGCTTCACCCGCTTGCCAAGTGCCTCGCCCTGATAGGTGAAGGCCAGTTCTGCGCCCTGCGCTGCAACCGCCTTGGAGATACCCCAGGCGATCGAGTGGTTGTTGGCGACCCCCATGATCAGGCCGCGTTTCCCCTGCATGATACCGGTCATGGATTTATCCGTTATAGCGCTGGAAGACGAGCGTGGCGTTGGTGCCGCCGAACCCGAAGGAGTTGGAAAGAACCGTGTCGATCTTGGCGTCGTCGATGCGCTTGCGGACGATCGGCACGCCTTCGAATTCCGGGTCGAGATTGTCGATATGGGCGCTTTCGCCGATGAAGCGTTCCTGCATCATCAGAAGGCCGTAAATCGACTCCTGCACGCCGGCAGCGCCAAGCGAGTGCCCGGTAAGCGACTTGGTCGACTGGATATGCGGGATCTTGTCACCGAAGACGGTGCGGATCGCGCCAATTTCCTTGGAGTCGCCAACCGGCGTCGAGGTGCCGTGGGTGTTGATGTAGTCGACATCGCCCTTAACGGTGGACAGCGCCTGGCGCATGCAGCGGACAGCACCTTCGCCGGACGGGGCGACCATGTCGTAGCCGTCCGAGGTCGCGCCGTAGCCGACGATTTCGGCATAGATCTTGGCGCCGCGCGCCTTGGCATGCTCGAGTTCTTCGAGAACCAGCACGCCCGCACCACCGGCGATGACGAAACCGTCACGGTCGGCGTCATAGGCGCGCGAAGCACGGCCCGGATTATCGTTGTTGTACTTGGTGGACATGGCGCCCATGGCGTCGAACAGGTTCGACATGGTCCAGTCGAGATCCTCGTGGCCGCCGGCGAACATCATGTCCTGCTTGCCCCACTGGATCATTTCAGCAGCATTGCCGATGCAGTGTGCCGATGTCGAGCAGGCCGACGATATCGAGTAGTTGACGCCGTGGATCTTGAACCAGGTCGCAAGCGTGGCAGACGCCGTCGAGGACATCGCCTTCGGCACGGCAAACGGGCCGATGCGCTTCGGGCTGTTGTTCTTGATGGTGATCTCGGCAGCCTCGATCAGCGTGCGGGTGGAGGGACCACCCGAACCCATGATGATGCCCGTACGCTCGTTCTCGGCGTAGTCCTTTTCCTCAAGGCCGGAATCGGCAATCGCCTGCTTCATCGCCACATGGTTCCATGCGCCGCCCTGGCTCAGGAAGCGCATCGCCCGACGGTCGACAAGGTCGGTTGGATCGAGATCGGGTTTCCCCCAGACCTGGCACTTGAACCCGTGCTCGGCGAAGTCCGGCGAAAAGGAAATACCCGTCTTCGCCTGTCGCAACGATTCGGTCACTTCAGTTGCATCGTTACCGATCGAAGACACGATACCGAGGCCCGTGACAACTACCCGTCTCATCTGATCAAACCCTTGTTGTTTCCACCAGTCACCTGAATTGGCTTCAGGCCGTCTTTTCCTTGGACAGACCGACGCGCAGGTCAGTCGCCTGGTAAATGGTTTCGCCGTCGGCCTTCAGCCAGCCGTCGGCGGTGCCGAGCACCAGCCGGCCGCGCATCACGCGCTTGAAGTCGATGCCATATTCAATGAGCTTGGTATGCGGCCGAACCATGCCCTTGAACTTCACCTCGCCGGTGGACAGGGCCATGCCGCGGCCTTCCTCGCCAAGCCAGCCGAGGAAGAAGCCGGTCAGCTGCCACATGCCGTCGAGGCCCAGGCAACCCGGCATGATCGGGTTGCCTTCGAAGTGGCAGGGGAAATACCAGTCATCCGGACGCACGTCATATTCCGCCCTCAGGTAACCCTTGTCGAACGCGCCGCCGGTTTCGGAAATGTCGGTGATGCGATGCACCATCAGCATCGGCGGCAGGGGCAGCTGTGCGTTGCCGGGGCCGAAGAGCTCTCCATGAGCGCAAGCAATGAGTTCGTCATACGAGAAGCTGGACTGTCTGGGTGCCATTAGTTTCCGGTTCCCCCGCGTGTTTAAACCTATCTGTCCGACGCTGCAGCTTTAGTGCAAGACCAGCCGGATTTGAAGCTATGGGATGCTCCTCGTGCCTTGCCTGGGGACGGCAAGGCGCTGGAACATCACGATGATCAGGTTCGCATATAGGAAGCCTAGGGCGCAAACCAGAGGCAAATGCCTTGAACATGCTATTTTACCGGCCCTGAAAGCGGGCTTCCATGAGAAACTATTGAAAGTCCTTGCAGTAAAAGTTATATCGCGCAGTCAAGATACCGAAGGCGGTTCGAGACCGCAGGAGCTGCAGCACACATGGCGCAAGCCGCAAGGGACATCGAGACGAGACTGCGCGACTTTGGTCTGCGCCCTACGCGTCAGCGCGTTGCCCTGGCCGACCTGCTATTCGCCAAGGGCGACAGGCACCTCACCGTGGAAGAACTGCACGAGGAAGCGGAAGCTGCCGGCGTGCCAGTTTCGCTGGCAACGGTCTACAACACGCTTCACCAGTTCACCGAGGCGGGCCTGATCCGGGTTCTCGCGGTTGAAAGCGCCAAGACTTACTTCGACACGAACATCTCCGATCATCACCATTTCTTTGTCGAAGGACGCAATGAAGTCCTCGACATCCCGGTCAGCAATCTGCAGATCGGCAACCTGCCGGAAGCGCCGGAAGGAATGGAAATCGCCCATGTGGACGTCATCATCCGCCTGCGCGAAAAGAAGAAGTCCTGAGCTCTCAGTCCTCCCGCTTCTTTCCCCTTAACGCCTCTTCTGCGTCCCGGCCGGGCCGCGGACGATAGCGCGGCAGCGTCCAGCCATAGTGGATCGCGCCGCCACGCAGCGCAAAGGCGATGCAGACGCCGAGCGCAGAGCTCGTCCATAGGCCGAATTCCAGTGAGTAGGCCGCGGTATAACCGGCAGCGCCCGCCAGCGCCGAGGTGATGTAGATCTCCGGCCGCAACAGCACCGAAGCCTCGTTGGCGAGAAGATCACGCAGGATACCGCCGAAGGTCGCCGTCATCGCTCCGGTGACGATCGCGATCGTCGCAGAACCGGTCGCGTCAAGACCCTTGGCGGCGCCCAGCACGCTATAGGCGGCAAGACCGATCGCATCGAGCCAGATCAGCAATCGGTAGCGCCATTCGATGCGATGGGCGGTAAAGAAGACGATGACGCCAACCATCGTCGCGACCAGGATATAGGTCGGGTCGAGCACCCAGAAGACCGGCGTGCGGCCGAGTACGAGATCGCGCAGCGTACCGCCGCCAAGTCCGGTGGCAGCCGCGAAGAACAGAAAGCCGATCAGGTCGAGCTGCTTGCGCGAGGCCGCAAGCGCACCGGTTGCCGCAAACAGCGCAACACCCACATAATCCAGCATCATCATCAAGGTCATTCGCCGCTCCCGCCCTGCGCGCCCGTTCCAGCGTCGCGCAAGTGCCCGTTGTTAGCATAGCCCTTGATGATTGCGCGCGTCATCTGCAGCCGTGCGCAGGACATGATGATTCTAAGAAGGTGAGACCGTGAACAAGCTGCTGATCATTCTCCTGCAGGTCGTTGCGCTGCTGGCCGTGTCGAGCCAGGCGTTTTCGCAAGCCAAACTGATCAGCGACCCGGAGATCTACGAGAAGAACCATTTCCGCAGCGAATGCAAGATCGCCCAGTTCGATCCGGATTTCATCAAGCGTTTCGACATCAACAACGACGGCATCATCGACCTGGTCTCCGACCACAGCAAGCTCGTCTGTGATGGCAAGCGTGGTCCTGCCTGCGATGCGGAAGGCTGCGTCAACAACTTCTATGTGCAGGTGAAGGAAGGCGGCTACATCATGGTCGCTACCGCCAAGCTCTACAGCTACGAGTTCGTCCAGTATTTCGGCAACATGGTCTTCAACCTGACCATGCACCCGCGATATTGCGGCCGTACGGATGCCACGCCCTGCCAGATGCGGGCGCGGGTGCGCGGGCTCGACTTCAACATCCTGTCGAAGAAGTGATGCAGCCCGCTTACCGCGGGAACTATGTGTCGATGCGACCGGCAAGGTAGTAGGCCGTGAGGCTCAGCCACTCGCGAACGGCCGTCGTCGTCAGCTGTGCATTCAGCGCCGGTTGGGTGAAATCGAACGACAGCCTGGCGATGCCGCTGGTTCTGTAATCCACCGGCCACGGCATGACTTTGATCCCTGCCTTGGTGAACAACCCAACCGAGCGGGGCATGTGGAAGGCCGAGGTGATCAGCAGGCAGTCCTGGAAGCCGTGGGAGCTCAGGAGTTCCGCCGTGTTGCGGCTGTTTTCATAGGTTGTGCGCGAGGCATTTTCCTTCACGAGGCGCAAGGCCGGAATGCCGAAGGCGGTAAAGAAGCGCTCGGCCGTCACTGCCTCGCCCTCGTAGTCGGAACTGATCGATCCATCGCCGCCCGATACCAGGATGCGCGCTTCCGGGTAATTGCGCGCCAGCCGCAAGGCTTCGACGAAACGATCGGCTGCCTGGTTGAGCTCAATGCCGCCTCGCGCCGTGTTGATCTCGTTGTCGAAGGCGCCACCGAGAATGATCATGCAGGAGATTTCGGCGGGGTCAGACGCAGGCTTCTGGATGCGTTCCTCAAGCACCTGCAGTGCGACCGTTCCCGTGGAAGTAAACAGCGTCACGAACAGCAGGAGCGCCGCGACAAAAGCCGAGGACGCGGCCAGCCGATGCCATCCGCCAAACCCAAGGAGTGCGGCCAAGAGTGATAGCACGAACGCGATCGACAGCGGTTGCGCAAATACCCAGAACAGCTTTGAGAGCAGAAACATGCCTTCTCCGGATCGTCAGGCGCGTCGTCCTCGGTGAATGGGCTGCTGGAAATGCAGATGGAGCGGACGCGGCAGGAGGGCGGTTGCAAGTGCAACTGCCAGTGACAAGCCAGATACAGCCCAGAGCGCCCGATCGCCAGCATAATTCGTGAGGAAAGCGCCCGAGACAGCGCCGCAGGCCATGCCGGTCCAGGGCACGGTCTGGATGATCCAGCCCGTTGGGTTGCGGTCGCCCATCAGCCAGCGGCCGATACCGCGCCCGAAGCGTGAAAGCGCGCCGGTGACATAGGTGAGGCCGATTGGTAGCCCTTCGATATGCTCGACGGTGGCGTTGATCATGCCCATACCAAACACGATCAGGTAAAACTGCACGCGGGCGTGGCTGCTATCCGGGAGCAATGCCGCCACGGCGAGGATGGTGGCGACCGCTGTCAGCACCACGAAGGAACGTCGGGCCGAAAGGCTATGGGCAAGCACGATGCCGGCAGCGTTGCCGAAGATGAAAACCCAGAGCGCGCCAAACAGGATAATGGCGTGCGAATAGTCGCCGCCGGCAAAGGCAAGTGCGGCTTGTGTCGTGTTGCCCGTCATGAAGGATACGAAGTCGCCGCAAAGCATCAGCCCCACGGCATCGGCCATGCCCGCGATAAAGGAAATCGCAGCCACCAAAGTCAGGCCCGTGAAAGTGCGCCGCTTCTTGACCAGGCGCCGTCGTCTAATCCAAGTCATCTACCGTCACCTCAAGCGCGTGCTCTAGGCGAAACAGCCGGAGCATGCCTTGATCAGGAACAATGACCGAGATTGGCAAATAAGTGGCTAAGAGGATTTTTCCGTGTCGGTACCTACAAAGGCCTGCACGCCCTGTGCGGCAGCCCGACCGGTGGCAAAACAGGCGGTGAGGAGATAACCGCCGGTCGGCGCTTCCCAGTCGAGCATCTCGCCGGCTACGAAGACGCCCGGTAGCGTGCGGATCATGAAGCCGTCGTCCAGCGCATCCAGAGCCACGCCGCCCGCCGAGGAAATGGCTTCCTCGATCGGCCGCGGCCGCAGGACAGCGAGCGGAAGCGCCTTGATGGTTCGGGCAAGCTCTTCCGGCGCCAGGCGGTTGGCAGCAGGCACGAGTTCACGCAACAGCGCCGCCTTGACGCCTTCGAGGCCAACACCCTTGCGCAGCCGGTTCGAGAAGCTCGCCTTCGCATCCTGCCGCGCGAGATCCCGGGTAAGCCGCTCCTCAGTCCGCCCCGGCGCCAAGTCGAGCACCAGCACCGCCCGGCCTTCAGCCTCAAGCTGCTCCCGCAGTGCGGCCGAATGGGCATAGACAAGGCTACCCTCGATCCCATGCCGGGAAATCACAAATTCACCCTGGTGGCTGCCGGCGTCCGACGTGGTCAGCACAGACTTCACCGGATGGCCCGCGAAGCGTCCGCGAAAACTCTCGCTCCAGTCGACATCAAAGCCGCAGTTCGCCGGGCGGAAGGGGTTGATTGCGACGCCTTTGTCCTGGAGCCACGGGACCCAGGCGGCATCAGAACCCAGCCGCGGCCAGCTAGCGCCGCCAAGCGCCAGCAACGTCGCATCGGGTTGAACCATGGTCTCGCCCGCAGGCGTGGCAAACCGAAGGCGGTTGCCGTCGAAACCGGTCCAGCGATGCCGTGTCTTGATCTCGACGCCTTGTGCTTCCAGCCCCTTCAGCCAGGCGCGCAGAAGCGGCGACGCCTTCATCGCGGTCGGGAAAACCCGCCCGGAGCTTCCAACAAAGGTTTCCGTGCCGAGTTCCGCCGCCCAGGAACGGATATTGGACGGCGTGAAGGCTTTGATAGCGTCCGATAGCGCGCCCGAGGCCGCGCCGTAGCGGGTCAGGAACCGCTCGAACTCTTCCGAATGGGTGATGTTGAGGCCCGACTTGCCTGCGAGCAGGAACTTGCGGCCGCAGGTCGGCATCGCTTCATAGACCGTCACGCGGTGGTCGCCGGTCGAAAGCACCTCCGCCGCCATCAGTCCCGCGGGTCCGCCGCCAATGATCGCTATCGTCTTCTGGGCCATGAGCCGCCTCCATCGCGGGCGGCTCATAACACGGCCGGAGCCGTTACGTCAGCCGTGTTAGGTTAACCGGCTCCGCCGACCGGTGTCACCACCTTGCCGGTGCCATCGCAATCGGGGCAGGCCTCGCCATCCACCCTGCCGGTGCCGGCACAGTGTCGGCAGAGGTTTTCGCCCGCATTAGGTGTTCCCGGCGGAACGGCATCCGGGTTATGTATCGCATTGCCTTTGCCGGCATCGTTTGCGGCCATGTCCGATCTCCTCTCATTTGCTGCAAGAGGAACCGGACACGGCATCACCATGTTCCCTCAAGCCGCTCCGAAACCACCGGCCGTTGGCGTTTGCACGGTGACCGCTTCGCCGGCATCGATGATCGTCTGGTCGCAGCCAGCCAGTTCTTCGATCGTGCCGTCCAGGCGGCGTACGGTTGTGCGGCCCATTTCGCCCGCTTCGCCGCCGGCCAGTCCATGCGGCCGGATCGTCCGGTGCGAGGAAAGGATCGCGCAATCCATTTTCTCGAGGAATCGGATCGTCCGCTTCGTACCGTTGCCGGCGCTGAACTTGCCCTTGCCGCCGGAATTGTCGCGGATGTGGAAGTCTTCCAGCAGCACCGGATAACGCGTTTCCAGGATTTCCGGGTCCGTCAGGCGCGAATTGGTCATGTGCACATGCACCGCATCCGTGCCGTCAAAACCGCTGCCGTCGTTGAAATGCCCGGCCGGCGAACCGGAGCACAGCGTTTCGTAATACTGGTAGGTGTCATTGCCGAAGGTGAGGTTGTTCATCGTGCCCTGGCTTGCGGCGAGCGCGCCCAGCGCACCGAACAGCGCGTTCGTCACATGCTGGGAGGTTTCCACGTTGCCGGCGACGACCGCGGCCGGGTACTGCGGCTTCAGCATCGAACCCTCGGGAACGATGATGCGGATCGGCTTCAAGCAGCCGGCATTCATCGGGATCGAGCTTTCCACCATCACCCGGAAGACATAAAGCACGGCCGCACGCGTTACCGGTTCCGGCGCATTGAAGTTGTTCTTCTTCTGCTCGCTCGTGCCGGTGAAATCGACGGTCGCTTCACGCTTTTCCTTGTCGACGCTGATCTTCACCTTGATCAGGCTGCCCTGGTCGGTCGGGTAGGTGAACTCGGCGTCGTTCAGCTTTTCCAGAACCCGGCGCACGCTTTCTTCGGCGTTGTCCTGCACATGGCTCATATAGGCCTGCACCACATCGAGCCCGAACTGCGCGATCATCTTGCGCATCTCGTGCACGCCCTTTTCGTTGGCGGCGATCTGGGCACGCAGGTCGGCGACATTCTGCGCCACGTTGCGGGCAGGGTAGCGGTGCTCGGAGAGGAGCTTTGTGATGCCGACTTCATCGAAGCGGCCGCGGTCGACGAGCAGCACGTTGTCGAACAGCACGCCTTCTTCATCCACGGTCGTCGCAAGCGGCGTCATGGAGCCCGGGGCGGTGCCGCCCACGTCCGCATGGTGGCCGCGCGAAGCGACGTAGAAGAGGATCTTTTCTCCCTTTTCATCGAACACCGGCGTGACGACGGTGATGTCCGGCAAATGTGTGCCGCCATTGTAAGGCGCGTTCAGCGCAAAAACGTCGCCGGGGCGGATCTTGCCCTTGTTCGCTGCGATCACCGTTTCGACCGAGCGGTCCATGGAGCCGAGATGCACCGGCATATGCGGTGCGTTCGCCACAAGCGCGCCGTTTTCGTCAAAGACCGCGCAGGAGAAGTCCAGCCGCTCCTTGATGTTGACGGAGGAAGCGGTGTTCTGCAGCGTCACGCCCATCTGCTCCGCGATCGACATGAACAGGTTGTTGAACACTTCCAGCAGCACCGGATCGGCCTGCGTGCCGACAGCCTTGGCGCGCGACAGTTCGGCAACGCGCTTCAGCACGACATGGTTGAGGCGGGTGATCTCGAAGGCCCAGCCGTCTTCGACCACGATCGTCTGGTGCGGCTCGACGATCAGGCAGGGGCCCTTCGCACGCGCACCCGGGCCGATGTCGGATCGGCGGTAGACGGGGGCATCGCGCCACGCGCCGCCCGAGAAGAATTTTGTCTGTTCCCCAGCCTGGGGAATTGCGACATCGAGATCGAATTCGGGTTCGGAAGAATCGGCTCCGCCACCGATCGCCTCGACCTCGTAGGCTTCGAAGATGATGTCGCGGTTTTCGAAGATGAAGCCGAACTGCTTCTTGTGGGCTGCCTCGAAGGCGGCGGTCATGTCTGCAGCATCGGTGACCGCGACGGAAAGCGTCGTGTCAGTGCCCTGATAGCGGAGGTGGGCGCGATGCAGCACGTCGGCATGCTCACCGGTGACGCCTTGCGACGCCATTTCTTCCAGCACGCTCGCCGTCAGCTCATCGCGCACCGGCGCAAGCTCCGCCAGGGCGGCCGCGAGCGGCGCCGAAACAGTGCGCTGGCGCGTGGCGCGGATATCGGCAAGCCCCATGCCATAGGCCGACAGGATGCCCGAGAACGGATGGATGAGCACGGTGGAGATGCCGAGCGCATCGGCGGTGAGGCAGGCATGCTGGCCGCCTGCGCCGCCGAAGCAGGTCAACGCATAATGCGTCACATCATACCCGCGCTGCACGCTGATCTTCTTCACGGCGTTCGCCATGTTCTCGACCGCGATCGCCAGGAAACCGTCGGCCACGTCTTCCGGGGTGCGGCCGTCGCCCACCACCTTGGCCATTTCTTCAAAGGCGGCGCGCACGGCATCGGCATCGAGCGGCTGGTCGCGGTTTGGGCCAAAGATCTTCGGGAAGAGCTCGGGCGAGAGCTTGCCGAGCATGACGTTCGCGTCTGTCACCGTCAGCGGCCCGCCACGACGATAGGCCTTGGGGCCCGGATTGGCCCCCGCCGAATCAGGCCCAACCCGGAAACGCCCGTTCTCGAAATGCAGGATCGAGCCGCCACCGGCCGCCACCGTGTGGATCGACATCATCGGTGCGCGCATCCGCACACCCGCGACCTCGGTTTCAAATGAGCGCTCGAGTTCGCCGTCATAGTGCGAGACATCGGTCGAGGTGCCGCCCATGTCGAAGCCGACCATGCGCTCGAAGCCGGCGAGCCGGGAAGTTTCCACCGCGCCAACGACGCCGCCGGCGGGGCCGGAAAGGATCGCGTCCTTGCCCTGGAACAGCCGTGCGGCTGTCAAGCCGCCAGAGGACTGCATGAACATCAACTGAGGACCGCCTTCGCCATCGGCGCCAAGTTCGCTCGCCACCTGGTCGACGTAACGGCGCAGGATTGGCGAGAGATAGGCATCGACCACCGTGGTGTCGCCACGACCGACGAGCTTGATCAACGGCGAAACTTCATGGCTGACGGAGACCTGCGTGAAGCCGATCTCGCGGGCGATGGTGGCCACTGCCTGCTCGTGGGCCGGGTAACGATAGGCATGCATGAAGACGATCGCGACAGCGCGGAAGCCGGCATCATACTCAGCCTGCAGGTCGGCGCGAACGGCTGCCTCGTCCGGTGTGGCTTCAACCGTGCCGTCGGCGCGAACGCGCTCATCCACTTCGACCACGCCGCTGTAGAGCAGTTCCGGCTTGATGATCTTCTTGGCGAAGATGTCGGTACGCGCCTGGTAGCCGATCGCCAATGCATCGCGGAAACCGCGCGTCGTGACGAGCAGGGTGCGTTTGCCCTTGCGCTCCAGGAGCGCGTTGGTCGCAACCGTGGTGCCCATCTTCACGGCGCCGATGAGGTCGGAGGGGATGGGATCGCCAGCGTTCAGCCCCAGAAGCTCGCGAATGCCCTGCACGGCGGCATCACGATAGGCTTCCGGATTTTCCGAAAGAACCTTGTGCGCCACAAGCGTCCCGTCCGGCCGGCGACCGACGATATCGGTGAATGTGCCGCCGCGATCGATCCAGAAATCCCACTTGCCGTTCGTCATGTTCCGCCCCTTCAGGATGTGCTTTGCACCAACGAAAACATTTCGTCGATAAAACGTCAATGATAAGTTGACAGGAAATTGCCTGTTGCTGCATCATGTTCAAACGAAGGGCACCGGCCGCCAAGAGCCTGGCCCCAGCTGGCAACCGAGGGGAGCCAAATGACGCTTATCCGCACCTCAGCGCGGAGGACCTGCCATGTCCACGGCTGATCCTCGCCACAGTGTTTTTCCCGAATGGCTTCGCAAGGGCCTGGATGCCCTTTACCTCGGAGCCGGATATCTCGGCGGCATCTTCCTTGTCGCGATCTTCGTCATCATGCTGTCGCTCTCGGCCGGTCGCCCGTTGGGCATCGATATTCCCGCCGGTGATGACTTCACGGCCTGGTGCATGGCCGCCTGTGCCTTCCTGGCACTGGCACATACCTTTCGCTCTGCGGAACTCATTCGCATGGGGCTGGTGATCGACCGCCTGAACGGTCGCGCCCGGCACATCGTGGAGATCGCCTGCACCGCCATCGGCACCGTCGCTGTCTCCTATTTTGCCTGGTACGCGATCGACATGACCTGGACGTCGTGGAAGTTCAACGATGTCTCGCAGGGCGTGATCGCGGTGAAGCTGTGGATCCCGCAGATGGCAATGGCAGTGGGCCTTGCCCTGCTCGCATTGGCCTTTGCCGATGAACTCATCCATGTCCTCTTCGGCGGCAGCCCGCGCTACGAGAAGCCTCCCGTCAGCAACGATGAGGAATTTATCGAGCGCATCATGGAAAGCGGGGCCTGACCATGGACGCGAGCCACCTTGTCGAAGTCTCCGGCCTGATCCTCGGTTCCCTGCTTCTCCTCCTTGTCGGAGGTGTCTGGATCGGCGCAGCGCTGCTGATCTGCGGCTTCATTGCCATGCAATTCGCACCGGCGGGCATCCAGCTTGGCGCGGCACTTGCCACCAATGCTTGGAGTGGCGCCGCCTCATGGAGCCTTGCCGCGCTGCCGCTCTTCATCTGGATGGGAGAGATCCTGTTCCGCACGCGCCTGTCGGATGAGATGTTCCGGGGCCTCGCACCATGGCTGAACTGGCTTCCGGGTCGTCTCGTGCATGTCAACGTGCTGGGCTGCGGCCTGTTCGGCGCGGTCTCCGGATCCTCGGCCGCGACCACGGCCATGGTCGCAAAGATCACCCTGCCGGAACTGAAGAAGCGGGGTTATAACGAACGCATTGCGCTCGGCTCGCTCGCAGGCGCTGGCACGCTCGGCTTCCTCGTCCCGCCATCGATCCCGATGATCGTGTATGCCGTAGCGGCCAATGTCTCGATCATCCAGATGTTCATGGCGGGGCTCCTTCCCGCAGTGATCGTCATGGGGCTTTACATGGGCGCCATCGTCGTCTGGCACCTGATGAACAAGGACCAGAGCCCGCCGCCAGAGCCGCGCATGCCCTTCCGGGCAAAACTAAAGGAAACGCTCAACCTCATTCCGCTGGCGCTTTTAATCCTCACCGTCTTCGGCGCGCTGCTGCTCGGCTGGGCAACAGCAACCGAATGTGCGGCCTGGGGTGTGCTGGGCGCGCTTGTCATCGCGCTGTGGCAGCGGGCACTCACCTGGAAGACCTTCATCGACAGTATCATGGGCGCCACCCGCATGACGTCGATGATCATGCTGATCCTGACCGGCGCCGGCTATATGTCGATTGCCATGGGCTATACCGGCATTCCGAACGCGCTTGCCTCCTGGGTCGACAGCTTCCAGCTCAGCCCCTACGCGCTGATCGCGGTCCTGACGATCATGTATGTGTTGCTCGGCTGCGCCATCGATGGTCTGTCGATGATCGTGCTGACCACGGTGGTGGTCCTGCCGATGATCCAGCAGGCGGGCTTCGACCTGGTCTGGTTCGGCATCTTCCTCGTCCTGATGGTCGAGATGGCGCAGATCACGCCGCCGGTCGGCTTCAACCTCTTTGTTCTCCAGACGATGAGCGGGCGCGACAGCCTGACCGTTGCCAAGGCCGCGCTTCCGTTCTTCTTCCTGCTTCTGGCAGCAGTTGCAGTCCTCACGATCTTCCCGGACATCGTGTTGGTTCTGCCACGAATGGTTTATCCGGGTTAATGTTCACAACAAGGGGAATGGAAATGCATAAAACGATATCCCGCCTCACACGGATGGGCATTGCCGCCGCCGCCATTCTGGCAGCTTCGGGGACCGCTTGGGCGCAGACAGCCTGGGTTCTGCCTTCTGCCTATCCGCCGGCGAACTACCATGTCGAAAACCTGATGCAGTTCGCAAAGGACGTCGACACTGCTTCCGGTGGTAAGCTGAAGATTACCGTTCACCCGAACGCGGCGCTCTTCAAGGCCCCCGACATCAAGCGTGCCGTCCAGACCGGACAGGCCCAGGCCGGCGAAGTGCTGATCTCGCTGCACGAAAATGAAAACCCGGTCTTCGGCATCGACGTCGTGCCGTTCCTTGCAACCAGCTTCGAGCAGTCGAAGAAGCTTTACGAAGCATCCAAGCCGGCGATCGAAAAGGCGCTCGATGAGCAGGGCCTCAAGCTGCTTTATGCAACGCCGTGGCCGCCGCAGGGTGTCTTCACCAAGAAGGACGTCAACAGCGTTGCCGACCTCAAGGGCCTGAAATGGCGCGCCTACAACGTCGGCACCTCGCGCATCGCAGAACTCGTCGGCGCCCAGCCGGTCACCGTCCAGGCCGCCGAACTGCCGCAGGCGCTCGCAACCGGCGTCGTCGAAAGCCTGATGACCTCGAGCGCAACCGGCGTTGACTCCAAGATCTGGGAATCGCTGACCCACTACTACGACACCCAGGCCTGGATCCCGAAGAACATCACCTTCGTCAACAAGGCTGCTTTCGAAGCCCTCGATCCGGAAGTCCAGAAAGCCGTCACCGATTCCGCGGCTGCCGCTGAAGCGCGTGGCTGGGAGCTCGGCGTGGAAAAGACCAAGGCCTACATGGAGACACTCCAGAAAAACGGCATGCAGGTCGTTGAACCGAGCGAAGAGCTGAAGAAAGGCCTGGCTGACGTTGGCGCCAAGCTGACCGAAGACTGGTTGAAAAAGGCTGGCGCAGACGGTGCTGCCATCCTTGACGCCTACAAGAAGATGTAAGACCAGCATGCGCCGCGAGCTTCATGGCTTGCGGCGCATTGTTTTCGGAGGGAACGCCATGTCATCGGACAAGAACGAGTTCGGGCCGATCGTCTCATCGGGTCATCTTGCAACCGGTGCCTTGCCGGCGCTTTCCGAAATCGAATTCGGCATGATCATGCTGCATCATGCCTTCAATCGCTGGATGGTCCGCTGCATGGCAGCCTCCGGCGTGCCGGATCTCTCGCCGATCGACGTTCTGGTGCTGCACCACATCAACAGCCGCAACAAGCCGAAGACGCTGGCGGACATCGCGCTCGTCCTCAACATCGAGGACACCCATGTCGTCACCTATGCGCTGAAGAAGCTGGAGCGGCTGAAGCTCATCAAGTCAGGCCGGCGCGGCAAGGAAAAGCTGGTGATGATCACCCCGATGGGCGCCGAATCCTGCGCAAAATACGCTGCCATGCGCGAGGCGCTTCTGGTAAAGTCGGTCCTGGCAACGGAAGTCTCCGGCGAGACGCTGTCGGCCATGGCGTCGCGCCTGCGTGCCCTGTCTGGCCACTACGACCAGGCTGCCCGCGCCGCTGCCTCGCTCTGATCGCTAACCGCGCTCCCATCATCGTTGCCACCGCCGGGCGCGCGTAAGCCGGAACGAAAATATTACAAACTTAAAGTTTCTCTCTTGCAACCGTGAACGAGCGGTGCTTTTCTGCGCGAAAGGCACAAAGCCGCATAGAATAAAAAACACTTGGGAACGAAAAGCATGTTGGGACCCTCAGGCCACCAGGACACGTTTGCCCGCGACAATCTTCCGCCCTTTGACCAGTGGCCGGAGATCAAGGTGGGAGACTTTCAGTATCCGGAATGGCTGAATGCCGGGGTCGAGCTCACCGACCGCATGGTCGAAAAGGGCTTCGGCGATCATACCGCGCTTATCGGCAACGGCCGTCGCCGCACCTACAAGGAACTGGCCGACTGGACAAACCGCATCGCGCGTGCGCTCACCGAAGACTACGGCCTCAAGCCGGGCAACCGCGTCCTGATTCGCTCCGCAAACAATCCGGCCATGGTGGCCTGCTGGCTTGCCGCGACGAAGGCTGGCCTCGTGGTGGTCAACACCATGCCTATGCTGCGCGCTGGCGAACTGGTGAAGGCGATCGAGAAGGCGGAAATCCAGCTGTGCCTCTGCGACACCCGCCTCATGGAGGAGATGGTCGCGGCCGCCAAGGAGAGCAAATACCCGACGCTCGTCGTCGGCTTCGATGGCACCGCCAACCACGATGCAGAACTTGACCGCGCTGCGCTGAACAAGCCGGTGCGCTACGAGGCCGTAAAGACCGGTCGCGACGATGTTGCACTGCTCGGCTTCACCTCTGGTTCGACCGGTGTGCCGAAGGCAACGATGCATTTCCATCGCGACCTGCTGATCATCGCCGATGCCTTCGCCAAGGAAGTCTTGAACGTCACGCCCGACGACGTCTTCGTCGGTTCGCCGCCGCTTGCCTTCACCTTTGGCCTCGGCGGCCTGGCAATCTTCCCGTTGCGTTTCGGTGCGGCCGCAACCTTGCTGGAGCAAGCAACGCCGCCGAAGATGATCGAGATCATCGAGACCTACAAGGCGACGATCAGCTTTACCGCGCCGACCGCGTACCGCGCGATGCTGGCGGCCATGGACGGCGGCGCCGACCTGTCCTCGCTGCGTGTTGCGGTGTCGGCCGGTGAAACGCTTCCCGCGCCCGTGTTCGAGGAGTGGGTGAAGAAAACCGGAAAGCCGATCATCGATGGTATCGGCGCAACCGAGATGCTGCACATCTTCATCTCCAACCGGATGGACGACTTCAAGGCCGGCTGCACCGGCAAGCCGCTCGCCGGCTACGAAGCCATTGTCGTCGACGACAACATGAACGAGGTGCCGCGCGGTACGGTTGGGCGGCTCGCGGTCAAGGGGCCGATCGGCTGCCGTTACCTCGCCGACGAGCGGCAGAAGGACTACGTAAAGGACGGCTGGAACCTCACCGGCGACAGCTTCGTGCAGGATGAGGACGGCTACTTCCATTTCGCGGCCCGCTCCGACGACATGATCGTGTCGGCTGGCTACAACATTGCAGGTCCCGAAGTCGAAGCCGCGCTCCTCAAGCACGATGGCGTGCTCGAATGCGCCGTCATCGGCGTGCCCGACGAGGAGCGCGGGACGATCGTCCAGGCGCATGTCGTGCTGGCCAAGGGCCACGAGCCGAGCGATCTGATGGTCAAGATCCTCCAGGATCACGTCAAGTCGGTGATCGCGCCCTACAAGTATCCGCGCTCCATCATCTTCACCGACGCCTTGCCCAAGACCGAATCCGGCAAGATCCAGCGCTTCCGGCTGAAGCAGAAGCTGTCGGCGTAACCATAGTGCGCATTGAATAGTCTCCGGCATCGGGGCCGGAGTGGAAGTTTCCACGCAAATGTGGAAGACAGAAAGAGACCACGGCGGGACACCTCCGCCGCCGGCATCTGGGAACGATACAAACAACAACAATTGGGAGCTTGTTAGATGAAGAAAATGCTCGCTGCGGCCACGCTCGCGCTTAGCCTGAGCGCCTCCGGCCTTGCCTTCGCCGATCCGGTGAAGATCGGCATGATCACCACCCTTTCGGGCGGTGGCGCTGGTCTCGGTATCGATACGCGTGACGGCTTCATGCTGGCCATCAAGAATGCTGGCAACAAGGACATCACCGTCGTTACTGAAGACGATGCACAGAAGCCGGAACTGGCCGTGCAGATCGCCGACAAGATGATCCAGTCAGACAAGGTGGACATCCTCACCGGCATCGTCTGGTCGAACCTGCTGATGGCGGTTGCGCCGAGCGCGGTTGCCCAAGGCAAGTTCTACGTCTCGACCAACGCGGCTCCCGCACAGCTTGCTGGCGCGAACTGCCACAAGCTTTATTTCAACGCCGCCTACCAGAACGACAACCTGCATGAAGCCATGGGCGAATACGCCAACAAGGGCTTCAAGAAGATGTTCATCCTGGCCCCGAACTATCCGGCCGGCAAGGATTCGCTCACCGGCTTCAAGCGCTACTACAAGGGCGAACTGGCAGCCGAAGTCTACACCCAGGTCGGCCAGACCGACTACGCCGCTGAAATCGCCCAGATGCGTGCATCCGGTGCCGATGGCATCTTCGTCTTCCTGCCGGGCGGCATGGGCATCGCCTTCATGAAGCAGTTCGCACAGTCCGGCGTGAAGATCCCGGTCATGGGCCCCGGCTTCTCCTTCAGCCAGGACGTTCTGCCGGCAATCGGCGATGCGGCGCTCGGCGCCAAGGCTTCCGGCCAGTGGGCTCCGGACTTCGACAACGAGGCATCGAAGAAGTTCCTTGCCGACTTCCAGAAGGAATATAATCGCCTTCCGTCGATCTACGCCGTCCAGGCTTATGACGCAGCCCAGTTGATCCTCGCTGCCGCTTCCAAGGCCAGCGTTTCGGACGCCGATGCATTTGCAGCCGAACTGAAGAAGGCTGAGATCCAGTCGCCGCGTGGCAACTTCAAGTTCAACACCAACCAGCATCCGATCCAGGACATTTACCTGACGGAAGTCATCAAGAAGGATGGTGTGCTCACCAACAAGACCGTCGAGAAGATCTTCACCGATCACGGCGATGCCTACGCCAAAGACTGCAAGCTCTAAGGTCGCCACGTGACCATTGCACTTGCTCTGGAGCAGTTGCTGAACGGCATTCAGCTCGGCGTCATGTTGTTTCTCATGGCTGCCGGGCTGACGCTGATCTTTGGCGTCATGGGCCTCATCAACCTCGCTCACGGCTCGCTTTACATGGTCGGCGCATTCGCATGCGCCGCCGTGGCAGCCTGGACCGGATCGTTCTGGATCGGCCTCGTCGCCAGCCTCGTTGCGGCAGCGGCGGCCGGCGCGATCGTTGAGCTGGCCGTCATCCGCAGGCTTTACGACCGCGATCACCTCGACCAGGTGCTGGCGACCTTCGCGCTGATCCTGATGTTTTCAGAAGGCACACGCTGGCTCTTCGGCTCATTCCCGCTTTATCTCGACATTCCGCCGCTGTTGCAGGGCGCCGTCGCGCTTCCCGGTGGTACGGAATATCCGGTCTACCGGCTGGCCATCATTGCCGCCGGCGCGCTTGTTGCCTTCGGGCTCTACATGCTGATCTCCCGCACCCGGCTTGGCATGCGCATTCGCGCCGGCGAAAGCGACCGCGAAATGATCGGCGCGCTCGGCGTCGACATCCGCACGCTTTATACCGTCGTCTTCGCGCTTGGCGCAGCACTCGCTGGCTTTGCGGGCGCCATGGTCGGCGCCATCCAGTCCGTACAGGTCGGCATGGGCGAACCGGTGCTGATCCTCGCCTTCGTGGTCATCGTCATCGGCGGCATCGGCTCGATCAAGGGCGCGCTGCTCGGTGCTCTGCTGGTTGGCGTCACTGATACGATGGGACGTTTCCTGCTGCCCAAGCTGATGGTGCTCTTCGTGCCGCCGGCACAGGCGGGTGCCATCGGCGGCGCTGTTGCATCCATGCTGATCTACATCGTCATGGCCATCATCCTGGCCGTCAAGCCGCGGGGCCTGTTCCCGCCGGCGCATGCGTGAGGCTTCCGGTTCGATCATGATCCTGACCCGCGAAAACCTCATCAACCTCATCCTGGCCGTTGCTTTGCTGGCGATCCCGCTCATTGCCAATGCCGCCGGCCAGCCATTCTACATCACGCTTGCGACCCGCGTTGCGATTCTGGCGCTCGCGGCAACCGGCCTGAACCTGGCCCTCGGCGTCGGTGGTCTGGTTTCCTTCGGCCATGCGGCATTCTTCGGCATCGGCGGTTATGTCGCCGGCATCCTCGCCTCGCACAGCTTTTCGGGTGAACCGGTGCTCTTTGGCCTGTCGGGCACGAACCAGATGTGGATCATCTGGCTGGTCGCCATGGCGCTTGCCGGTTTCGTCGGTCTTGCCATCGGCGCCATCAGCCTGCGCACCTCGGGCGTCTACTTTATCATGATCACGCTCGCCTTTGCGCAGATGGTCTACTACTTCGCGGTGTCCTGGCCGGCCTATGGCGGCGAGGATGGCCTGTCGATCCTGGTGCGCAACCAGTTCCCCGGCGTCATGACCATGGTGCCGATGAACTTCTTCCTCATCTGCTATGTCATCCTGTTGGTCGGCATCGCGCTTTTCGCGGTAATCCGCGCCTCCCGCTTCGGCGCGGCCCTGCAGGCAGCCCGGCAGAACGAGGTGCGCGTCGCGACGGTTGGCATCCAGCCTTACCGCATCCGGCTGACGGGCTTCGTGCTGTCGGCCATGATCACGGGTCTTGCCGGCGCGCTGTTTGCCGATCTCAACCGCTTTGTCAGCCCTTCGATGCTCTCCTGGCACATGTCGGGCGAACTCATCGTGCTGATCATCCTCGGCGGTACTGGCAGGCTCTTCGGCCCGCTCGCAGGTGCAGCCCTTTATGTCGCGTTCGAATATGCGCTTGGCGGCATCACGGAACGCTGGCAGTTCTTCCTCGGCCTGATCCTGCTGCTCGTCGTGCTTTTTGCCCGCGGTGGCCTCGTTGGCCTGCTTGCCGGAAAGGCCAAACATGGTTGAGCCGATCCTCCAGATCTCGAACCTCGTCAAGAATTTTGGTGCCCTGCGGGCCACCGATGGCGTGACGCTTGATCTTCGCCCGGGTGAAATCCACGCGCTGATCGGCCCGAACGGGGCTGGCAAGTCGACGCTCATCCACCAGATCTGCGGCACGTTGCGCCAGGATTCCGGCAGCATCCGCTTTGCGGGCCAAGATGTCGGAGGCTTGAGTGTCGCCGAACGGGCACGGCTTGGGCTCGGCCGCACCTTCCAGGTGTCGTCGATTGCGCCGGAGTTTTCGGCACTGCGCAATGTCATGCTGGCCGCCCAGGCCAAGGAAGGTTCAAGCTTCCGCTTCTTCAACCCGGTGATGCGCGACCAGGGCCTGATCGACAAGGCAATGGCTATGCTGGAGCGTGTCGGGTTGACCGAGCGCGCCCGCATTCCCGCCGCTGAGCTCTCGCATGGCGAACGGCGCCAGCTGGAGATCGCCATGGCGCTGGCGCTCCGGTCGAAGGCCTTCCTTCTGGATGAGCCGATGGCGGGCATGGGCCCTGAAGGCTCAAAGGCGCTCACCCGTTTCCTCGATACGCTTCGCCAGGAAGCACCGATCCTGCTGGTCGAGCACGACATGGACGCCGTCTTCGCGCTCGCCGACCGTATCTCGGTGCTGGTCTATGGCCGCGTCATCGCCACCGGCACGGTAGACGAGATCCGGCGCGATCCGACCGTCCGCAGCGCCTATCTCGGAGACCACGACTGATGTTGCTCCAGGTCGAAAATATCGCCACCTTCTACGGCAGCAGCCAGGCGCTGTTCGGCGTCGATTTTGCCATGCAGGAAGGCGAGGCGGTCGCGCTGATGGGCCGCAACGGCATGGGCAAGTCGACAACGATCAAGTCGATCTGCAACCTCATGCCGCCACACTCCGGCCGGATCGTGTTCGGCGGCAAGCCGACCGATCGCCAGCCGCCGCACAAGGTGGCAAGGCTCGGCATCGGCCTGGTGCCGGAAGGCCGTCGCTGCTTCCCGAACCTCACCGTGCACGAAAACCTCGTTGCCGCTGCGCGCCCTGGGCAGTGGACCCTTGAGCGAGTCAACGATCTCTTCCCGCGGCTCAAGGAACGGCATGCACAGATGGCGCGTTCCTTGTCCGGTGGCGAACAGCAGATGCTGGCGATCGGCCGCGCACTGATGACGAACCCGCGCCTTCTCATCCTTGACGAAGCAACGGAGGGCTTGGCCCCGGTGATCCGCCAGGACATCTGGAGCGCCATCCGCAGGTTGAAAGATGAAGGCCTGTCCATTCTTGTAGTGGACAAGACGCTTTCGGAGCTTTTGCCGGTTGCAGACCGCTGTGTCATTCTGGAAAACGGAAAAAGCGCCTGGAGCGGCAAGCCGGCCGACCTGACGACCGAACTGCAGGATCGATATCTCGGGGTGTAAAGCGATGGATGGGGAAGTGGCGAGCGCCGATCTGGAACTGATCGTCCATGGACCACATGGCAAGAACAAGCCGGAAACCCGGCTGTGGCTGCGCATGCTTTCCACGACGAAGCTTATCACCACGGAAATTCGTCGCCGTCTGCGCAGCGAGTTCGGCGCCACCTTGCCGCAGTTCGACCTGATGGCGCAGCTCTACCGCGAAAAGGACGGCCTGCGCCTCGGCGAATTGTCCAAACGTACGATGGTCACCAACGGCAACGTCACCGGCCTCGTCGAGCGGCTGGAAGCGGACGGCCATGTCCAGCGCCTCACGCCGGAAGGCGATCGCCGCGTCACCGTTGCCATTCTCACGCCCGATGGCATCTCGCTCTTCGAGCGCATGGCAGCGGCGCATGAAGGCTGGCTGCGCGACATCATGGCCGATGTCGACCCAGCGATGATCGCCTCGCTCTGGACGGAAATCGGCGCGGTGAAAAGCTCCGCCAGAAACCATCTGTCGGGCAGCGCCTTCGAACAGTAGGCGCCCCAACGCCGCGCTCAAGAGATTCCCATGCCAGACCTGCAGGCCATCGTCGACGAGATCCACGAGAAGCTTCAGCCGCGTCTGGGCGAGGGCAAGGCCGCCGATTACATCCCCCAGCTCGCGCATGTCGACCCGAAGAAGTTCGGGATTGCGGTCATCGATGTCGATGGCCAGACCTACAAGGCCGGCGACGCCGACGTTCCCTTTTCCATCCAGAGCGTCTCGAAGGTCTTCACGCTGACACTGGCGCTCGGCAAGCACGGCGAAACGACCTGGAACCGCGTCGGGCGCGAGCCTTCGGGTTCGGCCTTCAACTCCATCGTGCAGCTCGAGCATGAGGAGGGAAAGCCTCGAAACCCCTTCATCAATGCTGGCGCGATTGCCGTGAGCGACCTTGTGCTCGCGGGCCACACACCGCGCGAAGCGATTGGTGAAATCGTCCGCTTCGTGCGCTACCTCGCGGATGACGATACGATCGCGATTGATCCGGAAGTGGCAAAGTCGGAGCACGCCACCGGCTATCGGAACTTTGCGCTTGCCAACTTCATGCGCTCCTTCAACAAGCTTACCCATCCGGTGGAGCATGTACTGGGCGTTTATTTCCACCACTGTGCGCTCGCCATGACCTGCACCCAGCTTGCCCGCTCCGGCCTTTTCCTCGCGGCTTCCGGCCGCAATCCGCTGACGGGCCACACGGTCGTATCGCGCCAGCGGGCGCGTCGCATCAACGCACTGATGCTCACCTGCGGCCATTACGATGGCTCCGGCGATTTCGCCTACCGCGTCGGCCTGCCCGGCAAGAGCGGCGTTGGCGGTGGCATCCTGGCGGTAGCGCCCGGCAAGGCGTCGGTCGCCGTCTGGTCGCCCGGCCTCAACAACCACGGCAACTCGCTGCTCGGCTCACTGGCGCTGGAAATGCTGGCGCATCGCACCGGGTGGTCCGTCTTCGGACCGTGAGGAATTTCCCAACACCCCCAAAAAAAAGCCCGGCGTCGAGCCGGGCTTTTTTTTGGTGTCCAAACTTAACCTTAGTCTTCGCTGGCTGCCATCTGGGTCAGCACATTGCCGCGTCCGCGCAGGCGAAGCACCAGCGGCAGGATCAACGCGATGGCTGCCAGACCCAGGAGCACGGCTGCAATCGGCGACTGCACGAGTGTCGTCACGTCGCCCTGGCTGATCGACAGCGCACGGCGAAGCTGCTGTTCTGCAAGCGGGCCGAGGATCAGGCCGACGATCACAGGCGCGATCGGGTAGTCGAACACGCGCATGACATAGGCGACGAGGCCGAAGACCAGGAGCATGCCGAGCTCGAAGACCGACGGGTTGGCGCCGATCGTGCCGAGCGTCGCAAACACCAGGATGCCGGAGTAAAGCCATGGCTTGGGGATCGTCAGCAGCCGGACCCAGAGGCCGACGAGCGGCAGGTTCAGCACCAGCAGCATCAGGTTGGCGATGAGCAGCGAGGCAATCAGACCCCAGACGAGCTGCGGGTTGGTCGCAAACAGAAGCGGACCCGGCTGCAGGCCGTATTGCTGGAAGCCGGCGAGCATGATCGCTGCGGTGGCGGAGGTCGGCAGGCCAAGCGTCAGCAGTGGCACGAGCGTACCGGCAGCCGATGCATTGTTGGCAGCTTCCGGACCTGCAACGCCTTCAATCGCACCATTGCCGAATTCTTCAGGGTGGTTCGAAAGGCGCTTTTCAGCGGCGTAAGAAAGGAAGGTGCCGATTTCGGCGCCGCCGGCCGGCATGGCGCCGATCGGGAAGCCGATCACGGTGCCGCGCAGCCAGGGCTTCCAGGAGCGGGCCCAGTCCTTCGCGGTCATCCAGACAGAGCCACGGATGGCCTCGACCTTGTCGGGTGCCTGGGCGCCCTGGGCGGCGATAAACAGCGTCTCGCCGATCGCGAACATGGCAACCGCCATGGTCGTGACTTCAATGCCGTCGAGCAAGTCGGGGACGCCAAACGAAAGGCGGTTCTGGCCCGTCAGCTGGTCGATGCCGACAAGCGAGAGTGCCAGGCCGATGAAGAGCGACGTCAACCCGCGCAGGGCAGAATTACCGAAGGCGGAGGAAACGGTGACGAAGGCCAGCACCATCAGCGCGAAATATTCACGCGGTCCGAAGACCAGCGCCAGCTTGACGATGTAGGGAGCAACGAAGGCAAGCGCCAGCGTCGCGATCAGGCCGGCCACGAACGAGCCGATGGCGGACGTCGCAAGGGCCGGACCACCGCGCCCGGCGCGGGCCATCTTGTTGCCCTCGAGAGCGGTGATGATCGAGGCGCTTTCGCCCGGCGTGTTGAGCAGGATCGAGGTCGTCGAGCCGCCATACATGCCTCCGTAATAGATGCCGGCGAACATGATCAGCGATCCGGTCGGATCGAGCTGATAGGTCACGGGCAAGAGCAGCGCCACGGTCGTCGCCGGGCCGATGCCGGGCAGGACGCCGACCATGGTGCCGAGCGTCACGCCGATGAGGGCGTAAAGCAGGTTGATCGGCTCCATAGCCGAAACCAGACCCTGCATAAGGAAGTCGAATGTGCTCATGATCTCAATCTCGAAGCCTGATCAGTGGATCAGGTTTTCCAGTGGGCCTGCCGGCAGGGAAAGCTGCAAGACGACGGCGAAGAGCCAGTAAATGGCAAAACAGAGGACGATGCCGACCGGAATGCTGATCCAGATCCGGCGTGCACCGAAACCTGCCGCAGCAAGGCCGAAGAGGACGCCCGTCGCAATCGAGAAGCCGACGAGGCGGATCAGCACCATCTGCGCCAGGAGACCTGCGACCACCCAGGCGACCGGCTTGATTTCCTGCCGTTCTCGCTGGGGGAAGTCACCCTTGAAGGAGGCAACGACGGTCCAGATGGCAAGGCAGATCAGGACGATGGCGATCCAGTCGGGAACCGTGGCCGGTCCCACCTGCGAATAGCCGCCCATGTCGCGCAGGCGGGCGACATCGAAGAAGATGATGGCCGCCATGATGGCAAGCACGGCGGCAATAGCAAGCGCCGCCCAATCAGGGCGGCGCTGCGAACGTGTCTGTTCGTTGTGGTCCAGGCTCATTTAACCAGTCCGATATCCTTCAGGATGGCTTCAGTCGCCGTGATATCCTTGGCGAGCTGTTCTTCAAATTCCGGGCCGGCGAGGTAGGTGTCGATCCAGCCCTTGGTCTTCAGGTTGTCCTGCCAGGTCTTGGACTTGGCGAGCTTTTCGATGTCAGCCGTGACGGCTGCCTTCTGCTCGTCGGAAAGGCCCGGGGCAGCCGCAACCATGCGCCAGTTCTGGATCACGACGTCGAGGCCGGATTCCTTCAGCGTCGGGGCGTCGATGCCTTCGATCTTCTCGTCGGACGAGATGGCGAGAACGCGCAGCGCACCGGCCTTCACCTGGCCTTCGAATTCGCCATAGGAGGAGATGCCGGCCGTCACCTGGCCGCCGAGGATAGCAGCAAGCGCTTCGCCGCCGCCGGAGAAGGCGATGTAGTTGACCTTGGTCGGGTCGACGCCTGCAGCCTTGGCAACGAGGCCAGCGGTGATGTGGTCGGTACCGCCGGCCGAACCGCCGCCCCAGGAAACCGCGCCCGGATCAGCCTTCAGCTTTTCGACGAGGTCGGCCATGGTCTTCACTTCGGAAGCCGCCGGAACCACGATCACTTCATATTCGCCGGTCAGGCGAGCGATCGGGGTTACGTCCTTCAGCGTGACGGGAGACTTGTTGGTCAGGATCGCGCCGACCATGACGTAGCCGCCAACCATCAGCGCATTCGGGTTGCCCTTCTGCTGGCTTGCGAACTGCGCGATGCCGATCGTGCCGCCCGCGCCCGGGACGTTCATGACCTGCACCTTGTCGGAGATCTTCTCCTGCTGCATGGCCGTCTGCATCGTGCGGGCGGTCTGGTCCCAGCCGCCGCCAGGCGCTGCCGGAGCCATGATCGTGTAGTCGGCTGCAGCAGCCGGAAGAGCGATGGCGCCCGCGAGAATGGATGCGAGGAAGAAATGTTTCAAGGATGTGTCCTCCGTTGAGCGTCTTGAGTTGACGCGACATTATTTGACATGCGGCGGTGAAGCGTTTGCAAGGCTGGAAGCCTGCCTGTCATCCTCCGCAATCGGGTCCCGCCTCCAAACGGGGCCGAATGTGTCTAAGCGATCACAAAAACCTGACATCAACCTGACATCCCGCGTCGCTTGTTCACGAGGATGTCACGGAAATGCCCGATTTGCTACTGCAGTCGCAGCACCTCGTTCCAACGCGAGATGAGCCGGGCGCGCTTCACCTGGTCGAGATAGACCATCAGCCCGAGGCTCACCGGAACCGGCTTCAATTGGCCGCCCAGCATCTCGCGCATGGTGGTGGCCGTATTGTTGCCGGCCACTTCCGGGCTCACCGCCGGGATTTGCAGTTCGCGGGCCATGATCGTCTGGCCTTCCTTCGACATGAAGAACTGCAGGTAGCGCTTTCCAAGCTCGGGTGAGGCTGCTGCCTGCGGCACCAGCCCGATGCGCGACATCACGACGGTATAATCCTTCGGCAGCACGATCCCGACATTCGGGTCGTGCTTGGCCCAGTCTGCGGCATAGGAGCCGACGATGTTGTAGCCCAGCAGGAAGCGCCCGTCGGCCACCCGTTCCAGGATCGCACCGCTTGTTGAGTAGAGCTTGACGCCGGCCTTGCCCATGGCGCCGACCACCGACCAGATGTCGCCGAACTGCTCCTGGTCGCGTGACATGAACAGGAAGCCGACGCCGGATCGCTCGATGTCATAGGTGCCGATCCGCCCGTGCACAGCGTCGCCACGCTCCTTCAGGAACTGTACGAACTCGGCGCGGGTCGAGGGCGGCGGCCGGTCTTGGAAGCTCGGCTTGTGGTACACGAAGACGGCCGGCTCGAAGGTCAGTGCGTAGACTGTGTTGCGCCAGTTCGCCCAGCTTGGCCAGAGCCCGCTGTTCGGCAGGTCGCTCTGTTGCGCATAACCATCATTGGCAAGCTTCACCTGCAGGTCCATGGCGGAGGAGAAGGCAAAGTCGGCGGTCTTTTGTCCGGCATCCGTTTCCCGCACGATCCGGTCATAGATCTCGCCGGTCAGCATGTCCTCGTAACGCACCGCGACATCCGGGTTGGCGGCCTGGAAACTGGTGATCATCGGCTTCGCAAGTGGCGCGTCGAGCGACGAATATACCGTCAGCACGGGTGCGTCGGCCCGGCCCGACAGGGCGGGAAACACCGTTGTATCGGCTGCGGCAAACAGGGGCAGGAGCGCAAGGTAAAGCGAAAGGAACAGGAGCCTTTTCATGGGCGCGAAGAATGCCTCATCGGCGCGTGGTGGGCAAGCTGAACGAGCGCCTCCGCCGATACGCCGCACCGCTTGTATTTCTCCATCCTCTGCCTACCTCTGCACCGCCTGCGCCAAGCCGGCGCTCCACCTGAACCCAAGGTTTCGCCCCATGTCGCTTTCGCTCTACGATGTCACGATCCCCGTCTTCCTCCGCAACTTCGCCAACCTCACCGAAATCCTGAAGAAGGGCGAGGCCTTCGCGGACGAAGAAGGCATGGCGCATGAGGAGCTACTTGGCGCTCGCCTCATCGAGGACATGCACCCTTTGACGGCGCAGGTTCAGCGCGCCAGCGACACCGCCAAGTTTGTCGCGGTCCGGCTCGGCCGGGTCGAGAACATGCCGATGGCCGATGACGAAAAGACCTTCGCCGATTTGCATGCGCGCATCGACAGGACCGTCGAGTTCCTGAAAAGTGTCGACCGCGCCAGCATGGATAACCGCGAAGATGCTGAAGTGGTGCTCACCACCCGTACCGGTTCCACCACCTTCACCGGCACCAGTTACGTGTTGAACTTCGCGCTGCCGAACTTCTTCTTCCACGTCACGACAGCCTACGACCTGCTGCGCCACAAGGGGGTGCCGATCGGCAAGATGGACTATCTCGGCCGCGCGTAACCATCTGTCCGCCCTGGCCGTGACATCCCCGCTTCATCCGGTATAATTGCTGGGAAACGGGGTATTTCGTGCGCATTCTTCTGGTCGAGGATAATCAGGCTCTGGCCGAAGGGCTGACGGCAATCCTGCGCGGCAGCGGTTATGCTGTCGATGCGGTTGCCGATGGCGCATCGGCGGAGGCGGTGGTGGCCGCCGAGGCTTATGACCTCGTCATCCTTGATCTCAACCTTCCGGAAATGGACGGTTTGGACGTGCTGCGCATGATGCGCGCCCGCCAGAACAAGGCGGCCGTGATGATCCTGACCGCGCGCGGCACCCCGGAGGAGCGGGTGAGGGGGCTCGATCTCGGCGCCGACGACTACATGATCAAGCCCTTCGATATTTCCGAGTTCGAGGCGCGGATCCGCGTGCTGCTGCGCCGCCAGGCTGGCTTGCGAAGTTCGATCGTCAATTACGGCGGCGTCACCTTCGACCTCACCTCGCGCAGCTTTTCGAGCAATGGCGTGCCGCTCGATATTCCCGCCCGCGAAGTCGCCCTGCTCGAACTGCTGTTTCTGCGCGCCGGCAAGGTCGTCTCCAAGGATGCGATCGTCGGCTCGCTCACCGGTTTTGACGAAGACCTTTCGGCCAATGCGATCGAGCAATATGTGAGCCGGCTTCGGCGTCGCCTCGCACCCCACGGGCTGACGGTGAAGACTGCCCGCGGCATCGGATATTACCTCGAAATGCTCGCGCCCGCCTCATGATGGCGCCGCCGCGGTCCCCAACCTATTCCCTGCGCCGCTGGCTGCTGGCCTGGCTGTTGCTCGCCACCGCCTTCATCGGCACCATCGCCATGATCGACACCTGGGATGAGGCGGTCGATACAGCCAACGAAGTCTCCGATCGTGTTCTTGCCGGGTCGGCGCTGGCAATCGCCGAACGTGTCGTTGTTGCCGAAGACGGCTCGCTGCAGGTCGACATCCCTTATGTCGCGCTGGAGATGCTGACATCGGCGGCGCAGGATCGGGTTTTTTATCGCGTGGATGGGCCGCCCGGCCACTTCATCACCGGCTATGGCGACCTGCCGTCGATTCCACGTCGTGAAGGGCAAGCGGCGGCTTACGAGGATGCGCATTACCGCGGCGAGCCGATCCGCATTGCGGCGCTCGCCCGCTCCGCCTCTACCGGTATCAATTCCGTGCCCTTCATTGTCACCGTGGCCGAGACCACCATCGCCCGCCAGCAGCTGACCCAGACCATCCTCATCCGCTCGGCGCTGCGCCTGCTGTTCATGATATTTGGTGCTGCGGCCATCGTCTGGGTGGCCGTCACGCTTTCCTTGCGGCCGCTCTACCGCTTCAGCGAGGCGATTGCGGAACGCAGCCCGGACGACCTTCACCCAATTGATGAACGTGTACCGAACGAGGTCCAGGGCCTGGTCGATACCGTGAACTCGTTCATGGTGCGGCTTGAAAACGCGCTCGACGCTCTGCGCCACTTCACCGGCAATGCCAGCCACCAGTTGCGCACCCCGCTGACGATCATCCGCACGCAGCTGGCGCTCGCCGCCCGCGCCCCGACTGTGGAGGACGCAAAGGATGCCGCGCGCAAGGCCGACGAGGCCGTTGCCGATGCCGAACGTATCCTCGCGCAACTGCTGCTGATGGCAAAGATCGATGCGGCAAAGCGCTCGACCGCAATGCAGGCGATCGATCTGACGACGCTCGCTCGCCAAGCGACCGCCGATCATATTCCGGCCGCGGCTGACGCCGGGATCGATCTGGGTTTTGAAGGCGAGGGCGAGGTATCTGTTCTAGCCGAACCGCTGCTGATCGGCGAACTCATCAAGAACCTGATCGGCAACGCGCTGCTTTATGCCGGCAGCGGCGCGGAAGTGACGGTGCGGGTGCGAGGGGAAAATCAGGCAGCTGTGCTGGAAGTCGAAGACGATGGTCCCGGCATTCCTCCTGCCAAGCGCGATGCGGTGCTCGAACGGTTCGACCGCGGCGGCCGAACGGATCATGCCGGCACAGGCCTTGGCCTGCCGATCGCGGAAGACATTGCCCGGCTGCACAACGCCAGGCTTTCCCTGTCCGACGGCCACGCGGGCAGGGGCTTGAAGGTGGAGCTCCGGTTTCCGGAGCGCCCCTGATTATTCCTGATGCACCTTCTGGCCGTCGATCCAGGTGCTCTTCATCTGCAGGCCGTCGGTCAGCAGCACGAAATCCGCGTCGAGCCCCGGCCGCAGCGCGCCCTTGCGCTCTGAAAGCCAGGCCGCTTCCGCCGGATAGGTGGAGGCCATGCGCAGTGCCTCCTCGACCGGCAGGCCGAGTTCGCGATGCACGAGCCGGATCGACGAGATCATGTCGATATCGGCGCCCGCCAATGTGCCGTCGGCCAGCGTCAGACGGCCGTTCTGCCGCAGGATTTCGCGTCCGTTCAGCGTAAAGCTCGTCATGTCGGTGCCGATCGGCGACATCGCGTCGGTGACGATGAAGATCTTGCCCGGCCCCCGTTTTGCGCGAAGCGCAATACCCATCGCGGCGGGATGCACATGCACGCCGTCGCAGATCATGCCGGCGTAAAGCGAACCGGTATCAAGCGCCGTGCCGACCATTCCAGGTTCGCGGTGCGCGAGCGGGCTCTGGGCGTTGAACAGGTGGGTTACGGTGCGGATGCCGGCCTTAGCGTACTGCTTCGCCGTCTCGTAACCTGCCTCGGTATGACCAAGGCTCACCATGAAGCCGGCGTCTGCCAGCCGCCGCACCTGGTCAACCGTGACGTTTTCCGGTGCGATTGTGATCATCATCGCGCCAAAGGCTCCCTTGCAGGAGAGCATCAGCTCGATGTCCTTCTCTTCCATCGGCCGGATCAGCTTTGGATCATGCGCGCCCTTGCGAGCGATCGAAAGATGAGGTCCTTCGAGGTGAAGCCCGAGGAAACCAGGAACGCGCTGCGCACTCGCCTGCTTGCCCGCTTCCACCGCAGCGCGGGTGGTCTCGTAGGTATCGGTGATGAGCGTCGGCAGAAGGCTCGTCGTGCCGAACTTGGCATGTGCCGAGCACATCTGCCGCAGGCCCTCGACGCTCTGGTCCTCGTTGAGCAGAACGCCACCACCGCCATTCACCTGCAGGTCGATGAAGCCGGGCACGACCATGCCGCCACCTGCATCGACCGTCTTGATGTCAGGCTCAAGCTCGGCGACCGGCTGGATCGCCTTGATCTTTCCGTCTTCGATCAGGAGCGCGGAATCGTCGTGCCAGAAGGTCCCGTCGAAGATGCGGGCTCCGACAATCGCCGTTCTGCTGGTGCTTGGCTCGTTCATAACGTTTCCGTCACTTTCTTCAGCGCAACCGGTGCGTCCGGATTGAAGCCCTTGGCGCGCGACCAGGCTTCCACGAAGCCGTAGAATGGCAGGATCAACGCAAGTGCATCGGTGATCGGGTGGCCGGTTTCGATGAACGGCAGCTTGTGCGCCGTCTTCGCCCCGTTCGAAGTGATGAAGGCCAGCGCCCCCTTGGCCGCGAGCCTATCGGCAACCTCGAGTGCCGAACCTTCCGCAGCGTCGCGCGCCGCAAAGGTCACGACGGGGAAACGCTTTTCCACCAGCGCCACCGGACCATGCAGCACTTCCGCCGCGGAATAAGCTTCCGCATGCATGTTGGAGGTTTCCTTGAACTTCAGTGCCGCTTCGCTGGCGATGGCAAGGGCGGGGCCGCGACCGAGCATGTAGAGCGATTCTGCTTCGCCAAGCTCCTGCGCAAGTGCGCTCCAGTCGAGTTTCACGGCCTTCTCGAAGTGACCCGGCAGCGCACGCACGGCCGCCTTCAGCGCCTCGTCATTCACCCATTCCGAAAGCAGCGCGAGGCCAGCGACGATGGAGTTGACGAAGGACTTTGTCGCAGCGACGGCAAGTTCCGGCCCGGCATTGATGTCGACGGCATGGCTCGATGCACTGGCGATCGGGGAAGGCAGCGTGTTCGTGAGCGCAACGGTCAAGGCGCCTGATTTGGTAGCAGCTTCGGCCATGGCAACGATGTCCGGGCTCTTGCCCGACTGCGAAATGGCAATCGCCGCACCGCCATCGAGCTTCAATGTCTTGCCATAGATCGAAGCGAGCGACGGCCCGAGCGAGGCAACCGGACGGCCGGCCGTCAGCTCGACCGCGTATTTGATGAAGGTGGCGGCATGGTCCGACGATCCGCGCGCAATGGTGATCAGGAAGGCTGGATCCTTCTCCCGCAGTGCCAGACCGGCGGCAGCAAGCTGAGCGGCCGAACCATCCAGCAGTCGCGCTGCCGCTTCCGGTATCTCGTTGATCTCCTTGCGCATATTCGTCATGTTGGTCTGCATTGCATCATCCTTGTCGTCATTTGGAGCCAAGCGAAAGCTCGGCCACGAAATCATAAGCATCGCCGCGGTAAAGCGAGCGGGTGAGTTCCACCACGCGGCCGGATGCGAGGTAGGAGACCCGCTCGATCGACAGTCCGGCCGCCCCGACCGGAACCGCCAGCAGCCCGGTTTCCGGGTTCTTCATGTTGCAAGCGGAGATTCGCTGGATGGCCCGCACCGGCCGGGCGTTCTTCTTCTCAAGCTCGGCATAAAGGGAACCTGTGACAGACATTGGATCCGGCAAGAACTCGGCGGAAATACTGGCGTGTTCGATGGCAAGCGGCAGGTCGTTTCCCATGCGCAAGCGCCCGAGTCGCGCCACCCTGGTTCCGGGCGCCAGCCCCAGCATCATCATTTCCTCGGGTGAGGGGTGAAACAGCCCCCGCTCCAGCCATTCGGAACGCGTCACCAGGCCGCGCCGCGCCATGTCTTCCGTGAAGGAGGTCAGGCTCGTCAGCGGCTGTTCCACCCGTGGCATCGGCTTCACGACAAAGGTGCCGGAGCCATGTTTTCGGGTCAGAAGCCCATCACGGACCAGATCATCCACCGCCTTGCGCACGGTGACGCGGCTCACATTGGCGTAGTCCGCGAGATCGCGTTCGGGCGGCAAGGCATGTCCGTGCTCCAGCCGGCCGGACCGGATCGCCTCTTCGAGGCTTCGGCGCAGCTTCACATAAAGCGGCCCGGTCCCCGCAGATTGCAGGCTCTGAAGCGGCAGCAATGCGGCGAGCGTCTCGTTCATGCCGTGAGCGTCTCTTTGCGTCCAAAGGTCTGGATGGCGAGCGTCACCGCGCCGGTCAGCGCATCGGCGAGTGGAGCGGAAATTCGGCCACGATGACGTTCGGCAAGATAGGGCGGGTATAGCGGCCCGAGACCACCAAGCAGGCAGAGCCGGCCGGTGTTCCGCGTCAGCCGGCAAACGGCATCGAGCGCTTCATCAATGCAGGCGGCACCCTGGCGCAGGATGCGCAGCGCCGTTTCGTCGCCACGTGCCGCATGTTCGAACACTTTCGGTGTAAACCGCCCGAAATCGCCGGGCCTCGCCAGCCGGGCAAAATCCACCACGGTTTCCGGGTTGTTGCCGAACTCGGCAAGGATCGCTCGTGTGAGGTCCGTCGGCGGGCGGATCGCGTCATGCGCGAGCAGGCTTTCCTGCAGTGCCATCTGCCCCAGCCGCGCGCCGGAGCCGAGATCGCTGACCTGGAAACCCCAGCCGGCAATCGAATGCAGCTTGCTCTGATGGCGCGCGATGTAAACCGTTCCAGTACCGACGATGCCGATCGCGCCGTCCTCGTCGCCGATTGCGCCCTGGAGCGCGATCACGCCGTCGGACACGATGTCAGACTGCCGGAAAGGAAGACGGGCCGAAACGTAGCTTACTGCATCGCCGACATTGTTGCCGGCAAGGCCAAGGACGGAGGAGGTTGAAGCGAGGTCCGGTACCAGCCCGGCTTCCTCGAAGGCGCGGCGCGACGCTTCCTCGATATGCCGCAGCGCCGTGTCAGGGTCGGTCAGGATATTGGAGGCACCGCTTTTGCCCCGACCGATGATCCGGCCAGTCTCGTCTGCCAGCGCTGCCCGGCAACTGGTGCCGCCGCCGTCAATGCCCAGGAAATAGCGCGTCATGAAGACCTCCGACACAAACAATACCAAAACAACACCAATAGCCAAGCCCGTTTTCATTTGCCGCAGAGACGCGATGCTAACAGATTGAGCGAGCTGAAAAATTATTGCGTCTGGGCGCGCGCGTTTGCTTTCTGTTCATCGCGGTTAACTTTCCCTCTGGACAATTGGTATTTTTTTGGCATCAATTATAGAGAGGGAGAAATCGGATGAGCGAAAAAGCCACCGAAGCAAGACATGGGAAAGCGGAGGGGCTGGATCGCCTGCCTCCGATGGAAATCCTTGCGCTCCTCGCCAAGGGCCAACAGGCGGCGTCGCACGCTGTCGATGCGGCCATTCCAGAGATTTCGAAAGCAGCAGATCTCGTCGCGACCTCGTTGAGAGCGGGCAGGAAACTCATTTATGCCGGTGCCGGCAGTGCAGGCCTTATGGCCGCCGCGGATGCCATGGAACTACCGGGTACCTATGGCATCTCGCCTGAGCGCATCACCATACTGCTTGCCGGTGGCTTGCCGCAAATCGCTGATATCCCGGGCGGTCCGGAAGACGATGCCGAACTTGGGGAACGCGATGCCGCGGTAATCGAAGCCGGTGACTGTGTGCTCTGCGTTTCCGCCAGCGGCACCACGCCTTACACCTTGGCCGTTGCCGAAACCGCCCGTCGCCATGGTGCAAGCGTCGTCGCCATTGCCAACAATCCCGGCGCGCCACTGTTTCGCGATGCCGATGCCGCGATCCTGCTCGCAACGCCTCCGGAAGTCATTGCCGGTTCCACCCGCATGGGCGCCGGCACGGCGCAGAAGATCGCTTTCAACATGCTGTCGACGCTCGCGGCCATCAAGCTTGGCCACGTGCATGACGGCCACATGGTCAATCTGCGTGCCGATAATGAAAAGCTGCGTATCCGCGCTGCTCGCATGGTCGCCGACATCGTTGCGGTTCCATCCGATGAAGCGCGGATCTGGGTCGATGCCGCTGACGGCTCGGTGAAAGTTGCCGTGCTGCTCGCCGCTGGCGTCGAGCATGCGGAGGAGGCGCGGGCGATGCTTGCCGAGAATGGCGGATTGCTTCGGACCGCGCTTGAAGAAATACAGCTGAAAAAGAGTTCCATGAAGCGCGCCTGAAGGCGCAGAAGAGGGAGAACATCATGACTCGCATTTTGAAGGGTGTGCTTTTTGCCACGACGGTGCTGGCGCCGGGCATGGTTTTTGCACAGACCAACCTGACGATCGAAAGCTGGCGCAACGACGACCTGTCCATCTGGCAGGAAAAGATCATCCCGGCGTTTGAAGCAAAGAACCCCGACATCAAGGTCACCTTCGCGCCGATGGCGCCGACCGAATACAACTCGGCCGTCAACGCCAAGCTCGAGGCGGGCACCGCCGGCGACCTCATCACCTGCCGTCCGTTCGATCTGTCTCTTGGCATGTTCCAGAAGGGCCAACTCGCAGCGCTGAACGACCTGCCGGGCATGTCGAATTTCTCCGACACGGCAAAGTCCGCCTGGACCACCGACGACGGCAAAACCACCTTCTGCGTGCCGATGGCGTCCGTCATCCACGGCTTCATCTACAACAAGAAGGCTTTCGAGGAAGTCGGCGTCGAAGTGCCGAAGACCGAAGACGAGTTCTTCGCGGTTCTCGAAAAATTCAAGACGGACGGCAACTACATCCCGCTCGCCATGGGCACCAAGGACCAGTGGGAAGCCGCCACCATGGGCTACTACAACATTGGTCCGAACTACTGGAAGGGTGAGGAAGGCCGCAAGGCGCTGATCGCCGGCGAACAGAAGCTCACCGATCCGCAGTGGGTCGAGCCTTATGCAACGCTTGCCAAGTGGAAGCCCTACCTCGGTGATGGTTTCGAAGCCCAGACCTATCCGGACAGCCAGAATCTCTTCACGCTTGGCCGCGCCGCCATCTATCCGGCGGGCTCGTGGGAAATCGCACCGTTCCGTGCCCAGGCTGATTTCGAGATGGGCGCCTTCCCGCCGCCGGTAAAGAACGCTGGCGACACCTGCTACATCTCCGACCACAACGACATCGGCATCGGCTTGAACGCCAAGGGCAAGAACCCGGAAGCCGCCAAGAAATTCCTTGAATGGGTTGCTTCGGCGGAATTTGCCGAACTTTACGCCAATGCACTGCCGGGCTTCTTCAGCCTCAACTCCACGGCGGTGAAGATGGACGATGCACTGGCGCAGGAGTTCGTTTCCTGGCGTGAAAACTGCAAGCCGACCATCCGCCCGAGCGCAGCCATCGTCGGCCGCGGCCAGCCGAACCTCGATTTGGAAATGTGGCGCGTCTCGGCCAATGTCATCAACGGCACGCAGACCCCGGAAGAAGCTGGCGCCGAGACCCAGAAGGGCCTCGACAGCTGGTACAAGCCGGCGAAGTAACGTCGTTATCCATGATTGTCCCTCACCCTGACCCTCTCCCGCATGCAGGGAGAGGGGAATTGGGCAGCGAACTCTGATCTCCGAGAATAGGTGGAGAGGGCGCGGCATATTGTTTCTCCCCGGTTGACGGGGAGAAGGTGGCGGCAGCCGGATGAGGGGTATCTCAAACGTCTTGAATAGAAATACCGGAACCAGATCCATGAGCGATACCGACAGCACCGATCCCGCGATCGCTCCGGTGCGACGCCACATTCGGTGGCACGTCCTGGTCTTCCTCGCGCCGGCCTTCTTGGTCTACACGGCGGTGATGATCCTGCCGTTGATCGAGACGCTGCGGCTTTCGCTCTTCAACATGGTCGAAGGCCAGCTGTCCTTCGTCGGCTTCAACAATTTCCGCGTCCTGTTTACCGATCCACGCCTGTCGGCAGATTTCTGGAACGCGTTGTCGAACAACGTCATCTTCTTCATCATCCACATGCTGGTGCAGAACCCGATCGGCATTGCACTTGCCGCCATGCTGTCGGTGCCGAGCCTGCGGTTTGCCGGCTTCTATCGCTCGGCCATCTTCGTGCCGACGCTGCTCTCCTTCGTCATCGTCGGCTTTATCTGGAAGCTCATCCTGTCGCCGATCTGGGGCATTGCGCCGAGCCTGATGGACTGGGTCGGCCTCAAATGGGCCTTCTCGCCCTGGCTTGGAAAGCCGGAATCGGCGCTGATCACCGTCTCGCTCATCTCGGTCTGGCAATATGTCGGCATACCGATGATGCTGATCTATGCCGCCCTCCTCAACATCCCGGACGAGGTGCTGGAAGCCGCCGAATGTGACGGCATCACCGGCTGGAGCCAGTTCTGGAAGATTAAGCTGCCGCTTATCCTGCCCTCGATCGGCATCATCTCGGTCCTGACCTTCGTCGGCAATTTCAACGCCTTCGACCTGATCTACACGGTCCAGGGCGCGCTCGGTGGCCCGAATGGGTCGACCGATATTCTCGGCACCCTCTTGTACCGCACCTTCTTCGGTTTCCAGAACCAGCTCGGCGACCGCTCCATGGGCGCCACCATTGCCGCGGTGATGTTCCTCATCATCCTCGCCGGCGTCTCGCTTTATCTTTTCGTCATCCAGCGGCGCATGCGCCGTTACCAGTTCTAAAGGGCGGATCTGATGTCCAAGGCACGCTCAGCCCCGCTTCGCTCCGCGCTCATCCATCTGGCGCTCCTGTCCTACACGCTGCTGGCGCTCTTTCCCGTCTTCCTGACGCTGGTCAACTCGTTGAAGAGCCGCAACGCGATCTTCCGTGAGCCGATGGCCTTGCCCACGCCGTCCACGTTCAGCCTGATCGGCTACCAGACGGTCCTGCAGCAGGGGGATTTTGTCGGCTATTTCCAGAACAGCCTGATCGTTACCGTCGCGTCCATCGCGCTCGTGCTGCTGTTCGGCGCAATGGCGGCTTTTGCGCTGTCGGAATACCGGTTCCGCGGCAACACGCTGATGGGGCTATACCTGGCCCTCGGCATCATGATCCCGATCCGGCTTGGCACCGTCGCCATCTTGCAGGGCATGGTCTCGGCAGGCCTCGTCAACACGCTGACCTCGCTCGTCCTCGTTTATACCGCGCAGGGCCTGCCGCTGGCGATCTTCATCCTGTCTGAATTCATGCGCACCGTCTCCGACGACCTGAAGAATGCCGGCCGCATTGATGGCCTGTCGGAATATTCCATCTTCTTCCGCCTCGTCCTGCCACTGGTCCGTCCAGCCATGGCAACGGTGGCGGTCTTCACCATGATCCCGATCTGGAACGACCTGTGGTTCCCGCTCATCCTGGCGCCTGGCGAAAGCACCAAGACGGTGACGCTCGGCGCGCAGATGTTCATCGGCCAATACGTGACCAACTGGAATGCGGTGCTGGCGGCCCTGTCGCTCGCCATACTGCCGGTCATGGTCCTTTATGTCATTTTCTCGCGGCAATTGATCCGCGGCATTACCTCTGGAGCCGTCAAGTGAATTCGAATACCCCCATCCGCGTCCTCGTCGCCGGTCTTGGCAATATGGGCATGAGCCATGCGCTCGCCTATCACAACAACCCGGGCTTCGAGATCGTCGGCCTCGTCAACCGGTCGAAGCGCGAGCTGCCGCCGGAACTCCAGGGTTATCCGCTTTATCCGGAGTTCGAGCCGGCGCTGAAGGAAACCAGGCCGGCGCTCTGCTCCATCAACACCTATTCCGATAGCCACGCCGACTATTCGGTCATGGCTTTTGAGGCGGGCTGCGACGTCTTTGTCGAAAAGCCGCTCGCGACCACGGTTGCCGATGCGGAACGCGTCGTGGCGGCCGCGAAGAAGCACGGTCGTAAGCTCGTCGTCGGTTACATCCTGCGCCACCATCCGTCCTGGATGCGGCTCATCGAGGAGGCCCGTCGTCTCGGTCCCCCGTACGTCTTCCGCATGAACCTCAACCAGCAGTCCTCCGGCTCCAAGTGGGACGTCCACAAGGCGCTGATGCAGACAACCCCGCCGATCGTTGATTGCGGTGTGCATTATGTCGATGTCTGGTGCCAGATCACCGATGCCAAGGCTGTCGAGGTCCGCGGCATGGGCTTGCGCATGACCGACGAAGTCGGGCCGAACATGTATAACTACGGCCACATGCAGGTGCTCTTCGAGGATGGCTCGGTCGGCTGGTACGAGGCAGGCTGGGGCCCGATGATGTCGGAAATGGCCTTTTTCGTGAAGGATGTCATTTCGCCCAAGGGTTCGGTCTCGATCCTGGTCGATGCCAACGCAAAGTCGGATGACATCGACACCCATACCAAGACCTCGGTGATCCGCGTCCATTCCGCCGAAACCGGACCGGATGGTTCCTTCATCCGCCCCGACCAGGATCTTTCCATGAGCGGCGAGCCGGATCACCAGAAGCTTTGCGACCTGGAACAAGCCTATGTGCTGAAGGCAATCCGCGAGGATATCGACCTGACGCGGCACATGAACGACGCGGTACAGTCGCTGCGCATCTGCCTTGCGGCAGACGAAAGCGTCCGCACCGGCCAGCCTGTACGTCTGTAAAAAGGGAAACGCTTGTGGGTTCTCTCCAGCTCAAATCCATCCGCAAGGCCTTCGGCACCCACGAGGTGCTGAAGGGCATCGACCTTGAGGTCGCCGATGGCGAGTTCGTCATCTTCGTCGGTCCGTCGGGCTGCGGGAAGTCGACGCTTCTGCGGGTGATAGCGGGTCTTGAGGACGCAACCTCGGGCAGCGTGCGCATTGATGGCGCGGAGGTGGTCAACACCCCGCCCGCCAAGCGCGGCATCGCCATGGTCTTCCAGTCCTATGCGCTCTACCCGCACCTGACGGTGAAGGACAATATGGGGCTGGGCCTTAAGCAGGCGGGAACCGACAAGGCAGAGATCGAGACACGCGTCGCCAAGGCATCCGCCATGCTGTCGCTTGATCCTTATCTCGCCCGCCGTCCCGCGGAATTGTCCGGTGGCCAGCGCCAGCGGGTGGCGATCGGGCGCGCCATCGTGCGCGAACCCAAGCTTTTCCTGTTCGACGAACCCCTGTCGAACCTCGATGCGGCGCTGCGCGTCCAGACGCGGCTGGAGATCGCCGGTCTCCACCGCCGCCTCAAGGCGACGATGATCTATGTCACGCACGACCAGGTCGAGGCGATGACGCTGGCCGACAAGATCGTCGTGCTGAACGCGGGTGCTGTGGAGCAGGTCGGTTCTCCGATGGAGCTTTATAACCGCCCGGCGAACATCTTCGTCGCGGGCTTCATCGGCTCGCCGCAGATGAACTTCATCCCGGCCGAGCGCCTAGGCGATTCGTCCGCCAAAACGATCGGCATCCGTCCCGAGCACATCGCCCTGTCGCGCGATAGCGGCGAATGGAAGGGCAAGGTGATTCACGTGGAGCACCTGGGCGCCGACACGATCGTCTACCTGGAGACGGAGCAGACCGGCCTGCTGACGGTTCGGCTGTTCGGTGAGCATGCCTATGCCCCCGATGACATCGTCTTTGCCACCCCGGACAGGGCGCACCTGCACCGCTTCGACGCACACGACTGCGCCATTGTGACCGAGCGCTAGAACTGAGGGTCAGTCGCGCCGATGTGAAGGAGCGGGCCCCGAGTTGAACGGGGCCATCTGGGAAGGGCAGAACTTTCCAACGATATAAGCGTTATGATCCTCAAGGAGGCGCCCATGTTCGCTTTATCGCTCATCATCGCGCTGATGGCAGGAATGGCAGGGCTTTTCGCCACCATCGTTTACCAGATCGCCCAGGCGCGTCGCCAGCAGTTTATCGAGGAAGCCTCGCTCAACGGCTATGCGACCCATCGCGCGGTCGAACTGGAAAAGAAGGCGGCGGAAAAGAAGGTTTTTCGAGGCAAACCCCAACGGCTCGCAAAACAAACGCCAAAATGCGTTCCGGCCCGGCGCCCGCACCGATGCTTGCCCGTTAATTTATCAATTCACTAACTTGGGAAGTTTGGTGGAGCTAAGCGGGATCGAACCGCTGACCTCTTGCATGCCATGCAAGCGCTCTCCCAGCTGAGCTATAGCCCCATCAGGGTGGTCCGGTATATTCCGGTCCTGGGAAACTCCGTTCGGCGCTTTGTCCGGGGGAGTGGCGGCTTCTTACTTCCGGTTCGGAAAGAGTGCAAGCCGAAATTTGAGAGCCCGCCAATTTTTATCTAATTGCCGGGCCCGAAAGCGAAAATCGCTTAAACGTCGTCGTCGTCGCCGCCAACGCCGATGATGCCCGAAACGTCGTCGTCATCTTCGTCTTCGTCGGCTTCGAGGAAGGTATCGTCGTCGTCATCGCCGAGATCAACGTCGTCGTCACCGATATCGGGGATGTCATCGCCGCTGTTGCCGTCGTCGTTATCGTCGGTCGAAACCATTTCGATTTCGGTGTTTTCGGTATCGACTTCCTGAACGTCCTCTTCCTCGGCCTGTTCCATCTTCTTGGCAGCGCTGTTCTCTTCGAAGAAGGAGAGCGGCCAGGACTTGCCGGTATAGGGCGATACAACCGGATCGCGGTTCAGGTCGTAGAATTTTTTGCCGGTATCGGGGTCGGTGCGCTTGGTGCCGAGTTCCGCTTTTGCCACAGTCAGAGCCTCATGGGATGGCCGATAATATCGGCATGCCGCCGGATGAGCGGCTAATTTCGGTGAAAATCTAAGCCGGTCCCCATAAGGCCTGAGCACTATGATGTCAAAGACAAACTTTCATGAGGCCCATCAACCACCGCGTGATGACCGCCTGACGGCTTTGTGCTAGGCAGCCCATCGGCAGAGCCTTTGGGAACAAGGCATCATCGGGAGGGACAGGACGTGTATCAACCGCCGCATTTTCGTGAAGACGATCTTGCCACGCAGCACGCGTTGATCCGCGCTCATCCGCTCGCCCTTCTCATCACCGCCGGTGCCTCCGGCCTCACCGCCAATCCGGTTCCCTGCCACCTTGATGCCGGAGCATCGGAGAAGGGCACCTTGCGGCTGCATCTTGCCCGGGCAAATCCGCAATGGAGCGGGATCCGCGATGGTGCGCCAGTGCTTGCCGTCTTCCAGGGTGCAAACTCGTATGTGACGCCGTCCTGGTACCAGACCAAGCAGGAGACGGGCAAAGTCGTGCCAACCTGGAATTATGCCATCGTCCAGGTCCGCGGCACTGCCCGTGTCATCGAGGATGCCGACTGGCTGCTGGCGCAGGTCGAGGCGATCACTCGCCAGCATGAGAGCGATCGTCCCGAGCCTTGGACCGTCAGCGACGCGCCGCCGGATTTCGTCCGCGCTCAGTTGAAGGGCATCGTAGGCATCGAAATCGAGATCGCGGATATCGACGGCAAGTGGAAAGTCAGCCAGAACCGGTCCGCCGGTGACCGGGAAGGTGTTGCCGCAGGCCTAGACGAGCTAAAGACCGGCGATGGCATGGCAGAACTGGTGCGCCGTTACGGCGCGATGCGAATTTCATAAGGTGAACGAGTGAACGCAGGAATGATTATCGCCATTGACGGACCCGCGGCAGCCGGCAAGGGCACGCTGTCGCGCCAGATCGCCGAGACCTATGGCTTCCAGCATCTGGATACCGGGCTGACCTATCGCGCCACCGCCAAGGCGCTGCTGGATGCCGGCCTGCCGCTCGACAATGAAGAGGTGGCGGAAAAGATCGCTCGCGAAGTCGAGCTTGCCGGCCTGGATCGCGAAGTCCTGTCGGCGCATGCGATTGGCGAGGCTGCGTCGAAGATCGCGGTGATGCCCGCAGTTCGCCGCGCGCTGGTCGAGGCGCAGCGGACCTTCTCGCAGCGCAAGCCCGGCACGGTGCTCGACGGTCGCGACATCGGCACCGTCGTTTGCCCGGATGCGGCGGTGAAGCTTTACGTCACCGCCTCTCCCGAAGTCAGGGCGAAGCGCCGCTACGACGAGATCCTCGGCCGCGGCGGCGAGGCGGATTTCGCAGAGATCTTCGCCGACGTGCAAAAGCGCGACGAGCGCGACATGGGACGCGCCGACAGCCCGTTGCGACCCGCCGAGGATGCGCACTTGCTAGATACGTCGGAAATGAGTATAGAGGCGGCGTTTCAGGCGGCGAAGGTCATCATCGATGCTGCCTTGAAGAAATAGCATTCCAGAATAGCTCGAAGCTCAGTCCCCGCGCCGGATTGCCTCCCCGTTTGATGAGAGAGGCGGACTTGAGTCTTTGGGCATGTACAACTCGAACCCCCGGCGCGCTATGTGCCCCCGCGGCACTCCAGGAGATTTTATGGCAGTATCAACCCCCACGCGGGAGGACTTCGCAGCCCTCCTCGAAGAATCCTTCGCTTCCAACGATCTGGCAGAAGGCTACGTCACGAAAGGTCGCGTCACGGCGATCGAAAAGGACATGGCCGTTGTTGACGTCGGCCTCAAGGTCGAAGGCCGCATCGCCCTGAAGGAATTCGGTGCAAAGGGCAAGGACGGTTCGCTGAAGGTCGGCGACGAAGTCGAAGTCTATGTCGAGCGCATCGAGAATGCACTCGGCGAAGCGGTTCTGTCGCGCGAGAAGGCTCGCCGCGAAGAAAGCTGGGTCAAGCTCGAAGCCAAGTTCGAAGCTGGTGAGCGCGTTGAAGGCGTTATCTTCAACCAGGTCAAGGGTGGCTTCACCGTCGATCTCGACGGCGCCGTTGCCTTCCTGCCGCGTTCGCAGGTCGACATCCGTCCGATCCGCGACGTTACCCCGCTCATGCACAACCCGCAGCCCTTCGAAATCCTCAAGATGGACAAGCGCCGCGGCAACATCGTTGTTTCGCGTCGTACGGTTCTTGAAGAATCGCGTGCCGAGCAGCGTTCGGAAATCGTGCAGAACCTCGAAGAAGGCCAGGTTGTTGACGGCGTCGTCAAGAACATCACCGATTACGGTGCGTTCGTTGACCTCGGCGGCATTGACGGCCTGCTGCACGTCACCGACATGGCATGGCGCCGCGTCAACCATCCGTCGGAAATCCTGAACATCGGCCAGCAGGTCAAGGTTCAGATCATCCGCATCAACCAGGAAACCCACCGCATCTCGCTCGGCATGAAGCAGCTCGAGTCGGATCCGTGGGATGGCATCTCGGCCAAGTACCCGGTCGGCAAGAAGATCTCCGGTACCGTCACGAACATCACCGACTACGGTGCGTTCGTTGAGCTGGAGCCGGGCATCGAAGGCCTGATCCACATCTCCGAAATGTCCTGGACCAAGAAGAACGTACATCCCGGCAAGATCCTGTCCACGACGCAGGATGTTGACGTTGTCGTTCTCGAAGTCGACCCGTCGAAGCGCCGTATCTCGCTTGGCCTCAAGCAGACGCTGGAAAACCCGTGGCAGGCATTTGCCTACACGCATCCGGCTGGCACTGAAGTCGAAGGCGAAGTCAAGAACAAGACCGAGTTCGGCCTGTTCATCGGCCTCGAAGGCGATGTCGACGGCATGGTGCACCTGTCTGACCTCGACTGGAACCGTCCGGGCGAGCAGGTCATCGAGGAATACAACAAGGGCGACGTCGTCAAGGCTGTCGTTCTCGATGTAGACGTCGAGAAGGAGCGTATCTCGCTCGGCATCAAGCAGCTTGGCAAGGACGCTGTCGGCGAAGCCGCAGCTTCGGGGGAACTGCGCAAGAATGCTGTTGTTTCCTGCGAAGTCATCGGCGTCAACGACGGTGGCGTGGAAGTGAAGCTCGTCAACCACGAGGACATCACCTCCTTCATCCGCCGCAACGACCTGGCCCGCGATCGTGACGATCAGCGTCCGGAGCGTTTCTCGGTTGGCCAGGTATTCGACGCCCGCGTCGTCAACTGGTCGAAGAAGGACCGCAAGGTCATGCTGTCGATCAAGGCTCTCGAGATCGCAGAAGAGAAGGAAGCAGTTGCTCAGTTCGGTTCGTCCGACTCGGGCGCTTCGCTCGGCGACATCCTCGGCGCGGCTCTGAAGAACCGCAACAACGCCGAGTAATCGACGTCAAGAACAATAAGAGCCGCCGGACCCAGGTCCGGCGGTTTTGTCATGTCCGCTTTTCAGGCTTCGGGTTGATCAAGCCCAGCCGGCCATGCGCCAGTAAAGATCATTGGCGGGCGAGGAGCTGTCAGTTTCCTCGTCATCTTCTGAAACATCCGCCTCAGGCTCGTCCTGCCGGTCATCCTCCTCAGCGTGATGAAACGCCTGGCCATCCTGGCCCTGCTGGCTCTCGCCATCTTCATCGGTGGCCGACACGGCGCGCGTCTTGCGCTCTTCCGGATCCCGCTCCCGCTCTTCCGGCGGATAGGGCGCATAAGCGAGCGGCACCCCGTCGCGCATGACAGGCGGTAGCGTCATCGGCACCACCATCTTGTCAGACACCTCGGTCGTGACGGGACGCGGCATGGCCGTGGCGTCCTGTTGCGCACGGGTGGCCTGTGGAGACACGTCGTCGGCCAAGTTTTCGGATGTCGTGGCTGACGGCGCGCGCATGCCCGCCTGGCCATCGGTCGCTGTGGCGCGTGCCTGTACCACCTCTGCCGTGGGCTGGTCCGCATTCAGAAGTGCCCGCAACGCCTGTTGTTCAGGCGAAGCATTCCTGGATGCTGCCGCTGTGGCAACCGTTGGAAAACCGTCTTCGTCAAAGGTCTCTGCCAGCCACTGCGCCACCGCGGAGATCGATGCCTTGTCGGCGGGCGTTTTCCGCAGAGCTTCACCGCGATGCTCGGGCAGGCGCGCGGCGGCTGCTTGTTCCTGCCGTTTCGGCTCCAGCGACCACTCCTCACCCGCCTGTTCGTAAAGCAGGAGACCAGGATCGGCGACCTGGGCCGCGTAAGCCTGTTTAGACGTGCTTTGCAGCATCGATGCCGGCAACGCAGCCGCCGGCTCTCCAGCATCGGGCGTCGTAACGGTGGTCGGCACCGGGCGACCGCCAGCTGGCGTCCCACGAGCTTCCACAGCCTGCTTTGCAAGCTGGCCAGCCTTGGCGGCAGCTGCATCGGTGTTTGCGCCATCAGGCAGGTCATCGACGGTCTCCCCTGCGGGGGAGGAATGCTGCGGCACGGGCGCCTCATCCGCCTCGACGGCTTCTGTCGCAAGCTCAGCGGATGCCGAAGTGGCCGATGGACTAGCCACCGCCTGGACGGCGCCGCTGTTGGCAGGCGCGGTTGGCGCAGCATTCTGGGCTGGCGCCGTCGTGCCCGCCCGTATTGCATCTGCCGGTTTTGGGGTATTGGCGGCCACACGCGGCGCCATACCGGGTGCAGGCTCCGCGCCTTCGTTCTGCTGGTAAGAATTGACGGCCGCCTTGGCGGCAAGATCGCCTTCGACAAGCTTCGCAGTTTCGAGGTTCACCGCAAACCGAGCCGCCTCCGGTCCGGCCGGGTTGGCGAGCACCTGGTTCAGCAACTGCAGCGTGATACCGCGCACCAGCTGGTTCAGGCTGCGCTCCAGTGCGGCGCGCTCTGCCGGGTTCAGCGCCTTGATTGCCTCGAACAGCCGCTTGGTATAATCCGAGAGTGTCTCGCCTTCGCGCCGTGGCAGCTTGATCAGCCGGCCAACCGTTTCGGCAAACACCGAAGTCCCCTGCGCGAGTTGCACCTGCGCCGAAAGCGCCAGCGCATTGCTGCGACCACCGGACAGCGCGTTCGACAGGCTGACGACTGCTTCCTGTGCCGGCGCGTTTGCACCCATTCGCTGGCGCAACAATGTGTGCGGCGGCAAGGGCTGCTGTTCGGAGAAAGATGTCGAAGTGGTACGCACCAGAGGCAGCATCGGTCGCTCCTTCTGTTGGCGACGATAAAGGCAGCTCGGCTAAGCGATCACTCTGTTTTTTCGCAACGAACGGCGTTGCGACCGTAACGCCTCATGGCGTACCCGATGCCGATGGATTCGCCCATTCTGGCCAGGCATGGTTAATAATTTGCAAACCGAAGCAGGGGCGGCTTAAGCCGCCTGCTTGCGATCCCGAAGTTCGTAGAGACCGATCTCGTCAACGTAGACTGGCACGATCCCGTCGGTCTTCTTCTCAGCTTCCGCCTCGTCATCCACCGAAATGGCTTCGTCTGTCACCGGGGCCGCAGCGTCGGCGTCATCAGTCAAGGGCAAGCCGTTTTCGTTGTCTTGCCTCACGGCCTCCTGCAGCTTGCGCACCTCTTCCAGGTTACGGCCCGCCTCGGCGGCCTTGATGTCCTCGCGTCGCTCGGCGCGCGCTTCACCATCCTCCACGCGGGCCGGATCGCCACCCTGCGGCCCAAGCTTCAGTTCCTCAAGCGTCTTTGGATCGGCAACATCGTCCATCCGCTGCAGCACGCGGCCGAGGTCAGCGTCGATCCTGCCGCCGTTGACCTTTCTCGTCAGCGCGTCCTTCAGCCGCTCGCTGTCGTCGCCATAGGGGTTCTTGATCGCCGCAATCAGCGTGTCCATCGAGATATCGAGTTCGGAAAGCCCGATATCGTCAGAAAGCGCGCGAATCTGGTCCGGCCGCATGTCCTTGACGAGGTCTTCCACCGCCTTGCCGAACTTGAACGAGGAGCGCGCTTCGTCGGTGTCGAGGCCAAGCTTCTTTGCCAGCCGCTCCAGGAGATCCATCTTCAACTGGTTGGCATCGGCCTGGTTGGAGCCGAAAAGCGCCGAGGCAATCTTGTCCCGCGTCCGTTTGGCGTCCTCGCTGGCGCTGATCCGCGCTTCAAGAAGGCGGTCCTTCTCCTTGCCAGTGCGTTGTTCTTCCTCCCGCTTGCGCTGCTCCTCAATGCTGTCGAGCATCGACTGCATCTGTGAAGTGGCGGCAAGTCCATGAGCTTGCTGGGTCGGAAGCAACATCGGCGGGTCCCGGTCTGGTTGAACCACCAGGAACCATAGGTTCCGACGGTTAATCAGGCTTTAACCGCGCGTGCCTGGCTCCGGCCGGCTCAACTATGGGCGAAGATGTCGGTATCTTCCCAGCCGAGCAGGTCGAGCTTGGCGCGGGTCGGCAGGAAGGCAAAGCAGGCTTCGGCAAGTGCGGCACGGTTGTCGCGCACCAGACGCTCGGTCAGCTTGTCGCGCAGCGCATGCAGATGCAGCACGTCGGACGCGGCATATTCCAGTTGCGCTGGCGAGAGCACGGCAGCCGCCCAGTCGGTCTGCTGCTGCGCCTTCGAGACGTCGACGTCTAGCATCTCCTTGAGATTGTCCTTCAATCCGTGCCGGTCGGTATAGGTGCGCGTCAGGCGAGAAGCGATCTTGGTGCAGAACACAGGCGTCGCCGTGACGCCGAAAGTATGGAAGAGCACCGCGATGTCGAAGCGGCCGTAGTGGAAGATCTTCTGCTTGGTGGTATCCGCTAGAAGCGCAACGAGATTGGGTGCTGCGGTCTGCGATGCTGCGATGCGAATAACGTCTGCCGTCCCGTCGCCGGGCGACAGCTGCACCACGCAAAGCCGGTCACGCCGCGGAACGAGCCCCAGCGTTTCGGTATCGATCGCGATCGCATCGGTGTAACGGGCGGCATCCGCTGCCGAAATATCGCCCTCGTGGTATCTGATCTCAGCCATTCCGCGTCTCCGCATGCCATTCGTCGTGCAGTTCGCAACCGCTATAGCCCAGGCGCCGGCCGAAGAACAGCGTTTGTCCCGATCGCGGTGCTCTGAGCATCGGTGCATATATTGGGCAAATGCTCAGCTCTGCGTCCGGCGCATTGCTGCATTGCAATAGCCGCTCTTGGCCTGCTTAATCGATTAGCTTATACACTCACTCATCGAACGACGCACTCCTCCTCCCAGCGTCGTGCGATATGGATCGACAACATCCTCCTCCTCCCAGTTGTCGATCAAGTTTAAAGCCTGGCGCACCTCCTCCCGCGCCAGGCTTTTTGCATTTCAGGCTTTCAGAAAACCATGCCCGTCGCCGCCGGCATCACCGGCGGCTTTAGCTTATCAGCGTTCAGGCGAGCGCCTTGATTGCGGCGATCACCGCATCATCGATCTCCAGGCCTTGGGCGATCGCCCGCTGGCGCGCGTTCTGGCCCCTGCGGCCCGGCAGGCGCACGCCGTCTTCGGACGCCAGTTCGCTCGCAAGCTCGGCAATGCGTTCCGCCGCAGCTGCCGTTCCGGCCACGGGATCAATGACGATCAGCGTCTGCCCGACCGAAGGCGGTGGGCCATCCTCGGCCATGAAGGAGCTCGCCTCGTAGGAGAAGCTCGAACCCGTCAGCCCCGCCGCCAGCACTTCCACCATCAGCGCCAGCGCCGCGCCCTTGGCGCCGCCGGAGGGCGCCATCAGGCCCTTCAACGCCTTGTCCGGATCGGTCGTCGGTTGTCCGTCGGAATCGAAGGCCCAGTCGGCGGGGATCTGCTGCCCCTGCTGCTTGGCGGCCATGATCTTGCCGGCGGCAACAGTCGAGAGAGCGAGGTCGATCACCAGCGGATCAGTGCCTGCCACCGGCGTCGCGAACGCGATCGGGTTGGTGCCGTAAAGCCGCTTCTTGCCGCCCCAGGCTGCCATGGAAGCCGGCGCATTTGCGAACATCATCGCAACCAGCCCCTGTTCGGCAAACCGCTCCACGGTCAGCGCCATCACGCCCGCATGGTGGGAACGGTGCACCAGCCCGAGCGCGATGCCCTGCGCGCGTGCGATCGCCGGCAGTTTCTCGACCGCCAAATCCAGGGCGGGGTAAGCGTAACCGAGTGCGGCATCGATTGTGAGCACCGCCGGCTTCGGCTGCAGGCTGCTTACGCGCGCCTTGCCGTCCACCTTGCCGGTCCGCGCCTGGCCGATATAGACCGGGACCCGCCGCAGGCCGTGGCCATATTGCCCGGCGGCTTCCGCCTGCACCAGCGCATGCGCCACAGAGCGGGCGGTGTCGGGGAGGACGCCATTGGCTTCAAAAACGCCTGCGACAAGCGTTTCGGCTTTAACGAGAGAAATATGCATGCTGCGGATCCGGCAGGTTCAGGAAGGGCGGGAGCCGCGCTGATGATAGGCGGCTACTGGCACTTTACCGGCTGGCTCAGCGAACTTCCAGCACCCGGTGGTGGTGCGGGAATGGGCGAGGCCTTGCGCACGGCGGACGCGACATATTCATCGATCGCCGGATTGCCGGATGAACGCGCCACGGCCACGCTGCCGATATTGCCGCTGCCGTCGAAGCTGAAGCGCACGGTGACAACGCCGGTGTCGTTGCCGGGGCAACGGCGTGCATAACGTGCGATCTTGGTCCGCACCTTCGTCATCCACTGCTGCGGCGAAACCTTTGAAGAAAACAATCCTGCCGAGGTCTGGCTGGCGGCGGTACGGTCGGAATCGCGAGCCTGCACCCGTGCTTCGGCCTGTTCCTGGCGCGCCTGCGGCTGTTGCTTCGGCTTTTCCACCTTGCGAACGGTCTGCTGCTTCTTCGGCTCCGGCTTCTTTTCTTCCGGCGGCTTCTCGTCAACCATCGGCGGACGCATGGCCGGCAACGGCACTTCGACGTTCTCGAGCATCGCCGTCTGTTGCGCTTCGATCGGGTCGGGTTCCTCGATCGGTTCCAGCGGCGGCTCGGGGATCGTCTGCGTCATCTCCGGCGCAGGTTCAGGTTCCGGCGGTTGTTCCTCCACCACCGGCTCCGGTGGTGTTGGCTCCGGTGGCAGCTCAGCCATTTCCGGGGGAGGCGGCTCCACCGGCTCAGGCGGCATCGGCTCCGCCTGCTCAACGGGTTCCACCGGTTCGTCCACCGGCTCCACCTGTTCGCTCAGCACCTCCTGCTGGTCCTGCACGTCGGTGGCAATCTGCTCTTCTTCGGTATTGGCCGCTTCCGGCTCAGCCGCGAGTTCGATCATGATGGCCGCCGGCGGGCCGGTATCGACAACCTCATCCGGCACCTGACGCATGAGGTAGGCAGCGCCCGCCACATGCACGGACAGCATCACAAGGCCAGCCGCGCCCCAGAGCGCCAGTTCGCCGACGCGTCCACCCGGACCTGCCTGCGAGACAACGAGACTCATGGCGTGGTTCCTGCCGGTGCCGCGGGTGTTGCAGGCTGCGTCTGTCCTTCGGCTGGCGCGGCGGCGGGTGCCTGTGGACCCGGCAGGGTTTCCAGGCCCACCAGCGCAATCTTCAGGTAGCCCGCATCACGCAGCAGGTTCATCACTTCCATGAACTGGCCGTAGTCGACAGTCTTGTCGGCGCGCAGGAAGACGCGCGTGTCCTTGTTGCCCTCCGTCACGCGATCAAGCGTTGCGGCAAGCTGTTCGCGCGCCACAGGATCATTGCCAATATTGAGGCTTAGGTCGGTCTTCACCGTCAGGTACAGCGGCTCGTCCGGGCGCTCGGCAGGCTTGGCGCTGGAGGCCGGCAAGTCCACATTCACGTCAACCGTCGAAAGCGGTGCCGCCACCATGAAGATGATCAGCAGCACCAGCATGACGTCGATGAACGGCGTAACGTTGATCTCGTGGTTTTCGGTCAGCTCGTCGCCGTGGTTTTCGCGGATGCCACCAGCCATGATCGATCAGCCTCCGGAAACAAGCGAAACGGGCGTCTTGCGCGCGTCCGGCGGCACCTTGCGGAAGTCGAGGTCGCGGCTCACCAGCCGTTCCACGCCCGCCGCAGCATCGGCCAGCAACTGCCGGTAACCGGTCACGGAGCGGGCAAAGACGTTGTAGATTACCACCGCGGGAATAGCTGCAACAAGGCCAATGGCGGTCGCCAAAAGCGCTTCGGCAATGCCGGGCGCCACGACGGCAAGGTTCGTCGTCTGTGTTTCCGAGATGCCGATAAACGAGTTCATGATGCCCCAGACCGTGCCGAGCAGGCCAACGAAGGGCGCGGTCGAGCCGATCGTGGCGAGCACGCCCGTGCCGCGCGACATGCGCCGGCCGGCAGACGCTTCGATGCGCAACAGGGCGGAGGAAACACGTTCCTTAACGCCATGCCCGTCTGCGTGGTCGAGGGCGGCTTCCGACATCTGGATCTCTTGCGCTGCAGCACGCAGCATCAGCGCTGCCGGGCCACCACGGCCGTCCGTCTCGCGGTAAGCCTCGGCGAGCGACCGGGCCGACTGGATCACCTTCAGTGTCCGGCTGGCGCGGGTGCGGGCACCGGCAAGTTCAAGCGACTTGGCAAGCCATACGGTCCATGTCACCAGCGAGGCAAAGGCAAGCCCGATCATCACTGCCTTCACGACCCAGTCGGCGGCCATGAACATGCCCCAGGGCGAAAGGTCATGCGGCAGGTCGGTGCGCTTTTCCGGGTTCAGGAACTGGGTCAGCACATCCATCGGCTCTGCCGGCTCGGCACTTTCGGCGGGGGCTTGCGCCGGTGTCATCTCAGCGGGCGCGGCCTCAGCAGTCGTGGGCTGTGCAGGTGCTGTCTCCGCAGGTGTAGTTTCGACCGGTGCGGCAGCCGATGGTTCTGCGGGTGCAGCCGGCTGGGCCGGAGCCGTTACTTCCGGCTGCGCAGGTGCAGGAGACGTTGCATCCGGGGCAGGGGTTTGCGCAACCGCAGCCGAAGCGGCAAGCAGCAGCCCGGCCAGTGCGCCTAGAGACCGGTTTCCGATCGGCAGGTGCTTGAAGGAAACGGCGGTGCGGGCAGCGGACATGGTTGCGATACTCCGGGTCATCGGCAATGCGTCTGCTGGCGTTGCCGGAACAGCACAAGAAGCCGCGAGACTTCAGGTTCCGCTACCCGATAATAAACATGAGTACGGTTGGCAACATATAATTCCGCCGGCGCGATTAAATCACCTGCGCCGGCGAGGGGCGCTTACCGTGCCAGCCAGCCACCATCCACCGGCAGCACGATGCCATGCACGTAATCAGACGCCGGAGCAGCGAGGAACACCGCGGCGCCTCCCAACTCTTCCGGCTCGCCCCAATGGCCGGCCGGGATGCGGCCGAGGATTGCCGCATTACGATCCGGGTCGTTGCGCAGCGCCTCGGTGTTGTTGGTCGAGAAGTATCCGGGAGCGATCGCGTTGACGTTGATGCCCTTGCCGGCCCACTCGCACGCAAGCAGCCGCGTCAGGCCCGCAAGTCCGCTCTTCGAAGCGGTATAGGAAGGAATGCGGATGCCGCCCTGGAAGGAGAGGAGGGAGGCGATGTTGATGATCTTGCCGCGCTCGCCCTTGCCGATCAGTTGGCGCGCAAAGGCTTGGGACAGGAAGAACACGGTCTTCAGGTTGACGTCCATCACCGCGTCCCAGTCCGCCTCGGTAAAGTCGATTGCGTCAGCGCGGCGGATGATGCCGGCATTGTTGACCAGGATGTCGGCGCGACCGGTCCAGTCAACGGTCTCGGAAATCACTCGCTCCACCGGCTCGAGGGTTGAAAGGTCGGCCTGGATCGACAGGCTGCGTCCACCACCGGCCTTTGCAACGGCAGCTTCCGTGTCGGCCATCGACGAGCGGCCGACCAGCGCCACGTCCGCACCGGCGCCAGCAAGCGCCACGGCAATTGCCTGACCAAGGCCAGTATTGGCGCCGGTTACGATCGCCGTCTTGCCGGTCAAGTCAAACGAAACTGCCATGTCTTCCTCCAAATTGCAGACAAAATAAAACCGCCGGGAATTTCTCCCCGGCGGTTGGTAACACTATCGCGGACGGGCTTAAAGCGTCCGGGTGATGTGTTCGACGCGGAAGCACTCGATGGTGTCCCCGGCGCGGATGTCTTCGTAGTTCTCGAAGGCCATACCGCATTCCTGGCCCATCGGCACTTCGGTGACTTCGTCCTTGAAGCGCTTGAGCGTCTTGAGCTTGCCTTCGTGGATGACGACGTTGTCGCGCACCAGGCGCACGCCTGCACCACGTTCCACCTTGCCTTCGACGACACGGCAACCAGCGACCTTGCCGACCTTGGTGATGTTGAACACCTCCAGGATCTCGGCATTGCCGAGGAAGGTTTCGCGGCGTTCCGGCGACAAGAGGCCCGACATCGCTGCCTTCACGTCATCTACCAGGTCGTAGATGATGTTGTAGTAGCGGATTTCGATGCCGGCGCGTTCTGCGGCGGTACGAGCCTGGGCATTGGCGCGAACGTTGAAGCCTATGATGGCTGCGTTCGAGGCTTCGGCAAGCGAGATATCCGACTCCGTGATGGCGCCGGCGCCCGAATGCACGATGCGTGCCCGAACTTCGTCGGTTCCAAGCTTGTCGAGTGCACCTGCAATGGCTTCGATCGAGCCCTGCACATCACCCTTGATGACGAGCGGAAACTCCTTGAAGCCGGTGTTCTGCAGCTGGCTCATCATCTGCTCGAGCGAACCGCGCTGGCCGGACTGGCGGGCAGCGGCCTTGTCACGAGCGAGACGCTGGCGGTACTCGGAGATTTCGCGAGCACGCGCTTCGTTCTCAACGACCGCAAACCGGTCACCGGCCGCAGGCGTTCCCGAAAGACCAAGCACTTCCACCGGCATGGCAGGACCGGCTTCCTTCACATGCTCGCCCTTGTCGGTCACGAGCGCGCGAACACGGCCCCACTGGTCGCCGGCCACGATGATCTGGCCAGGCTTCAGCGTACCCTTCTGGACGAGCACGGTTGCCACCGCACCACGACCGCGGTCGAGCTGCGCTTCGATCACCGTACCTTCTGCCGTCCGGTTCGGATCAGCCTTCAGGTCAAGAATTTCGGCCTGCAGCAGGATCGCCTCGAGCAGCTTGTCGAGGTTGATCTTGTTCTTGGCCGAAACTTCGACGTCGAGCACTTCACCGCCGAGCGATTCAACGAATACCTCGTGCTGCAGAAGCTGCTGGCGAACCTTGTCAGGCTTTGCTTCGTGCTTGTCGATCTTGTTGATCGCCACGATGAGCGGCACGCCGGCCGCCTTGGCGTGGTTGATCGATTCAATCGTCTGCGGCATCACGCTGTCATCAGCCGCAACGACCAGAACGGCAATGTCGGTTGCCTGTGCACCGCGGGCACGCATGGCCGTAAAGGCGGCGTGGCCGGGGGTGTCGATGAAGGTGATCTTCTGGCCGTTCTGCTCAACCTGGTAGGCGCCGATATGCTGCGTAATGCCGCCGGCTTCACCGGAGGCCACGTTCGCATGGCGGATGGCGTCGAGCAGCGAGGTCTTGCCGTGGTCGACGTGACCCATGATGGTCACGACCGGCGGACGCGGCATCATTTCGCCTTCGTCGTCGGCCTTGTTGAATATGCCTTCTTCAACGTCGGATTCCGACACGCGCTTGACGGTATGGCCAAATTCGGTTGCGATGATTTCGGCGAGATCGGCGTCGATGACGTCGCCCGGCTTCATCATCTGGCCTTCCTTCATCAGGTACTTGATGACATCGACGGCGCGTTCGGACATGCGCTGCGACAGTTCCTGAATGGTGATCGTCTCCGGCAGGATGACTTCGCGCATGACCTTTTCGCGCGTTTCCTGCATCTGGCTGCGGCGGAACTTCTCCTGCCGGCGGCGGATGGAGGCGAGCGAACGGCCACGTGCATTGCCGTCGTCATCGGTGCTGACGGTGGTAACGGTCAGCTTGCCCTGGCGGCGACCATCATCGGCCTTCGGACGTGCCGGGACCTTGGCCGGAGCCGGAACCGGTGCGCGACCGCGACCCGGAATGGTGCGTGCAGGGCCACGATCATCATCGTCCTCGCCAGCGCGGCGGCCACGAACGGCACCTGGCTGAGCAGGTGCTGCCGGTGCGGCACCCGGACGGGTAGCCTGTGGACGTGCGTCAGGACGACCTGCCGGTGCAGCCGGAGTGCGTGCAACAGCAGGCGCAGGCTCTTCAACCTTGGGCTCTTCCTTGGGCGCAAGCTTCGCTTCTTCGGCACGACGAGCAGCTTCGGCGGCTTCTTCAACGCGACGACGCTCTTCCTCGACCTTGCGGCGGGCTTCTTCCTCGGCGCGCTGCTGCGCTTCGATTACTTCGCGGGCCTGCGCTTCTGCAAGCGCGCGGCGACGGGCTTCCATTTCGCCTGCGGACAGGTCGTGCAGAACCGTGCCGGTGCGCTGCTGCGGACGCTGTGGCTGGGCAGACGGTGCCGGGCGGCGGTCCTGGCTGTGGGCCGGGCGCTGGTTCTGCGATGCGGGCTGGTGAACGCGCGGAGCCGGGGTCGCCGGCTGCTGCGGCCGTGGTGCGGCCGGCTGCGGTGCTGCCGCTTCAACCTGGCGTGGTGCTGCTGGGGTCGGGGCCGTGAAGGCGGGCTTCTCGTCCAGTGGTCGCGTTGGCCGCCGCTTTACTGTTTCGACAACGACTGCCTTGGTGCGACCGCGCCCCATGTCCTGGCGTACAGTACCCTGCGTCACGCCTGATGGTTTCAGGGTGAGGGTCTTCTTTACGCCGAGCGTCTTGTCGTCTTTGTTATCGGTCATTCCGTTCCTGTTCCTTCGGGCAGGAACGGATGGTCAAGCCATCAGAACCTGTCGTTCAAATTGTGGTCTATCGACTTGCGTCCGGCTGAAGCCGGTGACCGCGTCATTGTTTCGGCATGTCAGCGACACCCTTTGTCTGGCACAGATCGCCACCGCGATACTGTTCAAGTAGGTTTGCGCGCTTCACTACACCCTCACCTGCCTGCCCTGCAAGCGCGCAGGCATGGATAAAAGCGTTCTGGCCCATCACTTCGTCCATTTCGGCGCTCGTGAAGAGCCGAAATGACGGAATATCGTGCTCGGCATCGTTGCCGAGCTTCCAGGCCTTGCGCGCCTGGTCAATCTTGCGGATCCCGTCGGGACTCGCATCTGCCGCATGGAAAACGGCGAGAGCGGCACCGGAACGCACGGCTGCGTCCACCTTCATGGCGCCGGTGATGAACTGGCCCGCCTTGCGCGCCATGTTCATCATGCCGATCAGGTCGGCTGCAATGAGCCGGTCCACCAAGGCACCAAGATCGGCATCGGCCTTGACGTCTTTCTTGAACGCCCGGGCAAATAGCTTCTTGGCCACCGCCCGGTCGATCAGCGCCCGTTCGGGCTTGATCCAGCATCCCCGGCCGGGGAGCTGGCGTTTCAGGTCCGGAACAACCTTGCCGTCCGGACCCGCCACGAAGCGGATCAGCGTCTCCGGCGAGGCAGCTTCCCGCGTCACGATGCAGGTACGGTCGTTCACGATGCTATCGTCCCATCCGTCCTCATCTGGGGCCTGCCTGCCCGGTGTCAACTCATCCGCCAGTGGGATTACTCCTGTTCTGCGGCGTCGGTGTTCTCGTCCTCAGCCTCTACGGCTTCGCGTGCGAGATCCTCTTCCGTAATCCAGCCGGCCAGAAGGCGCGCCTGGACGATCATGTTTTCGGCTTCGGCGCGCGAAACGTCCATCTTCGAGAACAGGCCGTCGAACTTCTTGGTTTCGCCGTCCTTGCGTTCGCTCCAGCCAACCAGGTCGTCAGCGGCGCAGCCTGCAAAGTCCTCGACAGTCTTGATGCCGTCTTCGCCGAGTGCCACCAGCATCTGGCCGGTCAGGCCGTTGATCTGGCGAAGCTCGTCCTGGACGCCCAACTCTTTGCGCTTGGCATCCATTTCGGCTTCCACGCGCTCCAGGTATTCTCGGGCGCGGGTCTGGATCTCGGTCGCGGTGTCTTCGTCGAAGCCGTCGATCGAAGCGATTTCGTCGAGGTCGACGTAAGCCAGTTCCTCAACCGCCGCGAAGCCTTCGGACGCCAGCACCTGGCCAACCATCTCGTCAACGTCGAGCGCTTCCATGAAGAGGTTGGTGCGCTCGTTGAACTCCTTCTGGCGGCGCTCGGACTCTTCCTGCTCCGTCATGATATCGATGTCCCAGCCGGTCAGCTGCGACGCCAGGCGAACGTTCTGGCCGCGACGGCCGATCGCAAGCGACAGCTGCTCGTCCGGAACCACGACTTCGATGCGCTCTGCATCCTCGTCGAGAACCACCTTGGCGACTTCAGCCGGCTGCAATGCGTTGACGATGAACGACGCCGGGTCCTGCGACCACGGAATGATGTCGATCTTTTCGCCCTGCAACTCGCCGACGACGGCCTGGACACGGCTACCGCGCATACCGACGCAGGCGCCGACCGGATCGATCGAGCTATCGTTCGAGATCACGGCGATCTTGGCGCGCGAACCGGGGTCACGGGCAACCGACTTGATCTGGATGATGCCGTCGTAGATTTCCGGCACTTCCATGGTGAACAGCTTCACCATGAACTGCGGGTGCGTACGCGACAGGAAAATCTGCGGGCCGCGCTGCTCGCGACGTACATCATATACGTATGCACGGACGCGATCGCCATAGCGCATGTTCTCGCGCGGGATCATTTCGTCACGACGGATGATGCCTTCGCCGCGGCCGAGGTCAACGATGACGTTGCCATATTCGACGCGCTTGACGGTGCCGTTGACGATTTCGCCAAGGCGATCCTTGAACTCGTCGAACTGGCGGTCACGCTCGGCTTCGCGCACCTTCTGCACGATGACCTGCTTAGCCGACTGGGCGGCGATACGGCCGAAATCCATTGGCGGCAGCGGGTCTGCAATGAAGTCGCCGATCTTGGCGTCAACATTGCGGTCGCGCGCCAGTTCCAGCGGGATCTGCGTGCTGTAGTCCTCGGCGTGCTCGACGACCTCGAGCAGGCGCTGGAGGCGGATTTCGCCGGTCTTGGAATTGATGTCGGCGCGGATGTTGGTTTCCGAACCGTAACGGGAACGGGCAGCCTTCTGGATGGCGTCGGCCATCGCAGCCAGCACGATCTCGCGGTCGATGACCTTTTCGCGGGCTACAGCGTCTGCGATCTGCAGAAGTTCAAGCCGATTTGCGCTCACTGCCATTGTCGTTGGTCTCCGTCATTCGCATGTTTTGCGAGGGGGTGCTTCGCGGCACCGGGTTTGTCTTGGTTATTCTTCGTCTTCGTTTTCGTCGTCGTTCTGGTTTGCAGCCTGCTGCTTGGCGAGCTTGTCGGCCCGCAAAGCCTCACGGATCAGGTCGTCCGTCAGGATCAGCTTTGCTTCTGCCAGCGCCGAGAACGGGATCGTCACCCGCGGTTCCTCGCCATAGGCGACCTGGTCCCGCTCGATGGTGAAGCCTTCACTATCCGTGTTCGTGATCTTGCCGCGGAACCGCTTGCGGTTGTCGATGATGATCGACGTCTCGCATTTCACCAGATGGCCTTCCCAGCGGGAGAAATCCGACTTGCGGACCATCGGCCGGTCGATACCGGGCGAAGACACTTCCAGATGATACTCCCGATCGATCGGATCTTCCACATCGAGGACGGGAGAAATCGCCACCGACACGGCCTCGCAGCCGTCGACGTCCATGGTGCCGTCGTTGCGCTCGGCCATGATCTGCAGCGTCGCGCCGTTCTGGTTCAGCATGCGCACGCGCACCAGCCGAAAGTCCATGGCGGTCAGCACAGGCTCGATGATTTCAGCGATTCTGAGTTCGAGCCCGGTTTCGATGATGAGCCGCGGCTCGTGTTCGGTTTGCGGCATAAGCTCTCCGGCAATCATGGACCCGGATCTGTTTCAAGAGCCGGGAAGGACGATCGCCTAACAAAAAAGAGCGGGTCCGGTCGGGCCCACTCTTCATCGGACGATCAAGAATATGTGCTGCATATACGTCTTTTGGCCGGCAATTGCAAGACTTGCTTAATCTTGCGGCGTGGCGCTGGAATTTGCAGCCGGCCGGTCTATAACCGTCATCAGCACGCAAGAGCAGATGAGCAAGAGGACGCCAAGTGCCCGACCGGATTCCCACCCTGGCACCCTTCCGGCATCAGACTTTCAGGACAATCTGGCTCGCAAGCCTTGTTTCGAACTTCGGCGGCCTCATCCAGGCCGTCGGTGCTGCGTGGATGATGACCTCCATCTCCAACTCGCAGGACATGGTGGCACTGGTGCAGGCCTCGACTGCCGCGCCGATCATGCTGTTTTCGATTGTCGCCGGCGCGCTTGCCGACAATTTCAACCGTCGCACCCTGATGCTGACCGCCCAGAGCTTCATGCTGGTGGTCTCGGTCCTGCTGTCGCTGTTTGCCTATCTCGAGCTTCTGACGCCCTGGCTGCTCTTGTGCTTCACCTTCCTGCTCGGCTGCGGCGTGGCGCTGAACAACCCGTCCTGGCAGGCCTCGGTGGGGGACATGGTGCCGCGCGAAGTGCTGCCGGCGGCCGTCACCATCAACAGCGTCGGCTTCAACATCACCCGCAGTGTCGGCCCGGCGATCGGCGGTGCCATCGTCGCAGCAGCCGGCGCGGCCGCCGCCTTTGCGGTGAATGCCTGCAGTTATCTTTCGCTGATTTATGCGCTGGCCCGCTGGAAACCCGAAATTCGCGAGAACCCGCTGCCGCGTGAAACGCTGGGCCGGGCGCTCTCAGCCGGCCTCGGTTACGTGGCGATGTCGCCGAACATCCTCAACGTCCTGTTCCGCAGCCTGGTCTTCGGCCTCACTGCCAGCGCCATCCTCGCGCTGTTGCCGATCGTTGCGCGTGACCTGGTGGCCGGCGGCCCGCTCACTTACGGCATCATGCTCGGCGCCTTCGGCGTAGGCGCCATCGGCGGTGCGATCGGCAATGCGCGCCTGCGCGAAAAACTGTCGAGCGAATCCATCGTGCGCCTGGCCTTCCTCGGGTTTGCCGCAAGCGCCGCCGTCATTGCGCTCAGCACCGATACGCGCCTGACGGCGGTGGTACTGCTCGTTCCCGGCGCCTGCTGGGTGCTCGCGCTGTCGCTCTTCAACACCACGGTGCAGCTGTCGACGCCGCGCTGGGTGGTTGGCCGGGCGCTGTCCTTCTACCAGACGGCTACCTTCGGCGGGATTGCCGCCGGCAGCTGGATCTGGGGTATCCTTTCCGAAAACCTCGGCGTCTCGGTGTCGCTGACCATCGCGAGCCTTGTCATGCTGCTCGGGGCAGCACTTGGCATGCGGCTGCCGGTGCCGCAGTTCCGCGACCTCAACCTCGACCCGCTGGGCCGCTTCAACACGCCGTCGCTCAAGCTCGACCTGCAGCTGCGCAGCGGCCCGATTGTCTCGCTGATCGATTACACGATCGCCGACCAGGATATTCCGCAGTTCCTGCGGCTGATGTCGGACCGCCGCCGCATCCGTATCCGCGATGGCGCGCGCCAATGGGCGCTGATGCGAGACCTCGAGCATCCGGAGGTTTGGACTGAAACCTACCATGTCGCGACCTGGGCCGATTACGTCCGGCATAACCAGCGCCGCACGCACGCCGATGCCGAGGTTTGGGATGCGATCCGCAAGCTGCACCGTGGCACCGAGGGCCCGCGTGTCCACCGCATGATCGAGCGGCAGACCATCCCGCCGGTCAACGACATCTTCCACAAGTCACCACCTGACCTGCATCATTGAACGCCATGGTTCTGTTCCGGAAGGCATGCTCTGAGGATCTACCCGCCATTGTCCGGCTTCTCGCCGACGACGCGCTCGGCCAGGCACGGGAGGTCGTCTCCGATCCCGTCGATCCGCGTTACGTACAAGCTTTTGCGGCAATTGACGCCGATCCGAACCAGTTGCTCGCCGTTGCGGTTGATCCGCAAGACGAGGTTGTCGGCTGCCTGCAACTCAGCTTCATTCCCGGCCTTTCCCGCACGGGGATGTGGCGAGGGCAGATCGAAAGCGTCAGGATTGCCGCCGGCCAGCGGGGCAGTGGAATGGGTTCGGCATTCATCGACTGGGCTGTCGAGCGCGCAGCCGAACGCGGTTGCAAGCTGGTGCAACTGACTTCCGACAAGTCTCGGCCGGACGCCATCCGCTTCTACGGGAAGCTCGGTTTCACAGCCAGCCACGAAGGCCTGAAGCGCAGCCTCTAGTTACCTGATCTTCCCCTTCAGCCCGGCATCCGGATAGCAGGTCGGCGCAAGGCCATTCTTCGCCTGCCAGTCGCCAAGCGAGCGGCGTGTCTTGTAGCCCGGCAGTCCGTCACCATTGCCAACGTCATACCCCTTGGCCACCAGCGCCTTCTGCATCGCCAGCACGTCGGAACGCAGCATCTTTCCGACATCGCCCCACGGCGCCTTGAACGGGCCTGAGCCATAGGCGATGCGGTCTGCGAGATTGCCGATGAACAGCGCGTAGAGGTCGGAGTTGTTGTACTCTTTCAGCACGTAGAAGTTTGGCGTGACGATGAATTCCGGCCCATGCCGCCCGGCCGGCACCAGCACCATGCCGTCCGCCTTCATCTCGGCGGCCGGGAAAGCCTTGCCGGAAATCCGGGTGATGCCGAGCGCTGCCCATTTCGCGATCGGCTGCGCGCGATCCGGCCCTTCCTGGGCGCATGAAACATTCTGCGGAATACGCGCCTCGAAACCCCAGCTTCGGCCGCGCTGCCAGCCTTCCTTTTGTAGATAGTGCGCTATGGAAGCCAGTGCGTCCGGAACCGAGTTCCAGATGTCGGCATGGCCGTTCTTGTCGAAGTCGACCGCATACTTCAGGTAGCTGGATGGCATGAACTGCGGCTGTCCCAGCGCGCCCGCCCAGGAGCCTTTCATCGCGGATGCGTCCACGTCGCCACGTTCGATCATCGTCAGGGCAGCGAGCAGTTCGTCGCGGAACATGTCCTTGCGGGTCGACATGAAGGCCTTGGTCGCCAGCACCTCGATCGCCGAATACGGCAGCTTGGCACGGCCGAAGCCGGATTCACGGCCCCAGATCGCAACGATGATCTCGGCTGGAACGCCATAAACCGCCTCGATCCGCTTCAGCGTCGAGGCATGTGTGGAGGCAAGGCTGCGGCCGGTTGCCGCCAGTCCCTGCAACCGCTTTTCAGAAAAGTAGGCGCCGGGCGATGAGAACTCCGCCTGGCTCTGGTCCTGCCTCTTCGGCGGCGGCGATCCCGGCGGCACGAGGTCCGGCAGGCTCCAGTTCAGCGTCACGCCCTTGAGTGCAGTCCGCAGCGTCCCCTCGGAGATCCCGGCCTTTTTCGCCTGGGTCGTCAAATCGCTGGCGATCCATCGCTGGAACTGCTTTTCCACATCCGGCTTGTTCTGCGCCAGCGCCGGCAGGGGCAGGAGGGCGAGCAGGGTTGCCGCAACGGCCAGCAATCGGCGCTTGGAGTGATTATTGCAGAGGGGGGTGTGGTGGCGCATGAAGCCCTCCAATCCTTAAATGGCCGTTCGCGCCCGCAGCGCAGCCGTCAGCGTTCCTTCGTCGAGGTAGTCGAGCTCACCGCCAACCGGCACGCCATGGGCCAGCCGCGTGATCTTCACGTCGATGCCGGACAGCTGATCGGTGATGTAGTGCGCCGTCGTCTGGCCTTCGACGGTGGCGTTTACCGCAATGATGATCTCGCGGATCGTTCCTTCGTTCACCCGGTCGATCAGGCCGCGGATGTTGAGGTCGTCGGGACCAATCCCGTCGAGCGGCGAAAGCGTGCCGCCCAGCACATGGTAGGCAGCGTTCATGGCACCCGCACGTTCCAGCGCCCAGAGGTCAGACACATCCTCGACCACGATCAGCATGGACTGGTCACGCTGCACATCGGTGCAGACGGTGCAGGGGTCGGACGTATCGACATTCCCGCAGCGCGAGCAGACCTTCACCTTGTCGTAGGCGTCACCCATCGCGTGGGATAGCGGCCCGAGCAACTGATCTTTCTTCTTGATGAGATGCAGAGCGGCGCGACGTGCCGAGCGCGGCCCAAGCCCCGGTACCTTCGCCAACAACTGGATGAGTTTTTCGATTTCGGGGCCGGTGACTCGCTTTGCCATGTTCTCCCTTTAGCCCATATGCTGCACAAACGGAATCGCGTAAGGACCCGCATCCATGAAGATATGGCTATGAAACTTGTTGCCGTCTGCCTCGGTCACGCCGAAAAGCTCCCAGGCAAGAGCTACAAGACCGGGATCTACAAGATGCCCGTTTCCGCTCCGGTCATGGTCGACAGGCTCGGCCTCGTGGGCGACGCGGTCTGCAACAGCAAGCACCATGGTGGCGAAGACCAGGCAATCCTGCTGGAGGGCTCATTGACGCTCGACTGGTGGGCGGCCGAACTCGGCCATGACGTGCTGCCCGGCACCTTCGGCGAAAACCTCGTGGTGGAAGGCCTCGACAACCGCGACGTTGCCGTTGGCGACCGCTTCCATCTCGGCGAGGTGGCGTTGGAAGCGACCTGCGCCCGCTCACCCTGCAACACGCTGGCGGCCAGGATGGGCGATCCCAAATTCCTGAAAGCCTATACGCAGGCCGGGCGCCCCGGCATCTATTGCCGCGTCATCCAGACAGGAATGGTCGCGACCGGCGATCCCGTTCGTTACGAACCGGTCGCAGGCGATCGCGTCGGCATCGCTGAAATGCTTGCCGCGCTTGGCAGGCGCCTGTCGCCTGCGGAGAAGGATCGTTTCCTCGCAGCGCCGATCGGGAGCCGCTGGCGGCAGAAGTTTTCCGCCTAGCGTGCCGCAATCACCGCGGCCGCGCCCGCCATGGTGCCAGCCGACACACGGTTGGCGAGCCCGACCGCCTTGGGGCTTTTCAGGAACTGGCGAGCCTTGGCGGCAAGCAGCACCCAGAGAAGATCGACCACCATCAGCACGAGCAACATCGCCACCACGAGTTCCGCCCAGCCGGCAAGCGTCACACCACCAAGGTCGATGATCGATGGCAGAAGGGCCACGTAAAACATCATGATCTTGGGATTACCGAGGGTAAGCGTCAGCCCGGTCAGGAACATCTTTACCGCAGAGCGGCTCTCGGGCAGCGCATCGTCAGAGACTGCGGTCTCAGCGGTCCACATCTTCCATGCCAGGTAAAGCAGATAGGCGACCCCAATCCACTTGATGACGAGAAAGAGGGGCTGGAAGCTTTCGGCTATGGCGGCCAGTCCTGCCACCGCAAAGGAAAGCCAGATCGCTTCGCCAAACCACATGGCGGCGACAAACGGCAGCACGTCACGGTACCCTTTGGAGAGTACCCGAGCAACAAGTGCGGCAATGCTCGGTCCCGGCGATCCAGCGGCGACAAACAGTGCCGCAGCGAACACGAAAAGCGATGTCAGGGTCATGGGAGCCTCCCCTCCGCGGGTAGATTAGCGAAGTCTCAGGTGCTCCGGCAAGGCCTCATTTCCGGGTGGCGCTACGGCTCGCCGTTACCAGCGCATAGGCGGCCTCTCCGGCTGTTCGAAAATAGCTCGGGTCCCGGTGCAGCATGACAACGGCAAAGGCGCCGTCGAGCAACAGCCGGATTTGCCGGGCCAGCGCTTCCGGCGTGGCCAGGCCTTCCGCGGTGAAGCAGTTGGCAAACCATCGCTCCACCTTCAGCTTGTGGGCCGCTCCCACCTGGATTGCCGGGTGGCCTGGCAGGTTGGACAATTCGGCCGAGGTGCGTAGAAAGCCGCAGCCCTTCCACTTGGGGTGTCTGGCAGAGGTTGCGAGATGCTCGAAGATCGCAACGATCTTTCCTTCGATCGCCCCGTCATGCTCATCATACCAGCGCTGGAAGGCCTTCAGGTTCGGCAGGTCGCGGTAGTCAAGGTAAGCGGCAATCAGGTCGTCCTTGCTCTTGAAGTGGTAATAGAGCGACCGCTTGGTGATACCGGCTTCTTCGGCCACGGCATCGACGCTGACGGCACGGATGCCGTCGCGGTAGAACAGCTTGTTAGCGGCGGAAACGATCCGCTCGCGCGTCGAGAGGGTATCCATGCGGCGAACGTATACCGACCAGTGAGTGTACACAAGCGACGTGACGAGCGAGTTTAGGGATCACAGTCGCTTCGGAGGGAGCACATGCAGCACGTCGCTATCGAGATAACCTGCGCTGATGATGTCGCCCTGCATGGGCACTGGTGGGCAGCAGATGCAGACCGGCCTCTCGGTTCAGTGGTCATCAACTGCGCCACCGGCGTGCAGGCGCGATATTACCACCGCTATGCATCCTTCCTGGCGCGCCACGGCTTCCACGTCCTGACCTATGATTATCGCGGCATCGGCCTCTCACGGCCGGAAAGTCTGCGTCACCTTCGATGCGGATGGCGGCATTGGGGAGAGCTTGATTTCGATGCGGCGGTGCAACTGGTTACGGAGAAACAACCCAGCCTGCCTGTCCAGGTGGTCGGGCACAGCATCGGCGGTTTCCTGCCGGGTTATGCGGCAAGCGCCTCGCGCATCCACCGCATGCTCACCGTCGGCGCCCAACATGCCTATTGGCGTGATTATCATCCGCCGAGAAGAATGGGATACCTTCTACGCTGGCACCTCGTCATGCCGGCTATCACTGGGATCTACGGTTATTTCCCGGGCCGTCGGCTGGGCTGGCTGGAGGACCTGCCGGCCGGTGTCGCCTACAGCTGGAGTTTCGGCGGCAGGCAGTTGGAATCGAGGCTGGAACAGGAGGAACGGCAGGTCGTCGCGTCGCGCTTTGCCGATGTCCGCGCCCCGATCCTCGCCGTCAGCGTCTTGGATGATCCCTTCGCCACCAAACCGGCGATGCGACGGGCGCTCGGTTATTACACCGGCAGCCGGGCAACCAGTGTAATGCTGGAGCCCGCGGATCTTGGCGTGGAAAAGATTGGTCATTTCGATCTTTTCCACGACCGCCACGCATCGGGCTTCTGGCTGGATACGCTGTTGTGGCTCCGGGACGGGATCAATCCCTGGCCACAGAGGTGCTTCGTCTGATGCCTCAGAACGGCATCTTGAAGCCGGGCGGGATCGGCAGGCCGGCGGTCAGTTCCTTGGTCTTCTCGGCGGCAATCGATTCGGCGCGTTCCTTGGCAGCCTTGTGAGCGGCGATGATCAGGTCTTCCAGGATCTCGACCTCGTCTTCCTTGAACAGCGACGGATCGATCTTGAGGCCGAGCATTTCCCCCTTGCCGTTCATGCGCACAGTCACGAGCCCGCCGCCGGAGGTGCCTTCGACGTCGAGCGAGGCGATCTCCGCCTGCATCTTCTCCATCTTGGCCTGCATTTCCTTGACCTTGCCCATCATGCCCATGATGTCGCGCATAATTCTTTCTCTCCTTTAGAATTCGATGTCGTCGCCGGGCAGGATATCGCCCTCTTCCGATTCGGCAGCCGCCGGTGCCGGCGCTTCTTCAATATCCGCCTGCTCCTCGGCCGCGCGAATGCGCACGTCGATGATCTTTGCGCCGGGAAACTGTGCCAGGATCGCCGCCACGTCCGGGTCGGCCTTGGCGTCTGTCTTGCGCTGTTCGCGCACCTGTTCCTCGGCCTGCGCCAGCGTCGGCGCACCGCGCTCGTTCGACAGCGTCACCCACCAGGTGATCCCCGTCCATTCGCGAAGCTTGGAGGTGAGATCGTTGACGATGGTCTTCGGTGCGTCCGGCTCGAGGCTGATTTCAAGCCGCCCCGGCTCGATCTTGACGAGATGTACGGAGGAGCGCAGCCGGGCGCGCAGCACCGGCTCCTTGTTCTTGGCGCAAAGGTCGGCAATGTCCTCGAGCGATTTGATCGGGACCTTCGGCTCCGGCTTTTCTTCCGTGCGGCCAACCGGCATCTCGCGCGGGCCCGTGTTCGGCACCGCCTGCAGCATCGCGGTCGGACCGCCGGCAGGCATCCGCCCGCCCGTCATCTCCGAACCACGCGCATTGAGCATCGCCGAGGGCTGAGAGCCCATCCGGCCGCCGCCGTTTCCATTGCCGTTGCCGCTCGGTGACCCACCCTGCGCACCGTTGCCGGCAGACATGTCGAGCAGCCGGCGTGCGGCATCTTCCGGGGAAGGGAGGTGGGCGGCATGTGTGAGCCGGATCAGCACCATCTCGGCCGCACCCGCCGACCGCGACGAGTTTTCCGCTTCCGGAATGCCCTTTAGCAGCATCTGCCACATGCGCGACAGCGTGCTCACCGCGACGTTTTCGGAAAATTCGCGTCCGCGCACCCGCTCCACTTCGCTCAGCGATGCGTCAGCGGCAGCCTCGGGAATATATTTGATCCGGGTCACGAGATGCGTGAAGTGGGCAAGGTCCGTCAGCACCACCACCGGGTTGGCGCCAGCCTCGTATTGCGCCTCGAATTCCTGCAGCGCCGCCTTCACGTCGCCGCGCAGGATGTGTTCGAAAAGGTCGACGATGCGGGCCCGGTCGGCAAGCCCCAGCATGCCGCGCACGGTGTCTGCCAGCACCTGGCCGCTGCCATGGGCAATCGCCTGGTCGAGCAGCGACAGGCCGTCACGCGCCGAACCTTCCGCGGCGCGGGCGATCATCGACAGCGCTTCCGCTTCGGCCGGAATGCCTTCCTTTTCGAGAATGGTGGTGAACAGGCCAACCAGGTCCGAGGCGCTGATGCGGCGCAGGTCGAACCGCTGGCAGCGCGACAGCACGGTGATCGGGACCTTGCGGATCTCGGTCGTCGCGAAGATGAACTTCACATGCTCGGGCGGCTCTTCGAGCGTCTTCAACAGGCCGTTGAAGGCCTGCGTCGAAAGCATGTGCACTTCGTCGATGATATAGACCTTGTAGCGTGCCGACACCGGGCGGTAGCGCACCTGCTCGATAATTTCGCGGATGTCGTCGATCCCGGTATGGGAGGCGGCGTCCATCTCGATCACGTCGACATGCCGGCCTTCCATGATCGGCTGGCAGTGCTCGCCGGGGATGCGGAGGTCGATCGTCGGCTTGTCGATCTCGGCGGTCTTGTAGTTCAGCGCCCGGGCCAGGATGCGCGCCGTCGTCGTCTTGCCCACCCCGCGAACGCCGGTGAGCATATAGGCCTGGGCAATGCGGCCGGTTTCGAACGCGTTGGTCAGCGTGCGAACCATCGGCTCCTGCCCGACCATCAGGTCAGAGAAATCCTTCGGGCGGTATTTGCGAGCCAGTACTCGATAACCGCTGCCTGCCGTGGCGGGGATGTTGGAATAGGTCGGCCCGTTATCGCTCATTCGTCCTGCCAGCCTGCACGGGCCATTCCTGAGCGCGGTCTTGACCGGGCCGGAAGCTGACCAAGATGGAAGAAGGTGGGAGGCTGGCACGGCGACCCGTGCCTGGCTCGTTAGGGCTGCTTCCTTCCGGACCTGACCCGGTTGGCGAGTGGCTCGTCCACCACCAACCTCCCACTGCTCATATCGTCAATAACGCTTCCAAATGCAAGCCAAGCCTGTAAAAAACTGGAAGGGAAACATGGGAAGATGGAGGACAAGTGTGGACGCTTTTCAACTCGACGCGCGAATCGAGCGCGATTCCACGCTGATCAAGCAGCTCGGCCTGTGCCAGCTGCGCCTCCAGAACGACAGCCGCTGGCCCTGGCTCGTCATGGTGCCGGAGCGCGCCGGGATGACCGAGATTTTCGAACTGTCGAGTGAAGACCAGGCGCTGCTCAATGCCGAAGTGGCCAAGGTTGGCGCGGCGCTGAAGCAGGTTACTGGCGCCACCAAGATCAATATCGCGGCGATCGGAAACATCGTCCGCCAGCTCCACGTTCATGTCATTGCCAGGTTCGAGGGTGACCCCAACTGGCCGGGACCGGTCTGGGGCTTTGGACAGGCCGTGCCCTATGCCGATGCCGCGGAGAAGACGATGTTTAACGACAAACTGATCGAAGCCCTTTCATGACCTCATCCATGTTCGACAGCCAGGCACCGCATTCTGAACCGAGCGAGCTTACGGCCTTTTCCGGCAATAAGCTCGACCGGCAGGCCGAATACCGCACCGATGATTGCGTCGAAAAGGCGCTTGCGGTGGAGGGCGCGCATATCTTTGCCTTCACCGGGAGCCGGGTCATCCTCAAGCACGACGGCCAGATCCTCGATCCTCTGTTTGCAGCTTATGAGCTTGCCGGACTGCAACCGGATTTCGACAATGCGATCCTGCTCGGTTACCGCGAAACCGGCGAACCGCGCATCGCCGTGCCGGTGCTTATTCCCGCGGACGACCTCGCCAGCCAATACAAGCCGACCGAGCCGCGCGCGCTGTTCCGCGACCGGCTGATGGAAGGCGAGTTGCAGGGGGAGGTGGCGCAGGCCGTGTCGCTCCTCAACTGGAACGCCGCCAACAGGTTTTGCGGCAAATGTGGCTCGCCGACGCTGACCCAGCTTGGGGGCTACAAGCGCACCTGCACGCAGTGCCAGCACCTGATGTTCCCGCGCACAGATCCGGTGGTCATCATGTTGACGGTGGATGTCGAGAACGACCGCTGCCTGCTTGGCCGCAGCCACCATTTCCAGGAAGGCATGTATTCCTGCCTGGCAGGTTTCGTGGAGCCCGGGGAAACGATCGAGAACGCGGTGCGGCGCGAAACTGTGGAAGAGTCAGGCATCGTTGTCGGCCGCGTCCGCTACCATGCCTCGCAACCCTGGCCGATGCCGCATTCGCTGATGATCGGCTGTTACGGCGAAGCCCAGTCGACGGAGATCAAGATCGACAGCCAGGAAATGCAGGACGTGCGCTGGTTTTCCCGCGCCGAAGCGGCCGCCATGCTGAAGGCTGGACCTGACTCGCCGCCCTTTGCCCCGGTCGAGGGCGCTATCGCCCACCGCCTCCTGCGCGACTGGGTGGAATGGCCCTCGTGATGGGCGGTTAATCGCCCCATCGTCTCGATGTCGTCGAGGCCAAGGTCTCAGCCCCAGCCGTTCAACAGAAAACCAGGATCATCAAGGATCAACCGGTCTGCTTGCCAGCGCTTACCGTTTTTGTAGCGTGCCGCGCATCGGATGGCCCTTGTAGGAGCCGAGAATGCGAACCTTTTCGGAGAAGAACCGCAGTTCTTCCAGCGCCCGGCGTACCGGCGCATCGTCCGGATGGCCTTCGATGTCCGCATAAAATTGCGTCGCCACGAACTTGCCGCCGAGCTGGTAGCTTTCGAGCTTCGTCATGTTGATGCCGTTTGTCGCAAAACCGCCCATCGCCTTGTAGAGTGCGGCGGGAATATTGCGGACATTGAACACGAAGGTGGTGACGATCAGGTCTTCCGGGTCATTGCGCTGCACCCATTTTTCGTCGCGCGACAGCACCACGAAGCGGGTGACATTGTTTTCGGTGTCCTCGACGTTTTCAGCCAGGATCTCGAGGCCATAAAGTTCCGAGGCGAGCCGTGGCGCCAATGCCGCCATCGTCCGGTCGCCCTTTTCCGCAACCATCTTGGCAGCGCCGGCGGTGTCGCCCGCCACGACGCCCTTCCAGCCGTTCGAGCGGATGATCTTGCGGCACTGGCCAAGCGCATGGATATGGCTGTGGACGGTGCGGATCTCCTCATGCGCGACACCCGGCAGCACCATCAGCTGGAAACGGATCGGCATGAAATATTCGCCGACGATATGCAGCCGCGATTCCGGCAAGAGATAATGAATGTCGGCGACGCGGCCGGCGATCGTGTTCTCGATCGGGATCATCGCCAGATCGGCCTCACCGCTGTCGAGCGCCTGGAAGGCATCTTCAAAGGTCGGGCAGGGCAGCGGCTCCATGGTCGGAAACATGTCGCGGCACGCCATATCGGAGTTGGCGCCGAAGTCGCCCTGGAAGGCGATGCGATTGGTGATGGCATTCATGGCTATGTCCGGAGTTCGCTACGAGGCGCGGGACGACAGGATGGCGCGCGCCTTTTCAAGGTCGGCCGGAGTATCGACACCGAGCGGCACCGAGTCAACGATCTCGACGCCGATGCGCATGCCGGCCTCAAGCGCCCGAAGCTGTTCAAGCGATTCGCGCTTTTCGAGCACAGAAGGCCCGAGCGACACGAATTTTTCGAGCGCGGCGCGGCGATAGGCATAAAGACCGATGTGGTGGTAGAGCGGCCCGTTGCCGTGGGGTGCTGTGGCGCGGGTGAAATACAGCGCCTTGAGTCGCGTCGGCGAAAGCGGCGAACCGACGACCTTCACGACGTTCGGATTGGTCTTTTCGTGTTCGTCGGTGATCTCGACGGTCAGCGTTGCGATATCGGTCGCCGGATCGTCCTGCAGTGGCCGAAGCGAAGCGCGCACCGCTTCCGGCTCGATCGTCGGCAGGTCGCCCTGCACGTTGACGATATACTCCATGTGCGCCTCGGGGTCGGCCTTCCGGACCGCCTCGAAGATCCGGTCGGACCCGGACTGGTGGTCAACCCGCGTCATCACGACATCGAAGCCCGCCGCAGATACCGCGTCGAACACGTCCTGATGGTCGACAGCCACGATGATTCGCCCGATCTGCGCTTCCTCTGCACGCTTGGCCACCTGCACGATCATCGGCAGGCCCGCAATGTCGGCAAGCGGCTTGCCGGGCAGTCTCGTGGAGGCCATTCGGGCCGGGATAAGCACCAGCGTCCGGTCAAAAGCCGTATTCTTCATGGAGGCCCCTCTTCGCAGGTCCCGACAGTGTCAAAAAGTCTCACGGACGGAGCGATAATCGTGTTGCAACAGGCATGCAAAAGACATAGGTTCCGCGCAATTTCAAGATGGTCCGCCTGCGCGTCAAAGCGTGTGGCGCGGTTGCTAAGGAGCGGTTGCGGATGAATTCCTATACAAACATGGCGGCAGGCGCCCTGCTTGCAACGGTCTTCGTCATGATGTCGGTGTCCATTGCCTCGGAAGGCATTTTCCATTCGGAAGTTCCGGAAAAGCCTGGCTTCGCCATTGTTGCAGAGGAAGAACCCGCGGGCGGTGAAGCCGCTCCGGCTGCGGAAGCCGTTCCGGTTGCCCAGCTTCTGGCCAATGCCGATGCTGCCGCAGGCGCAAACGTCTTCAAGAAGTGTCAGAGCTGCCACTCCATCGAGAAGGGCGGCCCGAACAAGGTTGGTCCGGATCTGTGGAGCGTTGTAGACCGTCCAGTCGCCTCGCATGAAGGTTTTGCCTATTCGGCTGCCATGAAGGATTTCTCCAAGGGCGGCGAAGAAAAGTGGACCTTCGATCACCTGAACAAGTTCCTCACCGCGCCGAAGGCCTATATCAAGGGCACGGCCATGGGCTTCGCCGGCCTGAAGAACGACACCGAGCGTGCCAACCTGATTGCTTACCTTCGCGAACAGGCCGACAGCCCGGTTCCGCTTCCGGATCCGAATGCCGAAGCTCCGGCACCGGCGACCAACTGATCGCCAGAACATTCCAGATGAAAATAGCCCGGCATCGTCCGGGCTTTTTTCATGCGCTGAGGTGGAAGGGGCTAGCTCAGCAACCAGGCCCAGAAGCTCACCGTCACGACACCGATCGCCGTGGTAATGCCGATCACCGAAGCAGCCGTGCTGTGACCCGAGCGGAAGCGCTGCGCGATCAGCCAGGCATTGATGCCGGTCGGAACCGAGGAGGTGAGGACAAGTGCGGCCGACCAGTCCTGCGGCAGGCCCATCACCTTGCTGACGACAAACACGACGGCCGGAAGCAGCACGAGCTTCAGCACCGAGCTTGCACCGGAAAGGCCAAGGTCGCCTCGGATCTGGTAGCGCGTCAGCGCCATGCCGATCGAGATGAGGGCGACCGGGCTTGCAGCACTCGCCAGCTGGGTGACAACGATGCTGATCGCCGGGTTCAGCGAAATCTGCGCGAAGTTGAAGGCAAGGCCGGCAATCATCGCCATGATCAACGGGTTTTGCGCGAGGTTCACAACCACCTGCTTGACGATCGCGCCGACGCTGCGTTTCGCCCCTCCATCGACCTTTGCCGCCGCACCTTCCATGAGGATCGTGCCGGCAATCATCATTAGCGGCAGGTGGATGGCAAGCAGGATGGAAATCGCCACCAGCCCATCCTTGCCGACCACATGGTCCACCAGCGGCAGACCGATGAACACGTTGTTTGCGAATGAGGCCGACATGCCGGTGATGACGCCAACCTTGGCATCCCGCTTGAAGAGCCGCGTCGCCATCAGGTGCCCGACCGTCCAGGTAAATGCGACGCCGGCGAAATAGGCGATCCAGAGCTTGAATGGCGAAACGCCCTCGAAATGCGCATGGGCCAATGTGCGGAAGATCAGCATCGGCACGGCGATCTTGAAGACGAACTCGCTCAGCGCGTCGCCCGTCCCCTCCCGCAGTACCCCAGATTTGGAGGTCAGCCACCCGATCAGAATCAGGATGAAGACGGGAACGACATTCACGAAGACGGTAGACAAGGGCGCGCTTTCACTGGCGGTGTTTCCATGCGCTTAACGCATGCCGTCCCAGCCGACAAATGCATTTGCTGCAATGGGGGTGACGCGGTGCTCAGCCGCCATGCCGCAAAAGGCCTGGCAGCGCGCTGTTTCTCCTGATCTACCGCAGGAGTAATTTTTTCTTCCACTGCACGGAAAAGGGGTTTACCCGTTCTCTCAACTTGAAACGCGAAGAGACGGATCACAACCGGATGTCCAAATTTGACGTGCTCACCATCGGCAATGCCATCGTCGATATTCTCGCCCGCTGCGACGACAGCTTCTTGAGCGAGAACGCCATCACCAAGGGCGCGATGAACCTGATCGATGCCGAGCGCGCCGAACTTCTCTACTCGAAGATGGGCCCGGCGATCGAAGCCTCTGGTGGTTCGGCCGGCAATACCGCAGCGGGCCTGGCAAGCCTTGGCGGCAAGGCTGCCTATTTCGGCAAGGTCGCAGAAGACCAGCTTGGAGAGATCTTCCAGCACGATATCCGCGCCCAGGGCGTGTATTACGAGACCAAGCCGCAAGGCGACAACCCGCCCACTGCGCGCTCGATGATCTTCGTGACGCCCGATGGCGAGCGCTCGATGAATACCTATCTCGGTGCCTGCGTCGATCTGGGGCCGGAGCACGTCGAGGAAGACGTGGTGGCCAACGCCAAGGTTACCTATTTCGAAGGTTACCTGTGGGATCCGCCGCGCGCCAAGGAAGCCATCCGCGAAGCTGCCCGCATTGCCCATGCCCATGGCCGCGAAGTCTCGATGACGTTGTCGGACGCCTTCTGCGTGGGCCGTTACCGCGCCGAATTCCTGGACCTGATGCGCTCCGGCACGGTCGACATCGTGTTTGCCAACAAGCAGGAAGCACTTTCGCTTTACGAAACGGATGATTTCGAACTGGCGCTGAAGAAGATCGCCCCGGACTGCAAGCTCGCCGCCGTAACCATGAGCGAAGAAGGTGCCGTCATCCTGCGGGGCGACGAGCGCTTGCAGGTTTCTGCCTATCCGATCGAGGAACTGGTCGACACCACCGGCGCCGGCGACCTTTTTGCGGCCGGCTTCCTGTATGGCTATACGCAGGGCCGTTCGCTGGAAGATTGCGGCAAGCTCGGTTGCCTCGCAGCCGCCATCGTCATCCAGCAGATCGGCCCGCGGCCGCAGATTTCGCTGAAGGATGCCGCAAAGGAAAAAGGCCTCATTTGAGGCCTCGATCCAAAGGACTTACTTGAACGCCTCGCCGGGATAGGCGCCCCAGATCTCTGCCTGGGAAACCCAGCCCTTGGTGCCGTTCGCTTGCGCGCGGCACCAGTCACCATTGCATTCGTCGAGTTGAACGACGACGCCGGGCTGCAGCTTGGCGACCACCGCGGCGGTGCTTTGCGGGTCGCGCCGCAGGTTGACATAGATGTCGGTGCCCTTGCTGCGCATCCAGGGTGCTGCAACGGCCGTCCGCTCGCCGGAGAGAAGCGCCTGGTTGACCCAGCCTTCGGTGCCGTCGGCATCGCGCACGCGGCGCCAGTTTTCGTATTCCTGGATGATTTCCATCGGTGTGCCGGATTTCATATACATCCATGCAACCGGGTAATCAGTGCTCGGGCCGATGCGGATGTTCACCTTGCGGGACTTCAGGCTGACGAACCGCGGCAGCGGCAGACCGCTTGCACCCTTGGCACCCTGCGCGAAAACAGGCGCGGCCGGGAGGGCGACGGTGAGGGCAAGAAGGCAACGGAGAATGAGTTGGCGCATGATGATCAGGTCCGGCTGTCCATCTGGGCTTTCCGAACCCGCGAGGTTTTGTTTGTCTTCGCCGACGGGTCTGGTAGAAAACGCCCTGGATCGTCGAACTATCGCGCGACTTGGTTAAGGACCTCCTAAAAGGCGTCAGATAACAGAGCTCATGACTGCAAAGAAAAAACCCAAGGTCTACATTACCCGTAAGCTGCCGGATGCGGTCGAAACCCGCATGCGCGAACTGTTTGACGCTGAGCTCAACATCGACGACACGCCGCGCTCGCGTGATGAACTGGTGGCCGCGGTGAGGACCGCCGACGTTCTGGTGCCGACGGTGACCGACCGCATCGACGAGTCGCTGATCGAGGAAGCCGGGCCGCAGCTAAAGCTGATCGCGAGCTTCTCCAACGGGTTTGACCATATCGACATCGAGGCGGCGGCGCGAAAGGGTATCACCGTCACCAACACCGCCAACGTGCTGACCGAAGACACTGCCGACATGACGCTCGCGCTGATTCTGGCGGTCAACCGTCGGCTCGCCGAAGGATCGCGGATCCTGACCGACAAGCCCGGCGAGTGGGACGGCTGGAGCCCGACCTGGATGCTCGGCCGGCGGATTTGGGGCAAGCGGATCGGCATCGTAGGTATGGGCCGCATCGGCACCGCTGTCGCGCGCCGCGCCAAGGCCTTCGGGCTTTCGATCCACTACCACAACCGCAAGCGCGTAAGCCCGCAGACGGAGGAAGAGCTGGAAGCGACCTACTGGGACAGCCTCGACCAGATGCTGGCCCGCGTCGACATCGTTTCGGTCAATTGCCCCTCAACGCCGGCGACCTTCCATCTCCTGTCAGCCCGCCGGCTGGCGCTGATGCAGCCGACCTCTATCATCGTCAACACGGCCCGTGGCGACATCATCGATGAAGCAGCGATGATCCAACTGTTGCGCGACCACAAGATCGCCGGCGCCGGTCTTGACGTCTACCAGAACGAGCCGGCGGTCAATCCGAAGCTGGTCAAGCTTGCCAAGGAAGGCCGGGTGGTGCTGCTGCCGCATATGGGCTCGGCCACGATCGAAGGCCGCATCGACATGGGCGACAAGGTGATCATCAACATCCGCACCTTCTTCGACGGCCACCGGCCGCCGAACCGCGTCCTGCCGGGCCGCAACTGAGGTCAGGCGAGCTGCTTCTGCATCTCGATCGTCGTGGTGCGGGTAAAGCCGGGATGGCTGGTTTCGGCCGTCTTGACGAAGCCCCAGCGTGCGAAGGTTGCGTGGTTATCCGTGAGCTCGATGCGGGTTTCGAGACGCAGCCTGGGAAGGCCTTTCTCACGCGCCACCTCTTCGGCGACGGCAAGCAGTTTTGCACCGATGCCCTTGCCCTGGTGCGACGGTGAGACCGCGAACTTGCCGACGTAAAGCGATTCCGGCTCCGGTCTGCAGAAGATGCAGCCGACCAGCCGCTCACCCTCCACGGCCACGAAGGCGATCTCGTCCCGGGCCTTGTAGGCGAGGGCGGCGAGCGTCAGGCGGGTCGCCGAAGACGGCGGGTCGATGACGCCCTCCATATAGGCAAAGGAGGACAGGATGAGCGCCAGCAATTCATCCCAGCGGCTGAAGCTTTCATCAATCCGGACGATGTCGATCATTCTGCGGCGGCCCTGGCACTGCGTCTCTTGTATTTGATGGTGTCGAAGCGGGCGGACAGAGAGTCGTAGAGCAGCAGTCGGCCAAGCAGCGGCTCCCCGATGCCGGTGACGAGCTTGATTGCTTCCATCGCCATCAACGTGCCGATCACGCCCGTCAGCGCGCCGACAATGCCGGTCTCTGCACAGGACGGGATGAGCCCTTCCGGGGGTTTTTCGGGAAAAAGGTCGCGGTAAGCCGGATAAAGGTCACCGGCCGCATTGGTTTCATACGGCTTCAGCACGGTGAGCGAGCCGTCGAAGCGGCCGACAGCACCGGTCACCAGCGGGATCCGCGCCGCTTCCGCCGCATCGGCCGCACTGTAGCGGGTGTCGAAATTGTCTGAGCCATCGATGAGCAGGTGGAAACGCTTCAGGTGCTGGGCCGCCCAGTCGAGCGAGAAGCGCTCCTCGAAGTCGACCACCCTGACATGAGGATTGAGCCGGGCGATTGCCTCGCGCGCGCTCCTCGTCTTCATCTCACCCAAGGTTCCCGTATCGTGGATGACCTGGCGCTGCAGGTTGGAGAGCGATACCCGGTCGTCATCGATGATGCCGAGCGTGCCGATGCCGGCGGCCGCAAGATATTCGAGAATGGGTGCGCCAAGCCCGCCGGCGCCGATCACCAGCACGCGGGCGTTCTTCATCTTTTGCTGGCCGGTGCCGCCGATCTCCGGCAGCAGGATGTGGCGGCGATAACGCTCGATCTCCTGCTGGTCGAGCGGTGCGGCTGTCTCATGTTCCATGGAGCGAGCATAACACCACGCCCATGGCCGCGTAAGGCGGAAATCAGGCAGAAGGCTCGGCGGTTATGCCGCCATGCGCGACGGTGAAGAACTGTGCGCGGTCGGCAAGGGCGGAAAACATGTGCCGGTCGGTGCCGGTCATGAAGGCCTGGCCGCCAAGCCCATGCACGAGGTCGAAGAGCGCGGCGCGCCGCCCTTCGTCAAGATGGGCGGCGATCTCGTCCAGAAGCAGGATTGGCGCATAACCGGTCATGTCGGCCGTCAGGCGCGCATGGGCGAGCACAAGCCCGATCAGCAGGGCCTTCTGCTCGCCGGTCGAGCAGCGGGCCGCGTCCATGTCCTTTTCGCGGTGGCGCACGAGAAGGTCGGAGCGGTGCGGCCCATCGAGCGTACGTCCGGCGCTGGCATCGCGGCCGCGGCTGGTGCGCAGCATCTCCAGGTATTCCTCCTCGAGATCGGCCGCCGGGCGATCCATGGCGCCATCGAGAAAACCTTCCAGCGCCAGGACAGGGGTGGGGAAGGGGGTGTCGCCACTGCCGGCCGAAAGCCGGCGCAGCAGACCCAGCATCTCATGCCGTGCGGCCGCCATGGCGATACCAAGGCCCGCCATCTGCGCCTCGATCGCCGAAAGCCAGGCGGGGTCGAACCGACCTTCCGAGAGCAGGCGATTGCGGCTGCGCATGGCGCGCTCGAAGTCACCGGCGCGGCGGCCATGGCCGTGGTCGAGCGACAGGACGAGCCGGTCGAGGAAACGGCGGCGATCGGCTGAGGGGCCGGTGAAGAGCCCGTCCATCGCCGGCGTCAGCCACAACACGCTGAGATGATCGGAGAGCTCTTCGGTGGATTTGGCCGGCGTGCCGTTGATGCGCAGCTTGCGCGAGACCGTCTCGCTCTCGTTCGGTTCGATGCCTGTACCGACCGCGACTTCCCCTTCCATGCCGTCGAGATCGGCAAAGATGGTGAAGCCCGCTGGCGCGCCTACCCGCGTGACATCGGCCAGCACAGCGCGGCGCAGGCCCCGTCCCGGCGACAGGAAGGAGACCGCTTCAAGCAGGTTGGTCTTGCCGGCACCATTTTCCCCGGTCAGTACCACATGCCGCCCGTCGAGTGCCAGCGCGGCTTGCGCATAGTTGCGAAAGTCGGTGAGCTTCAGCCGGGAGAGGGAGGTCTTCTGCGCCATCAGGTATCTTGGGTTCGTTGCAGCAGGAGCTAAGGGCTCCGGGCCCGGATGGCAAGCGCGCATCGGTTTTCGGGGTGAATATTGCAGTCGAGGACCGGAGGACGATGGGGTTGATTCTGAGGCGCGGCTACGAAGCCGACGTCAAAAAGATCAATGCCAATTTGTCGTTAGTGAGAAAATAGGGGTGGTGACTAACAGCACGTTAAAGGCCGATTGCTAGATGTGTCACATCACCCACCATGCATCTCATCGCAGACCGCCATGTGGAAATAATCTGACAAGGGGGTAGCCTTGAGCGACCAGAACCGTAAGAACGACCTCGACGACCGTCTTGAATTTGCAGGCATCGGTCCGGAGCAGCGGCGTCAGCTCGCCGCGATCCAGCCGATCGTCAAGCAGGCGGCCGACAGCGCGCTCGACGTCTTCTACCGCAAGGTCAAGGCGCATCCGCATACGAGCAAGTTCTTCTCGAGCGACGCTCATATCGCGCATGCCAAGAGCAAGCAGGCCCAACACTGGGAAAAGATCAGCTCCGGCAAGTATGAAGCCAATTATGTCGAAGGCGTCACCGCCATCGGCAAGGTGCACGCCCGCCTCGGGATCGAACCGCGTTGGTATATCGGCGGCTATTCCGTCGTGCTTGACGGGCTCATCCGCGCCGTCATCGCCAACGAGATGAAAGGCTTCTTCCATGAGAAGAAGGGCAAGGTGCTGTCCGACCAGGTGACGGCCATCGTCAAGGCGGCGCTGGTCGACGTCGATTACAGCATCTCGGTTTATCTCGATGCGCTGAACGAGGAACGCCAGCGCGTGGAAGCTGAACGTCATCGGGTGCAGTCGGAGCAGGCGACGGCAGTTGCCGCGATCGATGCGGCGCTCCGCAGCCTCGCGGACGGCGATCTCACGGCCGAACTCTGGGCACAGCTTGCGCCGGAATTCACCAAGCTCAAGGAAAACTACAACTCCTCGCTCGCCGAGCTCGACGCTGCGATGCGCGAAATCAACGCCTCCGTGGAGCAGGTGCGCGCCGAAGCCGGCGGCATTTCGTCTGCCACAAACAACATGGCCAAGCGCACCGAACAGCAGGCGTCGGCACTCGAGCAGACGGCAGCTGCGCTCGAGCAGATCACCACGATTTCAACACAGTCCGCCCAGCGGACCCGCGAGGTCCAGACGATCGTGCGCGAATCCGCGTCCGACACCGTTCGCTCCGGCGAAGTTGTCCAGCAGGCCGTTGCCGCCATGGGCGAGATCGAGCAGTCTTCGCAGAAGATGAACCAGATCATCGGCGTCATCGACGAGATCGCCTTCCAGACCAACTTGCTCGCACTGAACGCCGGTGTTGAAGCCGCGCGTGCCGGCGACCAAGGCAAGGGCTTTGCGGTCGTCGCCCAGGAAGTTCGCGAACTGGCGCAGCGTTCGGCTGCGGCGGCCAAGGAGATCAAGGAACTCATCGACCGTTCGTCGGCCGACGTCGTACGCGGCGTCGATCTCGTCAACCGCACCGGCGAGGCACTTGTCGGCATCGGCCAGCGCGTGAAGTCGATCGACGAGCATATCAGCTCGATTGCCCGCTCGGCGCAGGAGCAGGCGTCCGGCATCGGCGAGATCAACGCAGCTGTCCGTGAAATGGACCAGATCACCCAGCAGAACGCCGCGCTGATGGAAGAAACCAATGCCTCGACCGAAAGCCTCGTCGGCATCAGCAGCCGCCTGGCGTCGCTGCTTGGCCGCTTCAAGACGCGGTCGACGGTCCGGGCCGTGCGCGAAGAGCGCCCGCGGCTCATCGCCTGAGCTTGACCCATGGACCTTGCGCTTGCCACTGATTAAGAAGCGGCAGCGCAAGGAGGTTCAACGGTCATGACCGACGAAGACAGACTGATACGGCTCGAGGAACTCGCCGCCCATCAGGCCAAGGTGATCGAGGAACTTTCCGACCAGCTTGCCGAACAATGGAAGGTGGTCGAGCAGATGCGGGCAAAACTCGATCGGCTGACGGAGCGGTTCCTCACGCTCGAAGAAGCATCGCTCGATGCGCCGCCGATTACCCGGCCACCGCACTATTGAGCAACCACAAACAAGAAACGCCGGCCACGAGGGCCGGCGTTTTTTGTTTTTGGCTCTGTCGGCAGCCTAGCTGTCGAAGAATTCCTTCATCCGAGCGAAGAAGCCCGTTGATTCCGGGTTGTTTTCCTTGGACGAGATTTCCTCGAACTCCTGAAGCAGTTCGCGCTGCCGCTTGGTAAGCTTCTGCGGCGTCTCGATCTGGATCTGGATATAGAGGTCACCCGTCTGCGACGAACGCAGCACCGGCATGCCCTTGCCCTTCAGGCGGAACTGCTTGCCGGGCTGGGTCCCTTCCGGCACCGTCACGCGCGACTTGGTGCCGTCGAGCGTCGCCACGTCGAAGGTCCCGCCCAGGGCGGCCGTCGTCATGGAGATCGGCACCGCGCAATAAAGGTCGGCTCCGTCGCGCTGGAAGAACTGGTGCGGCTTTACCGACAGGAAGATGTAGAGGTCCCCTGCAGGTCCGCCGCGGGTGCCGGCTTCGCCTTCGCCCTGCAGGCGAATGCGGGTGCCGTCCTCGATGCCGGCCGGGATGTTGACCGACAGCGAACGCTCTTCCGTCACGCGGCCCTGGCCGTGGCACTTGATGCAGGGATCGGTGATCGTCTGGCCGCGACCATGGCAGGTGGGACAGGTGCGTTCCACCGAGAAGAAACCTTGCGAAGCGCGTACGCGACCGGAGCCTTGGCAGGTGCCGCAGGTCTTGGGCTGCGTGCCGGGCTTGGCGCCCGAGCCGGAACACACGTCGCAGGTGATCGAGGTCGGAACCCGGATCTGCGCCGTCTTGCCGGTAAAGGCTTCTTCCAGCGTAATTTCCATGTTGTAGCGAAGGTCGGCGCCGCGTTCGCGTCCACCGGTGGACCGGCGTGCACGTCCGCCACCCATCATTTCGCCAAAGATGTCTTCGAAGATGTCGGAGAAGCCGCCAGCGCCGGCCGAGAAGCCGCCGCCACCACCCATGCCGCCATGCTCGAATGCGGCGTGGCCGAAGCGGTCATAGGCTGCACGCTTCTGGGGATCCTTCAAGGTCTCGTAGGCCTCGTTGATCTCCTTGAACTTCTTTTCGGCTTCAGCATCACCCGGGTTCTTGTCCGGATGATACTTCATGGCCAGCTTACGGAAGGCGCTTTTCAGCTCCTTCTCGTCAGCGGATCTGCCGACACCCAGCGTTTCGTAAAAATCTGCTTTTGCCATCAGGTAACCGGCTCCGGAAAGGATTCCGGCTGCACGATGGCAGCCGGATTACTTAAGTCAACTATGGTTCAGAACTAAAGCCATCAGACAGCCGGCGATCAGGCAGACTTCTTGTCGTCCTTGACTTCTTCGTAGTCGGCGTCGACGACATCATCGTCCTTGCCGCCTTCGGCAGAAGCACCGCCTTCAGCCTGCTGGGCTTCGTAGATAGCCTGACCAAGCTTCATGGAAACTTCCATCAGGGTCTGCGTCTTCGCCTGGATGTCGTCGGCATCCGGCTCGGATGCTTCAACGGCAGCCTTCAGCGATGCGATCGCATCCTCGATGGCCTTGCGGTCGGCCTCGGTTACCTTGTCGCCGTACTCGCTCAGAGACTTCTCGGTCGAGTGAACGAGGCTTTCGGCCTGGTTCTTGGCTTCAACGGCAGCACGACGCTTCTTGTCGGCTTCGGCGTTGGCCTCGGCATCCTTGACCATCTTTTCGATCTCGGCATCAGACAGACCGCCAGAAGCCTGGATACGGATCTGCTGTTCCTTGCCGGTACCCTTGTCCTTGGCCGAAACCTGCACGATGCCGTTGGCGTCGATGTCGAAGGTGACTTCGATCTGCGGCATGCCACGCGGTGCCGGCGGAATGCCGACGAGGTCGAACTGGCCAAGCAGCTTGTTGTCGGCTGCCATTTCACGCTCGCCCTGCGACACGCGGATCGTCACGGCCTGCTGGTTGTCCTCGGCAGTCGAGAAGACCTGGGACTTCTTGGTCGGGATCGTCGTGTTGCGGTCGATCAGGCGGGTGAAGACGCCACCGAGCGTCTCGATGCCGAGCGACAGCGGGGTCACGTCGAGAAGCAGGACGTCCTTGACGTCGCCCTGAAGAACACCGCCCTGGATGGCAGCGCCCATGGCAACCACTTCGTCCGGGTTGACGCCCTTGTGCGGCTCCTTGCCGAACAGCTGCTTGACGACTTCCTGGACCTTCGGCATGCGGCTCATACCGCCGACGAGAACCACTTCATCGATTTCAGCTGCGGTGACGCCGGCATCCTTGAGCGCTGCCTTGCACGGAGCAACGGTGCGCTGGACCAGATCGTCAACCAGGCTTTCGAACTTGGCGCGGGTCAGCTTCAGCGTCAGGTGCTTCGGACCGGAAGCGTCAGCCGTGATGAACGGCAGGTTGATTTCGGTCTGCTGCGAGGACGACAGTTCGATCTTGGCTTTTTCGGCAGCTTCCTTGAGGCGCTGCAGGGCGAGCTTGTCGTTCTTCAGGTCGATGCCGTTGTCCTTCTTGAACTCGGATGCGAGGTATTCGACGAGACGCATGTCGAAGTCTTCACCACCGAGGAAGGTGTCGCCGTTGGTCGACTTCACTTCGAAGACGCCATCGCCGATTTCGAGAACCGAAATATCGAAGGTACCACCACCCAGGTCGTAAACGGCGATCGTCTTGCCGTCCTTCTTGTCGAGACCATAGGCGAGAGCGGCTGCCGTCGGCTCGTTGATGATGCGCAGCACTTCAAGACCGGCGATGCGGCCGGCATCCTTGGTTGCCTGGCGCTGCGCGTCGTTGAAGTAAGCCGGAACGGTGATGACGGCCTTCTCGACCTTTTCACCGAGGTAGGACTCGGCGGTTTCCTTCATCTTCTGAAGGATCATCGCGGAAATCTGTGCAGGCGAATAGGGCTTGCCCTGTGCCTTGACCCACGCATCACCGTTGTCGCCCTTGGCGATCTCGAACGGAACAAGGCCCTTGTCCTTTTCAACGGTCGGATCTTCGTAGCGACGGCCAATCAGGCGCTTGACAGCAAACAGCGTGTTGGTGGGGTTGGTAACAGCCTGGCGCTTTGCCGGCTGGCCGACGAGGCGCTCGCCATCATCGGTAAATGCGACCATGGAAGGCGTGGTACGTGCGCCTTCAGCGTTCTCGATCACCTTGGCATCCTTGCCGTCCATGATAGCGACGCAGGAGTTCGTGGTGCCGAGGTCGATGCCAATTACTTTAGCCATTTCTTCTCTCTCCTTTAAGCGAACCGCCAGAACCCCTTGAAGGCATTCCTTTGACAGTTCCTCGACTGGGATGGTTTTCGCAGCATCGGCTGCGGTATGCGGCGTATATAAGGATGGGTTTTTGCGACTGCAAGGCGGGAAATCGCTTGCAGTTCAGCAAATAAAGCGACTCGCGCACGGGCTTTGCGGGAAATCTTTTATTCGCCCATCAGGATGTCGAAAAGCGTGGTCCGACGCCCTTCCGGATAGTTGTCGACGACCCCGACTTCACCCGGCGGAATAGGTCCGCGACGGGCACCTGCAGGCGCCACCGGCACGGGTGCGTCATAGGGCTCGCGATACTCGCGATACTCGCGATAGTCCCGGCGACCACCCACATCGGCGGGCGGCACGACGTCCCCATAAGTGCGGCGATAGTTGGGTTCCGGGCGCGCCTGATAGACCGGCTCATCCGGGTAGATGCGAGCCGGGGCAGGGGCGGCGCGGTTGCGTGAAACGGGCGGTTCGATCGAGGCGGAATCCTGGACAGGGCGCGGCGGCGCCGGTGGATATTCGTCCGGTGCCGGCTCGTTGCGGCGCGTACCGCCGCCGGGCAGGATCCCGGACAGGAAATCGCCGATCGACTGTTCGGGCTGCTGTTCGACGGGAGCTGGTGGCGGAAGCTCGAGGCTGCGGCCGGTGCCGAACAGCGGCGTCGGCGAATAGCCCTTCATCGCAACCGTCATGTAGTCCTTCCAGGCCCTGGCAGGCAGGCCGCCGCCGGTCACTTTCTTCATATAGGCGCCGTCGTCGTTGCCGAACCAGATCCCGGTGGTCATGATGCTCGTGTAACCGACAAACAGCGCATCGCGGAAGGACTGGGTGGTGCCGGACTTACCGGCTGCCTGCCAGCCATCGAGCCTGGCGGCCTTGCCGGTACCTTCGTTGATAACGCGGTTCATCATGCTGTTCATGGTGGCCGCCACCGGCTCGCTCAGCACGCGCGGCGGATTGGTATAGTCAGCCTCGTAAAGGACCTTGCCGTCCATGTCGCTGATGCGCTTGACGATATGCGGCGTCGCCTTGTAGCCGCCGTTCATGAAGGCGGCATAGGATGCGGTGAGCTCGACGAGCGAGACTTCCGACGTGCCGAGCGCGATCGAGGCATTCGGCTGGATCTCGGAGTCGATGCCAAGGCGGTGCGCAAGGCTCACGACCTTGTCGGGGCCGACCTGGTTGGCAAGTTGCGCGGCCACCGTGTTCAGAGACTGCGCCAGCGCCGAGGCGATGGTGACGGGTCCGCGGAACTTCTGGTCGTAGTTTTCCGGCGACCAATTGCCGATCTTGACCGGCGCGTCGTTCATCACAGTGTCCGGAAGGGCACCAGCTTCGAGCGCTGCGGCATAAACGAACGGCTTGAATGCTGAGCCCGGCTGGCGCTTCGCCTTGGCGGCACGGTTGAACTGGCTCTGGGCATAATCACGCCCGCCGACGACAGCGCGGATGGCGCCCGTCGCATCAACCGAGACGAGAGCGGCTTGCGAGGCGTTGAGCTTGGCGCCTTCCTTTGTCAGGATGGTGTTGAGCGCCTTCTCGGCAGCTTCTTCCAAGCGAAGATCGATGGTGGTCTCGACTACGACATCGGCCTTGGGCTCGCCGATCAGCGTCTTGACCTCGTCCATCACCATGTCCGCGGCATAATGCTGCGCGCCCGACCAGTAGCTCTTGGCCTTGGCTGGCGGCTGCGACATGGCCGTCTTCAAATCGCTGTCGGTGACGAAACCTTCTTCCCGCATGGCGCCGAGCACCACCTGGGCACGGGCTTCCGCCGCTTCCGGATGGCGTGCCGGGGACAGGCGCGACGGCGCCTTCAGGAGACCCGCGAGCGTCGCCGCCTCGCCAAGGTTCACGTCGCGCGCCGACTTGTTGAAGTAACGCCGCGAGGCCGCCTCGACGCCGTAAGCGTTCGAGCCGAAGAAGACCCGGTTCAGGTACATCGCCAGGATCTGGTCCTTGGTGAACTTCGTCTCCAGCCAGAACGACAGCAGCACTTCCTGGATCTTGCGCTCGAAGGTGCGCTCCGGGGAGAGGAAGAGGTTCTTCGCCAGCTGCTGGGTGATGGTGGAGCCGCCCTGGATCGGCTGGCCCGTGAGATTGTTGACGAAGGCGCGCGCCAGACCGAAGGGGTCGACGCCGAAATGCGAATAGAAACGTCGGTCCTCGATGGCGATGACCGCCTGCGGCAGGTAAGGCGACATCTCTTCGAGCGCCAAGGCCTCGCCGCCGGTGGAGCCGCGGTTGGCAATGACAGAGCCGTCGATGGCGGTGATCTTCATGTTCGGCGGTCGGTCCGGGATCGCCCAGGTGCTGGCAGCCGGCATCTGCGCCCCGTAATAGAGCACAAGCCCCCCGACGCCGATCCCGGCCCATATGCCCAGCACGAAACACCAGTAAATGAGCCGGCGGATCGGACCAAACAGGCCACCGCTCTTGCGGGCACGCCGCGCTTTCTTGCCGCGAGACCGTGGAGCCGGCTCCTCAGACGCCTGTTTGGGCGCGCGCTTGACCGGACGGCCATTGCCGACGATGCGCTCGTCGGCATCGATCCGGAAATCGCTGCTATCCCGCGAACCCTCGAACGATGGTTCGACGCGTCTGTCTGATTTGCCTCTTGGCGCCATTAAGCCGGCATGCCCCCGTTCGTCCTTTACCTGCTCGCGAGAAGCAGTTCCGTCTCGATTACTCCGCCCAAGTCATTGGTTGGACTGTAAATGCGGCGATTTAAGGAGGCGTAAAGCAACGCCGGATGCACGCCGTGCTTGAAACACTTGACCTTCATCCTCAGATATGAGAACAAATAGAGAACATATGGAGGTGCTGATGAGCAGAGCCGAACAAGTGATCGAGCGTGCCATGGCCGCGGTTGCGGCATCCAAGACGCTGCGCGAGGCAGAGGCCGAGCGCCGGCGCAAGGTGTTCGAGAGGATCCAGATCGCCAACCAGCGTCGTCCGAGCATCCCGAAGGGGATCCAGCTACCGCTCGATCTGCATTAAGTACCTAGCTCGTACATGAGCATTTGCTTGACAAGCTTCAAGCCGAGGCATTCTCTACCTTAGAAAAAACGGAATCGGGTGGGAGAAACGTTCTGTTTTTCGCAGGTTCTGCCTGGAGGAGGTAGGAAATGATCAAGATCGTGGAGGCGGTCGTCTTCAATGACGGACAGCGCGTCCCTGTCGGACTGGTGAACATCAAGCAGGCTCTGGAAATGCCGGAGCGGGTGAAGTTCGAGTTCAGCCATCCGGCGCATGAGGCAGGCAAGACGGATATATTCATCAGCCGCGAAGATTTGTCGAAGTTGATGTAACGGCTGGCTGGCAGCCAGGACGCGTATTCGTGATTTAGTATTTTCGGCATTACCGGTTATTCTCCCACCCGCAACCGAAGCGAAGGAGAATGACATGAAGACATTTCTCGCAATCGCCGCCGTTCTCGGGTTTACGTCGTCCGCTGCTCTTGCGGATTGCGCCGGCCACGTCACGGCCTCTGCCAAGGTGGACAAGGAAGTCACCACCGCCAGCGTCACCAAGTCCGATGAAAAAACTGCCGAAAAGGTCGTCCTTCTGAAGCGTGATCGCCTGAAGAGCGAAACACGCGTCAGCGACTGAGCATGAACCCGCGCCGTCCGCGGCGCGGGCATCCCCGGATGTGACAGCCGAAGTATTGTGGCTGCGCTGCGGCACGACCCTTCGGAAAGGAACCCTTCGCGGCCAAGCCCGTTGGTTCTGTTCAACCAAGGGAGATGACGCATGCCTAATCGCGATCCGTTACCCAATCCCGGTTCCGAAACGCCACGCGGCCCACAATCTGAAGGCGGCATCCCGGATCGGGTCCAGGAAAAGCCACCGCTGACGCCGGCCCAGGACCCGGGCGACAGCAAGAACCCGCAGGATCCGACGCTCAATCCGGCACTCCTGCCGATCGGTGACCCAGCCGGTATGGCCTGATTTTCAAGCCTTTCGGGAGCCCTCGCACAGGGGGGCTCTCTTTGCTTGCCAGAACGGTCGCATAGGTAAGAGCCGAGTTGCTTCCACCCCTATATTGTACCCCTCTAAAGTTATTGTTGCTAAACTATTTGTTAATGATCAGAGTGTAGCGACCTGTCGTCGAAAGGCCTCGGGAGGTTGTGGCTCGGCTGTACCGAACTTCGACCTGTGCCGGTACCGGGAGTAAAGGTATCGGTGCAAAAGGAGCAGCAATAGTCTGCCGATCGGGCTTTACAAGATCGGGAGGATGTATGCCTACGCAGTTGGTACGGAATCCGGTCAATCCCGAACAACTTACCCTGTTGCAGCAGGTCTTCGACCGCGCCTGCCAGGAGCATCAGATCGACAAGACCAGCCCGGATGCCGAGGCGCTGGCGTTGATCCTCGTCAACTCCCTCCAGAAGGGCAAGGACGACGAGGAAAAGCTTGCGGCCGTTGCTGCCGCGCTTGTTAGTAGCCGCTAGTTTTTCCGGCTTTCATCTGCCCCAAGCGGGTGCGGCGCTATACGCCAAACATCCAAAAGGAACATATCGTTCCTTCGGGAATTGACCGAACTCTCGATCAACCCCGAAGGAGGCCCGCATGGCAGAGCCCGTGAAAGATATGAAGACCCCTGTTGGATCCGGTTCGTCCTATGACGACGATGTCAGCAACGAGATCGCGACGCTCCGCACCGAGATCGCCAACCTGCGCGAGCTTCTGGCTGAAAAGGGCGGCAAGGCTTATGAGCGGTTGTCTGAACGTGCCGGCGCGGCGGCGAGCTATGTGCAGAGCGAAGCCGCATCGGTGGCTGGCACCGTGCGCGAACACCCGGCCGCAACGACCACCCTGTTCACGCTGATCGGCGCAATCGGCTTTGCGATCGGGTACGTTGTGGCAAGTGCCTCTGCCGAAAGCAAGCAGGCCTGGTACCGCCGCTACCTCACAGATCGTTTCTGAGAATGATGCCTTTCAGCGATACGCTTCACGCGGGCGTATCGCTGACGGCGACCTGTTCCTGGGCCACATCGATCCACACGGCACCGGTTAGTTCAGCCATGTGGTCCGGTGCGATGCGCACCGCCGCATTGATCGCGCCGGCGGCCGGCACAACGATTGCATGACGTTTCAGCGACACGTCACAATAAACCGGCAGCGGTGTCGCCAGGCCAAACGGGCAGACCCCGCCCACCGGGTGGCTCGTCAACGCCACGACTTCATCACCACCCAGCATGCGCGGCTTCGGGCCGAAACGGTCGCGGAACTTGCGGTTATCAAGCCGGCTCATGCCGGACATCACCACCAGCATGGTTTCATCGCCGGCGCGCAGGCAGATGGTCTTGGCGATCTGGTCTGCGTCCACTCCATGCGCCTCGGCGGCAAGCTGGACGGTCGCCGAACTCTGTTCGGTGACGATGACATCGATCTCAGGGGCTTTGAGGGAGAAGAAATTGCGAACGGATTCAAGGCTCATGGTGGCAAGATGGCCGAGCCTTGGGCGGCTCGCAAGCCCCTCTTCTTCTACCCATGCAGAAAATGCATTGCTGCAGTGCGAAATTTTGACTGTTTTTTAAGCCGTGCTCCTATATAGTCAAATCATCGACAGGCGCACTCCTCCTCCCAGCGCCTCCGATGGGACCAGCAACACCTCCTCCTCCCGGTTGTTGGTCAGTATCGAAAGCCCGGCGCTCCTCCTCCCGCGCCGGGCTTTCTCTTTGTCCGGGACTGACGAGAGGCACCTCACCGAGAGGCGCTGCATCTTGACGTTTGCACGTCGTCAGCCTAGATGATTTCGCATCGATATTTGTTTGATAAGCCAGCACGACACGCTTCCCGCGTCAGCGACGATCTTTCTTCAAATACGAAACTCACCGTTTTTCGCAGGCGACTGCGCGGAACAAGTCGGTCTTATTTGCATGAAAGGCATCGTTATGGCGACCGGTACTGTAAAGTGGTTCAACGCAACCAAGGGTTATGGCTTCATTCAGCCGGATGATGGCGCACAGGACGTTTTCGTTCACATCTCCGCTGTTGAGCGCGCTGGCATGGGCCAGCTCAAGGACGGCCAGAAGCTCTCCTACGAACTTGTAACCGACAAGCGTTCGGGCAAGGTTTCGGCAGACCATCTTCAGGCTGCTTGATCATTCTTGATCGCAAGTTCTTCGAAAAGGCCGGCTCGTCCGGCCTTTTTTCGTTCGGGGATCTTCCTCTTGTAAAGGGGTGGACCCATCCCCATCTAGGGTTCAGTCGCGTTTCCGGCGCACCTGGGGCTTGAGGGCAAAAATGCTGATCTGGTCATAGGTAACGGCAAATACGGGAGACCGTGCCGTCTTGAAGCAGGTGACATATCCGCGTTTACGGAATGTTAACCTTTCGGAGAGACGATGACTGCTAGAGCCGCATGAGTCGTTTTCGATTTGAAGCGGCCGCGCCGGAAATGCTTATCCCATCTCGAGTGACCACGGATGTACTGGCACCAATGATCGGGGACTGAAAGGTCGGGCTTGCCCCGGCCTTTTGTTTTTCTGGCTTCCCTCCAACCTGGCCGCGGACCGGACCGGCCAGGCTGAGAGATGGATGCCTCAGGCGGCCAACACTGCCATGATGCGGATCCACGAGCGGATGCCCTTGTGGAAGGACTTCAGGTCATACTTCTCGTTCGGGGAATGAACGCCGTCGTCGCTGAGCCCAAAGCCGACGAGAAGCGATTCCATGCCAAGCAGGTTTTGGAAGTCACCGACGATCGGGATCGATCCGCCAGAACCGATGACCAGAGCGGGCTTTGCCCATTCCTCCGACAGCGCCGTCTTTGCCTTCGTCAGCACCGGTGAATCGTAGCCGAGCTGCAGCGCCGGCGAGCTGCCATGTTCGAGGAACTCGACCGTGCAGTCCTTCGGCATCTTGGAGCGGACATAAGCGCGGAGGTTCTCGCGGATCTTTGCCGGGTCCTGCTGGCCCACCAGCCGGAAGGAAACCTTGGCCGAGGCCTTCGACGCGATCACCGTCTTGAAGCCCTGGCCGGTATAACCGCCGTTGATGCCGTTGATTTCGCAGGTCGGGCGCGCCCAGAGCAGTTCAAGCATCGAACGGCCCTTTTCACCCGCCAGTTCCGACAGGCCGACTTCACCGAGGAAGTCATTGCGACCGCCGGTCAGGTTGTCCCATGCCGACTTGATGTTGGATGGCGTTTCTTCCACGCCGTCGTAGAAACCTTCAACCGTCACGCGGCCTGTTTCATCATGCAGGCCGGCAAGGATCTTCGAGAGGATCTGGATCGGGTTGGCTGCAGCGCCCCCATACATGCCCGAATGAAGGTCGCGATTGGCAGCGGTCACGATGATCTCTTCGCCAACGAGGCCGCGCAGCGAGGCGGTGATTGCCGGCGTATCGGCATCCCACATGCCCGTATCGCAGACCAGCGCATAATCCGCTTTCAGTTCATCGGCATGGGCGTCGAGGAAGGGCTTCAGCGACGGCGATCCGGACTCTTCCTCGCCTTCGAACAGCACAGTGACACGCACCGGTAGATGGCCATGCACGTCCTTGTAGGCGCGGCAGGCCTCCACGAAGGTCATCAACTGGCCCTTGTCGTCTGCCGATCCGCGGCCGGTCAGCACCTTGCGGCCGTTGCCGAGGTCCTTGATCTTCGGGTCGAAGGGATCGTCTTCCCAAAGCTCGATCGGGTCGACCGGCTGCACGTCGTAGTGGCCGTAGAACAGGACATGCGGCGCATCGGCGCTCGGTCCGGGGTAATGGCCAACCACCATCGGATGGCCGGCGGTCTGGCGAACGGAGGCTTCGAAACCAAGTGCGGTGAGATCGGCGACAAGCCATTCTGCCGCCTGGCGGCAATCGTTCTTGAAGGCGGGGTCGGTCGAGATTGACTTGATCCGCAGGAGTTCGAAAAGGCGTTCGATGCTGGCGTCGAGATTCTGGTCGGCGCGGGAAAGGACGGAAGAAAGATCGGTCATGGAGAATCCTGACTGCGAAAAGATGATGTCATCCAGCCGGCAGGGAGCCGGCGCGTCCGCTGTGCGGGCTTAGGATGTGTTATCAAGCCATGCCGGCTTTGAATACTTGAAATCGAAGAACTTTGGTCGCAGCCGCGGCTAGAGCTTGCGGGCGTTGTCGATGATCATGCGCATATACTCGATCATCAACTCTCGCTCGAAACGCTTGAAGCCGGCGAACATCGTAGCATCCGCCTCTTGTGCCGCTTCCAGCGCGCGTGCTTCGAGATCGCGCCCGAGCTGCGTCAACCGGATGATCTGCGCTCGACGGTCAGAAGGATGTGGCGTGCGTTCGATGAGGCGGTCGCGCTCCATGCGCGCCAGCGTGTTGGCAAGCGTTGCCTGCTCCACCTCCAGCTTGTCGAGAAGCTGTTTCTGGGTGAGGCCGTCCTGCTGCCAGAGTTCGAGAAGCACGGGGAACTGTCCCGGAGAAAAGCCAAGTGCGGTGGCTCGCTTCTGAAGGGACCGGGAAAAGCTCTTGGCCAGTTGTCCGGCAAGATATGTCGGGGAATGCGCGCGGTCGAACCCCATCACGTCGACTCATCCTCCTTGAGCGAACCAAAGCTGGACGCTGAGGAAACGATATATTGCAGGCGGTGCTTTCGCCAAGCCTGCGTGCTCGCCATGGTAAATCCGTCGGCGCGGTCAAACAAAAACCGCCATGACCGGGAGGGGAATCGGCCATGGCGGTTCGATTGATGGACAAAGGCCCGGAGAGGGGGATAGGCCTTTGCCCGGTCTGGCGCGGCAGGGGACAGGCCAGCTTCCAGACTGCGGCGTGATCAGGCGCCGGTACTGCTGATTTGTGGGGCCAAATGGGGCTTTTCAAGGGAATGCTCTATTACAAATCGGTAACGTTCCGGTGACAGCCGGAGGCCTTGCGCAAGCAAGTTTTCATGGACGGATCAGCGGCTGGACGTTATTGCTTCTGCCCATGAAAAAAGGTGATCACCTCTTCCTCGTCGACGGCTCCGGCTTCATCTTTCGGGCCTTCCACGCACTGCCACCGCTGACCCGCAAATCGGACGGCCTGCCGGTAGGCGCCGTGTCGGGTTTCTGTAACATGCTATGGAAGCTGTTGACGGATGCGCGTGATACCTCGGTCGGCGTGACGCCGACGCATTTCGCCGTGATCTTCGACTATTCGGCCAAGACCTTCCGCAAGGACCTCTACGATAGCTACAAGGCGAACCGTTCGGCGCCGCCCGAGGAGCTCGTTCCGCAATTCGGTCTGATCCGGGAGGCGACACGCGCCTTCAACCTGCCGTGCATCGAGACCGAAGGCTTCGAGGCCGACGACATCATCGCCACCTATGCGCGCCAGGCGGAAGCGATCGGCGCGGACGTCACCATCATCTCCTCTGACAAGGACCTGATGCAGCTCGTGACGCCGAACGTCCACATGTACGACAGCATGAAGGACAAGCAGATCGGCGTGCCCGACGTCGTCGAAAAATGGGGCGTGCCGCCGGAAAAGATGATCGACCTGCAGGCCATGGTCGGCGACTCGGTTGACAACGTGCCGGGTATTCCCGGCATCGGTCCGAAAACGGCGGCCCAGCTTCTGGAAGAATTCGGCGATCTCGATACGCTGCTGGAGCGCGCCGGCGAGATCAAGCAGGTCAAGCGGCGCGAGAACATCATCGCGCATGCCGAGCAGGCGCGGCTGTCGCGCCGGCTGGTGCAACTGCGCACCGACGTGCCGCTCGACGTTGACCTTGAGGGGCTGATCCTGGAGCCGCAGAATGGCCCGAAGCTGATCGGCTTCCTGAAGGCGATGGGCTTTGGCACGCTGACCCGTCGTGTCGCGGCGGCCTGCGACTGCAATGCCGACGAGATCGACGCGGCGGTGGTCGAGGTCGAATGGGGCGGTGCAGCCCATGGCCCGGACCTTGATGCAACGGCACCGGTCGGAGAGGCTTCGCCTGCGAACGCTTCGGCACCGGCGAGCAACGGAAAACCGGCAGCGGCTGGCAGCGTTATCGTAGGAGAGGCGCGGCCCGCCGATCTCGCACAGGCGCGTGCTGATTTCTACGCTACCGCCAAGATCGACAAGTCCTGCTACATTACCATCCGTGATGTCGAGGTCCTCGACGACTGGATCCGTGCGGCTTACGAAACCGGTGTGCTGGCCTTCGATGCCGAAACGGCATCGATAGACCCGATGCAGGCGGAGCTTGCCGGCATTTCGCTCGGGCTGCCGGACAACACCCATACGCCGGCAGGCGGCGAAATCCGCTCCGCTTACCTGCCGCTGGGGCACAAGACCGGCGATGGCGATCTTCTGGGGGGCGGCCTGGCGGAAAACCAGCTGTCGATGAAGGAGGCGCTGGACCGGCTCAAGATCGTGCTTGAGGACCCGTCGGTTCTCAAGGTCGGCCACAACCTGAAATTCGCCTACCTTCTGCTGAAGCGCTACGGCATCGTCGTCCAGAGCTATGACGATGTGATGCTGATGTCCTACGTGCTGGAGGCCGGCAAGGGCAGCCAGACGCTCGACTCGCTGTCGGAGCGGTGGCTCGGCCATGTACCAATGACCTTCAAGGAACTGGCAGGCAGCGGCAAGTCGGGACTCGCCTTCGACATGGTCGATATCGAGCGGGCCATGACCTATGCCGCGGAGAAGGCAGATCTTTCGCTGCGCATGTGGTTCGTGCTGAAGCCGCGGCTTGTGGCCGAGCGGCTGACGCGGGTTTACGAGCGGCTGGAACGGCCGATGCTGGCGACGCTTGCTGAAATGGAAGAACGCGGCATCACCATCGACCGGCAGATCCTGTCGCGCCTGTCCGGCGAGCTTGCGCAGCGCGCCGCCGCCATCGAAGACGAGATCTACCAGTTGGCCGGCGAGAAGTTCACCATCGGCTCGCCAAAGCAGCTTGGCGACATCCTGTTCGGCAAGCTCGGGCTGCCGGGCGGCGCAAAGACCAAGACCGGGCAATGGTCGACCTCCGCCCAGGTGCTGGAGGAACTCGCTGCCGTCGGCCATGAACTGCCGCGCAAGATCGTCGACTGGCGTCAGCTGACGAAGCTCAAGTCCACCTATACCGATGCCCTGCCGGGTTATGTCCACCCGCAGACGAAGCGGGTCCATACGTCCTATTCGCTCGCCTCGACGACAACCGGGCGGCTGTCCTCGGTCGAGCCGAACCTGCAGAACATTCCGATCCGCACGACCGAAGGCCGCAAGATCCGCACCGCCTTCATCTCGACGCTGGGCCACAAGCTCGTCTCGGCCGACTACAGCCAGATCGAGCTGCGCGTGCTCGCCCACGTGGCGGACATCCCGCCGCTGCGCCAGGCCTTTGCCGATGGCGTCGACATTCACGCCATGACGGCATCCGAAATGTTCGGCGTGCCGGTGGAAGGCATGCCGAGCGAAGTGCGCCGCCGCGCCAAGGCCATTAACTTCGGCATCATCTATGGCATCTCAGCCTTCGGCCTCGCCAACCAGCTGTCAATCGAACGTTCGGAAGCGGGCGACTACATCAAGAAGTATTTCGAGCGCTTCCCGGGCATCCGCGACTACATGGAAAACACCAAGGCGTTTGCCCGCGAGCACGGTTATGTCGAGACGATCTTCGGCCGGCGTGCCCATTACCCGGATATCAAGTCGTCCAACCCGTCGGTGCGTGCCTTCAATGAACGCGCCGCCATCAACGCGCCGATTCAAGGGTCTGCGGCCGATATCATCCGCCGTGCGATGGTCAGGATGGAAGGCGCCCTGGCGAAAGCGGGGCTGCAGCACAAAGCCCGCATGCTCCTTCAGGTGCATGACGAACTGATCCTCGAGGTGGAAGACGACGCGATCGACGAGACGCTGCCGGTGGTGATCTCGACCATGGAGAACGCCGCCATGCCGGCGATTGCCATGCGTGTGCCGCTGAAGGTGGATGCGCGTGCCGCGAGCAACTGGGACGAAGCGCACTGAGTTGAAGGCTCAGTGATGTTGCGGCGCGCCCGGGTAAAGCGACTGCATCGCCGTCGACAGCAGTTCGTCGGCATAGGAGCAGGCAGAGAGCCTTGCCTCATCAGGCATCTTCAGCTCGCCGCAGCGCTGGTGCACCGTTTCCATGATCAGCCGGGCAATGCCGCGGGCATGGTCGACATCGGCTGTTTCGGAAGTATCCATGGCGAGCGCCAAGGCGGTCATGGACACGATCTCCAACACGACCACCCGCCCCTCAAGGTCGACTTTGGCCCTGTCCGTTTGCCCGTCCTGCGGCGTCGTCTCGGTCATTGCCTCGCCTCTGAAGTGTCAGGAGAAGCTAGCGCGGGTCAGCGAAGAGTAAAGTCGGCGGAGAAAAGAGTTTTGCTCAGGTGAAGTGCGTACCGCAGTAAAGCTCCTGAAGAGCAGCAATAAAAGCCCGAGCGCTTACTTCGAGGCTGTCGCTGTTGTCGATGGTGACGACCTGGTAGTCGCCGGTCACCTCCAGCGAACTGCGCGCCAGACGCTGCCTGATCTCATCCTCCGTCTCGCGACCACGTTCGGCCAGGCGTCGGGCCAGCACCTCCGGACGCGCCGTCACGTTGAAAACGACAAGGCGAGGGTAGGCGGCCTTGAAATGCGGTAGCGCCGAGCGCGAGCCATTGGCGATGACAAGCCGCCCTGTTTCGACGGCCTGCCGGCTCTCGACCGGGATGCCGTATCGCAACCCGTGTGCATCCCAGGAGACCGCAAAACGGCCGGATGCCGCAAGCGCCTCAAACTCCGCGTCGCCCACGCCGTCATGATCTTCGCCGCCGGCTGCCGCGTCACGGGTGATGATCCGCCGAACGAAGACGATGCCGTCGCGATCGCCGAAATGTGCCGCGGCTCGTGCGATCAGCGTGTCCTTGCCGGCGCCGCTAGGGCCAACGACGACTGCCATGCAGCCCGGCTTGGCCTCTGCCATCAGGCGACCCGCTGACCCTGGCGCCAGGTGGCGCGCACCACGGGAACACCATCGACACGATGAACCCGCACCAGATCCGCCCGTAGGCCGACGGCAATGCGGCCACGATCGTCGAGGCCGACGGTGCGGGCCGGGTTGGCGGTGACCATCGCCAGCGCTGCGGCCAGCGAGATGCCATCCATTTCATCGGCCAGTACGAAGGGCGCATGCAGCAGGCTGAGCGGCACGTAATCCGACGATAGGACATCAAGCACGCCGCGTTCGGCAAGGTCGCGCGCGGCGATATTGCCGGAATGTGACTTGCCGCGCACGATGTTCGGCGCTCCCATCAGCACGCTCATGCCGGCTTCGTGGGAGGCTTTGGCCGCATCGAAGCTCGTCGGAAACTCGGCCAGCCGCACGCCGTTCTCGATCGCTTCGCCAACATGGGCGAGAGTTGCATCGTCGTGGCTGGCAATGGTGATGCCGCGCTCCCGGCAGACCTTGGAGATGGCAGTGCGGTGCGGCGTCGAATTGCGCTGCGAGTCGCCGATCCGCTTGGCACAGAAGGCATCAAAGGCTTCGTCGCTCAGCCCGCGCTTCTTCTTGTAGTAATAGATATACTGGTCCATGGTCTGGAATTGCCGCTGGCCCGGTGCATGGTCCATCAGCGAGACGAGGCGCACAAACGGGTCAGTCTCGAAGTCGGCAAAATGCTCCAGCACGTTGTCGGCTGATACCTCGCAGCGCAGGTGGAGCAGGTGCTCGGAGCGCAGGCGACCCTGTTTCTCCGCCGCCTGGATCGCATCCGCCATGGCGCGCATCTCGCCGCGCGGAAAGCCGCCGTCCTCGTCTGCACCCATGCGCAGGCAATCAAACACGGTGGTGATGCCGGAGGTGGCAATCTGCGCGTCATGCGCCTGGATCGCCGCGGTGGTGTTCCAGCGCACGCCGGCCCGCGGCGAATAATGCTGCTCCAGGTGGTCGGTGTGCAACTCGACCAAGCCAGGAATAAGATAGTCGCCTTCAAGATCCTCGCCGCTGGTGACGGAACCTTCCGAGACGTCTGCGATCAAGCCGTCGCGGATTTGCAGCGAGCCATGGACGACGTGGTCTTCCAGCACGATCCTGGCATTGGTGAAAACCTGTTCAGTCATGGGGCAGTCTTCCTGCTATCGGCGGCCGGTGCGAGCGCGCACCAGCGATGGACGGTGAAGGGGGCGCCGCGCTCCGGCTCCACGAACAGGGCAAGCCCGTCGATCGAAAGCGGTTGCTGAATGAACGGCGCGAAACGCCGGCTGAGTTCTGCCTTCATCGCCTCCGCCTGCTCTGGTGGCACCTGGCCCGTTAGGGTCATGTGGAAGCGGAACTCGTCCATCACGTAAGGGTAACCCCAGCGGTCAAGGTAGGCCCGCTGGGTGGGCGGCAGGTTTTCCGGCTTACGTCGTGCGATATCGGCCTCGGACAACGGCGCGCGGAAAGGCTCGAAATCCTCGACCACGCGCGCCGCGAAATCCTGCAGTTCCGGATAAATCCGGTCAGGCACGATGGCAAAGAAGCGACCAAGCTGGCCTAGGATCACATTCGGGATTGTGAAAGCCGGTGTGGCGGCCGCAAACGCTGCAAGCGCAGCAAGCAATTCCGCCTCAGTCTTGCCGGGCGCCAGTTCGAAAGGCGCCTTCAGCGTCGCGTGAAAACCATATCGGCGCGGGTCGGCCGTCAGTTGATGGACATCGCCGCACGCCAAACCGCTCACATCGGAGGTCGGGAAACTTTCATCCAAGAACGCATTGCGTCCAAGCCAGCGCGATGCGGCCGCCGTCAGCGGATGGTCTTCGGCGGGCGAGTAATAGAGGGCGTAGCGCAATGAGGAAGTTCCGGAATCAGATGAAGGCACGCCACGAGACTAGCGCGGTGCCCGATCCGGAAACAGCACCCGCAACGAAAAGATGTGGGGTCTGAACAGGAGACCAAAAGAAAAAGCCGGCTGCGAGGCAACCGGCTTGAAGATCGTTCGAAGGATCAGACGCTCAATGCGCGCCGGACATGTCGCCGAGCACTTCCTTCGAGGCAACGGTCGAATCCGCGTTGAGGCGGTAGACCATCGGCACGCCGGTGGCGAGGTTGAGCTTGAGGATTTCTTCCTTGCTCAGCCGGTCAAGCACCATCACCAGCGAACGCAGCGAATTGCCGTGGGCCGCCACCAGAACCTTTTCGCCCCGCAGAACCCGCGGCAGGATTTCGGTGAGGTAATAGGGCCAGACGCGGGCGCCCGTGTCGCGCAGGCTCTCGCCGCCCGGAGGCGGTACGTCATAGGAGCGGCGCCAGATATGCACCTGTTCCTCGCCCCATTTGGCGCGCGCGTCATCTTTGTTGAGGCCCGACAGGTCGCCGTAGTCGCGCTCGTTGAGCGCCTGGTTGCGGATGGTTTCCAGGTCCGACTGGCCGACCTTTTCCAGCACGATCTTCAGCGTGTCCTGCGCCCGCTTCAGGTCAGAGGTAAAGGCGATGTCGAACTTGATGCCGGTGTCGGCCAAAGCCTGGCCGCCGGCCTGAGCTTCCTGGATGCCGAGCGGGGTAAGCTCCGGGTCTCGCCAGCCGGTGAACAGGTTCTTGAGGTTCCAGTCGCTCTGGCCGTGGCGAACGAGGACAAGGGTGCCGCTCATCAAATTCCTCCGAGGGATGTTGTCTTTCAAGAAAGCCCGAGAACATCGAGCATGGAATAATAACCGGGCTTCTGCCCGCGCGCCCAGACGGCGGCCGCAACGGCGCCGCGGGCGAAGATCGAGCGATCGCGCGCGCTATGCGACAGCGTCACCAGCTCGCCTTCGGCTGCAAACAGAACGGAATGATCGCCGACCACGGAGCCGCCCCGCAGCGTGGCAAAACCGATCGCGCCATCGGGTCTCGGGCCGGTATGGCCGTCACGGACGCGAACCGAGTGGGCGGCGAGATCAATGCCGCGGCCCTTGGCGGCTGCTTCCCCGAGAAGCAGCGCAGTGCCTGATGGCGCATCGACCTTGTGCTTGTGATGCATCTCGACGATCTCGATGTCCCAGCCGGCTGAGGGCAGGGCTCTGGCGGCCTGTTCGGTAAGCACGCCGAGCAGGTTGACGCCGAGGCTCATGTTGCCGGACTTGACGACCCGCGCATGGCGACCCGCCGCCTCGAACCTGGCTTCGTCTTCCACCGAGCAGCCGGTGGTGCCGATTACATGGACAATCCGGGCCTGGGCCGCGAGAACCGAGAAGTTGACGCTCGCCTGCGGCGCCGTAAAATCGAGCACACCGTCGGCATCGAGGAAAGCGTTCAGCGGATCATCGGTCACGCGAATGCCGAGCGTGCCGGCGCCGGCCATTTCACCCGCATCCTTTCCGATAAAGGGCGAACCTTCCCGTTCGATGGCTGCGTGCAGCGCCACGCCGGGCGTCTCGCTGATCACGCGGATCAGGGTCTGGCCCATGCGGCCTGCCGCGCCGACGACGACGAGTTTCATGTCATTTGCGATCATGGCGGCTGTTCCCGAATTTCGCTCCACCGCTTCTTAGCGGCTTGGATCCCTATTTGAAAGGTGCGGTCGCCGTCAGCGAAGCCAGCGGCGTCCGTCGGTTGCAATGCCATAGGCCGAGGGGGCCCGGGCAAAGCTTGCAAGCCCCGCCAGTGCCGCCTGTGGATGTGTCACAACGAAGGTCGGAATGGTGCTGAGCAGTTCCGAATGCGGTGCCTTGTCTTCAAAGGCCGCACGAAACTCCTGCTTCTTCAGCGCCGGGATGATTTTCTGCGAGATGCCGCCGGCAAGATAGACGCCGCCACGGGCCATGAAGATCAGCGCCATGTCGCCGGCGACGCGGCCAAGATAGGTGGCAAACAGCGAAAGTGTCTCGACAGCCTGGCGGTTCGAGCCATCCAGGCCACGGGCGGTCACATCCGCCGGATCGCTGAAGCTTGGCTGGACGCCATCTGCCTTGCAGACGGCCTGGTAGATGTTGATGACGCCGCGGCCGCTCAGGATTTCTTCGGCCGAAACACGGCCCTCGATCCGCTTCAGGTGCGGGAAAACCTCGAAGTCGCGATCGGAGCGCGGGCCGACATCGACATGCCCGCCTTCGCCCGGCACCGGAAACCAGATCTCGCGTGCATGGACAAGGCCTGCAACGCCAAGGCCGGTGCCTGGGCCCAGCACCACCCGCGAGGCAAGTTGCGGTTCGCCGCCCCGGCCGAGCTTGTCCAGGAAGTCACGCGGCAGGGCAGCCACGGCAAGCGCCTGGGCTTCGAAGTCGTTGACCACCAGCACGTCATCGAAACCGAGTTCGGCGATCATGCCCTTGGGGCGCACCACCCAATCGCAGTTGGTGAGGTCAATCTCGTCACCGTCCACCGGCGCCGCCACGGCAAGGATCGCTGAACGCGGCCGCACAGACGTGGAAGCCAGCACGACGTTCTGGATTGCCGCATCGATGGTCGGATAGTCGGCAGTGCGGATATTCGGGAAGGGGATCGGTTCGGCATCGGCGTCGGTCAGGACCGAAAAGCGGGCATTGGTGCCGCCGATATCACCGATCAGGATCGGAAAGGGCAGCTTGTCAGTCTTCATGCTGTCGGCCATTCGAACGCTTAGTCCTTCTGGAAGTCGATGAGTTTTTCGGCAGTGGCGCGGTTGAGCGCCATCGGAATGTCGTAGACGGTGGCGAGCCGCGTCAGTGCCTTGACGTCGACATCATGCGGCAGGGCGCTCAGCGGGTCGATGAAGAAGATGAGCATGTCCACTTCGCCGGTGGCGATCATCGCGCCGATCTGCTGGTCACCACCAAGCGGGCCGCTTTTCAGCCGGGTGACATCAAGATCGGGACACGCCTCCTGCACACGACCGCCGGTCGTGCCGGTTGCAACAATACGGAAGCGGGAAAGGGCGCCCTGGTGCTGACGCGCAAAATCGGCCATGTCGGCCTTTTTCTGGTCGTGCGCGATCAGTGCGATGCAGGGCTTTGCCGGCATGATTGGACGTTCTCCCCAAGAACGGTTTCAATCGATTTGCAAGCTTCTAGCCTGCGGTTCGTCGCTTGGGAAGGTGGCGGAGCGCCGGCCGGTTTCAAGAACCGGCTTTCGCAGATGAACTTCACGGCCGCGGCGATGGCAGCGGCACGTTGGTGAGGGGCAGCGAGGAATCCATCACGGTGCCGACGGCTTGTGCCGGTGCCGAAGCGGCAGGCTGCGCACTATAGGCCATGGCGCCGCCAAAGGTCGCTGCGTCCTCTGAGCGCGAAGGCGCGGCAAGCACTACCGAGCAGGCATTCGGCAGGTCGGCGAGCGTCACCTGGCGCGGCTTCACCGGCTTCTTGTTGGGATCCGGCTTCGGCGGCGGCGCCCAAGGCTCCTTGGTGAACCACCAGGCGAGCTCCTTGCTGTTGCAGTCATCGGTAGTCGGCGTCGGTGCCTGTTTCTTGCAGGATGTCGCGCCCGGCGGGCAGGCCATGCGGATATGGAAATGCTCGTCATGGCCATAAACCGGCCGCACCTTGCCAAGCAGCGAGCGGTCGCCGCGCCAGGTTTCGCAGAGCTTCTTCTTGATCGCCGGATTGACGAAGACGCGCTCCACCTGCGGATAACTTGCCGCCTGCATCACCAGCTTGGCATGCGTTCCGGTCCAGCGACGGTCGTCGACGGTCAGGAACTTGCTCTTGTCCAGCATGGAGGTGAACGGCATGTCCTCGCGCTGCTGCGGCGTCAGCGGCTGGGCCGGCTTCGGCGTGAACCAGATGTCGGCATCAAGGCCGATCTGGTGCGATGCGTGGCCGTTCAGCATCGGGCCACCGCGCGGTTGGGAAATATCGCCGACGAGGATGCCGGAACCCCAGCCAAGCCGGGCCGCGTCCTGGCTGAACTGCTGGAGAAGGGCGATCATCTGCGGGTTGCCCCAGCGGCGATTTCGTGAAAGCCGCATCGCTTGCCAGGTCGGGCCATCGGTTGGCAACGCAACGGCGCCGGACATGCAGCCCTTGGCGTAAAAACCGAACGGCTGGGCAGGCGAGCTCGAAGGCAGCTTCACCGCTCCGAACAACTGCTTGGCAGGCGTCTCGTCTTTCGCAAAAGCCGGCGCGGCAAGCGCCGCACAGAGTATTCCGGCCGCAGCAAAGCGCAGCATGCCACCCAAGGTCGATTCCATTTCAGCTCCGCGGCAAATCAGTTCCTATGGTGAATCTACCTGAAACAGGATTTTGGTGAAATGGAGATGGCGGCGTGCCGGCCCCCTGGCAGCAACCTGCGAATAAAATGCTTGTGAGTAGGTCGCCCTGTTTTTTGCCCGGTTTTGCCCTATGCTTCACCGCGAGATCGACGCTTGACCAAGAGGTAGAGAATGACGTTCGGCCGAATGAAGCGGGCTCTTGCGGTGGCTGCAGCCGCCTTTGTTGCCATCGCATCGATCGCGACCGCCCAGGAGCCCCAATGGCGCCACGGGATGGCGGTGATCGGCGACCTCAAGCTTCCGCCAGACTTCAAGCAACTGCCTTATGTCAACGTCGATGCACCCAAGGCCGGCGAGTTGCGGCTCGGCGACGAAGGGACCTTCGATAACGTCAATATCGTCATCGACCGGGGCACGGTCGCCTCCGGCGTCGGTCTGATCTACGACACGCTGATGAAGCGCTCGGAAGACGAGGTTTTCGGCACCTATGGGCTGCTCGCCGAGGCGGTGTCCTATCCGGAAGACATGTCGACCGTCACCTTCCGGCTGAGGCCGGAAGCGAAGTGGGCGGATGGCGAGCCGGTGACGCCCGAGGACGTGATCTTCAGCATGGAGACGCTGAAGAAGAACAGCGCCTTTTATTCGGGCTACTACCGCCATGTGACCGGCACCGAAAAGAGCGGCGAACGCGAGGTGACCTTCCACTTCGACGAAAAGAACAACAAGGAACTGCCGTCGATCGTCGGCGATTTCCCGATCCTTCCCAAGCACTGGTGGGAAGGCAAGGACAGCCAGGGCCGGCAGCGCGACATTACCCGCACCACGCTGGAGCCGGTAATGGGCTCCGGACCCTACAAGATTGCGGCGATCCAGCCGGGCTCGGTGGTGCGCTACGAACTGCGCGACGACTATTGGGGCAAGGATCTGCCGATCAATCGCGGGCAGAACAACTTCCGCTCCATCAGCTACACCTACTTTGCCGACGCCGATGTGGAGTTCGAGGCCTTCCGCGCCGGCACGATCGATTTCCGCCAGGAGAACAGTTCCAGCCGCTGGGCGACCCGCTACGACTTCGATGCCGTGAAGGATGGGCGGATCAAGAAGGAAGCACTCACCAATCCGTTCAAGGCAACTGGTGTCATGCAGGCCATGGTGCCCAACATGCGCCGCGAGATCTTCAAGGACGCCCGCGTCCGCGAGGCGCTGAACTACGCCTTCGATTTCGAGACGATGAACAAGAACCTCGCTTATGGCGGGTTGAAGCGGGTCGACAGTTTCTTCTGGGGCACCGAACTTGCCTCCTCCGGCCTGCCCGAAGGGCGCGAGCTCGCCATCCTCGAGGAACTGAAGGACAAGGTGCCGCCGCAGGTGTTCACCACGCCCTACAAGAACCCGGTGGGCGGTGATCCGGCCAAGGTGCGCGACAACCTGCGCAAGGCCGTCGAACTGCTGAAGGAGGCGGGATGGGACCTCAAGGGCAACCGGATGGTCAACGCCAAGACCGGCCAGCCGCTGAGCTTCGAAATCCTGCTCAACAGCGCCTCGCAGGAGCGTTCGGTCAATCCGTTCGTGGCCAGCGTCAAGAAGATCGGCATTGACGCCCGCATCCGCACCGTGGACTCCTCGCAATACATCAACCGGACGCGAAGCTTCGACTACGACGTGATCTGGGCCGTCTGGGCGCAAACGCTCAATCCCGGCAACGAGCAGATGGAATATTGGGGCTCGGAGTCGGTCAGCCGCGAGGGGTCGCGAAACTATGCCGGCATCGCCGATCCGGCGATCGATACCCTGATCCGCAGGATCGTCTTCACGCCGGACCGCGAGGACCAGATCGCAGCCGTCAAGGCGATGGACCGGGTGCTGCTCGCCAACCACTATGTGATCCCGCTGTTTTATTCCGGCGAGGTGAAGCTCGCCTACTGGAACCGCATCACACGCCCCGAAACGCTGCCCGAATACGGGATCGGCTTCCCGGATACCTGGTACGCCAAGACCGGCAACTGACGGGGAGAAGGCTGCAGGCTTGCACTGCTGGCCCGCACCTGTTCCATATTGATCGATTGATTCGCTCAGAACGAGGAAGACGCCTTTTGAGCCTCACTGACAGGACCGGCAGAGCGAAGCCCGCAGCAATGGGAAGGACGCCCTGATGGGTGCCTATATACTCCGCCGAATCTTGCTGATGATCCCGACCATGATCGGCATCATGGCGATCTCGTTCCTTGTCGTGCAGTTCGCGCCGGGCGGTCCGGTGGAACAGATCATCGCGCAGATCCAGGGTCAGGACACCGGCGACCGGCTTTCCGGTGCGGGCAATGATCTCGCGACCCAGGGCGGCGGCGACGATGGGCGATATCGCGGTGCCCAAGGGCTTGATCCGGAATTCATCAAGGAGCTCGAACAGCAGTTCGGTTTCGACAAGCCGCCTCTGACGCGCTTCCTCGAGATGATGTGGAACTACCTCCGCTTCGACTTCGGCGAAAGCTTCTTCCGCAACACCTCGGTGCTCGATCTCATCATCGACAAGCTGCCCGTGTCGATCTCGCTCGGCTTCTGGATCCTCATCGTCTCCTACCTAATCTCCATCCCGCTCGGCATCCGCAAGGCGGTAAAGGACGGGTCGAGCTTCGACGTCTGGACGTCCGGCATCGTCATCGTCGGATACGCGGTGCCGAGCTTCCTGTTCGGCATCCTGCTGATCGTGCTGTTTGCCGGCGGCTCCTTCTTCGACTGGTTCCCGCTGCGTGGCCTGGTGTCGGACAATTTCGCCGAGCTGACATGGTGGCAGAAGATCATCGACTATTTCTGGCACCTCACCCTGCCGCTGATCGCCATGTCGCTCTCGGCCTTCGCCACCACGACGCTTTTGACCAAGAACTCCTTCATCGACGAGATCAAGAAGCAGTATGTGACCACGGCGCGCGCCAAGGGTCTGAACGAGCGGCAGGTGCTTTACGGGCATGTCTTCCGCAACGCGATGCTGATCGTCATCGCGGGGTTTCCGGGCGCCTTCATCTCCGCCTTCTTCACCGGCTCCCTGCTGATCGAAAACATCTTCTCGCTCGACGGGCTGGGCCGCCTCGGTTACCTCGCCATCGTCAACCGCGATTACCCGATCGTCTTTGGCACGCTTTACATCTTCTCGCTCATGGGCCTCGTTGTCAGCCTGATCTCGGACCTGATCTACACCTGGATCGACCCCCGCATCGACTTTGAGCGGAGGGACGTGTGATGGAAGCATCCGCTGCCGCCATGACGACCGGACCGCAGAAGCGGCCGTGGCTTTCGCCCACCAACAAGCGGCGTCTTGCCAATTTCCGCGCCAACAAGCGCGGCTACTGGTCGTTCTGGATCTTCATGATCCTGTTCGTGCTGAGCCTGTTTGCCGAGCTGATCGCCAATGACCGGCCGATCATCGCCTCCTACAAGGGCGAGATCCTCTATCCCGTTCTGGTGGATTATCCGGAGGAGAAGTTCGGCGGCTTCCTGGCGACCACCGATTATCGCTCCGAGTTCATCTCCCAGGAGATCGAGTCGAACGGCTGGATGATCTGGCCGCCGATCCGCTATTCCTACCAGACGGTCAATTCCAACATACCGCATTCGGCGCCGACCGAGCCCTTCTGGCTTATGGACAAGGAAGAGCGCTGCAGGGCCTATCCCGAGCAGGACGCCGATCCGAACTGCATCCTCGGCAACATGAACTGGCTCGGCACCGACGACCAGGCGCGCGACGTGACGGCGCGGATGATCTACGGCTTCCGGATTTCCGTCCTGTTCGGCCTGGCGCTGACCATCTGCTCGGCCATCATCGGCGTCACGGCTGGTGCGGTACAGGGTTACTTCGGCGGCTGGACGGATCTGCTGCTGCAGCGTTTCATCGAGATCTGGTCCTCGATGCCGGTTCTCTACATCCTGCTGATCATCGCCGCGATCATGCCGCCCGGCTTCTTCGTGCTGCTCGGCATCATGCTGCTTTTCTCCTGGGTGGGCTTTGTCGGCGTCGTTCGGGCTGAATTCCTGCGGGCACGAAACTTCGAATATGTCCGCGCCGCCCGCGCGCTCGGCGTCGGCAACTGGACGATCATGTACCGGCACCTGCTGCCGAACGCGATGGTCGCGACGCTGACCTTTCTGCCGTTCATCCTGTCGGGATCGATCGCCACGCTCACCTCGCTTGACTTCCTCGGCTTCGGCATGCCGCCGGGTTCGCCGTCGCTTGGCGAGATGATCCAGCAGGGCAAGAACAACCTGCAAGCCCCATGGCTTGGCTTCACGGCCTTCTTCACCATGTCGATCATGCTGTCGCTGCTGATCTTCATCGGCGAGGCGGTGCGCGATGCGTTCGACCCCAGAAAGACGTTCGGATGACGAGCCCGCTTCTTTTCGTACGAGACCTGTCGGTTGCCTTCCACCAGGGCGGCAACACGACCACCGCCGTCGACCGCGTCTCCTTCGACATCATGCCTGGCGAGGTGATGGCGCTGGTGGGCGAATCCGGCTCGGGCAAATCGGTCACCGCCAACTCCATCCTGAAGCTGCTGCCTTATCCGGCCGCAAGCCATCCGACCGGCGAAATCCTTTTCGACGGAAAGGACCTGCTGAAGGCGTCGGAAGCGCATCTGCGCCATGTGCGCGGCAATGACATCACGATGATCTTCCAGGAGCCGATGACCTCGCTCAATCCGCTCCATACGATCGAAAAGCAGATCGGCGAGATCCTTGAGCTGCACCAGGCGGTTACCGGGCAGGCGGCGCGGGTAAGGACGCTCGAACTTCTCGCCCAGGTTGGCATCCGCGAGCCGGAAAAGCGGCTGAAGGCTTATCCGCACGAGCTTTCTGGCGGACAGCGGCAGCGCGTCATGATCGCCATGGCGCTCGCCAACCGGCCGAAGCTGTTGATCGCCGACGAGCCGACAACCGCGCTCGACGTGACGGTCCAGGCGCAGATCCTCGACCTGTTGCGCAGTCTGAAGGGCGAGCATGGCATGTCCATGCTGTTCATCACCCATGACCTTGGCATCGTCCGCAAGTTCGCCGATCGCGTCTGCGTCATGACCAAGGGCAAGATCGTCGAGACGGGCACAGTGGAGGAGGTTTTCCAGAACCCCCAGCACGAATACACCCGCCACCTCTTGTCCTCGGAGCCACGTGGCGAACCGCCCGTTCCCGATCCGACGAAGCCGGTGGTGATGGAAGGCAAGGACATCCGTGTCTGGTTTCCCATCAAGTCCGGCCTGCTGCGCAAGGTGGTCGACCATGTGAAGGCGGTGGATGGCGTGGATCTTACGCTGCGGGCCGGCGAGACACTGGGCGTCGTTGGCGAATCCGGTTCGGGCAAGACGACGCTCGGTCTGGCGCTGGCGCGCCTCATCTCCTCGCAGGGACGGATTGCCTTTATCGGCAACGAGATCAACAACTTCTCCTTCAAGGAGATGCGGCCCTTCCGCGACAGGCTGCAGGTCGTCTTCCAGGATCCGTTCGGCTCACTCAGCCCGCGCATGCCCGTGGGCGAGATCATTGCCGAGGGCCTGAAGGTCCACGAGAAGGGTTTGTCGGCCGACGAGCGCGACAAGCGGGTCGTGTGGGCACTGCAGGAAGTGGGGCTCGATCCGGCGACCCGCTGGCGGTATCCGCATGAGTTTTCGGGCGGCCAGCGGCAGCGCATTGCCATTGCCCGCGCCATGGTGCTGAAACCGCGTTTCGTGATGCTCGATGAGCCGACCTCGGCGCTCGACATGACCGTCCAGGCGCAGGTGGTCGATCTGCTGCGCGATCTCCAGAAGAAGCACGACCTCGCCTACCTCTTCATCAGCCACGACCTGAAGGTGGTGAAGGCGCTCGCCAACCATGTCATCGTCATGCGGCTTGGCAAGGTGGTGGAGGAAGGGCCGGCCGAGCAGATCTTCCGCGCGCCGCGGGAGGATTATACCCGCGCCCTGATGGCGGCGGCCTTCAACCTTGAAACCGTCGAAACCGCGGCAATCAACCAGTAACGAGAATGAAGCATGTCTGAGAAGAAAACGGTCGTCATCGATCTCAAGTTCGCGCGCCGGGAGGTGGACGAGGCACTGAGCAACGCCTTTGCAGGCCGCAACGTGCTGCGCGCTGCGGATGCGGCGGCCGACCTGTCTGACGCACGTTACGCGGTGATCTGGAAGCCCGATCCGACCCTGTTTGAGCGCGCGCCGAAGCTGGAGGTGTTGTTTTCCGGCGGGGCGGGTGTCGACTACATCCTCGCCATGCCGAACCTGCCCGACATTCCGATCGTCCGTTTCGTGGATGAAAGCTTGACGACGCGCATGAGCGAGTGGGTGGTCCTGCAGGCGCTCAGCCATCTGCGCCAAGTCCCGGCTTATGCAAAGCAGCAGCGCGAGCGGGTCTGGCGGGAATTAAGCCAGCCGGAAGCCAAGGATCTCACGGTCGGCGTCATGGGCCTCGGCGTGCTGGGTCAGGATTCGGTCGCCAAGCTCAAGATCATGGGCTTCAACGTCATCGGCTGGTCGCGTAGCAAGAAGCTGATCGACGGCGTCGAAACCTTCGATGAAAGCGGGTTGGACGAATTCCTCGCCAAGACGGATATCCTGGTGGGCCTGTTGCCGCTGACGCCGCAGACCCGCGGCATCTTCAACGCTGACTTGTTCGGCAAGCTGCGCCAGGGAGGCGCCCTGGGCAAGCCGGTCTTCATCAATGCCGGCCGCGGCGGCAGCCAAGTCGAGGTGGATGTGATCGCAGCCCTGAAGATCGGCGTTCTCGGCGGCGCTTCGCTTGACGTGTTCGAGCAGGAGCCATTGGCGGAAACGAGCCCCCTGTGGTCGATGGAGAACGTCATCATCACGCCGCACGCGGCATCGGCTTCGGATGTGCGGGCCCTGTTCCGCAACGCGGAAGCGCAGATGAATGACTACGAGGCTGGGCAGCCGCTGCGGCACGTGGTGGACCGAACGACCGGCTACTAAAGCGACCCTTTCCAATGAGCTCCAGCCATGGCGGAACATTCGCCGTGGCCTTTCGTTTCCTTGTCGATGAGCCGGATGTCACCGGCCCCAAACCAGGAGCGAAATCATGAATACCCGTTTCGATCCCAAGGACGCCGGAAACCGCCCAGCCGGTACTGCTGGTTCTCGCCCCGTGGTCGAGACTGCAACCGACGCCCGCCAGGGACGCCAGGGCCTTCCGGTCCTCAAAGTGCTGATCAGTGCCCTTGTCCTCGTGGCAATCGCCTTTGCCGTTGCGCAATGGTGGGGCGAGGCAAGTGATGCACCGGACGCCCAGACGGCAACGCCACCGGCCGGCAGCACCACCCCGCAGAACTCCAATGCCGCGCCAAGTGCGGATCCTGCGGCCGCTCCGCCGCCAGCTTCGGCCGCAAACGATTCCCAGTCGGGCAACTAACCCGCCAACTGATCGGACAAGAATTTCCCTCGGCCGCGCTCGTTCGCGGCCGGTTTTCGTCTAGACTTCATCTCCAAAGTTTTCGATAAGTCTGCCCGGAGGTGGAGCAGCCGTTGCCTCCGAATGCATCTCGAGTCGGCGGAGTCGATCTTCCGGAAGATCGAGGCAAGGGCAGGCATGACCAAGACGGATATCGCAGCCAGGGTCTATAACCATACCTGGAAGCTGGACCCCATCATCCGCAGCCTTATCGACACGGACTTCTACAAGCTTTTGATGCTGCAGATGATCTGGAAGCTGTATCCGGATGTCGATGTTACCTTCTCGGTGATCAATCGCACCACGAGCGTCAAGCTGGCGGAAGAGATCGACGAGGGTGAACTGCGCGAACAACTCGACCATGCGCGAAGCGTCACCCTTTCCAAGAAGGAGATGATCTGGCTCGCCGGTAACACCTTCTATGGCCGCAAGCAGATCTTTGAACCGGAATTCCTCAACTGGCTGTCGACTTACCGGCTGCCGGAATACGAACTGCGCAAGCAGAACGGCCAGTACGAACTGACCTTCCACGGCAAGTGGATGGATACGACACTGTGGGAGATCCCGGCACTCGCCATCATCAACGAGCTTCGATCGCGCAGCGCCATGCGCTCGCTCGGCTTCTTCACGCTGGATGTGCTCTATGCCCGGGCCAAGGCGAAGATGTGGGAAAAGGTGGAGCGGCTTCGCATGCTGCCCGGCCTGCGCATCTCCGACTTCGGCACCCGCCGTCGCCATTCCTTCCTTTGGCAGCGCTGGTGCGTCGAAGCCTTGAAGGAAGGCATCGGCCCGGCGTTTACCGGCACCAGCAACGTGCTGCTCGCCATGGACTCTGATCTTGAAGCCGTCGGCACCAACGCCCATGAATTGCCGATGGTCGCAGCGGCGCTTGCCAACACGGATGAGGAACTGCGCGCCGCACCCTACCAGGTGCTCAAGGATTGGAACCGGCTCTACCACGGTAACCTGCTGATCGTTCTTCCCGATGCCTTCGGAACGGCCGCCTTCCTGCGCGACGCGCCGGACTGGATCGCCGACTGGACCGGCTTCCGCCCCGACAGCGCGCCTCCGATTGAAGGCGGCGAAAAGATCATCGCCTGGTGGGAGAAGATGGGTCGTGACCCGCGCAAAAAGCTGCTGATCTTCTCCGATGGCCTGGATGTCGACGCCATCATCGACACCTACAAGCATTTCGAGGGGCGGGTGCGCATGAGCTTCGGCTGGGGCACCAACCTCACCAATGACTTTGCCGGATGCGCGCCGACGGAAAATGCCGGCCTGATGCCGATCTCGGTCGTCTGCAAGGTCAGCGAGGCGAACGGCCGTCCAGCGGTGAAGCTGTCGGATAACCCGCGCAAGGCCACCGGCGATCCGGCCGAGGTGGAGCGTTACCTCAAATTCTTCGGCCAGGATGACCGGGTCGACCAGGCGGTTCTCGTCTAGGCCAGACACGAAAAAAGCCCTGCTGGTGGCAGCAGGGCTTTTTTACACGTGATGCGCCAGGCTTAGTCGATGACCTGGACCACCGTGTGGGTTTCCGGATCAACGATGACGCGCTGCTTGTTGATCACGGTATAAGCGTACTTCGGGTTGCTCGGCACCGGCGTGACCACGACGCTGCTCGGGATCGGCTTGCCGACGACAACCGGCTCTTCGATGGTGACGGCCGTTGTTGCTGGCTGTTCTTCGACATAGGTAACGACTTCACGCGGCGGCGGGTCGATTGCGGTGCCGGCAACGGCGCCAACAACGCCACCAACGGCTGCACCAACCGGGCCACCAACGATGGCGCCGGTGACGGCACCACCTGCAGCGCCATTAACGGTGCTCTCCTGGGCATTGGCCTGGCCAACAAAGGACGCTGAAAGAATAGCGCAGGAAGCAAGGATGATCTTCTTCATGTGTCTTCTCCGTTCGTTGAGTTCCGGCGGATAATTCATGAAGGTCGAAAGTGGTTCCTCCCGATCGCTCACCTTTCGTGAGCCTCTGTTACATTGACCGGACGTAGCTCGATCACATTTCTAAAAAATGCGCAGCTAACATGGTCTTCCACTTGCCAAGTGGGGCTATAAGTCTATTTCGCGTGCTGGATCTGGAGGAGCAAGCTTTGGAATACCGTTTCCTGATCGTCGAAGACAGTCTGTTGGTGGCCATGGACATCGAAGACGCGATCCACCGCAGCGGGCATGATGTTGTTGGCATAGCACCGGACATGACCGTTGCGCTGAACTACACACGAGAAACCGACATCGCCTTCGTGGACGTGCGCCTCGCCGATGGCGAAACCGGCCCCGAAATCGCCAGGGCCTTGGCGGAATACGGCATCGTCGTCATCATGATCACCGGAAATCCGGGCCTCGTGGCATCCGGTGTATCCGGCGTGGTGGGAGTGATGGCCAAGCCTCTTACCGACCAGGCATCGATGGACCTCATCCAGTTTGCCGTCGACCGCAAGAACGGTCGTGAAGGCACGCCGCCCGCGCGCCTGCGCCTCTTCCACTAGAAAGCGCAATCTTTTCACCGGCACCCGTGTTGTCGAAAGTCCCTCGAGGCTCTAGAGCATCAGGAGTGACTTTCCGCTTCTGACGACAGGCTCGCACATGCGTTATTTCATCACCGGTACGGCAGGCTTCATCGGGTTCCATCTGGCGCGACGCCTGCTGGAGGACGGCCACGAGGTCCTGGGCTTCGATGGCATGACGCCCTATTACAGCCTGCGCCTCAAGGAAGCGCGGCATGCGGGGCTGGCGCAGTTTCCAACCTTCCGGCCGGTCATCGGCATGCTGGAAGACAAGGCGCTGCTGGAAGAGGCAGTCTCGAGCTTCAAGCCGGACGTGCTGATCCATCTCGCAGCCCAGGCCGGCGTGCGATACAGCCTTGAAAATCCGAAAGCCTATCTCGATTCCAATCTCGTCGGCTCCTGGAATATCCTGGAGATCGCCCGTGCACACCAGGTGGGGCACCTGATGCTCGCCTCCACCTCCTCGGTCTATGGCTCGAACCCGGAAGTGCCGTTCCGCGAGATCGACAAGGCGGACGAGCCGCTGACCTTCTATGCCGCAACGAAGAAGAGCATGGAACTGATGGCGCATTCCTACGCGCATCTCCACAAGATGCCGATCACCGCCTTCCGGTTTTTCACAGTCTACGGTCCTTGGGGACGGCCCGACATGGCGCTCTTCAAGTTCGTCAAGGCGATGATCGAAGACCGCGAGATCGAGATCTACGGCGAAGGCAAGATGAGCCGTGACTTCACCTATATCGATGACCTGGTGAACTCGATCATCGACCTGTCAAAGGTATATCCGGGGGAAGAAAACCGCGTGCCCGAAATCGACACGCTGTCGCATCAGGGCCCGTTCCGCGTCGTCAATATCGGTGGCGGACAGCCGGCCGGCCTCCTGGACTTCGTCGAGACGATCGAAAAGGTGATGGGCAAGCCTGCCAAGCGCAAGATGCTGCCAATGCAGAAGGGTGACGTGCCGCGTACCTTTGCAAGCCCGGACCTGCTCGTCGCTCTTACAGGCCGGAAGCCGGAGATCGGCCTCGATGTCGGGGTGAAGGCTTTTGTGGATTGGTATCTCGATCACCGCAACGAGATCGACTGATCGTTTTGCGATGGCTATTTGCGCTGTCGCTGAAGCCCGTTATCCTGGCTTGATCCAAGTGGGAGGAGGCCGCGGAATGAACATCGCAGCAGGATCGATTGCCTTTGCCGCGCCGCTGGCAGCGCTTGCATTCGTCATGGCGACCGGTGAGCCGAATGCGCATCCTTGCGCCGCCGACCTCGCGCTGGAAAAATCCGCGGAGATCGTCGAGGCACAGGCGGGCGTGGTCGGCTTCGCCCTGACAAATGTCCGGCACTACGGCTGCCGGCTTGAGACCCGGGGCTTGGTCGACGTCCGCGCGGCCGATGGCTTCGATCGCAAGCCTTTCAAGGTAGAGATCGCTTTCGACGAGCAGAACCGTCGCTGGCAAGACGTCAGCGTCGAGATGTAACGTGCCTGACGTCGTCTTGGCCTGCGTCCTCAGATGAGGCGGGTGATCACCGTGACGACACCGCTGATCAGGGCAAGGTTGATGCAAAAGCGTGCAAGCATGGGTTTGATCCTCTCGCATCGCGCTTCAAGGGCGATGTTGCATTCACGCGATCAAGATTGCGCGGCACGTACTGAACCGGCACTGAAGCTGAAGTTCAGGTGCAGTTCATCAAGAAGTAGATCGACTAGAAGCGATCGGCGACCTGTATGCCTGCCGGGCCGAGGATGACGGCGATCAGCACCGGCAGGAAGAACAGGATCATCGGCACGGTGAGCTTCGGTGGCAAGGCGGCGGCCTTCTTTTCCGCCTCGTTCATGCGTTCATCACGGCTTTCCTGAGCCAGCACGCGCAGCGCCTGCGAGATCGGCGTGCCGTAGCGTTCGGCCTGGATCAGCGCCTGCGTCACCGCCTTGACAATATCGAGCCCGGTACGGGTGCCAAGGTTCTCGAGCGCCATTCGACGGTCTTGGAGGAATGAGAGTTCCGCCATGGTCAGCACCATTTCTTCCGCAAGCGGCGGGGATTGCTGCGCCATTTCCTCCGCGACACGGCGCATCGCCGCTTCCATCGAGATACCGGATTCGACGCAGATCAGCATCAGGTCGAGCGCGTCCGGCCACGCGCGCTTGATCGACAACTGGCGCTTGCTGACGAGGTTCGAGACATAGATGTTCGGGGCGTAGAAGCCGATATAAGCGGCGCCGATCGTCACGAGCAGGCGCACGGCAAAGGACTGGCCGGCCAGGTTGCCAAGCCCGAAGACCCAGAAGGCGACCGCGGCCAGGAACACGAAGGGCAGCAGGAAACGCGCAAGCAGGAAGACGTTGAGCGCATTTTGCGAACGCAGGCCGGCGGCCTTGAGGCGGTTCACCGTGTTGTCGTCGACCAGCGCCTTGCGCAGGTTGAAGCGCTCGACGATCTGACGGACCGACTGGTTGTTCTGGGTGCGCAGAGATGTTTTCGACTGCTCGGCGTTCATCCGCGCACGTTCGCGGGCGCGGATCTGCTCGCGCTCGGTGGAAACGGCCTTCATGCGCTTGTCGAGGTTGCCGCGCTCGAGGAAGGGTGTTGCGAGCGAATAAAGCGTGGCGAACACGGCCACCGCCACCAATAGGGCCAGCAGTGTGGCGGGATCGGTCAGCGTCGTCGCAAGGTCTTTCACTGCCGTCTCCTCAGATGTCGAAATTGATCATGTTGCGCATGACGAAGATGCCGATCGACATCCACACACCCGAGACCAAGAGGATCAGGTGGCCGCGCGGGTCGGTGAACAGGATGCTGATATATTGCGGCGAGGTGAGGTACACGAGCGTCGCCACGATGAACGGCAGCGCGCCGATGATGACGGCCGATGCCTTGGCTTCCATAGACAGGGCGCTGACCTTGGCCTTCATCTTCTTTCGGTCACGCAGCACCTTGGAAAGGTTTCCGATCGCTTCCGACAGGTTGCCGCCCGCCTGGCTCTGGATCGCGATGACGATCGAGAAGAAGTTCACCTCCGGCAGCGGCATCGTCATCATCATGCGGGCGATGGCTTCGGGAATGCTCAGGCCCACCTGCTGGGATTCGACCACGCGCCGGAACTCGGTCCTCACCGGCTCCTGCCCGTCGGCCGCGATGAGCCGCAGCGCGTCGTTCAACGGCAGGCCGGACTTGATGGAGCGCGTCATCACGTCGAGCGCGTTTGGAAACTCCTCGAGGAACTTCTTCTGGCGACGCTTGACGAGGAAACCAACGACCCAGCGCGGCACGCCGATGGCGGATGCAAATGCGGTGCCGAGAGCCGCCAGCAGCGGCAGGCCCATCAACAGGGTAAGCAGGAACATGAAGATGCCGAACACGGCACTCAGGAGATAGAAGCGGCCGAGGCTGAGCGGATAGCCGGTCTGGGCGAGGCGGGCCTTGATGCTGCCCTTGCCCATCCGCCGGTTCTTTTCTTCCTGCTGCTTTTCCAGCTCCTTGAGCGAATCCTGGACCGATTTGCGGCGCTTGGAAAGCTCCTGCACGCGGTCGCGTGCGGCCTTCATCTTGTTGAGGTCGGTCTCGGCCGCTTTCACCCGGTTCAGGCGCGCGTCGGCACTTTTTTCCGCTTCCACGCGGGAGAACATCAACGCATAGCAAACAGCGCCCGCGGCAATGGCCACGAGCGCGATGATCGCTATGACGGTCATATCCATCCCAAACATGGAAGATCCTCCCTTAATCCCTCGCCTTGTCCATGGCGTCGAGGGCGGCGGCGAGGCGCTTGTCCTCGTTGAAGTAGCGGGCGCGGTCCCAGAAATGCGGCTTGACGATGCCGGTGCCGACATGGCGGCCGATCAGGCGGCCATTGGCGTCTTCACCGTCAATCTCGTAGCGCATCAGGTCCTGCGTCACGATCACGTCGCCTTCCATGCCGATCACCTCGGTGATCTGGGTAATGCGGCGCGAACCGTCGCGAAGGCGGGCAGCCTGGACGATGACATCAATCGAACCGACGATGATTTCGCGTACCGTCTTGGCGGGCAGGGTGTAGCCGCCCATGGCGATCATCGATTCCATGCGGCTGAGGCATTCGCGCGGCGTGTTGGCGTGGATCGTGCCCATCGAGCCGTCGTGGCCGGTGTTCATCGCCTGCAGCAGGTCGAAAACCTCCGGTCCGCGCACTTCGCCGACGATGATCCGTTCCGGGCGCATACGCAGGCAGTTCTTGACGAGGTCGCGCATGGTGATCTCGCCTTCGCCTTCGATGTTCGGCGGGCGGGTTTCCAGGCGCACCACATGCGGCTGCTGCAACTGCAGTTCGGCCGTGTCTTCGCAGGTGATCACGCGTTCATGGGCGTCGATGTAGCGCGTCAGGCAGTTGAGAAGCGTCGTCTTACCCGAACCGGTACCGCCGGAGATCACCACGTTGCAGCGAACGCGGCCGATGATCTGCAAAAGCGTCGCGCCTTCGGGGGTGATCGCCCCGAACTTCACGAGCTGGTCGAGGTTGAGCTTGTCCTTCTTGAACTTTCGGATCGTCAGCGCCGGGCCGTCGATCGCAAGCGGCGGTGCAATGACGTTGACACGTGAGCCGTCGGGCAGGCGCGCGTCGCAGATCGGCGAGCTTTCGTCGACACGGCGGCCGACCTGGCTGACGATGCGCTGGCAGATCGACAGGAGCTGCGCGTTGTCGCGGAAGCGGATCTCGGATTCGATCGTCTTGCCGCCAACTTCGATGAAGGTCTGGCCGGAACCGTTGACCATGATGTCGGCGATGTCGTCGCGGGCGAGCAGCGGCTCCAGCGGACCATAGCCCAGAACGTCGTTGCAGATGTCTTCGAGCAGTTCTTCCTGCTCGGAGATCGACATCGCGAAGTTCTTGATGGTGATGATGTCGTTGACGATGTCGCGGATTTCTTCGCGCGCGCTTTCGCCATCGAGTTTGGCGAGCTGCGACAGGTCGATCGTGTCGATCAGCGCGGAGAAAACCTGGCTCTTGGTGTCGTAATAGTGCTCGGTGCGTGGCGCGCGCTTGCGCGCTGCGGCCGGCGGCTGGGGCGCGAGCGGCGGGGGTGCCACGGGCTGGCGAGGGCCACCCAGGTCACGACCGGGTTCTGCAAGGATCTCCGGCGTGCCGGGTCTGGCCATGACCGTCGCGGCCGGAGCGGGTGCCGCGGCTGGCGCAAAGCCAGCGCTGACGCTCTTGCCAGATCCTTCGTTTCCGCGTTTTCCGAACATGACGACTTCCTGGTATTAGCTTTTCTTGCGAGACAGCATTCCGATGAGCCCGCCGAGGCCGGCCTTCTTTGCCTTCTTCACCGCCATGCGACCGGTCACGATGTGGGCGATCTGCGAGAAGGTTTCGGCAGCCGGCGACTTGGCATCGATCTCGGAAATCATCCGGCCGCTGTTGGCGGCATTGCCGAACAACTGCACATCGAAGGGCAGGATGGCGATCGGCTCGATCTCCAGCGGCTCGACAAAGTCGCTCGGGGTGATCTCCGGGCGCTTCGGCATGCCCACCTGGTTGAGGATGAGATGCGGCGGGCGGTCGTTCGGCCGCAGCTTCTTCAGCGCGTCGATCATGTTCTTGGTGTTGCGCAGGTTCGCGAGATCCGGAACGGCGCAGATCACCACCTCGTCGACTTCCGAAAGCACGGAGCGTGTCCACTCGCTCCAGGCATGCGGCAGGTCGAGGACCGCGACCGGTGCACTGCGCTGCAGGAGTTCGATGATCGGCGTGAACGCGCCGCGGTCGTAGTCATAGGCACGGTCCAGAAGCGAGGGCGCGGCCAGCAGCGACAGGTGCTCGGAGCACTTTGTCAGCAGGCGGTCGAGGAAGACTTCATCCAGCCGCTCCGGCGCGAACACGGCTTCCGCGATGCCCTGCGCGGGATCCTGGTCGAAATCGATATTCGCGGTCCCGAACGGCAGGTCGAGGTCTGCAAGGATGGTTTCGGTCGAAAACAGGCTGGAGATGCCGAAGGCGCAGTTGTGGGCGATGGTGGAAGAGCCCACGCCACCCTTGGCGCCGATGAAGGCGATCGATTTGCCGAGCGGTTCGGCTTCCGGATCAACGAAGATCGCAGAAATGGAGGCAAGCATGTCCTGCATCTGCACCGGCCCGACGAGATATTCGGAAATGCCGTTGCGGATCAGTTCGCGGTAAAGGCCGATATCATTGTAGCGGCCAACGATGATCACCCGCGTGGAGGGGTCGCAGACCTCGGCCAGCGGCGCGAGCTCGACCAGCAGGTTCTTCGGGTCGGCTTCCGTTTCGAGGATGATCAGGTTCGGCGTCGGCGAAGACGAGAACATGTTGGCGGCAGCATCCGTGCTGCCGATCGTCACCCTAAGGTTGACCTTGGACATCCGGCGGTCGCGCGCCATCCGGTCCATCATCCGCTGCATGGCTTCGCTTTCGCAGAAGGCGTGCACGGAGATGCGCGGCAGCGGGCGCAAGGCGTCGAGGTGGTCGGAACGCTCGGCAACTTCGGCGAACCGTTCATCCTCGCCAGGCGTGCGGATTTCGTAGTTGATCGCGCTCATGTGGGTCCCCCGCCTCCCGTTATGGTCTTGTGGTGGACGAGCCACCGGTGCGGTAGTCGCTGATGACCTTCGCCCGCTGCGTCGCATCGATCGGCGTCGTGGCCCGCGGTGCGATCAGGTCGGTCGGATTGGCGACTTGCGCAGCCAGGTTGTTCTGGCTGGCGCAGCCGAAATTGTACCAGTTCCGGTTGCCAAAGGTGTTGTCGGAGAGATCATCCGGCCACTCGCCGCAGGCGCTGGTCATGGCTTTCGTCGCAACATAGGCAAGACGGATCGGGGCCGCGTCGCCATCGGGAGAGGCAGAATAGCTGCTCATCAGGATCCGCTGCGGCTTGATTCCTGTGCCGATCAGCGTGCGGCGCACGTCGCCGGCAAGATGCTGGGCGGCACCTGCATTGTAGGAACCGCGCGGCACCTGGACCTGGATCACGCCAGCCGGCGAGGCAACGAAATTCTGGGCAAAGCCGCGAACCGTATCCTTCATGCCGGTGTTCAGGCGGATGTCGCCGGATGCGACGGGAATATCCAGCGTATGTTCGGCTTCGGCCATCACGATCGGGTGGCGGGTCCGGTAGTCGTCCGGGATCGAGCCGGTGGTGAGCTGGCTGTTGCCGCAGGAGGAAAGAAGCCCGACCGTTGCTAGAAGCACGGTTGCGGCAGCAAACCTGCGCGTGGTGCGGTGTGCCTTGTCATCTGTCATGACATCGTGTCCTTCGGCCGGAAATGCTTGAGTTTCAGTAGCCATGACCGCTCACTTGTAGATGAAGCCGACGGCGCCGTGGTATTGCCCTTTGGCAACGGGCTCCTTGCGGCCGTAGATCTTGTTCACACGGTTGAGGAAGAAGGTGGCTGCGTCGTTCTCGGGATTGAAGTTGTCATCCGGCCGCGCGATCTCGTTGCGTGCCACGGGGCGCACCAGATAGGGCGTCGCGATGATGACGAGTTCGGTCTCGTTGCGGACGAAATCCTTGCTGCGGAAGAGCGTGCCGAATACCGGCACCTTCGAGATGCCCGGCAGTCCCGACATCGCCTGGCGCACATTGTCCTGCACGAGGCCGGCAATCACGATCGAACCACCGGACGGCAGTTCCACGGAGGTCGAGGCTTCGCGCTTGCGGATCGACATGTAGGTGTTGCCTGCGACCCGCGGCGAGATGCCGTTGCCGGTCACGGCAGAACCCTCATAGGTCGGTTCGGAAACGTTTGTCTCGATCTGCAGGCTGATGCGGCCGGGGGAGAGCACCACCGGCTTGAAGTTCAGCTCGATGCCGTAGTCGACCGTCTGGATGGTCCGCTCGACGGTGGTCGCGTTGTTCTGGGTGCTGACTTCCTGGGTGCCCGGCAGGCGGTATTCGCCGCCGACATAGAACTTGGCCTGCTGGCCGGAGATTGCGGTGAGGCTCGGTTCGGCGAGCGTGCGCATCACGCCGGCCTGTTCCATGGCGTTCATGTAGGTGGCAAGGCTGGTATTGCCGACGAGGCCGCCCAGCGCACCCGTGGCGACCGTATTGATGGCATTGCCGAGATTTGCCGGGTTAGCGAAGGAGATCGAGCCGCGCGGACCCTGCACCGAGCCGTTGAAGCCGAGCTGCTTCAGCACCTGGCGGCTGACTTCGGCAACCGTCACCTTCAGCGTTACCTGGTCCTCACCCTCGATGGTGAGCAGGTTGACGATCTGCGATTGCTGGCGGTCTTCGGCAAAAATGTCCGCGTCGCCGTTGTTACCCTGCGCGGTGATATTACGGGTGGTGGCTTCACCGCCCTTGAGGAAGGCGTTGGCAAGCCGTTCGGCCTGCGCTGAATCCTGTGGCGTGCGCACGGTGCCAGACAGCACGATGTTGTCTGAGATGATTTCGACCTTGATGGCCGACTCCGGCAGGAACCGGCGAAGGTTCTGCTCGAGGCCGGAGATGTCGCGCTCGATCTGTACGTCGAGGCTTACAATTTCCTCGCCGCCCGGGCCGAAAACGAAGATGTTCGTCTGGCCGACCGTCTTGCCGAAGAGGTAGATGCGGCGCGAGGTGCGGGTGACCGCATCCGCCATGGTCGGATCAGCGACCAGGATGTCATGGGCGTCGGAGGGAAGATCGACGACGAGCGCCTTGTTCAAGCCGAGCGACAGGCGCTTGCGCACGCCAGGGCCGCCATCGGTGATGCGGATGACGCTATTGCTCGCGGCTTTCGCCTGCGGAATGCCGAAGCTCGCGTGGTCGAGGCTTGTCGGCATGCTTGAAAACGCAAGGCAGAAGGCCATGCTGGCCGCTGCCGAACTGCGAATTCTATGGATCAGCTTGCTCACGTGACAGCTCCGTTACTTCGCTTGCATCGGCGTGCTTTTGACGACCGTGCCAGACTTGATCACCTGAATCTCGTTCTTGCCGTCACCGTCGTGCAGCAGGTAGTCGGCGGCTGCGGTATCGGCTTCCTGGGAGTCGGCGACGGAGCGCAGGGCAAGCGTCAGGCGGTCTGCCATCTGCTGCGCCACGGCGATCACCTTGGCTTGGTCGGGGGTGAGTTCGAGCGTGGCAGTCGTACCAACGACAGCCTTCGAACCGTCCTCGCTCTCCTGGATCTGCTGGTCGATTGCCAGCACGCGGACGTTGTTCAGGATGTTTTCGGTGATGTAGCCGCCGCCATCCTTGTTCTGGCGGACCATGATGATGTCGACCCGGTCGTTCGGCAGCACGAAGCCACCGGCACCGGTCGCGACAGAGATCTCGGTCGCGACGGCGCGTTTGCCGGAGGGAAGCAGCGAGGCCATGATGCGGCTCGAGGCATCGGCGATCTTTTCGGCGCGAACCGGCTCGCCCTTGAACATCGGCATGCGCACGATCGTGCCTTGCAGCTCGGTGACCGCCTCCGGGCGGATCGAGTCGGTGATGAACCCGTCGATGAGACCGCTCTGCGGCCAGGCCACCCACTCGACCGCCTTGTCGCTGATGCGGCTACCGACGGGAAGGTTTTCAGCGGAGACGAGAACCCGAACCGTGGGCTCTTTCTGCACGATCGTCTCCACGACGCCCGGCGCTTTCGCTCCGGTCAACTGCATGGCGAGCAGTCCCGCGAGGCCTGCAGCCACGACGGCAACCGAAAGAATGATGATACGGGTCGGCTTCATGAGGCCAGTCCTTGGAAATACAATCTCCGGGAACAATGGCCTTCAAAGGTGTAATTATAGTTAACGACTTGCTGCCGTCTTTGGTTAACGGAAAGTTTCTTTTTTAACTTTCACTGAAAAGCCCGAGCGCCCACATGTATAGTGGAGATTGCGCAAGTGTCAGCATGCCACCAATCGCAATCGCGATCCCGTAAGGGATCTTCTTGGCCGTCACCATGGATGAGGGCAGGGGGACGCCCAGCGACACGACCCTGTGGGCCTGGCTGCGCAACAGCAGGAAGACGAGTGTCACCACGCCACCAGCAAAGGCGACAGCCGTGAGGAAGGCGATCAGCGAGCTGTTGAGTCCGTACCAAAGCGCAATCGCTGTCAGCAACTTGGCGTCACCGCCGCCCATGACGTTGACGGCAAAGAGACCGAAGCAGGCGATGAAGACAAGAAGTGCGGCGAGCGCGGCGAAACCCAGTTCGACGGCACCCATGCCGGCGAGCGGCGCCAAGAGGAGAAAAGCCACCGCAAGGCCTAGGGAGATGCGGTTGGGAATGGTCATCGTGATCAGGTCGCTGAGCGCCGCGTAGATCAACGCAGCGACCGGCACTGAAAGAACCAGGACGGCGACAACAACATCGACCATGCACTTTCCTTTCAAGAAGACCTGAGAGCAAAAAATAACGAGGGTCGCCAGTCGGCGGCCCTCGTTCATGTTCTACCGATCCAGGCTGATAGCAATCAGCAAGAAGTGGTGGCGGCGGCGCTGCAGTTCAGCTTGTTCGAGATGCTGGTGAACTGGGTATTCAGCTTGCTGCCGAGCGTAGTGGCGCCAGCGATCAGGGCGACGGAGATGAGGGCAGCGATCAGGCCGTATTCGATTGCGGTTGCGCCGGATTCGTCTTTGCGGAAACGGGCGAAAAGCTTTGACATGGGACTCTCCTAAGTAGAATTGTTGTTCAGCACTTCCCGACAACTGTTTCCGTTGTTCGGATGGACCAAATCTACAAAGGGACGATTTCCATCACCTTAAGGAATGCAGTTAAGAAGGTGTTAATGCCCCACGGTTTGGATCGAGGTGAATGATGTCTCCAGACTTTCCGTAGTATTTTAGCGATCTCGCCTCGCCTGTGTTACGGGCTAAATTAACGCCTGCTTGTGTTGTGGCGAGAATGTTTCTGTCGATTTATGAGGAATAGCTTGATCGCAGCATGTTCCATACCTGGAGCTGTCGAGCCGGGTGCTTGGCCCAGCTTGTCGTCTTAACGCTTGTTTCACCAATCACGTCCATTATCGGTTAAGCACTGTTTCCAGACTGAAGGCCGATCCTCATGTCCATACTCAGCCTCGTGGTTCGATTCGCGGCGTTTGGCGGCATTAGCCTTGCCTGTGCCGGACAGGTATCCGCCCAGGACGGCGACGTCGATCTCCTGCGGGTCTTCATGAATCACGCCCGCGTGCTGAAGCTCGACCGGCCGGTGAGCAAGGTCATTGTGGGCAATGCCAACGTTGCGGATGCGACGGTGGCGGATCCCACCACGATCGTGTTGACGGGCCGCAGCTTCGGAACCACCAACCTTGTCCTGCTTGACGCCGAGGGCAATGCGATTGCCGACGAGCGGGTGCTGGTTTCGATCGACGAGGGCAACACGGTCCGCGTCTTCCGCCAGACGGCGCGCTCCATCCTGTCCTGCACGCCGAACTGCGAACAGCACGCCGAATTCTCCGCGACGGCCGCCGGCGCGCCCTGAACGGCACAGATTGCTAAACTGAAAGCCATCTTGGCAACGGAATATCAATAGTCCGCCGATACCTTCCAGGATGAAGGAAGGGGTTTGGATGGTAGGCATGCGCCAGGACTGTGACGTCATCCACGACAGCTCGGACACGAAGCCGAAGCGCAAGGGCGTTTGGCGGCGTATCCTGCGTTCCGACGACGGCGCGGCGGCCATCGAGTTCACGATCCTCGCCATTCCCTATTTCATCATCGTCTTCGCGATCGTCGAGACCTTTATCGCCTTCACCGGTGAGCAGCTGATCTCCAACGCGGTCGACACCCTCTCGCGCAAGATCCGCACCGGGCAGATCACCAACACGATGAAGACGGAGCAGTTCCGCCAGGCGTTCTGCGAAGAAATCTCCATCATGATCCAGTGCGACGCCAACGAGGTGGCGCAGCCGAATAAACTGCTGCTGGATGTACGCAGCTACGCGAGTTTCGCCGATATCCCGAAGACGCTTCCGATCAATTCGGCAGGTGACATCGATGGTGCTTCCTTCGGCTTTGCGCCGGGCAAGCAGAACACGATCAACATGGTTCGTGCCTTCTACAAGTGGAATATCATCACCGACATCCTGCGACCGATGCTCAGCACCATCAAACCCGCCGGTGATGACTCCGGTTACTTCCTGATTGTTGAGACGTCTGCCTTCCGGAACGAGGATTATCCATGATCCAGGAGGCGAAGCTGAAGATGCGCCATTCCGGCATCCTGATCCGGCTGCGGGATTTCCTGCGCGATTGCCGGGGTGTGGGTGCGGTTGAATTCGCGCTGATCGCGCCGATCCTCCTAAGCCTCTACATCACCTCGTTCGAGATCACCGTCGGTTTGAGCGTTGCCAAGCGCGTCACCCGCAGCGCCAGCACGATCGCCGATCTGCTGACGCGGGAGTCCTCCGTGTCGAGTGCTACATTGGCGAACATGACGGCTGTTGGAGACAGCATCCTGTTTCCCTTCAAGCCGGCAAGCAAGGTAATCAAGGTTACCGGCGTGAAGCTCGATGCATCCGGTGCGCCCAAGGTCGCCTGGTCTTGGTCAAGTGCCGGCGGCGCGCCTTATGCGGTCGGCACGCCGGTTGATGTTCCAAACGACATGCGCTTGCCCGACACCTTCCTCATCCGCGCCGAAGTGGCGGTTGGTCACAAGCTGCTGATGTTCCTGTCCGGCCCTGAGGGCAGCGGTTACCAGAACATCACGATTGCGCGGGAATTCTTCTACCGCCAGCGCACCGGGAGCGAAATTTCCTGCAACGGCTGCAGCTAGGCCACCCTTTCACCCCTTTGCTAAAATACGGCTGCGGCTATATGAAAACAGGTTCCGTACCGGCAGGCACGGGATGAGCAGTTTTGCGACTTCCAGGTGACCGATGGCGCGTGCCTTTCTTTTCGTTCTTGATTCCTTTGGCGTAGGTGGCGCGCAGGATGCCGAAGTCTATGGTGACCTTGGATCGAACACGCTCGGGCACATCGCAGAGTTTTGCGCGGCGGGCATCGGTGATCGCGCGGGCCTTCGCGAGGGCCCGCTGACGCTGCCGAACATGTCCTCCCTGGGCTTGCTGGAGATCGCCAAGCTGGCGACGGGAGATTATCCCGCCGCCATGCCGATGCCGGAGCGGGTCTTCGGCCTCCATGGCGCCGCCAACGAAGTGTCGCGCGGCAAGGACACGCCGTCCGGTCACTGGGAGATCGCCGGCGCGCCGGTGATGTTCGACTGGGGTTATTTCCCGACCGAAGGTGATGCCTTTCCGCCTGAATTGGTCGAGGCGATCTGCCGCGAGGGCAATATCCCCGGCATCCTCGGCAATTGCCATGCCTCCGGCACAGAGATCATTGCAAGACTCGGGGAGGAGCATATCCGTAGCGGCAAGCCGATCTGCTACACGTCGAGCGACTCGGTTTTCCAGATTGCCGCCCACGAGACCCATTTCGGCCTCGACCGGCTGCTGGAGCTCTGCCAGGTGGTGCGCGAACTGCTCGACCCGCTGAATATCGGCCGCGTCATCGCGCGTCCCTTCATCGGCGAGAGCCCGGAAACCTTCGCCCGCACCGGAAGCCGCCGCGATTACTCAGTGCCGCCGCCGGAGCCGACCCTGCTCGACCGGCTGGTCCGCGGCGGTCGCTCGGTACATGCCGTCGGCAAGATCGGCGACATCTTCGCCCACCAGGGCGTCACTCGGGTGATCAAGGCCACCGGCAACCATGACATCATGCAGGCGTCGCTGGCGGCCATGGATGAAGCGGCCATCGGCGATCTTGTCTTCAGCAACCTTGTCGATTTCGACATGCTCTATGGCCACCGTCGCGACGTGCCAGGTTACGCGGCAGCACTCGAGGCTTTCGACCTGATGATCCCGGACATCCACCGCAGGCTGAAGCCGGGCGACCTCGTCATTCTCACGGCCGACCACGGCTGCGATCCGACCTGGAGGGGAACGGACCACACCCGTGAACGGGTGCCGATCATGGCCTTCGGCCCCGGCATCCGGTCGCGCTCAATCGGCATCCGCTCGACCTATGCCGACATAGCCGAAACCGTTGCCTCACACCTTTCCATCGCGCCAGGGCCGCATGGCCGGAGCTTCCTTTGACCCAGCATCTCCTGAAAGCCGAAATCCATTGTCACCTTGAGGGCGCGGCACCGCCATCTCTTGCTGAAGCCCAGGCCCGGAAATACGGCATGGAAACGGACCACATCATCCAGGACGGTTCCTACCGCTGGTCGGATTTTTCCGAATTCCTCGTCTGTTACGATGCCGTCGCCTCGCTGTTTCGCACAGCCGAAGACTACGCGCTGCTGACGGAGACCTATCTGGCCGAGCTTTCGGCGGCGAATACCATCTACAGCGAGATCATCGTCTCGCCGGATCATGGCGACCGTATCGGGTTGGGTGCCGATGCCTACCTCGCCGGGATCTGTGATGGCATCGAAGCGGCGCGGGAGAAGACCGGGATCGAGACGCGCATCATCATCACCGGCGAACGCCATTTCGGTGTCGATCGGGTCGTGGCCGCTGCCGAATATGCAGCGCGTAACCGCCATCCGCTGGTGACCGGCTTCAACATGGCCGGCGAGGAGCGGATGGGCCGCGTGGCGGATTATGCACGCGCCTTCGATATCGCCCGTGATGCGGGCCTTGGCCTCACCATCCATGCCGGCGAAGTCTGCGGCGCGTTCAGCGTCGCCGATGCCCTCGAGTTGGTGAAGCCGGCGCGTATCGGCCACGGCGTGCGGGCAATCGAAGATCCGGCCGTTGTCGAGCGGCTGGTGGAACTCGGCACCGTGCTCGAAGTCTGCCCGGGCTCCAACATCGCGCTCAATGTCTATCTGGACTTCGCCAGCCACCCGCTGAAGCAGCTGAAAGCGGCAGGCGTGCGCGTCTGCATCAATTCGGATGACCCGCCGTTCTTCCACACCTCGCTGGCGCGGGAATACGAGATCGCCGCGCAAGAGTTTGGCATGAGCGATGAGGAGATCAACGCGATGACCCGCACCGCGCTGGAAGCCGCCTTCGTGGATGAAGACACGCGCACACGCCTGCTCGCCCGGCTGGACGCGGCGCCCACAGCCTAAACGGGCGAGCGGCGTGCAAACATCACGCAGGCCGCTTGCGAAACCTGCCGTTTTCGCTGAAAGAAGGGCAGGTAACCAATAAGGGGAAGCTCATGGACGGCGTCACTGTCATCGATCATCCGCTGGTGCAGCACAAGCTGACGATCATGCGCAAGAAGGAAACCTCCACCGCAGGTTTCCGGCGTTTGCTTCGAGAAATCTCGATGCTCCTCTGCTACGAGGTAACACGCGACCTCGACCTGACGCTGGAAACGATCGAGACGCCGATCACCCAGATGCAGGCACCGATCGTCGAAGGCAAGAAGCTCGTTTTCGTCTCCATCCTGCGCGCAGGCAACGGCCTGCTCGAAGGCATGCTCGAACTGGTGCCGTCGGCACGCGTCTCGCATATCGGGCTTTATCGCGACCACGATACGCTGCAGCCGGTTGAGTATTACTTCAAGGCGCCGGATGATCTCGATGAGCGTCTGATGATCGTCGTTGATCCGATGCTCGCGACGGGCAACTCGGCAATTGCGGCCATCCAGAAGCTCAAGGAACGCGGCGCCCACAACATCCGTTTCCTCTGCCTGCTGGCAGCCCCGGAGGGCATCCGCAACTTCCAGGAAGCCCATCCGGACGTGAAGATCTACACCGCCTCGATCGATGAGCGGCTTAACGAGAAGGGCTATATCGTGCCTGGCCTCGGCGACGCAGGCGATCGCATGTACGGCACCAAGTAGAGCAACGCTTCGCTAACCATATCTTGAGTTTGAAGGGCCTGTCGCGACGCGGCAGGCCCTTTTGTTATGGTTTCGGAGCTAGGCGTGAGCAGTCAAGAGTTTCGCCAAAGAGACGCCATGCTTCTGCGCACCGCCACCATAGCCGCCATCGCAGCCGTGTTCGCCACGCAGATCCCGGCCTTGGTCGAACGCGCCAGGCCGCCGTCGCAGGTGCCTGCCACAGTCGAGGATGCTCCAGCCGTCCAGAATGCCGCTTATACGCCCGGACGCGCAGTGCTCGAGGCAGATGGTCGCGGGCATTTTGAAGCCGCCTTCCGTATCAATGGAAAGCCGGTGGAGGGACTTGTCGATACCGGCGCATCGTTGGTGGCGATCAACGAAACCACCGCCCGGCGCTTGGGTTTCGGCGCCAACAGCCTCGACTTCCGCTACAACGTCAACACCGCAAACGGCCCTACTGAGGCGGCACATATCAAGCTGTCGCGCATGGAAATCGGTGGCGTGCGGGTGCAGAATGTCGATGCCTTCGTGCTGCGCGACAAGGGCCTGTCCGGCACGCTGGTCGGCATGAGCTTCCTCAAGAAGCTCAAATCCTTCCAGGTCGAAGGCGGCAAGCTGAAACTGACGCAGTAGTCAGTTGACCCGCCCGAGGATTACCGCTCGAGCCTCCGGAGCCTTATCGGAGACGGAGTAAGCGGCCAACACATCCTGAACGGCCTTGTCCGCATCCGCCTCGCTGGCAGCATGCACCACGGCGATCGGGTCACCGGCTTCCAGTTTGGCGCTAAGTGGCCTGATTTCCGCGATCCCGACGCGATGATCGATCGGATCGGCGGCACGCTTGCGCCCGCCACCCAGTTCCACCACCGCAAGACCAAGCGCGCGCGTATCGCAGGCGGCAAGATAACCGGACCGCGGCATCGGCACCGCGACCCGGACCGGGGCCTGCTGCAGGTAGGCATCCGGCCGCTCGCAGAAGTCTGCCGGGCCGCCAAGCCCATGCACCATGCGGGCGAAGTGCTCCAGTGCATGGCCGGATGAAAGCGCCACGCGGGCCTTGTTTTCGGCTTCAGCCAGATCGGCCGCAACGCCCGCCGAAACCAGCATCTCGGCGGCTTCAGCAAAAACCACCGTCTCCAGCCGGGTGCCGGCTTTCCGGCCGGCCAGAAAATCAAGGCAGTTGACGACTTCGAGCGCATTGCCGGCGGCATCGGCCAGTGGTTCGTTCATGTCGGTGAGAAGCGCAGTTGTCTTCAACCCGGCACCGTTTGCCACGTCGACCAGCGAGCGGGCAAGCGTCTCGGCGTCCTCCCGGCTGTTCATGAAGGCACCGTTGCCGACCTTCACGTCGAGAACCAGGCTCTCCAGCCCTGCCGCAAGCTTCTTGGACAGGATGGAAGCCGTGATCAGCGGCACGGATTCCACCGTCGCGGTGACGTCGCGGATCGCATACAGACGGCGGTCGGCCGGCGCCAGTTCACTCGTCTGGCCGATAATGGCACAGCCTGCCTCGGACACCACCTTGCGGAATAGTGCGTCATCCGGGGACACATTGTAGCCGGGGATCGACTGCAGCTTGTCGAGCGTTCCGCCCGTGTGGCCAAGCCCGCGGCCGGAGATCATCGGCACGGCGAGACCGCAGGCTGCTACGATCGGCGCGAGCATCAGAGAAACATTATCACCAACACCGCCGGTCGAATGTTTGTCCGCCACGGGTCGGCCGACACCGGTCCAGTCGAGAACTGTGCCGGAATCGCGCATCGCCAGCGTCAGCGCCACCGTCTCATCCCGGGACATGCCCCGAAAGAAAACAGCCATGGCGAAGGCCGCTGCCTGTCCTTCGCTGATCTTCTCCTTCGCAAGCGCGTCGATGAACGCGGCAATCTCCTGCTGTTGCAGGACCTCGCCGTCGCGTTTGCGGCGGATGATCTCCTGGGGGATCATCAGTAGCCCGTCGAGGCGCGCGGTGCCGTGTTGCCGTTGAGGACGGCGAGGATGTCGTCGAGCAGGCCGGACGCACCAAAACGGAAGGTGGACGGCATGATCCAGTTCGGCCCCATCACGGTTTCCGCAAGCCGCAGGTAAAGATCGGCATCCGCCACGGTGCCGATGCCGCCGGCGGGCTTCAGCCCGACGCGTTTCCTGGAATCGCGGATCGCCCGCAGCATGATATCGGCCGCCTCGAGGGTTGCATTGACGGCAACCTTGCCCGTCGAGGTCTTGATGAAATCCGCACCCGCTTCGATGGCAAGCTCCGAGCCGCGACGCACCAGTGCCGCGTCCTTCAACTCGCCGGTCTCGAGAATGACCTTGAGGCAGGACTGCGGGCAGGCGGCGCGCACGGCCTCCACCATTTCCGTCACCGCGGCTTCGTCGCGTGCAATCAGCTTGCGGTAGGGAATGACGAGGTCAATCTCGTCTGCCCCGTCGGCCACCGCCCGGCGTGTTTCTTCCACGACTTCGGCGACCGGAAGATCACCAAAGGGGAAGTTCACGACCGTCGCGATCCGCACCACATGCTCCGGCCCTAGGATGGAGCGGGCATGCGCCACGAAGCGCGGCCAGATGCAGATGGCGGCCGTATGGCCGTTCGGCGTCTGGGCACGCAGGCACAGCTTCTCGATCGCCGCATTGTCGCAGTCGTCGCGCAGGTTGGTCAGGTCAAGAAGCGAAAGCGCGAAAGCGGCAGCTTCACGCGGGCTCAGGAGTTCCATGGGCGTGTCTCTCCGGCTGATTTGAGTGGCTATATTGGTCGTCGGACCCGGCACATGCAACCCGCTCCGGTCAATGAAGTGGTTGCGGCCGATGAAGGGGATCGCTTTTAGCGAAGTCTCGGCGGCTTGTCTTCAAGCCAGGATTTCCTTCAGGCGAGCATTTCCTTGAGGATTGCCGCCAGGCGCTGGCCGCCAATTGGCGCCATGTCCTTGGTTTCGTCGTGGCTAAGCTCCGCGCCGGTCATTCCCGCAGCAAAATTGGTGATGACGGAGGCGGCGGCGACCTTCAGCCCGAAATAGCGCGCCAGGATGACTTCCGGCACCGTCGACATGCCGACGGCATCTGCGCCGAGCGTGCGCGCCATGCGGATTTCCGCCGGCGTTTCGAAGCTTGGGCCGGAGAACCACATGTAGACGCCGGAAAACAGCGGCAGGCCGCAACGGATCGCGGCATTACGCATGTCGAGCGCAAGCGCTGCGTCATAGGCGGTTGTCATGCCGACGAAACGGCGGTCACCGCGCTCGCCGATCAACGGGTTCATGCCGGAGAAGTTGATGTGGTCGGTGATCTGCATCACCGAACCGGGCGGCATGTCTTCGCGCACGGAGCCGGCGGAATTGGTCAGGATCAGCGTCTGGACACCGATGCCGCGCATCACCTCGATTGGCAGCCGCATGGCGGAGGCGTCGCCGTGTTCGTAATAGTGCGCCCGGCCGGACAGCATGATGATCGGCTCGTCGCCGAGATAACCCGCGACCAGTTCGCCCGCATGGCCAGTGACGCCGCTGACGGGAAAACCTTCAAGCTCCGTATAGGACACGCGAACCTGGTCGCGCACTTCGCCAACCAGCGAGCCGAGGCCGGAGCCCAGAACGATGGCGTGCCGCGGCACCAGGCCACCCAGCCGGTCAACGAGGAGATCGATGACTTCCTTCATGGCCTTGGCTTCATCCAATCACGTCCGTCTCGAAGGCGAAGGGCAGGAGTTCCGCCATGGTGACCGTCTTCTGTACGCCGGCCTCGTCGCAGAGGTAGATGCGCGTATCGGCCGAAGCGAATTCAGAAATTTTCTGGCGGCAGCCGCCGCAAGGCGTGCAAAGCGGCAACTTTTCGGCAATGACGGCGAGCTCGGAGATCTTCTTGGATCCGCCCATGATCATCGCGCCGATCGCGGTGGGTTCGGCACACCAGCCCTGAGGGAAGGACAGGTTCTCGATATTGGCGCCGAGATAAACCTTGCCGTCGTCGGCCCGGATGGCAACGCCGACCGGAAATTTCGAATAGGGCGCATGCGCCTTCGTCATAGCCTCGCGGGCTGCTTCAAACAGTGCGTGGGACGCGGGATCGGACATGGCGATTAACGCTCCTTTGTGTAGGGCACGCCGCCGGCCTTCGGCGGACGGGCGACGCCGATAAATCCGGCGAGCAGCACGCAGGTGAGGATGTATGGCAGCGCCTGGAAGATCTGTACCGGCACTTCGCCGATTCCCGGCAGCGCCTTGCCCTGCATGAAGTTGGCGAAAGCATCGAGGAAACCGAACAGCAGACAGGCGAGCATCACCGGCACCGGCTTCCACTTGGCGAAGATGAGCGCCGCGAGCGCGATGTAGCCCTTGCCGGCCGACATGTTGTTGATGAAGGCAGCCGACTGGGCGATCGAGAGGTAGGTGCCGGCAAAACCGCACAGGAAACCGGCGACGATCAGCGCGCGGTAACGCAGCCAGGCGACCGAGATGCCGGCGGTATCCACCGCACCCGGATTTTCACCCACGGCGCGAACGCGCAGGCCAAAGCGGGTCCGGTACAGGATCCACCAGGAAATCGGCACCATCAGGAAGGCGATATAGGTGAGGATGTTGTTGCCGGAGATCACGTTCGCATAAAGCGGCCCGATGATTGGCACATCGCGCATCATCTCGGCACCGGGCAGCGTGATGCCGGAGAAGCGACCGGAGGCCGGCACCTGGCCGGTACGCCCGCCCTGGCCAAACCATGCCGAGCCCAGCACAATCGTCAGACCCGCCGCCACGAAGTTCAGCGCCACGCCGGAAACGATCTGGTTGCCGCGGTTGGTGATCGAGGCAAAGCCGTGGACCAGCGAGAACACGATGGAGGTCGCGATGCCGGTGGCGAGGCCCGCCCAGGCATTGCCGGTCCAGTAGGCGACGCAAGCCGAGGCAAAGGCGGAGGCAAGGATCTTGCCCTCAAGACCGATGTCGAAGATGCCGGCACGTTCGGAGAACAGGCCTGCAAGGGCGGTAAACAGCAGCGGGATCGACAGGCGGATGGCCGAGCCGAGAATGCTGATGAAAATATCGAAATAATCCATGAGCTACTTCCCGCTGATCTGCTGGTAGACCCGGACGATCGCCGGCCGCAGCATGTATTCGAGCGCACCCGCAAACAGGATGACTAGGCCCTGGATGACGACGATCATGTCGCGGGTGATGGTCGGCATGTCGAAGGAAAGTTCAGCGCCACCCTGGTAGAGCACGCCGAACAATAGTGCCGCGAGAATGATGCCGGCCGGGTGGTTGCGGCCCATCAGCGACACGGCAATGCCGACGAAGCCCGCGCCACCGACAAACTCGATCTGCAACCGGGCGGACGCGCCCATCACCGGGTTCAAGGCCATCATGCCGGCCAGGCCACCGGAGATCAGCATGGTGATCATCACGATCCGGGCGTAGCGCATGCCGGCGTAGCTTGCAGCCGTCGGGCTGTGGCCAAGCGTGCGCATCTCGTAACCGAGTTTGGTGCGCCAGATCAGCAGCCAGACGAGGAAGCACATCACAAGGGCGACGAGGAAGGAGAAGTTGAGCGGCGCGGCACCTAGCCGGCCGCCGAACATGCCGATCAGCCAGTCGAGCTTCGGCAACTGCCCGCCTTCCAGGAAGGTGCGGCTTTCCGGCGCCATCTTGCCCGGCACGATCAGCACCCGCACCAGGATGTAGTTCATCAGCGACGAGACGATGAAGTTGAACATGATGGTGGTGATGACGATGTGGCTGCCACGCTTGGCCTGCAGCCAGGCGGGAATGGCGGCACAGGCGGCGCCAAACAGTGCCGAACCGATGATCGCGAACGGCATCGTCACATACCAGGGAACGTAACGGTCGAGCGACAGCGCAACGAGCGCTGCGCCAAGCCCGCCGAGATAGGCCTGGCCTTCCGAGCCGATGTTGAACAGGCCGGCATGGATCGCGACCGCCACCGACAGGCCGGTGAAGATGAAGCTCGTTGCGTAGAACAGCGTGAAGCCGATGCCTTCGCCCCGGCCAAGCGCGCCGGCAAGAAGCAGTTTCAGCGCCTCGAACGGGCTTTCACCAATCGCCCAGACAACCAGGCCGGAGAAGAAGAAGGCGAGGAACAGGTTCAGAAGCGGGATCAGCCCGTAGTTGATCCAGGCGGGAAGTGGCACGGATGCGGTACTCATGCAGCAATCCCAGCCATCATCAGGCCCAGCGCCTGCTCGTTTGCTTCACCCGATTGTTCGCCAACCACCTTGCCGGCAAACATCACCAGGATGCGGTCGGACAGCGAGCGGATCTCGTCGAGCTCCACCGACACCAGGAGGACCGCCTTTCCGGCATCACGCATTTCGATGATCCGCTTGTGAATGAATTCGATCGCGCCGATATCGACGCCGCGGGTCGGCTGGCCGATGATCAGCACATCCGGGTTACGTTCAATCTCGCGCGCCACCACGATCTTCTGCTGGTTGCCGCCGGAGAAGTTGGCGGTCTTCAGCCGCGGGTTCGGGGGGCGAATGTCGTATTTTTCAATCTGATCTTCCGCCTGCTTGCGGATCTCGTCGAGGTTGAGCATGGCGCCGCCGAAACGGCTCTCGCGATGATAACCGAGGATCGAGTTCTCGTATTCCTCGAACTTCAGCACGAGCCCCATATGGTGGCGGTCTTCGGGAATATGCGCGAGCCCCAGTTCGCGCAGCTCGGCAGGATCGGCGCCCGCCGTCGGCTTGCCGTCGAGCAGGATCTCGCCCGACGCCGGCTTGCGGATGCCTGCGATTGCTTCCAGAAGCTCCGACTGGCCGTTGCCGGCAACGCCCGCGATGCCGACGATCTCACCGGCGCGAACGTCAAACGAGACGTCATCGACCATGGTGACGCCGCGGCTGTCCTTGACCGTCAGGTTCTTCACCGACAGAAGCACCTTGCCGGGATTGGCATCGCCCTTTTCAACGCGCAGCAGGACGCGGCGGCCGACCATCAGCTCAGCAAGTTCCTCAACTGTCGTTTCCGTTGTCTTGCGCGTCGCAACGATCTCGCCGCGGCGCATCACCGACACCGTATCGGTAATCGCCATGATCTCGCGCAGCTTGTGGGTGATGAGGATGATCGTCTTGCCTTGGTCGCGCAGGACCTTGAGCACCTTGAACAGGTGGTCCGCCTCGGCCGGCGTCAGCACGCCCGTCGGCTCGTCGAGGATCAGGATCTCGGCGCCGCGGTAGAGCGCTTTGAGGATTTCAACGCGCTGCTGGCGCCCGACCGGCAGTTCCTCGATCACCGCATCCGGATCGACATCGAGGCCGTAGTCATCTTCGAGCCGCTTCAGCTCCTTGCGGGCGCTCGAAACGCCCTGGCGCAGCAATTGCCCGCCTTCCGCGCCGAGCATGACATTCTCGAGCACGGTGAAATTTTCGACCAGCATGAAGTGCTGGTGGACCATGCCGATGCCCGCCGCAATCGCCGCCTGGCTGTCGCGGATCGTCACCGGCTTGCCGGAGATACGGATCTCGCCCTGGTCTGCCTGGTAGAAGCCGTAGAGGATCGACATCAGCGTCGACTTGCCTGCACCGTTTTCGCCGATGATCCCATGGATCGATCCCTTGGCGACGGTGAGGTTGATGTTCTTGTTGGCATGCACCGCGCCGAATTTCTTGTCGATGCCGACAAGCTCGATGGCGGGCTCATTCTTTGAGAGGTCCAGGCTCAAATGGGGTGCCTTTCCGGTCATATGAAAAAAGGGCGCATGGCGAACCGCGCCGCCATACGCCCTTCAATCGAAATGCCTCACATCGGGCAGGAACTGTCCGTCGTGTAGTCGTGTACCTTCACGGTACCGGCAATGATGTCGGCCTTTGCCTTGTCGACCGCTGCCTGCATTTCCGGGGTGATCAGCGACTTGTTGTTTTCGTCGATCGCTGCCGAAACACCGTCTTCCTTGACGCCGAGCGACTGGATGCCGCCGGTGAACTTGTCGTCCTTCACGTCGAGATACGCGTTGTAGACGGCCAGATCGACGCGCTTGACCATCGAGGTCAGCACCGAGCCCGGATGCAGGTGGTTCTGGTTGGAGTCGACGCCGATCGAAAGCTTCTTGTTGTCGGCTGCGGTCTGCAGCACACCAAGACCAGTCGCGCCGGCTGCTGCGTAGATCACGTCCGCGCCCTGGTCGATCTGGTTCTTCGTCAGTTCGCCACCGCGGACCGGATCGTTCCAGGCCGCACCGGTCGTGCCGGTCATGTTCTGGAAGACCTGTGCGTCAGACTTCGCCGCCTTGACGCCCTGGACGTAGCCGCAGCCGAACTTGCGGATCAGCGGAATGTCCATGCCGCCGATGAAGCCGACCTTGCCGGTCTTGGAGGCCATGCCGGCCAGTACGCCAACGAGGTAGGAGCCTTCCTCTTCCTTGTAAAGGACGGAGCGCACGTTCGGCAGGTCGACAACGGAGTCAACGATCACGAACTTCGTGTCCGGATATTCCTTGGCGACCTTTTCCATGGCCGAGGTCCAGGCGAAGGAAACGGCGACGACCGGGTTGTAGCCACGGCTTGCGAAGTTGCGGATGGCCTGTTCGCCCTGCGTATCGTCCTTCGGCTCGAAATCGCGGTATTCGGTACCGGTTTCCGCCTTGAACCGTTCAGCGCCGGCAGCGGCAGCTTCGTTGAAGGATTTGTCGAATTTGCCGCCGGTACCATAAACGAGCGCCGGCTTGACCTCAGCCGCCAAGGCGGTTGCCGACATGGCGCTCAAGGCGATGAGGCTCAAAAGGGTTTTCTTCATTGTTCAGCCCTGTTTTTAGCTGTTAGGTCCTCCCGCAAGACCCGCTCCCCGGGAAATTCTGCGGCAACCTGCCCTTGTGGAAAAAAAGGGTTTGGCTCCGGGCACTCTTGCATGGGTCCGGGAAAAATTCACCAGATTTTTTTGTCCAGTTGGTACAAAAGCGGGCCGTGCTTAAAACTTCCACAGCCTGCCCGTGCAAGCTTTCCGCAGAGGCGGCGCGCAACCGTGAAAGCGACGTGCGTCAGGCGGAAAAGCGCCCTGCAAAGCGCGGCTTGCGATAGCCGGCCATCCAGAAGAGCAGGGCGAGCCCCAGGAAGATCGCAAAGGCAGGTTGCGCCAGCGCCGGGCCGATCACCGGCCGCCACAGGCCTTCGCTGACATAGGTTTCCGCGTAGATCTCCGCGAGCGTCAGGCTTTCGGGGTCGAGGTTGAGCCACATGTTGCCGAGACTGGTCAGCACCACGCCGGAGGCGGAGACGGACTGGATGGAGTCAAGAACGCCTGCCACAATGGCCGCCAGCAGGGCCAGAGCGCTGATGAAGCGAAACAGAAACTGAAGAGGCCTCATCCGAAACAACCCGACATCTTTGGCCGGTCTGCACCTGCAGCCGGTCCCTGAGAGATAGCCTTCGTCGCCGTGCTTGACAACGCTTGGGCCATGTTCCCGAAGGACCTGACAAAAAAGCTTTAGATTTCGGTTGATCCTTGGGAATTGATCGGTATATATCGCGGCCGTTCCAACGTTTTGCTTCGCGAGCGACGCAAGACATCGATAGGACAGGTGGCCGAGTGGTTTAAGGCGCACGCCTGGAACGCGTGTGTACGTGAAAGCGTACCGTGGGTTCGAATCCCACCTTGTCCGCCATCTCTTTCCCTAAACCGCCATCCCTTTGCTCACCGGCTCTGCGGTCAGTTCGTGCTGGTCGACTTCGGCTTGCCATCCTTGTCGGCGAGCTTCGCCCAGGAGTTCTGCTGCGACAGCATGGAGCGCAGGTAGGTCACGTTGGCGTCCGCCTGCTGCTGCGAGAGTTCACGTCGGGCGATCTCTTCCGCTTCTGAAAAACGGCCCTGGAGGCCGACAACGAGCGCCAGGTTCTGGCGCACGCGGCTGTCGGCGCCCGGCTGGCTTGCGGCGGTGCGCATGTAGGTTTCCGCGGTCTTCAGGTCGCCTGAGAGGACGTAGGACATGCCGAGGTTGGAGGTGACGCTTGGCTCGTTCGGCTGGGCATCGAGCGCCATCCGGTATTTCTGCCGCGCTTCGGCCGAGCGGCCGAGCTGATCGAGGACCGCACCTTCTGCGGAATAGAGGCGCCAGTCCGGATGGTCGGGCGTCTGTGCCCGGTTGATCGTCGCCAGCGCCTGTTCCAGCTGCCCGGCGGCGGCCTGGGCCTTGCCGTAGGCGGCGAGCACTTCGCGGTCGGCCGGATGGGCGATCGCCACCTGCTGCATCACCGCGAGCGCCTGGGCGTTCTTGCCCGTCATGCCCAACACATTGGCATATTGCAGGCCGATCGCCTTGTTCTTCGGGTCCTTCGCATAAGCCGCGCCGATCGAGCGTTCGGTATTGGCAAGCTCGGTCGCGTTCATCGACTGCAGCGAGGCGGTCGACACCTTCGGGATGGAGCCGGTGGTGATCGAGTCATGCTTGGTGCTGGCGCAGCCGGTGATCGCGGCGGCAAGCAGAAGCGCCGCGGTGCGAGCGGCAAAGGACGTGCTGGATAGGTAAGCGGCTGCAGCGGTCATGACTTTGGTCTCGTTGGTCGAGCGTTCTCCTGCAGTGTGGCAGGCATTAACGGATTTCCACTGCAACAATAAACTGTTAACCCTAACAGACCGTTAAGACGAATGATTCCAGTCGCTTCCAGGGCAGCCTCACCATGACCACCTTCCAGTATACCGATCGTCCTTCTCCCTTCAGTGCGGCAGGCGCTGCGGCGAAGATTGTTTATGCCGTGACCCCGGCTGAGATCGAGCAGGGGGCGCTGGATGCGCGGGCGCTGGCCTGGGCGAAGTCCGCGGCCTTCACGGGCGAGGCGGGCGCCTTTCTGCTGGTGCCGGGCGAGGGGGGCGAGATCGGCTGCGCACTGTTCGGCCTCGGGGCCAACCCGAGCGAAGCCCCCTTCATCGGCGGCAAGCTTTCCAAGCTCCTGCCCGCCGGCGACTGGCAGGTTCAGACCGGTGCGCTGACGCCGGAACAGGCAGCCCTCGGCTTTGGCCTCGGCTCCTATGGGTTCAGCCGCTACAAGTCCGACAAGCGCAAGGATGTGCGCCTTTCGATCGCGGGTGGGGCCGATGCGGCCGATATCGAGCGGCAGCTCGCCGGAGTCTTTTTGGCGCGCGACCTCGTCAACACGCCAACCAACGAGATGGGACCGGCGGAGCTGGAGGCGGCCTTCCGGGCGCTTGGCGAGCATTATGGTGCAACTGTCACCGCGATCGTCGGCGACGACCTCATCAAGGAGAACTTCCCGCTCGTGCATACCGTCGGGCGCGCCAGCGTTTCAGCACCGCGGTTGCTGGAGATGCGCTGGGGCCAGAAGGGCGATCCGCGGATCACGCTGGTCGGCAAGGGCGTCTGCTTCGACACCGGCGGCCTCGACATCAAGGGCGCCGCGAACATGGCGCTGATGAAGAAGGACATGGGCGGCTCGGCCAATGTCATGGGCCTTGCGCTGATGATCATGGACGCCGGGCTGAAGGTCGACCTGCAGGTGATCGTGCCGGCGGTGGAGAACTCGATCTCCGGCAATGCCTTCCGCCCGGGCGATATCTACAAGAGCCGCAAGGGGCTGACGGTCCAGATCGACAATACCGATGCCGAAGGTCGGCTCATCCTCGCCGATGCTCTGGCTTATGCGGATGAAAACCCGCCGGAGCTGTTGGTCGACATGGCGACGCTGACGGGTGCGGCGCGCGTCGCGCTTGGTGCCGAGCTCGCTCCTTATTTCACCGATGACGAAAAGCTCTCCTCCAGGCTGGCGGAAGCCGCAAAGGCTGAAACCGACCCGATGTGGCGCCTGCCCTTGTGGATGGGCTACGACAAGGACATCCGCGCCCGCGCCGCAGACCTGACCAATTCGCCATCCGGCGGCATGGCCGGCGCGATCACGGCCGCGCTGTTCCTGAAGCGCTTCGTCACCGCCACCGAGAGGTGGGTGCATTTCGACATCTATGCCTGGGTGACGGCCGACAAGCCGCATGCGCCAGTCGGCGGGGAGGCCTTTGCAATCCGGGCGCTCTACAAGGTGATCCGCGACATGGCGGCGAAATAGGCGGGGCCACCGCAACAGACCGGTAACGACCTTGCGCTTAAAATCCGCCGGATTTGGCAAAGAGGATCGCCATGCCGGTGGAACTCACCGCGACGCAAGCACTGGGGCTCTGGCACCGCGTTTCGCTCCAGCAGGTGCGGCATGACGGGCGCGATCTCACGTTGCGCCAGATGTCGGTCCTGCTGCATATCTACCTCGTGCCACCGCCGCACACGGTGCGGGGGCTTGCGGCAACGCTTGGCGTGACGAAGCCGGTGATCACCCGGGCGCTCGACACGATGGGCGACATGGGCCTGGTGGACCGCGAGCGGGACGAGCGCGACCGCCGCAACGTGGTGATCAAGCGCACCGTTGCCGGTGCCTTGTTTCTCGAAAAACTGGGCGACCTCATCATCAGCGAGGCCCGCCGCTCTGGACAGGGATCATGACCGACACGACCGACAAGCCCCTCGACCGCCGCCTGCACGCCTTCCGCCCGGATCTCGCGGACATGGCGCTGGAGGGCCGGGTCGAGGCGAAGCGCTTTGTCGAGGGCAAGTCGGCGCGGATCGCGGTTCCGGTGGCGCAGCTTCGGCCGGTGCCGGATCTTGCCCGCGGCATCGATACCGAATTGCTGTTGGGCGAAACGGTCCGCGTCTTCGACCGCGCCGATGGCTTTGCCTGGGTGCAGGCCCATGCCGATGGTTATGTCGGCTACCTGCCGGAAGCAGCTCTTGCCGAGGGCGGGGAGCCGACCCACTGGATCGCCGTGCCGCGCACCTTCATCTATCCGCAGCCGGAATTGCGAACATTCCCGACGGCGGCGCTGTCGATGGGCAGCCGAGTCACGGTAACGGGCGAAACGGAAGTCCGCGGCACGCGCTACGCCCTTCTGTCGACCGGCGGTGCCGTCATTGCCCGGCACTGCCTGCCGGTCGGCGAGGCGCTCGGCGATGACTATGTCGCGGTGGCTGAACGTTTTCTCGAAACGCCCTATCTCTGGGGCGGCCGCTCCGGTTTCGGCATCGATTGCTCGGCGCTGGTGCAGCTGTCGCTGATGATGGTCGGCAAGTTTGCACCGCGCGACACCGACATGCAGACGACGATCGGTACGCCGATCAGCCGCGAGGAACTTCGCCGCGGCGACCTCGTTTTCTGGAAAGGGCATGTCGGTGTGATGGAAGACGAGGAAGTGCTTCTGCATGCCAATGGCCACACGATGAGCGTGGCGCGGGAAAACTTCGAGGCGGCCGTGAAGCGCATCGGCTGGCTCTATGATCAGCCGACGGGGTATCGCCGCATCGCCTGAGCCGATCACGCAAAGTTTGATTCGTGGCCATAGCACCGCCTGCCCGCAGCCCATATCTTTGAATCCATCCCCTGCGTCGGGTGGAACAGGAGCAAGGTGAATGCTGAAAGGTGCATGGATATTGCCGGCCGTGATGGTGGTGGCGCTGATCCTCGCGGCGCTTGTTCCGGGGCATCTGTTTGCCGCCGACCGCGGAACCGTCGACTGGGCGCGCCCGACACCCGCTGCAAATCCGGCGCCGGCGTTCAAGGACCTGCCGGGCGTCGTGCCGGAAGAACAGCGGGTCGCGAAGGACAGCTACGACTGCACCAGCGACATCGAGGATGTGTATATCGCCCGTGGACGCTATGACATCCTCTATGGCGATACGCTGCCGCGACGCGTTTATCGCTGCAAGACGCCGAGCGGCGTGACCTATACCGGCACGCGCCTGCCGAACACCCATTGGGTGCCGGGACTGAACCCGCATCACCTGCCGAAGTGAGGGTCGGACAGACTCCTCCCTTGGTGATCCCCGGATTTTCAAAGAACCCTGGATGAGACCAGGTATCGGACGGGGCGCTGAAAGCTGCCTCGTAGTTTAATGTATAAGTGACACCTCTCAGCGCCCCGTTCGGCGGTTTTTGCTCGCGACTTGGGTTCCTCTGCGGTGGCCTGATCCGGACGGCTTTTGCCGCCGGCTCCGATCCTGGATCGACGGACGTAAAGGTCCGGCGAAACCATCCAGATCGGCCACCATGTGTGCCGCACAGGCACGTCCGGCGCGCTCTTTCGGGCCTCAGGAGATGACAGGCCGGTCCGTTGCCTGCCGTCTCCCCCCGTCTCGCCGGAGGGGAACCATTTTCCGCGAACCCCGAAGGTGAAGGTTCACGTCGTCCCTTCAACTCCGGCGCCGGCCCCGCATGGCTGGCACGCCTGCCAGCGTATCCGATGCGGAACGGGCCCATTGTAGGAGCGAGACTTTGGGGCGTGGAAAAACGAGCGTGGTTTTTCGGTCAAGTGGTTGATGTTGCTGGAGGTGGGGTAGGAGATTTTCCACGGGGTGTGGAATGGGTGCCGCATCCCCTCACCAACAAAATCTACGACTTAGCTGAAGCTAAGATCGTGATTTTGTAACCTCTCCCCGCCCGCGGGAAGAGGGAGAAGCGTCGCGCGTGCCGCATCGGCTCCTCTCCCCCTTGTGGGAGAGGAAGAAAAATCGGCAGCCTGGGCCGAAGGCTAGATGCAAGGTTCAGGTGAGGGGATACAGGAGGCGCCCCTCAATCGTCCTTCATCTTCAACGCCGCGATGAAGGCTTCCTGCGGAATGTCGACCTTGCCGAACTGGCGCATGCGCTTCTTGCCTTCCTTCTGCTTTTCCAGAAGTTTGCGCTTGCGGGTGGCGTCGCCGCCGTAGCACTTGGCCGTCACGTCCTTGCGCATCGCCGAGATGGTTTCGCGGGCAATCACGTTGCCGCCGATCGCCGCCTGGATCGGGATCTTGAACATGTGCCGCGGGATCAGGTCCTTCAGCTTTTCGCACATGTCGCGACCGCGCTTCTCGGCCGCCGAGCGGTGGACGAGCATGGAGAGCGCATCGACCGGCTCGCCGTTCACCATGATCGACATCTTCACGAGATTGCCCTCGCGGTAGCCGTGCAGGTGGTAGTCGAAGGAGGCGTAACCCTTGGAGATCGACTTGAGGCGGTCGTAGAAATCGAACACCACTTCGTTGAGCGGCAGCTCATAGGTGAGCATGGCGCGCTTGCCGACATAGGTGAGTTCGGTCTGGATGCCGCGACGGTCCTGGCAGAGCTTGAGGATGCCGCCGAGGTAATCGTCCGGCGTGAGGATCGTTGCCTTGATCCACGGTTCCTCGATCTTGTCGATCTTCACCACGTCCGGCATATCGGCCGGGTTGTGGAGCTCGCGCGTCGTGCCGTCCGTCATCGTCAGGTGGTAGACGACCGAAGGCGCGGTGGCGATGAGGTCGAGGTTGAACTCGCGCTCCAGGCGTTCCTGGATGATCTCCAGATGCAGCAGGCCAAGGAAGCCGCAGCGGAAACCGAAGCCGAGCGCTGCCGACGATTCCATTTCGAAGGAGAAGGATGCGTCGTTGAGGCGCAGCTTGCCCATGGCGGCACGCAGGTCTTCGAAATCGGCCGCATCGACCGGGAAGAGGCCGCAGAACACCACCGGCTGGGCCGGCTTGAAGCCCGGGAGGGCCTTCGCGGTCGGGCGCTTGTCCTCGGTGATCGTATCGCCGACGCGGGTATCGGCCACTTCCTTGATGGAAGCGGTGATGAAACCGATCTCGCCGGGGCCGAGGCTATCGACATTGACCATCTTCGGGGTGAGCACGCCGACGCGCTCGACCTGGTATTTGGCGTCCGTGCCCATCATGCGGATGGTCATGCCCTTGGTCAGCACGCCATCGATGATGCGCACCAGAACCATGACGCCGAGATAGGTGTCGTACCAGCTGTCGACGAGAAGCGCCTTCAGCGGGCCCTTTTCGCCAAGCTCGCTCTTGGGCGCCGGCAGCTTCTGGACGATCGCTTCCAGCACGTCCGGAATGCCGAGGCCGGTCTTGGCCGAAATTAGCACGGCTTCGGAGGCATCGATGCCGATGACTTCCTCGATCTGCTCCTTGATGCGGTCCGGTTCGGCCGCCGGCAGGTCGATCTTGTTGAGCACGGTGACGAGCTCGTGGTTGTTGTCGATTGCCTGGTAGACGTTGGCGAGCGTCTGGGCTTCGACGCCCTGGGAGGCATCGACCACGAGCAGCGACCCTTCGCAGGCCGACAGCGAGCGCGAGACTTCATAGGCAAAGTCGACGTGGCCGGGCGTGTCGATGAGGTTCAGGATATAGGTTTCGCCGTCATGTGCCTTGTAGTGCAGGCGAACGGTCTGCGCCTTGATGGTGATGCCGCGCTCGCGCTCGATATCCATCGAGTCCAGGACCTGTTCCGACATTTCGCGTTCGGCAAGGCCACCAGTCGTCTGGATCAGACGGTCGGCCAGCGTCGACTTGCCGTGGTCGATATGGGCAACGATCGAAAAGTTGCGGATATGGTCAAGGGGCGTGCGGGAAGAGGTGCTCATGGCTCGCGCATATAGCAGCGCGAATGGAGACCGCAAAGCGGAAAGATAACCATTCGTTGAGGATAAAATGCCCGGCAGGCAAAGCGTTTGCGGCAATCAGGGGGCGGTGGTGTCGGCATCCGGTTCGGTGATGACGGATGCGTTCGGCACCTGGGCGCTGCGGATGCGGATGTTCTCGCGCTCGTCGGTCGGCACCGGCTTGCGCTCCTTCAGCCGCCGCAGCACGTAAAGGCCGTAAGCAGTGGCGACCAGCATCACCGCATAGATGAAGGTGTGCTGGCCGAAAACGGGCGTCAGCAGGGTGACGCCAAGCGGCACGACTGTGGCGGCGGTTGACCAGGCGACCAGCAGCGTGGAGGAGAGAGGCACGAAGTCGCCAGGGTCAGCGCGATCGTTGGCATGCGCATTGGCAACGGAATAGACGGTTTCGACCGCGCCGCCGAAGACGAGGAAAACCACCATCAGCAGGATGATGGTGCCGAAGGAGACGAAGAGCGCGGCGCCACCGGCGAGAACCACGAGGCAGCAGGTGATGAGGAGCACGACGCGCCGGTCGATGAGGTCCGACAACATGCCGAGCGGGTATTGCACGAAGAGCAGGCCGGTCTGCATGACGAGCATCAGCAGGGCGATTTCGCCCTGGGAGATCTGGCTGGTCGTGGCGTAGATCGGGGTAAAGCCCTGGATCACCATGGAAAGCCCGCCGGAGGCCAGCACGCCGATGAGGCCGACCGGGGAGATGCGCCAGGCCATCGGGATGTTGACGCTGACGCTGGCCGGTGGAGGCGGGTTCGGCAGGCGGGTGAGCCCGATCGGCAGGATCGAAAGGGCGGTGACGAAGACCACGGCCAGCGGCGCAAGATTGCCTTCGACCGGGATCTGGCCGAAGGCCCAGGCGCCGGCGCCAAGCCCCAAGACATAGGCCATGTAGAAGAAGGACATTGCCCGGCCACGCCATTCATTCGAGGCGGCATGGTTCAGCCAGCTCTGGGCGATGATGAAGTTCACGTTGGAGGCGGCGCCGTAGAGCCCGCGGGCGAGGATCCACCAGATGGCTGGCAGGTCGGCCGCGATGATGACGGCGGCGATGATGACCATCGCCATGGAGCAGGCAAACAGCCGCGCATGGCCGACACGGCGGATCAGCGGGCCGCCGACCACGCAGCCGACGAGGCCGCCAAAGGCAAGCGCAGGCACGGCGCTGCTCGCGGCCCAGGTTTCGCCGGCCTGGGTCAGCACGAAGGGCACGTAGGTCGACATGATGCCGCTGCCGACCGCGGCGATCGTCATCGACAAAACGATGCTGGCGATCGACAGAGGCGACACCCTGGTCGTGCTCGCATCGTTCATCTGGTGGCTCCGGAATGGGTCTGGATGCTCTCTACCGCAGAGCATGATGCTTGGCTGTCGTGGAAACGTCACCCGCTGCAAAAATCATCATGTGTCCGATGCTCCACCAATTGATTCCATCATAAGAGAATGTCATGCTCGAATAATGGAAGCGGAGAATGGTGACATCGATGGCGCGATCAGCGAGAAGCTGCGGCGGCTGAGAGCCGACGCGGGCCTGACGCTGGATGAACTCGCGGCGCGTTCCGGCGTCAGTCGGGCGATGATCTCGCGGATCGAGCGGGCTGAAGCGAGCCCGACGGCGGCGCTGCTGGCGCGGCTTTGCGAAGCACTCGGGTTATCGCTTTCGGCATTTTTTGCAGACGAGGCGCAGCCGCCGGCGCCGCTCATCCGGCGGAGAGAGCAGAAGACCTGGCGCGATCCGCAGACCGGTTATGTCCGACGCGCAGTGTCGCCGCCCGGCATGCCGAGCCGCGTCGATATCGTCGAGGTGGACTTTCCTGCGCGCGCGCGCGTCAGCTTTCCGCCGCGCGATGAAAGCCGCAGCATGACCCAGCATGTCTGGCTGTTTCAGGGCGTGCTGGAGATGGTGATCGGCGAGACGGTGCATCGGCTCGAGCCTGGTGATTGCCTCTTCATGGACATTGGCCACGCCTTCGACTTCCACAATCCTTCCGACAAACCCGCCCGCTACGCCGTCATCCTCGACCGTGGCCGCTAACACCCGAATCCCACTCAATGAGGCTCCCATGACTGCCACGATCCGGATTGCCACTGCCGACGAAGCCCACGCCTGCGTGGGTGATCTTTGCGAGATCCTCTCCGACTGCATCAATGGCGGCGCCTCGCTCGGCTTCATGCTGCCTTACGCGCCGCAGGACGCCGTGGCTTATTGGCAGGAGATTGCCGATGCGGTGGAGAAGGGCACGATCATCCTCGCCGTGGCGGAGTTGGAGGGCAGGATCGTCGGATCGGTGCAGGTGGGGCTTGCGACGAAGCCGAACCAGCCGCACCGCGGCGACCTGATGAAGCTTCTCGTGCATCGCTCGGCGCGCGGCCAGGGTTTGTCGCGCAGGCTGATGGAAGTGGTGGAAGCGGAGGCAGTAAGGCGTGGACGCACGCTTCTGGTGCTCGATACGGCAACGGGAAGCGACGCGGAGAAGATCTATCCGCGCTTCGGCTGGGAGCGTGTCGGCGTGATCCCGCAATATGCGATGTGGCCGCAAGGCGGCTTTTGCGACACGACCCTGTTCTACAAGCGAATTGCCTGAGCCATTGCCAAGAATTTTTGTGTCCCTGACGCCTGCCCATCTCGATTTGCAAGAAGAAATCAGCTCTTAGTAGCGCGCGCCAGTCATTGGCGTTTCAAGGGGGAACTTCATGCCTATCTCATATTCGCTGCCGGCGAAGCGCCGTGCAGCAGCATTCATTGTGTCCGCAATGGCAGGTCTTTTCGCTGGCCAGGCCTTGGCGGACGACGTCACCTTCATCATGAAGAACAGCCACGAAAACGCGGTCGAAGTCGAGCTCTACAGCCAGGACCGCAAGCATGTCTGGCCGGGCGGAAACGAGGTCTATTACCTCGATGACGGCGATTCCAAGCAGATCAAGCTGTCCTGCCAGCAGGGCGAAACCATCTGCTACGGCGCCTGGGTTTCCGGCGACAAGCAGACCTATTGGGGTACGGGCCCGAACAACAAGGATAGCTGCGAAGACTGCTGCTACACCTGCGAAGGTGGGGAAACCGAGGAAATCAACCTCGTCGAATAGTGACAACGCGATGGCAGGGCGCGTCGAGCGGGCCCTGCCATCGGTTCTTGATCAGCGCTTTTCGGTGAGGAAATAACCAAAGGCGAGGACCGGCAATACGGTGCCGATCGCGGAGGCAAACAGCCAACCGCCTTCTGCAAAGGCCCAGGCGCCAACGGCTGATCCGACGGCGCCGCCGAGGAAGAAGGTCGCCATGAACAGCCCGTTCAACCGGTTGCGAAGGTCGGCGCCGAGCCCATAGATGGCGCGCTGGCTGATCACCAGCGTCATCGTCACACCGAAATCGAGAAGAATGGCGCCAAGCGTCATAAGCGCGAGTGCGGCGGTCGAGCCTTCCGGCGCGAGATGGGTCATGAGGAAGGCAACTGCGACCAATGCGACGCCGAACAGCGTTGCAGGCTTGCCAAGATCACGATCGGCGAGGCGCCCGGCAATCGGCGAGGCGATGGCGCCGGCAACACCGGCCAGCGCAAACAGCGCAATGCCTGCCTGGCTCAGTTGAAATGCCGGACCGGCCAGCACCAGCGGCGTCACCGTCCAGAACACGCTGAAGGCGGTGAATTGCATGGTCTGGTAGAAGGCGCGGCGGCGCAGGACCGGCTGCGTGCGGTAAAGCTCGACCATTGAGCCGATCAGCGCGGGGTAGGAAAGCCGGGTCTGCGGCATGCGCTGCGGCAGCCGGAGCGCCAGCGTCAGCCCAATCAGGATCATCACGCCGGCGGACAGGAAAAACACGAGGTGCCAGGAAGTGAATTCGGCGATGAAGCTCGAGACCGGCCTGGCCATCATGATGCCGATCATCAGGCCGCTGACCACATTGCCCACAACGCGGCCGCGGTGGCTGTCCGGCGCCAGGTTGGCGGCGAAGGGCACGATCATCTGCACTGCCGTCGAGGCAAGCCCGATCGCGAGCGACGCGGCGAGGAACGGTACCGCGGAACTGGAGAGGCCGGCCGCCAGCAGCGAGAGCGTTGCGACGCCGATCATGATGAGGATCAGCCGACGGTTTTCGAGAAGGTCGCCGAGCGGCACGATGAGGAGCAGGCCCAGCCCGTAGCCGATCTGCGTCAGGGTGACGATGAGACCGGTGGCATGCGCCGGCAGGCCGATGGAAGCGGCAATCGGGCCTGCCAGCGGCTGGGCGTAATACAGGTTGGCGACGATCAGCCCGCAGGCGAGCGCCATCACGAAAGTCATTGCAGGCGACATGGCTGTCGGGACAGCCGGAGCGTCGTCCAAGGTTGCGGTATTGCTTGTCATCAAGAACCCCTAGGGGAGGAAAAGGGAGTGTCGGAGAAATTGGTTGGTCAGTCGAGAAGCTTCATGGCGGCACCGACCATCTTGTCGGCCTGTCCGGGGTCGAGCCCCGTCTTGCCCATGACGCGCATGCCGTGCATGAGGCAAAGCAGTGTTTTGGCCGTCACCAGCGGCTCGATGTGGGTCCGGATGGAGCCGTCCGCCTGGCCTTCGCGCAGCAGTTCCACGAGGCGCGCTTCGCTGCGGGCATGCGAGCGGCACACGCGTTCGGCGGCATCGGGGTCGTTGATGGCAAGCTCGGACGCGGTGCCGATCACCAGGCAGCCGCGGCGCCCCATCTCGCCCTGCGCCGCTTGCGCATAAAACGCCACGGTCCGGTGCAACTTGTCGCGACCGGTGCGGCCCTGGGCGATCTCCGCCTCCAGCAGTTCCATGCGGACCTGCTTGTAACGGTCGAAGCTGGCGAGGAAGATCGCCTTCTTGTCCTTGAACGCCTTGTAGAGGCTGCCGGCCGCGACACCCATCGCCTCCGTGAGATCGGATATCGAGGCCGCGTGGTAGCCCCGCTCCGAAAACAGCACGATCGCCCGATCGAGCGCCGCATCGAGATTAAATTCACGGGGTCGGCCGGCACGAGGGGCCGCGGTCGCGGATGCGGTGGACATGGTTTGGAGATACCTATTCGGAAATGGTCGTTCCCAAATAGGCGGCAGGGGGTGCCGCGTCAACCTGGCAAGGGTCGAAGCGCGGTTTTATTTCGGAACAGATCCGTCGGGGGCTGGTTAAGCACTTGTACCACCTCGAAAATGGAGGAAAGAGATGAGCAAGAGTGACGTTAAGGATACCGTAGCACGCGCCGAAAAGCAGGTGCAGAACACCAGCGGCGGCGGCCATCTCGGCGGCACCTATTACGGCCAGCAGCCGGACGGCAAGACGGCATCGACGAATTCGACCGTCGGCAACAACCGCCCCAACACCGGCAGCTGACGTTCCGGCCGAATAGAGTTTCGCAAAGCCCCGCCCACGAGCGGGGCTTTGTCGTTTCGCCTCCACCTCCTCAAAGTTTTTCTAAAAGAATGTGCTAATCCTTGTCGGCATGGCGGGAGGCCGCGCGTCTTGAAGTCAGGCGCCTGTTTTTGAACGGGTGGATGACAAACGTCGCGGTGGAGGATCCGGACATGACGAGCAGTTACAGATGGGTGATCGTGTTTGCGGGCGCGCTGATGGGTTGCGTGGCCGTGGGCACGATGTTTTCGCTGGCGATTTTCCTGGAGCCGGTGGCCAAGGCGACCGGCTGGTCGCATGCAGGCATTTCAAGCGCCATGACGGTGAACTTCATCGTGATGGGGTTGGGCGGCTTCATGTGGGGTGCCGCGAGCGACCGGTATGGCGCGCGCGTCGTGGTGCTGCTCGGCTCGGTGCTGCTGGGGCTGGCGCTGGTGCTGGCAAGCCAGGTGGAGAGCCTGCTCGCCTTCCAGCTCGTTTATGGCTGCCTTGTTGGCCTGTCAGCGAGCGCCTTCTTTGCGCCGATGATCGCGGTGACGATGGGCTGGTTCGATACGCATCGCAGCTTGGCGGTGTCGCTCGTGTCGGCCGGCATGGGCATGGCGCCGATGACGATCTCGCCTTTCGCCCGCTGGCTGATCACCGCCTATGACGACTGGCGCATGGCGATGTTCGTGATCGGCGTCGGTGCCTGGATACTGCTTCTGCCGACGGCGCTGCTGGTGCGCCGGCCGCCGGCCGCACCAGCCAATGCACCGGTCGGCGCCGCGACGGCAAGCCGAATGAAGGAGACAACGCCGCTCGGCAAGGTGCTGCGCTCGCCGCAGTTCCTGGTGCTGGCCTTCACCTTCTTTGCCTGCTGTGCCGCCCATTCCGGACCGATCTTCCACATGGTGAGCTACGCCATGTTCTGCGGGATAGCGCCGATGTCGGCGGTGACGATCTACAGCGTGGAAGGGGCGGCGGGGCTTGGCGGGCGCATCCTCTACGGCGTGCTGGCCGACCGGCTGGGGGTAAAGCCGGTGCTGATCGGCGGGTTGCTGATTCAGGCGGCGGTGATTTCCGCCTATACGATGGCGGGCAACCTCACCGAATTCTACATGCTTGCGATCATCTTCGGCGGCACCTATGGCGGCGTCATGCCCTTGTATGCGGTGTTGGCCGGGGAATATTTCGCGCCACGGATGCTTGGAACGGTGCTGGGCGCGGCATCGATGCTGTCGAGCATCGGCATGGCCTTCGGGCCGCTGGCGGGCGGCTGGGCCTTCGACCAGTTCAACAACTACAACTGGCTGTTCATCGGTTCGGCGCTTGTTGGGCTTGGAGCGGTGCTGATTGCACTTGCCTTCCCGCCGATCCCGCAGCAGCGACGCGGCGAACTGCAGCCGGCCTAGAAGGTAGACGACATGAAAAAGCCCGGGCAAGCCGGGCTTTTTTCTAGTGATCCTTGGAGACCTTGCGCTTCTTTGGCGCTGCCTTTGGCTCGCTTGCGGCCTCGGCAGCTTCCCGCTCCATGCGGAGCAGTTTCAGCTTTTCGGTCTTCTTTTCCCGCTGCGAAGCCTCGGCCGCGATGATGGCGCGGGCCGTATGGTCCGTTGCAGCAGCTTTGTCACGCGCGGAAAGCTTGGTGGGGCTGAAGAATTCTTCCTTTGTGGCAGTCATGATATTCTCCTTCCTGGTGAGTTGTCCGGCGGCAGAAAGCCACTAGCGGGCGGGGCGGGCAGCCTTCTTGGGAGCCGGCAGCAGACCTTCGCGCTGCATCTTCTTGCGCGCCAGCTTGCGGTAGCGGCGGACGGCCTCGGCCTTCTCGCGCACACGCTTTTCCGACGGCTTTTCGTAAGCGCTGCGCGCCTTCATTTCACGGAAAACGCCTTCGCGCTGCATCTTCTTCTTAAGAACGCGAAGTGCCTGGTCGACGTTGTTATCTCTGACTAGAACCTGCAAATGATGTCCTTTCCTGGTTGTTAAACTACTTGCCGACCCGGATGCTCGACGCGTTGAGCCAGGAGCCGCCGGCAACGGCCGACGAGGCCGCCTGGCGGGTCTGTGCTGACGCTGCCGTTTCACCCGCGTCGATATCGCTGTGGACGATCCGTCGCTCGAAGTTCTCGGTTCCGACCCGGACCCGGTACTGGTTTTCACCGCGCTCGGCGGCGGGCAGGAGGCCGACGATCCGGCATGTGCGGTCGCCGGTTGCCATGCGCGTGAGGCCAGCCTTGAGGACGACGTCATCGCCGATCGCATAGGTTCTTGCGCTCACTGCATTCTCCTTTGTCGGACACAAGGTCCGGAAAAAACAAAAAGGCCGGGATTGACCCCGACCTCTTAACTGCCATTCAAGCACTGACTGCCGGTACATCCGCGGTCAGTCGTGCGAATGACATCCTTAGGCGGCGCGAAGGTTATCGGCCGAATTCTTGCCGGACTTGCGGTCGCGGACGATCTCGTAGGAGATCTTCTGGCCTTCGGCCAATGACGCCATGCCAGCGCGTTCTACAGCAGAGACGTGGACGAAAACGTCCTGTGCGCCATCATCAGGCTCGATGAAGCCGAAGCCCTTGGTGCTGTTGAACCACTTTACGGTGCCAGTATTCATAACGATTTCCTTTCAATCGCTTGTGTGATCGGACAGTATCTCGTCCGCATGATCGATATTTGAGAGGAAATCTGACGGTGCGCTGAGCGCGTAGACAAAGGTCGCAAGCAAGTTCGATAGGCTCAATATAGGGACTATCGGCAAATTAGCAATGCTCAAGCCCGACTTTAATTCCCGCAGGGGCCGCGGGAGCTTCTTGAAATCTATGCCAACCACCTGTTTTCAAGGCGTAAATACTGACGCTGATCGATCTCGCCGGCATGCGTGCCGGCAACGAAAAAGCCCGGCACGAGGCCGGGCTTCATATGCTTTCCAGTGACTATCTGCCTCAGAGTGCGCCGGCGCGCTGCTGCGTCATCATATAGGTGTCGTAGGAATATTCGGCGATCTGGGCCCAGAGGTAAGCGTCCTTCTTGAAGGCCTGCTGGTGGTCGTAGATCTTCTTGAAGGCCGGGCTCTTGGCGGAAAGATCGGCATAGGTTTCCATCGCCGCCTTGTAACAGACGTCCATGATCTCGCGGCTGAACGCCTTGAGAACGGCGCCTTCGGACACGAGCTTGCGCAGCGCCACGGCGTTCTGTGCGTCGTAGTTGGCAAGCATGCTCATGTTGGCGGCAGCACAGGCGTCGGTCAGTATCTGCTGGTAGCTCTTCGGCAGGCTGTTCCACTTTTCGAGGTTGAAGAAGGCGTGCATGGCCGGGCCGCCTTCCCACCAGGCCGGATAGTAATAGTACTTGGCGACCTTGGCGAAGCCGAGCTTCTGGTCGTCATACGGGCCGACGAACTCGGTGGCGTCGATCGTGCCCTTCTCGAGCGCGGCATAAACATCGCCAGCAGCGATCTGCTGCGGCGTGATGCCGACCTTCTGCATGATCTGGCCAGCAAGGCCGGCGATGCGCATCTTCAGGCCCTTCAGGTCTTCGATCGTGTTGATCTCCTTGCGGAACCAGCCGCCCATCTGGGTGCCGCTGTTGCCGGCCGGGATGGCGTAGAGGTTGCGCGGCGCCAGGAACTCGTTGATCAGCTCGTTGCCGCCGTTGAGGAACCAGGCATTGGTCATGCGGGCGTTGAGGCCGAAGGGGATGGCGGTGCCGAGCGCAAAGGCCGGGTCCTGGCCGATGTAATAATAAGAGCAGGTATGGGCCATCTCGACGGTGCCGCTGGCAACCGCATCGCCGGCCTGCAGCGGCGGGACGATTTCGCCGGCGCCGAAGGTCTGGATGGTGAACTTGCCGTCACTGGCGTTCTTGACGCTGGCAGCGATCTGGTCGGCCGCGTCGAAGATGATGTTGAGGCTCTTGGGGAAGGAGGAGGTGAGCCGCCAGGTGATCTGCGGGTTTTCCTGTGCGATGGCCGGGGCGGCGAGGGCCGTTGCAGCGGCGGCACCAACGCCGGCCGTGGCTGCGGTTTTGAAGAAACGTCTGCGATCCATGTTATCCTCCCAAGAGAAGCGAAAAGTGCGTCCAACCAGTGTCGGGCCTACCTGCTGTTAATCCCGAGTTTTGCGCAACAGCAAGCCAAATTCAAAAGCAATTGCTAGCCGGCACAACCTGAGTGCCGGAGGCTGGCAAAAAAACAGCCCGGGACGAGACCCGGGCTGTTTTCCATTTGAGATACCGTCGCGATTACAGCGTGCCCTTGCGCTGCTGCATCATCATGAAGGTGTCGTAGCTGTATTCGGCGATCTGGTTCCAGAGGTAACCTTCGCGCTTGAAGGCCTGCTGGCTTTCGTAGATCTTCTTGAACGCTTCGTTCTTGCCGTTGAGTTCGGCATAGACTTCCTGCGCGGCCTTGTAGCTGGCTTCGAGGATTTCCTGGCTGAACGGCTTCAGGACGGCACCTTCCGATACGAGCTGCTTCAGCGCCTTGGCGTTATGCGTGTCGTAGCGCGACAGCATGTTCTGCGTGGCGTTGGCGCAGGCATCCTTGAGGATGCGCTGGTAGGACTTCGGCAGGCCGTTGAACTTCTCGAGGTTGAAGAAGGCGTGAACCGCCGGGCCACCTTCCCACCAGGCCGGGTAGTAGTAGTACTTGGCGACCTTGGCGAAGCCGAGCTTCTGGTCGTCATACGGGCCGACGAATTCGGTTGCGTCGATCGTGCCCTTTTCGAGCGCGGCGTAAACGTCGCCACCGGCGATCTGCTGCGGGGTGACGCCGAGCTTCTGCATGACCTGGCCAGCGAGGCCGGCGATGCGCATCTTCAGGCCCTTCAGGTCTTCGATCGTGTTGATTTCCTTGCGGTACCAGCCGCCCATCTGGGCACCGGTGTTGCCAGCCTGGATCGCATAGATCTTGTGGGGCGCGAGGAACTCGTTGAGCATCTCGTTGCCGCCGCCGACCGAGAACCACGCATTGGTCTGGCGGGCGTTGAGGCCAAACGGAACAGCCGTGCCGAGCGCGAAGGTCGGATCCTTGCCGATGTAGTAGTAGCAGCAGGTGTGGGCCATTTCGACCGTGCCGTCGGCAACGGCATCCATGGCCTGCAGGCCGGGCACGATTTCAGCGGCCGCAAAGGTCTGGATGGTGAAGTTGCCGTCGGTCGCTTCCTTGACACTTTCGGCAATATCGGTGCCGGCTGCCCAGAGGATGTCGGTGTTCTTGGTGAACGACGACGTCATGCGCCAGGTGATCTTCGGATTTTCCTGGGCGATTGCCGGCGCGGCAAGCGCGGTTGCAGCGGCGGCGCCTACGCCAGCGGTGGCTGCCTGCCGGAAGAAATGTCTGCGGTTCATGATAGAGCCTTCTGCGTTTGAATTCCCGATGTTTGGTCATAATCAATTCATTTCAGAATCGGCAAGAAGAAAAGTAGGAAAGTTACGCTGCACCGCAGCAACGCTTTCAAAATGTTGCGCCTGACGGCCGAGATGCAGAAAATTCGTTCCCACCGGAAACAGGACTTGAAACCATCGCCAGTTCGCTTAGTTTAGAATAATTCTAAGCTAGGTTATTGCGCATGTTTGGCCATCTGTTTCCCTCATCGAAGCGGTCCTTCGATACCCTTTCCGAAGAAGAAATCCTGGCGCTCGCGATTGGCGCGGAGGAGGAGGATGCGCGCATCTACCTCGCATATGCCGATGGGCTGCGAGCGCAGTATCCCGCCTCGGCCAAGGTGTTCGAGGACATGGCGGAGGTGGAGCAAACCCACAAGAACATGCTGATCGACATGTTCCGCTCCCGCTTCGGCGAGCGGATCCCGCTGATCCGGCGTGAGCATGTGCGGGGCTTCTACGAGCGCAAGCCCGACTGGCTGCGCAAGAACCTCTCGCTGGACGCCGTGCGCGGGCAGGTGGAGGCGATGGAGCGCCAGGCGGCACGCTTTTACGAGGAGGCGGCCAAGCGCGTTTCGGATGCCTCGACCCGGCAGTTGCTGGGCGATCTGGCGCTCGCGGAGCAGGGGCATGAGGACATCGCCCACATGCTGACCGACAAGCACCTGCCGGAGGATGTGAAGGCGGAGGAAAATGCCGATGAGCGGCGCCAGTTCATCCTGACCTATGTGCAGCCGGGCCTGGCGGGCCTGATGGATGGGTCGGTGTCCACGCTGGCGCCGATCTTCGCGGCAGCCTTTGCCACCGGCGATACCTGGTCCACCTTCCTGATCGGCCTGTCGGCGTCGGTCGGTGCCGGCATCTCCATGGGTTTCACCGAGGCGGCGCATGACGACGGCAAGATTTCCGGCCGCGGCTCACCGATCAAGCGAGGCCTAGCATCGGGCATCATGACCGCGCTCGGCGGCCTGGGGCACGCGCTGCCCTATCTCATCCCGCATTTCTGGATTGCCACCACCGTGGCCGCCATCGTGGTTTTCTTCGAGCTCTGGGCGATCGCCTTCATCCAGAACCGTTACATGGAGACACCCTTCCTGCGCGCCGTCTTCCAGGTGGTGTTCGGGGGATCGCTGGTGCTGGCCGCCGGCATCCTGATCGGAAACGGCTAGGCGGGCTCTTCCTCGTCCTGTCTCAGCGGTGCCGTCATCTCGAACACGGCGCCGCCATTGGTGAGGGTGGAGTATTCCCCGCCGATCTGCCTGACGAAACTTGCGATGAGGCGGCTGCCCATGCCGCCGCTCGCCTCGGCGGTCACGTCCATTCCCGGGCCATTGTCGCGGATGACGAGGCGGAAGTCGTCGCCGTCCTGGTGAAGCTCGACGCCGAGCCTGCCGTCGGTGCGGCCGGCAAAGGCATATTTGAAGGCGTTCGAAACCACCTCGTTGATGATCATCCCAAGCGGCAGCGCCTGTTCGCGGTCCACCGTCAGGGGCTCAAGCTTGAGCTCGATTGCGACGGGCAGGTCGTAGGACGAGGCAATCTCCCGCACCAGCCTCTCGGCATAAGGCGCAACCTCGACACGCTCGAACTGGTCGGTCCGGTAGATCTGTTCATGCACGGCGATCATCGCCGCGACCCGCCGCGACATGTCCTCCCGGGCCTCGACCGGCATCGGCTGCAGCCGGATGAGCGCGAGCACGGCCTGGAGATTGTTTTTCACCCTGTGATGGATCTCCCGCAGGAGGAAACGGTTGCGCTCCAGGGCCTCCTCGAGCGCCTCGTTGCGCGCAGCGGTGCGGTAAAGCAGGCGGTTGATCCATGCCGCGGCAAAGATCAGCACCGCCATCAGCGGCAAGATGATGACCGCATCGGACCAGAGGTTGCGCCAGAACTGGTCGAGCATTTCCTGGCGTTCGATGGCGGCAAGCGCGATCAGGGGTGCCCCGGAAACCTTCCAGAAGGCGACGATGCGGGCATGGCCATCGATCGGCGAAACTGCGCTGTGGTAGACGCCGTTGTCCTGCTCGCGGGTGAGCGGGAACCAGTCCGTGGTGCTGATATCGACGGCGCGCGCGGCAGCGGGGCGACGGGCGACAAGCCAGCCATCGTCACGAACGGCTGAAATGGTTGAGTCGGGTCCGAGGTCCAATGACGCCCAGAACCGGTCGAGGCTCTCGTTTGGGATGTTGATGCTGGCCACGCCGGCGAAGGTGTTGTTCCGGTCGATGCGCCGGGCGACGAGGAAAGACGGTTTGCCGGAGAATTCATCCATGAGCGCGCGTGAGAAGGCCAGTTCCTGCCCATCCCGCAGCATGGTGAAATAGGTTCGGTCGCTATGGTTGATCCCCGGTGCGACGGGCCCGCTGGAGAACACGACGCGACCGGTCTCATCCATGAGCGTGTACTGGAAACCATCCGGCATCTCGCCGACCGCACGCGTCAGTTCATCGGCATATTCATGGACTGACGCGATTGGCCGATCGGCGACTTCGGCCTCGATGCGCTGCAACGCCTGGTCGCTAGCCTCGATCATCCACTGCAGATGGGCTGCAACGACATGCGCGGAGGACAGGGCACGCGTTTCGCCATCGCGGAGGGCGGTGCGGTAGTTTTCCACCACGATGAAGGCAGCGACAGTCGTCAGGGCCGCCAGGAAAATGGCTGCCAGCCAGATCGGAAGGGCCGGGCGCGCCGCCCGCATCAGCTTTTGATCTGCCTTCGCCGGTTCAGCCACGCTTACGCATCACCCAGGTTCGAACTTGCTGCAAGCAACTTCGTAGCAGGAGAATGGAGGATAGGGAACAAACGGCAGGCAGGAGCGGAAAATAAAACGCCCGCAGCGTGACTGCGGGCGATCATTGTCGGACAAAACGACCGGGTTTTTATCGAAGCGCGCCAACCAGAAGGTCGCGGCCATCTTCGATGGAAACCCAGCGGCCGGTGTTGAACGTGGCCTGGCGCTTCAGGAAGGTATAGGTCGTCGCGTACCAGGGGCGCACTTCGTTATCGAGATTGTCGAGAACGAAATCACCCTCAGCGGTGCGCAGCGTCAGGATCGCATGGCCTTCGCCATCGGCCTTGCGGACGACCGTCATCAGCAGGTCGGAGAGGGAAAAGCCGCGCGCGGCAAGTTCGCGACGCTTCTGCAGCGCGAAATCTTCGCAGTCAGCAAAATTGACTGGATAGCTCCAGACCTCTTCGACGCCGTGGGCTTCCTTGTCGGTCTTGGCAATATAGCGTGCGTTGACGCTGCGATTGATGCGGCGGACGGTGGCCCAGTCCTTTTCGCTCATCCGGCGCGCCGGAGCCGGCTGGCTCTTGACCGCGCATTCGGCGGCATATTTCTGGCAGAACTCGTAGTGGCCGATCGGTTGCGACGTCACGGCGCCCGTGATCATTGCGGCCATTGGCCTCGGTGCCGGCACAGCGGTACTCACTGGCACCAATACGCTGACTAGGATCACGGCAAGCCGTGCCTGCAGAGCTTTCATCATGGACCCGTCCCTTAAAATCCTAACGAAACGTTAAGATTGGGTTCATGTGAGAGTCAATCTGTTGATTTCTGTTAACGACTCATAGCGAGCATTATGGTTAAGGCTGCTGCTTTTTGGTCTCAGCCCAAAATTTAATCATGCAATTATTAGGGCTGCGGCTGCGGCCTTAAGCTTTTCAAGGTCTTGCGGGCGCGAAAGCCGGTGGTCGCCGTCGCGGATGAGGGTGAGCACCACGTCATCGGCCGGCAGGAACTCGACGAGCTTCAGCGCGTGGGGATATGGAACGTCCGGATCCTGCATGCCCTGGAGGATGTGAACCGGGCAGCCGGTTTCGATGATCCCGGTCAGGACGATGTTGTTGCGGCCATCCTCCAGGAGCGCGCGGGTAAAGATGTTCGGCTCGGGGCTGTATTCCGAATGTTCTTCGAAATAGCCGCGCTCGGCGAGCGATTGGCGTTGCTCCGCCGTCAGGTGCGGTTCGACAAGTTCGGCAGTGAAATCGGGTGCGGGTGCGACGAGCACCATGCCGAGCACGTTGGGACCGCTTGCGCGCTGGCGCAGTTCCTGGACGAGTCGAAGTGCGACCCAGCCGCCCATGGACGAGCCGACGAGCAGGACGCTTTCGGCCTTGCTATCGTCAAGAACGGCAAGCGCCTCTTCCAGCCAGCGGGAGATGGTCCCGTCTTGAAAGGCGCCGCCGGATGCACCATGTCCGGAATAGTCAAACCGCAGGGCGCCAATGCCAAGTTCGGCGGCGAGCTTGTCAAGTTCGAGTGCCTTCGTGCCCGTCATGTCGGACCGGTATCCGCCGAGCCAGACAAGGGTTGGAGCATTCGGGCGGGTCGGCAGGCGATGGATCACCGCGATCTCGCGTGCAGCCGGTCCATTGCCGACCGTGATCCGTTTTTCGATGCTGTTCGTCGCCGCGTCTGTCATGGGTTTCCTCGCGTTTTGGCGCTTATAAAACAGATTCGATTGCCGATAACAGCAGGTGATTTTTTCATCTGCCTATGCTATTGACTTCGCGCAAGCGGTCACGACATTCCGCTCGGCCGCGGGCCGGGCGAGCTTAAGTCGTCGCTCGCGCCGGAGAAACTTCAAGGAGAATACGACCATTCGCAGACCATTCAAAGCCGATGCTCCCGTCAAAGAGGGGCCGCGCTCAAACAGGGAAATCCGCGTTCCCCGGGTCCAGCTTATCGATGCCGAAGGACAGAACCTCGGTGCAGTTCCGACCGACCAGGCTCTCCGCATGGCAGAAGAAGCCGGCCTCGATCTCGTCGAGATCTCGCCGAACAACGATCCGCCGGTATGCAAGATCCTTGATCTCGGTAAGCTGAAATATGCGAACCAGAAGAAGGCGGCCGAAGCTCGCAAGAAGCAGAAGATCGTCGAAATCAAAGAAATCAAGATGCGTCCCAACATCGACACCCATGACTATGAGGTGAAGATGAAGGCGATGAACCGTTTCTTCGAAGACGGCGACAAGGTGAAGGTGACGCTGAAGTTCCGCGGTCGTGAAATGGCCCACCAGGAACTCGGCATGAAGCTTCTGCTTCAGGTGAAGGACGATACGACCGAGATCGCCAAGGTGGAAGCAGAGCCCAAGCTCGAAGGCCGCCAGATGATGATGGTGCTGGCGCCGAAATAAGCGCCGCACTACCCCGTTTGCCACGGTTCGCCGCTTGGCAAAGCCGGTGTTCAATCAATCCTTCTTTTTCATTGCGCTTCCCGCAGACTGCGGTTATAAGCGCGCGTCCGAACGGTCCGGCAGGGCATGCCGTGGCCGTTCCAAATGCTTGAAACAGGCGTCGTCTGCCGGTTTCGATACAAATACGGAGTAGCAAAATGCCCAAGATGAAGACGAAATCGGCCGCCAAGAAGCGGTTCAAGGTAACGGCGACCGGTAAGGTCGTTGCAGCTGCTGCTGGCAAGCGCCACGGCATGATCAAGCGGTCCAACAAGTTCATCCGCGATGCTCGCGGTACGATGATCCTTGCCGAAGCAGACGGCAAGAAGGTTATCAAGAACTACCTGCCGAACGGTCTCTGAGACCTCTCGTCACTTTTGGATCAGTTAAGGAGATCATGACATGGCACGCGTAAAACGGGGCGTCACTTCCCGCGCCAAGCACACCAAGACCCTCAAGGCAGCCAAGGGCTTCTACGGCCGCCGCAAGAACACGATCCGCGCCGCAAAGGCTGCTGTTGATCGTTCGCGCCAGTTCGCTACCCGCGACCGTCGCGTCAAGAAGCGCAATTTCCGCGCCCTGTGGATCCAGCGTATCAACGCTGCTGTCCGCGAATCCGGCCTGACCTACGGCCGCTTCATCGACGGCCTCAACAAGGCTGGCATCGAAGTTGACCGCAAGGTTCTTTCCGACATGGCCATCCATGAGCCGGAAGCATTCGGCGCCCTGGTTGCTGCCTCCAAAAAGGCCCTTGAGTACCTCAAGGAAACCGGCACGGCCGGCGAGTTTGAAGGCGCGGTTCGCTAAGACCAGCGCTTCCCAGGCTCATTGAGCTTATAGAATTTTGGGAAACCCGCGCTGGCTTGGGCTGGCGCGGGTTTTTCGTTTACGGCATCCGCCTGAAATATCTCTCCGATCATCAACGGAAGACACCATGTCCGACCTGGAAAACCTGAAAACATCGCTGCTGGCCGAAATCGGCGCCGCCGGCGACGAAGCGGCGATCGAAGCCGTGCGCGTCGGCGCGCTTGGCAAGAAGGGCTCCGTTTCCGAGCTCCTGAAGACGCTCGGAACGATGACGCCGGAAGAGCGCCAGACCCGCGGGGCCGCAATCAACGCGCTGAAGAACGAAGTGACCGAAGCCATCAACGCCCGCAAGACGGTGCTGAAGGATGCGGCAATCGAAGCGCGGCTGAAGGCGGAAACGGTGGATGTTTCGCTGCCGGTGCGCTCGTCGCCCGCCGAGCGTGGCCGGATCCACCCGATCAGCCAGATCATCGACGAGATCACCGCCGTTTTCGCCGACATGGGTTTTTCGATTGCCGAAGGGCCGGATATCGAGACGGACTATTACAACTTCACGGCGCTGAACTTCCCGGAAGGTCACCCCGCCCGCGAAATGCACGACACCTTCTTCTTCCAGCCGGACGAAAAGGGTGAGCGCAAGGTGCTGCGCACGCATACCTCGCCGGTGCAGGTGCGCACCATGGAAGCGCAGGACCCGCCGATCCGCATCGTCATTCCGGGCAAGACCTACCGCCAGGATTCCGACGCCACCCACTCGCCGATGTTCCACCAGGTCGAAGGGCTCGTTGTCGACAAGAAGAGCCATGTCGGCCACATGCGATGGATCTTGGAAGAGTTCTGCAAGGCCTTCTTCGAGGTGCCGTCGGTGACGATGCGCTTCCGCCCGTCCTTCTTCCCGTTCACAGAGCCCAGCTTCGAGGTCGACATCCAGTGCGACCGCTCCGGCCCGATCGTCAAGTTCGGCGAAGGCAATGACTGGATGGAGATCCTTGGCTGCGGCATGGTTCATCCGAACGTGCTGCGCTCCGGCGGCCTTGACCCGGACGAGTACCAGGGCTTTGCGTGGGGCATGGGCCTCGACCGCATTGCCATGCTGAAATACGGCATGCCGGACCTGCGCGACTTCTTCAACGCCGATGTCCGCTGGATGAACCACTACGGCTTCCGCCCGCTCGACATGCCGACGCTGTTCGGCGGCCTGAGCCAGTAGGGGGAGAGAGACAATGAAATTCACGCTTTCCTGGCTCAAGGATCATCTTGAGACCGACGCAACGCTGGAAGAAATCTGCGAGCGCCTGACCGCGATCGGCCTTGAGGTCGAGGATGTCGACGACAAGTCGGCCTACAAGCCTTTCGTCATCGCCAAGGTCCTGTCGGCTGAAAAACATCCGGAGGCCGACCGGCTGAAGGTGCTGATGGTCGATGCCGGACCTGAGGTCAATGGGGGCAAGCCGCTGCAGATCGTTTGCGGTGCGCCAAATGCGCGTGCCGGTCTGGTTGGTGCCTTGGCGCGGCCGGGCACCTATGTTCCGGGCATCGACGTGACGCTTGCCGTCGGCAAGATCCGCGGCGTCGAAAGCCACGGCATGATGTGCTCGGAAAAGGAACTCGACATTTCCGAGGACCACAATGGCATCATCGACCTGCCCGCGGATGCACCGGTCGGCCAGTCCTTCGCGTCCTATGCCGGCCTTGATGATCCGGTCATCGAGATCAACCTGACGCCGAACCGCCCGGACTGCACCTCGATCTACGGTATCGCCCGAGACCTCGCCGCGTCCGGCCTGGGCACGCTGAAGCCGAAGGCCAAGCCGTCCTTCACCACGCAGGGCGAGACCTCCATTGGCATCACGCTTGATCTGGATGACGAGCGCCTGTGCCCGGCCTTTGGCCTGCGCCTCGTGCGAGGCGTCAAGAACGGCCCGAGCCCGGTCTGGATGCAGCAGCGGCTGAAGGCGATCGGCCTTCGTCCGATCAACGCGCTTGTCGACGTCACCAACTACATGACCTTCGACCAGGGTCGCCCGATGCACGTCTTCGACGCTGCCAAGGTGAAGGGCGACCTCACCGTGCGCCGCGCCAAGGATGGCGAGACGCTTTTGGCGCTCGACCAGCGCGAATACAAGCTCGGCCCGAACAACGTGGTCATCGCCGATGAAAATGGCGTCGAGTCGATCGGCGGCATCATGGGCGGCGAGCACTCCGGCTGTGATGAGAACACCACCGACGTGCTGATCGAATCGGCGCTGTGGGACCCGATCAACATCGCAAAGTCCGGCCGTGCCCTCGGCATCATCACGGATGCGCGCTACCGGTTCGAACGCGGCGTCGACCCGCAGTACATGCAGCCTGGCCTCGACCGCACAACCGAACTGGTCCTGGAACTGTGTGGCGGCACGCCGGCGGAAGCCAAGATCGTCGGCTACAAGGGATTTGAGCCGAAGGTCGTCGACTTTCCGTTCTCGGAGGTGAAGCGCCTGACGGGTCTGGAAGTCTCGACGCAGGAGAGCCGCACTATCCTCACCCGCCTCGGCTTCACCGTTGAGGGCGAGGGCGAACGGGTCTCGGTAAAGGTCCCGTCCTGGCGTCCCGACGTCGATGGCAAGGCCGACCTCGTTGAAGAAGTCATGCGCATCTATGGCGTTGACCAGATCAAGCCTGAGCCGATCGAGAAGCTGTCGGCGGTCAATGGCCGCATCCTGACGACGCTGCAGGTTCGCACCCGCACGGCCAAGCGCTCGCTTGCCGCGCGCGGCATGCTGGAAGCCGTCACCTGGTCGTTCATTTCCGAGGAGCAGGCCAAGCTCTTCGGCGGCGGTAGCGCAGCACTGAAGCTCGCGAACCCCATTGCCGCCGACATGTCCGACATGCGCCCCTCGCTTCTGCCGGGCCTTCTTACCGCAGCCCAGCGCAATGCCGACAAGGGTTACGGCGACGTCGCGATCTTCGAAGTCTCCGGCACCTATGAGACGGATACGCCGGAAGGCCAGCGTCGCGTCGCCGGCGGTGTACGTCGCGGCACGGCGTCGATCCACGGCGCGGGCCGCCTGTGGTCCAACAATGCCAAGGGCGGCGGCAAGCCGGTCGATGTCTTCGATGCCAAGGCCGATGCACTGGCCGTGGTGGAAGCCTGCGGCCTGCCGATGAGCAATGTGCAGGTCGAGCAGGGTGCGCCGTCCTGGTACCATCCGGGCCGCTCGGGTACGATCAAGATGGGGCCTAAGGTGGTGCTCGGTTATTTCGGTGAGTTCCATCCGAAGACGCTGGCGGCGCTCGATGTTTCCGGCGCGCTCTGCGGTTTCGAAGTTTATCTCGACGCGATGCCGGACCCGAAGAAGAAAGCAACCCGCACCAAGCCGGGCCTCGATCTTTCGGCTCTCCAGGCGGTGAAGCGCGACTTCGCCTTCGTGGTAGGAAGCGACGTTGAAGCCGGCGCGATCGTCAAGGCGGCCCTCACGGCCGACCGCAAGCTGATCACCGGCGTCAATGTCTTCGACGTGTTCGAAGGTGCGTCGCTTGGCGAAGGCAAGAAGTCGGTGGCGATCGAGGTCGTCATCCAGCCCGTCGAACGCACGCTGACGGACGAGGACTTCGAGGCGCTGACCGGCAAGATCGTTGCCAATGTCCAGAAGGCCACCGGCGGCACGCTGCGCGGCTGATTTCGGGTGGCGAGACCACTCTTCAAGAGCTAGCCTGCTTCTCTGGAAGCAGGCTTTTTTGTTTGTACGCGGGGCAGACGGCGGGGAAGCAACTGCAGCAGACGAGGGAGGTGGGTTTGCGCAAGCCAAATTCCATGAAGGGCCTGGAAGACCTCGGCCGTGTCCGGCTGTCTGAAAATTTCTTCTTTCGCGACTTCCTGCATTCGGAGATCGCCGACTTCTACCGCATCCCCAACGTTCCGGATGACCCCGATCTTACGATCGAGGCAGGGCGGCATCTGTGCGAGGAATTGCTGGAGCCCCTGCAGCGGACCTTCGGGCGGCTGCATATCCGCTCCGGCTATCGCTGCGCCGAGGTGAACGCCTTCGGCAACCGCAACAACCTGAACTGCTCGACCAATACGGCAACCGCGGCCGACCATATCTGGGACAGGCGCGATGCCAATGGCTGTATCGGCGCCACCGCCTGCGTCGTCGTGCCCTGGCTCATCGATCGTCACCGCGGGGAGGGCGACTGGCAGAAGATGGCCTGGTGGATCCACGACCACCTGCCCTATGCGTCGCTATGCTTTTTCCCGAAGCTCTGGGCCTTCAACATCCAGTGGCATGAAAGGCCGGCGCGGCGGATCATGAGTTATGTCGCGCCACGCGGCGTGCTGACCAAGCGCGGCATGGCCAACCACGAAGTTGACCATGCTGAGTTTTACGCGGGGTTTCCACCGCCGGCCGGCCGCTGACGCTCAGAGCTTCAGCTTGGCCTTCAGCGCGTCGATGCGCTTCGACGCTTCTGCCTTGGAAAGATTGTCGGCAAAGGCGTCCGGTTCGTGCGCCTGCTCCGTCAGCGTCTTCAGGTAGGAGGTCTGGGCGCCGGTCATCGGTTCGTCGCCGGTCACCCAGTCGTCCGGATCCTTTTCCGTGTTGGATTGATTGTCCGGATCGACTTTCGGGTTGTGCTGGTCTGTCATCATCTGCCTCTTCGCTTTGTTCTTCAAACGTTCACGTCGAGGCAAATGTTCCCTTACTTCTTGGGCGTCCAGGCCGCGGCCTGCGCGGCGTAACGCGCGCCGGAAAATTTTTCCGGGGCGAGCAGGTCGCCGAGGTTGGCAAGTTCCTCGGGTGACAGCGTGATGTCGGCGGCCGCGATGTTCTGTTCCAGATGCGGGATCTTGCGGGCGCCGGGGATGGGCACGATGAAATCGCCCTGGGCCAGAACCCAGGCAAGCGCCAGCTGCGCGGCGGTGACGCCCTTCTCAGCGGCCATGTCCTCCAGCAGCTTCACCAGCGCTGCATTGGCGGCCATGTTTTCCGCGCTGAAGCGGGGCAGGCCGGCGCGGAAGTCATCAGGTGCGATATCATCCGGCTTCTGGATCTTGCCGGTGAGGAAGCCGCGGCCAAGTGGGCTGAAGGGCACGAAGCCGATGTTGAGTTCGCGGCAGGTATCGAGGATCTCGCCTTCCGGATCTCGCGTCCAAAGCGAATATTCGCTCTGCAGCGCGGAAATCGGATGAACGGCATGGGCGCGGCGAATGGTGGCGGCGTCCGCTTCCGACAGGCCAAGCGCCCGCACCTTGCCTTCCTTCACGAGATCCGCCATGGCCCCAACCGTATCTTCGATCGGCACGTTCGGGTCGACGCGGTGCTGGTAGAAGAGGTCGATCACCTCGATGCCGAGGCGCTTCAACGAGGCTTCGGCCACCTCGCGCACATGCTCCGGCCGGCTGTCGAGGCCGGACATGGCGCGGCTGTCGGAGGCATTCGGGTCGATCTTGAAGCCGAACTTGGTGGCAATCACCACCTTGTCGCGGAAGGGCTTCAAGCCCTTGCCGACGAGCTCCTCGTTCTTGAACGGCCCGTAGACTTCCGCGGTATCGAAGAAGTTGACGCCGAGTTCGACCGCCCGATGCAGGGTGCGGATGGATTCCGCCTCGTCCTGACCGCCATAGGCATGGCTCATGCCCATGCAGCCGAGCCCGACCGCCGAAACCGTAAGTTCTTGTCCTAGCTGCCGCATCTTCATGGGAGGCTCCTTCAGGCTTTGTTATTCAGGATGGTCAGGCGCCGGCTTCGTTCAGCATCTTCATCTGGTCGTCGGAGAGCTTCAGGCTACCGGCGGCGATGATGGCATCGAGTTGGGCAGGGCTGGTGGCGCTGGCGATCGGTGCGGTGATGCCGCGCGACTGGATGAGCCAGGCAAGCGCAATCGAGGCCGGCTCTACATTCGTTTCGACGGCAATCTCGTCCAGTGCGGCAAGGATCCGGTAGCCTTTGTCGTTGAGGTAGGTGAGGGCGCGAGCGCCACGTGCCTTGCCTTCGGTATCGGCCTTGTCGCGGTACTTGCCGGTGAGGAAGCCGGAGGCGAGGCCGTAATAGTTGATGACGCCGATCTCTTGCCTGATGCACAGATCCGCGAGCGGCCCTTCGAAGCTGTCGCGGTCGTAGAGATTGTATTGCGGCTGGAGCACGTCGTAGCGCGGAAGGCCTGCCTTGGCGGCGGCATCAAAGCTTTCCTGCAACAGCTTGGCATCATAGTTGGAGCAGCCCATTGCGCGGATCTTGCCCTGCTCCTTCAGCTTGGCGAAGGCGCCTAGCGCTTCCTCGTGGGTCACCGTGTCGTCGGGCCAGTGCGCGAGGTAAAGGTCGATATGGTCGGTCTGCAGGCGGCGCAGCGAGTTGTCGACCTCCTCCAGGATCCACTTGGCCGAGAGATCCTTCTTTCCCTGGCCCATGTCGGAACCGACCTTGGTAACGATGATCGCCTCGTCGCGCGAGCGGCCGCTCCCCTTCAGCCACTTGCCGATGATGGTCTCCGACTCGCCGCCTTGGTGGCCCGGGACCCAGCGGGAATAGGAGTCCGCCGTATCCAGCGTGTTGAAGCCGGCGTCGAAGAAACGATCGAGAACCGCAAACGAAGTCTTTTCATCCGCCGTCCAGCCGAAGACGTTGCAGCCGAGCACAACAGGCGAAATGGATAGGCCGGTACGGCCGAGCGGGCGCAATTCCATTGATCTTTCTCCCAAAGTCTTAGGTCAGCGGATGAATCGTCCAAATGAAGGAAGGTGAGATTAGCCGAAGCGTCGTTGGCGGCCAGCAGCAATTTCGCGTGGGGACGCATTTTTTCAAGCCTTGCCCGCGGCCTCCGTTGCGCCACCTGGACCTCCCCAATAAGGTGCCGACGCAAAATCAAGGGAGAAGTTCATGCTGCGTTTCGGAATTCTGTCGACTGCCAAGATTGGCCATGAGCAGGTTGTGCCGGCGATCCAGGACGCCGAAAACTGCGTCGTCACCGCCTTCGCAAGTCGCGACCTCGGCAAGGCCCGCAAGCTGGCGGATCGTTTCGGCGCGCCGCATGCATTCGGCTCCTATGAGGAGATGCTGGCGTCTGACGTGATCGACGCGGTCTATATTCCGCTGCCGACGAGCCAGCATGTCGAATGGTCGATCAAGGCGGCCGAGGCAGGCAAGCATGTGCTTTCCGAAAAGCCGATCGCGCTGAACGCGGGCCAGATCGAGGAACTGATCAAGGTGCGCGACCGCACCGGCAAGCTCATCACCGAAGCCTTCATGGTGACCTATTCGCCGGTCTGGCTGAAGGTGCGCGAACTGTTGCGGGAAAAGGCGATCGGCGAACTGAAGCACGTGCAGGGCGCCTTCACCTATTTCAACCGCGACCCCTCCAACATGCGCAACATCCCGGAACTTGGTGGCGGCGCGCTGCCGGACATCGGCGTTTATCCCACCATCGTCACCCGTTTTGCGACGGAAGCCGAGCCGCAGCGCGTGCAGGCCGAGGTTGAGCGTGATCCCACCTTCGGCACCGACATCTTCTCCAACGTGAAGGCAGATTTTGGTTCGTTCAAGCTTACCTTCTACATTGCCACCCAGATGGCAGCGCGGCAGATCATGGTCTTCCACGGGACCGAAGGCTACATCGAGGTGAAGTCGCCGTTCAACGCCGTGCGCTGGGGTGCCGAGGAGATCGAGGTGACCAACCAGAACCACGGAGAGTCGCAGATCTTCCGCTTCCAGGACAGCCGCCAGTACAAGCGTCAGGCCGAAGCGTTTGCCCGTGCAACGCAGGGCGAGGCGGTGGAATTCGTGACGCTCGAAAACTCGCTGAAGAACCAGCGTTTCATCGACGCTATCTACCGCGCCGGCGAACACGGCGGCTGGGAAGAAATCTAGCGGGCGCGACGGCGCAGGCGGAGATAACCGAGCAGCCAGAACAGGAGTGCCGCCACCCATGAGAGGGAAAGGTGCAGCAGCGGCTGCACCTGCGGGGCCCGTGTTGCAAGCAGCGCAAACAGGCTGAAGCTCAGCAGCAGGCTGACACCGACAAGCGGCCGCAGTCCGGGAGGGGAGGGTGGCACATCAGATGGACGCGTAACGCGCAGGATGATGGCGCAAACGGCAATGGCGCCGCCGAGCGAAAGCAGGCGGGCGACAAGCGGCCCGAAGCCGAAGACCGTGATGAGGATGTGCAGAAGCACCGCGTCGAGAGCGATAAGCAGAAGGCTCAGGATGATGATGCGCGGGCGCAGAAGCACGGGAAATGGGCCAGCCGTTGATCGCAGGATAGGCCCACGATGCGCTGCAGCCGGTTAAACCGGCGTTAAGCAGCAAGATGTCGGCAGCTGTCGACCTCGGCCCGGCTGAGACAGGCAGACTGCTGTCCCAGCGTCATGCATAGTGTTGGCTTTAGAGGATCCGGTTGAACGCGTCGCGGTCGATGCCGAGCGTTTCCAGGTCGCGGCCAGCCGGGCGGCGGCGGTTTTCAACGGCAGCCGAAACGGCGATTGCAGCGCCAACAACGGCGAATGCACGGGTAAAGCTGTTGCCACGCTTCTTGGTATTGATAGACATGTTCTCGTCTCCTTCTCGTTGTACTGAATATGGTGAGCAGGTGGTTATTGTGCAACGCACAAGGGAGCACGGGAGCCATGCAGATGCGGCATATCATCGGCGAGTTCCGAACCGTGGCTTGCACATTTCGTCCGCATGTTGCTATCGCTGAACGACCACTCCTGGAGTTCCCGATGACGGTCACGATCTACGGTATCAAGAACTGCGACACGATGAAGAAGGCGCGCGCCTGGCTTGATGAGCGCGGCATCGAATACAGCTTCCACGACTACAAGGCGCATGGCATCGACCGGGCGCATCTGGAGACCTGGACGGAACGCGCAAACTGGGAAACGGCGCTGAACCGCGCGGGCACGACCTTCAAGAAGCTGGAAGATGCTGCAAAGGCGGATCTCGATCGCGAGAAAGCGATCGAGCTGATGCTGGCCCAGCCGTCGATGATCAAGCGGCCGGTGCTCGAGGCGGACGGCAAGCTTTTGATCGGCTTCAAGCCCGACCTTTACGAAGAGGCTTTTGCCGCAGTCTAACCCCGGTTGCTCCCATGTCAAAAACCACTCGTGCCACCCAGGCGCTGCAAAAGGCGGGCGTCTCCTTCACCACCGTCACCTATGATTACGATCCGGACGCCGACCGGATCGGACTGGCTGCGGCCGAGGCGATTGGCGAAAGTCCATCACGGGTGCTGAAGACGCTGATGGCAGAAGTCGATGGCAAGCCCGTCTGTGTTGTCGTGCCGTCTGACCGCGAGGTTTCGATGAAGAAGCTTGCGGCGGGCTTTGGTGGCAAGTCGGCGCATATGATGAAGCCGGCCGATGCCGAGCGTGCCACGGGCTACCATGTCGGCGGCATCAGCCCGTTCGGGCAGAAGAAGACGGTGCCGACAGCAATCGAGATCACCGCGCTCGAAGAAGCTTACGTTTACATCAACGGCGGCCAGCGCGGCCTGCAGATCCGCGTTGATCCGCGCAAGGCGCAGGAAGCCTTGCGCGCCGTTGCCGCTGCACTGGTTACGTGAGGTGATCCGATGCCGGACATGACTGCGACGCTGCGCATCCTTGAGCCCCAACCCGGCATCTTCGCCTATTACGATGGGCGGATTGACGGCAAGCGCCTGCATGATGCCGCGCCGAACTGGCTTGACGACGGCGCCTATTCGCTGGGCGTGGCGTCCTATGCGTTGGTCGATGGGGATGAGGCGCTGGTCTACGACACGCATATCTCGCTCGACCATGCCCGAGCCATCCGGGCGCATTTGGAAGGCGTGGGCGTCAAGCGGATCCGCGTTGTGCTCAGCCACTGGCACAAGGACCACATTGCCGGCAACGCGGTCTTTGCCGATTGCGAAATCATCGCGCTGAAGCTGACGGCCGAACGAATGGCCGAGAACCGGGCGAAGATCGAGACGGCCAACCCGCCGATCAACCCGGTGGTGATGCCAACCACGACCGTCGAAAACCGGCTCGAGCTCACCCTTGGCAGCCGCAGGGTGGAGCTTCACCATTTCGCCATTCATAGCGCCGATGGCAACGTGATCTGGCTGCCGGAGGAAAAGCTGCTGCTGGCCGGGGATACGCTGGAAGACACCGTCACTTACATTTCCGAAGCAGGCGAGATCGCGACTCACCAGGCCGAACTTGCCCGCATGCGGACGTGGCCGATCGAGAAGATCCTGCCCGCGCACGGCGATCCGGACCGCATCGCCTCCGGTGGCTATGATGCAAGCCTCATTGACGCCAACCTCGCCTATCTTGAAGCGATGACCGCCGCAGCCGCTTCCGGCCAGGAGATCGACCCGTCGCTGAAGGCATTCGTGGGCGAGGAGATCGCACGCGGATCGGTGACCTATTTCGAGCCCTATGAAGCGGTTCACACAAGCAATATCGCAGCCGTTAAAACGGCAGCGAAAGGCTGAGCGGACTTCAATTCCGCCGCAAACCTCTCTAAGTCTGGCGTGATACAGCCAAACATTTGAGGTCCACCATGACAATCGTGCCGAACTTTCAAACCGCCGTCGATCCGCAGAAGCTCGACAAGCTGGCCGAAGTGGCCGTGAAGGTAGGCCTGAGGCTCGAGCAGGGACAGGACCTCGTGATAACGGCGCCGATCGCGGCGCTGCCGCTTGTGCGCCTGATCACCAAGCATGCCTATATCGCCGGCGCGGGCATCGTCTCGACCTTCTATTCCGACGAAGAAACCACGCTTGCCCGCTACCAGCACGCGCCGGACGGCAGCTTCGACAAGGCCTCCGACTGGCTCTACGAGGGCATGGCTAAGGCTTATGCCAATGGCGCGGCGCGCCTTGCGATCGCCGGCGACAACCCGATGCTGCTGTCCGGGCAGGACCCGGCAAAGGTGGCGCGCGCCAACAAGGCCAATTCCATGGCCTACAAGCCGGCGCTGGAAAAGATCGCCAACTTCGACATCAACTGGAACATCATCTCCTATCCGAACCCGTCCTGGGCGCGGCAGGTATTCCCGGACGTTCCCGAAGACGTCGCGGTCGGCAAGCTTGCCGATGCCATCTTTGCCGCGTCGCGCGTCGATGTCGCCGATCCGATTGGCGCCTGGGCCGAGCACAACGCCAACCTGAAGAAGCGGTCGACCTGGCTCAATGGCGAGCGCTTCTCGGCGCTGCACTTCACCGGTCCCGGCACCGACCTGACGGTGGGGCTGGCCGAAGGCCATGAATGGCATGGGGGCGCCTCGACCGCCAAGAACGGCATTACCTGCAACCCGAACATCCCGACGGAAGAAGTCTTCACCACGCCGCATGCGCTGAAGGTGGAAGGCCATGTCTCCAGCACCAAGCCGCTCTCGCACCAGGGCACGCTGATCGACAACATCCAGGTGAAGTTCGAAGGCGGCCGCATCGTCGAAGCGAAAGCCAGCCGCGGCGAGGAAGTGCTCAACAAGGTGCTCGACACCGACGAGGGTGCAAGGCGGCTGGGCGAAGTGGCGCTGGTGCCGCATTCCTCGCCGATCTCCAAGAGCGGCATCCTGTTCTACAACACACTGTTTGATGAAAACGCCTCCTGTCACATCGCGCTCGGCCAGTGCTATTCGAAGTGCTTCCTTGATGGCGCATCTCTCAGCCAGGAACAGATCAAGGCGCAGGGCGGCAATTCCAGCCTCATCCACATCGACTGGATGATCGGCTCGGACAAGGTTGACATCGACGGCATCCGCGCCGACGGATCGAGTGTGCCGGTCATGCGCAACGGCGAATGGGCTTAAAGCCGTTTTTGGCGCGAAATTAGCTAACGAGGCAGGGCCGAGCGTCCTGCCTCAGAACAAGCTGCCTTGTTTCGGGGGATCGGCAGGCGGTTCGGCTTTCGTTGCTGGGCGGCGTTTGGGCTCGGGTCCCGGGCGCTTGTCCACCTCCGGTGCGCCTTCTCCTGTCACCGCTGCGACGCGGCCATCGGCGAACTGGATGCTGATGGCGCGTCCGGCATCGACATCGGCGGCGCGCGTCAGCGGCTTGTCGTCCTCGCCGCGAATGACGGCGTAGCCACGCTTCAAGACGTTGGTATAGGCGAGCGACTGCAGGACGCGATCCTGCGCCATCACGTTGGCGCGGCTGCGGCTCAGCGCATGGCGGATCGCGGTATCGGAATGGCGGGAGAGCGACGTGAGATGCTGGCGTTCCCGCTGCAGATGCCCGGCAAGGCGCGCCGGAAGGGCCGCAAGCTTGGCGGCAGCGGTATCGACGCGGTTCTGGCCCTTCAGCAATTGCCGCTCCAGGCACCGCTCGCTGCGGGTCAATCTGTCAGCAAGCGCTTGACGCTGCTGGGCAAGCCGGTTGGTGAGAAGCTCCAGGCGCAGGCCGGAAGAAGATCGCTCCAGCGCCCGACGTTTCACCACCGTCGTGCGCTCCAGGCCGCGACCCAGGCCGGCGGACGCCTCATCGAAGCGGCGGCGCGGCAGCGCCAGCAACTGGTCCAGCGATGGCAGGGCGCGCATCAGCGCGCGCACCGTTTGGCGACGGTGGTCCATATGGCGGCTGGAGCAGTGCCGCAGCCGGGCGGTCAGGTTGGCGATCTGGGCGTCGAGATCCGCCTTCACCGGCACGGCCATTTCGGCGGCACCCGTCGGGGTCGGCGCACGCACGTCGGCCGCATGGTCGATCAGCGTCCAGTCGGTCTCGTGGCCGACGGCGGAGATTAACGGGATCTGGCTTTCAGCCGCGGCGCGAACCACGGCCTCGTCGTTGAAGCTCCAGAGATCCTCCAGGCTGCCGCCGCCGCGCGCAATGATCAGCACGTCGGGTCGGGGAATCGGACCATTGGCCTCGAATGTATTGAAGCCGCGAATGGCGGCCGCCACCTCGTCACCCGATCCTTCGCCCTGCACCTTGACCGGCCACACGACCACGTGCACCGGGAAGCGGTCCGAGATGCGATGCAGGATATCGCGAATGACGGCGCCGGTCGGCGAGGTCACGACGCCAATCACATGCGGCAGATAGGGCAGGGGCCGCTTGCGCGCCTGGTCGAACAGGCCCTCGGCACCCAGCCGCCGGCGGCGCTCCTCGATCAAAGCCATCAGCGCGCCGGCGCCCGCAGGCTCCATGTTCTCGATGACGATCTGGTATTTCGACGATCCGGGGAAGGTGGTCACCTTGCCCGTGGCGATGACTTCCATGCCCTCTTCAGGACGAAAACGCAGGCGCGGAAAGGTCCCCTTCCAGATCACTGCATCAATGCGAGCCCGGTCGTCCTTCAGCGAGAAATAGGCATGGCCGGAGGAATGCTGGCCGCGATAACCGGAGATTTCGCCGCGCACCCGCACGTGGTCAAAAGCGTTCTCGACCGTGCGCTTGATCGAGCCCGACAATTCCGACACCGAAAACTCGGTGAGGTTCGACTGGGAATCAGGGGCCGGGAATGGGGTCATCCTGTCTTTCTAAAGCAAGCGGCCCGGAAATTCATCATCTCTCGCCGGCGGGCACGTGGACGTTCTTGGGAAGTCAGAAAATGGAAGTGCAGGTTAAGCCATTCAAGATGCGCGCAGATTTCTTGATGGTTTGCCGTGGAAGGGGCTTTTGGCCGCTTGTTTTTCCACAGCTATGGGCCGTGGCGGAGAATGGCGCGACGTTCAAACCAAGGAGAACCTGCCATGCCCGATCGTTTTGCCAATACCCAGCCTTCCCTGTCCGGTCCCGCCGCGTCCGGATTTGCCGTAACGCCCAATGACGCAACCGACCTGCCGGAGACGACGCGGGCTCTTTATGTCGGGATAGGCGGCAACATGGCGGTGCGCATGTTGTCTGGCGAGACGCTGACGCTCTCGAACCTTTCGGCAGGAAGCCTGCTGCCGCTGCGCGTTACGCGCGTGATGTCGAGCGGCACGACGGCATCCGCCATCATCGGCCTGGTCTAGCCGGTATTGATATTCCGGAGCCGGATGGGTGATCCGGCTCCGGAAGCCTTGTTCAGACTATTCCCACTCGATCGTGCCCGGCGGCTTCGACGTGACGTCGTAGACAACGCGGTTGATGCCACGTACCTCGTTGATGATGCGGGTGGCCGTGCGGCCGAGGAAGTTCATGTCATAGGGGTAGAAGTCGGCGGTCATGCCGTCGACCGAGGTCACGGCGCGCAGCGCGCAGACGAAGTCATAGGTGCGATAATCGCCCATGACGCCGACGGTCTGCACCGGCAACAGCACGGCAAAGGCCTGCCAGATCGTGTCGTAGAGGCCAGCCTTGCGAATCTCTTCGAGATAGATCGCGTCTGCCTTGCGCAGGATGTCGAGCTTTTCGCGGGTGACCGCGCCGGGGCAGCGGATCGCGAGGCCGGGACCCGGGAACGGGTGGCGGCCAATGAAGCTTTCCGGCAGGCCAAGTTCGCGGCCAAGCGCACGGACTTCGTCCTTGAAGAGCTCGCGCAGCGGCTCGACGAGCTGCATGTTCATGCGCTCGGGCAGGCCGCCAACATTGTGGTGGCTCTTGATGGTGACCGACGGGCCGCCGGAGAAGGAAACGCTTTCGATGACGTCCGGGTAAAGTGTGCCCTGCGCCAGGAATTTCGGGGCACCCTTGCCGTCTTCGGCAATCTTCGAGGCCTCGGCGTCGAAGACCTCGATGAACAGGCGACCGATCGTCTTGCGCTTGACTTCCGGATCGGTGACGCCGGCAAGTTCGGTGAGGAACAGGTCGGACGCGTCGACATGCACGAGTGGGATGTTGTAGTTGTCGCGGAACATGCCGACAACCTGCTCGCTCTCGCCTTGGCGCATCAAGCCGTGGTCGACATAGATGCAGGTCAGCTGGTCGCCGATCGCTTCGTGGATCAGCACGGCTGCAACGGAGGAGTCGACCCCGCCGGACAGGCCGCAGATGACGCGCTCGGAGCCGACCTGCTCGCGGATCTTGCGGATAATCTCCGCCCGATAGGCTGCCATGGTCCAGTCGGACTTCAGCCCGACGATCTTGTGCACGAAGTTGGAGAGCAGCTTGGCGCCATCCGGCGTGTGAACCACTTCCGGGTGGAACATCGTCGTGTAGTAGCGGCGGCTTTCGTCGGCGGCGATCGCAAAGGGTGCGTTCTCCGACGTCGCGATGACCTCGAACCCTTCCGGCAGCTGCGTGACGCGGTCGCCGTGGCTCATCCAGACGGGGTAACGTCCGCCTTCTTCCCAGAAGCCTTCAAACAGCGGGCTTGCCTTCTTCACCTCAAGATCGGCGCGACCGAACTCGGCAGCATGGCCACCTTCAACGACGCCGCCCAACTGGGTGCAGAGCGTCTGCTGGCCGTAGCAGATGCCAAGGATCGGCACGCCGCTGTCGATCACCGCCTGCGGAGCGCGCGGGCTGCCTTCCGCCGTGACCGAGGCCGGGCCGCCGGAAAAGATCACGCCCTTGGGGCTCAGCTTCTCGAACGCTGCGGCAGCACTCTGGAAGGGATGGATTTCGCAATAGACCCCGGCTTCGCGAATACGGCGCGCAATCAACTGCGTCACCTGGCTGCCGAAATCGATGATGAGAATGCTGTCGGGATGAGCTATCTGGGTCATGCCGAGCCTTTAAAGAAATCTTGGATTTTGTGCAACTGCGTTAGAGCGTCACATCGCCGGATTCCAGCGCCTCCAGCAGCCGATCCACCGTCTGGGCGAGTTTGGCGTCGATCACGTGGAGGTATTCGGTCCAGTCACTGACGTGCTTCAGTTCCTCCTTGCCGTCGGAGATGCCGCGCAGGCCGATCAGCGGAATGTCGAACATCTGGCAGCAGCGCAGGATGGCGAAGGTTTCCATGTCGACCATCTCGGCGTCGATCAGGTCATAAGCCGCGCCCGAGACGATGTTTGCGCCGGTCGACAGCGACGCCTTGGGGATGCCCGGAATGGTGAGCCGCAGCGGCACCACGGCAGGAAGCTCAAGGAACGGCGTGCGCCCCTTCTCGAAACCGAGCGGCGAGGCATTCATGTCGCGATAGGAAGCCGAGGAGGCCTGGTAGACCTCGGTCTGCTCCAGCACCCGCGAGCCGGCAGAGCCAAGCGAGACGACGAGATTGGGAAGTTCCCCCGCCGCCTGCATGCGGGTCAACGTGTGGGAGAGGACGACAGCCGCCTCCACCGGGCCGACGCCAGTCATCAACGGTGTGAAGCGAGTGCGCAGCGCTGGACCGTACTCGGCATCAACCGCCATCACGAAAAGGATGCGCTTGCCATCAGCCAGCACCGGCTCACCGAGGGGCAGCCCGGCGGTCATTCGATGACATCCTCGCGGCCGCGGATCACCATCATCGTGCCGGTCATGGAGGCAATGAGCTTGGCCGGACCGTCACCGATCGCATAGGCGCGGCCATCGGCGACGATAATCGTGGAGCCGGGCTTGGTGATCTCGCCGCGGAACAGGAAGCGGTCGCCACGGCCCGGCGACATCATGTTCACCTTGAACTCGATGGTGAGGATGGAGACATCCGGCTCGATGACGCCATAGGCGGCATAGGTGCAGGCGGTGTCGAGAGCCGCGGAAATGACGCCGGCATGCAGGAAACCGTGCTGCTGCGTCAACTTCGGGTCAAAGGGAAGCTCGATCTCGACCATGGCCGGCTCGACCCGGGTCAGTTCCGCGCCAAGCATGCTCATCGCACCCTGGCGTGAAAAACTCTGGCGCACGCGCTCGCTGAAATCGCCGATGTCCCGCCCGTTCATGCCGTGTCCCTTTCGCAGTCGCGAAACTCGCATGCACGGGCAGGTTCCGCAAGCGCGCGGAGAGCCCGATCCTTAATTCAGCAGCAGGATCGACAGGTTAAGTACGGTCGCGAAGGTTACCCAGGCGGCATAAGGCAGGAAGCAGAGGGCGGAAACCCTGTCCGGCTGCCAGGCTTGGCGGATGAAGACGATGATCGACACCAGCATCGGCACGATGACGATCAGCGCCAGCAACGGGCTTTCCAGTCCGAAGAAGGCGGGCGACCAGAGGAAGTTCAGCACCATCTGGACGAACCAGGTCTTCATGCGGGCAGAGTTGCGCGCCTCGATCCAGGTACGCGCGCCGGCTATGCCGATGAGGATGTAGAGCACCGTCCAGACGGGACCGAAGATCCAGCCGGGCGGATTGAAGGACGGCTTCTGGAGGCCTTGGTACCAGTCGCCGGGAAGCGTGAAGAGGCCGACAAGAGAGCCGATGCCGACAACGCCGATGATAAAGAGGAGATAGATAACTGTGCGGTTCATGACCGGGGCAGATAGGGCGGCAGGTTTTGTTCGGCCAGATCATCCCGACCGAACTCTTGCCTCATCTCTTGAGACCCCGGAAGCCGGCCTCAGACGGCGCGGCGCATGCGGCAGAAGAAGAAGCCGTCCGTGTCGGTTGCCGCTGGTGTCAGGGTCACGGTCTTGCCGTCCCGCGAACGGGGCTTTGGCGCATCGGCACCAAAAAGCTTCGACCAGTCTTCAACCGCGGGCGCAATGGAGAACTGCGGATTGTCGGCGCAGAAGCGCTGCACCTGGGCATCGTTCTCTTCCGGCAGAACAGAGCAGGTGACGTAGACGAGCGAGCCGCCGGGTTTGACGAAGGCCGCTGCTTCCGCCAGCGCTTCCTGCTGCTGGGCAACACGTTCCTCGAGGTTCTTCTGCGTCAGGCGCCACTTCGTATCGGGGCGGCGGCGCCATGTGCCGGTGCCGGTGCAGGGCGCGTCAACCAGCACGCAGTCGAGCTTTGCCTTCATTGCGTCGAGCTGGCGCGGGTCATCATGCACCTGGACATTACGCGTGCCGGCACGGCGCAGGCGCTCGATGATCGGCGCCAGCCGCTTGCGGTCCGCGTCATAAGCGTGGACCTGACCCTTGTTGTTCATGGCTGCGGCCATGGCGAGCGTCTTGCCACCACCGCCGGCGCAGAAATCCAGCACCTGGTCGTGTTCACCGGGCTGCACCAGGTCGGCCACCACCTGCGAACCTTCGTCCTGAACTTCGAACCAGCCTTTCTGGAACGAAAGTTCGGCGGTGACGTTTGGCTGACGGGAAGCGCCCTCGCCAGCGGCAATCCGGATGCCGTTGCGCGCAAGGTGCGTGGCCTTTGCGCCGACCCGCTCGAGTGCCTTGAGCACCTTGTCGCGCGACGCCTTCAGCGTATTGGCGCGCAGGTCGAGCGCCGGACGGCCGGCAAGCGCCTGTGCCTCGACCAGCCAGTCCTCGCCGAAATTGGCTTCGAAGGACGGCTGCACCCATTGCGGAATGTCGGCCTGCACATGTGCTGGCGCATCCGAAAGGGATCGAGAGTTGAAGGCGGAAAGATTGGCTTCCGTCAGGGCCGGCGGCGCGAAACGATCATCGGCGAAATCTGCCTGGAGGTCGTCCTGGGAAAGGCCCCATTGGCGGATGAGCACGGCATAGGCCAGCGCGGTCGGGCTTTCGTCGTCCATGAGCCAGGCATGCGACAGGCGCATGCGGAGCGCATCATAGACGATGTTGCCGATCGCAGCGCGGTCGCCCGAACCAGCGAACCGGTGCGCAAGGCCCCAGTCCTTCAAGGCGTCTGCGACAGGTCGCTTGCGAGCCTCGATATCTGCAAGAACCTCGATGGCTCCCGCCAGTCGCCCGCCTAGTCGCATGTCCGTCTCCGTTCGGTTGAACCCGTATACCTGTGGGTCCTAGCCGGGATCAGGAGCAAGGGCAAGTCGGGAAGGCGATGTCCGCTTAGATCGGATCAGCCGTCGATGTTCTTCAGGCCCTTGCCGGCGATCTTGCCGTTGCCGCCGTCGACGATCTGATAACAGACCTGCGCGGTGCCCGACTGGACCATGCCGATGTTCTTTGCGGCAGCCTTGGAAACATCGATGACACGTCCGCGGATGAAGGGGCCACGGTCGTTGATCCGCACGACGACACTCTTGCCGTTGCGCTTGTTGGTGACCATCACCTTGGTGCCGAACGGCAGCGTACGGTGAGCGGCGGTGAGAAGGGATGCATTCATCCGTTCCCCGGAGGCAGTCTTGCTGCCCAAAGCATACCAGGATGCGTGGCCACAGCCGGCAGCCGCACTGGACTGCGCTGAGGCGAAGATTGCAAAAGCAGCAATGGAGGCCGCGGCGAATGTCGAGCGTCGATTTGTTGTCAAGTCGGTCGTCCCCGTTCGTTTGGTCTGCACGTTGCGTGCAAAAGCGGCTAAGCAGGGCGAAAAGTGGCGGAAACGTGGGATTTGTAATCACGGAATACTTCAGACTGAAACATACGTGATTATATTTCGAGCGATATTTTTAAGTCGCCGGCTAATGATTCGGAGAAGAAATCCTTGAGAATCAGGGGATCGGAAGAATCTGATTCCGCTTCCAATTGGCCTGACCGCTGCTCACGAAATGTAACGAAAAAAATATATTGCGTTGCGGCATTTTCCGCCACATCGGCGAAATTTTTGTGGCGCGCTGCCGCAACAGTAAAGAAAGTTTAACCGGCCAGGCCGGGTAAGTAGGAATTTTCACCCGAAGAGGGTGGGAATTTTATCCTCGCCAGATGCCATCGCGCCAGAGTTGCTCAAGCGACATGTGGTAGTTGGGGAAGCGGAAGCGGAAGCCGGCATCCTTGATCTTGGCATTGGAAACACGCTTGTTGGCGCCATAGAACGAGCGCGCCATCGGTGTCATCTCGGCGGTCTCGAAGTCATGCTCCGGTGGAGGTTCGACACCCATCAGCCGTGCGGCCTCGAGGATCACATCCTGCGGCGGAGCGGGTTCGTCATCGGTCACATTGAAGATGCCCCGCATGCGTCCGTGTCCGAGGAAAAGCGCTGCCTCGCCGATGTCCTCCACGCGGATGCGGTTGAACACCTGGTTCTTCTTGATGATGCGGCGCGCCGTGCCGCGAGCAAGGTTGACGAAGGCGTTGCGGCCGGGACCATAGATGCCGGAAAGGCGCAGAACTGCCACCGTCACTTGCGCCTGCTCAGCCTCATGCGTCCACGCCTCTTCCGTATCGATCCTGTCTATGGAACGGCCGAGGATCGGGCTGCCAGGCGTCTCCTCCGTCACCCAGCCGCCGCCATGATCGCCGTAGACACCGACGGTGGACAGGTAGCCGATCCATTCGAGCTTCGGACAAAGCGCGGACAGGCGCCCGGTGATCAGTTTCAGCAGCGGGTCGCCGTCCTTGCCCGGCGGAATGGACTGGATGAGATGCGTGATCTCCTTCAACTCCGCCAGGAGTTCCGGGCTGAACTCGGTGCCATCGAAGATGAAGCCGTTGATACCGGCTTGCGTCAGCTGTGATGCCTTCTCAGCCGACCGGGCTGTGCCGCAAACCGTGCCCGCGGCCTGGTAGGAGTTCGCGATCGCCTGGCCGGAATAACCGCAACCGAAAATCATCACGCGCATCAACTTACTCCAGCGAGCTTCCATTCCTCTTGCACCTCGGGATCCGTCTCCGTCGGGCGCCGTTGCGCAAACAACAGGAATTCTTCATCGAGCATCAGGCGTTTCAGCGCCCAGACCGCCATGCCGCGCACGACCGGCGAGGGATCGCCTGCAAGCTTCTCCACCTGCGGGATGAGCGCCCGGTCACCGGAGTTGCCGGCGGCGATCAGCACGTTGCGCACAAACCGGTCGCGTCCAATGCGCTTTACCGGCGAGCCACTGAAGAAACTACGGAAGGTCGGGTCATCCAGCGTCAGCAGGAAGGCGATCGACGGTTCCTTCAGGTCCTCGCGCGCCTTCAGCTTCATCTCGGAAGCGCTGGCGGCAAACTTGTTCCACGGACAGGCGGCGAGACAATCGTCGCAGCCGTAGATGCGATTGCCGATCATCGGTCGGAAATGCGGCTCGATCGGTCCCTTGTGCTCGATGGTCAGGTAGGAGATGCAGCGGCGCGCATCGAGCCGGTAGGGTGCCGGAAAGGCTGCCGTCGGGCAGGCGTCGAGGCAGGCGCGGCAGGAGCCGCAATGATCGGTTTCCGGCGCGTCCCGTTCAAGGTCGGCCGTGGTGAAGATGCTGCCGAGGAACAGCCAGGATCCATGGCTGCGGCTGACGAGATTGGTGTGCTTGCCCTGCCAGCCGAGGCCCGCCGCTTCCGCGAGCGGCTTTTCCATTACAGGCGCCGTATCGACGAAAACCTTCACATCCTCGCCGGCGCGGGCCGCAAAACGGGTGGCGATTTCCTTCAGGCGACCCTTGATGACATCGTGATAGTCGCGGTTGCGCGCGTAAACGGAAATCGCTGCAGAACCTGGCTTGTCGAGGAGGGCGCGGGGATCTTCATCGGGCCCGTAGTTCAGGCCGAACATGACGACGGAATTCACCTGGTCCCAGAGAACCCGCGGGTCCGATCGACGATCCCGGGTTTCCGCCAGCCACTCCATCGTGCCGTGGTGGCCCTCGGCGAGAAACATGTCCAGCCGTTCCGTGGCCTGCGGAATGCTGTCAGCGCTTGTGATGCGGCAGAGGTCGAAGCCCTGTGCCGCCGCTTCCTCGCGAATGAAGGCGGTCAGCTTTGCCCGCCGCCGTAAAGCCTTTTCCTCCTCCCGGCCGACGGGTTCAGAAATCAAGGTCCGCATAATGTGATACCGGGGTAAGGCCGCGCACGCGCTCTGCAAGCAGCGGCCGGAAGGATGGTCGCGACTTGATGCGCTGGTACCATTCCTTGGCAACGGGCGTTTCCGTCCAGTCAATTTCACCGAGATAATCAAGCACGGAGATGGCGGCCGCGGCAGCAAGATCCGCATAGCTCATCCGCTCGCCGGCAAGCCACTGGCGCGAACCGGCAAGCCAGGAGAGATATTTCATATGTTGCCGGATGTTGGCGCGCGCGGTGCGCAACACCTTGGAGTCCGGCGCGCCGCCGCCCTGTGCCGCCGTCATCTGCAGCTTGTAGATCCGCTCGCGGGTGAGCGGCCGGGTAACGTCCTGTTCCATTTTCTGGAGGAACCATTCCGTCAGCCGACGGATCTCGGCGCGCTGCCACGGATCTTCCGCCAGGAGCCGCCTGTCCCGTTTCAGCACACCATGGGTTTCGTCGAGAAACTCCATGAGCACGGAAGGGCCACAAAGTACCCGCATGCTGTCATCAACATAAACCGGAAGCGTCGCGGCCGGGTTGAGCGTCAGGAACTCGCGGCGTTTTTCCCACGGCTGTTCCTCAACGAGATCGGCCTGGAAGCCGTATTCCGCCAGGATCAGCCGGACAAACCGCGACGTCGACGACATAGGATGATGATAAAGAGTGGGCATCGATATTTTTTAACTTTGTGAAGATCATATAGACAGGCTGCGTCCGGCGCCGGCTGACATATCGCAGCTATATGGATTTGGTAGGGCCAGCACAAGCAACGGCTCGTAAGCTCGTCAAATTGCGCTTATCTGCTCAATAAAGGATTAAGAATGGCGGATCAGTCCATCGTCAGTGCGCTCGTACTTGGCCTCATCGAAGGGCTCACTGAATTTCTTCCCGTTTCCTCAACCGCACACGTTCTCCTGGCCGGCCGGTTTCTCGGCTTCCATTCCCCCGGAAATACCTTCGCAGTCCTGATCCAGCTCGGCGCGATCCTTGCCATCCTGCTTGTTTATGCGCACCGGTTGACCTCGATCGCCTTGGCGCTGCCGAACAGCGAGAAGGCACGTCATTTCGTGCTGACGGTGCTGGTCGCTTTTCTGCCGGCGGCGGTCATCGGTGCGCTGGCGCATGGCTTCATCAAGTCGGTGCTGTTTGAAACGCCAATGCTGATCTGCATCATGCTGATCATCGGCGGCATCATCCTGCTTGCCGTCGACAAGATGAAGTTCCAGCCGAAATACCACGACGTGATGGACTACCCGCTGTCGCTTGCGTTCAAGATTGGGCTTTTCCAGTGCATCGCGATGATCCCGGGCACATCCCGGTCCGGTGCCACCATCGTCGGCTCGCTACTGATGGGGACCGATAAGCGCTCTGCGGCGGAGTTTTCGTTCTTCCTCGCAATGCCGACCATGCTTGGCGCCTTCGTGCTCGACCTTTACAAGAACCGCGAGCTGATAAGCTTTGACGATGGCGCGGTGATCGCCGTCGGTTTCATCGCCGCCTTCGTCACCGCGATCCTCGTTGTCCGCTCGCTTCTCGACTTCGTGTCGAGCCGCGGTTACGCGCCGTTCGCCTATTGGCGGATCGTGATCGGCGTCGTCGGTCTGCTCGGGTTGTTGTTCTGGCCGTCGCAGGATGCGACCGCGGTAGCGGCCCTGGCGCCCGCTTTCTGAAGTTAAGCCAACCTCAGACAAGAAAAAGGCGGCTGATGAGCCGCCTTTTTCTTTTGTTCTATTCGCTGGAGATCAGCGGCGGACCGATGCAGTGCTGCAGGGATCAACGCCATAAGCGGACGTGCACTCAACTCTTCCCGCGGCATCCGTGCGCGGCGCCATGAAGGAGCCAGCGAGGACGATCAAAGCTGCACACGCGAAAAAGAGTGCAATGGGCTTGCCCATAGGAATACGCCTTTCGGAAGAGGATCTGGTGGACATGTGGTGCTTGGTTGGCGGCGAGCTTTATTGCTCGCATTAGAAGTTTTCAATAAATGATTTTGCTGAACTGGCCGTTAACAGCACTGTGTTTCCGACTGCGACTATTGTGCCACATCATCGGCCACCAAGCGGGCTGAAACAGGTCCCGGCAAGGGAGGAGGCGGCCCGATCCATGTGACCGGGCGGCTCAGAAAGACGTTCTTGTCAGGCGGCGCGGCCGGTGCCCGTGTACTGGCCCTGCGGGCGATAGTGCACGAGATAGGACGGCAGGATCGACGCAAGCAGCGTCGGGCGAATGCCCATGCCCTGCAGCGTGCGGCCTTCGCGCACGGCATCCTCAGAAACGACATTGTCCTTCTTCAGGAGCTTCACCTGGTCGCTGGTGATGGGCGGCGTGAGGAACGGGATGAGAGACGCGATGCTGCCGAGCAGCGAAGCGATGCCGAAGGGCAGCGAAACGAGCTTGTTGTCGCGATTGATGACGCGCAGCATCGTCTCGAGACATTCCTTGAAGGTCAGCACTTCGGGGCCGCCGAGCTCATAGGTGCGACCCATCTCGATGGTGCCGTCGACGGAGCGCGCGACAGCTTCCGCGAGATCCTCGACATAAACCGGCTGGAACCTCGTTCCGCCGCCGCCAACGAGCGGAAGGGCGGGTGCAAGGCGGGCCATCGAGGCGAACTTGTTGAAGAAGCTGTCTTCCGGGCCAAAGACGATCGACGGTCGAAGGATGACCGAGTCCGGCAGGATCGACTGGATGGTTGCTTCCGCGCGGCCCTTGGAACGGGCATAGGCGGAGTCGGAATTGGCATCGGCGCCGATGGCGGAGATATGGACGAGGCGCGCACCGGCTGCACGGGTCGCTTCGGCGATAGACCGAACGCCGAGATCCTGAACCGCGTCGAAGGTGTTGCGGCCGCTCTCGAACATGATGCCGACGCAGTTGACCACGTAGGACGAGCCTTCGATCGCCTTGAAAACCGACTGGCGGTAGCGGAGGTTCGCCTGCGTCAGGGTGATCTGGCCAATGTAGCCGGCTGGAAGCAGGAAGCCGCCGAGGTCGGGACGGCGGACCGCGACGCGGATGCGGTAACCGCGCTTGGCAAGCGCCCGGACCACATGCCGACCGACAAAGCCTGTACCTCCAAATACGGTGACGAGTGGCGGCAGGTTAGTGACAGTCATGATATGATGCTCCGGGAGCCAGATGGGTCTTGTGTTGGACGCTGTTTAGCCGAATCGCCTTCCGGGTGGAAGTGGTTCTACTGTCGCAGTTTCAAGCCTTAAACGCCGTCCACGATCAACAGTTCGCCCTCGGCGCATTCCTGGCGGATTTTCGCAGCGGCCTGGTATTCGGGGGAGTTGTAGCAATCAAGGGCAACCTGCCTGGAGGCGAACTCGATGACGACATTGCGGGCGCGGGCCTTGCCTTCAAGCGCCGTGGCTTCACCGCCGCGCACATGGAAGACCGCACCGAACTTCTCGAAAGGCGCCTTGGTGGCGGCAACATAATCCTTGTAGCGCTCCGGGTCATGGATATCCATGCGAGCGATCCAATATCCTTTTGCCATGCCGTCTCCTCCAGAAGATGTTTTCGATGAAGATGACTTCGAGCAATAAACCGGGCAAGTCAACATGACTAGACAATTCGGACTCCTGGCTGGTGCCGTGATATCTTCAATGCTCCTGTTTACGCCGATGGCGCCGGCCGATACCGCGACGAAAGCATGTGGCGCGGATATTCATCGCCGGCTGCAGGCCAAGGTCACGAAGAACACCAAGGCGGTGGCGATCGACTGCGATCTCACCTTGAAGAAGGGCGATGTTATTGCGGTGCCGCTGTCCTTTACCGGTTCGGCCGGGTCCGGCCGCGTGCTGGACTGTAATGGCGCGACGCTGGATGGAACGGTCCCGTCTGCGATGACGGTCCTCATCCGGTCGAAACGGCAGCCGGATGGCAGCTGGGAGGCGCCCCGCGACATCACCATCCGCAACTGCACGATCAAGGGCGGGCTCCATATTCGTGGACTTGGTCGCAATGGCGAGGCGGAAAATGTGCGCCAGTCGTCGCTGACGCCGGGACATACCGAGCGGGCGCAAGCCGCGGCACCGCGCGATATCCGCATCGAGAACGTGACCTTCGTAGCGCAGGGCGGCATCCCTCTTTATGCCGCGCCCGGGGTGACGGGCCTCGTGGTCGAGAACTCCACCTTCACCGGCAAATCCGGCTCGGTCGGGATCTATCTCGACGCGGAATCGGCGCGCAATCAGATTCGGGGCAACGTCTTTGATATCCGCACGACGGTTCGGGAGGTGTTGGCCGTGGATGGTTCAGCCGACAACCGGATCGAAGGCAACCGCTTTGAAAACCCGATCGGCGGCGGCATTTTCCTGTATCGCAACTGCGGTGAGGGTGGAACGATCCGCCACCAGGCGCCACAGCGCAATGTCATCAAGGATAACACCTTCCGCTACAGCACGACGGTTGGCGCCCGGCCGGCCATCTGGCTCGGCAGCCGCCAGGGCAACCGCTTTTATTGCCTTTACCGGACGCGCGGCGCTTTTGGCAGCGGTTTGAGCCCCAGGGACTTTGCGCAGAATAACGTGGTGACGGGAAACCGGCTGAATGGCGCGAGCCTGAGCCTCATCCTCGACCAGGATGAGAACAACACCGTCACCGACAACCGCTAGAGCGCGGCCTGCATTTCCTGAAGGATCGCTTCGGCGGCGGCCTCCGGGTCGGCGGCCTTGACGATCGGGCGGCCGACCACGAGGTGGCTCGAACCGTTGCGGATGGCATCTCCCGGCGTGACGACGCGTTTTTGATCGCCCGCGTCCGATCCGGTCGGGCGGATGCCAGGCGTCACGAGCGCCATGTCCGAGCCAATGATCTTGCGGACGGCTGCCGATTCCTCGGCCGAACAGACGATACCGCCCATGCCGGCCGACTTTGCCTGTTCCGCGCGGCGCAGCACCAGCGTATGCGGGTCGGCGTCGTAGCCGGCATCCGCGAGATCCGCTCCGTCCATGGAGGTAAGCACGGTCACGCCGAGCAGACAGAGATCGGAGCCGCGGGCCGCTTCGACGGCGGCGCGCATCGCCTTCGGATAGGCGTGCAGGGTGAGCATGGTCATGCCCATCTTAGCGATGTTCTCGACTCCCTTCGCCACCGTGTTGTCGATGTCGAGCAGCTTCATGTCGAGGAAGATCTTCTTGCCGTCGCGGGCAAGGTCGCGCGCGAAATCGAGCCCGCCGGCAAAGGCCAGCTGGTAACCGATCTTGTAGAAGGAGACGGTGTCGCCCAGTGTCGCGACCATGCGCTCGGCTTCTGCGATGGTCGGGATATCAAGGCCCACGATCAATCTGTCACGTGCATTCATCCGCGCTGAACTCCCTTCCATGTTTCGATGGGGGTCCAGTCGCATGAGAGCGACAGATCTGCAAGGCTGAAGCAGTAGAGATTTCCACCGCCACCCGGTTGGTCGCGGTCGCGCCCGATGGGTCGCTTGGCCAGATGGCACTTCAACAGCGTGCCAACACCGCCATGCCCGACAAAGGCGATCGGTACGTTCCGGTCATGATCCGCGAGCACGCGGTTGAAGGCCGCGACGATGCGGGCTTGTGCATCGACGGCGCGTTCCCAGCCCTTGAAACTCTCGGTCGGGTTGGCGAAGAACCAGTCGGCCGCCTTCTCGAATTCCAGCGGCGGCAGGAAGCCGGTGGCGGAGCGATCGTTCTCATGGGTGTCGGCCGCGATCTCGACGGAAACGCCTGCGGCAGCGGCGAGGATTTCCGCCGTCTCGATCGCCTTTGTCTCGTCGCTGGAGATAATCCGCCCGAGGCGCTGAGCCCAAACTGACCGGGCGGCCTGTTCAGTCCGGGCGCGGCCGATCTCTGACAGCCCCCATTTCGGCACCGGGATGTTCGGATCGATCCGGACTTGCGGATGCGTGATGTAAAGGCCGAAGGTCATGGACCGGGATCACCTGCTGAGGATTGGTCCCGATTTATCGCTCAGGCGCGGGTATAGGTCCAGAGTTGCACCGGCGGGATGTTGCGCATCACGAAGTCGTAGTGCTTGATCTTGTAGCGATCCGGCCGCGCGATGACGGGAGAGACCGGGCCGTAGGTAATCTGCAGCACCGGCCGGCCAGCGGGAATGCGGTCGAGCAGGTCTTCGATCAACGCCATGCGCTGGTCCATCGGGAAGCTCAGGAGCGGAATGGCGGAGATGACGCTGTCGAAGGTCGCGTCCTTGAAGGCGCCGAGCGTGCGGTCGAGGTCGAAGGCGTCACCATTGATGAAGTTCACGCCGGGGAAGCTGCGCACCAGGTGCTGGTAGAAGCCGGTCGAGTACTCGACGGAGACGAGATCCTTCGGCGCCACGCCGCGCTGCAGGATCGCCTTGGTGATGATGCCTGTGCCGGGACCCAGTTCCAGCACGGGTAAGCCGGATTTCGGGTTGATGACCCTCGCCATCCGCCTGGCGGTGATGGAGGATGTGGGGCAGATCGCGCCCACCTGTTTCGGCCCGTCCATCCAGCCCTTGAAAAAGCGGATCTCCTCATCGAACTTGCGGCCAAGCCGCTCCTTAAGCCGCAATTCCACCTTAGATCCTCTCCCGAAGCTGCCGCTACTGCGCCCAAGTTGATGGCGCAGAAAGGCAAAAAAATGTCGTAAGGCCTGCTGCCGCTGAAAAAGGCGGCGAAGCCTTGGTAGCCTGCCGCCTTGGGTCGGTTAGACGCGCATCGGCATCAAGACATAAAGCGCATCATCGCCAGCGGTATCACGCACCAGCGTCGGCGAACCGGCATCCGCCAGCATGAAGATCGCGTCATCGCCGGAAAGCTGGGCGGTGATGTCCAGCAGGTACTTGGCGTTGAAGCCGATTTCCATCGGGTCATTGTCGTAGCCGACGGCGACTTCTTCCGTGGCGCTACCGGAATCGGGGTTGTTGACCGTCAGCATCAACTGGCCGTCCGAGAGCGCCAACTTCACGGCGCGGCCACGTTCGGACGAAATTGTCGAGACGCGGTCCACAGCCTTGGTGAAGCTGTTGCAATCGACGCGCATTTCCTTGTCGTTGCCGGTCGGGATGACGCGCTGGTAATCCGGGAAGGTGCCGTCGATCAGCTTCGAGGTCATGACGATCGAGCCGATTGTCAGGCGGATCTTGGCGTCGGAAACCTCAACCGTGACGACCGCTTCCGGATCATCGACCAGTTTCTGCAACTCGCCAACCGTCTTGCGCGGGATGATGATGCCCGGCATGCCTTCCGAACCCGAAGGAGCACTGACATCCGCACGCGCCAGGCGGTGCCCGTCCGTCGCAACGGCGCGCAGCTTCAGGTCGCCGCCTGCCTCGATCGTGTGGAAGAAGATGCCGTTCAGGTAATAACGCGTTTCTTCCGTCGAGATCGCAAACTGGGTGCGATCGATCAGCATCTTCAGGTCCGTCGCCTTCAGCTTGAAGGTATGGCTGAAGCTGCCGGCGGTCAGATCCGGGAAGTCGGCTTCCGGCAGGCACTGCAGCGAGAACTTAGAGCGGCCCGACTGTACCGTCATGGAGCCGCCATCCGGATTGGTGGCGAGCAGTACTTCCGAGCCGTCGGGGAGCTTGCGGACGATTTCATAGAGCAGGTGCGCCGGCACGGTCGTGGCGCCAGCAGTTTCCACCATGGCCGGAACGGCTTCGGTGATCTCGAGGTCCAGGTCGGTCGCCTTCAGGTCGAGATTGGCCCCCGAGGCACGCAACAGCACGTTGGAAAGGATCGGGATCGTGTTCCGGCGCTCGACCACGCGATGCACGTGGTTCAGCGATTTAAGGAGGTTGGACCGCTCAAGAGTAATACGCATGGACGCTATCGCTTTCGACCGTGTCGGCCCGGACGGGCCGGAGCCTGATATTCTGCCGGTGGTTTCAACCGGATGATGTGGATCGGCAAAATGGCAGCAAAGTCAGAGGAAAAGCAAGGGGTGGAAGGCTTGTTCCTGCCGCGGGCGGCGCCGGAAGCGGTGACTTGCGCACAGAAAACAGCAGGCACCGTCTCTTGTGGAAGGGCGCCGGCTGAATGATAAAGAGAGATGACCAGATCGACTTGCCGTGATGCCCCGTGACCGATGACCCAAAAAGCCAGCGCGGCTACCGCGTTGCCAATACCTTCGTGCCGGCACGGCCGCTCGAGCCGGCGCTTTATCTCGTTGCGACCCCGATCGGCAATCTCGGCGACATAACTCTGCGGGCGCTGGAAACACTCTCCGGCGCAGATGTGCTGGCCTGTGAGGATACCCGCGTCACCCGGGTGCTTCTGGACCGCTACGGCATCGTCAACCGGCCTTATGCCTACCACGAACACAATGCCGATGAAGCGGGCCCGCGGCTTCTGGCCGCGCTGGAACAGGGCAAGTCCGTGGCGCTTGTCTCGGATGCCGGCACGCCGCTCGTCTCCGATCCCGGTTATCGGCTGGGGCAGATGGCGCTGGAAGCCGGCCACAAGGTGGTGCCGATCCCCGGGGCCTCGGCGCCGCTCGCAGCCCTTGTCGGATCCGGAATGCCGTCCGATGCCTTCATGTTTGCGGGTTTCCTGCCGGCGAAGGACAAGGGCCGCCGTGACCGGCTGGCCGAACTCGCCAAGGTGCCGGCGACGCTGATCTTCTTTGAGTCTCCGCATCGGATCGGCGCAACCGTGACGGCGGCAGCCGAGGTGTTGGGCGAAACCCGCCGCGCCGTGGTCTGCCGGGAACTGACGAAGACATTCGAAGAATTCCGGCGCGGCGCGCTGGAGGAACTTGCCGAATTCTATGACGAGCAGAAAACGGTGAAAGGCGAGATCGTGCTGCTCATCGCGCCACCGGAAGCGGAAGAAGCGCCGGGCGCGCTGGAGGTGGATGCCATGCTGCGGCAGTTGGCAAGCCAGATGCCGGCATCCAAGGCTGCGGCCGAGGCGGCGCGCGCAACGGGGCTGGCGAAGAAGGATCTTTACCAGCGGCTTCTCGAGATGAAGGGTGAAGCGGGTGAGGGGGCCTGAGGCCGGTCCGCCCCAGGCAACGGAAAAGCGGCAGCGCGCCGAGCGCCGCGGCCACTTCGCAGAATATCTCGCCGCCGCCTGGCTGATGGCCAAGGGCTATCGGGTGCTCGCCATGCGCTATCGCACAAAGCGCGGTGAAATCGACCTGATCATCAGGAAGGGTGACCTCGTTGCTTTCGTCGAGGTCAAGGCCCGCAGGCACGAGGGTGCGGCACTCGATGCCGTCTCCTATGGTGCGCAGCACCGCATCCGGGCGGCAAGCGAAGTCTGGCTTTCCAGGCGCCGGGACGGCGGGCGCCTGTCGTACCGCTACGATGTGGTCGCGGTGCTGCCGGGCCGTCTGCCGCGGCATTTTCCCGACGCCTTCTAGGCTGCCTCGGTCACGGAGGTCTCGCAGCCTGTTTGGGTTGCCTTTGGTGGCGGCTCATCCTACATCAGGCGAGCCAAATTCAGGGGGCTCATGTCATGGCGAAAATCCGCAAGGTCGCATTCCAGATGGACCACATCTCCGGCATCAACATTGCCGGTGACTCCACCTTCGCCATGGCGCTCGAGGCGCAGTCGCGCGACTACGAGCTGTTCCACTACACGCCGGACCGGCTGACCATGCGCGACGGCAAGATATTCGCGGCGCTTGAGCCGCTGCAGGTTCGCGACATCAAGGGTGACCACTTCACGCTCGGCGAAAAGGAGCGCGTTGATCTGTCGACCATGGACGTGGTGCATCTGCGCCAGGATCCGCCCTTCGACATGGGCTACATCACCTCGACGCATCTGCTGGAGCGCATCCACCCGAAGACACTGGTGGTGAACGACCCTGCCTGGGTGCGTAATTCGCCGGAAAAGATCTTCGTGACCGAGTTCGCGGACCTGATGCCGCCGACATTGATCTCGCGCGATGCCGCGGAGATTGCCCGTTTCCGCCATGAACTCGGCGACATCATCCTGAAGCCGCTCTACGGCAACGGCGGGGCTGGCGTGTTCCATTCCGCCCGTGATGACCGCAACTTCACCTCGCTGCTTGAGATGTTTGCGCAGATGTATCGCGGCGAACCCTATATCGCGCAGGCCTATCTCCCGGCGGTGCGCCAGGGCGACAAGCGCATCCTGCTTGTCGACGGCGAGCCGGTGGGCGCGATCAACCGAGTGCCTGCCGAAACCGACAGCCGCTCCAACATGCATGTTGGCGGGCGCGCCGAGCCGACCGAACTCACGACGCGCGAAAAGGAAATCTGCGCCCGGATCGGGCCGGCACTGCGCGAGCGCGGCTTCATCTTCGTCGGTATCGACGTGATCGGCGACTACATGACGGAGATCAACGTCACCTCTCCGACCGGCATTCGTGAGGTGAAGAAGTTCGGCGGCGCCGACGTTGCCAGCCTGCTCTGGGACGCGATTGACGCAAAGCGCGCCGGCTGACGCGTTCGCACCTGTTCTCCGGTTGCAACCGGCTGCGCGTTTTGCGTGCAGAATCGTGGCCGATGTTCATGCAATGTTCTTGAACTGGAAGTTCTTCTGTGCCAGATTGCAGTCGCTGGCACGGAAAGCGACCCACGCCGACGTTCCGGACATGATGTTTGGGAGCGGGAAGCATGGTAGCGCGTGTCAGTACGGTTGCATTCCAGGGCATTGAGGGCGTTCCGGTCGATGTCCAGGTCATGGTCGGACCCGGCAAGATGGGCATGCATATCGTGGGCCTGCCGGACAAGGCGGTGGCGGAAAGCCGCGAACGGGTCCAGGCGGCCCTTCATGCCTCCGGGCTCGCGATGCCGCCCAAGAAGGTCACCGTCAATCTCGCTCCCGCAGATTTGCCGAAGGAGGGTTCGCACTTCGACCTCCCCATCGCGCTTGGTCTGATGGCGGCGCTCGGTGCCATACCGGGTGATGCCGTTGCCGATTATGTCGTTTTGGGCGAGTTGAACCTTGATGGCACGCTGGCACCTGTGGCTGGCGCCTTGCCGGCGGCGATTGGCGCGAACGCGCTGGGCAAGGGGTTGATCTGCCCCGCCGACAGCGGCGCGGAAGCCGCCTGGGCGGGAGCCGATATCGACATCATCGCGCCGCGCAGCCTGATAGCACTCGCCAACCATTTCCGCGGCACCCAGGTCATCTCGCGGCCACAGCCCGCGGTACGCGCCCTGCCGTCCAACCTGCCGGACCTCGTGGATATCAAGGGACAGGAAAGCGCCAAGCGTGCGCTGGAAGTCGCGGCCGCCGGTGGGCACAACCTCCTGATGGTCGGCCCTCCAGGATCAGGAAAATCCATGCTCGCGGCGCGCCTGCCGTCGATCCTGCCGCCGCTTTCAGCCTCGGAACTTCTCGAGGTGTCTATGATCCACTCGATCGCTGGTCAGCTCTCGGGCGGCAAGCTGTCCGATCGCCGCCCCTACCGCACGCCGCATCATTCGGCGACCATGGCGGCGCTGATCGGCGGCGGGCTGCGTGCAAAGCCGGGCGAGACCTCGCTTGCCCATCACGGCGTGTTGTTTCTCGACGAGTTCCCCGAGTTCTCGCCGCAGGTGCTCGACGCGCTACGCCAGCCGCTGGAAAGCGGCGAATGCATCATTGCCCGCGCCAACCACCGCGTCACCTATCCGGCCAATATCCAGCTGGTTGCTGCCATGAACCCCTGCAAATGCGGCATGGCGGGCGAACCGGGCCATAGCTGCGCGCGCGGGCCACGATGCGCTGCCGACTATCAGGCGCGCATATCCGGTCCGCTGATGGATCGCATCGACATCCGCATCGATGTGCCGGCGGTTTCGGCGGCCGATCTCATTCGGCCGGCGCCTGCGCAGCGCAGCGCGGATGTGGCGCGTCGGGTTGCGGCGGCACGCGAGCGGCAAAGGGAGCGGTTCGAGAGTGCTGGCGCCATGGGCGTATCCACGAACGCGCGGTGCTCGACAGCGCTGATCGAAACGATCGCCGAGCCGGATGCCGGCGGGCTGCAGTTGCTGCGTGATGCAGCGGAAAAGATGAAGTTTTCGGCCCGCGGCTATCATCGGGTGCTGAAGGTGGCGCGCACGCTTGCCGACCTTGATGATCGTGACACCGTCGGCCGCATCCACATCGCCGAGGCCATTTCCTACCGGATGGCGGGGGAGCGGCTCGCCATGGCGACGGCGTGAGGAGGCCCGGCATTGGGGGCCTCGCATCAAGGTAAGTGCGAACATGATCCTCGGGAAGGACCATGTTCGCCAGTAGGCGAGCTTAGTTGCCGAGGCCTTCGAAGAGCGCCGTCGACAGGTAACGTTCAGCGAAGGAGGGGATGATTACGACAATGTTCTTGCCGGCATTTTCCTCGCGGCTGCCGACCCGGATTGCCGCCGCCAGCGCTGCCCCGGAAGAAATGCCGACCGGCACGCCTTCGAGCTTGGCAACGAGCCGCGCGGTTTCCATCGCGTCGGCGCTGTTGATGGTGACGACCTCGTCATAAACTTCCGTGTCGAGGATTTTCGGTGCGAAGCCGGCACCAATGCCCTGGATCTTGTGCGGACCCGGCTGGCCGCCTGACAGAACCGGGGACTCTTCCGGCTCGACGGCGATGACCTTTACGCCCGGCTTGCGGCTCTTGAGAACCTGGCCGGCTCCGGTGATCGTGCCGCCGGTGCCGATGCCGGAAACGAAGATGTCGACTTCGCCATTGGTGTCGTTCCAGATTTCCTCGGCCGTCGTCTTGCGGTGGATTTCCGGGTTGGCCGGGTTTTCGAACTGCTGCGGAATGATGGCGTCCGGCAGGCTTGCGGCGAGTTCTTCCGCCTTGGCGATCGCGCCCTTCATGCCCTTCGGGCCTTCGGTCAGCACCAGTTCCGCGCCGAGAAGCGCCAGCATCTTGCGGCGCTCGATCGACATGGTTTCCGGCATGGTGAGGATGAGCTTGTAGCCTTTGGCGGCAGCGGCAAAGGCGAGCGCGATGCCGGTATTGCCCGACGTCGGCTCAACGAGCGTGGTCTTGGCGGGGGTGATCTTGCCCTGTGCTTCGAGGCTCTCGATCATCGCAACGCCGATACGATCCTTCACCGAGGCAATCGGGTTGAAGAACTCGAGCTTGGCGAGCAGGTTCGCCTTCACGCCCTTTTCGCGCGCCAGCTTGTCCAGCCGCACGATCGGCGTATCGCCAATGGTTTCGGTGATGGAGGAATAGATTTTGCCGCGGCCCGGCTTCCGGCTGTCTGTCATGCTGATCTCCATTTGTTTGGAGAGGAAACTAGGGCGAGTTGCCCCCGAATGCCAGCAAAGCGCGCGCACGCGCCTGCTCAATTACGCAAATTTGTTCCCGCTCAAGGCAGATCCGGAAAACAGACTGCTCTCAAACGCCGGTTGAGCCAAATCCTCCTGCTCCGCGGGCGGTGGTTCCGGCCTCGCGGACCTCGGCGACCTGGACCTGCGTCACCGGTGCCACGACCAACTGTGCGATGCGCATGCCGCGGGTCACCACGAAGTCTTCATCACCGAAGTTGACCAAGAGCACCTTCACTTCGCCGCGGTAATCGCTGTCGATCGTGCCAGGGGTGTTGAGGCAGGTGATCCCATGCTTGAAGGCAAGGCCGGAGCGCGGGCGCACCTGCATCTCGAAACCTTGGGGGATTTCGAAGATGAAGCCGGTGGGCACGAGCGCCCGCTTGCCCGGCGCGAGCGGCAGCGGTGCATCGGCCTCGACGGCGGCGCGAATATCCATGCCGGCGGCACCCGCGGTCTCGTAGGCTGGCAGGTCGAGCCCGGCACCATGCGGCAGGCGGACGAGATTGAGCAAAGGGCCGAGAACGTCGGGCATGCGGTATCCTTCTTTTGCGGCGGTTGATTGCATATTGGCCCTTGAGTCGCTAGATACGCGGCAACTCAAAGGACACTTTACATATGCCCGAAACGATTGCCGAGGCGGTCTCCCGCCGTCGCACATTCGCGATTATCGCCCACCCGGACGCTGGTAAGACGACGCTCACCGAAAAGCTGCTTCTGTTCGGCGGCGCCATCCAGCTTGCGGGAGAAGTGAAGGCGAAGAAGGACCGTATCCAGACGCGCTCCGACTGGATGAAGATCGAGCGCGAGCGTGGCATCTCGGTGGTCACCTCGGTGATGACCTTCGAATACGAAGGCAATGTGTTCAACATCCTGGATACGCCCGGCCACGAAGACTTCGCCGACGACACATATCGCACGCTGACCGCCGTTGATGCTGCCGTCATGGTGATCGACGCCGCCAAGGGTATCGAGCCGCGCACGTTGAAGCTCTTCGAAGTGTGCCGCATGCGCGACATCCCGATCATCACCTTCGTCAACAAGATGGACCGCGAAAGCCGCGACCCCTTCGAGATCCTCGATGAGGTCGAGGAAAAGCTGGCGCTCGATTGCGCGCCGGTGACCTGGCCGATCGGTCGCTCGAAGACCTTCTGCGGCTCTTATCATCTGGCTGGCAACGCGGTGCGCGGCTCCGATACGGAAGTGCAGCGGACGAAGGTCAACGGCCCGCAGTCGGTCGCGGACCGTCTGCCCGAGAACGAGCGCGACAGCTTTGTCGAGGAAACCGAGCTGGCGATCGAGGCCTGCAAGCCGTTCGACAAGCAGGCTTTCCTGGAAGGCCACCTGACGCCGGTCTTCTTCGGCTCGGCGCTGCGTAACTTCGGCGTTCGTGACCTGATCGAGGCGCTGGGTGAATTTGCCCCGCCGCCGCGCGACCAGGTGGCGGATGTGCGCAAGGTGCATGCCGACGAAGAAAAGATGACGGCCTTCGTCTTCAAGATCCAGGCCAACATGGACCCCAACCACCGCGACCGCATTGCGTTCGCACGCATCTGCTCCGGCAAGCTGGAGCGCGGCATGAAGGCGCGGCTCGCGCGCACCGGCAAGCTGTTGGGCCTGACCGCACCGCAGTTCTTTTTCGCCTCCCAGCGGCAGCTCGCGGATACGGCTTACGCCGGCGATGTCGTCGGCATCCCGAACCACGGCACGCTGCGCATCGGCGACACGCTGACGGAAGGTGAGGCGCTGGTGTTCCAGGGCGTGCCGAACTTCTCGCCGGAAATCCTTCGCCGCGTGCGGCTCGAAGATGCGATGAAGGCGAAGAAGCTGAAGGAAGCCCTGCAGCAGATGGCGGAAGAGGGCGTTGTCCAGCTCTTCTCCCCGGAAGACGGATCCCCGGCCATCGTCGGCGTTGTTGGCGCGCTGCAGCTCGACGTGCTGAAGGAGCGCCTGTCGGCGGAATATACGCTGCCGGTCTCTTTCGAAATGTCGCGCTTCTCGGTCTGCCGCTGGATCTCGTCCGACAATCCGGCCGATCTTGAAAAATTCCTGACGGTTAAGCGCGGCGATATCGCCCGCGACCTCGATGGTGATCCCGTCTTCCTGGCGCAGGATGCCTTCTCGCTGCGCTATGAGGCTGAGCGTTATCCGACGATCAAGATGGTCGCGATCAAGGAATATCAGGTCGCCAAGGCGGCGTGATCCGCGGTCGTTTCGGCGGCTAGTCGAGCTGCAGCTGTGACCGGCCGCTCGTCAGGTCGGTGATCATGGTCGAGACGGTTTCGACGTGCGCTTCCGCGAGGCGGATGATGAGCTCGGCGCCGGTGCCTCCAAACCGCTCGTCCGTGATGGACAGGTCAGGGTGGGACTGGAGGCGCGCCTTCACCCGGGCAAGGTCGGAGAACTCCAGGTGGACGGCGCCTTCGACCGAAGGCCTGACCTCCGCCAGCTGCGCGCTCTTGAGGCACTGGCCGGCGGTCCCGCCATAGGCCCGCACGAGGCCGCCGCTGCCAAGCAGGATGCCGCCGAACCAGCGGGTCACGATCACCACGACCTTGTCGACGGCGTGGCCGTCAATGGCGGCCAGGATCGGCTTGCCTGCCGTGCCGCTCGGCTCCCCGTCATCGGAAAAGCGATAGGCCTGGCCGATCCGCCATGCCCAGCAATTGTGGTTCGCGTCCGCATGCGACTGCGCGGCGATGGCGGCTTTCGCCTCCTCCTCGCTTGCGACAGGCAGCGCGGTGGCAAGAAACCGGCTTTTCTTGACGACCTGCTCGAAGGTTGAAGGCTGCTGCAGTTCAAGCATGGCGGATCGAGGCGAACAGCATCATCAGGCGAACTTGACGGCCGTGGTGTTGGAGCCGCAAACCAGCACGCAAACCCGTTCATCGGGCGCCGGCACATATTTGCCGGACAGGAGAGCCGCAAACGCCGCCGCGCCGCCGGGTTCCGCAACAAGCCGCGCGCCGGACCAGAGTGCCTTCTGCGCGTCGAGAATATCCTGGTCTGACACCAGTACGGGTGGCTCGACGAACTGCTTGGCCACGGGGAACATCAACTGTCCGACCTGTTTTGGCGCAAGCGAGTCCGCTGCGATGCCGCCAGCGGGAGCATCCACCGGCTTGCCGGCCTTGAACGCCTCGTAAAGGGTGGGCGCGCCATCGGATTCCACCGCCACGATCTTCACGCGTCCGCGCAGCCAGGAGGCAATGCCGCCGATCAGGCCGCCACCGCCAACAGCCACCAGCAGCGTGGTCATCTCCGGCAGGTCTTCTTCGATCTCCTTGCCAAGCGTTCCCTGGCCGATCAGCGTTTCGGGCTGGTCATAGGCGTGGATGGGCAAGGCACCGCTTTCAGCGGCAAACCGTTCGCTGGCCGCCAGCGCGTCGGCATAACGGTCGCCGCCAACAACGAGGTCGGCGCCGTAGGAGCGGATGAGGTCGATCTTGGCCTGCGAAGAAACGCTCGGCACGAAGATGTGCGCGGGCACACCGCGTTCGCGCGCGGCATAAGCCACGGCCGCGCCATGATTGCCGCCCGATGCAGCGACCACGCCGGCGTCCGGCAGTTCCCGGGACAACAAGCTTGCAAACGCGCCGCGCACCTTGAACGAGCCGGAATGCTGCAGCAGTTCGAGCTTCAGGTCGACCGACCGCGCCTTGGCGCCAAAATCCTTCAGGTTGACGCGCATGACCGGCGTGTGGCGAATGAACGGCCGGATCAGCTTCTCGGTTTCGGCGATACGTTCGGGTGTGACGGCAGACAGATCGGACATGCGGCCCCTCTTGATGGTGAGGCATGTTGCCTAACGCGGAAGCGGGTTTCTGGAAAGCCCTGAAGCTCGCCGATCAGGCCGATCAGGCCGAAGCGAGGTCTTTCAGGAAGTCGTCGCACCAGCGGTTGATGTCGTAGACCTTCAGGTGCTCCATCATCTTTTCCCAACGCTGCTTGCGTTCGTCGAGGGACATGGTCAGGCCGCGTGCGATCGCATGCGCAGTGCCTTCGATGTCATAAGGATTGACCAGCAGGGCGCCTGTCAGTTCACGTGCAGCTCCGGCAAAGCGGGAAAGAACGAGCACGCCGGGATCTTCCGGATCCTGTGCGGCGAGATATTCCTTGGCAACGAGATTCATGCCGTCACGCAGCGGCGTCACGAGCCCGATCCGGGCCAGCCGATAGAGCCCGGCCAGCACCGGCCGCGCCACCGAGCGGTTGACATAACGGATCGGCACCCAGTCCACGGTGCCGACCGAGCCGTTCACGCGTCCCGCCTGTTCGGCGACCGTACGCTGCATCTGCTCGTATTCCGGCACTTCCGATCGCGATTTCGGGGTGATCTGCAGATAGGTGACCTTGTTCTGGTAGGCCGGGTTGAGCGTGATGAACTTGTCGAAAGCATCGATGCGCTGGGTAATGCCCTTGGAATAGTCCAGCCGGTCAACGCCAATGATCAGGTCGCGGCCTTCGACGCTCTGGCGCGCCTTGCGCACGATCGCGTTATTGTAGGCCTTCTTGGCGAACCTGGCGAATTCCTCGGTTTCGATCGCGATCGAATAATAACCGCCCTTGAAGGTTCGGCCGTAGGTCGAGAACTTGTTGCCTTCCAGCCGCTCGCCGATGCCTTCGCGCACCAGCCCGCCACCGAAATTGTCGAGGTCGTGCTCGGTCTGGAAGCCGACGAGATCGTATTGCGAAAGGCCCCGCATGATCTGTTCGTGGACGGGCATGGCAAACAGCACGTCGGCCGGCGGCCAGGGGATATGAAGGAAGAAGCCGATCTTGTTCTTCAGCCCCATCTCGCGTAGTTCCGCGGCAAGCGGGATCAAGTGGTAGTCATGCACCCAGATGACGTCATCTTCCTCGATGAGCGGCGCAAGCCGCTGGGCAAAGAAGCGGTTGACTCGGAAATAACCGGCCATCTCCTTGCGGCCGTATTCCGCAAGGTCGAGGCGGTAATGGCAGATCGGCCAGAGCACCCGGTTGGCGAAGCCGTGGTAATATTCCTCGACATCGGTCTTGGTGAGGTCAGTCAGCGCATAGGTGATGTTGCCATGCGTGCGCATGTCGAGTGGCTGCGGCTCTTTCGAACCGCTGGACTTGCCCGACCAGCCCATCCAGATGCCGCCGCGCTCTTCAAGTGCCGCCTGCAGGGCAACGGCGAGGCCGCCCGCCGGGGCGTCGCCACTTTTTTGCGGCAGGGTGACGCGGTTCGAAACGACCACAAGACGGCTCACGGTGGTTCCTTTCACTCAGGCCGAACGGTTTCGGCAGCAAATCGATGGATGAGAGAGCGTAGATAAGAAGCGGAGGGCAGGGTGGATTGTGCCACCGTTTCGGCAGGTGTCTCGGAGATGCGGATGGAATGGCCGCCAAGCTCGTTCACGACACGGAACATCGCTTCGTCGGTCACGTCATCGCCGATGGCGATGGGCTTGCGGTCCTGGAACGGCGCCTCGTTCAGATAGGCCATGAGCGCGTGACCCTTGCTGGCGCGCGCGGGGCGGATTTCCACGACCATCTTGCCATGCTGCAGGGTGAAGTCTTCGCCCGCCATATCGAGGTAACGTTCCATGGCCGCTTCCACCACCTCGCGCTGCTCGGGCGCGCGTCGGTAGTGCGCGGCAACAGCCGCTCCCTTGTTCTCAATCAGCACGCCCGGCCATTGCTGCGCCTCGCGGGCCAGCGCGGCCTTCAGCGTTTCGAACTCGGCGCCAACCTCTACGCGGGTTGTCATGCCGGTCGCATCGCGGCGTTCGGACCCATGCAATCCGGCAATCGGAAAGACATACGGTTGGAAAAGCCGGTCCGCGAAAGGCAGGGCGCGGCCGGTGACCAGCGCCAACGCGCCACCAAGCCTGGCGGAAAGGCGGTGAAGGTCAGCCGGTAGCTCAGCCGGCACGACAATGCTTTCGGGCGTTTCGGCAAGGTCGATCAGTGTGCCATCGATGTCGAGAAAAAGAGCCCAGTGCGAAGGATCTTGCATGAGTTCTTCGAGAACCTGGTCGCCCGCAGATCCGGCGCCTTCGGTTGGGGGATTCGCGTGTTCCTGACGAGACATGTTCCTCAATCTAGGTTTCATACGTCGTTCGACAAGCGCACACGGCAACAGACTGTCGCAAAATTTGATCCGCGCCGGCCTCGATTCATGCCATGACGAGCCTGGATTTACGGGTCGTTAACCATAATTCGCGACCCTCAAGTCATTGCAGGACGAGCCGCGTCTGCGGCAAGCGGGAGAGCTGGAATCCATGTGCCGTTGGGCAGCCTATCGTGGCGAACCTCTTTATCTTGAGGAGCTCGTATCCTCGCCGGCTCATTCGCTGATCGAACAGTCCCACTGCGCCACCCGCGCCAAGACCGCCACGAACGGGGACGGTTTCGGCATCGCCTGGTATGGCGAAAGGCCGGAGCCCGGCCGCTACCGCGACATCCTGCCCGCCTGGTCGGATTGCAACCTGAAGAGCCTTGCCCGGCAGATCCGTTCGCCGCTTTTCCTTGCGCATGTGCGGGCAGCGACGAATGGCGGCACGCGTCGCGACAACTGCCACCCCTTCGTGCATGGGACCTGGTCCTTCATGCATAACGGCCAGATCTCCGGCTTCGAGGCGATACGCCGGCCGATGGAGGCTCTGCTCTCCGACGAGCTGTTCCATGCCCGCACCGGCACCACCGATTCCGAGCTGCTGTTCCTGCTGGCGCTCCAGTTCGGCATGGATGCCGATCCGTTCGGTGCGATGGAGAAGGCGATCGCCACCGTGGAGGAACTGTCGCACCAGAGACGGGGGGAGGCATTGGTGCGGTTTACCGCCGCCTTCTCCGACGGCAAGCAGCTTTACGCCGTGCGCTACGCCACCGACCACAAGCCGCCGACGCTGTACGCCGCGCCGATGGGCGGCCGCACCGGATATTGCCTCGTGTCGGAGCCGCTGAACGATGACGTCGATACCTGGGTGGAGATCCCGGATGGCAGCGCCGTGAAGGTCTGCGCCGAGGGTATGCAGGCGTCGATCTTCCAGCCGCAATCCTTGCCGCAGGCTGCCTGAGCTAGCCGACGAGCTTCTGCGCGATCAGCGCCGCCAAGCGCTCCGCCACCTCGTCCTTGTCGAGATCCGGCCACTCATCGACACCGCTGGCGCTGATGATCTTCACCCGGTTGCGGGTGCCGCCCATCACGCCGGTTTCGGGTGATACATCGTTTGCGACGATCATGTCGGCGCCCTTGCGCTCCAGCTTCGACCTTCCGTTGGCGACCACGTCCTGTGTTTCGGCGGCGAAACCAACGACGATCCTCGGGCGGTTCTCGTGATGGCCGACCGTCTTCAGGATGTCCGGGTTTTCCGCAAGCTGCAGCGGCGGCGGGGCCTCGCCCGGCTGTTTCTTGATCTTGTGGCCAGCCGAAGATGCGACGCGCCAGTCGGCGACGGCGGCCACCATCACGGCGATATCCGCGGGCAGGCGGGAGACCACGGCATCCCGCATCTCCTCGGCCCTCTCCACATGCACCGTCGTCACGCCCTGCGGGTCAGGAATGGTCACCGGTCCGGAAACGAGCGTGACCTCGGCGCCAAGCCGCGCGAGTGCCGCGGCAATCGCATGACCCTGGCGGCCGGAGGAGCGATTGGCGATGTAGCGCACGGGATCGATCGGCTCATGTGTTGGCCCGGAGGTGACGATCGCGGTCTTGCCGGCAAGAGGCCTGTCGCCGGGAGCAAGCAGGGCCGTGATCGCCTTGACGATCTCCAGCGGCTCGGCCATGCGCCCGACGCCCGCTTCATTGCGCTCGGCCATTTCGCCGGCCATTGGCCCAATGAAATGGATGCCGTCCGCCTTCAGCGTCGCGACATTGCGCCTCGTCGGCGGCGCTTCCCACATCTTCGGGTTCATCGCCGGCGCAATCAAGACCGGCCGGTCCGTGGCAAGCAGGACGGCGCTTGCCAGATCGTCGGCGAGCCCATTCGCCATCTTTGCCATCAGGTCGGCGCTGGCAGGCGCGACCACGACGAGATCCGTGTCCCGCGCCAGCCGGATATGGCCGACATCCTGCTCGTCTTCGCGCGAAAAAAGGTCGGTATAGACATGGCTTGCGGAAAGCGCACCGACGGCGAGCGGCGTGATGAACTCCTGCGCCGCCTTCGTCATCACCGGCCGCACCAGCGCGCCGCGCTCGCGAAGCCGCCGGATCAGGTCGAGGCTCTTGTAGGCGGCGATACCGCCCGAGATGATCAGAAGAATGCGCTTGTTTGAGAGTTCCATAGCCCGACCTGCGATGACTGTGGCCGGAAGCTAAGCCATCGGGGGGAGATGTTCAATCGCGCGCGAAAGGGATACGGCGAGCATGGTTGCGGGTTGGAATGGATTGAGCGGCCGCTTAGTTAGAGTTGATCACCAAGGTTCATGCCATGCCCGAAGCCGCCGATCCGGCCCCTCCCTCAAATGCCACAGGCGCAGCCAGACAGTATCTCGTCCGCGGCAGCTCGGGATACCGCAAGGCGAGCTTCGCGCTTTTCCTTTCAGGCTTCTCCACCTTCGCGCTGCTTTATTGCGTGCAGCCGCTGATGCCGATTTTCTCGCACGATTTCGGCGTCAGCCCTGCCGCAAGCTCCTTGTCGTTGTCGCTCTCCACCGGGCTGCTTGCGGTGGCAATCTTTCTGGCCGCAGCGGTGTCGCAGCGCTTCGGGCGCCGCAGCCTGATGTTCGTGTCGCTGCTCGGCGCTTCCGTCTGCACGGTTGCCTGCGCGATCGCGCCAGGCTGGAACGCCATCCTCCTCATCCGGGCGCTGGAGGGTTTTCTGCTCGGTGGCGTGCCGGCCGTCGCGATGGCCTATCTTTCGGAAGAAATCGAGCCGCGCTCGCTCGGCTCGGCGATGGGCCTTTATATCGCCGGCAATGCCTTTGGCGGCATGGCGGGGCGCGTCTTCACCGGCATCCTCGCCGAATATCTTTCGTGGCGCTGGGCGCTTGGCAGCATCGGCCTGATGGGCATGGCGGCGGCCACCGGTTTCCTCATCCTCCTGCCACCGTCGCGCAACTTCGTGCAACGCAAGTCGTCGGCCCGATACCACGTCGATGCCTGGGTCGGACATTTGCGCAACCCGTCGCTCGCCATGCTGTTTGCAATAGCCTTCCTCGCCATGGGCGCCTTCGTGACGATCTACAACTATGCCGGCTTCCGGTTGGTGGCCGAGCCCTACAGCCTCAACCAGACGGAGCTTGGGCTGATCTTCACGGTCTACCTGTTCGGCATGGCCGCATCCTGGGCTGGCGGCCATCTTGGCGATCGTTTCGGGTATTTCCTGGTCATGCCGGTCGGCATCGGCATTGCGCTCATCGGCGTCGCCATCACGCTCGCGGCACCTCTGTGGGTGATCATTCTCGGCATCGTGCTTTTAACCTCCGGTTTCTTCATGGCCCATTCGGTGGCAAGCGCGTTGGTGGGCAAGCTCGCCAAGGGCAACAAGGGCCATGCCTCCTCGCTCTACCTGCTCGCCTATTACCTCGGCTCGAGCGTCGCAGGTTCGGCCGGCGGGCATTTCTGGGTTGCGGATGGATGGTGGGCGGTTGTTGCCTTTACCGGGGCGATGCTGTTCGCATGCCTTCTCGCCGCGCTGTTGTCGAAGCACTTTGCGCAGCGCGCCGGCTAGCTCTTCTTCGCAGCGGTCGGGACCGCCGTGGTCGTAAGCTTGAACTCGCTCATTTTCTTCGGCGTCAGGTAGTAGAGCCGGTCGGGCGGCGTTTCGAGCGCGTTGATCCACAAGCCGGCACCAATGCCCATCGCATCGAGATGCCGCGCCACCCGCGCCGTGCTCGATTGCGCAGACGACATGGCCTGCTCGGCACTCGGGCGGTTCTTGCTGCCGTTGAAGACCTGGTGCACGCCGATCACCGCATCCTTCTCTGCCGTGCGGGCGACACCGCCGGCAAACACGATCGGGCAGGAGGAGGCGCAGAGCGCCCTGGTCTCAACGCGCGTGTCGAGCTTCTTGTCTCGGATCAGTTTCGACATCGCCAGCGCATCATCGACCGAGCCGCCGGGGGAGTTCAGCGCCACCACCTTCACATACTCGCCGCGCGCCTCGATCTCCTCGGCAAAGCGGCCGGCGGCTCCAAGATCAATGGTGCCTTCCGCCAGGAGGACCCCACCCGGCTTCAGGTCAAAGACCATCGGCTGGCGCAGCACTTCGCTGGGGCTTGAAGGCTGCACGGGCGGAGCGGCCGGTACGCCATCCGTCAGCGCCGGCGGCAGGACGGGCTGATCTTCGTGCATCGGGTCGAACCCCGGGAGCTCCGTCTCGGACGTCGCCATCTCGCGGATATCGACCACCATGAAAACGGCAGAAGCGCAGAGCAGGAGGTAGAAGGCGCCTTTCATGATCGCGCCGTCATCGATCCTGCGGATCGCCTCACCAATCCTCATGGCTGCGATCCCTGCGGCTGCGGGCTTCAAGGCTGGTGATGTTGTTGGGTTCCGGTTCGCCGGCAGGGCGCTCTTCGGGCGGCGCGTCCTGCTCTTGGCGCGCCTCGTCTGGCGTTTCGGCCACGGCCGTTGGGACCCGCTCCGGCACGCTGCCGGTCGCATTGATAGCGCGCTGCACCTCCAGCGCCCGCAGCAGTTCGCCAGCGGTGATGGTGTCGGCAAAGGCCAGTTTCTCGTCCTGTCGCCGGATCGCGCCATGCACCACGGCAAGGATGAAGACCATCACGCCCGGCAGGAGGTCGATCGAGATCGCACCGGCCCAGGCGGGTATGAATTCCGGCGCATAATGCAGTACGGCTTCCGCCGGCGCCATCGGCACGAAACGCCGCTCCTGAACCGGTGGGCGGGAAAGCAACTCGTCGGCAGCCTTTGCGAGCGCCTTGGATTGCGCGGCGACAGAGGAGCGCACCGTCTCCATCACCTGGTTCTGGCGGTTCACGAGATCCGGCAGCCCGCCATCCGGAACCGGGGCGATGAAGCCAAGCGACAGGTCATCGGCGGCGCGGCGGATGGAAGGCGCAACAGAGGTCTGGGTGAGCGAGGTGATGATGCCGGTGAGGGCCACGGCCTCGTTCGAGAATTGGTCGGCACGCGGGTCGATGAGGCCGGGCGCCGAAACCAGCGAGCGCATGGTCTCAAGCCGCTTCTGCCCCTGTTCGAAGAGGTCGGTTACCTGATCGCGCGAGGCGTTGATGCTGGCCTCGAGCGACTTCATCTGTGCGGACATCTGGCTGAGCAGTTGCACGACGCTGCCAGATCCTGTCGTTCCCGTCAGCGAGCCCGCCTGTCGTTCGACGCCGGCAAGCTGGGCGAAGCGTTCGGAGGCGCGCTGGATGTCGGGAAGGAGGCTCTGGGCCGCAAGCGCGTTCTGGTGCGCACGGTTGAGATCGGCGGTATAGTCTTCCACGCTTTCAGAAAGATGCTGCTCCACGGCAGCCGATCCGGCGAGTGCCGCAGCGTTCAGCCAGCTGGACATGGCCATAATCATCGCCGCACCCACGGCCATGACAAGGAGCAATGCGCCGCGCCCGGTGCGCGACGTCACATGCGGGTAAAACCGCGCCATGTAGGACCAGAAGGCGTAGATGCCGACCGAGACCGAGGCGGAGTAGATGACGGCTGCAAAGAACACCGCTGTCGGTGAACCGTCGAGGATCGTGCGGGCGCCGAGATAAGTGTAGACGCCTGACGCGAGCGCAAGCACGGCGAGTGCAAACCGGGTCATCGTTTCGACGGCGATGACGCCGTCCTGCAATCGTCTGGATGCGCCTAACGCCATGGAAAACCTCGAAAAGGAATGTATTCCTTAAGAGAGTATGAAGAAGCGGGCGGAATAAAGGCCGGGCCTTCGGGGCTTTCCCCAGCCACCGGCATCAGCCGATGGCAAAGACGAGGTAGAGCAGCGACAGGGCAATGATCCAGAGTGCAATCCGGCCCGAGCGGGTATGGCGCGCTTCGGCGCGGCCGATCGCTTCAGCCGTCTGCGGATCGAAACGGAGTCCATGCTGGCTCATGTGAACGAGTTCCTTGTGCAGCGTCTCGGTCTTTGTCGCGATCTCCGGCAGCGCCTCGGCAAGCTTCACGGCCGCCTTGACGCCATCCTTGAGGTCGGAGACCACGCGCTTCGGACCAAGGTTGTCACGGATCCACTGGCCGACAACGGGTTCCGCCGCCTTCCACATGTTGAACCGCGGGTTCAGCATGCGCGACACACCCTCCACCACGACCATGGTCTTCTGCAGCAGGATGAGCTCCGGCCGGGTCTGCATCTCGAAAAGGTCGGTCACCTCGAACAGCAGCGCCAGCAGGCGTGCCATTGAGATGGTTTCGGCCGGCTGGCCATGGATCGGCTCGCCAATCGCGCGGATCGCCTGCGCGAAGGCCGCGACATCGTGGTGTGCCGGCACATAACCGGCCTCGAAATGCACCTCGGCCACGCGCATGTAGTCGCGGGTGATGAAGCCGAACAGGATTTCGGCGAGGAAACGCCGCTCCTTCTTTCCGAGCCGCCCGACGATACCCATGTCGACGGCAACGATGGTGCCGGCCGGATCAACGAACAGGTTGCCCGGATGCATGTCGGCATGGAAGAAGCCGTCGCGCAGCGTGTGCCGCAGGAAGGACTGGATCAGAACCTCGGCAAGCTTCTCAAGGTCGTAGCCCGCGGCACGCAGGGCCTCGACATTGTTCATCTTGATGCCATCGATCCATTCCATGGTGATGACATCGCGACCGGTCCGCTCCCAGTCGATCTGGGGCACGCGGAAACCTGGATCTTCCTTGGTGTTTTCGGCGATTTCGGAGAGTGCTGCCGCTTCAAGCCGCAGGTCCATCTCCATCTTGGTGGTCTGCTCGAGCGTGCGCGTCACCTCGATCGGGCGCAGGCGACGGCTGGAGCGTACGAAGCGTTCCTGGAGGCGCGCCAGGAGATACATGCTCTCGATATCATTGGCGAAGCGCTGGCGCACGCCGGGCCGGACAACCTTTACCGCCACGCGCTTGCCGGTCACCTCGGCCGGATGCACCTGGGCGATGGAGGCGGCCGCAATCGGCTCGGAGAAGGAGGTGTACAGCTCCGTCACCGGGCGGCCGAGCGAGGCTTCGACGGCGGCCTTGGCGGCCTGCGTCGGGAAAAACGCCATCCGGTCCTGCAGGAGTGCAAGATCCACCGCCCAGTCAACACCGACGACATCCGGCCGGGTGGCCAGGAACTGACCGATCTTGACGTAGGAGGGTCCGAGCCGATCTACCGCCCGCGTCAGCCGCTCGCTGCGGGCCTGCTTCTTGGCCCGGAAGCGCGCCAGCGGCTCCACAAGCGATTTCAGGAGGCCGATCGACGGCGGCATGTCCTGGGTGGGAAGGGCGGAAACAACGCCTTCGCGCACAAGAACCCAGCCGACCCGGGCAAGCCGGAAATAAGCGCCAATGGTGCTCATCCGCTTACAGTTTCCAGCCGGAATGCAGCGCGGCGATGCCGCCCGTATAGTTGGTATAGGTCACGCGCGAGAACCCGGCATTGCGGATCATCGCCGCAAAATTTTCCTGGTTGGGGAACTTGCGGATCGATTCCACCAGGTACTGATAGGGTTCAGCCTCGCCGGTGATCATCTTGCCGAAGCGCGGGATCGCCTTGAACGACCACTCTTCATAAAAGCGCTCCAGAAGCGGCATCTCGACTTCCGAAAACTCCAGCACCAGAAGGCGGCCACCGCGCTTGAGCACCCGATATGCTTCCTTTAGCGCCACGTCGATATGCGGCACGTTGCGAATGCCGAAGGCAATCGTATAGGCGTCGAAAGAGTTATCCTCGAAGGGCAGGGACTCGGCATTCGCCTCGACGAAATCGAGATTGGCCGTGAGGTTCTTCTTGCGCGCCCGTTCTGCGCCCACTTCCAGCATCGAGCCGTTGATGTCGAGCACCGTCGTATGCGCCTTGCGGTCCGAGGCTTCAACGATGCGGAAAGCGATGTCGCCGGTGCCGCCCGCCACGTCCAGCGTCCGGTAACTGGTATCCTTGCGCGGGTTGAGCGCCGCAATCATGGCATCCTTCCAGACGCGGTGCATGCCCGCCGACATCACGTCGTTCATGATGTCGTAGCGCTTGGCCACCTTGTGGAAGACGTCATTGACCAGTCCCTGCTTTTCACCCTCGGCGACCTGACGAAAGCCGTAGGAGGTTTCCATGCCTCCTTCGGCACTGGTGCGGCGGGCTTCGGTCATCGATGAACTCCTCAACTCTTCTTTTATGGCGCTGGCCTCAGCGTCGACCATAGCGAAACCGGTCTGTTCTCGCTATCTGTGGCCCACTCATCATCAATGGCGTAGCCCTTGGCTGGTCTATAGAGCAGGGCCGGGCCGGTTGAAACAGGAAGTTAGGTAGACAATGCCGGAATTGCCAGAGGTCGAAACCGTCCGGCGCGGCCTCGCTCCAGCCATGGAGAACGCGGTGATCGCAAAGCTGGAGCTCAATCGGCCGGACCTGCGTTTTCCGCTGCCCGAGAATTTCGCCTCTGCTGTCGAGGGACGGCGGATCGTTTCGCTCGGTCGGCGCGCCAAATATCTGCTGATCGAGCTCGAGGACGACCTGACAATCATCAGCCATCTCGGCATGTCCGGCTCCTTCCGCATCGCTGACGAAACGTTGGGCGACTTCCATTACCCGCGTTCCAAGGATGGCAAGCATGACCATGTCGTGTTTCACCTGGTGCGGGAGGGGGCGCCGCTGCGGGTGATCTACAATGATCCGCGCCGTTTCGGCTTCATGCATCTGTGGAAGCGTTCCGAACTTGATCTTTATCCTGCCTTTGCGGGGCTCGGACCGGAGCCGACCGGGAATGCGCTGGACGCCACCTATCTCGCCGCCCGGTTTGCCGGCAAGGCGCAGCCGCTCAAGGGCGCGCTGCTTGACCAGACGGTGATTGCCGGGCTTGGCAATATCTATGTCTGCGAGGCGCTCTGGCGTTCGCACCTGTCGCCGAGGCGTGCCGCTGGCAGTCTCGTCACCCCGACCGGCAGGCCGAAAAAGGAACTGCTGCTGCTGACAGATGCCATCCGCGACGTGATCGCCGATGCAATCGCCGCCGGCGGCTCGTCCTTGCGCGACCATATCCAGACGGACGGATCGCTCGGTTATTTCCAGCATTCCTTCTCCGTCTACGACCAGGAAGGCAAGCCTTGCCGCACGCCCGGATGTGGCGGTACGGTCGCCCGCATCACCCAGGCGGGCCGTTCGACATTCTTTTGCCCCCGCTGCCAGAAATAGGAGAGGAGTTTTATCCGCATGAGCTACGAGACCCTGCTGACTGAAACACGTGGCGCCGTTGCCATTGTCACGCTGAACCGGCCAAAGGCGCTGAATGCGCTGAACTCCATCGTCATGGCGGAACTCACCGATGCCTTTGCCGGCTTAGCCAAGGACGATGCGATTGGCGCAATTGTTCTGACGGGCTCGGAAAAGGCCTTTGCGGCAGGCGCCGACATCAAGGAAATGCAGTCGCTCGATTTCGTTGATGCCTATGTGAACGACTTCATCTCCGGCTGGGAGGCGATCGCCTCCACCCGCAAGCCCGTCATCGCGGCCGTATCCGGCTTTGCGCTCGGCGGCGGCTGCGAACTCGCCATGATGTGCGACTTCATCATTGCCTCCGAAACGGCAAAGTTCGGCCAGCCTGAAATCACGCTTGGCGTCATTCCCGGCATGGGCGGCTCGCAGCGCCTCACCCGCGCCGTCGGCAAGGCCAAGGCCATGGACCTCGTTTTGACCGGCCGGATGATGGATGCGGCCGAGGCCGAGCGTGCTGGTTTGGTGTCGCGCATTGTCGCACCGGAGCGCCTCATCGATGAAGCCGTGGAAGCGGCGGCCAAGATTGCCTCCTTCCCGCGCGCGGCCGTGCTGATGGGCAAGGAAGCCGTTGCCCGCTCGTTCGAGACCACGCTTGGCGAAGGTTTGCGTTTCGAGCGGCGCCTGTTTCACTCGCTGTTTGCCACCGCCGATCAGAAGGAAGGCATGGCGGCATTCGTCGAAAAGCGCAAACCGAGCTTCTCCAACCGCTGAGAACCGGCGCTTTGCCGCAAATTGCGCGTTGACTGGAGCGGGTATTCCAGCTATATGCCCGCCCACAGTTGGGAAAGCCTGATCACGGCTTCCTCTATTGCTCCCAAATTGCTGGATCGATGGTCGCAGGACCGGCGCGGCAACGGCGGAGTTTTGGTTCGAATTCGTAGAGAGGCATCAATGGCCAATACAACTTCGGCGAAAAAGGCGACCCGCAAGATCGCTCGCCGTACCGCAGTCAACAAGGCTCGCCGTTCGCGCGTTCGCGGCTTCATCCGCAAGGTTGAGGAAGCGATTGCATCGGGCGATATCGGTGTAGCAGCCGAAGCTCTGAAAGTCGCTCAGCCGGAAATCCAGCGCGCTGCGACCAAGGGCGTTCTTCACCGCAACACGGCGTCCCGCAAGGTGTCTCGCCTGGCTGCTCGCGTGAAGGCTCTGTCGGCCTAATCAGCGACACAATTGATTTCATGAAGGAGCCTGGCCGCGTGCCGGGCTTTTTCTGATTCTGCCTAAATTCGAATATTCTTAACCATCCTGCCTGATCGACCATGTCGGCAAGGTGACAGTAATAGCCAAACGTTTTCAATAGCTTGCCGAAGGTGGCGGCGCTGGCGGGACGGTTTTGGGCGCGGCCGATGCTCTCAAAACGAGTCAAGGGAATTTTTATTTTTCCTGTGAAAAAGCCCGCCGAACATCTGTCATTTTTGAATCCCATTGATTCAACAGCGATTCTCCAAACCCCTGTTTGCGTCATTTAAATGACGGCCCAAGAGTCAACGCCCGACGTGTGATTTTGCGGAAAATTCACCATTGATCTCAGCTTTCGATCCTGCCTAAATGCTTTTCAGCAAGAGGCGCAGGGGTCCACTCAGAAAGCTGTCGATGGCCCGTCCTTACCGGACGGGGCGGATACTTTCTGCTTCTTGTCACGGGCTTTCTTACCCGTCTCCCAGATAACCAGGGGTTGTAATCCGGAAATGGGGCATTTCCGGAGATCGATGGATTATGCGAGGTTCACGCAGGTGAGCAGCGGCTTAGGAGGGATGAAGAAGGCGGAAGGCCCATGACGAGGATAGGTTCTTCTGCAAAACGCGGAGTGGCTTCCGTGGATCCGGCAGGCAAACGAGGCAGCCGGATGTGCTTTCAGGTGCAACGAGGCACCTGGGGGTAAAAATGATCAGAGAGAAGGGTGGCAGGGTGACCAATGAGTGGAAGCTCTGCCCGCCTCAGTTGAGGTTTGTTCTGGCGGCGACAACAGTGTCCGCCAGACGCAATGAAAATGTGGAAGGCGGCGACTA
>NZ_CP025514.1 GCF_003491345.1 Neorhizobium sp. SOG26
GGTGCGTTATGCCAAGGATGACGAACGGGGCTGGCTCGGTGGCCACCATGCCGTCATCTCCGTACACGTGGCGGCAAGGGTGTTTCCGCCATCATGCCTGCCATCTTCGATCATGACGGCCTGTCGTCGCCCTCGACATCAAGGGCGAGCTTGTTGACACTACGATCGCCAGCCGCACGGCCAAGGGCAGCGGGTGGTTGCCCTTGATCCTTTTCGGACATCGAGGTCGAGCCGGATGGAAGGCAGAAGCCGATCGGCTTCAACCAATGTCGTTTATCCGCCCCGCACATCGCAGCCGCGATGCGGCCGTCCTGGCGGACGGCATGATCGTGCCTGAGCAAGGTAGCGGCCCCATTTCTCAGATCGAGCGCGGCCTGCCTGCAGACGACCATAGAGGTGGTTCACGAGCTGAGCGAGGCCCCCACATTACACGAGGTTCGCAGCCTCATCCTCAGCGCTGGGTTCCTCGATACGCTGGCGGCATGGACTGAAACACCGAAGCTAGCTGGAGGCCGGGCTGCCGAGCTGGCGGGTTCGTTCCTCGCCATGGGCGACAAGGAACGCGGGTCGATCATCTCTACAGTCGCCAAATCGCTGGAATGGACGGCCGCCGACGCGATGCGTGGATTCCTTGGGGTGAAAACCGGTATCAATCTCGAATCCCTGCTGCACGGCGATACCGATCTGTTCATCGTCATTCCACTCGACCAGGTGACGGCGCAATCCGGGTTCATGCGGCTGATGGCAAACTTGCTTCTGGCACTGATGGTGCAGCAGGGCGAACGGCAACCGTCACGCAAACAGGTGCTGTTCATCGCCGACGAATTTACCCGGCTCGGGCGGCTGGATCGCATCGTCGATGTCGCCACGGTCGCGGCCGGCATCAACCTGGAAACCCTGTTTATCCTTCAGGACAAGGGCAGCCTCGAAGCCGTCTATGGCGGCCAGGCAGCCGATACTATTCTCGGCTCCTGCGCCACCATACGCGTGTTCAACCTCGGACGCGGCGACAGCCGCACGGCCGAATGGGCCTCAAAACTCGCCGGGTATCAGACGCTCCGAACGCAATCGACATCAACGGCAGCCGGATCGAAGACAACAAGCACCAGCTCGGCTGAAGTCCGCGAACCACTGCTGACGGCAGCCGATATCCTCGAACTGCCGACCAACGAAATGCTCTGCTTTATCCGGGGACGAAAGCCGCTGCGGATGCAGCGGATCCTCTGGTACAAGCTGCGCCGCTATAGCGGCGACTAGCTTTTGCTTTTGACAAAAAGAGCACAGATAGTTTCAGCGAACTTCTCTGCGAAATTCCCACCATTTACAGCATGAATGTAACCCGACTTTTCCAGGGCTTGAAGTGTCAAAAGACACCCTTCTGCCTTAGGGATCAGGTCGATAATCTGCTGCTCCGAAATTTGGTTGATTGCGCTGGTCCGCACGTCAATGCCGAAGATGTCGCGAGACAGGCTGGCGGCAACGGCGATGTTGTCAGACGTACCAGGCCCGAACCGGCGCAGGATGCTCTCGATCTGCGCGGTTATGGCATCCAGCTTCATCATGGATCGCATATCGTAGCCGGCGTTGTCTTCCGGCTGAATCGAGGAGGTCTGGCTCATGTGGCGTCTGCTCATAGCTTGAAAGTAACCTTTTTCTCGGTTTTCGGGTCGAACTTGCGCTCCATCTCGGCGATTGCCTCCTTCAGGGCCGACGCAATCTTCTTGATGTCCGCCGGGTTCCTTCCATAGGCCCGCTCATTGCTAAGGTTGCCGATCTTCTGAATTGCGGCCAACGCTGCCTGCGTTCTTCCTTCCGCCAGCTTCACGAAATTCGCTCGCTTTTCTTCAGGTGTAGGGGCCTTGGTTTCCTTGTTGTTCGTCTTATCCGACATGGCGATATCCTTTCATCTGGTCGCCATTCGATGCTGGTGCGAGCCGCTGTCGGCGTCAATACGAAATCGACGTACGCCGTCAAAAAAATGCAAGGAACGAAGAAATTCATAATTTTGTTCGGAATGGTGTTGACCTGAGCTGAAGTTTCGGCCGACCATCTTGGGGATGGTTCCGCACGGGCCATCGATCCATCAACCCAGAGCACGAAAGGCTTGGACATGAACACACACGTACCACCCACACCTCCGACCGGAGTCCTGCGCTACAACATGAGCACTATGGCAAAGGAAGCTGTCTTGAGCGGCAAGAAGCAGTTCAGCCGGGAAAGCCCTGCCGGGACATTCTACGACCATTTCCTCGGCAACGAGGAGGCGCTGTGCCGCTATTGCATCGACGCCTTCTTCAAGGATCCCGATAACGCCGGCGGCTACAACATCATGAAACAGGCGATGGCGCAGGCACCGGCCGACCTGTCGGCAGCGATCGTCGACTACTATCGATCCTGATCATCGCATCCGGACGGATCCAGGTGCCGGGCCTAAGCCCGGTTCCCTGTTCGATGCTGGCCGCAGGCCAAATCGAACCCGGGCGAAGCGCGGGACTGATGTTCCCCATCCCGATATCTACTAGGCACCGACACGCGCAGCGTCAGTCACCCGTAGGGCCGAAGCGTGGCGGAGGACGGCCGCAGGCTGTTGACGGAGCGAGCATGTCGGTAATCTGGCCGTCGGGATGGAAAAACTTGTCGGCCTTTGGCCGACCCGCTTTCAATTCGCCATAGAATGAAAACTAGAAGGGGATTCAGTCTGGCTGGCGGACTCACGTTTCTTGTCAATGTTTGCACCGAGACGTGCGAGCGCCTTGGCAAGGCGGTCGTCCTCAATGACAAACAGCGGCAGCTCCGAAAGGGACAGGCTTTTGGCGTGCGCCTCCAATTCGTCGGCGCGGCTCTGCCGCGCGTGGCTGAAATCGTCGGGCATCGGTGCGGCTTGACCATACCGGCCGAGAAGCCGCAGGGCCCGAGCAGGAAGCGCCAGACGATAGGCGTTGCTGGTCTGCTGGACCCTCGGCCCCCTGCCCTCATTGCCAGTCGGCACGTAACGCCGCAGCCAGTCCAAAAAGCCGTGCGCCCGGAGCGCCCGCAAGGCGCGGTGGATTGCATCCCGCGACCGCTTCAGATGGCGCATCAGGGTGTCCAGCGACGGATCGAGACGGCCGCTGCGGAAATCGACTAGATTGGCGAACAGCTCCAGAATTTCGAGCGCAATCGATCCTAGCGCGCCGCTACGTGCCCCGGGCTGTCGTGTCGCCAGCTCGTAGCGGCGGGCAGCCATCACGATCCGGCGCACCTCCTGCCGATCCGTGCGCCGCCAGAAAACGCCCTCGCAGCGCCCTGCCGCGCGTGATTGCCGTCTGACGGGCGTACGCTCCCGTTGCGGCTGAACGCCACCACCAATGTCCCCTATAGCTTTAATCATGCGTCATCCTCTCGGTGTGGAACCGACAAGGGCGCGGGCTGCTCACGGCACGCCTGGTCAAAACGACGACAAAGCGATCCCGTGGCAAGAATTCCTCTTGCAATCTTCCAGCGATTTTGGGAAAGTCCTGTTGTCCAGACACGATTTTCCCGGTTCGCCGGATATCAGAAGCCCGCCCTTGGCGGGTTTTTGTGTTTCTGGGCCTAAGCCCTCCTTCGATTAACTTCCGCCAGAATCAGCGGAATTTTGCTTTGATCGTGCCCGTCTAACGCGACAACGGCAACCCGCTATAGCCCTACACGGCTATAGGCCTAAAACTTGATCCCCGCCCCACCCTTGGCCGTAAACAGCATATCGAGCGCTTCTTGCAAAAGCTGCTTTTTGCTGCGGCCAGTTTCGGCATGAAGAAGTGCCAGATTGCGGGCATAGATCGGGGGAAGATTGGCACCAACTAAAACCGTCGGCTCGCTCGACGGCCCGGCGTTCCGGCGCGAGCGCACCGCTTGACGCGGGACAGGCGGCGGAGGTGCGTCCGGTATTCCGTCAAGCAGTCCGGCGAGATTTGGTTTTGGCTTTGCCATGCTGCGTCCTTCCATATAGGGCTATAGCACTATATTCGTATAGGCTTTGAATTTCGGCTGCCGCCTTACTGGTCGGCTCGTATTCCTGCGCGGCTTGTCCGTCCTGTTGAGCACGGGCATAGGCTTTCCGCAGATGAATAGAAACTGGTACGAGGTCGGCTTTAAGCTGGGCCACGATCTCGCGAGCCTGTTCTATCTCTGCCCCTGTCGGCGGACAGAAGGTGAGAACGACCGAAGCACGCTTTCCCATTTGCTGTGTTAGCCTGACGGTCTGGGTCATAGCGCGAATATCGAGCGCTTCGGCACGGGTAGGGATCAGCACCATATCAGCGACGCTCAAAGCGGCGTCCGCAATGTCACGCTGTTGCGGCGGGCAGTCCAGGATAACGAGGTCGGCCCCTCCACTTCTCATCGCCTCCAGAACATGGGGCAGGCGATTGAAATTCACATCACGAACAACCGGTGTTTCTCCCTTGCCAGTCGCTTTGCGGCGGTCGGCCCAAAAGCAAGCGGAAGCTTGCGGATCAAGATCGAACAGGGCTACGCTCTTGCCATCCTGCTCTGCAGCAACGGCCAAAGCTGTTGCTAGGGTGGTCTTTCCAACCCCGCCTTTCTGCGAAATGACAGCGAGAACCTTCATGCTATACGCCTATAGGGCTATATAGTTAACGAAAAATTAAAGTCGTCGGGGTGGCTATAGGGCTACAGCGCTAGGGTGCAGAGATTCGCGTTCTCCGTCAAGCAATGCCATGTTCTGCGCCGCGCCACTGCGACCTTGATTTACTACTCTTAGAAAGTACAAAAATCTTGGCGCGGTGCAGGTTAACGTTTCCACTCTCAGGTGCTTCCGGTGCTTCGAGTCTGGTTCAATATCGAGAAATACGCCGCCTAGATTTTTGCTACATCAAGGTTTGCAGCTACTAGTCGATCAGCGATTTTGCGCATTTTCAAAAATTCTGTCCCAAATGACTCGCCAATTCCTACACCTGCGCAAAACTCCTTGCCGGACAAATCCTTAAGCAGATCGGCATATTTAATCACTTGAAGATGAAGCTCGGCCACGTATCCATTGCGGGGCGCAGCATCTATTGCGGTCCTGATATTTTGAAAAGCTTCGGCAGTTGTCATGTTGAATCTCCGTGGGCAACTGAAACCCACATAAGCTTTTATTGTAGCTAAAATCAATTAGCTTTTATATTTTAGCTACAATAAAAAATCTTGTCTTTATTTTTGGAGGAAGCGGGATATCGTTGACCGTGAAACCCTCAACACCTGACCGATTTCTGCGTGGCTCTTCTCTTCGCCCGCCAACCTTCGGGCCTCTGCCTGCTGTGCAGGAGTGAGAAGGGGGCGGCGACCTAGTCGTTTCCCAGCCATTACAGCACGAGCGCGGCCCTCGGTGGTACGCTCCTTAATCAGAGACCGCTCGAACTCTGCCAGCCCACCCAGAACAGTCAGCATGAGCTTTCCAGCTGGCGTAGTCGTATCGGCCCATGCTTCAGCTACCGATTTAAAGTGCCCGCCCGCCTGCTCGATTTGGTGCACGATATTCAGCAAATCGCGGGTGCTACGTGCAAGGCGGTCTAGCCGCGTTACCATAAGCACACTACCGTAAGGCAGGGCTGCAATTGCCTGCTTGAGCTGCGGACGATCCGTCCGCGCTCCCGATGCTGTTTCCTGAAAAATGGTCGTGCAGCCTGCCGCCTCAAGCTGCTCGATCTGAGCGGCAAGGGTCTGGCCGGAAGTGCTGACGCGGGCATAGCCAATCATGCCACGATTCTGCACCTGACTTTTGCACCATGCAAGCTATTGAAATAGCAGCGCCAGAAAAGTGGTGCATAAATCTTGATTTATGCACCACTAGGACAGCTCTGTGGCGGCGCGAGATGTGCCGCCACAGAGGATAGAGTTTGGCTACGGAGCTACCAGTTCGGCAAGCTTTGCCGCAACGTCTGCCATGGAGTTTTCCTTAGTGCTCAGACCACTTCGCGAGCCAAGTAGGGGGCTGACATCGCGGAGAGCTTCATACGTCGTGTTATGTATGATGGGGACAAGCTGGTCGCGTGCCAACAATGCCGAAAGCTCCTTCTCAGCAATCCCGGCACCCTTAATGCGCTCTAAGAACGACGGGGTCACCAGAACAATCCCGACTCTTGAATTCGCCAGTCCCTTATCAATTTCGCGGAGCAGCGGCGTGCCGAGGACGACATCCTTCTCGCTGAACCAGACAGTGACCTTACGTGCCTCAAGTAGATCGTGCAGCTCTTTGGCGGCCCCCTGCCGATCGTCCCAGGCGTGGCAAAGAAAAACGTCCCGTCGAGTAGGCAGAGGCGGTCGTTTCTCGACACTTTCGCGGATGGGTGTGAGTGCCGTGACTTCAGCAGGCGTGTAAAATACGGAAGAACCTGCTCGCGACCATTTAGGTCTTGCGCTGCTGCCGGACCCGCCGCCGCCGCTCCAAGTACCTCCATTCCCCGATGAATAGGATGGAGCAGGTGGAGAGTAAGAGGAATACGCCCTATAGCCGCGAAAACGGCCCCCACAAGCAGGGCAGTCGGCGGCACCGCTCGCTGTGCGATGCCCTCGTGAGGGTGCTGTGCATCTAGCCATTATTTTTCTCTTTCCAGAGTTCGTAATCGCCAGAGCAGTGAATCCGCTCTTCTATGCGTCGAACTCTACAACCATTAATAGAGATTGCATTTATCCATTGTCAACAGCTCGGAATGAGAAAAATCGGAGCTCGGACAGTTTTTGTGCGAGCTGTAACTATAATTACACCGAGCTGGCATTGACAAAATCAAAGATCTCGGAGATATGGAAGACAGAGCTCTAGGGATTTGATGAGCGAGCTGTTCGCTCAGGCCGAGACGAGCTCTTAGGAGGCAAGATGTTTGAAGGTTTGGAAATTCGCGTTCCCGCCATGCGGGGAAAGATGGGCTCACGCACGTTCTATTCTGTGCTAATGCCTATGAGTGGAGTGCCGCAGTTTTTCAAATTCACCAATTGGGCAGGCATTAGTCCTGCCGATCGTGAACAGCGCGTCTTGAACGAAAAGCGCGTTCCTGACCTTGCAGCCTATATCAGCGAAAATGAAGAAGATTATCTCTTCTCCTCCGTGACGGCCTCTTACAAAACTGAGCCGCGGTTCGAGCCCTATAAGGAGGGGTCGAACATTGGAATGCTGATCCTTCAACTAGGGGATGAATTCATCATCAATGACGGTCAGCACCGTTGTGCGGGGATCGTGAAAGCGCTTGAGAGCGGTGTACCTATCGGGAAGGATACGATCTCAGTGCTGCTTTTCCCCTGGGAAACAACTGCGCGGGTTCAGCAGATGTTTTCGGATCTCAATCGCTTCGTACAGAAGACGTCCAAGTCCTTGGACATTCTTTATGACAAGCGGGACGACCTTGCTACGGCCACGCTTGCCATGATCGAGGAGCTCCCAGTGTTCAGGGAGCTGACCGATAAGGAAAGCGTTTCGCTTGGCGTCAAGTCCACGAAACTTTTCACGCTGGCAGCTCTGTATGACGCTAATGCCGAACTACTTAAGGGTCGTGACAAGGAAGATATCGACGCAAAAGTAGATTTGCTCGTCGCGTACTGGAAGGCTGTTGCTCAGCATATGCCTGATTGGACGATGGTCCTGAACCGCCATAAACTGGCACTGGAATTGCGGCAGGAGAAGATTTCCTCTCACTCCACCGTACTACGTGCTTTGGGTGGCCTTGGTCTCGATCTCATTAGCGCCGAAGGCTGGGAGAAGAAGCTGGCCGACCTAGAGGCTATCGACTGGAGCAAGAAAAATCCGGAGTGGGAGGGAGTCTGCGTTTCTGCAAACTCGGTGCTTTCCAATCGGCAGGCACGGGCCGCAACGAAGGCTCGCATCAAGTCAAAATTGGGACTGGTGTTGAGCGAAAGCGAAGCTCGCTCGCTTCCGCAGGCGACTGCGGCTGAATAGTCAAAACCAATTAAGCAGCCGCGTGTTCGATGGCATAGCTTGCATCATGAGGCCTAAGCTATCAGGGATAAATGGGGCGAGCTAACCCTCAGCACCCAATTGGGCCCATCCTCTGCCACCCGAGTTATCCGATTATGCACGCCCCTTAGCCACGGCGTCTTCTGCTGATTACACCAAGAACCCCGGCCGAGAGGTCGGGGTTCTTATTTGGTGGACGATCTTAGAAACGGACACCGAGGTTCTTGCTGAAGCAAGCTGTTCTCTCCGCCTGAAAGTCCACCTCCGAAAACGCCACCGTTAGCGTTAATCGCATCAACGGTGATGCAACCGTAGCGGCCAGGCCCTGCGCAATCGCGCCATAGATGTCTACAAAGCTTGTGATGTGCACCACCCTGGTGTAGGGCGGTGTAAAGGGAGCTGAATGATATGCAAACTGCCTCTCCATTACATGACGACAAATCTGCGCATCGCCTGTCTGTCAGCCTTACGGCGGAGCAGCACCGCGAGCTCAACGAGATCGCCCGAAAAAATCGGGTCTCAGTGGCATGGGTCATTCGTGAAGCAATCGACCGCCTCTTAAAAGAGGATATGCCGCTGCTTCATGTGGGGAAAGAATGACAGCCGCGCGAACCAAATCTCCTCGTTCGACTTTGCCTAGACGTGCCTCTGCCAACGCTGTTCCGCGTGGTCGTTTTTCCGATTTAGACGAAAACAAGCTGCGTGGGGGCTATTACACCTCGGCGCAGGTTGCGGATTGGCTGTGTGGTTGGGCTATTCAGTCTGCAGATGATACTATCTTGGAGCCTAGCTGCGGAGATGGCGCCTTCATCGAGGCGGCAGCACGTCGTTTGTTGGCGCTAGGAACAACGCCTGCCAAAATCGCAAGCCAACTGACTGGTGTTGAGATTATACCCGCCGAGGCGCATGCGGCGACAGAGCGTTTGCAACCTTTATTAGGCAAAGCAGCTGACAAAGTTGTCTGCAATTCGGATTTCTTTACCTGGTGGCAAGACACAGATCAGCCGGCTTATGACGCTATCATTGGCAATCCGCCTTTCATTCGCTACCAGTCATTCCCGGAGCCCCACCGCACACTCGCGATGGCGATCATGGGAGAGCAGGGTCTTACCCCTAATCGTCTAACGAATATCTGGGTGCCATTCGTCGTCACGGCGACGGCCAGCTTGAAGCCAGGGGGCCGCCTTGCGCTCGTCCTGCCGGCGGAAATCTTGCAAGTCACCTATGCGGCACAGCTTCGGTCCTATTTAACCGACCATTTCCAGCGCATTGATGTCATCGCTTGCAATGAGCTTTTTTTTGAAAAGGCTGAACAGGAAGTTGTCCTTCTGCTGGCGGATGGCGCTTTAGCGGCAGCTTCAGAAGGCAATAACTGCCGCGTGTCGCTTACAGCGGCAGATACCGTCGCAGACATCATTTGCAGCACTCCATCGCTTCTTTTAGAGCGCGCTGAGGTCAAAACGATACGTCATGACAGCGAGAAGTGGCTGAAATATTTCCTCGACAACCGACAGATCACCTTCATGCGATCGTTGCGAGAAGCTGCAATCACAGCCTCTATGTCCGACCATGCGAGCATCGACGTAGGTGTCGTAACCGGGAAGAATGAGTTCTTCGTCATGTCGGCAGATCAGGTCGCAGACTTGGGCCTCGAAGGTTATACAGTACCCCTTGTCTCTCGATCCGCACATTTGAAGGGAAGCCAAATCGGAAAAGCCGATTGGAAATCTCTCGCGGCGGCAGGGGATCGAGTCCATCTGCTGAACATCAGCCACTTGCACGCCGGCAAACTGACGGCCAAGCTGCGCCGCTACATTGAAGAGGGCGAGCGGAAGGAGTTCCACAAGGGTTATAAGTGCTCAATCCGCGAGCCTTGGTATTTTGTCCCTTCCGTTTGGGTACCAGATGGCTTCGCCTTCCGGCAGATTTACGACTTCCCGCGCATGGTTCTTAACGATTCGGGCGCAACGTCCACGGACACGATCCACCGCATACGGAGTAAGGGCGAGAGTCCAGAGCGGGTCATCGCCAACACTTACACCTGGCTCACGGCCGCCTCCGCTGAGATTGAAGGCCGTAGCTATGGCGGCGGCGTTCTGGAGCTGGAACCGACCGAAGCGGAGCGGCTGCTAATGCCGGCGAAGCTTAACGGAGCGATGCCGCTGGCGGAGGTGGATCAACTCGTTCGTGCCGGACGACTGGATTCCGTGCTGGAAGAAAACGCACGTATCATCCTGCGTGATCACATGGGCCTGTCAAACGCTGAGTGTTTGTTGCTGAAAAGCGTCTGGACGAAGATGCGAGATCGCCGCAACTCGCGACGGCGCGGGCCAAAGAAATCGGCCCAGAGCGATGCAGCATGACCGACCCGGACCCAAGAACCATTGCTCGTGCCCGTATCGCCGCGCTAGTTCAGAGCTTTAGGCGCAACGAGGGGGATTATCTTCGGCCGGCGTATAATGAAACGCAAGCTCGCACGGATTTCATCACGCCGCTGCTCGCGGCGTTCGGATGGGACGTGCACAATGTTGCCGGTCAACCACTAGGCTTGCGAGAGGTCATTGAAGAGGCCACAGTTGAGGTTGGCGAAGAACGGCTTTCCAAAAAGCCAGACTATGAGCTTCGACTTGCCCGCCAGCGCAAACTATTCGTTGAAGCCAAAAAGCCGAGTGTCCATATCGACCGCAACCGGGATGCCGCATTTCAGACGCGTCGCTACGGATATTCCGCTAGCCTGCCTATCGCGGTGCTAACGAATTTCCACCAGCTTGCAGTTTACGATTGCCAACCCAAACCAGACTTGGCTGATGAAGCGCATGTGGCCCGCATCCTACTGGTGCGCTACGACGAGTTCGAAGCACGCTTTGATGAGCTGTGGCCTTTGCTCTCGCGGGAGGCTGTCTATTCGGGGGACTTCGACCGCCGCTTCGCCGTAGACGTAACCCGCCATGGCGCGGAACAATTTGACGATTTTTTCCTGCGTCAGGTGCGGTCTTGGCGCGAGCGGCTGGCACAGGATATTCACCAGAATAAGCCCGACTTGTCGCCGGAAGAGCTGACCTATGCCGTCCAGCTCTTTCTTTTACGTATCGTCTTCCTGCGTATCTGCGAAGACCGTGACATCGAACGTTATGAAATGCTGCGTGACCTCGCTGCCGGTGACGACAGCTTTGATGCCTTATTGGAAGAGCTACGGCGGGCGGATGCCTTCTATGATTCTGGTCTGTTCCGCCTTCTCGACGATGCCCGGCTTGGTGTCCGCATCAGCGATAACGTACTGAGCGGGATCATCAACGAGCTGTATTATCCGCAGAGTCCTTACACCTTCGCCGTAGTCGAAACCGAAGTACTCGGAGAAATTTACGAGCAATTTCTAGGCGAGATCATCACAATCGACGCTGCCGGCGGTGTCAAGATCGTTAGCAAGCCGGAAGTCCGGGAAAGCGGGGGTGTGGTACCGACGCCTCGCTATATCGTTGACGCTATAGTGCAGCGTACACTTGGGCCACAGCTCGCCGGGAAGGCACCTGTTGATCTGACGGACTTCACTGTTGCTGATATTTGCTGCGGCTCGGGCATTTTCTTGCTGTCCGTCTTTGACTTTCTCACTGACTACTATCTAGCTTGGTATCAAGCGAACAACCTGGCGGTACACGTTGGCCGAACGATTTACGAAGCCGGAGCAGGGCAGTGGCGGCTAACATTTGAAGAAAAGCGCCGCATTCTGCTGGCTCATATCCGGGGCGTAGATATCGACGCGAACGCCGTTGAGGTCGCCCAGTTCAGCCTGCTCCTGAAGATAATTGAGGACGAAAGCGCGGCAGACTTACGCGACTATGTAGACCGCACCGGCACACCTGCCTTACCTGAATTGGAAAGCACGCTGCGCTCGGGAAACAGCCTGGTCAGTCAAGCTGAATGGACGGCTGTACGAGGCTCCTTGCCGGCAGGTTTGTTGGAAAAGATCAACCCGTTTTCCTGGGCAAACGAATTTCCTGCCGAAACGGCGCGGGGCGGGTTCGACGTGATAGTGGGAAATCCGCCGTATATTCGCATCCAGAACATACAGGCGTACTCCCCGGAAGAAGCAGCATTTTACCAGAACGCTGCCTCACCTTACACCACCGCGCGACAGGACAATTTCGATAAGTATGCACTCTTTATCGAGAGGTCTCTGTCCCTTGCCCGACCGGATGGGCGGCTGGGTTTTATCATCCCGCACAAGTTCATGACGATTCAAGCGGGTAGAGCGCTCCGTCGCTTGGTGACAGCCGGTCATGTCCTTGAAGAGATCGTGCACTTCGGCGTGCAGCAGGTCTTCGGGCGGCAAGCGGCGAATTACACATGCCTGTTGATCCTTGATAGGCAAGGCAAGGCCGAGGTGACAGTGGAGCGCGTCGAGGCTCTGGAGCCTTGGCGATACGGAACTCCCGGTCCGCGGAGCGTGTTACCGGCAGCCGAGCTAGCGGATGATCCGTGGCAATTCGCGAATGACAACACACGCGCTCTGTTCGCACATGTTCGAGCGGTATGTGGCCGCGAGTTGAAGGACGCGGCGGAAATCTTCGTCGGCGTCCAGACCAGTGCTGATCCCATCTTTATTTTCCGCGCGGTGGCCGAAACAGCCGACACAGTGACACTGCGGTGGGAAGGTCGGGATTGGCCGATCGAGCGCAGTATTCTTCGCCCCTGCCTGCATGATGCTAGACTTTCCCCCTACACACGTGCCGAAGCTAATGCGTGGATGATCTTCCCCTATGAGATCGTTCACGGCGCGCGTACCATGGCCCGGCTTATCCAGCCGGCAGACATGGCACGGCGTTTTCCGGTATGCTTCGCGTACCTGACGGCTAGACAGGCCGATCTTGAACGCCGCAATGTCATTGGTGGTAATGCTGCAGATCGGCAATTTTATCAGTTCGGCCGTTCCCAAAGCCTGACCAAATTCGACAGCCCGAAGATCATCCTCCCTATCCTCTCGCTTGATGCCCGCTATGCTTATGACGACAGCAACATCATGATGACTGGGGGTGGAAACGGCCCCTACTACATGATCCGCCCCCTGGACGGTGTGCCGGAAAGCAATTTCTTTCTGCTGGCAGTGCTACACCATCCCGTTAGCGAAGCGATGGTTAGGACGAACACAAGTTCCTTCAGAGGCGGGTATTATTCACACGGTAAGCAATTCATCGAGCATCTACCAATCCCGCCGGCGACTCCAGAGCAATACTCGGAGATCGAAAGGCTGGTTGGTCAGTTGATCCAGACCAACGATGCCGTCCTGGCGGCGCGGACCCCGCGTCAGAAAACACTTCATGAGCGCCATGCAGTAGCACTGCGCGACGAAATTGAGGCCAGAGTCAGCGTGCTATTTGGCCTCTCACCAACAGATATAGCGCTAGCGAAAGCAGTGCCTGTCCCCTAACATTTTGTCGTTTCTCAACACGACTACCAGTCTTCTACCGTTCCCGATCGTCTTTCTCTCTCGGTCGCGCGCCTGTCCGCCCTTTAGACCGGCCTAACAACCTGTCACGCTGCTCGGGCGTGAACCGTGACGAGCTAGGAATATCTTGTGCTGGCCGTTCCTGACCATCTTCGAACCCCCGCTCCTGCAGGCGCTCTACGGCTCCTTCGAAACGCCTCCACAATGCATCGAGCCTCGCCCTCTGCAGGATGATCCACGCGCCGAACCTATCAAAGTTACGAGCGACGACATCGCGCCAGAGATTGCCGCGCTCGGTCTGCTCGCCCCGGCGCTCCAAAGCCGTTGCGATATGGCCGATCTTCGGTTGCGGATCACGGTCGAGCCGAATGGCCGCAAGATCGAACACCCGAGCCTGCTCATTATCATTGGCACTCCGAGCCTTCTCTGCCTTCTCCTGCGCATCGAGGCGCTGCTCCTCCAGGCTGCGGTGATCAACACGCGTGGCATGACCTACCCGCTCCAAGGCGTGGTTGACAGCCTCCTGCCATGTTTCGCGCCAATGCTCGATCAAACTGGTGTCGTTCCAGGTGCGATCCTTCTTACCGAAACCGTCGGCGGTGATCTCCCGCATGGTCAGCATTACATGCACATGGTGGTTACGGTCGTCGCCTTGGCGATGTGGCGCATGGATGGCGATATCAGCGATCATGCCACGCACGACGAACGCCTGACGCACGTAATCCCGTACCAGGGAAAGCCGCTGGGCGGCGTCCAGCTCGTGCGGCAGGGCCAATTGCACCTCACGGCTCAACTGCGCGTCACGGCGCTTCTCCGCGATCTCCACCGCATTCCAGAGCGCCGTACGGTCCATCATCCATGCCGGGGTGGCCTCGGGCGCCATGATCTCCGCATGCACGACACCGGAACGGCGGTCGTAATCGTGCACCTGGCCCGTGCGGCGATCCTCGATGAGGACACCGGCACGATAGGCGGCGGCGGCCGTCGCGCTGCGTCCGGCCGACCGGGAGATGATCTGTGCCGAGAAGCGGTAGATGGCGATGGTTCGTCTCCTTTCATCATCCATGTGGTTTAGCGGCAAAACGCTGGTCGAGAGCACGAGGGCCAATGTCCTCGTATCGCCGTCCCGGCGATCTTAGGGGAAGCCGTCCGGCGGGGCATCGCCCCTTGAGGACCGCGACATTACGCAGTAATGTATAAGCGCGCACTTCTCTTTGCAAGCGAACCCACATCCCGCCATGGCCGACCACCGGAAACCAGCGCCGCCCGAACCCGGCCCTAAGGCAGGCCAAGCCGAAGCTGCCGCCGCCCTGAAACAGGCGCGTATCAATCATGCCCAGCGGAAATTGGAGGACCGGAGAAACGTTCTGTTAGGGCAGTTCTTCGCTGAGCATGTCGCCCGCAATCCAAAGTTAAAGGGCTATGTGGAGAAACACGTTTTCAGCTTCCACACCCGCCAACGGGACCGGGAGTTCCTGCGGACCTGGCTTGACCAGCTAGACGAGAAGACACCACGCTAATGAGCAGCCTTACTCCCGCCTTGCCGTCCATCCTCGTCCTATTCGCCGCTTTCGGCATTTACGGGTGGACCAGAGGGGGCAGAGAGCGGCAGGCGGCATGGGGAACTGTTCTGTTTGCTATCCTATTGGTCGGCGCAGGCCTGCTGGCCATTTGGGCTATCGTTGCGGCTGGATGGGCTAGCAATTCGCCTGCCCGTTCCGGCCTGCTGGAAAGGCTGGCGGCAAGCCTCGACGCTATTCGGGCAATTATTCTGTCAGGCACGCTTCCAGGAATTGCCCTGGTCGGCGTGATTGCCGTCTCGGTGATGTCGTGGATCATGTTTTCGCACGAGATCGGCAAGGCTTGGAAGATCTTATTCCCTTTGTCACGCCTCGTCGCCAATGGGCCATGGCAAGGCTCGTTCCTAACGGAATCCGACATCGCCGACCTGATCCGCCGGGATAGCGGCTTACCGCTTGGCCTGACGACAGGCGGTGGCTGGAT
>NZ_CP025513.1:0-542500 GCF_003491345.1 Neorhizobium sp. SOG26
GCGCGAGGTCCGAAAAAGCGCTCTAGTGTTCTCTCCGACGGCGTCAGCCCAGCAAGGCTCGCCCGCGCAGCATTGATGCCGTTCTGCACGCCAAGGCCGACGAACAGGTAGTGGCCGCTAGCGCCTTCCATGCAGGTGTCGCGGAATGGAAAGAGTGCGACGGCTGCGGCATTGCCGATCGCAGACCCGATCAGTTCGGCTCGTTCCGGGTCATCCAGAGCCCGACATAAGAGGTGGGCGGCGGCTACAGCGGCGCCGATACAGCCGAACGTCCCGGTGTCATGAAGAAGCGGCTGCATGCCGCCGAGCGACGCGCCAATTCTCGCCGAAACCTCATAGCCCGCCATCACCGCATCCAGAAAGGAAGACGCTGGCGCTTGCGTCTCCTCGGCAATTGCGAGCGCGGCCGGGAGGACATGGCTCATCGGGTGACCGCGGGCACGCCGGTGCCCGTCCTGCAGTTGCAGCACGGTCATTGCCATACCGTTGACCAAGCCGGCAACAGCCGCGGGAGAACCATCAGGGAAACCGGCAGTCGAAGCGTTGCCGGCACCGCCAGCCGCCACCAGTGTTGCGCGGGCCCGCGCGACGGATGGATGTGCCGCACCCGCCACCATGACCGCCACAGTATCCAGCAGGAAATCGCGATACGCGGTTCGGACATCGCGCGGAACCTGCCCGAAGCGGTTTCGTGCGGCGGCAATTGCAAGGCGGCGGGCGGCGTCGTGCATGCTCTCAGCCTTTGGCCGCGTTCTCGGCTGCAGCCCCAGCCTTCATCATCGCATGCAGCATGTCGAGCCGCGGCTCGACCGGCGCCGGGTAAACGTCACGTCCGTGGCGAAGGCCGAGCGCCAGGAAGGTTTCCACCAGCTTGTAGGTAAGCGGGCCTGGATTGACGACAGGAACCGGCAGGTTCGCCGCCAGGTATTCACCCGCCTGGTGCATCGTGGTCGAGCCAAGGCAGATCACTTCCGCCCCATCTTCCTCGATGCAACGCATGGCGACTTCGCGCATGCGCGGGAATACCTTGTCTTCCTTGCCGCCGAGAAGGTTGGAGAAGTCCGGCGGCTGGTCAAAACTGCGCACCGAAGCGCATTGCCGGTCAAACCCATATTCGCGGATTGCCTTCCGGTAGCGCGGCAGGGCCGGCTCCCACTGTGCCAGGACCGAGAACTTGCCGCCGAGCGTCAGCGCGTAGAGCATGGACGCCTTGCCGGCGCCGATGACCGGGATGGGCAGAACCGAGCGCAGCATGACCATGCCGCTGTCCGACATGGTATCGATGCAGACGGCATCGAAACCTTCGGCTTCAGCGTTGCAGCCCGCTTCGAAGATCGCCAGATCCATCAGCCCCCAGTCGTGCGGCGACATGAACGAGGTCGGGCCGCAGGTCACCGGACGGTAAGTCAGCTCCCAATCGGCCGGCAACGGCACATAGCGAGACTGCGCCTCTCGGTTTCGGACGCCTTCGGCATCCAGGGCGAAAGGAACGATGACAAGGATTCGGGTCATTGGTTGCCCTCCAGATATGCAGCGCCGGCAGCGCCAATCGCGCGGATCATGTCATGCTTCGGCACCAGCGGTGTCGGCCAGGTCGCCTTGCTGTGGGTGAGCTTCAGGTCGAGAGCGATCGATGCCAGCTTGTAGGTCAGCGGACCCGGGTTGATGACCGGCACCCCGATACGTTCTGAAAGCCACGAATGCGCTTCATGCATCGTGGTTGATCCGAGGATCAGGACCTGCGCGCCATCCTCCTTCACGCATTTCTGCGCCGCCTCCAGAAGCATTGGGAATACCTGGTCTTCCTTGCCAGAGAGGAGGCTCTTGTTGTCCGGCGTGACACCGATCGAGCGCATCGAGGCGCATTTGTGCTCCATTCCCAATTCGCCTAGCGTCTTGGTGTAGAGCATCTTCCATCGATCCCACATCATCAGGATCGAGAACTTGTCGCCGAGCATCTGTGCGATCAGCATCGAATGGCGACCGGGCGCGATGACGGGGATGGTCAACACGGAGCGCAGCATCGCCATGCCGCTGTCGGACATGGTATCGATGCAGACGGCATCGAAACCCTCTTTCTCCGCATCAAGACCAGCGTCGACAATCGAGAAATCCGCGAGCACCATGTCGTGCTGGCTGGAATAGTTCTTCGGGCCGACCCGCACAGGGCGGTAATGGAATTCGATACCTGGGCCGAGATCGACCGCCTTCATCTGCGCTTCGCGGCGGGAGAGATCCTCCTTGCCCATCGGAAACGGTACGATGACCATGACCTTCTTCATCAGTTCCTCCTGTCGGTCTGGGTGCGCACCGCTATTCCCAGCGGGGGCGGTGCGTGATGTGGTCAGCCTTGGGCGGCTATTCGCGCGGCACTGATCCCGGCCAGTCGACCGAATGTCGTGGCAGCCAGGAGGCCGTTGCCCGAAAGGTATCCGTAGTTGGAGTCACCCGAGACACCACGGGCAGCGCCACCACCGGCCATCAGGTTTGGCAGCGGCATTCCGTCATCCCGCAGCACACGCGCTTCGGCATCAACGACAAGGCCGCCCTGCGTATGGAACAGCGCGCCGTTCACCTTCACCGCGTAGAACGGTGGCTTGAGCAATTGTTCCTCAGAGAACTGACGGCCGAAGCGGTCCGGCTGGCGGCTGCGTGCAGCTGCCTCAATCGCGTCAAACTCAGCCTTCACCGCGTCGAAAGGCAGGCCAGTGACGGCTGCAAGCTCCTCCAGAGTGTTGGCTGTCTTGACCGCGCCAAGCTTGCGGATCTCGCGGTAGTCGTAAAAGCCCATGGCCGCTTCTTCGCCCGCAGCATCGAAAATATCCCACGCCACGTGGCCCGGCTGTGCCGCGACCTCCGAGCCATGCTCGGAATACCCGCGCATCTCGTTGGAAAACCGCCGGCCCTCGGTGTTCAGAAGGACGCCACCTTTGGTGATGACCGCCCAGGTCAATGGCAGCGAATGAGGATGCGCAACGGATCCATGGCCCTGGTAGGCACCCATGTCCGCGACCGCGGCACCGAGTTCGAGACCCCATTTTACGGCATCGCCTGTGTTGGACAGGTGGCCGCAGCACTCCGCATCTGCAATTTCGGGAATGTATTGGCGCACCATTTCGGCGTCGCCCGCAAAGCCGCTGCAGGCCAAAACCAGAGACTGGCAACCGAGCGTCTCCAGTGCCCCGTCCGGACGGCAGAACCGGACACCAGTCACGCGGCCGGAGCCATCGACATAAAGGTCTTCTACCGAGGCGCCCGTCACGAGGTCGATGCCGGCATTGGACACCGCGGCAAGCAACGCCTGCTCGAGATCCGCACCAGTGCGGCTCTTCGGGCCGTGCATGCGAAGGCGGGAATGGCCGGGGTAGAGGAAGCCGGTAACGAGTTCGAACTCAATGTTGTGGGCGTCCATCAACCAGTCGATCATCGGGCCGGCATTGCGCGCCAGCACCAGAGCCTGGTCGTGCGGCGTGTGATCATGTGTCTTCGCCACCAGGTCTGCCGCGAAGAGTTCCGGGCTATCATCGATGCCCGCTTGCTTCTGCAGGCGTGTGCACGGCGCCGGGATCAGTCCGGCTGACAAGGAGGTGGAGCCGGTCGGGTTCTCGTCGCGCTCCAGTACGAGCACCTCTTGTCCTTCGTCATGCGCGGCAAGCGCGGCAACAAGCCCGCACGCCCCTGCCCCGATCACGACAACCGGTACCTCGAAATCAAACTCCACGCCGCTGGCGCTCAAGACTGCCATATCCCTGACCCTCTCCTCTGACAGTGGCGGGCGCCGCTCCCGGCGCCCTGAACCTCGCTCAATAGCTCGTACGATTTTCCTCAGGCGTCCCGTAACGGGCTTCGAGCTCCTGGATCTCGGGCATCCGCGCCATGTCGAAGAACTCCTTGAAGCTCATCACGTTTGGCGCGATCGACGCGATCGTCTCTTCGTTCTTCAGCACCTCCAGCGTGCGTCGCGCCGCTTCGCAGGCCGAGAGCAGCAGCCAGTTCGGATAGATGATGAGCTTGAAGCCGAGCGCTTCGATTTCCGATCGCTTCAGGAACGGCGTCTTGCCCGACGTGGCCATGTTGTAGAGCAGCGGGATGCCTGGGAAGCGCGGCGCGATATGCGGGAGGTCATCGGGGCCGGGACTTTCGATGAAGACGACGTCAGCACCCGCTTCGCGGTACATCTCGGCGCGGTCGAAGGCAGCATTGCGACCATGTAGCGCCAACGCATCGGTGCGGGCGATGACAACGAAATTCTCGTCAACGCGGGCGTCGACCGCGGCCTTGACCTTGGCAACCATGTCTTCTGTCGAGATGAGTTGCTTGCCGGCCAGGTGACCGCACCGCTTTGGCAGCACCTGGTCTTCCAGGTGAACTGCAGCGACACCGCCACGCTCATAGAGCTGGATGGCGCGACGGACGTTGAGCGGCCCGCCGAAGCCGTTGTCGGCGTCAGCGATTAGCGGCACATCGGAAGCATCGGCGATGCGGGTGGCGTTGTCGACCATTTCCGTCATGGTCAGAAGACCAACGTCCGGATAACCGAGACGCGTGGCCGAGGTGCCGGCGCCGGTCATATACATAGCCTCGAAACCTGCCTCGGCAACGAGACGCGCATACATGGCATCGACGACCCCTGGAGCCATGACGGCCCGTTCGCCTGCGAGCGCCTGCCGCAGACGTTGTGTCCGAGTAAGAGACATTGTCTTCTCCGTTTCTCCGTAAATTGGTCCGCCCACACCACATCCAGGCGCGGGCGGATCCGTTACATGCCTAGATAGGCTTGGCGTAGCTGGGGATCGGCAAGCAGACCTGCTGCGTCTCCCTGCATGACGAAACGACCCTGCTCGATCACGTAGGCGCGCTTTGCAACACCCAGTGACTGCATGACATTCTGCTCGACGAGGAGCACCGCAACGCCATCGGCGTTGATCTTGGTGATGAGCCCGAACATCTCCTCGACCATGATCGGCGAGAGACCAAGCGAGGGCTCATCAAGGATGAGGAGTTCCGGCTCCGACATCATCCCGCGGCCGATTGCGAGCATCTGCTGCTCACCGCCGGACAAGGTACCGGCAAGCTGACCAAGCCGCTCCCTCAGGCGTGGAAAGATCGCGCAGATGCGCTCGAAATTCTGCTTGGCATTGCTGCTGGCACGGCGAAAGGCGCCGAGCTTCAGGTTCTCCGCGACCGACAGGTTCGGGAAGATCTTGCGCCCTTCCGGCACATGGGCGATGCCGAGCGCGACGATGTCGCGGGGCTTCTTGCCCGTGATTGTGACGCCCTTGAAGGAGATCGATCCACCGCTCGGGCGAATGAAACCGGAGATGACGTTGTTGAGCGTCGTCTTGCCGACACCGTTCGAGCCGAGGAGCGCGACGATCTCGCTTGCCTCGACACGCATGTCGATGCCCTGCAACACCGACATCGAGCCATAGCCCGCGCGAATACCGGAAATCTCAAGCATGGCTTCCCTCCTGAAGACGGGCGGCGGCGCCATGCCCAAGATAGGCCTCCACGACGGAGGGATCCTTGACGAGCTCGCGTGGCGGTCCATGCGCGATCATCTTGCCCTGGTTCAGGACGTAAGCTGTTTCGGCAAGACTCATCACCGCCTGCATGACATGTTCGATCATCAGGAAAGTATGGCCCTCGTCACGGATCTGGCGAATGATGCCGACGATCTCGGTGATCTCCGACGGGATAAGGCCGGCCATGACCTCGTCCAGCAGCAGAAGCTTGGCGCCGGTGGCGAGAGCACGCGCGAGTTCAAGACGCTTGCGACCAGCGATCGTCAGCGACGAGGCCGGCCGATCAAGCATCGCGCCCATCCCCAGCCGCTTGCCGACTTCACGGGAGACCGACATCGCATCGCGGCGGTCGTGATGGTGGAGATACGCGCCTACGGCGATGTTCTCTTGGACTGTAAGGCCGGCAAACGGTTGCACGATCTGAAACGTGCGGATCATGCCCAGTTCGCAGATCCGGTGCGGCGGCAGGCCGGTGATGTCCTGGCCGCGGAAGCGGACCGTTCCGACGTCAGCCTTCGTAAAGCCGGCGATCATCGTGAAGCAGGTCGTCTTGCCGGCGCCGTTCGGACCCAGGAGCCCGACGATCGACCCTTCGGGAACATCAAGATTGGCATCCGTGACTGCCTTCAGACCCCCGAAGCTCTTGGAGAGATTACGGACCTCAAGCATTGTCGTTCTCCTTCTTCTTGAAGGGGCCGACGCGGCCGGCCAGTCCGACCAAGCCCTGCGGCAGGAAGCGAAGCGCGCAGATCAACACGATCGCGTAGAGCACGAAGTTCAGGCCCGGCGCGTTCGGGAGAAGGTGCTTTGCGCCTTCGCCGAGGAGATGCAAGCCAAGCGTGCCGAGCAACGGACCCCAGACGGTGCCGGCGCCGCCGATGATCGGCCCGATCAGCGCCTCGACCGAGACTGCGCTGCCGTAAACAACGGTGCTGTCGATGAAGAGCCAGAGCTGCAGATAAAGGACACCGGCAAGACCGCCGAATGCGCCGGAGATCGCCATCGCCTGGACCTTGATCTTGTAGGTATCGATGCCGAGCGCACGCGCGGCGTCTTCGTTTTCGCGCACGGCGATCAGGTAGGCGCCGAACCGGGAGAACTTGATCAGCGCGGTCAGCGCCATCACGGCAGCAACAACGATCAACAAGGCCGTATAAACGACGGTGCGGTCATTGATCTGCAGGTTGCCGATGCCTGGCGCGAGCGTGAGCTGCAAGCCGCTGCCCCCGCCTGTGAACTCGAAGGACGAGGCGCAGATGCGAAGGACCTCGGCAAAGGCGAGCGTCACAAGAGCGAAATACGAACCGCGCAGGCCATAACGGAATGCAAGTGCACCGATGAAGGCGCCCATGGCAGCCCCGGCGAGAATGCCCGCGCCAAAGCCGATCCATGCGTTGAGGCCGAATTTGACCTGGAGGATTGCCGACGCATAGGCGCCGGTGCCGTACATGGCGGCATGACCGAAAGAGGAAAGGCCGCCGAAGCCACCGGTAATGTTCCACGAGAGCGCGATCACGGCCACGATGAGCGCGTTGATCGTGAAGCCCATCCAGACCGGCGAGGAGGCGAAGTATACGCCGAGCAGGTAGGCGATGGCGGCAGCCACGAGGGCGATTTGGCCCACAGAATTAAGTCTCATTAGCGCGCCCTCCCCAGAAGCCCGGACGGTTTGAAGAGAAGGATCAGGATGAAGGCGAGGAAGATACCGATCTGACCAAGGCTTTCGCCCAGGAACAGGCCGCAGAGGGATTCGATAACGCCGAGGAGCAGGCCCGCAATCAACGCTCCTACAAGGCTACCCATGCCGCCAAGCACGACCGTGGTGAACGCAACCAGCACGAAGGTGTAACCGACCTGTGGGGTGACGTAGAAAGTCGGCAGCAGCAGGCAGGCGGCGAGCGCGACACAGGCAGTGCCGATGCCAAAGCAGATTGCATAGGTATGGTTGACGTCGATGCCGACGAGTTCGGCGCCGCGCTTTTCAATCGCAACTGCCCGGATGGCGGAGCCGGTGCGGGTATAGGCCATGAACGCCCAGAGGAGCGGGGCGACCGCAAGTGCTGCGACAAAAGCAATGACGCGTCCGAGCGGCAGGTAGGCGCCAAGGATCTCGACCGTATCATAGGCGTAGGCGATGTCGGCCGTGCGGGTGTTCGATGTCCAGAAATAAAGTGCCAGGTTATCGACAATCATCGATATGGCGAGCGTGATAAGAAGCACGTTCTGCTCCGACCCGCTGCTCATCGGCGCGATCAACCCACGCTGCAGGGCATAGCCGAGCGCGAAGAACACCGGCAGCACAATCGGGATCGCGAGATAGGGGTCAACGCCGAGATGGTAGTGCAGGAAGTACACTGCATAGAGCGCCAGCATCAGAAGGCTGCCATGCGCGAAATTGATGATGTGCAGTACGCCGTAGATGAGGGTGAGGCCAAGCGCCACAAGCGCATAGACCGCCCCCATCATGAGGCCGCTCAGCACGGCAGGTAAGATCAGACTCGACATCAGGCTCGCCTTCGTGGTCTTGCAGAAAAGCTCCCGGCAGGCAGAGCCTGCCGGGAGGCGCAGAAGGATCAGTTCTTCGCCGGGATCGGGAAAACGGCTTCAGCGCTCGCATATTCCTTCGGGAACACGAGCTCGATCTTGTCGCCGCGGATCTGGGTGTTGACCGGCTGCGAGTTGACGTTGTCGCCGTTGACGAACTTGGTCGGGCCGTAAGGCATGATGGAGCCGTCGAAGGTCGAGGCAGCAAGCGCTTCGATCATCTTCTGGCGGTCGTCGGAGGCGGCACGTTCCAGTGCATCGGCGATGACCTGGATCGTCGCGTAGGACACCATGATATCGTAGGTGAGGTCGAGCTTGGCGTCGGCCACCTTGGCGGCAAGTGCCTTCGACTCTTCCTTGGTCGGATCGTACCAGTGATTGCAGTCCATGACGTATTGCGCCACTTCCTGGTTTTCACGGACGAACTTGATGTTCGAAGCTGCACCGCCGAGGATCGAGTAGATCGCCTTCAGCTCAACGCGCTGCTGATTGAGCGCGCGCGCCATCAGCGTGTATTCGTTGAGGTAGTTCGACGGGATCAGGATGTCGGCCTTGGAAGCCTTCACGCGCAGCGCAATGTTGGAGAAGTCGCGCTGGGGCGTCGGGTGCGAGATGGTTTCAACGACCTCGATGCCCTGCTTCGGCAGCTCTTCCTTCATGATCTTTGCCATGTTGGAGCCGAACGGACCGTCTTCGTGGACGATGGCAGCAGTCTTGACCGAGTTGCCGGATCCCTCGTTGAGAAGCTTGAGGTTGGTGAGAGCGACGCTGGTGCACTTGTTGACGCCCGGCGTGAAGCGGAAGACGTTCGGTAAGCCGCGCTGAACGATCGTCTCAGCAGTACCGATCGAGAACACCTGAGCAAGGTTGTGCTTGGCCGCGGCCTGCGAGGAGGCAAGACCAAGTGCGGACGCGGTGGCGCCCGTGAAGGCGCAGGCGCCAGCCTGGACCAGCGTATCGACGGCGGAAGCAGCGGCTTCCGGGCGGCTCTGCGCGTCGACCACGACCAATTCGATCTTGGCGCCGCCCATGCTCTTGATGCCGCCAGCAGCATTGATGGCGTCGGCGGCAAACTTGGCACCGGCCGCGCTCTGCGTGCCGTTGTAGGCCAGGTTGCCAGTCAGCGGCTCGATGACACCGACCTTAACGGTCGCTGCCTGTGCGCGGAGGATGGATGGTGCTGCCAGAGTGGCGGCGATGGCGCCGGACGCCTTCAACAGGTCGCGGCGATCAATTTTGAATGTCATCTCAGTTGCTCCCAGTTCTTATTTACGACGGCGAAGTGATACCCGCTGATCCGCCCGTCACCGGTCCAGCCAGGAATGAGAAGCGATCCGGTCCGTTTCGAAGGCCTTGATCTGCTCCATGTAAGTGAAAGTCATCTCGATCTCGTCGAGCCCCTGCAGGATGCACTCCCGCGCAAAGGCGTCGATGACGATCGGGTGGGTGCCGAGGTTGCCCGGCAGCGTCACCTTCGACGCCGTCAGGTCAACGGTGACTTCTGCATCGGGGAAACGGGCGAGATGGTCAGCCAGCGCCTCACAGTCCTCGACGGGCAGCCGGACCGGCACGACACCGTTTTTCAGCGCGTTGTTATAGAAAATGTCGCCGAAGCTTGGACCAATGACGGCGCGGACGCCATGATCGACCAAGGCATAGACAGCACCCTCGCGCGAGGAACCGCAACCGAAATTGTCTTCGACCAGCAGGATGGTGGCGTTTTCGGCACCCGGCTGGTTCAGCGGGAAGGACGGGTCAAGCTCGCCCTGCTCGTTGCGACGGATGTCATGGAACAGGAACTGGCCGTAGCCCTGCGCCCGGTCGGCCTTGAGGAAGCGGCCCGGGATGATCTGGTCGGTGTCGCAGTTGACGCCGGGGATGGCGACGACTTTTGATGTTTCTCGCGTGAAAGCTCTCATCGTCGGCCCTCAGATCCGTCTGACATCGGTGAGACAGCCGCTAATGGCGGCCGCAGCGGCCATGGCGGGGCTAACGAGATGCGTACGTGCACCGGGTCCCTGGCGGCCGACAAAGTTGCGGTTCGAGGTGGATGCACAACGTTCGCCAGGCCCCACGACGTCGCCGTTAATGGCGGCACACATGGAGCAGCCCGATTCACGCCACTCGAAACCTGCCTCCTGGAAGGCTTGAGCGATGCCCTCGGCCTCAGCCTGTGCCTTCACCTGCGTGGAGCCAGGCACGACGATCGCGGGGATCACGGCCTTGCGGCCTTTCAGAACTGAGGCTGCGGCGCGAAGATCTTCGATGCGGCTGTTGGTGCACGAGCCTATGAAGACCTTGTCGAGCTTCAGGCCATCGAGGGCGACCCCTGGCGTCAGCTCCATATATTCAAGCGACTTGGTGACGGCCTTGCGCTTCTCCGAGCTTTCGAAGGCGGAAGGATCCGGCACGCGCCCGGTAATCGCTACAGCATCCTCGGGGCTGGTCCCCCAGGTTACCATGGGGGCAATCTCTGAACCGTTTAGCGTGACTTCCCTGTCGAATACCGCTTCATCATCGGTGACGAGTTGCCGCCAATGCGCAACCGCACGATCCCATTCCTGCTCCGACGGAGCGAATTTGCGACCTCGAACATAGGCAAAGGTAGTCTCGTCCGGCGCCACCATGCCGAACCGCGCAGCGGCTTCGATCGACATGTTGCACAGCGTCAGCCGCCCTTCGATCGACATGTCGCGCACGACCTGGCCAGCGAACTCGATCGCATGGCCGCCAGCGCCAGCCGCGCCGATCTTGGCGATCAGCGCCAGCATCACGTCCTTGGCAGTCACGCCCTGTCCGAGAACGCCGTCGATGGTGACGCGCATCGTCTTCGGCCGCGACTGCCATATAGTCTGGGTAGCAAGCACGTGGGCATTTTCCGACTGCCCGATACCGAAGGCGATAGCGCCGAGCGCGCCTTGCGTGGAGGTATGGCTGTCGGAACAGACGATCATAAGGCCCGGCAGCGTGATCCCCTGCTCCGGCGCCATGACATGCACGATGCCCTGCTCGCGGCTGGAGATGCTGAAATGGCGCACGCCACCCCATTCCATATTCTCGTCGAACGTATCGATCATCCGGGCAATCGCCGGCGTGGCCGCATCGTTCGATTTGCGGCCGATCGTCGGGACGTAGTGGTCAGCAACACCGAAGATCTGCTTCGGGCGACGCGGCTTCAGGCCACGGCGCTTCAGATCGGCAAACGCATGAAAACTGCCCTCGTGGATCATGTCCCGATCGATATAAAGGAGCGAGGGACCGGACGGATGGCGCAAGATCTCGTGCTCGTCCCAGATCTTGCCCAGCATTGTGCGCGGTGCAGTTGCTTGCGCCATGGCGATGACTTCCTATTGCTTCCTTGCGCCTTTCGGCGGCCAGCGCCCCAAAAGGACGCCGGCGTGGCGAGCCTCAGCCCGCAGAGCGGAATGCCGCGCAGATTTCGCCTGCCGGCGCGTTCCAGACGCCCTCGTGCGACAGGATGTAGTCGAGCGCCTCGCGCAGATATTCGACGCGATAGGGCATGCCCGAGACCCAGCTGTGCAGCGGCAGGCTCATGACGCGACCGCCGTATTCGGCGCTCTCACGGTAAAGCACGTCGAAACGATCTTTGACCTGCTGGACCCAGTCCGCTTCCGACTGGAAATACTCGTCGGCGACGACGCGATCATCCGTCTCGTAGGCCATCGGCATCGCCACGATCGGACCTACCTTCGTACGCATCTCGTACGGCAGGTCATCGTTTGCCCAGTCCAGGCTGTAGGTGACGCCATTCTTTGCCAGCAGGTCCGGTGTGTTGAAGCCCTGGGCGCGGCCCGGAGAAAGCCACCCTTCCACCTTCTGGCCGCTCGTTTCACGCAGCAGGCGCAGCGCCTCGGCGATGATGCGATTTTCCTCGTCTTCCGAGAGACCGGAATGGTGCACCTTGCCCATGTCGAGACCATGCGCGACGATCTCGTGCCCGCCCTCAACGACCGCCTGCACCAGCGCCGGATAACGGTCGGCGATGATGCCGTTGATCGCGAAGCTCGTCTTCAACTGCTTTTCGGCAAGAAGCCGAAGAACACGGTAAATGCCAACGCGATTGCCGTAGTCGCGATTGGTGTAATAGCGGAAGTCTGGATAGGGCATCGACAAGGCGCCAGGGGCCTTGAAGGGCTTGGATGGCATGTCGAGCGGGAAATGCTGGACATGCGTCACGATCGACAGCGCGATCCGTGCGCCGTTCGACCATGCGATCGGCTTGCGCTTGAACAGGTCGGACCACTCGTAGCGGTCGTGATCCATGCCGTAACGGCGTGCGGGATATTCAAGGTAGTTATCGGGCATCGACATCAGCGGATCCCCTTCTCGGTAGCATTGGCGGCATTGTGCGCTGACATGGCAGCATTCATGGCGTCGTAGGCGCCGCTGGCATGATAGGCTTCGGCAATCTCACGTCCCGTTGTTTGCCACACCCCGTCATGGCTCGCGATGTACTCGATAGCCTCGGCAAAGGCATCGATGCGGTGCGGCTGCCCCACGAGGTACGGGTGGAGCGGGATGCACATCACCGTGCCGCTTTCGTCGCCTTCCTTGTAGAGCTGGTCGAACTGCCGCTTGATGATCTCGCCGTAGTGGCGGGGCGTCACCTTCTGCGTATTGTAGACGATGACGTCGTTCATCTCGAGCGAATACGGCATCGAGATGAGCTTGCCGGACTTCACCTTGACCGGCATCGGCTGGTCGTCATGGAACATGTCGCAGGTGTACTGGATGCCCGCTTCCGCCAGGATATCCATGGTCCAGAAGTTGTTGGACAACGCGGGTGAAAGCCAGCCCGCCAGTTCCTGGCCGGTATGCTTGCGCACAGTCTCGAACGCATCGCGGATGATGGCGCGTTCCTGCTCGATGTCGAGGTTATAGACATAACGCGTGTTGTAGATGCCGTGCGAGAAGAACTCCCAGCCCCGATCAGCGCATGCCTTGATGATTTCCGGGTGGTGGTCACAAAGCGCGACGTTGAGCGATACGGAACCGCGGAAGCCGGCGCGGTCCATGGCCGCCATCATGCGTTGCCAGCCGGCACGGTTGCCGTAATCGCGGTGGGAATACTGCAGCACGTCCGGGTTCGGACGTGCCCAGGGCGTGCGCGTCGGGTTGTTCGGGGGATCGTATTCGTAGAACTCGATGTTCGGCGCGATCCAGACGGCGATCTTCTTGTTGCCGGGCCAGACGATCTTGGGGCGGTTCGGCCAGGGCAGGTAGTCGTAGAGCCCCAGATCCGAACGCATTGGGTTCGCTTCGGCAGCCATCTCAGCGGGCCTCCGGCTGGTAGGCCTCGTACCAGGCAATCGCATCGGCAACCGGGATCACGTCGCCGTACTTGACGGAGATGTCATAGAGGTTGGCGAAGTGCGGGCTCTCATGCTTGTCCGCCACGCATTCTTCCGGAACGATGACGCGGTAACCACGCGAAATTGCATCCACGACGCAGGCGCGTACGCAGCCCGACGTCGAGCCGCCGGTGAGTACTACCGTGTCGCATTGATGCCAGACCATCAGCGACTGCAGGTTCGTTTCGTGGAATGGCGACGCCATTCGCTTGTTGATGATGATGTCTTTGACGCGGTCGATATCAAGCCGCGGATCGAACTCGGCGCGGCGCGACCCAACCTTGATGTTCTGCAGCGAATCCGGCGTGTCAGTGCGGGTGCCCCAAACGCCGCAGTCTTCGCCCGACTCCATGTAGGCCACATAGGTCCAGGTGATCGGTAGACCCTTCGCACGGGCAAGCCCGGCCAGCGTATTTACGTAATCCAGCTGTTTGGGATCGGTCTCGTAGGACGTCGCGAATTCACCGACGCGGGTGTAGGCGCACTGCAGATCGATATTGATCAGCATCGGCTTGCGGCCAAAACCGAACCGCTTGCGGGTCGGGTTCGCCTTGGCTTGCTCGTAGAGCTGGCGCGCGGTGAGCGATGACATTTCCATGAAAGACCTCCTGTGTATCGCCGCCCCCTCCGCAAATGCCTTTCCCGAGGCTGCCTCTCCGCGCGGAAGCGGGGTGTCGTATTTTTCCTATTGTTATCACTTTATATCATTTGTAAAGCCACTTTCGAAACGCGCTGACGGGTTTTCAGCAAGTGCTTTCCAGCGGTCAGATTGACGCGTAATTGGGCGGAGTGTTGCACAAAAGGAGGAATTGATGATGGAGTCACCCTGCCCGCCGATCTCCGATGCGGAGTGGCCGGAGAGCATTGCCGACATGCGCGATGGCTTCGCCGGCCAGCTCAATGTCTACCGCACCATGGCCCATCATCCGGCGCTTTTGCGCAGTTGGGCGCCGCTACGGCAACATCTGGTGAAGGACAGTGCGCTCGGCCCGGATCGCTCCGAGGTTGTGATCCTCAGGACCGGACATCGCCTGGGCTCCCGCTACGAGTGGGCGCACCACGTCCAAAGGGCGCGCGCACTGGGCTTTCCGGATGAACGGATTCGCGCCATCACGGCTATGCCGGAGGGAGAAGATGGGCTGATCGTGCGCGCGGTCGACGCACTGTTCGACCATCATCGCATTTCGCCGGAACTGGAGGCACAACTTGCGAGCGCGATCGGTCGCGAGGCGATTTTCGACCTGATTGCGACCGTAGGCTTCTATTCGGTCCTCGGCGGGATCCTGCTGACCTATGACACGCCGGTCGACAGAGATATCGCCGACGCTCTGGACGCGCGCCCTCTATAGGATTTCGGATGACTCAGGGGTGGCCTAACGCCACCCGCTGGTCTCCTCGCTGCGCCACGTCGACATTCGCAACAACCGACATTCCGGGCACGAGCCTGTCCATCAACGGTTGTTCCGGCTGGATGGAGATCCGCACCGGGATTCGCTGCGCAATCTTCGTGAAGTTGCCCGTGGCATTGTCGGCCTTGATGACAGAAAATTCCGAGCCCGTCGCTGGCGCGAATCGTTCGATCGTGCCGGTAAACGGCTGATCGCCGAGCGCATCGACCGTGAATTTGACCTGCTGCCCCGGCCTCATGTCCCGTAGCTGGGTTTCCTTGAAGTTCGCGACAACCCAGACGTTTTCCGGCACGACCGAGGCGATCTGCGTTCCCACGGAAACATACTGACCAAGCCGGGCAGTCACCTCACCCAGCGTCCCGTCCTGCGGCGCAACGATGCGGGTGTTGGCGAGATCAATCTCCGCCAGTTTGACAGCGGCCATGGCGCTTTCGACATTGGCCTCAAGCGTGCGGCGGCTGACGATCGTGGTATTGAGATCCTGCTCCGCCACCTTCAGCGCCGCCTCCGCCTGATGGACGGCGGCCGTCGCCTGATCCAACGCTGCACGGTTTTTCTCCGCCTCGCTTTCGGAAGCAATGTTCTTCTCCAGCAGTGTCTCTGTGCGCCTGTAGGAGGCCTTTGCTGCCGTCAGCGTGGCCTGGGCACTTTCGCGGGCTGCCTTCGCCGACTCGATCTTGGCTTCATCGGACCGGCGCGTTTGCTCGGAATTGGCCAAGGCCGCTTCTGCCGAGGCGAGCGTTGCCCGGGCTTGCTCGAGCCGCTGCGCGTAGATCCGGTCATCGATCTTGGCGATGAGGTCTCCCTTGTGGACCTTCTGATAGTCCTGAACCGGAACATCCGTCAGGTATCCCGCAAGTTGCGGGCTGAGCAGCGTCACCTGGCCCCGCACATAGGCATCATTGGTGGTTTCGATCGAGCCGTGGAACGGCGGCAGGTTCCAGGTGTAGAGCACGAGGACGACACCGGCGGCGCCGACGAGAAGGGCGACATATGTCGCTATGGATCTGAAAATGTTCGACATCTTTTTGTTCTGCTCAAATAATGGATATGAGATCAGGCTGCCTCGGCGGCTTGCCTGAACAGTGTAAAGCGGACACGGTGGCGCCAAGCCACGTGGATCAACAGGCACGCCAGTGCGACGAGCGCCAGGTAGGTCGTCAGCAGGAACGAGTCGTTATACGCCAGGGCGTAAGCCTGCTGTTGCACCTGGCGGGCAAGGAGCGCGGCTCCCTGCGTTGTCTGTTGCGTTGGATCGGTCAGTACCCGTGCGTAGGCGCCTCCGAGCTGCCTCAGCCGCTGCGCAACCTGCGGATCGGTCGAGGCGAGATCAGACACAAGCCGCACCGAATGGAACTGCTCGCGCCATGTGACGAACGTGCCGTAGAGCGCGCTGCCGAGGTAACCGCCGACCTTCTGCGTCACCAGAAAGACGATGAGGAAGGAGAGGATGTAGCTCGGTCCGCGCTTCAGTGCCGCTCCCATGCCGATGGCAAGGGCCGGCGGCAGGAAAAGGCCGCTCGCGAAGCTAACAAGCAACTGGCTCGCATACATCTGTTCCGGACGCGTCAGGATCGTTGATTGGCTGTCCATGTAGGCGCCAACCGCAAGCAGAAGCAGCGCGACGGCATGGATCATCGGCTCTCGGCCGGGCTTCATGATCAGGGCGCAAAGAGCGCCGGAAATCACAGCGCCAATGATCATGACCCAATAAAGGCCCGCGATCTGTTCGTTGAGCATCCCGAGATTACGCAGGAACGCGACCGCACCGCTCGATTGCTCAGAAAGTGCCACCCGAAACACTAGGAGCGCACCGGTGAAATGAAGAATTTCTCGCGACGTTACCCACCGGATGTCAACCAGATGTGTCTTCCGATTGAGCTCGATGACCGCGAAGATCAGCGAGGAGACGATGCCGGTGATGATCAGCCAGGCAAGCCAATCGGCATTCCTCCACCAGTAGATCCGCCCGACCGTCAAAGCGACCGCGAAGGACCCGAGGCCAACGGCGAGGAACAGGTAGCTCACGATATCGAGGCCGCTGATAACTTTCGCCCGAGGCACCGAGTTCAACGGCAGCAGATAAACCAGCGCCAGGGAAATCATCGCCACACCCATCTCGACGAGGTAGAGGGCGTGGTAGTCTCCCAGATCAAGAAGCGAGGGCGAGATCAGGCCTGTGACCGGCGTGGGCAGGGCAAGTGCCGTCAAGGCGATGCAAAGCCCGACATTCAATTTCTTCTGAGGCGGAATTGGCTCCAGGATATAAAGGAAGGCGAGCGACGAGATAGGCGCTGCCGCGGCACCTGCAACAAAACGCATTGCGAGGTTGCTGTTGAAGTCGCCCACCCACAAGTGCCCGACACAGACCAGGACGTAAACGGCAATTGCCGCTTCGGCGAAGTTGCGCAGCCCATATTGGGCGCGAACCTTGAACAGCAGCAGCGTCAGGCTGGCGTTCGGAAACAGGTAGGCTGCCATCAGCCAGGTCGCTTCCGTCTGCGTCAGGTCCATCGGACCGGCAATCTGCTGCAGGTTCGTGGAGATGAAGCTGAGGCCGAGCCCCTGCGTCAGCGCCAGGAGCACACCAGTCATGATGTAGACAAGCGTCAGCATCGCAGACTTCGGCACAAATGCAGGCGGTGCTGCGGGTGCCGGAGGTGGAGGAGCAATCGCCGGCTCGCGCACCTCCTCGAGTGCGGGTGGCGGGGAAATCTCCTTCCGCTCGCTCCAGCTTACCGGTTCTCTCAGAGCAGCTTCATTTGGTGACACTGTCGCCGCTCCAATCTCCCAGACGTGCCGAGACCTTCTCCAGAAGATCGATCGCCGACTGCAGTTCCTGGGTGTCGATGTCGGAGAACAGATGCATGCGCAGTTGCAAACCGATCGATTTCACAAGCTCGGCCTGCTCCTTGCCGTGCTCGGTGAAGGCAATCAGCTTTACGCGCCGGTCGTTCGGGTCCGCACGCCGCTCGATCAGGCCGTTCTCTTCCATCCGGTCGAGCAGGCGCACGATCGTCGCCTGCTCGAGCTCCAGCTCACAGGCGAGTTCCGTCTGCGTCACGTTCTGTTTCTTTGCCAGCCGCAGCAGGGTGCGGGCACGCGGATAGGTCAAGCCGTGAGCTGTCACACCCTGGTTGAAGGCGGTGCGGATCTTGCGGCTCGCCTTGTTCAGCGATTCCAGCAGTTCCGAGCTGATGGCGTCATTTTTCATGGCTCACCTACTATTAGTGTGCTAACTAAATAGGTGGCCCTGAGGCGTGTTCAAGGCTTGGTAACCACGAGGTGAACAGCGGGTTCACCCCAGCTTAGCGCTGGTGGTGTACGGAGATAAGACGGGCCGGCTCAGCCGGCCGGCGGCATGTCCGACAAATTCTGCGCCACCGTCTGCAGGATCTTGTCGAGTTCCTGGATCTGTTTGTCACTCAGGTCGCGCTTCGACATGGCGTCGAACTGCTCGGCAAACGGGATCAGCTGTGCGGCGACCTCACGCCCGCGCGGCGTAATGTCGATCTGCACAATGCGGCCGTTCTCGGAAGTCCGTTCACGTGTCACAAGGTCCAACCGCGTCATCGTGGTGATTTGTCGCGACAGCGTCGACGGATCGACCTCAAGCGATCTCGAAATGGTGTTCAACGTGTGCGGTCCGGGATTCCTGACCAGGATGACCAGCACGCGATACATGGGCAGAGTAATGCCAAAGGGTGTAAGCCGGAGCGCGAACTGCGCTTCGATCTCGTCGCCGAGCCGGATCAGCTTGTGGATCAGCATGCCGGCGAAAGGGTACTGCATGAACAATCCTCGATCCGTGGAACTTGAACCGGACCTATCCGGCTTGCTCCGCTTACGTCAAGCGGGGCCGTGGGTTTGCCCGTGAAACCGGTGGGCAGTCAGGTCTTCACGAAGACGGTGTTGGCGACCTGCCGAACAGGCAGGTTCATTCCGGCGATCGATTCCGAGTGCCCGATGAACAGGTAGCCTCCCGTCAGGAGACAGTCGCACAGGCGGGATAGAACTGCCTGTTGCGTCGGCTTGTCGAAGTAGATCAGCACGTTGCGACAGAAGATCATGTGCATGGGATCGCCCACTGCATAGGCATGATCCATCAAGTTCAGCCGGCCAAACCCGACGCGACTGCGCAGCTTCGGGCTGATCCGCCGATCGATACGGTGCCGATCCAGGGGCTGCATCACATATTTCGCAGCAAGATGGGGCGGCACGGGTGCGAGGAAGGGCGCGTCGTAAACGGCGCGCTGCGCCTGTTGAAGGATCTCGGTGCTGAGATCCGTCGCGAGAATCGTGTAGTTATCCACCTGGCGCGCCGCGACTGCCTCTTCAAGCAGCATGGCGATCGTATAGGGCTCCGCCCCTGATGAGCAGGCGGAGCTCCAGATCCTCAGGTTGCTATAGCCTTGGGCTACCAGATTCGGGATGACGTCATTCTGCATCACCTCGAAATGCCTTGGTTCGCGGAAGAAGTCGGTCTTGTTGGTTGTGACCGCGTCGATGAAATAGACGTGCTCGCGTTCCGCCCCCTCGCCGAAAAGGTAGTCGCAGTAGTCCCGGAAGCTTTTCATCCCCGTAGCCCGGAGGCGCCGACGCAGGCGCCCCTCGAGCATGGTGATCTTGTTCGACGGCATCTTGATGCCGCTGTAACGATAGATGAACTCCGCCATACGGTTGAAGGTGGCGAGGTCCAGGGCTTCTGGTTCGAACGTGTGGGCGGTTCCGGGCATGACTGTTCTCTCAAGCGACGAGGTCGATGGGTGATGTGATGACCGCGTCGCGTTCGACCTGCGTGAACAGCCGGGCGAGATCGACGATCACCACGAAGCCCTGCTCTTTCAGGATCACCCCGGCGATGTAATCCGACGGCCAGCTGACGCCGACTTCCGGCGGTGGACCGATGGTGGAGAGATCGAAGGTGGCGACCTCGAACACCTTGTCGGCGACGAGGCCGAGGGGGAGCGAGCGCTCCCCGAGCGGCACGTCGAGCACGAGGATGCGGGTATCCTGCGTCCTCACTGTCGGTTCCATGCCGAGCTTCAGCCGCAGGTCGATCACCGGAACCCCCTGGCCACGCACGTCCTTCAAGCCGAGAAGGAAGTTCGGACCCTGGGGAAGCCGGGCCGGCTCGTCGTGGTCAAGGATTTCCCTGACCACGCCGACCGGCACCGCAAACACCTGGCGGTCGAGGCTGAAGGTGACGAACTGACCTTCACCTGTGAGCGCTGACATTTATGCGCTCTCCCGGAAGTCACGATCTTCACCATCGGGTCCACCCATGGACAGATCAAGCGCAAAGCCCTTGGCGCGCGCCTGCTGGGCGGCAACCGTGCTGGCAGGTGCCTGGGAACGCGGGGCGGCGCGAACCGGTGCAGCGGTTGGCGCCGCGCGGGCTGCCTTGGCACGCGGGGCAGCAACTGCCTTGGTTTGCTGGCCGCCATTGATGCGGAAGAAGGAGATCGATGCCTGCAGTTCTTCGGCCTGGGCTGCAAGTTCTTCCGAGGTTGCCGACATCTCTTCGGATGCACCGGCATTCTGCTGGGTCACCTTGTCGAGCTGCTGGATGGCTTCGTTGATCTGGCTGGCGCCGATGTCCTGCTCGCGGCAGGCGGCCGAGATCTCGGAGACAAGTTCGGCCGTCTTGCGGATATCAGGAACGAGGCGGCTCAGCATGTCGCCGGCATCTGCGGCCGCCTTGACGGTATCGCCGGACATCTGGCTGATCTCGGCTGCAGCCGACTGGCTGCGTTCGGCAAGCTTGCGGACTTCGGAAGCAACGACTGCAAAGCCCTTGCCGTGTTCACCGGCACGTGCAGCTTCAACAGCAGCATTGAGGGCGAGCAGGTCGGTCTGGCGGGCGATCTCCTGGACGATCGAGATCTTGTCAGCGATGATGCGCATGGCTTCAACGGCACGGCCAACGGCATCGCCGGAATTCTCGGCATCCTTTGCCGATTCACGGGCGATCTTCTCGGTCTGTGCGGCGTTGTCAGCATTCTGCTTGATGTTGGCGGCCATCTCTTCCATCGAAGCGGAGGCTTCCTCGGCGGCAGAGGCCTGTTCGGTCGCACCCTGGCTGACCTGTTCGGAAGCAGACGACAACTGCTGGCTGCCTGCAGAGACATTGGAAGAGGCGGTCAGTGCGTCACCGACCACACCGCGCAGGCGCTCGATCATCTCGTTGACATGACCCAATAGCTCGCCGATCTCGTCACGGGTGGTGATCTTGACGCTTTCGGTCAGATTGCCTTCGGCCACACGGCGCACGGCAGACACAGCCTGACCCAGACCGCGGCTCACCGAGATCGACAGCCAGGTCGCAGCGACAATGGCAATGACCAGCGCAATAGCGGCCGCAGAGATAAAAAGCGTGCGGGTTTCGTTGTACTGGGTCGTGCCCTGCTCAACCGCAAGATTGACGTTGTTCTGGGCGAATTCCTGCATCTCAACGATCAGAGTACGGATTTCCGGACCGAGCTGGAGCAGCGGACCATTAGAGATTTCGATCGCCCGCATCTTGTTGCCCTGCGTATGGGCAGTAATCATTTCCTGCGAATGTTGCTTGAACGTACCGGCAACATCCAGGAGCTTCTGCCACTGCGGCTTGATGCCTTCCGGAGCGGTTGCAACACCCTCCTTGATCCGCTCTTCCATCTTGGCGAAGCGTTCTTCCCCAGACTTATAGTAGTTCGTCGCAGCCGTAAGATCGTCGGCGAGAAGCGCGTTCTTCTGGGCCCGAACCACTTCAGCCTGGTCAGCATTGATATCCTTGGCCAGCATCAAGCGCATGTTGGGTCCCTGAAGCATGTCCTGGAAGGCGTTGTTCAGGTTGCCGAGGCTGAGGATGCCGTAGAAGGCGATCCCCACGAGGAGGAGGAGTACGGCCGCGAATGATGCGGCGAGTTTGAGTTTGATCGTCATACGCACGATTGGGATCCTTTGTTTGGAAAGTGTTTGGCAGGCTCAGCTGCGGGTATCGTTTGAAGCGAAGATCGCCTGGAGGTCGGGAACGATGATGAACTCACCGTTGCGCTTCACGAGGCAGTGGATGTAGTCGGGGCGCCAGCGCATGCCGACGCTGGGCGGCGGCTCGCTGGCCGCCCGCATCAGGTTGGTCACCTCGTGGACGCGGTCGGTCATCAGCCCGACCAGCACCTCCTCGCCATGGAGGGTGAGCGCGATGACGACGATGCGGCTGTCGATCGTCGGCTCGCGTGGCTCCATGCCGAACGGCAGGCGGATATCGGCAAGCGGGATGACCCGGCCGCGGAAGTTGATGATGCGGCCGGCAAAGGCCGGTGCACCGGGCACGACGGTGGCCGGCACGAGGTCGAGGATCTCGCTCACCACGGCGGCCTCGAGCGCAAAGATCTCGCCATTGAGGTCGAAGGTGAGGACTTCGAGTTGCTCGCGGTTTTGCCACGGCGTCTCGATGGGAAGCTGTTGTACCGTTTGCATCAAACTGCGGCGCGAAGACGCGCCTCCTCCTGTTGGCCAAGCGTGACGAGGTGGACGACATCCAGGATGAGCGCGAGATTGCCGTCGCCCAGGATCGTGGCGCCCGAGAAGCTGTCGATGTCGTGGTGAAGCGGCGACATCGACTTGATCACCGTCTGGTGGTCGCCGATGATCTGGTCGACCACCAGGCCGACCCGTTCTGCTCCGGTGGAGACCACCACCACCTTCTGGTGCAGCTCCGGCTGGGTGCCGGTGTCAAAGATCTCCCGCAGGCGGATGAAAGGCACCAGGCTGTCGCGCAGCGAGATGAAGCTGCGGCCCCGCGAGCGCAGGTCCTCGTCGAGCGAAAGTTCAAGACATTCCTCGACCGATGACAGCGGAATGACGTAGCGGCCGCTGCCGACCCGCACCAGCAGGCCATCGATGATTGCCAGTGTGAGCGGAATGCGCAGCGCGATGGTCGAACCCTTGCCGTCCTCGCTCTGCACGTCGATGCTGCCGCGCAGCGCCTCGACCGACTTCTTCACCACATCCATGCCGACACCGCGGCCGGACAGGTTGGTGATCTTGGCCGCCGTCGAGAAGCCGGGCTGGAAGATCAGTTGCAGCAGTTCCTGGTCACTCAAGGCTTCACCGGGATGAATGAGGCCGCTGGATTCCCCCTTCGCCCGCACCCTTTGTCGATCGATGCCGCGGCCATCGTCGCGGATCATGATGATCACCTCGCCACCCGCCTGCTGGGCTGACAGCGTGATGCGGCCGGCTTCCGGCTTGCCAAGCGCGCGACGATCTTCCGGCCGTTCCAGCCCGTGATCAACCGAGTTGCGCACCAGGTGGACGAGCGGATCGGCCAGCCGCTCGATCACCGTCTTGTCGACTTCCGTGGTTTCCCCTTCGGTGACGAGATCGATCACCTTGCCGGTCTCGCGTGACAGGTCGTGGATGAGGCGGCGGAAGCGGCCGAACAGCTGGGTGATCGGCACCATGCGCAACATCATCATCGTGTCGCGCAATTCGTTCGACAGCCGCTCGATGTCTTCGGACACGGATCGAAGCGGGATGTCGGCCGAGGATGAAGCAAGCTGCGACAGCCGCGACTGGGCGATCACCAGTTCACCGACACGATCCATCAGCTCATCGAGACGTTCTGCCGGAACCCGGACATTCTCGCTCGGCTTGGTGTCGTGGATGCGTGATACTTTCTCGACAGGTGTCGCCTCGGCCTCATCAGGCTGGTGCTTGGGGTTGGGCTTGACCGCAGGAGCGGCACCGGCGGTTGTCGCGGATGTGACAACCTCTGCAGCCTCAACCGCATCAGCCGCGGTCTCTGCAACGACGGTCCTGGCAACCTCGGTGACCTCCAGTTCCATCTCGTCGAGTACGAAGATGAAGACGTCATCGATCGCCTGACGTGTTTGCCTTGTCGTCAGTTCCACCGTCCAGCCGATGTAAAGCTGGTCGGCCTCGATCTGGTCGAGCGGCGGCACCAGCGACAGGTCGGCTGCAATGACGGCAGGCCCAAGCTCGCGCAGCTCGTTCAGCAACCCGACCGGGTTGGTGCCATTGACCATGGCATTGGCCGGCAACCGGAAGGTCAGCTTGAAGGTGGTCTCGACAGGACCGCGCGGCTTTGCCGGCGGCGTTGCTTGTGACTGCGCCAGCGATAACGCTGCGCCATCCGGCTGGTTGCCTCCAGCGCCATCAACGGCCGCGTTCAACTGCGCCAGCAGACGCTCGCCGGTCACGTCGTCCTTGCCGGATGGATCATCCACCAGCGCCCGCATATGGTCGCGGGCATCGAGGACGGCCGACACCAGCGCATTGGTGGCCGGGACCTCGCCCTTGCGGACACGGTCAAAGGCGGTCTCGCAATGGTGGGTAAAGGCGGCAAGCGCATCAAAACCGAACATTGCGCCCGAACCCTTGAGCGTATGCAGGCCGCGGAACACCGCGTTGATCAGGTTCTTGTCGTCAAGGTCGTTCAACAGGTCGAGCAGGCCGTTCTCGATCTGCTCGAGCAGTTCCCCCGCTTCCACACGAAAGACCTGGACTGGATCAGGAGTACTCATTTGCCCAATACCTTCCGTACGATTGTCACCAGCCGCTCCGGATCGAAGGGCTTGGTCATCCAGCCGGTGGCACCGGCCTGTTTGGCGCGCGCCTTCAAGGCGCCGTCGGATTCAGTGGTCAGGAAGATCATCGGCAGGCCCGCCTGCGACGGGAGCTTGCGCACTGCCTCGATCATCTCCAGTCCGTTCATGTTCGGCATGTTGAGGTCGGTGACCACGAGGTCGAAGGCGCCGTTGCAGATCTTGTTCAGTCCGTCCTGGCCATCGACTGCCTCGGTCACCTGGTAACCGGCATTGGACAGGGCAATGGTCGTCGTCATCCGCACGCTGGCGGAATCATCAACCGCAAGGATACGGGCGCTCATGGCTGGGTCGCCTCGCATCGCCAGAAGGCTTGCGCCTCCGGACCCAGACCCGCCGCCTGCACCAGGCCCAGCAGGTCGTCATCGGCCGGTTCTGCAAGCGACAGCGTCCGACCATTGCGGGCCGCGTAAATCCGCGCTGCCTCAACCAGTTGCACGAAGCTTAGGTCGACATTTACGGCCTTTGGCAGCCGCAGCGACAGCGAGGCATGCTGCTGCAGTGCCTCCAGGATCATCTGCTTCAGGGCAGGCGCCTGGCGGATCGTCAACGGTGGAGGAATATCAAGGTCTGCAGGGGCAGAAGACATGGTTGTTTCTCTTCTCATGGGTCTAGGCGGCCGCGCTGCCAAGCGCTGGCCCGTTGAAACTCGCCGCAACCGGCAAAAAACGCTCCGCAATCGCACACCAACAACGAAGGAAAGCGGCAACACAGCTTGGGTCGAACAGCGTTCCGGCGCCGGCAAGGATCTCGTCCCTCGCCTCTTCCAGTGGCCATGCGGGTTTGTAAGGTCGCTCGGCACAGAGTGCCTCGAAGACATCGGCGACCGCGGCGATGCGCGCTTCGAGCGGAATGGCAACGCCAGCCAGGCCGGCCGGATATCCGGAACCATCCCAGCGTTCGTGGTGACCGCGCGCGATGATCTCCGCGGTGCGCAGTGGCTCATTGTCGGCGTTTTCCAGGATCTTGACGCCGATCTCCACGTGGCGCTGCATCAGCGCGTATTCTTCTTGCGTCAGGCGGCCCGGCTTTGACAGGATTGCATCGGGAATTCCAATCTTGCCGACGTCATGGAGCGGCGCCGCAAGGTAGATCGTGCGGCAAGTCTCCGGCGGCAGGCCAAGTTCCTGCGCGATCAGGAAACAGATCATCGCCATGCGGGACATATGTTCGCCGGTCTTGCCGTCGCGGGCATCAACCGCGCGCGCAAGGCGCCAGAGCATCTCCTCTTCCCGCTGCTCGAGCGCCAGGTTGGCGAGCGAAACGGCGCCATCGAGCATCTGGGCGCGTTCGCAGATTTCCAGATGGGCGCGACGCAAGGCAAGCAGGTTCCGGACGCGGGCGAGCAACTCAATGGCATCAATCGGCTTGCGCAGGAAATCGGTAACACCCGCTTCAATCGCGCGGCGGTGGATATCGGCGTGACCGTTGGCGGTGATCATCACTAGGGGCACGGCTGCGTAGGCCGGCATCTCCCGAAGACGGCGGATGACGTTGATCCCGTCCAGGTCCGGCATCAGGTAATCGCAGATGACAAGATCGAATTCGATTGCGGTCGCATCGACCAGCGCGTCCCAGCCGGACTGGTATGCGTGTAGATCAACATCATCGAGCAACCGCAGATGGCCTTGCAGGGCAACGAGTGCCGAATGGCTGTCATCGATGAGGGCAATACGCATGAGGTTCTCGGGACGCGGCGGAAACAGGCGGTCAGTGAGAGACGCATCATGCGGCTTCAACAATTGCAGAGACAACAATTGCTGGAACAGCTTTTGCGCCTCAAATATTACCAGAAGGTTTAAACGCCACTGTCGGGTATCTCCCTTGGAGTTGTAGTTAACCGTGAGTTGCGCGCTTCAGCGCGGCTGTCTCACGTCGCAGAAACTAAAGCTGGTGCCCTGTCGAAAATTCCGCTTGCATAACCGCGTCCACCTGTTAAACGTTTTACTGTAAAACGTTTAACAGGTGGACGCGGTGACACGAAGAAGGGCGACGCTGAAGGATGTTGCCGATCGGGCAGGAGTTTCGATCGCCACCGTCTCCAATGTGTTTACCGGGCGCAAAGCGGTAAATGACGAGCTGCGCATGCGTGTCGAACGGGCTGCCAAAGAGCTCTCTTTCCAGATCGACCGCGCCGCCTCCCAGCTGAAATCGGGCAAGGCGCGCGTGGTTGGCGTTCTTGTTCCAGATCTCGATGATACCTTCTTCACCTCCCTCATCTCCCGCATCGAACTGATGGCGCTCGAGGAAGGTTATGACGTCATCGTCGCAAGTTCACGCGATGACCGGCAGTTGGAAGAGTCCCGGTTGCATACCCTGCTCGGCTGGCGTCCGTCCGGCATCATAGCCGTCCCCTGTTCCGACACCGTTCCGACGATCCTGGCGCGTGAAGTGGCCCGGCTGCCGACGGTGCTTGTCGACCGTGTCGTTCCCGAGGCTGCGACCGCCGATACCGTGACAATCGACAATTTCGAAGCCGGTCAGATTGCCGGTCGATATCTTGTGGAGATGGGCCATTCAGACATCGCGTTGGCCGCCTCGCATCTCGACATCGCACCGATCCGCGAGCGCGTCCGCGGCGCGGTCTCGATCGTCCAGGAACTGACGGGCAAGGAGCCCGTCGCTGTCGCATTGGGATCCAACGCCGAGCGTGGGGCCGACATCTTTGCGCATTGGTTGGAGCGGCATCCGCTTCCCTCTGCCGTCTTCGCGCTGACCAACGTGACGACGCTTGCTGTTCTGACGGCACTTGCGCGGCAAAGGATCGACATCCCCGATCAGGTCTCGCTCATCGCATTCGACGATTATACCTGGATGAGCGCGCGTAAAACGGCATTGACCGCCATCCGGCAGCCGGTTGACGACATAGCGCGCCTCGCGTGGGAGCGGCTGCAACTGCGCATGGAGGGCGACGCCTCCCAGCCGAGGCCAAGCATCCTCAGCACAACGCTGCAAGTGAGAGATTCCACGCGCCGGATTGCGCGCGCAGGCGACGAGGAGCCTGCCGTTGCAGAACAAGGATCGGCTGCCGCGGGAGAACGGCAAAACAGCATCCACTAGCCAGCCTAGTGGCGACACATGAAATGCCCTTCTGGGAGGAAGTAGTTTGCGTTTGAACAAGATCACCGAAGCGATACCGTTTCTGGCGCCGGTACAGATACTGATCCTCAGTGTCATCGTCATACCGTCGCTGTACGTTATCTGGCTTAGCCTCAATGCCTCGAGCTTCGGACAATCGGCGACCTTCGTTGGCCTCGATAACTATATCCAGGTACTCAGCGATCCGGCCTTCCTCCGGGCGCTTGGCAACACGGTAATGATCGTCATCTTCGCCGTGCATCTCGAACTGGCGCTGGGCCTCGGCATGGCGCTGCTGTTTGCAAGCGGACTGCCGGGCCGCCGTGTCCTGCTCGTCGCGGTACTTGCACCCTATGCGGTGAGCGAAGTGATTGCGGTCGCCATGTGGCGGTTTCTCTTCGACCCGGATGTCGGCCCTGTCACAGCCATGCTGTCTTGGCTTGGCCTGCCGATGCTAGACTGGTCTTTCGAGCCGTCGCACGCGCTGATCATGATCGGCTTGCTCACCATTTGGCTCCACCTGCCCTTCACCTTCATCATCCTTTACGCTGCGCGCCTGGCCATTCCCAAGGATCTCTATGAGGCGGCCCGCATTGATGGCGCGACACCGTTTGACGCGTTCAAAAAGGTGACGATGCCGCTTCTTGGACCAGCAATCGTAGTCGCTCTCCTGTTCCGTTACATCTTTGCTTTCCGCATCTTCTCAGAAGTCTGGCTGATGACGCAGGGCGGGCCGGCCCGCTCGACCGAGGTGGTGGCCGTCTACCTTTACCAGGAAGCCTTCAGCTACAACGCCTTTGGTACCGCGGCCGCGACCGCTTGGATCATGGTGCTCGCGTCGCTGCTTCTCGCAACCGGTTATGTTTTCCTTCTCCGCAAGCAGGTGGCCGGCAATGCGCACTAAAAAGCTCGCCATCGGTATCGGAAAAGCCATCGCTGTCGTCGCCATCCTGGTATGGTCGCTGTTCCCGATCGGCTTCATCGTAATGTCTTCGCTGAAACCGGGCCAGGATATCTTCGCGGTGCCGCCGAAGTTCGTCTTCTCGCCCACGCTGCAGCACTACGTGCAGCTTTGGAACGGCTGGGGTGTGTTCTTCGGCGGGTTGTTGAACAGCACCATCATCACCGCTGGGGCGACCATCATTGCGATCACTGCCAGCACGGCCGCCGGTTATGTTTACTCACGCTACAGCAGCCGAATGCTGAACGCGAGCGTGATGTTCCTGATCATCGTGCGCCTCATCCCGCCGATCGTCGTGACCTTGCCGCTCTTCCCGATCATCAACGCGATCGGCCTCAACGACACCCATATCGTGCTGATGGTGCTCTACGCGACGTTCTTCGTGTCGCTCGGCACGGTGCTGATGCGCACCTTCATTGACCAGATCCCGCGCGAACTGGACGAAGCAGCTCAGATCGACGGTGCCGGCCGCATGACGATCTTGCGCCGGGTCATCGTGCCGCTCGCCGCACCGGGCATCCTGGCCGTTGCCGTCTTCGTTGTTGTCTTTGCCTGGAACGAGTTCCTGTTCGCCTTCATCTTCACCGGCACCAACGCAAAGACTGCGCCGCTGGTGATCTCCGAGATGATCGGCTCGATCGATGGGGTGGACTGGGGCGTCCTTTTCGCAGCCTCGACGGTCCAGCTTATCCCCGTGCTGCTCTTCGTCATCTTCATGAACCGTTATCTCGTCGCCGGCCTGACGGCAGGCGCGACCAAGGGGTGATGCCACAAATGTCTGAAAAGGGAGGAAAACACATGTCAGACAAGCTACTGAACCTTACGCGACGCAGCTTTCTCGGAACTGCCATGGGCGGCGCGGCAGCGCTCGCCGCAGGCCAGTCCTTTGCGGCTGGCAAGACGCTCAATGTCCTGAGCCATAAAGTGCACCAGACGGTGCTCGGCACAGGCGATGGTGACCTTCTGAAGGACTGGAAGTCTGCCAACGACGCTGACGTGTCCTGGACGACGTTTGATTCAAACCCGTTGCAGGACCGACTGTTCCGCGAGGCGAGCCTCAGTTCAACCGACTTCAACGTCGGCTACATGGTCGACAACCGCCCGACGAAGCAGATCGCTGCCATGTTCGAGCCGCTCGATGCGTATCTGCAGAAGGACGGGATCGAAGATTTTGAGGACATCGCACCAGGTCTCGTGCAGGGCATGACGGTCGATGGCAAGCTGATTGGCATCCCCGTGCGTCATGCCACGCAGGGCCTGTTCTACAACGAGGCATTACTTGAAGAGCAGGGTATCAGCGCCCCGCCAACCACGTTGGAAGAACTGGCTGAGCAGGCCCAGAAGCTGACCTTCACCTCAAAGGCTGGCACGCCCGTCGCGGGCATGGTGCTGGCGAGCGACCTTGCTGTGTTCCCGGTCATGTTCGCCCGCGCCTTCGGTGGTGATTTCATCAACGCGAAGTTCGAGTTGCTGCCGAACCCGGAGGCGATGGAGAAGGGCCTTTCTGTCCTTCGCAAGATGTTCGAGACTGGCGCCCTTCCCCGCAGCTATGCGACCACCAAGAACGACGACCAGGTGACCTGGCTGCAACAGGGCCGCGCCGCCTTCACGGTCTTGCCGTTTGCTCGCTTCGCGCAGTTGAACAACAAGGAACAGAGCAAGTTCCCTGGCAAGATCAAGGCGATCGAGTTCCCGATCTCAGCGGACCTCAAGGGCAAGATGCCGATGTCTTCGATCGTCGAAGCCTGGGGCATGGTGATCCCGGCGAACTCCAAGGACAAGGACCTCTCCTGGAAGTTTATCAAGGAGGTCTCGAGCAAGAGCGCGACGCTCGGTATGGCGAAGAACGGCAACGGCCCGGTTCGCGTGTCGACCTATGCCGACCCGGCGATGTCGAGCAACCCTGTCGCCGCCGTCGAGGCAGCTGTGCTGAAGAACGCCCGCGGCGCATTCCCGCCCTTCCCTGAAGCCGCACGTGCACAGTCGATCTTCCTTGAGGAAGTGCAGCTTGCCGTGCTTGGCCGCAAGGAGGTCAAGGAAGCCGTGGCGTCCATCGCCACCCGCGTGAAGCCGCTGCTGCAGGCTTGAGACGTCTGAACACCGTCCGGGCGGACGCGCCCGGACGGACGAAATGCCATTGGCGGAACGACAGGGGCTCGTAAGCCCACCACGAAAGAGATCAGGACTATGCTGAACACCACCAACCGATCCATCCAGGAGCCTGCGCGGGCGACACCCGTCACGGCCGAATATGACGTGCTCGTCATCGGCGGCGGCCCTTCAGGGCTCACTTCGGCGCTCGCAGCCGCAGAGGATGGCCTGCGCGTCGGTCTCATCGAAAGCCGTAGCTTCGTCGGCGGCAATATGACGATCGGCCTGCCGGTGCTGGGCTTCCTCGGGCAGAAGGGCAACCAGATCATCGAAGGACTGCCGCAGAAGTTTATCGACCGGCTTAAGGCCCGCCACGGCGCCAGCGAACACCGCCCCTGCCCCTTGCACATGGGCATCACATTGGTTGAACCGGAAGCTGTCAAGACGGTCGCGCTCGAAATGCTGACCGAGGCAGGCGTTGAAGTCCTGTTCTACACCTTCTGCGCCGGCGTTGTTATGGACGGCGACACGATCCGCGGCGTCATTACCGAGAGCAAGAGCGGCCGCGGCGCGATCCTGGGTAAGGTCGTCATCGACTGCACCGGCGACGCCGACGTAGCCTACCGCGCTGGTGTGCCTTGCGAGAAAGGCAACGAGCATGGGGGCATGCAGCCTCCGACACTGATGTTCTGCCTCGCGGGCGTCGACACCGAGAAACTGCGTCTCAGCATCGCCAACCAGCCGCCGCAGGCGCGGACCTACCTTACCGACTTCATTCCCGCAGAGTATTTCGGCCAGAACAACCAGTTCATCATCGTCGGCCTGCGCGAACTGATTGCCAAGGCTCAGAACGAGATGGGACTGGCGATCCCCAACGAGCGAACGATCATCATCACCGGCCTTAAGGCAGGCGAAGTCTGGATCAACATGACGCGCGTCAAGGGCGTCGATGGCACCGAGGCCGCGAGCCTGACCATGGGCGAGATCGAAGCGCGCGCGCAGATCGACGACATCGTCACCTATCTCATCAACTACGTGCCGGGCTTCGAGAAGGCCTACTTCACCAAGACCGCCCCCTTCCTCGGCATCCGCGAAACCCGCCGCATCATCGGCGAATATGTGATGACCCAGGAAGACGTTCTTGGTTGCCGACATTTCGATGATTCCATTGCGGTGGCAAGCTACCCGATCGACATCCACCGCCCGTCTGACGACGGCTGTACGCTGATCTGGTGCGGGGACTGCTACGACATCCCCTACCGCTCACTGATCCCGACGAAGGTGCGCAACCTGATCGTCGCAGGCCGTGCAATCTCCACCACCCATGAAGCGATGGGCGCGATCCGCGTCATGGCCACCTGCATGGCGATGGGCGAAGCGGCAGGGCGCGCGGCCAAGATCTCCGTGCGGGGTAATCGCGCGCCGCATGAGATCGACGTCAAGGAACTCCGCCGCCAGTTGATTGCCAAGGGCGCCTACCTGCGCACCAAGGACAGCGCCGAACGAGCACGCGAACTGGAAGACGCCTGAGGGTTGCGGGGCATTCTCAAAACGATTGCCCCGCAAAAACCTACGGCTCGGGAGAAGGTAAGAAGATGGCTAGTTTAAGCTTGGCCGGGCTCAAAAAGAGCTTTGGCGCCGTCGACGTCATCAAGGGTGTCGATCTAGAGGTGAAGGACGGGGAATTTGTCGTGTTCGTCGGCCCGTCCGGCTGCGGCAAATCCACGTTGTTGCGGATGATTGCAGGTCTGGAAGAGATATCGGGCGGCGAACTCCATATCGGCGGGCGGCTCTGCAACGACCTTGAGCCGCGCGAACGTGAAATCGCCATGGTGTTCCAGTCCTACGCGCTCTACCCCCACATGACCGTCTACGACAACATGGGCTTCGGCCTGTCGCTCAACAAGACACCCAAGACGGAACTGGATGCTCGTGTTCGCGAAGCGGCCCGTATCCTGAAGATGGAGCATCTCCTGGAGCGCAAGCCGAGCCAGTTGTCCGGCGGCCAGCGTCAGCGCGTCGCGATCGGCCGCGCCATTGTCCGCAAGCCCGGTGTCTTCCTGTTCGACGAGCCACTGTCCAACCTCGATGCGGCGCTACGCGTCGACATGCGGATGGAATTGGCGAAGCTGCACCGCGAACTTGGCGCAACGATGATCTACGTCACCCACGACCAGATCGAGGCGATGACGCTCGCTGACAAGATCGTCGTGCTCGATGGCGGCCTCGTCCAGCAGGTGGGCTCACCGATGGAGCTCTATAAGAACCCGGTGAACAAGTTCGTCGCCGGCTTTATCGGTGCGCCCAAGATGAACTTCCTGCCGGTCAAGGTTCAGTCGGTTCAAGGGGACATGGCAAGCGTCGCATCCGAGGCGATGGGCCCGATCCTCGTCCGCAGCAGGGGCTTCAAGAGTGGCGACAGCGCCCTTCTTGGGATCCGGCCGCAATATCTGAAACCCGGCAAGGCGGCAGAAGGAGAAGGCAGCATCGGTGGGAAGATCGTGCTGGTCGAAAGGCTTGGGACGGAAACGATCATCGCCATAGATACGCCCGCGAACGAGCGCGTCGTGGCATCCGTGCCGGTCGATATGGAACTGTCATTCGGCGGCACAGCCGAATTCCAGTTTGCCCCGGCATCCGCACATCTCTTCCACTGATCGCTACCTAGCGATCACGTCAAACTCATTGCACGCCCGGCGTGGCAGACACCAAGCAAGGAATAACATGAAACAGGACCTTTCCGGAAAGATCGCCGCAGTCACCGGTGCCGCATCTGGCATCGGCCTTGAATGCGCACGATCCCTGTTACAGGAAGGCGCCAAAGTCGCCCTTGTCGACCGGGCAGCGGACAGTTTGAAGTCGCTCTGCGATGAGCTTGGCCCGAACGCTTTCCCTGTCCAGGTCGATCTTACTAACCCCGCAAGCGTCGGCACGATGATGCCGAAGATCCTCGACCGCTTCGGCCACCTGGATATCTTCCATGCCAATGCTGGCGCCTACATTGGCGGCGAGGTGGTTGACGGCGACCCCGATGCCTGGGACCGGATGCTCAATCTGAACATCAATGCGGCTTTCCGATCGGTCCAGGCCGTCCTGCCGCACATGGTCGAGCGCAAGACGGGGGACATCATCATGACGAGTTCCATCGCCGGTCTCGTGCCGGTGGTGTGGGAGCCCATCTACACGGCGTCCAAGCATGCCGTGCAGGCCTTCGTACACACGGTGCGAAGGCAGGTCGCCCAGCATGGAATCCGCGTCGGCGCGGTTGCACCCGGTCCGGTGATCACTGCCCTGATCAGCGATTGGCCACAGGCGAAGCTTGACGAGGCGATTGCCGCTGGCGGCCTGATGGAAGCCAGTGAGGTCGCTGATGCGGTCATCTTCATGTTGAACCGGCCGCGCAACATCACCATTCGCGATCTCGTCATCCTGCCACTCAGCACGGATCTTTGAAGCATGGCACCCATCTTCATCGGCGTCGACGTGGGGACCGGCAGCGCCCGTGCGGGCCTATTCGACGAGCATGGCCGCCTGCTGGCTTCAGCCAAGCGTCCGATCACGATTTGGCATGAGCCCGGTCACGTCGTTGAACAGTCGAGCGCGCAGATCTGGCAGGCCATCTGCGAGAGCGTTAGAGAAGCAGTCGATACCGCAGGCACTGATCCGTCCGGGGTTGCAGGCATTGGCTTCGACGCGACCTGCTCGCTCGTCGCGATCGCTGAGGATGGTGCTCCGGTCACCGTCAGCCCGACCGGCGACGCTGAACGCAACATCATCGTCTGGATGGACCACCGCGCGACTGGCGAAGCCGCCGAGATCAACGCCGGGAAGCATGACGTGTTGCGTTATGTCGGCGGCGTCATATCGCCCGAGATGGAGACGCCGAAGCTCCTCTGGTTGAAACGCAACCTGCCTCAGTCGTTCTCCAAAGCCGAACATTTCTTCGACCTCGCCGATTATCTGACGTGGCGGGCGACCGGCTCACTTAGCCGCTCCGCCTGTACGGTCACATGCAAATGGACGTATCTCGCGCATGAGAAGCGCTGGGACGCCGCATATTTTCGGGCCATCGGTCTCGGCCAACTTGCGGACGAAGGGTTCAAGCGGATCGGCACCGAGATTGTCGACCCCGGCACGGCCCTTGAGCAGGGCCTGACCGAACAAGCAGCTGCCGATCTCGGCCTCCTCGCCGGAACTCCGGTGGGAGCGAGCCTGATCGATGCCCATGCTGGCGGGATCGGCACGCTTGGCGGCCTCGACAGACAAGCCGAAGCGAGAGCGCAAAATCGTCTGGCCTATATCTTCGGAACCTCGGCCTGTTCGATGGCGTCGAGTGATCAGCCGGTCTTCGTTGATGGGGTCTGGGGACCGTACTATTCCGCAATGATCCCGGGGTTGTGGCTGACTGAAGGCGGTCAATCTGCGGCGGGTGCTGCCATAGATCACCTTGTCACGCTGCATCCTGCAGCCCCGAAAGCGCAGCAAGATGCCGCAGCAGAGGGCCTGTCACTTGTCTCCTGGCTTGATCGGGAAGTGCAGCGCAGGTGTGCGGACGCCAGCGAAGCTGTCAGACTTGCTCGCGATCTGCATGTTGTACCGGAATTTCTCGGGAACCGATCACCTCACGCAGATCCGAGCGCGCGCGCGATCATCTCCGGGCTCGCGCTGGACACTGACCTCGACAGCCTTGTCGCGCTTTATGTCGCTGGGCTTTGCGGACTTGGCTACGGTCTGCGGCAGCTACTGGATACGCTCGCTCGCAACGGAATGACCCTTGACCTTATCGTTGCAAGCGGTGGAGCGGCACAGAGCCCGCTCGTCCGCCAGGTCCTGGCAGACACAACGGGCCTACCGGTTGCGGTCGCCGAAACAGAGGAGCCTGTTCTTCTTGGCGCTGCGATGCTCGGCGCAACGGCCTCCGCACGTTACGCGGCGCTGACGGACGCGATGAGGGCGATGTCCCGGCTGTCGGCTTTCTACCAGCCTGCAGCGGACGATATCAAAGCGCTGCACGCTCTTCGTTATCGCGCCTTTAGCAGGCTGCAAGGGGTGCAACGGGAGATCCGGTTCCAAGGCGATTTTCCTTGACGGTCTCCATCGCCATTCGGGCCGCTCAACGGTGGCCTTGCCGGGTTTCCAGCCAGTGCCAGATGCCGGCGGCCAGAGCCCCTGCGGCAATGCAGATCGCGATGCCGATGCCGGTATTGCCTCCCGCGTAACCAAGGGCGGTACCAAGCACCACACCGAACAAAATCCCCCAGATCAGCTTGCTGGTCATGATCACTCCTCTGCGGTTTGGAGACGAGACCCGTGGTCCTTGACTGAGCAGCGCCGGACGAATCTGGGTCTTTTCGCTGCCAGATCAACCACAGACGGATGATTGGTGAAGGATCACCCGTTTTCTCCCTGTGGTCGGTTCCCTAGCCGTTCAGGTCTTCCAACAATCGGCTGTGCCGGCGGACTTCTGCCAGAACATCGTCGAAACGTTCGATCCCGCGCGAAGCCAGGATCGCCTTCAGCCGCAAGAAGGCCTCGGCGGTAGCGACCGCGTCACCCATCGCTGTGTGGCGATCCTGATCCCGAAGCGGCACGGAAAGTCGCTCGGCCAGCGCATCGAGCGTGTGGTTCTCACTGGTGCCAAAGACAACGGCGGAGAGAAGCACAGTGTCCAGTACCGGATTGACAAAGCGAATGCCGAGCTCGCGCTCGCGTCGTCGCAGGAATTCCATGTCGAATGGCGCGTTGTGAGCGACGAGCACCGCTCCTTCGGCAAAATTGTGAAACTGCGCAATCGCTATCGATACGTCAGGCGCATCGGCGACCATGGCATCGGTCACGCCATGAATAGCAGATGCCGAAGGCGGGATCGGACGCCCGGGATTGACCAATGTCTCAAAGACCTCGCCCTTTATCCGTTTGCCATTGACGAGGCGGACGGCTGCAATCTGCACGATCTCGTCGCCGCGCTCAGGGAAGAGCCCCGTCGTCTCGGTATCAAAGACAACATAGGTCAGATTATCGAGGCTCGCATCCGCCACCCTGTCGTAGTGGATGCTCGACAAGAGGTCGAAATCGTAGACTACAGCATGGGTATTCTCGTCCGATACCAGTCGCAGCGGCTGTGCGGGCCCTAGCCTAAGGCTGATGACGGTGCCGCCCTCCTGCTCCTCGACTTCGAACTCCGCGGCATGCGCGTCGAGGATAGAATGACCTGTCTTGCCATCAGGGGTTTCAGCAAGGGGTCCGTTGAGAAGAATCGTTACCTCGTCTGCCGTCAACGATCTCCCGCGATGCGCGATCTGGATCTGTACGCCGTCGCCGCGCCTCCTGATCGTCAAGGTGATGCTGTCGCCTCCCTTCGCGTCAAGCCCCTGGTTCACCACCTGTCGCAGCAGTGCTGTGATCTCCGCGGCGTCGCAATGCATGACCAGCGGCACAACATCCATGTCCAACTCAACGCCTAGAGGCGCGAGTGCCTTCCGCAGCCCGTGTGCGAAATGCCGGGAATCCATTGCCACCATCGGCCAGCTATTGGTGCGAAGCGTGTCGAAGCGCGCTTCAAGACCCGTCAGTGTGGACGAGAGCCTTTGGAGATCATGCTGGAGCCTGCCGCCCGGCAGACTTCCCGCGCCACCGTCGAGAGCCTGCAACTGCTCGTGCAGGCTGCTGAGGACCGGTTTGGCGCCTGTAAAGATCTCGGTCAGCAAGGCGTCGCGCCGTGAGCAGGAAAGGAACTCGCCCGTCATGTCCCGCAAAGTCATCACATAGGCGCCGGTGTCGCCGTCATTGTCGCGCGCAAGCCGCATCCGGCCAACCAACCGACGTCCACCAACGCGCGCCTTGGAGAGGAATTCGACGACGCCATCCGGGACCTCGGCCTCAATCAGCTCCCGGTGCGCCTGGCGGATCGGGTCGTCATGGATGTAGTCGAAGACGCTTCGCCCGAGCCAGACGGAAACATCGGGGCCGGAGAGGATGTGCTGTGCCACACTGTTGTAGAAGACCAGGCAGTGCCGTCCAGTGCATAGCAGAACCGCCGGAGGCACGTCGCCCAGCAGGTGCTCCAGCTTGCTCTTGTCGGATACCAGTTGTGCCGTTTCGCGCGCCACGGCATGGGCAAGCGACGTCCGGGCGTCGCTGAGCCGCGCGGTCGCGAATGAGGCGGCAGCCGCCAGATCACCGAGGTAAGACGCGTTTGGTGAATTGATTTCCTCGGAAACGTCCGCGCTGGCGCGAACCCGAATGGCCGAAGCGATTGCGTCAATAGGTCGAGCAACCCTGGTGTCAACGATGAACCATATCCACGCCGTCAGCGTGAGGATCCCAAGGGCGGCGACCGTTCCACCCTGTATCAAGGCGTTCAAGATTTCGGTACTCGTCTGCCGATGGTACGCGAACCAGACTCCTGTGCCGATCGAGACGACGGCGCCGAGCCCGATGGCGGCAAAAAGCAACAGGATGCGGGCGCGCAGGCTCATTCCGCGTTTCAAGAGGCATCAACTCCGCTTGCAGGACGCCACCAAGGCCGGATTATCTTCCGCGACGTCGATCCATTTTGCACCCACGATGCTTCCGTCCTGTGCGATCGAGATGCTGCTGCCGACGAGATCAGCACGCTGGTGTCTTTTACAATCGAACGCGACCTTGATGCGAGCCGGCTGCTCCCACCGCGCCATCAGCATCACGTCGATCATCACGTGGTCCGGGAAGTTTTCGTGGCGCTGGGTGGTGGCTTGTTCGACGGCCGAGAAGCGCGTGACAACCGGGCTGAGATAGGACCAGGGCCGCAGGGGCGAACGGCTCTCATTCTTCCAGACCACGACGGCATTGTTGGGCAAAGTGCCCGAGATACGATCGAACCAGCTGTATTCGCTCCAGATCGCAAAGGCCAACATGCTGATGCCGGCACCTGCAGGCACGATCCATTTCGGAAGGCGCCCGCGGCTCATCCATCGCAGGCTCATCGCGATGCCGGCGACGGCAATACCCGAGATAAGGGCGGCAAATAACTCAAACAGCATTTTGTTCTACTTTCTTCATACCGGGGTATTGCCGCTATTGACCAAGGCGGACTGCATCGTGCGCACGACGACAAAGGCATCTCGCAGATGCGATCGCTCGAAGTCTCCGAAGTCGTACGGGGCCAGGAAATTATCGGGCTTGCGCCCGGCCTTCACTGCCTCGGCTTGGCTGCGAAGCCTCATGTCGGCGATCAGGTCGTAGGCTGCAATCAGATCTCGTGCGCCACCGGCGGAGATAATGCCGGCATCCTCCGCAGCTTCCAACCTCGCCCTCGTGTTGACCATCGGGATCCGCCCCTTCAGCGCGTAGACCCTGCCCAGATCGACAACCGGCACCACGCCGTTGTGCTTCATGTCGATCTGGTTGCGGTGCTCTCCATTGCGGATAGTTGCGAAACCGCGCAAAAGGCCGAGAGGCGGCGCGTGCTTCAGCGAATTGCCAATCATGTGCGCAACAAAGATGGAGTTCCGGCTTGCGCGCTCCAGAACATCGGTCCGAATCTGTTCAAACAGCGAGAACTGGCCCGCGATCGGCCGCAGGTCGAACATGACGCTGGCAAGCATCTGTGCCTTCGGCACGGGATTGTCTATCCAACTATCGAAGTAACGCCGCCATTCCCGCGACGGCTGGCACCATTCCGGATTGCTGGCCATCATGTCGCCCGGACAAAACACACAACCGCACGCATCCAGACCGTGGGTAACAAATCGGGCAAGGCGCTCGAACCAAGACCTCTGTGCTTCAGTGAAGCTGTCGTCGATGACGATGCAGTTGTCCTGGTCGGTCACGCCGGTCTGCTCCTGGCGACCCTGGCTTCCGCAGGCGAGCCAAAGATATGGCACGGGCGGCGGACCAAGCTTTGTTTCTGCAAGCACGATCAGGCGTCGGGTGATTGCGTCGGTGATATCCGTGATCTGCCGCGTCACGACGTCGTGCGCGTTGTTGCCGCCCACAAGCTGGACCAACAGTTGAGGGATGCGTGCGGCAATTCGGACGAGATCGGCAGGAGCCTCGGCCTCCGCGATCTGTCGGATCATCGACGCCGCGGAGATGGCCTGGAACCGGGTGAGGTCGGTTTGGGTCACCATGCCCACGAGTTTTTCGCCACGCACGACCGGAAGATGCGCGATGCCGCTTTCCAGCATACGGTTCAGCACGTCCGTTCCGAGGGCGTCGTCAGGCAGCACGATCGGATCGGCTGTCATCACGGTTTCGACTGTCGTCGCGACTGGATCTCGGCCTTGGGCCAAAACGCGGGACGCGAGATCCCGGGTGGTGAGGATGCCGACAAGACGCTCGCCGTCTACGACGCAAAGGCTGGAGACCTTGCGGTCGCGCATAAGTTCCGCTGCTTCACGGACACTCTGTCCCGGAGAACAGGTGATCGGCGGCCTCGACATCAACTCCCCTACCTTGCGCAGCGCGTAGTCACCGCGCTTCGCTTCGCGGGCGGGTCCGCGGGAAAAGAAACGACGGAAGACCGCCTGCTCAGACATCAACCGCCTGAACTCGGCGACCGGCAGCACAAGAAGCAGAGTGTCGGTGAGTGCGTAGGAATTGGTGACGGCAAGACCATCGGCCAGCAACCCGCGTTCGCCAAACGAGTTGCGGGGCATCAGCCGCGAAATGACAACGCCAGAATGGTCTCTGATCTCGACTTCACCGTCCATGATCAGGAGAAGACCGGCCAGCGGTTCGCCACGACTGTAGATCGCGCGGCCGGCAGTGGCCCGCTGAAGGTAAAATTGTTTGGAAACCCGCTCCAGTTCGTCGGCCGGCAGGCTATCGTAAGGATGAACGGTTTCCAGGAACTTGCGGATATCAGGGGTGACTGTTTTCATGCTGCCCCCAACCAGGCAATGCAATGTTGCACTGCCGCCAAAGGAAGTAACGGGCGGCCGAAGCCGCCCGCTTGATTGCGCATATCAGTGATGGGTTGCAGAGCCTGCACCGCGCGGAACGCGGATCGACTCCACAAGATCCTGCACGTGCTGCGGCGGAGCCTGGGTGACCATCGAAACGATGTAGGCCGTCGCGAAGTTCAGGAGGGCGCCGATCGGTCCGAAGGATGCCGGAGCAATGCCGAACAGGTGGTTGGCAGGAATGTTCTCCAGCGTGTTCGTACCCGGGACGAAGAACCATCCGAGGTAGGTGAACAGGTAGACGCAGGTGGAGATGAGACCCACCAGCATACCAGCCGTTGCACCGAGCGAGTTGATGCGCTTGGAGAAGATGCCCATCATCAGGACCGGGAAGATACTTGCCGCAGCCAGGCCGAAGGCAAGTGCCACCGTCTGGGCCGCAAAGCCCGGCGGGTTGAGGCCAAGCAGGGTCGCGACCAGGATCGCACCGGCCATGGCAATACGCGCTGCCATCAGCTCTCCCTTTTCGGAGATATCCGGCTTCAGGTAATCCTTGATCAAGTCGTGGCTGATGGCCGACGAGATGGCAAGCAACAAGCCCGCAGCAGTCGAAAGAGCGGCTGCGAGACCACCGGCTGCAATGAGGCCAATGACCCAGCCCGGAAGCTGTGCGATTTCCGGATTAGCAAGAACGAGGATGTCGTTGTTGATGTCGAGTTCGTTGCCCTGCCAACCACGCTGCGCGGCGGTTTCTGCGAAACCAGCGGCCTTGTCGTTGTAGTACTGGATACGACCATCGCCGTTCTTGTCCTCAAACTTCAGGAGACCGGTGGTTTCCCAGGTCCGCATCCAGTCCGGACGCTCGTCATAGAGAACCGCCTGTTCCTGCGGGCCGCTCGGGAAGATCGTGTCGATGATGTTCAAACGCGCCATCGCACCAACGGCGGGAGCCGTGAGGTAGAGAAGCGCGATGAAGATCAGCGCCCAACCCGCAGACCAGCGTGCGTCGGCAACCTTCGGCACGGTGAAAAAGCGGATGATGACGTGCGGCAGGCCGGCCGTACCGATCATCAGGGAGAGCGTGAACAGGAACATGTTCAACATGTCGCCCTGTGCCGTATATGCGGTGAAGCCGAGATCAGTAACGACCTGGTCGAGCTTCTGCAGCAGTGGCATGCTGGATTCGGTATGGGTGGAAAACAGGCCGAGCCATGGAAGTGGGTTGCCGGTGAGGTTCAGCGAAATGAAGATCGCCGGGATCGAGTAAGCGATGATCAGGACGAGATACTGGGCAACCTGCGTGTAGGTGATGCCCTTCATGCCGCCGAGAACCGCGTAGACGAAAACCACCGCTGCCGCGATCCAGAGCCCGGTGGACACTTCGACTTCCAGGAAGCGCGAGAAGGCGACGCCGGCACCAGTCATCTGCCCGATAACGTAGGTCACCGAGATGATGATGAGGCAGACAACTGCGACAAGCCGAGCCGTCTGGCTATAGAAGCGGTCGCCGATGAACTGCGGAACGGTGTATTTGCCGAATTTGCGCAGATAAGGCGCAAGCAGCAGCGCGAGCAGGACGTAGCCGCCGGTCCAGCCCATGAGGTAGGTCGAGTTACCGTACCCGACGCCTGCAATGAGGCCGGCCATGGAGATGAAGGAAGCAGCCGACATCCAGTCCGCCGCAGTTGCCATGCCGTTCATCACCGGATTGACGCCGCGGTTCGCAGCGTAGAACTCGGCTGTAGACCCTGCGCGGGCCCAGATCGCGATACCGACGTAGAGCGCAAACGACGCCCCCACGATCAGCAGGTTAAGCGTATACTGATCCATTGTTCCCCGTCCCTTACTGCTCGTCCACGCCGTGCTCGCGATCGAGCCGGTTCATGTAAGTCGCGTAATAAAAAATGAGCGCTATGAAGACGATGATCGAACCCTGCTGGGCGAACCAGAAGCCAAGGTCCGTTCCGCCTACAGGGATCCCGGAAAGCAATGGCCTCAACAGGATGCCGAAGCCGTATGAGACGATCGCCCAGATAATAAGGCAGATAGTAATGATGCGAATATTCGCGGCCCAATAGGCATTGGACGACGATTTGTCTGACATGAAAAGCCCTCCGCTTTTTCCAAAGCGCGCGCCGTTCGGCACGCCCCTCCTTGCACTCCGTCGATAAAGTTCGGGATACTCCTCCCCGATCACTGCGCACGTGACGCAGAGTCGCCAGCGTAGTTGTGCCAAGCTAAGCGCCAACCCCGCGAATGGTCGTAATACTAAAGTCAAAGTGAGAACCAGTACGATCGGCAAGCCTCCGCGCAGGGCGCCATCGCTTCGGCGACGAGCGTGGCTTGTGATGGTCTTCCGCCTGTTGTAGCACCGGCTCACAGAACCTAAGGGCGCAGGGGAACCGCCCGCCACATTTGCCGGACGCACGAATCCGGCAGCAGTACTTTTGGAGCAAGCACGTGAAAGCACTGGCATCCCTTTCGGCATTTGTCGGGAAGACCTTTGCCGCCTGGGTCATTCTATTTGCAGTCCTTGGTTTCTTTTTCCCCGATACGTTCAAGCAGTTCGGCCCATGGATCGTTACGCTGCTGGCGATCATCATGTTCGGCATGGGCCTGACGCTGTCGATCGAAGACTTTCGCGAAGTGGTAAAGCGCCCCTTCGACGTTGCAATCGGTGTCATCGGGCAGTTCCTGATCATGCCCCTGCTGGCAGTACTGCTGACGCAGATCATCCCGATGCCGGCGGAAGTTGCAGCCGGGGTGATCCTGGTTGGCTGTTGCCCCGGCGGCACCTCGTCCAATGTCATGACATACCTGTCGAAGGGTGACATCGCGCTTTCGGTTGCCTGCACCTCCGTCACCACCCTTGCAGCTCCCATCATCACGCCGTTTCTCGTCTGGATGTTTGCAAGTCAGTATCTTCCGGTCGACGGCTGGGCGATGTTCCTGAGCATCGTCAAGGTCGTGCTCGTGCCGCTGGCCCTCGGCGCGCTCCTGCAGAAGCTCCTGCCGGGCGTGGTCAAGGCCGCGGTCCCTGCCCTGCCGCTCGTCAGCGTCATCGGCATCGTTCTCATCGTTGCCGCAGTCGTCGGCGCCTCTAAGGCTTCGATCGTGCAGTCCGGCCTGATGATTTTCGCCGTTGTCGTCCTTCACAACGGGCTCGGCTACGTGCTCGGCTTCTTTGCCGCGAAGGCCACGGGCCTTTCGCTGGCCAAGCGCAAGGCCATCGCCATAGAGGTCGGCATGCAGAACTCCGGCCTGGGTGCAGCACTGGCGACGGCCTATTTCTCGCCGCTTGCCGCGGTACCGAGCGCCATCTTCAGCGTCTGGCACAACATTTCCGGTGCCCTGCTGGCAAACTGGTTTGCCGGTCGCACCGAGGATGAGGCGATCCAGCCCTGACGAAACAAACGTGAGGTTGCGGTTTTGCACCCCACGTGCCACCATCCGGCTACCGGAACGACCAGGTGCTTCGGTGCCTGGTTTTTGACGTGATGCATGAGCATTCCTGCGGGAGGGGACTACCGTGACCGTTCTCAATGCCGTCATTGACTTCCTGAACACGATCTTCTGGGGTTACGTCCTCATCTACGGGCTGATCGCCGTCGGCATCTTTTTCACCCTGCGCCTCGGCTTCATCCAGATTCGGCACTTCCCGGAGCTGTTCCGCTCGGTGATGCGCACACCAGAAAATGACACGAGCGGGATCACGCCGTTTCAGGCGCTCTGCACCAGCCTCGCTTCACGTGTGGGCACGGGCAATCTCGCGGGCGTTGCCGTGGCGCTTTCTTTGGGTGGCCCCGGAGCGCTGTTCTGGATGTGGGTTGTTGCTGCGGTCGGCATGGCGACAGCTTATTCCGAAAGCGCGCTGGCGCAGCTTTACAAGGTCACCGACCACAACGGTCAATATCGCGGCGGACCCGCCTTCTACATTTCGCGTGGCCTCAGGGCACCATGGGCGGGCGTCATCTTCTCGATCTGCCTCATCATCACCTTCGGCCTCGTCTTCAACGCCGTACAGGCGAACTCGATTGCCGATGCTATGCAGGGTGCTTTCGGCGTCGAAAAGCTCTGGGTGGGGGTCGCGCTTGCGATACTGACCGGCATCGTGATCTTCGGCGGTATTCGGCAGATCGCCCAGGTTGCGGAATATGTCGTGCCGTTCATGGCGGTCGCTTATCTCGGCATGGCGCTTTACGTGGTCATTGCCAATATCACCGCGGTCCCGGGCGTAATCGCCCTCATCGTCAAGAGCGCCTTCGGCTTCGAGCAGGCCGCGGGCGGCGTCGCCGGGGCCATGCTGAACGGCATCAAGCGCGGACTGTTTTCCAATGAAGCCGGCATGGGGTCTGCCCCAAATATCGCCGCAGTAGCGACACCCTCGCCGCACCATCCGTCGAGCCAGGGCTTCGTGCAGGCCCTCGGTGTTTTCATCGACACGTTGCTGATCTGCACCGCGACCGGCATCCTGATCCTTCTCTCTGGCGTCATGACGACCGGTACTGAGCTCACGGGAACGCCGCTGACGCAGGAGGCAATGGTCGCGCATATCGGCGAGGCAGGCCGGTATTTTATTGCGGTTGCGATTTTCTTCTTCGCATTCACCTCGATCATCGGCAACTACGCTTATTCGGAAAACGCGATGGTGTTCCTGAAGCTGGACAACAAGGGCAGCATCGGCGTGCTGCGGGCGCTGGTCCTGTTGATGGTGATCTGGGGCGCCTACACAACGGTTGCAGTCGTGTTCAACTTGGCAGACGCCACGATGGGACTGATGGCGTCCGTCAACCTCGTCGCCATCGTGTTGCTCTCAGGAACGGTTGCCAAGCTGACAAAAGACTATTTCGAACAGCGAAAGACGGGCGAGCCGCGGTTCAATCCTGAAGCCTATCCGGAACTGAAGGGGAAGATCGAACAGGCGATCTGGTCGGAAAAGTAAGCCGCGGCGCGCTTCGAGTAATTCGGCTCAGTCGTAGAGGTAGTACTGCGTCCACTCTTCGCGCGGGATCACCGGACCAATCTTGTACTGGAGCTTGTGCGCATCGAGGTGCCTCGGCCCCGTCTCGCACAGGAAGGACAGGCGGTACCAGTTGCCATGGCTCCGGAGCACGGCACCTGGCGCCCTGATCAGGTTGTCGCTGACTGTCGGCTCGCTCAGCGAGTAAGCGATGACCTTGTCGACCTTGAAGTCCTTGTTCTCCTCGTTGATCCTCATCATGACTTCAGTGTCACAGGTTTGTTCGAGCCGAGTCGCAGGATCAAGTTTCAGCAGCTGGCCGTTGAGTTTGTCATCCGTCAATGCCGTAGCGGCCTGCTCTGAACAGGCAATGGCAAGACCCGCGATGACAATGAGTTTTTTAAGCCTCATTGGTCGATCTCCAGATTCTTATGTGAGCTCAGCGTGGAACAAGGGTTCTATGGCCGCGGGGGCGTGACCGTGTCAACCGCGTGAGAGTGTTCCCGGATGCCGATTGCGTTACCACAGGAATAGAGACCAACAAGTGCCGCAAGTTAGGGCGCCGGTTGACCGGAAACGACAGGATTGACCGGCAGCCGCCGACGCTTGACGAAACGCTGGATCGGCTTCTCGACCATCTCATAGGCCACAACGCCCACGAAAACGCCTGCGAATGTTCCGACCGCTACGATGACCACGGGTGGAACGCCGAGGTGGAGCCCAGCCTTGACCACGACGGCCAGCGCCAGCGTATGCCAGAGGTAGATCGAGTAGGAGGCGTCGCCGAGATAGGTCAGGATCGGCAGGCTGGGTAGCCAACCTGCTTTCTCCAGCGCCAGCACCCCTGCCAACAGAAGAGCAGCGAGCGGGCCGCAACTCCACGCGTCGAATCCAAGGCGCAAGATCTCGATGGCCGCGAAGCCACCGATCGCGATAACGATCATCGTCACGCCGATGACTTTGGGTGGGAGCATGCCCTTCAGCCACAGTTGCGCAAGGCAGGCTCCGGCGGCAAACTCAAGGACCAGCGGGTTTGTGTAGAAGCGCACCAGCGGGTTTGGGTCCGCGGCAAAACTATCGATTGCGACCAGGAGGAGCAGCGAGCCTGTGAGCAACGGCAGTTGCTGCCTCGCAGGGGCCAACAGGACTGCTGCAAACACAAGATAGAAGAAGATCTCGTAGTTCAGGGTCCACCCCTGCACCAGAACAGGCCAAAGGTGACCACCGTTTGGAGACGACACTGGGATAAAGAGAAACGAGCCGATGGCGTGCAGCGGTTCGATGATGAGGTTCGGAAAAAGGCCAACGGCTGCGCCCGCAATCATGATCATCGTGACAAGCCAGTAGCTCGGCGCGATGCGGAGCAACCTGTCGCGCAGGAAAGACAGCGGTTTCACCGGTCGCCGGGCGCTCATCACCATCATGATGAAGCCGCTGACAACGAAGAAGACGTCGACGCCCGCGGCACCGATGTTGAAATGCAGCCCGGTGCGTTCCGCGGCATGGAAAACGACGACTGCGGTTGCCGCGAAGGCGCGCAAATACTGGATGCCGTAGAGCGTCTTCATCGGCCGATTGTTTTGCTGAGGCTGTGGCGAAGACATCAGATCACCCAAGGCCGATACGGATCTGGCCGAGCTTTGGCTTTGCGAGTTCGCGTGCGGGAACCGGCTCCTGCTGTCTTTGCCGAAGCGTCAATCGGCCCGCGGCGAAATAGAGCAGGAAGGAGCCGACATGGTAAGGGTGCATCACATCGATCTCGACAAAGGATCGGACAATCAGCAGGGCGGTCAGGAGGAAGAGGAGAGAGGCACCCTGGCTGCGGTCTAGGACCAGCAGTTGTCGAAAATGGCCCGCTGCGGTGCGCAACAGGACAAAGACCAGGAAAAGGGTGCCAATCAGCCCCGTCTCCACCATCGTCTCGATATAGGTGTTGTGGAAATGGAAGCCGCTTCGCGAGGCAATGAAGAAGTCGTCCCAGAGGCGCTCGGCATCCGGAAAACCCGGAACCCAGTAGCCTTGATAGCCTACTCCGACCCAGGGAGAAGCTCCAATTGCCTCGATCCCCTGCTGCCATAGATAGGTGCGGCCGGTCAGCGTCGAATCCTTGCCGAAGATCCCCAGCACGGCATCCATCCCCCCCGCCTGAAGCGCAAAGGCGATGCCACCGATGGCAAAGATCGTGCCGGCTAGAATGAGAAGTCGCCGCTGCCGCGGAGACACCTGGCCGATCATCTGCATGCCGATGCCCAGGCCGATGATCGCAGCGGTGGTGATGACGGAGGTTGCGGATTGGGATGCCAGAAGTGAGTAGGCGGAAATGAGGCCAACGCTTCCGGAGAGCGCCAGCCAGATGCCACGGGCCCGGAAGACGAAACAGGTCGCGAAGGTGAACAACACGCCGAGCGAGGCATAAAGACCAAGCTGGTTCTTCGATGAGAAGGCACCGACGAAGCTGTAGGTACCGTCAAGCGGATCGTAGTGATAGCTCCCGACCAGCAGCGAATACATCAGCACCACGGCGCAGCCGAGCATGGCGCCGCGCGACAGCGTCTGTGGGGCAAGTACCTGCACCGCAATCAGGGCGCAAACGATGTGGGTCAGGTACTGGATCGACGCGCGTAGCGAGATCGACGGCGCGGCCGACCAGAAACTCGACAGGAAACAGATCACCGCGAAGGCGAAGATCCAGCCATACCGGGCGTACGGGCCGAGCACCCTCCTGTAATCCACCAGCACCAGTGGAAACCAGAGCGCGTAATATAGAAGGATGGATACCGGGCCGAACCGGGTGGAATAGGCGAAGACGAAAAGCGACAGCGCGACGGCGCCAAGCCCAAAGGCCTGGTTACGATCCGGATTGACGAGTATCGCTTTGGCAATCTTCATGCGCGTCTCACTGCATCAGCAGTTCGGAGGCGACCTTGACCACGTCTCCGGGCTTAAGAGGCGTCGTTTCCTCCACCGGCACTTCCTTCGGTCCTTCGCCTTTATCGCGAACCACGACGTATTTGATGGTCGCCTTGGTGGCGTCGAACTTCAGCGCTTCCGCCGATTGCGCCAGCGCCTCGGACATCAACTGCCTGCTGGTGTTGAGTTCCAGCTCCAGCCTTTCGAGTTCCGCCTCGGTGTCCTGCAACTCCTTGGCGCGCTGCGCCTCCCAGTCGTTGCGCAGGTTGATCTCGTCTTGGTTCGCCTTGCTGATATCCTGCTTGGCGCGCAGCGACGCCGTGTCGATGTCGAGCAGCGTCGATTCCACCTCGGCTGTCCGTTCTTCGATCGAAAGGCGCCGCTGGCTTGTCGCCAGCCCCTGCTCGCTGAGGCGAGAGATCCGCTCGCGGTCCTTCTGGACCATGGCCAGTTGTTCCTTCTGCGTCTCCGCCTTCTGGCTAAGCGACTTCACCTCGCTCTCGAGCAGCTCACGAAGATCCGAGAGCGCCTTCAGTTGCAGTTCGTAACGCTGGCGTCGTGACTTCATCAGCGAGGTCTCGCTCGCCAGCAGCGCCTGCGCATTCGGCACCTTTTCCAGCGCCGCTGGCATGGCGATTTCTTCGGCGCCGTCGACCTCGGCAAGAAGTCGCGCCTTTCGCGCAAGCAGCCGGCCGCGTTCGCTGCCGTAAACGGCGGATTTGCCGCTGGCGTTGATGAAGTCACGCGCAAAGCGCTGGCCGGCGTCCGAGCGGCGAAGACCACCGGCAAGGCTCACCGCCTTGAGCACGGTCATGCCGGGCACATAGGCATATTCTCCAGGCGTCGTGACGTCTCCGGTCAGATAGACAGGCCGGAACTTGGCGATTTCGACAGAGGCCGATGGCTCGGTTCGAAGAGCGAACTGCGCCTGTAGCCGCTGGCCGATTTCCTTGGCAACCTCCGCCGTCGTCTTGCCGGCCACCTGAAGCTCACCGATGAAGGGTATGGCGATTGCGCCGCCGGGACCAACGGCATAATCGCCACCGATGACGCCCCAGTCCCTGACAGTACCTTCGGCTGCCTTCCACTCAGCGACGCGGATTCTCACCTGATCCATGACGCCGAGATGATAGACGTTATCCTCGGCATGCACGGGGGAAAGCGACGTGAGGGCCAATCCGGCAACCATGACACCGATGAAGGCCATGGTTCGACGCGATGCAGGCGTCTTTGTGCGCATCTTGTTTCCTAGCCTCTTATCTTGCGAGACAAGGCGGGATGACGTCATCTCCGCCGAAGAACTGCGGCTCGGGGCGAGCCGTCTTACTGCCTCAGTAGCTTCCGCGTGACAGGCACACGGCGGGGATAGTCTTGGCGATGATCAGGAGGTCCTGAACAAGCGACCAATTTTGTACGTACTGCGTGTCGAACGCGATGCGGCTCTCGTAGGAGACATCGTTGCGCCCACTGATCTGCCAAAGCCCGGTCAAACCAGGACGGGTGCTGAGATAGTAGATTGCGTCTGCGTCATAGATGTTGAGCTCCTCATCCACCACGGGACGCGGCCCAACGACGCTCATGTCGCCACGCAGGATGTTGATGAGCTGTGGTAGTTCATCCAGGCTCAGCTTGCGCAACACAGCACCAACCGCGGTCACCCGCGGATCATCCCGCAGTTTGCGGGTCTTTCGCCACTCCTCGGCGGCCGATGGATTGGCCTTGAGGTAAGCGCGCAGCACTTCGTCGCCGTTCATCACCATGGTGCGGAACTTGAGGCAATGGAAGTACCGGCCGTTGTGGCCCACCCTGCGGTGCCCATAGAAGATCGAACCTCCGTCCGAAAACTTCACGAGCGCCATGATCAGAAGAAAGATCGGGCTGAATATGATCAACGCTGCCAGCGCAGCGGTGATGTCAAAGCTGCGTTTTGCAACTCCTCCGGTGGCAAGGCTTAAAGAAGCCTCCCCGGCGTCCATGAACGGCAATCCGGCCGAACGTGTCGCTAACTTCATAGAATGACTCCATGCTACGGGTGCGATTGTGTCGGTTGCCTTGCGGCGGTTCGTTCGTGTCAGAGGGAATGATAAGTCTGTGGTCGCAATTTGGTAGGACTGTGAATTTTTCGAAACAGCGCCGGCGTCGCGAATTTTGCGGCATGAGAGCGTGGCCGCGATAGCAGTTGCAAGTGCAGCACCCGTGGCTGTCGCCTAGGAACCAAGTCAGGCGTCAGGACAGTTCACTTGAGCTCGTATGAATTGATGCTCGTCTTTCCTCGCAATACGCTGGGAGACTTACGCCCCCTCTCATGTCTAGAGCCATTTCGTCTTCGGGCGCTCATGCGAGAAGCACGCTTTACAATCCGCTGCATGATCTTTGTGCAGTGCAATACATTGCTGCGCCGCGATAGTTGCGGCTACACCCGCTACCCCTTGGAAACAAAAGTTGATCAGCACGTTCCGGATTGGGTCAATCCGGGCCCGCCTCGGCTACCGGATTGGGCGGAATTGTGGCACAGATGGGGCATAACATGCGCTCACAGCCTCTCCAGGGTGGCCCCGGATAACGTGAAACTTACCAAAGTTTCATCAGTTGGAGGCATAATCGGCTGCTGAACCTGTGTACCTATTGAGCTCGATATGTTTCAATAAGTGAAGAGGAGCCAACAGACGATCCAAGATCTGCGTCTCCGGGAGGACGAATCTATGTATGCGCCGCGCGTCTTTCTTAGCATGATCTGTGTCTTGCTGGTGTTCGCCGTGGCAGCTTACTGGCAGAGCGGCTCCCTCTCGGCCACGTTGCTTGGAACAATTGTCTGCGCAATCCTGCTCCAGGTGGGATACTTTATCGGGATCGTCTATCTGGTTCGCCAGGAGAAGCGGCAACGCCATCACACGGCTGATTCGCCTCTCGCCCAGCGGACGGGAGATGCGCCGGCTGCCGATGATCTCCCGGCCGACATCGCGCGCCATTAAACGGCAAAGATCGCGCTCAAAATAGCCTCCTTCCACATCGAGGTCATGTTCCTAGCTTCTAGTGATGTCGCAAGACATCCTGAGAGAGGGCAGAAATGGCCGAACATGATCCCAATGCAATCTGCGTCATCATCGCTGCGAAGAACGCCGCGTCCACGATAACGACAGCGATCCATTCTGCGCTTGCCCAGCCTGGCGTAGCGGAGGTGGTTGTGGTGGATGATGCTTCAACGGATAAAACGGCCACCGTCGCGGAAGCAGCCAACGATGATCAGAACCGCGTCCGGGTGATCTCGTTGCCAGTCAACCGGGGGCCAGCCGCGGCCCGCAACATCGCGATTGCAAACTCGAGCGCGCCGTTGATTGCGATCCTGGATGCCGACGATTTCTTCTTTCCCGGCCGCTTTGAGGCCATGCTGCAACACCGGGACTGGGATCTGATCGCTGACAATATCGCCTTCACCAGAAACGCAAAACCGCCGCGCAGCCCGCAGGCCTTCCAGCCGCGGGCGCGTTCCCTCTCTACGCTTGAATTCATCGAAGGAAATATCAGCCAGCCAGGCGTGCGGCGCGGCGAGATAGGGTTCCTGAAGCCGGTCATGCGCCGAAGCTTTCTGGAAAAACGTCAGCTCGGCTACAACGAGAACCTTCGGCTTGGTGAAGATTACGACCTTTATCTACGCGCGCTGGTGAAGGGGGCGCGCTACACGGTGATCGAACACGTTGGATATGGCGCCGTCGTGCGGGCAGATTCGCTAAGCGGCCAGCACAGGACGGAAGACCTCCAGCGTCTCTATCAGGTTGATGCCGACGTGCGTGCGACACCCGGACTGCCGTCCGAAGTTGCCTCCGCGCTTAAGCGCCATGAGCAACACATTCGCGGGCGCTACAATCTGCGCGCTTTCCTCGACAGCAAAAAACGGGGCGGCATGACGGAGGCGCTAGCTTTCGCTATCAAGCATCCATTTGCCATGCCTTCCATCGCAGCAGGAATCTTACGCGACAAGACGCAGCGCTACCGCCCGAAGCCGCCAGATGCAGCTCCGGAAACCGGCTTCAGATACTTGATGATCGGCGTTGCCGCGGCTCAGAAATAGTCCTTGCGCACACCAACCAGAACGTCGCGGAAACGCACTTTAAGGGACGCGAGGACATCGTCCCTGCTCAACTGAGGTTCCTGCCGGCCTGCCTGCCACAGCGATAGTATCGAGGGGGCAGCGAGCATCTGCTTGGCCGCTCCACGTAAACCACCTTGCGACGGTCTCGGGCGTGCAAGAACATCCGAATGGGACGCGTCGCTTGAGGCCATCTGCTCGCGTTCAAAGTTGATGCCCCAGAAGCGTGTCTTCTTCGCAACCGCTTCGGCGCGGGTCGACACGGGCACGAAGCGCGGGCGGTACTGGACGCCGACACTGCTGGCCCAGTCGTTCCACTTGAAGTCGTTGATCGATGGCGACGTGGTGACGGCAACCCATGGCACCCGGAATGCATCCGCAAGAATGGCGCCGTGCATGGATTCCGCGACGATCATCTCAGACTGGGCGATGTGGCGAATCACGGCCTTCGCTTCACCGCGCGGATCGAGATACGTGAGGCCTGCCGGTTCGCATACCGACTTCCAGATGCCGAATTCTGCCGACTCCCAGTGCGGCACGAAGGTCTTCTTATGCACCTTCGGAAGGTTCCGAAACTCTTCCATGTCGCTGATCATTACAGCGGGGTCGACGATACCCATCTCAGGTGGAAGACCAAGTCGTTCCGCTGTTTTTGGGCCGCGGACGCAGCGCACATCCCATTCCCGTGGATCACTGATGTCGGGCGGGCTGCCGTAGCCATATCCGCTGCCAATGACGAGCTTGTGGACGCCGCTCGGAAGAAGCGTGGGGTTCAGCACGGTGCCGACGCCGACCAGCAGGGTCTCCTCCCGCACCTCCCGCAGTCCGGGCAGCAGAGCGTCCCACAGCCAGAGGTTCAGGTCATCGCCGAAATTGCCGTGGTGTGAGGGCCAGTGATACGGCTTCATTGCTGTTCTCCCTGTGATTGACGGCGACGGGTGAGCTTCCCGGTCCCGAGTTCGACGAGCGTGCGCAGGATTGCCGGGTCGCGCCACGCCCAGCGGGCAAGCAGGCGAACTTCTGGCGCGCTGCGCCGACGCACCCTGCCCGCCTGGCTCCACAGTGCCTGCTGGCGCGCTGTGTTCTTGTAGCTGGTGATGGAGGCAACATCCTTCGGTCGGCGCGCGAAACGCTTTTGCAGCCTGTCCAGCGCTTCCCATGTGTTGAACTGCTGCTGCAGGAACTGCGGTGACTGGTTGTCGATGCTGTGGAAGATATTGAGCCCCATTCCCCTCGCCGCGCCTGCCTCATCGCACAGAAGGTTGCGGCGCGAGGCGAGGATGCAGTCGCAGAAGAACAGGACGTCTTCGGCGGCCAGCCGCAGCGCGGCATCAAAGCGAACTGTCTCGAAGAGGTTTCTGCCCAGCACCATGCAGGACAGGTGCAGGAAGCTCCAATTCTTCAACATGATGCTGGCGAGGTCGGGCACCTCGATAACAAGCGGGTCGTCGGACAGGCGCTGGCCGCCCTCACGCGCTTCCAGCTCAGCCATCCCGAAATGGTAGTAAAATTCATCGCTCGCCTGCATGGAGGCCCAGTAGCAATCGCCGTCGAAGCGCGTCATGCAGTCATGGGCGTTCTTCAGGTGGTCCGGCAGCCAGACGTCGTCTGAATCGAGGAAGGCAACGAAGCGCGTGGATGCCGGCACATTGTCGAGCCCGGTGTTGCGCGCGCCGCCGGGCCCTGCATTGGCCTGACGGATGACAGTGATCCGCTTTCGGGCCTCCGGGTCGATTTCCTGCAACTCGGTCCCGGCCGGCAAGGGTGATTCATCATCGACAACCAGAACATCGAAATCCTGGAAGCTTTGGCCAAATACCGACGCCAAGGCGCGGCTCAGAATCCCGGCCTCGCGTTGATAGAACGGGATCACTACTGTGAATGTCGCCATCTTTTCGCCCCTGCTGTCCCTGATGGAATGAAAGTTCGCTGGTGAGAGGCCGTTCCAGGCTCGCGCCGAACAACCCAGCTACAGGATCTGATTTATGGCTCCAGTTCATGGCGTGAAGACGATCACCACAAATGTCGGATGGAGCGTCCTTTCAAAGACAGCCACATTCGGGCTGAAGTTTGTCACGGTGCCTATCCTCGCCCGGTTGCTGTCTCCTGACGAGTTCGGCGTGGTGGCTGTTGCACTGACAGTGGTGCAGTTTCTGGCCATGATCGGCGGCGCCGGACTGACGGCCGCTCTCGTTATGCAACAGGATGCCGACGAGGAGACGGTCCACAGCGTTTTCTGGGCCAATCTGGCCATGGCCGTGCTGATGTCGCTCTGCCTTTACGTCTGGGCTGCACCGCTTGGAAGCGTGATGGGTGCGGTGGAAAGCGCCTCGCTGTTGCAGGTCATGGCCTTGCTGATTCCGATCCAGCTTGCAGGAGATGTCGCCTACACCCTTCTCGCCAAGCGAATGAACTTCAGCAAGGACGCGATGTGGAGCACGATTTCAGAATCGGCCGCGGCGATCATTGCCGTGGGCATGGCCTATCTCGGCTTCGGTGTCTGGGCTCTCGTGACCCAGCTGTTTTCTTCAGCCTTGATAAGGTTGATTGGGCTTTATTCCGCGGCAGGTTATTTTCCCAGGCTTGTGATGCGGCCCCGCAAGCTTAAGCCATTGCTCGCCTTCAGCTCCGGCGTCATGGGGTCGGAGATCGCCAACTTCGCGACATTCCAGTCGCCGATGATCATCATTGCCCGCATGCTCGGCCTCGCAGACGCCGGCGCATATTCTGTCGCGAACCGGTTCGCCAGCATTCCCAATCAGGTGGTGCTGACAGCCGTCATGGGGGTGTTGTTTCCGGCGTTCAGCCTGATGGGAAATGACCGCAAACGCCGTTCGGACGCCTTGATGCTCAGCACCCAGGTGACAACAGTGGTGCTGGCGCCCGCCATGTTCGGACTTTGGGCGGTCGCCGAGCCCGCAATGGCGGTGATCTTCGGACCGGGTTGGGCGCACGCGTGGCCGGTGCTCGGGCTGCTTGCCTTGTCGAAGGGCATCATCACCCCGTGCAGCACCTTCATCCCCTACCTGAAGGGAACGGGTCACGGCCGGGCCCTCTTCTGGTCAGCGGTCATCCGAGCGGTCGTGACCACCGCTGCGGTCGCTCTCGCCGCGCACTTTGGCACCTTGGTAGACGCGATGATCGCGCTATGCATCGTCAACGCCGCCACGCTGCTCGGTTATTCCTGGGCCGTCTTCCGCGTTGACGACATCCCGTTCGCCAGCGGTCTGCTCACCAGCAGCCGCTCGATGATCAACGCGATGATCATGGCCGTGTGCGTGCGCGCTGCTCTGCCGCCTCTGCAGGCCCGGCTCGACAACGATTATCTCGAGTTGGTCGCCGGTGCGGCGATTGGCGTCCTCATCTATGGCGCGCTCCTTCTCGCCACTGAACGGGTCCTGCTGCGCAAGCTGCTTCAACTGGTGCGCACGCGAAGCACTGTTGCCGTTTAGCTGCCCGATTGCCGCCACAATGCAACGTATCGATGCGTTGCATCGGATAACCACCCGCTCACGTTGCCGTTATCACTGTAAATGTGGTGCCGGTAACGTTTTTGAGAGGAGGCTAACATGCCTTGCGTAACCGGCGGTTGGCGCCGCGTCTCCGGTCACCTCAGTGGTCACTCAACCTGATTGACCTTCCGATTTTGCTGCAGTGCCACATTTTTCTCTCATCCGGAGCCGATGGTTTCGGAACGCGGGCGCCAGTCTGCTTTGACTGAACCGGTGGCGAGGGAGGCGCTGCCCAAATAGAGGTGACTCTTTTGGCGGTCGATCGGAACCTTTCTTCCCGCATCAACCTGATGCGCATTCTTCTGATCTGCGGCATCGTGTTTGTGCACGTGCCTTTTGATCCTCAGACAAGCCCGTTCCTCGGTCGGTTCGGGCTGTTCGATTGGCTCAGGGTGTTCCTCGGGGACAGTCTGTTCCGGATCGGCGTTCCCTGCTTGAGCGCCGTCTCTGGCTATCTCCTGTTCCGTCGGGGGCTGGCGAACTTCAAGTTTGCGCCCGTTGTGCGGTCCAAGCTCAAGACGGTCCTCCTGCCGTTCCTGCTGTGGAACCTCGGGCTGCTGATGGCCGTCCTTCTGATCCAGAAAGTGGGTGTCGGCATCGGTTACTTCCCGGACCTCTGGAACAGCAAGGCTGTTGAGATGGCCAACTACTCGGTCGCCCTTTTCGGGTTTCCGATCAACCTGCCGCTCTACTTCCTGCGGGACCTGCTGGTATGCATCCTGCTGTCGCCGGTACTGGCCGCTCTTGTCGCGCGGGTGCCGTGGGTGACGTGCTGCGGCCTGTTTTTCCTGGCGATCCTGCCTGATGTGACCATCGGTGTGGTGCTCAAGAAGTCGATCCTGTTCAGCTTCACTTTCGGGATCGCGCTGGCAGTCCACGGGATCAACACCAAGGCACTTGATCGTTACGCGCCACTCGGCGTCATTGCGACCTTGCTCGCCGCGGTCGTGCTCGCGTCAGCCCTTTACGCAACCGGTCCTGACTTTCCTTTCTGGCTGGAACTCGCGCGCAACACGCTGTCGATCGTCGGAGCGCTGGGCTTCTGGCTGCTGTCAGCTCTGCTCATCCGCACTATGATCGGACAGAAACTGGCAGGAACGGGAAGCCTGAGCTTCTGGGTCTTCTGTGGCCACTACCCGTTACTCGTCGTCGCGTGGATGGTGTGGAATCGAGCCGCGGGAGATGCTGCTTACCCATTCTTCTACGTGCTGGCGATCCTAGTCACCTTCACAATCCTGATAGCATCGAATGCCATCATCGGCCGATCGCTGCCGACCGCCTACCAGATCCTGACCGGAAGTCGAGGCCGCAGCCAACGCGTTGTTGCCGCTTCCCGTCCTGTTGATGACGCTGACGCCACCGCCCTTGGCGGCGCCGCGTTTAGCCAAGATCGGAGATAAAACATGTCGAAAAACTCCTTCGCCAGGAGCGGCTCCGTGCTGCTCGCCGCAATTGCGCTTGCAGCAAACGTCTCCAGTTCTCAAGCCGTTGCTCAGGACAAACCCGCCGGTGCCTCTTTTGTAGAGGAATTCGACAGGCTGGACACGTCCCGCTGGTATGTTTCCGATGGCTGGAGCAACGGCGCTCACCAGAACTGCGCATGGTCAAAGAAACAGGTACGCGTTGACGGCGGCAAGCTTCAGCTCGGGTTCGAGGCTGCCGCGGCCGCTGACAGGAAGTTCGCCTGTGGCGAGATCCAGACGCGCGCCCGATTCGGCCATGGCACCTATGAGGTGCGGATGAAGGCCGCCGAGGGCTCCGGTTTCAACTCAGCCTTCTTCACCTATATCGGCCCGACCGACAAGAAGCCGCACGACGAGATTGACTTCGAAGTTCTAGGCAAGAACCCGCGCCAGGTGCAGGTGAACCAGTATGTTGGCGCCAAGGGCGGTAACGAGAAACTGGTCGACCTCGACAAGAAGGCCGACGCGGCCTTCAACGACTTTGCCTTCATCTGGGAAGAAGGCCGGCTGCGCTACTTCGTAAATAGCAAGCTCGTCCATGAAGTCACGGACCCCAGGAAAATCCCGTCCAACCCCCAGAAGATTTTCCTGAGCTTCTGGGGCTCCGACACGCTCAAGGACTGGATGGGCGCGTTCTCCTATCAGGGTCCACGCACGATGGAGGTCGAACGCGTTGCCTTCACAGCCCAAGGCGACGACTGCCAGTTCCCGAAATCGGTTGCTTGCAAGCTTGACTGAAGAGTTCGCAGACCCAACGCAGCAAGGGAAGCAGGCATCAATGACAGAGATTCTGTATCTTGCGCATGACCTGAGCGACGCGGCGGTACGCCGACGGGTGCTGATGCTGAAGACCGGCGGCGCCCGCGTCACCGTGGCAGGCTTTCAGCGCGCGGGTAATGTTCTTGCCGATGACCCGGATGTGCCGATCGTGGTTCTCGGACGGACGGCTGATGCCAAGATGGGCCAGCGGATGGCCGCCGTGCTGGGCGCCTCGTTTGCGCTCAAGCAGAAGCTCGCTCATGTGCGCAAGCCCGACGTCATCGTGGCGCGTAATCTTGAGATGCTGGCCCTTGCAGGACGTGCCTCGCGCTTGTTCGGCGGCGAAATTCCGGTCGCCTATGAGTGTCTCGACATCCACCGGCTGCTTCTTGATGAGGGCGCTAAGGGATACATGCTGCGATTGGCTGAAGGGCATTTTGGCCGCAACGCCAGCCTTCTTTTGACAAGCTCTCCGGCATTCATCGAGAACTATTTCAAGCAGCGTTCGCGGTTGGATCTTCCGACGCTGCTTGTTGAGAACAAGGTACTGGACATCGAGGGCGACCTCGCGACGGCATGGCGTCGACCGCCGGCTCCGGCTGTTGGTCAGCCGTGGCGGATTGGCTGGTTCGGAGCGCTTCGTTGTCGCAAGTCCCTGCAGATCTTGACGGACCTCGCGGCGCGGCTGGAAGGGCGCGTCGAAATCGTGTTGCGAGGCCGGCCCGCCCATACCGAATTTGATGACTTCGACGGACAGGTCGGGCAGGCGCCGCATGTCGAGTTTCATGGGCCTTACCGCAATCCGGAGGATCTCGGCGACATCTACGGGGACATCCACTTCGCCTGGGCGATAGACTTTTTCGAAGAGGGCCTGAACTCGCGATGGCTGCTCCCGAACCGGCTCTATGAAAGCTCGCTCTACGGGGCGGTGCCGATCGCTTTGGCTTCCACCGAAACGGGCCGTTTTCTCCAACGTAGATCGGTCGGCCTGACAGTTGAAGCTGCGACGTCGGACCAATTGGTCAACCTGTTCAACGGGATGGATCGCGAGCGCTACAACGATCTCGTCGGCACCATCGCGGCTAGCGACAGGAAATCCTGGATCACCGGGCCAGAGGAATGTCGTGCACTGGTGCGGCACCTGGCAGATCTTCCGCGTCACGCTGACGCGAAAGTCGTCTCCCTTTCATCCCCCCTGCACTCCGGAGGCACGTCATGATGACGGATACGAACACCAGTCAGACGGCAGCACTGATCGTGATCCCCTGCCTCAACGAGGAGGCGAACATCGAGCGGCTGTTACGCCAACTCGTCCAGGAACGCGGTGATCAGTGCATGCCGATCGTTGTGGTCGACGGAGGCAGCACCGACAGTACCCGCGGCATCGTTCAGGCACTGAGGGCGGAGGTTGCAGACCTCTACCTCCTCGACAATCCGAAGCGGCTGCAGGCGCCAGGGATCAATCTTGCGGTCGAACGGTTCGGTGACGATTGCGAATTTCTCATCCGGATCGATGCCCACGGCGACTATCCGTCAGACTATTGCCAGGTTCTGTTGCGAGAAGCGGTCGATCGACAGGCTGACTCCGTTGTCGTCGGCATGAAGACCGTCGGGTTCGGCTTTTTCCAGAAGGCAACCGCGGTTGCCCAGAACTCAAAACTCGGAAACGGCGGGTCGAAACATCGCGACGGCGGCGGCGGCCAGTGGGTCGATCATGGCCACCATGCATTGATGCGGATCGCCGCCTTCCGCGCCGTCGGTGGTTATGACGAGAGCTTCAGCCACAACGAAGATGCTGAACTCGATCACCGCCTGCGTACTGCGGGCTTCCGCATCTGGATGACCAGCGAGACTTACATGACCTACTATCCACGTTCCTCCGCATGGTCCCTTTACCGCCAGTATTTCGGTTACGGCCGGGGACGGGCGCGGAACATGATGAAGCACCGGATGCTGCCCAAGCTCCGTCAGGCGCTTCCCTTAGCTGTGGTTCCGGTCTTTGCCGGGGCGCTTCTCGCGTTCCTGTACTGGATTGTCGCGGTTCCCTTTATCCTTTGGGCCGGCCTCTGTGTTGCCTATGGTTTCTGGATTGCCGTTTCGCAGAAGAACCCCTACGGGGCGGCCGCGGCCGTGTCGGCGATGATCATGCACTTTGCCTGGTCGGCCGGGTTTTGGGCGGAACTGCTGACACCTCGAAAACGGAGGGCCGTGCAGTGACCCATTCCCCACAAACTAGGGCATCTATCAACATCGCCGTGTGCACCTACCGCCGCCCGGCGCTACGCAAGACGCTGTCATCGCTTTTCGCGCTGCAGGTTCCGGAGGAGTTCGAGGTGCGGATCATCGTGGCAGACAATGATGCAGAGCCAAGCGCACACGCGCTGGTCCACGAGATGCGGGCCGCCTCGCCGTTCGAGATCGAATATGTGCATTGCCCGAAATCGAACATCTCGATCGCGCGCAACGCTTGCCTCGACGCCAGCAAGAGCGATTACCTCGCTTTCATCGATGACGACGAAGTGGCGTCCCCGGAATGGCTGCAGGAGTTGCTCGAAACAATACGCGCAACCGGCTCCGATGCCGTCCTTGGACCCGTCCGCGCGATATATGACGATGACGCGCCGGGATGGATGCGACGCGGCGACGTGCATTCCACCTTCCCCGTCTGTGTCTCCGGCGCGATCAGGACCGGATATACCTGCAACGTGATCCTCGACATGCGCTCACCCCATGTCGCTGGCCGGCGCTTTCATCTGGGTCTCGGGCAAAGCGGGGGCGAGGATACGCAGTTCTTCTCGGCGATGACCGAGAGCGGCGGGCGGATCGAGTTCGCCCCTGCGGCCCTCGTCACGGAACCGGTTCCGGACAGCCGCGCCAGCCTTTCCTGGCTCTGCAAGCGTCGCTTCCGGTCCGGACAGACGCATGGACGGATCCTGGCAAGCAAATACGCGAGCAACAGTCGGCTCCTGCAGGTCGGCCTCGCTGCGGCGAAGGCCAGCTACTGCATGCTGGCCGCACTACTGACGGCCGCGGCCACGGTTCGCCGCAATCAATTCATCCTGCGCGGCGTGCTCCATGCCGGTGTCGTTTCGGGCCTCGTCGGGATGCAGGAAATTCGTCAATACGGATTGGTGGAAATATCATGAGTGAGCCGTCACAACAGCCGGACGTCAGCTTCGTCATCGCTGCCTACAATGCGGAGGATACCCTCGCTCCCGCGATACAGAGCGCGCTGGAGCAGGTGTCCGTTTCCGTGGAAGTCGTTGTGGTCGATGACTGCTCCACGGATAGCACCTTAGAGATTGTTCGTTCGTTCGATGATCCACGGGTCAAGCCAATCCGCCAACCGGAAAACGGCGGGCCGGGCAAGGCGCGCAACACGGGAATTGCCTCGGCAACTGGTCGCTGGATCGCGGTTCTGGATTCAGACGACACGGTTCTCCCGGAGCGGACCGCCGCAATGATTACACGTGCCGATGACATGGGTGCCGAAGTGGTCGTCGACAACCTCGAGATTGTACCGATGGACGGCTCGCCGACCTACCGGATGTTCGACGCTGGCGAACTGGCGAAGCGGAAGACCATTTCGCTTGCGGACTACATCGGCTCGAACGTGATCTTCAGCGAGACCTTCAACTTCGGCTACATGAAGCCGATGTTTTCGCGCGCGTTTCTTATCGAGCACGGCCTCGGCTACGGCGAAGACCTGCGCATCGGTGAGGACTACATCATGATGGCATCGGCTCTGGCAAGCGGTGCTTTGTGCGCCATTGAACCGTCCGCCGGTTACGTCTACCATTTGCGGCAGGACTCCATCTCACGAGTCCTGAACCTCGGCCATGTCGATGACATGCTGAGGACCGACCAAGCCTTCAACGCACGTTTCCCGCTGACGGGCAGCGCGCTTGCGGCACAGCTGCGCCGCACCCGCAGCCTCCTCGATGCCAGGGCCTTCCTGACGCTTGTTGATGCGATCAAGACACGCTCACCCGGCGCGGCCATCGGAACGGCAATCGCAAATCCTTCGGCGCTACGTCACCTGCGCATGCCGATTACCAAGCGGGTTCAACGCGTTTTTGCGCGCTGGTCGGTCAATCGCAACAAGCCGAAGCCCCCGAAGCGCATGCAGGAAGCGGGTTGATCCGCCGCGGCGCCCGTTGTCGTGGCGGCCGCCAACAAGTTCATGGCGATCCGGCTGGAGAACTGCACCGGGCCGCAGAAACAAATGGCGCACCAGCGCCGAACCTGAGGTAGCCGCATGGATCAGATGAACTTTCGATCGCGGTCGATGTTTCGAAACAGCGAGCCGAACAGCGACGGCTTCATTGACCTGGACAAACTCTGGTCTGCCGTCGTGCGTCGGCTGGGCATCATTATCGCCTGCGTGCTTGTCTCGATGGTGCTGGCGGCGATCTACCTGTTTGCCGCAACACCGACCTACACCGCCGCGACGCAGATACTCATCGACGACAACCTCTCGCGCTACGCGGAGGAGCAGGAAGAGATCAAGAGCGCGCAGCAGATCGACAACCGCATGTCAAGCGCCGTCGAAATCCTGAAATCGAAGGCGCTCGCCCTGCGCGTGGTGGATGAGGCGCAGCTGGCGGACAATCCACTGGTCACCGATCCCCCGCGCTCGCCGGTCGATTTTCTCAAGAGCACGGTCAAGAGCGTCGTTTTCGCCCTGACGCCAGCATCTACGCCAGCATCTGAAGACGCCGTGCGGAATGGACGACGGGAGAAGGCTGCGGCGGTGCTTCAGCAATCGCTGACCGTCAACAGGATCGGCCGCAGCTCGGTCATCGCGCTTGCCGTCGGCTCGCCGGATCCGGTTCTCTCCACCAAGATCGCCAAGACCTATGCCGATGCCTATATCGAGGAGCAGTTGAACGCCAACTTCGACGCGAGCGAGAAAGCGTCTGTCTGGCTGCAAGAGCGGCTCAACGACCTGAACAAGCGCTCGCAGGAAGCCTCACTTGCCGTCGAGAAATACAAGCGCGAGCATGGCCTCGTTTCTCCACGCGGCGAACTGCTTTCTTCCCAGCAACTGTCGGATCTCAACAGCCAGCTGATTGTGGCGCAGGCCGATGCCGCGACCGCCTCCGCACGCTACCATCAGTACAAGGCGATCATCGACAAGGGTCCCGAGGCGGCGGTGAACAACGCCGTCGTGTCCACTCGCGAAACCGATAATTCCATCCTCCAGGACCTAAGGAAGCGCTACCTCACCGCCAACGAACGCGAGCAGGCGATCGTCCAGCAGTTCGGCGCCGATCACCCGCAGGCCGTTGCGCTTGCCTCCGAAAAGGGGGACCTGTCACAGCAGATCTATCGAGAACTGGAGCAACTGACCGGCAGCTTCCGAAACGAGTTCGAGGTGGCGAGTTCACGCGAGAAGTCGCTGCGGGAGAGTATCGAAAAGGTTGCCGGCACCAATTCCGAGGCCAATGTCTCGCTGGTGCAACTGGCCGAACTTGAACAAAAGGCGGCAGCGCTGAAGACGCTCTACCAGTCTTATCTCACCAGGTTCGAGCAGGCATCGCAGCAGCAGTCCTTCCCAATTGCCAAAGCGCGGGTGATCTCCGAAGCAGGCGTTCCGACCGCTCCGTCCAGCCCCAGAAAAACACTCACCATGGCCCTATCCGTCGTGCTGGGGCTGATGGCGGGCGGCGTCTCCGCTGGTTTCCTCGAAATGCGCGAACGCTTCTTCCGCACCGGTGACGAGATCCAGGACAAGTTGGGGCTGCGGTTCCTTGGCTACCTTCCGCATATCACTGGCAAGAAACTCGGCGCAGAACCGCCTGCCGCCGAGGAGCCGAAGCCACTATCGGATGGCGCACCGGTCGATTTCCGGCAAATGATGCGCTACGCCGTCGATGCCCCACGCTCGAGCTTCGCCGAAACGCTGCGCAACGCGCGCCTCGCCTGTGATGTGCTGCTGCAAGGCAAGAGCCCACGGGTGATCGGTGTTGTCTCCTGCCTGCCGGGCGAAGGCAAATCGACTGTTGCGGCGAATTTCGCCGGCATCCTTTCGACGGCCGGTGTGCGCACCTTAGTGGTCGATGCAGACCTTCGCAATCCAGGCCTCACCAAGATGCTTTCAGCCGAGCCGCAGACGGGGCTGGTTGAAGTCGTTCTCGGCGAAGTCGACTGGATGCATGCTGTTCGCGTAGACCGACGTTCAAAGCTCGCCATCATGCCGATCGCCGGTTATGCGGGGAAGCTCGCCCATACCAGCGAACTGCTTTCATCGCCGGGGATGTCGCGGTTCCTCGACAGCGCACGGGAAAAGTTCGACGTCATCGTTGTCGACCTCGCGCCGCTGGTGCCGGTGATCGATGCCAAGGCGCTGGAGGCGCAAATCGATGGCTTCATCTTCGTCACCCAGTGGGGTGTGACGCCGAAGAAGACGGTCCAGAACGTTCTGTCGGCCGAACCGCAGATCGCCTCAAAGCTGATCGGCGCGATCCTCAACAACACCGACATGTCCCAACTTTCGCGTTATGCGGACCCGGGAACACCTGAGCGGTTCCGCGATCGGTACATGTCGTATTACGAATCCTGAAAAAGAGAAGGCGGGACAATGCCCGCCTACTCAAGCTCACCTAAGTTTTAGTCTCAGAACTCTTCCCAGCTCTCGTTGCTAACCGCGACTGCAGCATTACCCTTGCTGGTAAAGGCGCGCGCGATCTTGTTGACCATGCCACGTGCCGGCGAAGAGACCGGGGCGGCGGCAGGGCTGGCAACGGCCGGAGCGGCACGTCGAACCGGGTTGGCGGCTGAAACTGCGCCCACCTGGAACTGCGAGACGATTTCGCGCAGGCGGCTTGCTTCGTTGGCGAGCGTTGCGCCGGCGGCATTGGCTTCCTCCACCATGGCGGCGTTCTGCTGCGTCACCTGGTCCATCTGGTTGACGGCGGTGTTGACTTCCGACAGGCCGACCGACTGTTCGCGAGCAGAGGTGGCGATCGCATCCATGTGCTGGTTGATGGTGACGATATAGCCCTCGATGGTCTTCAGTGCTTCACCCGTTTCGCTGACCAGCTTGACGCCGGTGGCGACTTCGCCAGACGAGTTGCGGATCAGATCCTTGATCTCCTTGGCGGCCGTGGCGGAACGCTGTGCAAGTTCGCGTACTTCCTGGGCGACGACTGCAAAGCCCTTGCCGGCGTCGCCGGCGCGTGCCGCTTCCACACCGGCGTTCAACGCCAGCAGGTTGGTCTGGAAGGCGATGTCGTCGATGACGCCGATGATGTTGGAGATCTGGTTCGACGACTGTTCGATTCGGCCCATGGCGTCAACAGCGTTGGCAACCACCGAGCCGGAATGATTGGCGCTTTCGTTCGCCTGGATTGCCACTGCGCGGGCCTCTTCGGCACGCTTGGAGGAATTCGCGACATTGGTGGTGATCTGGTCGAGTGCTGCGGCGGTCTCTTCGAGCGAGGCAGCCTGCTGTTCAGTGCGCTTCGACAGATCCTCGGCGCTCTGGCTGATTTCGCGCGAGCCGCTGTCGATCGAGCCGGTGGATTCAGCAACCGAGGCAATCGTCTGCCGAAGCTGCGCCACGGCCTGGTTGAAGTCGGTCCTGAGGGTCTCGAATTCCTGTGCGAAGGACTGCGACAGCTGGAAGGTCAGGTTGCCGGCGGCCAGTTGCTTCAGACCATCGGCAAGGCCGGAAGTCGCCTGTGCCATGGCTTCGGCACGAATGCGCTCCTGTTCGGCGGCGCGGCGACGCTGTTCTTCCGACTGCGAGCGCTGCGCATTGGCTTCCTGCTCCAGCCGGCGGTTTTCCAGGGCGTTGCTACGGAACACCTCGACAGCCGCAGCCATCTCGCCGAGTTCATCCGTGCGATCGGCGAAGGGAATCGGCGTCTCCGCGTCACCCTTGGCGAGATTGTTCATCGAATGGGTGATGGTGGCGATCGGGCGAGCGATATTGGTGATTGCAAACCAGATGGCAGCCACCACGATTGCGGCAAGCACCGCGAGGGCCACGAACGTTACCGTCAGTGCAGAGGCATAAGCCTGTTCCGCCCTTGCTTCGGATCCGACTGCATCCGCAACACTCATCTTGGTAAGCTCTTCGAGGCTCGCGGCTGCGGCTTCAGCCGGCTTCACCATCTGACTCGTGAGAATCCTGTTTGCACCTTGTACGTCACCGAGCTTCGAGAGCTCGAGCACGCGCGCGCCGGTTGCGACGTAGCTCTCGACCGCAGCTTCAACTTCAGCAAGCATCTGCTTTTCGCGTTCACTCGGGTTGAGCAGCTTGAACTTCCGCGAACGTTCCGCAAGCGCCTTGCGCGCCTTGTCGATGGACCGTTCGGCCGCGGCCTTGCCCTCGGCATCCGACCACAGCAGATGGCTGCGATAGCCGTTGCGGATGGTCATCACCTGGATCTCGACATCCTTGACCGAAGCGATCTTCGGCATCGTCGTCTCGATAACCTCGATAAACTGGTTATTGAGCATTCCCATGCGGTTGATCGCGAAGGTCGCAAACACAGCGAATGCCACGCCTAACAGGACCAGGATCCCGGCGAGTGCGGTTTTAACTTTGGGTCGTGACATTGGGCTCATCCATCCAGCGTACGAGAAACGAAGCAGAGCATCTTGGTATTGCTGCTGGCGCGACCCTAAGTCTTCGAATTTACTAAAATCCGAACTAGAAAACCCTATAGTTGCATGGCGAAAATTAGTAGCTTGCGGTTTGGGGTCAAATCGCTCTCTGCGAGAGTCACTGGTCGGTTCGTTACGGGCGTCACCGACGACTCCAATGAAACGAATGCCTTAGCCAAACCGGGGCAGCCGGAACCGCGCAGATCCGAAGGAGCTGCCGACGCCCCCCGGCGCGAGCCCCCCCGATTTTTCATGGGTGCAATGACGAATATGAGCGTTGTCTGTTTCAGGCAAGGCGCGTAAGCGACCCGCGTCACACATATCATTAAATAGCCACAATTGGTGTGGCGCGGAAACAAATCAAGGAGTAGGACTTGTCTGGGTCCCAACGTATATCGGAGCGGACGCTGTACATAGCGTCGCTCGTCATCGCCGCCCTCTTCCTCGTAAACATCTATTACCAGCTTCATGTCGCTCCCGGCTGGCAGTGGGGCCCTGCCCTGGACAAGATGCCAAAGACCATGCTCACGGACTTCCGTGACGAGGTCTATACCAATGCCAAGGGCGGATGGGCTGCCGGCGAATACATCGCCTCGGACGCGAAATTCGACAAGGCGCTCTTCCCGGAGTTCGTTGATGGCGCCCAGGTGAAGTCGGAACTGCTCCAGCCACTCGTTGGCGACGGCCGTACCGTCGTCGCGATCCACAAACTAACGGATGCAGGCATCGAAAAGACGGTTGTCGACGTCTATCACATCGGCCCGCGCGGCGGCCGCATCGACAGCATTCAGCGCTACGTTTCGCAGGAGTAATCAGACATGTCGAAGGAAATCACCTACTCCTGGAACCTCGCAACGGCCGTGAAGATCCTGCTGACGCTTGGACGCCTTTACCTTGGTGGCTGGATGCTCACCTCGGGCACGTCCTACTGGCTGACGCAGGCTGGCCTGCCGACGATCTTTCCGCAGCCGGTCGGCAACACGCCGCTGTCCTCGCAGATGCTCGTCACCATGATCGAGGTCGGCCTGTTCGACATCGTCAAGACGCTGGAAATCGTCTGCGGCCTGATGCTGATCTTCAACCGCTTCGTGCCGCTCGGGCTGGTCATCGCCATGCCGATCTCGGCTGTCGTATGGTATAACGCCATCGTCCTGAACGGCCGTTACGACCGCCTGTTCAGCCCGACCTACATGGGCGTGATGTGCTTCTACCTGTCGATCGTGCTGATGCTCGCCTACCTGCGCTTCTACGCACCGCTGCTGACCTGGAAGGCCAAGATGGGCGGCCTCGGCGACGTCAAGGAACTGATCAAGGCTGCCAAGACCGAGGCCTGATAACCCCTCGATCCTCTTCGGATGTCTCGACCTTGGGCATCGACCGATGCCCAAGGTTTTTTAATGCCGTGAAGGTGGTGGCAGTCTTCAGACTAGCGCGTCGAACGCGTCTGCCTCACCCTGGGTGAGAAAATTGAAGGTGATCACCTCGCTGTCGTCGTCCTGACGAAGGCCGATCGCCGTGATGATCAACCGAGCGACCTCATCCTGCGCTTCCGTTCCCGAGCGCGCCGACCGCACCGCCTTTTCGATTGCGGGTGCAAAGACCTCGCTGATCAGGCCAAGGCGCATGTTGTGCTTCATGATGATATCCCGGTCCTCCATGATCGCGGCCTGTTCAGCCTTCGGGATCTCGGCGTTGTCCATCGCCGTCAGCGTGGCGTTGGTGGCGAGCTTGATCGGGCCTTCCTGCAGCCAGCGATCCACCATCTCGTTGAACTGGCGCATGCGCGCCGCGGGAATGGTTTTCTGTACTGTGATCGACATCTGAATTCCTTCGTCGGCACCCTGCCGACAGCTTTCTTGTGTTGCCGCGGAAGCTCGAAGTTCTACGACTCGAACTTGACGGTCACGCCGCGCTGGCGAAAGTAGGCCTGCATCAGCTTCCTGCCCTGCCGGTTGTTCTGCACCAGCTTGGCCGGGTCGAAGATCGCTTCCTTCAGACCCTCGCGTGCCAAGGCAGCCTTCAAGACTGCGATGTGCTGGTCAAGATCGGCGTTATCGGCCTGAAGCGACGCGTAGATCCGATCTATCGCCTCTGCTACCGTCGTTTCGCTCATGTGGTAAAACTCCTGTCGCTGTTTCGTTGGCCCTCCCTACAATATCCTGCCGCTCCTGCTTAGAGAAAATGCACCTCGATCAGGCGAAAGATGACTCGATCAGCCATTGTCGCGAAATTCCGGGTAGAGCGACATGCCGCCATCAACGAACAGCGTCGTACCGGTGACATAGTCGGCTTCGTCCGACGCCAGCCAGACCACAGCCCGCGCAACATCTTGAGGCGCGCCGATGCGGCCGTAGGGGATCAGCTTTAGCAGCGCCTTCAGCGCGTCCTCGGTCTCCCAGGCCTCCTTGTTGATCGGGGTCTTGATGGCGCCCGGCGCAATCGCATTCACCCGAATGCCTTCCGCCGCGACTTCCTGGGCGAGAGACTGCACGAACATGCGAACGCCGCCCTTGGAGGACGCATAGTTGATGTGCCCCGCCCAGGGGATCAACTCGTGGACCGAACTCATGGCAATGATGGTGCCCTTGCTTCGTGCCGGTGCGCCTTCCCTCCCCTGCGCTCGAAAGCGGCGGACAGCCTCCCGCGCACATAGAAACTGCCCGGTCAGGTTGACGCCGATGACAGTGTTCCAGTCCTGGAGGGTCATCCCGGCAATTGCGGCATCCTTCTGGATCCCGGCATTCGACACGACGACATCGACGCGGCCAAAGGCGGCGATGGTTTCGTCAAAGAGACGGATGACGTCTTCTTCCTTGGAAACGTCCGCTTTCACGGCCACGGATCGCCCGCCATTCGCTTTGATCCGCTCGACCAACGCGTTGGCAGCCTGCTCGTCCGAACGGTAGTTGACGACGACGCTTGCACCTTCGCCAGCCATCGCTTCAGCAATGGCCAAACCGATACCCGAGCTTGATCCGGTGACGAGGGCAACGTGATTTTCAAGACGGTTGGCGTATGCTGGCATTCAGGTCTCCTGCCGCAGTTCTGTTTCAGGTTTCGGGGGTTTAACTGACCGTGCCGGTCTTCGTTGCAGACCGAGTTTGAAACTGTCGCTCTTTCTCTTCTCACGCCTCTCGGTCTATGGAAGTCAAAGATAGTCGCTCGAGGGTGCAGAGGGTCATGGCAAGCAAGGACGCCCGTTCCGCAAAGCACGCAGACGCCTTGGCGCTTGCGGAAAACCTTCGCGTGGTTGTGGGGCGATTTGTTCGACGTATCAAGGCGGAAGCCAAGACACCAACGACGGCGCAATCAGAAACACTGTCGCTTCTCGATCGTGAGGGGCCACTTAGTGTCGCAGAACTGGCCGACCGCCGCGGCGTCCGACATCAGAGCATGCGGCTCGTCGCCGGCCAACTGGAAGCTGACGGGCTGATCAGCAAGACGCCGAACCCGGCGGATGGACGCAGCCAGCTTCTTGCCATTACCGATGCCGGGCGGTTCGAATTATCCCGCTTCCGCCAGGCCCGCGCATCACAGATCGCCCGCCTGATCGAGGAGCGTCTGTCAGACGAGGAGAAGCGCACGCTCGAAGCGGCGGTTCGTATGATCGAGCGGCTGTGCTAACGCACAAGATTTGGATTCGACAGCGAAGAGAGCACGTTTGACAGTGTGTTCAAGCCCCAGTGCTCTGCATATCTGCCGTGGTCGACGCGGACAATATCGATCACGCTGATCGCGACCTTTCGCCCTGTCGCAGGAACGCCCAGCAGTGTACCGGTATGGACGCCACTGATCGTCTTGCGGGTCGTCACCTTGTCGTGTTCGGCGATCTGGTCGTGGATCGTGACGGTGAGGTTCGACAGCGCGGGACGAAGAACCTTTTCGAACGTGTTCCACATGCTGTCCGGCCCGTTCGGCATTCCTTGCGGCGCGGCGTGGTTGATGAAATCGGGCGCCATCAAGGCTTCGAACGTGCTTCGGTCGCCATTTTGGATCACCTCGATGTTGAAGCGACGAACTACTTCCTTGTCCTCTGCAGACATGACCATTCCTCAAATTTGCCAGTTGTACAGTTCACCTGTATAATTACCTACGCTCCTTGTGCCCCAGTTGCAAGATGCCGACCTTGGCGTTTGCGCCTGACGCAGTTATGAGAGTCCGAGATTGTGAGGGCTTATGCAGCGCATCGTATTGTTTTCCGGCGGTACAGCGTGCCGCGCCATCAATATTGCGCTCGCGCGCAAGCAGGTGCACCTGACGCGGGTAGTTCCTGCCTGGGACAGTGGCGGCAGCTCAAAGCTGATCCGCGAGAAGCTCGGGATCCTGTCGGTGGGCGACATCCGGCAGGCGCTGATGACTATGGCTCACGGCGAACGTCGCTCCGGCGATGTGGTAAGGATCTTCAACACACGTATCTCTGCTCTGGGCGAGGCTGGAGATGCTCGGCAGGAATTCCAGCTTTATGCAGAGGGCCGACACCTTCTCCTGGAGCGCATGGAGCCGGGGCTTAGAGGCGCGATCCTGAACTATTTGCGAACCTTTGCGACCGCGGTCGGTCCTGACTTCGACTTCCGGAACGGCAGCATCGGCAACTTCATCCTGACCGGTGCATGCATCGCTCACAACGGCGACGTCAACACCGCCATCTTTGTGTTCCGCAAGCTCTGCGGCATTGACGGGAACGTCTGGCCGTCCTCGCTCGACAGCGATCTTATCCTGTCCGGCCGCCTCAGGAACGGCGCGCGCCGTGCGCCGCAGGACGTACTCTCGAAACTGTCGGAAGCCGATGCGGCAATCGGGATCGAGGACATCGAGCTCACCAGTGAGAGCGGTAAGAATCCTGCTGCAAACAACGCCGTCATCGAAGCCATCGAGGCCGCCGATGTGGTGGTGTTCGGCCCGGGGAGTTTTTACACCAGCATTCTCCCGCATCTGCTTGTCGGAGGCGTCGTTGAGGCCGTCGAGCGCGCACGTTGCCCGGTTCTGTTTGTCGGCAACATTCTGCAATGCCGCGAAACGCTGGGCATGACGCTGGACGACGTTATGGACCGGTTCCTTCGCACGTGGCGGAACGTGAGCAGCACCCAATCCGCACCGCTTGTACAGGTCCTGGCCAACCGGGTGCTGCTGCCGTTTGGACGTTCGCTCGGCGCTTTTCCCTACCTGACGGCACACGCCGAAACCCAAGGTGCCGGCACCGGCTACGATCTCATCGAAGATGAGCTCGAGGACGCCTGGAACAGAGGCCAGCATGACGGGGATCTGGTTGCCGAACGCATACTGGCGCTCGCGGGCTAGGCATGGCGCCTGCGCTTGAGCCACTGATCCGTTGCCTGAGTCAGGCAGGCTTCAAAACTGCGGCGCGAGTCACGTGAGATCGCAAAGAGCGCCGTCGCTGCCGTATAGATAATCGAGGCCTCGGCCAGATCGTCACGAGCCGCACCCGACCACACGGCCTCCCAATATTCCCTTTGACTGAAACCGCTGCTTGGCAGCCCGGTACCGGTGATACCTGAGCATGCCGGCACCCGCTCACTCGACTCCTCACCATTGATGATGCGCATCAGGTTTGTCACGCGGCTCGGATTGATCTGGGCGAAACTGCGCACGGCGCCCAAGATCGTCACGTTCTCCATCCCCAACAGCTTCACGACGTCTCCATAGATCGCCAACGAAGCGCCGCCAGGGGCTCCCGTCAATGTTGCAGACGCAGCGAATGGATTGATGAGCGGCACGACGTTGTGAAGCGGCGTGCGGGTTTCAAGCAGCGGGTGGAGGTTGAGGATGCTCTGCGTACGCGGCGCAAAGGCGGCCAGCGGCACATAAGCGATGTTGCACGCACCAAGCGCCGCAGAGACTTCCGGTGCCGTCACGCAGACCGGGATGCCGGCGTATTCGGCAGCCTGCTCGAGCTTGCCACTATCGCGACCGTTGCCGAAATGGCCGTGCATGACGACGCGGTAGCCCGCCGCCGCGACAAGCCGTGCCGAATGGATGAACCATGGCGGCCTCTTCCAGCGGGGCGATACATAGACCGGCCAGTCCAGATCCGGCTGATGATTGATCGCAACCGTTGGAGCGATTGCCTCGCGTATCGCCTCCACGAATCCCGCAAGCTCCAGCGCCGTCGGTCCACGATATTGCAGGGTCATCAACAGTGCACCAAGCTGCACCGCATCTGCCTCCCCCCGCAGGATGATGGTCAGAGCATCGCACGCTTCCTCCCGCGCGAGCGTGCGGCTTCGTCCCGGGCCCGGGGAGGTGAGCGCGATATATTTAGCCAGTCTGCGCTGCGGTTCTTCGTTGTCGCCGATTGCAGCAATCCGCCTTGCGATCACCGACGGCGTCGGTGCGGCTTCGAGAAGGTCACCGCGGGAGACCGCGAGCGGCGGGGCTGCGACCCTCGAGCGCTTCTGCCAGCCGTCCGCCGGCGGTTCGACCACTCGCTGGGCGACATGTACGTCCGGCGCTCGAGTCCATCCCTCTCCCTTCAGAAGCGCTTCCGTTTCTTCCGCCAGCGCGCGAACCCGCAACCTCAGGGATTCAGCAAACGGCGTTGGTCGCAAGCCCCGGCCGGTCCGAATGAAGATCGGATCGTTGTAGAGGTTTCTCAACTCACCCAGCATGCGGCTGACGGCAGACACCTGCAGTTCCAAGCTGGCGGCAGCACCCGTCACGCTTCCTTCCCGCAACAAGGCATCGAGCGCGAGAAGAAGCTTGATCTTGCCGATCGGTGGAAGCTTGCCGTCGTTCGTCATTTCGTGTCGTCAGATCGTTTGTCGGCACAAGCAGAACGATCAGGAACGACCTTGCTCGCCGGATTCCGTCGCGCCTAACATAAGCTTCCTCATCTTCTCAACTTTCTTTTTGAACCCGGTACCATTTTGCGATAATCGCAAATTGGAACGGCTAAAGAAAAGATGATTTGACGCTCCCCTTGGCCGATCGATAACTGGCTTCAACCACTCAACTTATCTTGGCCAAGCGCGTTTGGCCAAGCGCGGAGATGATAATGTTCGCAATACCCCGGACCTTCCACCTTGCTCTCGCCCTTGCCGGTGCGGTCTTTGCTGCTCAGGCAATGCCATCGGCGGCTGCCGAGATCGTCGTCAAGCACAGCAAGGGTGAAACCACCCTGCCGTCGACGCCTGCAAAGGTGCTTGTGTTCGACATGGCGAGCCTTGACACGCTCCATACCCTCGGCATCGAAGTCGCAGGCGTTCCTTCTGGGGCGAAGCCTGAGTATCTTTCGAAATATGCGGGCAAGGATGTCCTGAACATCGGGTCCCTCTTCGAGCCGGATTATGAAGCGGTTAACGCCGCACAGCCGGACCTCATCATCGTCGGCGGCCGGTCGTCAGCGAAGTTCGAGGACCTGGCAAAGATCGCGCCGACCATCGACATGACGATCGACCAGACGAAGTTCGTTGAAAGCGCCAAGCAGAACGTCGAGACGTTGGCGGAAGTCTTTGGCAAAAAAGCCGAAGCTGATGCTGCCCTTCAGAAGCTCGACGCCTCTGTCTCTACGCTGAAGGCCAAGGCAGCGTCTGCCGGCAAGGGGCTGCTCATCCTCACCACCGGTGGCAAGATGAGCACCTATGGTGCGGGTTCACGTTTCGGTCTGCTCTTCACCGACTACGGCGTTCAGCAGGCGGATGAGAACATCAAGGTCGGCCAGCACGGCCAGCCGATTTCGTTCGAATACATACTCGAGCGTAACCCTGACTGGCTGTTCGTCATCGACCGCGACGCAGCGATCGGCCGCGACGGACAGGCGGCTGCCAAATTCCTCGACAACGAGATCGTCGCCCAGACCACTGCCTGGAAAAAGAAGCAGGTTGTCTATCTCGACTCGACCGCATGGTACTTGGTTGGTGGTGGCCTCACCGCCATGCAGAACACCGTGGATCAGTTGACCAAGGCCTTCGACGCCAAGTAATCAGGTCCGAACAGAAATGATCGGCAGCAACCGGTTCATCGGTTGCTGCCGCTTCTGCATTTTCATGGTGACGTCTTGAAGCTCTTCCTCCTTGCCCTGCTGGCCACCGCTGCCGTCGCAGTCGCAAGCTTGTTTGTGGGCGTCAGCGAGGTGTCACTCCTTCGCCTGATTTCTGGCGAGGGTGACGAGAAGATGCTGATGGTGCTCGCCGGAAGCCGCGTGCCCCGGACATTGGCCCTGATCCTGGCCGGCGCCGGAATGGCCGTGGCCGGAACGATCATGCAGATGCTTTCCCGCAACCGCTTCGTTGAACCGTCGACGGCTGGTACGGTGGAATCGGCAAGCCTCGGCATGCTGTTTGTGCTTCTTGTGGCGCCGGACCTGCCGGTGATGGCGAAGATGCTGGTCGCGGCCGCCTTCGCGCTGGCGGGAACGGCTGTCTTCCTCGGCATTCTGCGGCGGGTACCGTTGCGCTCCCCTGTACTGGTGCCGCTCGTCGGCCTGATGCTCGGAGGCATCATCAACGCCTGCACCACCTTCTTCGCATACCGTTACGACCTGATGCAGGCCATGGGTGCCTGGACGAGCGGCGACTTCTCGGCGGTCCTGCGGGGCCGTTATGAGGTGCTTTGGATAGCGCTCGCGTTGACCATGGCCGCTTATATTGCCGCTGACCGCTTCACCGTGGCCGGCATGGGAGAGGATTTTTCGACCAATCTCGGGCTGAACTACCGCACGGTCGTCACGCTCGGCCTCGTCATCGTATCCATGGTGACGGCATCGGTGGTGGTGACCGCCGGCATTCTGCCCTTCATCGGCCTGATCATCCCTAATCTCGTCAGCATGGCGATGGGTGATCGGCTGCGCCACACGCTGCCGTGGATCGCGCTTAGCGGTGCAGCACTCGTGCTCCTGTGTGACACGGTCGGACGCATCATCAACGCGCCTTACGAGATCCCGGTCAGCTCGGTGCTCGGCATCATCGGCAGCATCTTCTTCCTGCATATGCTGTTGCGGAGGCGATACCGTGCAGCATGAGAAAAAGCGTTCGCCGATCGTGGTCCTCACGATCACCGCGGCCGTTGCGGCTGCCGCAGTTGTCGCCTTCATGACGGTTGGCGCCCGCGGCAACTGGGGCTTCGTCCTGTCATTCCGCGGCACCAAGCTTTTTGCGCTGATCCTCGTTGCCTACTCCATTGCCGTCTCGACGGTGCTGTTCCAGACGATCACCAACAACCGGATCCTGACACCGGCGATCATGGGCTTCGACTGGCTCTACATGCTGCTGCAGACGCTTTTCGTATTCGTGCTGGGCGCGGCTGCGACGTCCGCTATCGATGCGCGACTGATGTTTGCCATCGAGGTCGGCACCATGCTGGCCTTCTCCCTGGTGCTCTACCGCTTCATGTTTTCCGGCGCAGTGAAGGACCTGCACCTGCTGCTGCTGATCGGGGTGGTGTTCGGCACCCTGTTCCGCAGCCTGTCTGGCTTTCTCCAGCGTCTAATCGATCCGAACGACTTCGTGGTTCTCCAGGACCGGTTGTTTGCAAGCTTCAATGGGGTCGACTCGAACCTTCTGCTGATCTCAACGCTGTTCGTTGCCGGCGCTAGTGCATTGGGACTGCGGATCTTCCACACCTTCGACGTGATGTCCTTGGGGCGGGAAACAGCGATCTCGCTTGGTGTCGATCATCGGCGGGTGACGATGACGGTGCTTGCGATCGTGACCGTGCTCGTTTCGGTCTCTGCAGCACTGGTCGGCCCGGTAACCTTCTTTGGCCTGCTCGTCGCCAACCTCGCTTATATCCTGATGCCGACTGGCAAACATCGCTTCGTCCTTCCGGCGGCGATCCTGCTTGCAGTGATCTGTCTCGTGGGTGGCCAGACGATCCTTGAGCGGGTCTTTGCCTTCGACACCGCGCTCTCCATTGTCATCGAGTTTGCGGGCGGGCTTTTCTTCATCTTCTATCTTCTCAGGGGCAATGCCCGATGATCGAAATCACTGACGTCACCAAAGCCTATGGCAATACAACCGTGGTGGACCATGTTACCGCGAAGCTGCCGAAGGGCGGCATCACCTCCATCATCGGGCCTAACGGCGCCGGCAAATCGACGCTTCTGTCGATGATCGCCCGACTGATTCCGAGCGACCAAGGCACGGTGCTGGTGGACGGATTGGATGTTGCCCACACCTCAGGTGAAACGCTAGCACGCCGGCTGTCGATCCTGCGCCAGGACAACCACATGACGGCACGGCTTACCGTGAGGGATCTCGTGGCATTCGGGCGCTACCCGTACAGCAAGGGGCGGACGACTGCGGAAGATCAGGCTCATATCGCTCGCGCGCTTGGCTATCTCGGACTGGAAGAACTGGGTGACCGCTTCCTGGACGAGCTCTCCGGCGGACAAAGGCAGCGCGCCTTCGTTGCCATGGTGCTCTGCCAGGACACCGACTACATGCTTTTCGACGAACCGTTGAACAACCTCGACATCCGCCATGCTGTCGGCATGATGAAGCTTCTTGGCAACGCCGCGCGGGATTTCGGCAAGACCGTGGTCGTTGTCCTCCACGACGTCAACTTCGCCTCCTGCTACTCGAACCACATCATCGTCATGCGCAACGGCAAGCTTTTCCTGCAGGGCACACCACACGAGATCATCCGTCCCGAAACGCTGGAGCAGACCTATGGCTGCCCGTTCGATGTCCAGGACATCGGCGGAAACCGGATTGCCGTCTATTACACGTAATCGAGAGGGTCGCCTGCCGCGCTCCAAAACGTCACCTCAACGATAGAAGAAGATACCATGACCGAACAGCAGACCCGCGCCACAAGCCACGCCAGTATCCCGACTGAGCATGCGAGCAAATACCTGCAGCAGTTGTGCAAGCATTTCGCGCATAAGCGCCCCGTGACGTTCGACGAACACAGAGGTCAGATCAGCCTGATGAGCGGCGATTGTTACTTGCAGGCCGAAGACGCGGCGCTGGCTCTCCGCGTGGAGGCCGAAGACGCCGAGAACCTGCCACAGCTGGAGGATGTTGTGGTGCGCCACCTTGTCCGTTTTGCTTTCCGTGAAGAACTGCAGGTCGAGTGGACGAAGGCCTGATCAAAGCCTTCCGCAGCGAGGGTCAAAACATAAAAAGCCCTGCCGATCGATACTGGCGGGGCCTTTTTCGTTTGGGCAAACAGCCGGCACTGAATCCACCAGCGCCGGTTGTTGTCTTGATTAAAACGACTTGCTGACGCTGAGCCAGAAGCGGCGTCCTTCGACGACAGTGTTGAAGTCCGTCTGCTCGATCTTCTTGTCGAAGACGTTGTAGACGGCCGCATTCATCGTCACGCCTTCGCCCGCGTCGAACTTCGCGCCGATATCGAACGTGGCGTAAGCGTCGTACTTGCGTCCCGGCTGGCCATTGATCGTCACCGGACGACCATTCGTTCCAATCCGGGCACCAGCCGCGATTTCTTCACCGTGGTAGTTGCCGGACACCCATGCCTCAAGGCCTTCGATCGGCGTGACCCAGTCCAGGCGGATATTGGCCATGTGCTCTGGCGTGCGGGCGAGCGGGAAGCCAGCGTAATCACCGGTCTGCTGCTCCGAATGTGTATAGGTGTAGCTACCGCGGACCGTCAGCTCTGGCGTCGCATACCATTTGGCCGTCAGCTCAACGCCCTGGATCACCGCATCGTCAATGTTGTAGCTGTACCAGAGCCGGTAGTTCGGATCTTCCGACCAGCGCTCGGGCGTGCCATCGGGCCGTAGGACCAGCGCATTGCTGATCTTGTCCTTGAAGTCGGTGTAGAAATAGGTCGCACCGAGAACCAGATCATCCTGCTCCCAGACCGCACCGATTTCATAGCTGGTGCTAGTTTCCGCCTTCAGGTCCGGATCCCCGATGATGACACCGCAGGTGCCCGCCGGACCGTAGGAGCAGCCGCTGCCGCCGGTCGTCATGGCGTAACCGGGCGCAATCTGGCGGATGTCCGGTGCACGGAAACCGGTCGAAACGCCGCCCTTGATTGTCAGGTCGTCGGTCGCGTTCCAGACGCCGTAGATGCGTGGGGTCAGGTTATCGCCGTAAACGTCGTGGTGGTTAAGGCGCAAGCCCGTGGTCAGTGCGAAGTCATCCGTGATCTTCCACTCGTCTTCGGCAAATAGCGCCCACTGTTCAATGCTGAAGGTTTCGGTGACACCGGTGCGCCGGCCCGGGTTCTGGTCACGCAGCCGGCCTTCCATGTACTGCCCGCCTGTAATGACCGTGTGCTGACCCAGAAGTTCAAACGGCGTCGTGAACTTGCCGTCGACGACGGTGTTACGGATCTGCGGCGCACGCGGATTGCGCACGAAATCGCCGGTCGCAGCATCATAGTTGTAGGTCGTCCGCGTCCCCCATTCCTGCTGGATGGAGAATTCCGAGGTTGTCCGTCCCCAGCGCCCGGTATGCGACAGTGACCAATGATCACGGTCGTGGTGAGGCTCGGTGGCAGCGGCAGTCGCCTCCAGGGTTTCACCCGGACGCGCCTTGCGCTCGATGCGGCTCAGGCCGCCCTGAAGGACGATGTCATGGTCTTCATTCGGCGTCAGCGTCAGGCGGCCGGCAATATCGCCTTCCTTGGCACCCGTGATGCCGCTGAGGAAGCTGTCTTCGCCGCGCTTGTAGCCACGTCCCCAGATCTGCAGGCCGAGCGTATCCTTCAGGATCGGGCCATTGGCATAGAAGGAGACCTGACCGCTATTGCCGAACTTGCTGTGCTGCTGAAGGGTGGCTTCGGTCGTGACACTTCCGGACCAGGCGTTCGAGACCTTGCGGGTGATGATGTTGATAACACCGCCCATGGCATCCGAACCGTAGAGCGAGGACATCGGACCGCGAACGACCTCGATGCGCTCGATGGCGGAAACCGGAGGAATGAAGCTCTGCTCAAAGCCGGAGCTTCCGTTTGGGCGGGCGTCTCTGGTGCTCTGCCGCTTTCCGTCAACCAGGATCAATGTGTAGGTCCCGGGCAGGCCTCGGATATAGATGTCCTTCTCGTTGGCAACACCGGTCACGGCGACACCCTGGACTTCGCGAAGCGCATCGGTCAGGTCACGGAACGCACCTTTTTCCAAATCCTCGCGCGTGACGACGGTGATGCTCGCAGGTGCATCCTTCACGTTCTGCTCGAACCCCGATGCCGTCACGACGATCGTCTCGAGGACGGAATCGTCTTGCGCATCCTGCGCCAGGGAATTGCCGGCAGCGCTGAGGATTGTTCCGGCCAGCATCAGCCGAACCACCCTCTTGCGTCTAGCCTTGCTGTTATCCCGCCCCGGAACTGCTGCCCCTGTCATTTACGCATCACCCCATAAACTTGATTTTGCCGGTCAGGTTCTTAGCGGGGAAGAACTGAGCCAACAATACGGCTCTTTTAGAAGGTTTCTAAATGCATAAGATCGCAAATTGCCCCGCCGCACGCGATTGCACGACGGTCTACACACCCATTCGGGTCGGCGAAAAAACGGCAACGGGAAAGCAAAAACTGGCGGATCAATCGAGCAGAAAACGCAGGGCGCGCTGGACCTCGAAAAAGTCATCAGACTTAAAGGCGATAGTGCGTGGTCTGCAAATAGAAGCACCCGGATACCACGACGCGCGATAGGCATCGGTTGGGTTCACGAACTCGACCGTTACCTCGTACGGGCCATCGACGGTCGGCACGGTACGCGAGGAAAGACGTTCCAGGCCCGTCTTCACGCCGTTGAAGATCGACTCTCGCGCCTGCGCTGGCGAAATGGAAAGTGACGCACGGCCGAAACCTTCAAGGGTTGCGACCGTCTCGATGTTCGGCACTAACGCGCGTGCGTCAACGCAGATCTCCGCATCACCGGCGAGGAAGGCAGACGGCACCTTGTAGCGGGCTGCGCAGAGCGCATTGAAGGTGAACTCGGAAGCAACTTCACCGTTGAGGAGCACGCGCGAAACACGTCTTGTCGTGGTGTGGGCGAGCGGGTTGGCTTCCGACCCCGCCTTTGCATGATAGCCCGTATAGATGGCAGCGGCGAAGTCTGAACCGATGCCGAACATCATGGAGTCCGGGTGGCCGGACCAGCCGCGCATGATCTTTGCATAGGCTGGCAAACGATCAACGATGATGTTGCGGCCGCTCTCATGCGCGTCCTTGATCAAAACCTCGGTTGCACCCGCCGCACGCGCACCTTGGCAAGCCGCGAGCACCTCGCCGGTCATCAACTCGCGAAACTCTTGGTAGTCGGCCTTTTCACGATCGGCCTCATCCCAGTGGGCGATGCCGGCGGTACCCTCGATGTCGGCGGATAGGAAGACCTTCATCTCTGTTGCTCTTTCGCCCAATCCGCAAGCGACGGGAACACCTTGCCGGAGCGGCCAGTCGCTGCCGGGGCCGCAGCGAGAGCATTCAAGATCGCTTCCTGTGTCGCCTCTGCCGCCGCACGAAATGCCACGTCGATGTGGTCGTTGTCGAGCATCTGTACAGTCTGGAAATCAGGCCCTTCGTGCACAACCTGGTCGGCGGTCGTGAAACTCACCACAATGTCGCCAGAACCGTTGCCCCAGAAGGCACCGAGACGCGCAATACCGGCGCCTGCACGACGGGCAACGCGCTGCAATTGCCGATCGCCAAGCGGCAGGTCGGTGGCGAGGATGACGATGATCGAGCCCTTCTCCGGTGCGCTGACGTCATTCGGCGAAGGACGGCGTCCATCCGGTAAGGTCAGGTCGCCGGCGCGACCAAAGTTGGCGAGCACCAGGGAACCGAGCGTGAACTCCTGTTTGCCGATGCTCAAGCGGCGGGAGGATGTGCCAATGCCGGCCTTGAAGCCGAAGGCTGTCATGCCGGTTCCAGCCCCAACCGCGCCCTGTTCAACGACTCCGGGTGCGGCTGCATCCAACGCAGCGGATGCATCGTCCACGGTCACCGCCATGGCCTGGATGTCGCTGATCTGGCCATCGTTGCATTCGCAAACAACGGCGTTCACCGTCGACGTCTGTCTGCCGATCTTCGGGTTCTGCTCAATCGCCCGCCGGATCAGCGCCTCGGTGCAGGCAGCGACGCCGAAGGTATTGGTCAGCAGAATGGGCGTTTCGATTGTACCGAGTTCGGCGATCTGCACGAGGCCGCCTGACTTCCCGAAACCGTTGATGACCTCGACCGCCCCACGTACCTTCGAGCGGAAGAGATCGCCCTGATGCGGCACGACTGCCGTCACGCCGGTCGCAAGCCCGTTACCTTGAAGTGTGCGGTGCCCGACGGTCACGCCGGGTACATCGGTGATGGCATTGTTCGCGCCGGTCGGGAGGCTGTTGACGCCATCGGTCCAGAGGCCAAGGCTGCGGGCTGTACTCATGATCAATGTCCTCGTCCGGCTGCCGTTAGATGCGGCCAGCTTTCTTCAAGCTTCTCAGGAAGGCCTGCGTCCGCTCACCCTTCGGATTGCCGAACAATTCGGCCGGCGGGCCCTGCTCGTAAACCTGTCCAGACTGCAGGAAGCAGATCCGGTTGGCCACCTCGCGCGCAAAACCCATCTCATGCGTCGCAAGGATCATGGTCATGCCACGGGCCGCAAGATCGCGCACGATATCCAGCACTTCGGAAACCAGTTCCGGGTCAAGCGCCGAGGTGATCTCGTCGAGGAGGAGCAGCATCGGATCCATCATCAGGGCGCGGACAATGGCCACCCGCTGCTGCTGGCCGCCAGACATCCGGTCCGGATATTCGTTGGCCTTATGGGCGAGGCCGATCCGCTCCAGGAAGGCCATGGCCTTTTCGCTCGCTTCGCGCTTACCCATCCCGAGCACCTTCGTTGGTGCAAGGATGGTGTTCTCGAGCACCGTCATGTGCGGGAAGAGGTTATACCCCTGGAAGACGATGCCGATGTCGCGGCGCAACCGGTCAAGATCCACGCCCGGGCCGGTAATGCGATCGCCGTGGATGCGGATCTCGCCTGAGGAGATCTCCTCGAGCCGGTTGATACAGCGAAGCAGAGTAGACTTGCCGCAGCCCGACGGGCCGATGAGGCAGACGACCTCGTGTTCGTCAACATTCAGCGTCAGGTTGGATATGACTTCCAGCACGCCGTAGTGCTTTGTGACGCCATTGATTTCAAGAAGCGACATGCGCTCAACCCCCTGCTCGCATGCGTTTACGATCACGATCGATCAACTTGTCCACCAGGCGCGCCTGCGGAATGGTGATAACGATGAAGAGGATGGCGACCGTCGTCACAGCCGAAAGATTGAAGTTGTTGGCGGCGATGATCTTCGACTGGTTGAAGGCGTCGATCGTGCCGATGATGGCAACCAGCGCCGTATCTTTCTGCAAACTGATGCAGTTGTTCATCAGCGGCGGGATGATGTTGCGTACCGCGAGCGGCACCACGACATACCGCATCGTCTTGGTGTGGCTGAGCCCGAGCGAGCGCGCCGCAGCGACCTGGCTGTGGTGCACGCCTTCGATGCCTGCGCGATAAACCTCCGACGTATAGGCGCCATAGGTCAGCGTCAGGGCGATGATCGCATAAGAGGTAGAGCCGAGATCCGACAGGATCGGAAGATTGGTGAGCGGCAGGCCAAAACCGATGAGATAGATCGTGATGATGGCCGGAAGACCACGGAAAAGGTCACCATAGGCCGTTGCGAGATAACGCAAGGGCCGGCCAGCCTCGCCGGGAAGCGTACGGGCGATCGCGATCAGCAAGGACCATACAAGGATCAGCACCGCCGACACCGCGAAGATGGTCACATTGGTGCCGAAGGCCCAGATCACCTTGCCAGCCGAGCTTTGGATGAGTTCGAGGTCGAAGAACGTGCGGCTGACTGCGGCGTCATTGACTGCCATGAACCAGGCGCCGGCGGTCACCACCAGCAGCGCTCCGCTCCAGGACAAGGCCTTCCACGATGCCAGCGAGGCCTCGGCGCCGAGTGCGCGTGCCTCATAGACATCCGCATGACGACGCGCCGCTGCCGATTTCATCGCAGCCCGAATGGCCAGCAGCAGGACGTAACCCGCGGCCACGGCCGCAATGCCGCCGGGAATCAAGGCCGCGACTTTGGAAACGCCCTGCTCGACAGCATAGCTGCCGATGTGCTGCGCCGAAACGGCCACGAGGAAGAAACAGAAGATTGCGACGACAAGCGTCAGCGTTGTGCGCAGACCGTGGGTCTGCGTGGTGCCCCGGGCGCGCCACGTTGCAGCGCGCCCGGTTTCACTATGCAATTCTGAGGACGAACCAGCCATCAGCTCAGTATTTCCAGACCGGCACGTCTTCCGGCTTCAGCCCGCCGCGTTCGGCGGCGAGATACTGTTCTTCGAGAGCCTTGAGCGTACCATCTGCCGCAAGATCAGCAATAACCTTGTCGATTGCCGGCTTTGCAGCGGATCCCTTCTGGTAGATGCCGGCGGTATCGCGGCCGCTCGGGAACTGACCGACGACCTTCAGCTTGCCGTTGGAGTTTGCAACCTGACCGAGGATGACAGAGATATCTGTCATGACGACATCGACATTGCCCGCGGCAAGCGCGGTGAACATGGCGCCCGTATCGTCGAATACTGAGAGCTTGGCGTCCGGCAGGTTTTCCTGCGCCCACTGAACCATGATCGTGCCGGCCTGGGTCCCAAGCTTGGTGGTCTTGATGCCGGCTTCATCAACAGGAGCATCCGCACGCGTTGCGAGACCAAAAGCACCGCTCGCGTAAGGGGTCGAGAAGTCGACCACCTTCTTACGAGGCTCGGTCACGGAGATCAGCGCAAGCGCGATGTCGAATTCCTTGTTCTGACCAGCGACGATCGAGTCGAAGGAAGCGTTCTTCAGCACGACCTTGTCGATGCCCAGGCGGTGCGCAATGTTGACCGCCATGCAGAACTCGCGGCCGCTCTTCACTGTTTCAGGCGTGTCGCCGTTGAACTCGCCGACTGCCGGAAGGTTGATGACCACCGTGAACTGGCCGGGAACAGCCGTTTCGACCTTCTCGCTGCCACGCTCGCCATAGAGCTTGCAATCGCCATAGCCTTCGGCGGCAAGTGCCGGAGCGGACAATGCCATCAGGCAACCAAGAGCAGTTCCGATCAATTTCGAATTGAGTTTCATGTGTTCGCCTCTGTCGATGCTTCGTTGTGGTTTTGGTCTTAGCCCGCTGCCTTGGGTATGTTTACCGTTTCAAGGTAGTAGGCCTGCAATTGCCGGGTCACGGGACCGGGCACACCCCCATTCAGGCTGACGTCACTGATACGAACGATAGGCGTCACTAGACTGGTTGCGGATGTTTGGAACGCCTCAGCCGCACCCTGGGCTTCGGCAATGGTGAATGGGCGCTCCTCCAGGACAACGTCATGGGCGCTGCAAAGCTTGAGAAGCGCCGCACGAGTGCAGCCCGGCAGGATAGCCTTCGAATTGCCGCGCGTGATGATGCGCCTATCATGCGTCACGATGAACGCGGTCGAAGACGCCCCTTCGGTAATCGCGCCATCTTCGAAGAACCAGGTGTCGTCGAAACCCGTAGCCTTTGCCTGGCGCTTGGCCATCACCTGCCCGAGCAGCATGACCGTCTTGATATCGCGGCGCTCCCAGCGGGGGTCCTCAACAAGATTGACCGACAGGCCCTGCTTCTGGCCTTTGCTGCCGAGCAGGTTCTTGACCTGCGTGAAGGCAATGAAGGTCGGCTCGAGACCATCGGAATAAAGGAAATCGCGGTCTTCCGCGCCACGCGAAACCTGAAGATAAACCGTGCCCTCTACCAGCGCGTTCTTCTCGATGAGCGCGAGCTGGATCGCTTCGATCTCCTCACGTGAGAGCGGCATGGGAATGGAAAGTTCCGACAGCGAGCGCTCCAGGCGCGCCAGATGCAAGTCGTTGTCGACCATCTTGCCGCCGATCACGGCAGTGACTTCGTACACGGCGTCGCCGAACAAGAAGCCGCGATCAAACAGGCTCAGCTTGGCCTCGTTTTCGGCGACGAACTCCCCGCCGCAATACACTACTCTGGCCATATCCTAGCCCAGCCCCCGCATGTCATTTCCGAGTCGGAGCCTATTGCGCTGCACAAAGATTGGCCAATTCACATTGAGCAGCAGATGATGCAAAAAATGCATACTCATTCGAAATCAATGGCTTTATGAAGGGATGCGGGGGTTGAAGAAGATGCGCGACTTCGCGCGGGGCGGTGTTGAATGGAATTAAAGTGGCTGGAAGATTTTGTAACGCTTGCGGATACGTCGAGCTTTTCGCGCTCCGCTGAACTGCGGAATGTGTCGCAGCCGGCCTTCAGTCGACGCATCAAGCAACTGGAAGTCTGGCTTGGTGCTGCACTCATCAAACGCGGAGCGGTTCCCGCGGAATTGACACCCGCGGGCCGCAGCTTTCTTCCCGTCGCACAAGACACGATCCGGGCACTTTATGCGGCGCGCGAGACGCTGCAACCGGCTTCCGATGCAGGAATGGTCAGGTTCGCCGCGCTCCATACGCTGACTGTCACCTTCATTCCGAACTGGCTGCAGGCGCTCGAAAAGACCGCGCCCGACACGCGTCTCTGCTTTATACCCGACCGCGGCGGCATCGAAGCCAATCTCGCTGCTCTCGTGGATGGGGAGGCGGACTTTTTCCTCACCTATACAAACCCGCGGGTTCCGCTTCATCTCGACCGCGAGCACTTCGACTTCCTGTCGGTTGGCCGCGATCGCCTGCTGCCCGTCGCGGCACCCATGCTACGTCTCGATCGCGATCGCTGGACGGCGGGAGAAAACATTCTTGACAAGGCTTTGGCCGAACACTTCACCCTGCCCTATCTCAGCTATGGCTACAGCTCGTTCTTCGGCGTGGCGCTGGGCAAGCTCTTTTCCCAACACCCCAGCTTCCGCCGGCGCGCAGTCCATGAGAACGCGATCAGCGCTGGCCTCAAGACCATGACCTGCACGGGCGCCGGCATCTGCTGGCTGCCGGAAAGCCTGGTGGAGGAAGAACTTAGGACCGGCAAACTCGTTTCGGCAACATCCAGTTCGGACTGGACGCTTGACCTCGAGATCGTTCTCTACCGGCATGTCGGCAACCAGACGCGCAACGTCAACGCCTTTTGGAACAATGCCCGCCAGGTAAGCGGGACAGCCGTCGGGCAGAAGTTGCCTGTCGCGGAAACGGTGATGCAAATGGCTTCAGGAGAGTAGTTTTATCCGTAGGGAAGAAGCGTTCGTTGGCGGTCGCTCCGCCGCCGTCTGACGGCCACACGTTCGGCATCAGAGTACGTCATCGTGGTCTTGGCAGGTCCCAGGTGCGATACAACTGGTTCAGCGCGGCGGCCGTGCCGCACTCCACCGCAGGAAGACCGGACTGGCGGATCGCCTGCGCATACTTGAGGCTACTGTCCCGGGTCCTCACGGCGACCCAGTGGATCATCTCCCACTTGATGCTGTCTTGCGCACCTTCGAGATGCCCAGCGCGGTCGCTGCGGTTGATAAGCGTCCGCTTGAGGTACCTGCCGAGGCGGAGCCAGTGGTTGGAGGACAGGAGGATTGCGCCAGTCGCCCGGGCGAAGCGCTGGGGCATCAGGCGCGAATAATTGCCGTCCATTACCCATTGCTCTCCAAGGATCGCCGCATCATGAAGCGCGGCAAATTCTGCATCCGGGCGCTGCTGCCAGTCGGTGTTCGGCAGATGCTTGAGCTGGTCGAGATGAATGGCAGGAAAACCGAGCTTCTTTGACAGCGAGACGGCAAGGGTCGACTTGCCCGCATTGGACGGGCCGAGGACGACGATGCGTTCGCCAAGGGAGTGCAAGGGCAGCATGCGACACCAAGCGGGATTGGGTTCAACGTCCCTTGGCAAAGCAACCGATGGTGTCAAAGTCGAGGCAAGTGCATCGTCTCAACCAGGCCATCGCTCGTGTCTGGTTGCTGATCAGGGGTGGTGCCGTACTTTGGGCTTGGTTCGCCTTTGTTCGTCCGGTAAGAGATCTCTAAATCAAGTTAAAGCCCGCCGCTGCCTGCGGCCCGCTACATATTTCCTCGCGAGGCTTGATGCCTCGGTCGGAAGAGGCAAACACATGCTACATCTTCATCCAGGGAAGCGCCTCGCGTGCCGCACGCCATGCGTCGCATAGATGCCATTCGTCGTCTGCTGACGCCCCACCAGATCCGTGAAAGCATGACGCTCGCTCCCCAGGCGCGTTGGCGGGTCAGCGTAGTCGCCGGGGTTCAGGCGGCACTCTGTGCAGCCATAGCGCTCCCCTTGGTGTCAGTCTCGCCGTGGTCACACCTGATTGGCTTTGCCTCGCTTGGTTCTCTCGTGGCGTTGTTTGGCCGGTTTGCTCCGAGAGCAGATCGGAGCTCGATCATCCTGCAGTGCCTTCTCTGGCAGGTCTTCGCGGTGACGGTCGTCTCGCTTGCAGGTTGGGCAGGCGCACCTGATTGGCTGCAGCTTATGCTGATCGCAATCGGCTGCGGTGCGTTCTTCTTTATCAGCACCACGGGTCGGTTCGGTCCCCCTGGCGCCCTGATTTTCGTTTTTGCGGCAAGCGCCTCGGTCAATTTTACCGGTTCGTTTGCCCAGGTGGCCGAAAGAAGCACCGCAGTTCTCGTTGTTGGCATCTTGGCGTGGGTCATCTGCAGGCTGACCGATACACTGCGCTACAGGCGCGGCGATCCCGACTTGCCCCGTGAAACCCTCCACCCGCTACGAGACCGCCTCAACCGATCTCTGCAGATCGCCCTCGGAGGCGCGGCCTCTGCCTTCACAGCCTATGCGCTGGGCTTGGCACATCCCGGCTGGGCTGCATTGGGCACTGTTGCCGTCATGCAAGGACCGCACCTGCATATCGGCATGAACCGGGCGCTGCAGCGCACAATCGGCACGTTGGTCGGCGCGGGTTTCGTCTGGCTGCTCCTGACCCAGGAGCCACCGGTTTGGGTCGTCATCGCCGTCGTGGTTTGCCTGATGGTTGGGACGGAAATCGTCATCGGCAGCAATTATGCGCTGGGCCAAGTGCTGGTAACGCCGATGGCCCTGCTCATGACCTTCCTCGCCAGACCGACGACCGATCTTGGCATGGTGCCGGAGCGCGTGTTGGATACGCTGATCGGTGCCGCCGTGGGCATGGCGCTGGCGGTGCTTTTCTCCACCGTCGAGGAACGACGGCACCTGGAGGATCACCACTCCAGGCGTTCAGGCTGAGCGCGGTCAATTAAAGAGGAGCTTACGTGACCCGTTGGTGACGCCTCGCCCGGGCAGCCACGTTTCCAAACGCAGCGACGCCCACGGCTCCCAAAGCGGCGGTCCCAAACAACGACACCTCGATTCCGACCCGCTCCATCGCAGCGGCGAAGGCGAAGGGTGCGGCGGCTCCGGCGGCCAGTCGCACGGCGGCCATCTTGCCGGTCACCGCGCCGTATCCTTCACTGCCGAACAGATAAAGCGGCAGGCTGCCTTGCGCGATCGAATTGATGCCGGACCCCAGCCCCAGGCAGATGGCAAATGCCACCGCCCCCATAAGTGAGCTCCCTACACTTCCAAGGATGACGATGCCGCCGACCATTAAGGCAGCGGAAATCACCGCCAGCATGGGTGGCGTCAATCGCGTGCCAAAAACCATGTTTATCAATCGGCTCAGGACCTGAGCAGGACCGAACAAGGTGCCGACAACGACAGCAGCAGTGCCTAGCCCTAGAGCGCCGAGCATTGGAACCATGTGGGCAAGGATGGACGACAGGGCGAAACCCAGGATCGCGAAGGCGGTGGATACGATAAGCATCGTCTCGCGCCGGTTTTCCACTGGAATGGCCCCGACAATGGGTTCGCGGGTCTGTCTCACGCCACTTTCCCTGACGGCCTTGCGCTGCGCCATGATCCAGAAATGCAGAGGCATGCACAGCACGAGATTGAGCGCGGCGAACAGGACGTAGATTTCCCGCCAGGTGATGTGGTCGAGCAAGCTGGCGGAGATCGGCCAGAAGATCGTTGAGGCAAAGCCGCCGATCAAGGTGAGGTAGGTGATATTGCGCGATGCCGTCTTCGGATTGTTTTCCACCAGGGCTGCACAGGCCGCCTGGTACTGCACCATGCCCGAGGACACTTCGAGGAGGATGATCCCGATGGCAAAGGCGGCGATCGACGGTGACCAGGCGCAGAATACCAATGTCAGGGCCGAAAAAAGCGAGCCGACCGTCAATACGGTTGCGGCGCCGAGCCTGTCCATCTGCCGGCCTATGATCGGTGCTGCGAGCCCGCCGAATAGCAGGGAAACGGAGAAGACGGCAAAGACCTGCTCGAGGCTGATCTCGAGATCGGCGGCTATGTGCGGCGCGAGGATCGAGAACGAATAATACAGCGTGCCGTAGCCGATGATCTGCGTCAGCCCAAGCGCGACCACCACTGCTGCGCGAGAAATGCCATTACCCACGAAAACCACCCCGTTCGCTGCCTTGGAAATATTGCCCAGGTGAGGTTCCGAAGGCTGCTCTGAAAACGGCAATGAAGGCGCTAGGCCCTGAATAGCCAAGCGCGAAGGAGATGTCGCCAACGCTCTTGCCGGCCGCAAGCCACTCCACAGCCTTGAGGAGCTTTGCCTGCTGGCGCCACGCCCGGAAGCTCATGCCGGTTTCCAGCTGGAAATGACGCTGGAAGCTGCGTGGCGACATCGCTGCCCGGGAGGCGAGCTCCTTGAGCGGCCACTCCTCGCCCGGCTCGCGGCGGATGCCGGCCGCAATCGCTCGCAGCCGTCCTGAGGTGGGTGACGGAAGCGAAAGCGGCGCAACCGGGCTCGTCTCCAGTTGGTCGATGATGACCGCCGCCAGCCGCTCCGCACGCGGACTGCCGGCGTCTGCTCGCGGGATCTCCAGAAAGGCGAGGATAAGTTCGCGCAGAAGCGGCGTCGTGCCGATCACCGAGACATCTCGAGGGAGATCGACCACAGCCTCAGGACGGAAGAAGAGGTAACTGCGTTCAGTTTCCTGGAGATAAGTGACTTCATGCAAGACGCCTGAGGGAACGAAAACGGCCCGCTCGGGCGGCACGATGAAATAGCCACTCTCCGTCTCGAGCCGCAACGACCCGCGCACGATCTGAAACAACTGGGCACGGTGGTGTGTATGAAAAGTATATGTCTGGCCAGCGGGCTCTGATCCACCCTGGCCGACGGCGGTGAACGGATAGTCTCCAACCGCATCTTCAGGCAGATGCACGTTGATCAGGTTGTCCGCGGCAATCATGGCGTCTCCCCGACATTTATTGACAGGATACCGATAACAGGTCTTGACGCAAATACGTAGATTGACGGTCACACAGCAACCAAGGCTGGAGACAAAGTCATGTCAGTAGAACGAGTTGACCCGGTTGGACGGTTCTATCGGGACGCTGTTGCGGTGGTTTCGCGCTGGTGGCAGCAAGCGACAACCGAGCAGGAACTGCAGTGGCTATCCGATCGCGATCTGGCGGACATTGGTGTCGTCCGCAGAGATATCGCTGAGCTGGCGCGCAAACGCGCTGGCTCCGCGGCGACAACCGGCTTGGCCAAAGGCGCCCAAAATAACCCCTGCCGATACCGGAGTTCCGCGGCCTGTCCACAAAACCGTTGGCGGACCGATTTTCAACTAAACGCTCCACGGCTGGGCCAAGAATGCAGGAGAATTGTGTGATGCACGACGACGGAATTTTTGATGAAGCGGTCGCAGCAACTTACGACAATGATGATGCGATCTCGGCACCCGAGGTGGTTGATCCGATCGTTGATCTTCTTGTCGAACTGGCGGACGGCGGGCGGGCTCTGGAGTTCGCGATCGGAACCGGTCGACTTGCGCTTCCACTCTCCGCGAGAGGCGTTGACGTTGAAGGCATAGAGTTGTCGCGCGCCATGGTTTCTCGTTTGCGCGCCAAGCGGGGCGGAGAAAGGCTTCCGGTAGCGATTGGCGACATGGCGACAATTCGAACCGAAGGTGAGTTCTCGCTGGTGTATCTTGCCTTCAACACCATCAACAACCTGACAACCCAGGATGCGCAGGTTGCCTGCTTCCAGAACGCAGCCGCGCATCTTAAGCCGGGTGGTGTCTTCCTGGTGGAGGTCGGCGTTCCGCCACTTCAACGGCTGCCGGTCGGCGAGAGGCTGGTTGCATTTGCCTGCAGCGACACGCACTGGGGCATCGACGAGTTTGATGTGGTGACCCAGGAGTTCTCGTCTCACCATATCCAACTTCGGGACGGAGAAGCTCAGAAGCTGTCGGTGCCGTTTCGCTACGTCTGGCCCGCCGAACTCGACCTCATGGCGCGGCTGGCGGGCATGACACTCAAACACCGCTGGGGCGGCTGGAAAAAACAGCCCTTCACCTCTGTCAGCAGAAAGCATGTGTCGGTTTGGCAAAAATTATAGGCTCGCGGCGGTAGATCGGCGGCGAAGGCCGCCGTCGAAAGCCTTTACGATGTCGGCGCTAGCTCGAGAGATGATGCGCGTTCCCCGGCCAAGGTGTTTTGCGCCACGGCCACAGTCACCCATGCCGCCGCGCTGGCAAACACCGAGACCCAGAAACCGTTGCTCGGGCCGAATGTGTCGACCACCCAGCCGGACAGGAATGCACCAAACGCCATGCCAATCCCCACACCGGTCATCACCCAAGTCACGCCTTCCGTCAGCATGGCTTCCGGTACGCGGCGCTCGATAAGCCCGAAGGCGGTGATGAAGACGGGCGAGATTGCGATGCCGCTGAAGAAGACGGCTGCAGCCAGGAGTGCAACGGAACTGCTGGCGACGAGAAGCGGCAATGCGGTGAGCGCCAGCACGGTCAACGCGATCAGCAGTTGGCGTTGAAGCGCCATCTTGGGATTGAGTGCGCCAAGGATCAGGCCCACGATGAAAGAGCCGGTCGCATAAACGCCGATGACGAGGCTGGCAGTATCGGGACGCCCCAGTTCCTTGGTGATCGCGACCGCGCTGACCTCGGCGGTGGCAAAGGTTGAGCCAACGAAAATCAGGGCGAGCGTGATGATTTGGACCGGACGCAGCCAGATAGCGGAGCCTTGACGCGTCCCTTCCTCAACCACCCTCACCTTAGGTTCGGTGCCTCTTTGAAAAAGAAAGGCAGAGGTACCAAGCGCCAAGAAGCCTGTGCTCGCGACCATGCCCGCCTCGGGAAACAGCGAGACCGCGAGGCCGACGGAAAGCGAAGCCCCGGCGATATAGACAAGCTCGTCAGCGGCGGACTCAAACGCGAAGGCCGTGTTCAGCTCCGGCCTGCCGCGGAAGATTTCGGTCCAGCGAGCCCGTAGCATCGCTGGCATGCTCGGCATCGCGGCCGCAAAAAGCGCTGAAAGAAAAAGCGTCCATGCCGGCCAGTCCCGATTAGCCGCGAAGATTAGAGCTGCAAAGGCGATTACGGAAACCACTGTCGTCGGAAACAGGACGGCCATCTGGCCTTTCCGATCAACGAGACGCGAGATTTGCGGTGAGAGTAGCGCGTTGGTGAGCGCGAAAGTCGCGGAGACCGCGCCTGCGAGCCAGTATTCACCACTCGTCTGAGATAGCATGGCTACGATGCCGATCGGCGCCATCGCAATTGGAAGGCGGGCAAAGAAACCAGCGCTCGAAAAGCCCAAGGCGCCGGGGGCGCGGAATATCTCTCGGTATGCACTGTACATCGGAATGTTTCCTTGTTGAGAGGGAACTGCTACATACATACGCGGCGTATGTGAGATACGTAGAGACATACGTTGCGTATGTCAATTCACATACGCAACGTATGTGTGCTTGGAGGTCGGATGCGCAGATCACGCAACGAGATGATCGCAGAGACGCGCCAGAAACTGTTGTCCGCAGGAAGGCGCGCCTTTGGCGAGCTTGGTTATGCAGAAGCATCCATGGATGACTTCACAGCAAAGGCGGGATTGACGCGCGGCGCGCTTTATCATCATTTCGGTGACAAGAAGGGCTTGTTCGCGGCCGTCGTGGCAGAGATCGATGCGGAGATGTCTGCAAGGCTCTGCGACATCTCCTCCAAGGCAGCAGACCGTTGGCGGGGGTTTGTTGATGAGAACGTCGCTTATGTGCTGACCGCGCTCGAACCCGAAATCCAGCGCATCATGTTCCGTGACGGTCCGGCCGTGCTCGGCGATCCGTCGCAGTGGCCGAACGCCAATCACTGCATCGCGACCGTCGCCCGAAGCATCGAAACCCTGAGAAACGATGGCTTGATCGTCGATATCGATCCGGAGGCGGCTGCGCGTCTCATCAATGCTGCGAGCAGCAGTGCGGCTCAGTGGATCGCCAATTCCGACGATCCAGACGCGACATCAAAGCGGGCGGTGAAGAGTTTCAAGACGCTGCTGGAAGGCCTGCGCATCAAGAAGGATCCTAAGCGATGACCTCGCTCATCTGCACGATCGGCACGACGTCCGTGTAGTTCTGGACATCTGCTCCGACGTCTGCGCGGTGGGGCTCGAAGGCCTCCTTGAAGGTCTCAAGATCCGGCACGTAAACGTGGCATGCCGCGACGAACTCGGGGGTAGTCCCAGGTTCACGGCCAGATATGCCGCGGTCGATCTCGTAGCGCAGGCAGACGTCGCCGAGGCGCTCCTTGATCATGGGCATATGGCGGGTGCGGTAGTAGTCGTGATCGAATCTTGAGCCGCGGTTGGACGGGTAATAGACGCTCATCTTGATCATCACCTTGCTCCTCTCCGAGGGATCGGCGGTCCTAGGAACTTTCAAAGCCCCCGCCCAGAGATCGCGAGTAGTTCCGGCGGAACTCAAGACGTACCGCGTTCCGCACGAGATGGGAACGCATCCCCGTGATGGCAATCGCGAGGATGCTCGTTTTACAAAGTCTCAGGCGTGCACGATCTTCGTGCCGAGAACCTTCAGGCACTCGCGCATGAAGGCGGCAAGGCCGGTCCAGCCCTTTGCCGAAACCATGTTGCCATCAACGAAGGCTTCGGTCGGCTTCACGTCCACATAGATGCCGCCGACGGCAGTCACTTCAGGTTCGCAGGTACCAAGCCCGGCAACCTTGCGCCCCTCCAGCACGCCCGGAACCGCCATTAGGATCTGCACCCCATGGCAGATCGTGAAGATGGGTTTGCCGCTTTCGTGGAAGTAACGGACGATGTCCTGAACGCGCTTGTCTGTGCGGATATATTCCGGGCCGCGCCCGCCGGCCGCGTAAACGGCATCATATTCCTCAACGCGGATTTCCGAGAATGTCTTGTTGATGTCGGCGTAGTGGCCCATCTTTTCGGTATAGGTCTGGTCACCCTCGAAATCGTGCAGGGACGTCTTGATCCGGTCACCGGCGTTCTTGTCCGGGCACACCACGTGCACCGTATGCCCGACGGCCTCCATCCCCTGCTGAAATACGTAGATCTCGTATTCCTGGTGAACTCGCCGGTCAGCATGAGGATCTTCTTGCCACTCATGTCATATCTCCTATCGTTTGTTTGGTGGTGGTGCCGGGGCCAGAGCCACGGCACCACCAAAGCCGTTAGAAGGGGGAATCGGGGAAATAGAACTGATGCGCATTTTCCGGCGTGATCAGCGGCGCCCCCAGGAGGAAGGACCGCGCATCGGGGCCTGACCGTTGAACTGCGCGGCAGTCATGTAGATCGCCGTCTTGATCATCGATGGCGGGTAGGGCGTGGAGACCGGCGTGCGCTCGTCACCCTTCTTCACCATCTCGATAACCTGCTTCATGCCGTTGCCGCCGAGAGCGTACTTGATGTCCTTGCGGCCGGCGCTGTCGACCGCTTCCAGAACGCCGAGAAGCATGTCGTCGTCGTTTGCCCAGACAGCATCGATCTTGGGGTATTTCGCCAGGTAATCCTGCATCAGCTTGAAGGCCTGGTCCTGGTTCCAGTTCGCATACTGGATATCGAGGATCTTGATCTTCGTTTCGGCAATGGCGTCCGAGAAGCCCTTGATGCGTTCGTCGTCGATCACCGTCGGGATGCCGCGCAGCACCACAATCTCGCCCTCGCCGCCGAGCTTGTCGATCAGCCAGCGTGCGGTATTGGCGCCAACAGCGATGTTATCGCCGGCGACGTAAAGATCCTGTACGGCCTGGTCCGTCAGGCCGCGATCCACGACGGAGACGAAGGTGCCGTTCTGCTTGATCTGCTTGACCGGCTCAGTCAGTTCCTCCGAGGTGAAGGGCAGAATAACCAGCGCATCAAGCTTGCGCGTTGCGGCAATATCTTCCAGCGAGGACACCTGCGCAGGTGCGGACGAGGCGGTGGACAAGACCACGTCGATGTTCGGGAATGCGGCTTCAACTTCCTTTTCAGCCTGCTCAGCGTGGTAGACAACGCCTCCCGTCCAGCCATGCGTTGCCGCCGGAATAGAAACGGCGATCGTCTTCTTTTCCTGTGCCTGTGCCGCTCCCCACGACATGGCCAGCGCAATCGCTGCCGAAGACAATAAGATGCCTGCTCTTGGTAATAATGACTTCATGTTCTCCTCCTCTTGAAGTTCTGGTTGGATTTATCGGTTGTCCGTGAACCGGTGTGCGAGCATCGCGATGATGATGATCGCGCCTTGGACCGCAGCAACGAGATATTCGGACACCATGTCCGACAGGACCATGACGTTGGCGATGACCTCGAGGATCAGCACCCCGGCAATGGTCCCGCCGATGCGCCCGCGCCCTCCCCGCAACACCGTGCCTCCGATTACAACGGCGGTAATGACCTGCAATTCCCACAGTTGGCCGGTGGTCGGTGTCACGGCACGTAGCAGATGGCCGCGACAGCGACGCAGAAGCCCTGGACCCCATAAGCGATGGTCCGCACCCGGGCGACATTGACGCCGGAGAACCTCGCCACCTCGACATTGGAGCCGGTCGACGTCAAGCGCCGACCATACTTGGTCTTGTAAAGCAGGAAGGCCCCGAGCAGCACGATCACCGCGGTGATCAGCACCGGATAGGGGATGCCGACGATATTGCCGAAGTAAACCGGCCGGTACGCTTCACGCAGGCTGCGATCGATGGGTAGCGAGCCGCCATTCGTCATGAAGGTAATGAGTGCGCGGAAGATGCCCATCGTCCCCAGAGTGACGATGAAAGGCTCGATCCGGCCAACCGTGATGATCAGGCCATTGAACAGGCCACAAAGGGATCCGACCACCAACGCCAACACGGCGCCCATCGGTATCGCCCAAGTGCCGAAACCTGGCGCCAGGTAGTTCATCGCCATGATCATGATGCCGGTGACAAAGGCCAGCATCGAACCGACAGAAAGATCAAGCCCACCTGACGAAATCACGAATGTTGCGCCCAGCGCGATAATCGCGATGAAGGCGCTTCGCGTGACCACGTTGAGGATGTTCGTCGGCGCCGCGAAGTTCGGATTCACCAGCACGCCGAGGACGACAATCACCGCCAGCGCGATGAAGGGAGCCAGTTCGGCCCAACGGAACTTTATCCCTTCGTCAACCGATGCGAGTGTGGTTGTTGCTGTGGTCATGGCTATCCTCCCCGACGCCACCGCCACCACCTGTCGTGGCGGCATAGACGACATTCTCCTCATTGATCTCTTGTCCCCGGAACTCGGCGACGATCTTGCCGGCCCGCATCACCAGGACGCGGTCCGACAGGCCAACAAGCTCCTGCATTTCCGACGAGATGACGATGCAGGCCAACGGCCCTCGCGGCCGCCTGATCAACCGGAGGAGACATCGATGAACCTGTTCGGCACACTGAGGGCGCCGCGTGAGCTGCATGTCGGAAGCGGGCAGAGACATGCTCTCGGTGGCATAGCCGCCAAGCTCGGCAAGCGAGCACTTTTCGTTACCGACGCGCGCCTTTCTGCTGACGCCGAGTTTCTCGCCATGGTTCAGCACGTGAAAGACGCAGGTGTGACGTGCAGGATCGACGCCTCAACCCTTCCCGATGTGCCCGTCGAATCTGCCATCACGGCCGCCAATGGAGCACAAGAGTTCGCGCCGGATCTCGTCATCGGCGTCGGTGGTGGCTCCTGCCTCGACATGGCGAAATGCGTTGCCTTGCTGCTAACGCACGGCGGCCGCCCACAAGATTATTATGGAGAGAACCTGGTCTCTGGGCCCATCATCCCATTGATCGCCGTCCCGACGACTGCTGGCACCGGGTCCGAAGTCACGCCTGTCGCGGTGCTTTCAGATAGCGAGCGAACGCTGAAGGTTGGCATTTCGAGCCCCTTTCTCATCCCGACAACCTCGATCTGCGATCCTGACCTGACGCTCTCTTGCCCGGCCTCGCTGACGGCAATCGCCGGAGCTGATGCGCTAACACACGCAATCGAAGCATTCACTGCTGTTCGGCGCGAGCCTGTTCCCGGAATCGCGCAGCAACGTGTTTTTGTCGGCAAGAATGCGATCTCCGACCAGTTTGCGCTGAGCGCCATCACCCTGCTTTGGGAAGGGCTCGAAGCCGCCTGCCAGAATGGTTCGGATCGCACAGCGCGCGAAAAGGTCATGCTCGGCGCTACCCTGGCAGGGCTCGCCTTCGGCGTCGCTGGCACTGCCGCTGCCCATGCGATCCAGTATCCGGTCGGCGCACTCACCCACACGGCCCACGGGCTTGGGGTCGCCTGCCTGCTGCCCTATGTGATGACGTGGAATGCGCCCGCGATCGGCGCTGAGTTGACGCAGATCGCCCAGGCTGCGGGGCTTAGCGGAGGAGATGCGGTCATTCCCGCGCTGGCCTCCCTGTTCGAGCGCATCGGTATCCCCAAGAGCCTGAGCGCACTCGGTCTTGACGAGGCTCGCATCGATTGGGTTGCTGAACAGAGCCTCGGGATTGCCCGGCTCATCCAGAACAATCCTCGTCCCCTGAACGCGCACGAAATGCGCAACCTGGTCGCTGCCGCCCATGGCGGCGATCTCAGCAAACTGAACTGAACCCGAAAGGTCGTGTCCGATGATGTTGCAGTCCAAAACGCCGAACTACGCCGACCCTGCCCTCCATACTGCCGGCCTTTTCATTGGTGGTGAGTGGCTTCCGGGCGATGGAGTTCCGGTTCATGATCCGTCGACGGGCAAGGTCCTGGGTGAAGTCGCCGACGCATCCGTTGAGGATGCCATGCGCGCTGTCGATGCAGCCGAGGCTGCCGCCGCCGGCTGGCGCGACACACCTCCTCGCCAGCGATCAGAGATCCTGCGGCGCTGGTTCCAGTTGATGACGGAGCACGCCGAGGAACTGGCGAGGCTCATCTCTTTGGAGAACGGAAAGGCCCTGCCGGATGCCCGTGGTGAAGTCGCGTACGCCGCCGAATTTTTCCGCTGGTACGCCGAAGAGGCCACCCGGATCGCCGGCGAATATCGCCACACGCCGTCCGGTGCCCACAAAATTCTGGTAGATCATGAGCCGATTGGCATTGCCGTCCTCATCACGCCCTGGAACTTCCCTGCCGCGATGGCAACGCGCAAGATCGGGCCTGCCCTGGCCGCTGGTTGCACTGTCATTCTGAAACCCGCTTCGGAAACACCGCTCACCGCCTATGCAATGGCGCGGCTTGGCGAGGAGGCGGGCGTGCCGCCCGGCGTCGTGAATGTCCTCACCACCAGCAAGCCTTCCGATATCACCAGCCGAATGCTGCAGGATCCTCGGGTCCGTAAGCTGTCCTTTACCGGTTCCACCGGGGTGGGTCGCGTGCTGATTGCCGAGGCAGCGAAATCCGTCGTCAGTTGCTCGATGGAGTTGGGCGGCAACGCGCCATTCCTGGTCTTCGATGATGCCGACCTGGACGCAGCCCTCGACGGTGCGATGATCGCGAAGATGCGCAACGCCGGGGAAGCCTGCACCGCGGCAAACAGGTTAATCGTGCAAGCTGGCATCCACGACGCCTTCGTGGCGGGACTGACGAAACGCATGGCGGCGCTCAAGGTCGGAGCTGGTTATGAGGCTGAGACGCAGTGCGGACCGATGATTACGAAGAACGCGGTGAAGAAGATCGACCGCCTGGTGCGCCACGCGATCGCGACGGGCGCACGCGCCACCACCGGCGGTGAACCGCTGCAGCAGGATGGTTATTTCTATCCGCCGACCGTGCTTGAGAACGTGTCGCACGACACGACGATCGCGCGCGAAGAAATCTTCGGACCGGTCGCTGCGGTCTACAAGTTTGAGAGTGAGGATGATGCGGTTCGGCTCGCGAATGACACAGAGTATGGCCTCGCGGCCTACCTTTATTCGCGCGACCTGAAGCGGGCGATGCGGGTCGGCAAGCGGCTGGAGACGGGAATGCTCGGAATCAACCGCGGCCTGATGTCGGATCCCGCAGCACCATTTGGCGGAGTCAAGCAGAGTGGCCTTGGGCGAGAAGGCGGGGTCACTGGGATCCTGGAATTCATGGAGCCTAAATATTACGCCATCGAGCTCTAGGTCAGGGAGGGCAGCATGACGCCACAGGATCTTTACCGGATACGCGACTTCGTGCCCGACTTCGACGCGATCTCAGCGGAGTTCACCGAACGAAGCCGCGCCCTGGCGGCGCCCAATCGGGTCCTGCGGGACCTGCAATATGGCGAAAAGCCGCGTGAGGTGCTGGACGTAATTCTGCCGGAGCGTGCGGCGACCGGGGCTCCACTGCATGTTTTCGTACACGGCGGATACTGGCGCTCCAGTGAAAAACACACATACCACCTCGTCGCCGAACCGGTTCTTGCGGCAGGAGGCGTTGCGGCATTCGTCGAATATGACCTGATGCCGCATGCGCGTCTTGACGTTCTGGTGGACCAGGTTCGGCGAGCGGTGGTTTGGCTGCAGGCGCGTTGCATGGATTTTGGGGCCGATCCTGCACGTCTCACGGTCAGCGGCCATTCGGCTGGTGCTCACCTGGCTTCCTATCTCGCTGCCCAGGGGCCGGAGGAGAACCACCCCCCTACGCTGCCGAAGGTCCAGGGGCTGCTTCTTCTGAGTGGTATTTATGACTTGTCCGGCATACCAGGCAGTTTTCTCCGCGATGAAGCGCGGATGACCGATGCGGAGGCCGCGGCCTGGTCGCCGTCAACGTCGCATCAGTTTCCGGCCCGAAGGATCATCGCCTGTGGAGCGGAAGAGACCGCGCCGTTCCTGGAACAGGCGCGTCACCTGCAAAATGTACTGGCGTCTGCTGGCGAGACTGCCGAGCTCATCCTGGCGCCGCACCTCAACCACATGAACGTCGTTCTCGATCTCGCCGATCCGGACGGTTTCCTCGGCAGGCGCCTGCATGATCTTGTAGCAGAGCCGGCTACCTACTCGACCGACGCGCCAAGGTGATGTCTGATCCACTTCGACTCTTCTGACGCTGTTCGTCCGAAGTGTCTTTTGAAGTCCCGGCTGAACTGGGCGGGACTGGCATAGCCAACCGACATGGCCACCTCAGCGATGGTCCTGTTGCTGCGGGCCACCATTAATCTGGCTTCGTGAAGCCGTATGGCTTTCAGGTACTGGATCGGGCTCGTCCCGGTCAGTTCCCTGAACCGGGCATGATAGGATGGGATGCTCATGCCAACGTTATGCGCCAGTTCTGCAACAGAAATGTCAGAGCCGAAGTTCTCCCTTAACCAGTTGAGGCTCTTGATGATCCTCCCGGCCACCCCTTCCTGCCTTAATGCAGCAATCATTGCACCGCCTTGCGGACCAAGCAGAACCCGGAAATGCAGCTCACGCATGAGACCGGCACCCATCACCGCGCTTTCGACCGGATCTTGAAGCGCCCTCAGCAGCCGGAGAAGAACACCGCCGATGTCCGGCCCCATCTTGCTTGACACCAGCCCGCGAGGTCTCTGGACCGGCAGATCCCTGTGCTGCTCGATCTGCAGGATGATTTCTGCCGCGACCTGCAGGTCGAAATCGAAGTAGATCGCGAGCAACGGCCGCTCCGGGCTAGCATCGGATTGCATCCGGAAAGGAACCGGAACGGAAATGGCGAGGTAGTGCTCTTCGTCATAAACGAAGACGTCGCCATTGAGGCTGCCGCGCTTGCTCCCCCGGAGAACGAAAACCGCGCCGGGCTGGTAAAGAACCGGAACATCGTGGAGCACCGCTTCGGACCGCAGGATGCGGACGAGGGGCGATGTGGTGAAGTTATAACCATGACGAGGTGCAAGCTGGGCAGCGAGCCTCACCAGTTCATCCCGACTGGGTGCATTTAGCGTGTGGCTGATAGGATCTGGCAAGAAGCTCATAGGTTCTGCAATCGAGAAGGCCTCGTTCTCTTATTATCTGCCAACTCCTGATCCATACAAGGAGTAGGCAACATGACAGAGAAAACCATCTTCATCACCGGGGCCAATTCGGGATTCGGATTGGCAATCGCATCGGCGGCTGCGCAGATGGGACACAAGGTGATCGGTACCGTCCGGTCGGAAGCCGCACACGCAAGATTTCTGGAGAAGGTCCCGACAGCCAGCACGGTCCTCTGTGACGTGACGGAGTTCGAGCGCATCCAGCCAGTCGTTGGCCACGTCTACGAGGAGCATGGACCGGTTGATGTTCTGATCAACAATGCAGGCTACGGCCATGAAGGCGTAATCGAGGAGTCGTCGCTTGACGACATGCGCCGCCAATTCGACGTGAACGTCTTCGGTGCCGTTGCAGTCGCCAAGGCCTTCATTCCGCGGTTTCGCGAGCGTCGCAGCGGCTTCATCGTCAACGTCACATCCATGGGCGGCATGATCACCATGCCCGGGATCGGTTATTACTGTGGTAGCAAGTTCGCGCTGCAGGGCATTTCCGAAGTCATGCGCTCCGAAATGGCTGCCTTCGGCGTGCATGTCACGACGCTCTGCCCGGGTTCCTTCCGGACCGATTGGGCCGGGCGCTCCATGGTGCGCGCCGACCGGTCGATTGCGGACTACGATGCCCTCTTCAACCCCATACGCGAGGCGCGCCAGGCAGTCAGCGGCAAGCAACTTGGCAATCCAGAAAAGCTTGCAACCGCCGTGCTGAACCTGATCGAATCGGACAATCCGCCGCCACAACTGCTGCTGGGAAGTGACGCCTTCCGGCTGGTGTCGGAGCGGATTGCGCGTCTGAAGCAGGAACTCGACGCATGGAAGCCGGTCACCTTGTCGACGGACGGCTGAGTAACTAACTGCGACGCAACTGCTATCTCTGTTCGCGCGAGCCAGCCGGCGGCGGCACGTCCGCAGCGTCTCTCGCGACCGCATCAACGGTCAAGCAGTCCACTTCATGTGATCAACAGCTAGGATATTGATATGGATAGACTCGACCTCAACAGCGTCGAAAGCCGGCTGCGCATCATCGAAGACAAGCTCGCGATCTATGAGCTGATTGCCTCTCATCCACCGAGCGCCGATACCAGTCATTCGGACTACACCCGCTCTGTCTACAAGGAGGATGGTGTTTTTGATCGTGGCCCGACGCTGGATGGCGCGAACGGAGCTTCGGATATAGCCGCCTTCATCGAACGACCGGAGCACCATGAAGCAATCGCCAGTGGCCTTGCCCATTTCGTGGGCCTGCCGTTGATTGATCTTCGCGGCGATGAGGCCGTGGTGACGTCATATCTTCAGATCGTGCATCTGGACCACGAGGGTCAGCCAAGAAACCTCCCCAACCATGGCGTCTCGACCGGTTACCGGATCCATCGTGCGGTGGTGAACCGCTGGGAGCTTGAGCGGGTTGAGGGGCGATGGAAGATCAGGAGGCGCACGCTCCTGCCGGTCGACGGATCAGAAGCGCATCAGGACCTGCTCCGACGAGGCCTTGATGACTTGTATTTCTCGAAGCGCGATGACTGACCAGATCAGGTCTGCGCCCGGCAGAAGCTCGTCGCTTCATTGATCGGGCGCGGACTTGACCGTATCGAGGATAGCGCGCAGCGCCGGCGGGACGGCACGGTGGCCGGAATAATAGAGTGCCATCCTCTCCGGCCCATGCATCCAGGAGGATAACACTGGCTTCAACTGGCCTGCAGCAATGGGACGTTCGGCGACCCAATTCACGACATAGGCGATCCCCAAACCCTTTGTCGCGGCTTCGACCATCAGGTCCTCGTCATCCAGCACGACCGCGCCGTCCGTCTCGACGACGACCTCTTCTCCAGCCCGTTGAAACTCCCAGCGATACAGCTTTCCGCTCGGCAACCGATGGCCAACGCAGCGATGCCTGGATAGATCATCCGGAAGCTGAGGCTCTCCGGCTCGCTTGAGATAGGAAGGCGAGGCGACGCACTGGAAACTCACGGGCTTGCCGAAAGGCACCGCGATCATGTCCTTCGGGATCGTCTCCATGAGGCGTACACCAGCATCGAAGCCGGCCGATACGATATCGATCAGCCTGCCCTCGGCCACGAGGTCTACCTTCACATTCGGAAACCGCTCCGCCATCAGCGGCAGGATCTCGCGCACGAGATAACCGACGATCACGCGCGGTGCATTTACCCGCACCCGCCCTGCGATACTTCCTCGGAACGCCGCGGTCGCATCAAGCGCCTCGTCGAGCGAGTTCATCACACCATGCAGCCGGCCCAAAAGCGCGGCACCCGCTTCCGTCGGTGAAACGCTGCGGGTCGTCCGGTTGAGGAGACGCACGCCGAGCCGCTCTTCAAGAGCACGCACCGTATGGCTGAGTGTGGAAGGCGCCGTGCCAAGTTCATCCGCCGCGCGCCGAAAGCTACGATGGGTGGCGACCGCCATGAAGGCGCTGAGGTCGTTGAGCGAGGGGCGCATGATTGCTGGGATTTTTGCATCAACCCATCCGTATTTCAACGTCTAATCCCATGGATGAGCAATTGTTATCTCTGGTCCGCGGCTGACAAACACCGCCCCGACAACAGGAGAAGACAATGACCAAGCGCGAAACGATCTTTCCGGCCCGGCGACAAGCGCTCTATGAGATCAACAGATATTCAGCGGCCATCCGCTCGGGTGACCTGCTGTTCGTCTCCGGCCAGGTCGGCAGCCGCGAAGATGGCTCCCCCGAACCCGATTTTCCCAGACAGGTGCAATTGGCATTCGTCAATCTGAAGGAAGTTCTGGAGGCGGCGGGCTGCGGCGTCGACGACATCATCGACGTCACCACCTTCCACACCGACCCTCAGAACCAGTTCGAGGTCGTGCTGGCAGCGAAGAACAGGATATTTCCCCAGGAGCCTTATCCAAACTGGACCGCCGTCGGCGTGAACTGGCTCGCCGGCTTTGACTTCGAAATCAAGGTGATCGCTCGCATTCCGCAAACGTGACGCGCTTCCGCCCTTCTATCGAGTGCCCGAACCATGATCGTCGATGAGAGGCTAAATGGGCTGCCGAGGGAACGGGCGCTTCAAAACTCCGTTCTTGCAAGCCGGCAAGCGTGCCGGCTGACGAAGGAATGGCAGGTACATGGAAAGCGTTGTTGCGTCCCGAGATGAAAAAACCACAGCACCGCCTGCCGCCGCCGAAGAGAAACGAAGCCCGAAGTCGCCTCCGGGCTTCGTAGCAACCCGGCTTGTCACCCTGCTTCAGGAGTCGGAACAACCGCTTTGTTATATTGCGCGGAGCGAAAGTGCTGCTGCGAGGATTGCCGAGGCCATCGCGGCTCTTTTTCCCGAGCTCGAACAACTTGTTCTGCCGCCATGGGACTGCCTACCGTATGATCGCGTGCCGCCATCGCGGCATTGCATGGGCGTGCGCATGGACGCGTTGCGGATCTGGAAAACGTCGAGCGACACACCGCGCCTCCTGCTGACTTCGGTGGAAGCAGCACTTCAACGGGTTCCGCCGATGGGCGTCATCACGGATAGCCGGATGGAGCTTGCCGTGGGAGAGCCGTTCGATCGGGAGGCTTTTTCCAGCTTCACCCAACGGACCGGATATGTGGAAGAAGGCGTCGCCGACGATCCTGGCGAATTGGTTGTGCGCGAAGGCGGCGTGATCGACATCTACCCAGGTGGCGCGCCAGGCCCGATGCGGATTGTCCTGTCCGAGGACGACAAGGTCAAGGAATTGAGAGGTTTTGACCGGGTCTCGCAACGGACAGAAAGTTATCTGGAGCGGGTAACCATCGGTCCTGCCTCGGAAGCCATTCCGAGTGACGGTGTCATGGACGAACTGGCGTCAAAACAGGAGACGATGGAGCGCGTGCTTCTGCGCCTCTACCAGGACATGCCGTCTGTCTTCAACCTGTTGGGCGATGCGAAAGTGCTTCTTGCGCCGGATGCGGACGAGCGGGTTGGTCGATATCTCGAGATCATCGGGGACGCTTACCAGTCCCGCCAGAGCTTCGGCGAAACCGAGACCTCCGCCTCTCGATCGATCTACCTCGATCGTGAGGAATGGGGTCGATGCGTCGGCAAATCAGCAAATGTATTGGCACTTGCGGCAGGAGAGCTGTCGGTGGCGCCGGCCGACGGTGATCCACGAAGGGCATTAGCCAAGTTCGCTCGCGAAAGCATGGCCGAAGGGCGCACGGTCGTGGTTGCCGGGAGGAGCAACGGCTCAAGCACGCTTTTCCGGCGCCTTGCGAAGGCCGCGGGGACAGAGGCTCGAACCGTTGATCGATGGGAGCAGGTGCTCGAGGCAAAGCCGGGAAGCCTGCTGAAGCTATCGTGCGATCTGAATGAGGGTTTCATCGATCCGGAACGGAACATCGTGGTTCTCACCGCGGCCGGTGGTATCAGGACAAAGGGCAGCCAGAACAGGCTGCTCACCGAACCCGAACTTCAGATCGGCGATGTCGTTGTTCATGAAGACCACGGCGTAGGCGTTCTGAAGGATCTTGAAAGCATCACGGTGGAGGACGCTGCACGAGATGCCGCTCGCCTGGAATATCGCGACAACGGCTCCGTGCTTGTGCCCATGGAGGACTTCGGCAAACTGTGGCGGTACGGGTCGGAACCCGAGGCCGTCACGCTTGATCGCCTCCATACCGACGCCTGGGCGAAGAAGCGGGAGAAGATGGCCGCCGATATTCAGTCCACCGCGCGGCATCTGCTGAAGCTGGCCAAACAGCGGCTGGACGCGCAGGCGCAAACTTTCGTGCCGCCGCGTGCGGCATTCTCCGCTTTCATCCGCCGCTTCCCGTTTACGGAGACGCAGGATCAGGCGGAGGCGGTCGAGGCTGTTCTTTCCGATCTGGCTTCCGGTCGCCCGATGAACCGCCTGGTCTGCGGAGATGTTGGCTTCGGCAAGACCGAAATTGCACTACGCGCTGCCGCAGCCGTTGCACTTTCCGGCGGACAGGTGGTGCTGATCGCACCAACCACTGTGCTGGCCCGCCAGCACTTCACCACGTTCCGGCGTCGCTTTGCGGAGACGGGCGTTGAGGTTGGCATGTTGTCTCACCTGCTCAAGTCCAGCGAAGCCAAGGAGGTGAAGACGGCGCTCGCCGAAGGCCGGATGGGCGTTGTCGTGGGAACGCAAGCGCTTCTTGCAAAGGACGTCCAGTTCGCCAACCTGTCTTTGCTGATCGTGGATGAGGAACATCGGTTCGGGGTAAAGGAAAAGCGGGCGATGACGAAGCTCGCGCCCACCCTTCACACGCTCATCATGTCAGCGACGCCGATACCGCAGACATTGCAATCGGCGATGATGGGAATTCAGGAGGTAAGCCTCCTGACAACGGCTCCAGCGAGGCGCAGGCCGATCCGCACCTCACTCGCCGATTTTGACCAGGCCTCCATGCGGACCGGCCTGATGCGCGAATATCGGCGCGGTGGACAGAGCTTCGTTGTCGTGCCTCGCATCGAGGATATTGAGGAGGTTGAGGCGATCTTGCGGAAGATCGTCCCTGAACTTTCCGTCAAAGTCGCTCATGGCAAGATGCGGGCGGCGGAGATTGATGAGGTCATCGTTGGTTTTGCCGAGGGCGATGGCGACATCCTGCTCGCCACCAGCATTATCGAAAACGGCCTCGACGTGCCGCGCGCCAACACGATGTTCGTCTGGCATGCCGACCGCTTCGGGCTCGCGCAACTTCATCAGTTGCGCGGCCGCGTCGGCCGCGGCGCGGCACAAGGCGTCGCGACGTTGTTGACCGAAGCAGGAGCCGAACTGGCTGAAGAAACACGGCTGCGGCTTTCGACACTTGTTGAACATGATCGCCTGGGGGCGGGTCTTGCGATCAGCCTCCGCGACCTGGACCTGCGCGGCGGCGGGGATATCGCAGGAGAGGATCAGGCCGGGCACATGAAGGTGATCGGCACGGGCCTCTACCAACAGTTGCTCGCTGCTGCGGTGGCAAAGTTGCGCAAGCAGCCCGTGGTCAGCCAGGAACGACCCATCCTGAACCTCGGCAACGTGGGAACCATACCCACCGATTACGTTTCGGACCCGGCGGTAAGACTGAACCTTTATGGCCGGCTGCTGCGGGCGTCCAAACTGCGCGAGATCAACGACCTGGAAGAAGAGTTCGAGGACCGGTTTGGCGAGCCCCCGCAGGACGTGCTGCTTCTGTTGCGTACAACGAGGCTGCAAGTTGTCGCAGCACGGTTAGGCATCACAAAGCTGGAAGCCGGTCCGAAAGCACTTGCGATGACGCTGACACTCAAGACGCCCTCTAGGGCCATCACCGCTCTGACGAAGAAGGGCAAAGGCGTGCGGCGGGAAGACCGGCTCATCTTCGAGCAGGCGTACCAGGATAGCGACGAACAGATCCGGTTTTTCGAGAAGATCATGTCCGGCGTGAGCGGAGCCGCCAAAGGGAGTGCGGACAGAACGATCTAGGCATGCGGATACTTATCCACGATGGCCTGAAGCTTCGGTGACGGCGTCTTCGACCATTTGAGAAAGGCGCCAAGGCGCCGCGCGACCTTCAGGGCGTGGTTGCTGGCGATGTCCGCAATGCGGTGATCCAGGAAAGGGTTGTCGAAACGCTCCAGTGTGGTTGCGACATAGGCTCGTGCCTGTTCACCCATGCCTTGAGCCGCAAAACCGCCCATGACCTCGATGTCATAGATGTCGAGCAACCGCGCGCGCACGGCAGGATCTGACATGATTTCGCGGACAAACTCGTCCTTGCGCCTGTTCTCGGCAAGCCAGATCTCGGCAAGCACGGTGTGTCCCAGGTTCAGGATATGCAGCTTCAGCCTCTCGAACGGCTCTATGTCGTCCACAAGCTGGATGGAGGGATGGCGGCACGGCAGAACGAGACCAGGCGCTCGCTCGATAGCCCACAACGCATAAGGCTCGGCGACAGCGCCTGCCGGCTCAAGCGGCTCGGACACGATGCGGTCCACCAGCGTATTGGCAAAGATCACGTGGGCATCAAGCCAGGCCAGAAAGGCGGGCTCATCTCCACGCCGCTCCGCGATCCTCATCACCCGCGCCTTGAGCACGGGGCCATTGCCGTTGATCAGTTCGCAAGGCAAAACGGTGATGGGCTCACCGCCTGCCTGGAAACGCGCATGAAGCAGCTGCGCCAGCTTCCCCGGAAAGGACGCGGCTGGTTCGCTCCCGTCAAGCGAACCGGAGTCGTCACTGGACACTTCATATCCCGCATCACCCGTGTTGGAGATGATGAACCGCGATTGACGGGCAAAGAGATCCACAATCTCCGGCCAATGTGTTGCCGTCGACAACCCGCGTTTGACGCTTTTGACCGCCACTCGTCGTTCGACCTTTTGGCCATCCTCAAGACCGCGTATGATGACCGGGAATCCGTCGGGATCCGAGAAGGCAGCAAGGCGCCCCACCCGCTCGGCCGAGCCGGATGTCTGGACAATGGTGACAGGCAGGACCGCCTGCCCCGCTTCCGCCGCCTCGTGAAGAAAAAGGTCGGCATGCGCCTGAAGGAAGCGGCTCGTGCCGAACTGGAGAATGATCCCGTCGACGGTCATGCGCACCGCCCTCAATCGAGATGGAATACTTCATCCATCATGGCCCACCATTCACCCTCCGCCCGGGTCTCAAGCGGCTTCTGGCAGGGGATGCAGTAGGACCACCATTCCTGGTTCTTTTCACTCGCAGCCATCTTTGCCATGTCGGCTGCAAAATCAGTGCCGTGATATTCCCAGTAGCCGAACAATAGGTTCTCCGGCTCGCGCAGGAAGATTGAATAGTTGCGGATGTTGCAGCTGGAGATCAGTTGCAGGATCTCAGGCCATACCGCCGCGTGCAGTGCCTTGTATTCCTCAACCTTGTCCGGCTGCAGGCCGATCACCATGCCCATTCTCTGCATTTCAGTACCCCTTCAGCCCATAAACGCGGATCGCATTGCCGCCCATGATCGCATCCTGATCCGCTTGCGGTACAATGTGGAGACACTGGTTGATCCATCCCGAATATGAACCGGCGAGGTTCAACACCGGCCAGTCGCTGCCCCAGATCACCCGCTCCGCGCCAAACAGTTCCAGAATTGTCTCGATGTAAGGCCGAAGCGCCTCCTGGCGCTGTTCGCCGGCTTCGGTGAGCAATCCGGACAGCTTGCAATGCACATGGGAAAGCTTCGCGAGCCGCAACATCGCATGCCGCCAGCCGGTGAAGTGCCCCGAGGCAATCCTAGGCTTTGCGCCATGATCGATCACGATCGGCAGGCCAGGATACCGTGACGCGAACGCGTGGAGTGCCGGGAGATGTGGTTCCAGAACCAGCGCGTCGAAAACCAGGCGATGCTCGATCATGGCCTCCACCGCCGGCGCCAGCGCCGGATCATCGATCCAGTTCGGATCCGCCAGGTCTTGCAGCATTGGCCTCAGGCCTTTCAGCTTGTCAGCCTTGGCAAGCTCGGCAATCACTTGCGGTGCGTCAGGCGCCTTCAGATCTGCCCAGCCGACGACGCCGAGAACGAAGTCATGATCGCGGGCAAGCTCGAGCAGAAACCGTGTATCTTCCAGGCTCGGCAGCGATTGCACGAGCACCGTGCCTGAAACACCCGAAGTCTTCATCTCCGGAATGAGGTCCGCGGGGAGAAAATCGCGATGGATGGCAGCGAGCTCTGGGGGAGGCCAAGCGCCCAGACGGTCCTTCAGCAGCCAGAAATGCTGATGCGCATCGATGACCATCTTAAACGGCACCTTCGATAGGCGCATCGGCAGCAATGACGCCCCTGTCCTTGAGCCGGCTCCAGAAAGAAGCGGGAATGTCCTGTCCGAACCAGCTTACATTGGCATTCATCTGCTCTGCATTGCGAGCGCCCGACACGATGGTGACCACGGCCGGATGTAGTGCTGGAAAGGCCAGCGCCGCGGCCTGCATGGAAACACCTTCGGCCTTGCAAGCAGCCTCGATTTCGTCAACGCGTGCAAGAATTTCAGCGGGAGCGTCGGCGTAGTTGAACTTCCGGTTGCCGGCCAGAAGGCCGGAATTGAAGGCACCGGCGATAACGATACCGACACCCTCTCGTTGGCAACGATCCAGAAGCGGAAGGCTCTCCTGTTCCAGCAAGGTGTAACGACCGGCAAGCATGGTGACGTCAATGTCGAACTCGTCCATGGCCTGCGCGACCACCTGCCATTCGTTGACCCCAAGCCCTACGGCCTTCACCAGGCCACCAGCACGCAGTTCACCGAGAGCACGGAACCCGCCACCTGTTGTAAGCTGATCCCAATAATGTTGATGCCGATCGCCATGTGTGGCGCGGCCGATGTCATGGACATACAAAATGTCGGGCGCGAAGATGCCGATCCGCTGCCGGCTCGCTTCAAATGAGCGCATGACCGCGTCGTAGCTGTAGTCATAGGTTGGACGGAACGGAAGCGGCTCAACATAAGCGTCCTCCTCCGGCCCAACCGTCGCATCGGGCACCATGATGCGGCCGACCTTGGTGCTCAGCACATAGTCATCACGCTTTTGATCCGTCACCATCGTGCCGAGGCGGCGTTCGCTGCGCGTATATCCATAGAACGGCGCCGTATCGAAATAGCGGATGCCGGCATTCCATGCGGCCTCAAATGCACCAAGCGACTCCTGATAGCTGGTGAGGCGGTAAAGATTGCCCATCTGGGCACAACCAAGCCCCATAAGCGTGAACGAGACGTCGCGATTGCGCAGCTTGCGCTTGTCCGAAACCTTCATGATGCCCTTATATCTGATCTTGGTCTGGAAGAGGCGCGCGAACATCAGCCCGCGCGCCGGGATCCACCTCTTAGTAGAGGACGTTTTGCGCTTCCGGCTTGTCGATGTTGTCCTTGGTGACAACAACAACGCCAGTGTCGATGGTCTTTTCTACCTTCTCCTTGTTGAGGATCTTCACCAGCGTCGCCACGCCCATCTCACCCATCTGATAGGAACCCTGGACGACGGTCGCCGCCAGTGTGCCGTCCTTGACGAATTCCTGCAGGTCCTGGTTTCCATCGAAACCGACGGCAATCACCTGGCCGCTCTTGCCGGCCTGCTTGATTGCACGGCCCATGCCGATCGCGGTGGGCTCATTCGCGCCAAAGATTCCCTTCAGGTCGCTGTTGGCCGCCAGCACGTCAGTCACCTGGTTGAGCGCAGTGGCCATCTGGGACTGCGAATAATACGGCCCGACGATCTCAAGCTTAGAATTCGCCTTGATGTAGTCGGTGAAACCGCCAACGCGGCCAATTTCCGAGCCGGCACCGGCGACATAAGACATAACGGCGATTTTCCCGGTCGTGCCAACCTTGTCGATCAGTGCCTGTGCTGCGAGTTCGCCGGCTTTCTTGTTATCTGTGGCAAGGAACGACTGGTAATACTTGTCGGCGCCGTCGGCGAGTTGGCTGTCGATGATGACGACCGGAATGCGGGCTTCCCATGCCTTCTTCACCGCCGGCACCAGTGCGTCCGGATCAGACGGCGCCAGCAGGATCGCTTCCACCTTACGGTTGACGGCATTCTCGACCATGTTGACCTGGTCGGCGATCGCAGATTCCGACGCCGGTCCTTGGAAGGTCATCGTATGCTTGTCTTTGACTTCAGCAATCGCGGCATCTGCACCCTTCTGGACGTTCTGCCAGAAGGTCGAGTTGACCGTCTTGACAATGACGGCAATTTCTCCGGCGGAACCCGCGGATGCGCTTGCAAGCGCAATAGCCGAGGCCAGCAGCACAGTTTTCAGTTTTCCCATTTTCTCCTCCACAAGACGGGACCCGAACCGGGGTCCAAAGCGGGGGAAGGTGCTTCCCCTTCCCGACATCTTCCTCAGCGGCGGTTGCGCAACTGGTCGATCCAGACGGTCGCCAGGATCACAAGTCCGATGATGATCTGCTGCGTGAAGGCCGAGACGCCGTTCATGTTCAAGCCATTGCGCAGGATGCCGATCACGAAGGCGCCGATGAAGGTGCCGGAGATCGTGCCGACGCCACCGATCAGCGAGGTGCCGCCAATCACCGCGCTTGCAATCGCATCAAGCTCGTACATGACGCCTTCGTTGGGCTGCGCCGTCACGAGACGGGACATCAGCACACAGCCTGTAAGACCGGCCAGGGTGCCCGAGATCAGGTAGGTGTAGATGGTGACCCGCGAGACGTTGACGCCGGAAAGCCGTGCCGCATCCGCATTGGAGCCGATTGCATAAACGTGACGACCAAAGACGGTGCGGTTCAGCACATAGGCGGACGCAACAGCAATGATGATCATCAGGACGACCGGGTATGGGATTCCGGGGAAAGCCACGACCGGAAAACCCTGCTCGTCAATCGACTCGAAGCGAAGCAGCGACCCATTGCCGAGAACGCCAAAGCTTTCGCCAAGACCTGAGACGGCGCGGGCACCGGTGATCTGCAGCGCGACGCCGCGGGCAATCAGCATCATGCCAAGCGTGGCAATGAACGGAGGCAGTCTCAGCTTGGTGACGACGATGCCGTTGATCATCCCGCAGAGCGACCCTGTCAGGATACCTAGCACCATGCCAAGCCAGACCGGCAGTTGCAGTTCCTTGACCGCCAGCGCGGCAACGACGCCCGCCAGCGCCAGGACGGAACCCACAGAAAGATCGATACCGCCAGTGATGATGACATAGGTCGCGCCGATCCCCAGAAGCGCAATCGACGTCACCTGCAGGGCAATCGTCATGCCGTTGCCGACGGTGAAGAAGGCGCTGCTGGTTGCAGAGAAAAAGGCAGTGAGGACAACAAGGCTGGCGAGAGCCGCAAACTTTTGGATGATATCTTTCTGCCGCTCGCTGAGCCGTCCGGTCTTCACAGTCGGAGCTGCTCGTTGCTGCATATCCTTTTCGCCGGTCACGTCGGCCATTTCAGTATCCTTATTGCGCACGCCGGCCACTGCCGGACGCGTAATGCATGATCTCTTCCTGGTTTGTGTCGCGCGTGGTCAGCGTGGCGGTGATCCGCCCTGCGTGGAAGACAGCGATGCGGTCCGTCATTCCGAGAACTTCCGGCAACTCCGAGCTGATCAGCACCACGGCGATTCCACGCGCCGCCAGTTCGTCCATGATCTGGTAGATCGCAAACTTGGCGCCGATATCGATGCCCCGCGTCGGCTCGTCAAAAAACATCACCCGCGGCTCGCGGAACAGCCATTTGCCGATGATGATCTTCTGCTGGTTGCCGCCCGACAACAGCCTCACCGGCTGGGTGAGGCTCGGCGTCTTGATGTTCAGCAGATCGACATAATGCTGGCTGGCATCATGATGTTTCTTCCGATCAATGATGCCGAAGCGGTTGCTGACACCGTCCATCCGCGCCATCATCAGGTTCGCGTCAACGGGCATCTTGATGGCGAGGCCATTCGCCTTGCGATCTTCCGACAGATAAGCGATCCCTGCCTCGATCCCGTTACGCGGATCAGTGATCTTCAGCTCCTTCCCATCCAGGGTAATCGTACCGGAGTCGAGCGGATCGGCGCCAAAGATGGCGCGAGCGACTTCGGTGCGGCCCGCCCCCATCAATCCGGCAAACCCAAGGATCTCGCCGCGCCGGATCTCGAAGCCGATGTCGGAAAACACTCCATGCCGCGTCAGGCCGCTTGCCGAAAAGATGACGTGCTCGCCCGGTACTCGCGTCGGCTCTGGATATTTATCTTCCAGCGAACGCCCGACCATGCGCGCGACGATGTCGTCGAGCGTCAGATCCGCAAAATCATCCGTCGAGATATACCGCCCATCGCGCAGGACCGTGACGCGATCGACAATCTCGACCATCTCATCCAGCCTGTGGGAGATGTAGATGATGCCGGTGCCCTGCGCCTTGAGATCGCGGATCACCTTGAAGAGGAGTTGCGCCTCCTGCTCCGTCAGCGATGACGTCGGCTCATCCATGATGAGGACTGCAGCATCAAGAGATAGTGCCTTGGCGATCTCCACCATCTGGCGCTGCGCAACCGAGAGCGCCCGCACCTGCACGGTCGGGTCGATGTTCACACCGATCCGGTCGAGGCAGCGGCGAGCAGCGGCGATCAGTTTCCTTCGATCAACGAGAAAACCGCGCCGCGGCTCGCGCGCGAGATAGATGTTTTCCGCGACGGTAAGATGCGGAACAAGGTTGAGTTCCTGGTGGATGATCGCGATGCCGACCGCTTCCGACTGAAGCGTTGAGCTGAACCGCATTGGTTCACCCTTGAAGGTAATCGACCCTGAGTTCGGCTGGTAGACGCCGCTGATGATCTTCATCAAAGTCGATTTGCCTGCACCATTCTCACCGCAGACGGCGTGAACCTCACCGGCGCGCAGGTCGAAGTTGACGCCCGACAGCGCCTTGACCCCAGGAAACTCCTTGGAGATGTTTTCCAACCTCAGCAACACGCGCGCTGGCGCGGTCGCGGCAATAGCAGATGCTCCCATCATCGCGCCCTCCTCCAGTGCTTGATGCACCCGCAGAAAAGCGCCAAAAGTAAAATTGGTCAAGCCGATTTCTTCGAAGGTGCTTCGCCGTACGATAAAAGGCGCTTGCAAAACGCAACGAGGTCGCTTTGGTAAAACCACTTATGCCGACGCCCCTGAACATCAGGCCGCTGTTTTACGCAGGCTTCCACCTCGGCGCGAAGGCTCTTGCGGTGCTTTCACGGGCCTGCAGGCGGAACCCGAGATCGAGGTAGCGTGCCTCTTCCGTTTCACCTGACAAACGACGACGAACCATCTGCACCGCGTGTCGGCCAGTCTCATACCTTGGAGTGGTGACGCTGGTCACGCAGGGATGCGCAGCGCGCATCAGGTCGAGATCGTTGAAGCCGCAGATCCCGATGCGGTGCGGCACGCTGATCGCACGCCGTTGGCACTCGAAGAGCACGCCCAGGGCAAGATCGTCGTTATTGCAGAAGACGGCATCAAGGTCATGGTTCCGCGCCAAGGCCTCCGCCAGCAGTTCGCCGCCGAGCGGCACGCTGGATGGTGTTGGCGTCGTGGTAATCAGAGTCGGATCGAACATGCCGGCTTCTTCCAGAGCGCGCTGGTAGCCGGCCATGCGACGCTGCGAGCGTGGATCCATGCGCGCGCCGATGAATCCGATCCGGCGATAGCCGGCGTGGACAAGGTGCTCCGTCGCCGCCTTTCCCGCCTCGAAGTGCGAGAAGCCGACCAGCATGTCGATTGGCTCTTCGTGGTATTCCATCACCTGCACCACCGGGCAGCCAGCGGCCTTGAGGAGCTTCACCGTTGGACTCGACTGGTCGATGCCGGCGAGGATCAATCCGGATGGTCGCTGGCCAAGGAACATGCGCACAAGCCGTTCCTCTTCCTGCGGAGAGTAATGGGTGTTGCCGATCTGGACCTGCAACGTGCTGTCATCCAGCGCGTCATAGATGCCCCTGATAAAGTCGGCGAAGACGATATTCGTCAGCAACGGCACAAGGACGGCAATGACGTCTGCGCGCGAGGAGGCAAGGGCGCGCGCATTGACGTTTGGCTGGTAATGGAGTTCGGCAACAGCGCCGTCGACCAGCCGGCGCAACTCCACCGAGACCAGCGACGGATCGCGCAGCGCCCGAGAGACGGTGATTGGTGAAACGCCGGCCAGCCGCGCCACATCATTGATGGTGGGCCGGCCACTGCTGCGCCGTCCCATCTTCTTGACCGGCTCATTGACGTCGAGTTCTTCCACCGGTCAGGACAGCCTCGCACCGTTGACCATGAGCCGGATGGCGTAGAGAGAACTCGTCGCGCAGATATAGAGAATGTTGCGCTTCGGCCCGCCAAACACGCAGTTGGCCGTCGTTTCGGGAACAAGGATCTTGCCGATCAAGGTGCCGTCCGGATCATAGCAGTGGACGCCGTCCCCGGCACTCGTCCAGATTCGCCCGTCCTCATCAAGCCGGAAACCATCAAACAGGCCAACCGTACAGTCGGCAAAGACACGGCCGCCGGACACCTTGCCCGCCCGGTCCACGTCGAAGACACGCATGTGGGCCGGGTAATGCTCACCGTGAGTTCGCCCGGTATCGACGACATACAATTGGCTCTCATCCAGCGAGAAGGCGAGGCCGTTGGGGCGCACCATGTCAGTGATCACCGGCTCGATTGCCATCGTCTGCGGGTCCACACGGTAAACGTGGCAGGCGCCGATTTCGCTCGGTGCTCGATGACCCTCATAGTCAGTGTCGATCCCGTAGGTCGGGTCGGTGAACCAGATCGAACCGTCCGAGCGAACGACCACGTCGTTGGGTGAATTCAGCCGCTTGCCATCCCATCGATCGGCGATCGTGACGACGCTACCGTCATGTTCGGTGCGACTGACCCGGCGACCGCCGTGCTCGCAGGTTACGAGTCTTCCGTGGCGGTCCGTGGTGTTGCCGTTGGAGAAGTTCGCTGGCTGCCGGAAAACGCTGACATGCCCGTCGTTCTCGTCATACCGCAACGTGCGGTCATTGGGGATGTCGGACCAGATCAAATAGCGTCCGCCTGCAAAGTAAGCTGGCCCCTCGGCCCAGCGGCATCCGCCGTAAAGCTGCTCCAGTCGAGCGCTCGGATTGACCAGACGTGCGAAGCGTGCATCCAGCACCTGAAAATCTACGGCCATCGTTCCTCCCCCGAATGATACCAATCCAACAATGCTGATAGCGCTAACTTTATGCAAGTGGCACGGCCGCGCCAACGAATACTTCCAAAACACTTCAACGTTAAAATAATCCGACAAGTTGTTTCCGCAAAATCCTCTTTACAGTGAAATATGGTAGCGCTACCCATTAAGGACGGTGCGGCTGGTGAGGAGACTTTGCTGCGCTGTTTGGGAGATGGCCGCCGTGAGCGACGCCAAGGGAGTCGTGTCTGTATCGTGCCTCGCGACCACGCGAGAGAGCTCGTGCAAGCGCGCCAAAGGGAGGGAAAGCCGATGAAATCCGTGATACGTGGTGTTGTCGCAGCAACTGCATTCCTCATGCTGGGCTCGGCATCTTACGCTGAGCCAGAAGTCGTTTCAGGCCCGTCTGCCGATCCGGAGTGCTTTGCACCCTGGTCTGCCGAGACCAAGTTCTACAAGTTCCCCAAGAAGGATGGCCCGTTCCGCATTGCGCTCGCGAACGGCTATATCGCCAATACCTGGCGCATCCAGATGGTGCAGACGGCCAAGGCCTATGCTGCCCAGCCGGACGTCGCCGCCAAGCTGAAGGAATTCAAGGTCGTTTCGACAGGAGAGGATGTGCCGGCGCAGATCTCGGCCATCAACAACTTCATTGACTCTGGTTACGACGCGATCATCGTCAACGCCCAGAACCCGACCGCCTTTGCACCAGTCATCAAGCGGGCCAAACAGGCCGGCGTCGTTCTCGTCGCGTTTGACAATATTCTCGACACGGAAGACGCGATCAACGTCAATGTCGACCAGAAGGGCCTCGGTGAGCTTTGGGGCGACTGGCTGGTGAAATACCTGCCGAATGGTGGAAAGGTGCTCGAGGTTCGCGGCGTTGCTGGAACCTCTGTCGACACCGACCGTCATACCGGGCTTCACGAGAAGCTGCAGGCTTCGGGCAAGGAGTTCAAGGTGACCGAGGTCATGGGCAAATGGGACGACGGCGTGGCCCAGAAGGTCGCGGCTGACGCGATCGCCACCAATGGCCCGTTTGACGGCATCACCGCCCAGGGTGGCGACACCGGCGTGGTGCAGGCGATGATTGACGCCAAGCACCCATTCGTTCCGTTTGGCGGCGAGACCGAGAACGGTTTCCGCAAGCTTTGCGCGAAGCATTCGGCGGACGGGTTGAAGTGCACCTCGGCAGGCTCGGGACCGGCACAGGTGGCCGTGGCCATCAAGACGGCAATTGCAGCTCTTGAGGGTCAGGTCATCCCGCAGGAGGTCAAGCTGCCGCTGGCGATCACCTCGGATGGCGAGTTCAAGGAAGGGCAGGATTACTTCCCAACGGAGTCCGACAATTTCTTCGTTGGCAACTCCTTCCCGACGTGCGGGATCAACTTCACTGCCCAGGAGATTATGGGGCAGACAAAGGAAAATCAGTAGCCATCATGGAATTGGCAGGCACGAAGCCGATCGGCCTCGTGCCTGCTTCGCTCATGTCCCGGAGAAAATGATGCAGCAGTCTGATGACCTTTTCCGTATGGAAGGCATATCCAAACGTTACGGAGGGGTCAGGGCGCTTGAGCAGGCCAGCCTCACGCTGAAGGCCGGCAGAATCCACGCGCTCCTGGGGGAAAACGGCGCAGGCAAGTCGACGCTGATCAAGATCATGTCTGGCGTTGTGTCGCCTGATCAAGGCACCATGCTCATGGACGGGCAGCCGGTGACGTTCCCCTCGCCGGCGGCCGCCAACGATGCCGGCGTGGTCTGCGTCTTTCAGGAACTGTCACTCATTCCGGAACTTAGCGTTGCGGACAACATCATGGTATCCAGGCCGCCCACCCGTTTCGGCATGATTGACCGGAGGGCGCAACGTCAGATAGCCGAAGAGGCGCTGGCGCGCACGGGCGCCTCCGACATACATCCGCTTGCTCTCGTCAAGGACCTGCCGCTGTCACGCCGGCAGATGGTGGAAATTGCAAAGGCGCTGGCCCGCAAGCCGCGCATCCTCATTCTCGACGAGGCGACATCCGCCTTGACGGCGGGCGATGTCCGGAAAGTCTTCGAGGTCTTGAAGCGTCTTCGCAACGAACGGCTGGCGCTGCTCTACATATCGCATCGGATGAACGAGATCGCCGAGCTCGCGGACGACTGCACCGTGTTCCGTAATGGCAGCAATGTCGCAAGCTACCCCGCCGGGACAAAGAGCGATGAAGACGTGATCGAGATGATGATCGGTCGCGAATATCATAGCGCTTACCCGTCGAAACCTGAGCCCGTGCCGGACAAGAAGCCGGTCCTTGACGTTCAGAACCTCTCCTGGGGTGACCGCCTTCACGACATTTCCTTCTCGCTGAAAGCGGGCGAGATCGTTGGCCTCGGCGGGTTGGATGGCCAGGGGCAGAGAGACCTGCTGCTTGCCCTGTTCGGCGTGCTTCGCGATGTTAAGGGCACTGTTCTCGTAGATGGCGAACCCGTGCGAATAGAAAGCCCGACACAGGCGCGCGACCATGGCATCGGCATGGCGCTCATACCCGAAGACCGGAAGACCGAAGGACTCATGTTACCGATGACGGTGCGTGAGAACCTGTCATTTGCGGCCCTTGACCAACTCGCTAAGAGCGGCGTCATCGACGGCAAAAAGGAGCAGACGCTCATCGACCGCATGATGAAGTTGCTTTCGATCAAGGCCGGCAACCTTGATGTGCCCGTAGGCACGCTTTCAGGTGGTAACCAGCAGAAGGTCGTCATCGCCAAATGGTTGATGCGCAGCCCGCGGATCGTGCTGCTGAACGACCCGACCCGAGGCATCGACGTTGGCACGAAGCAGGAAATCTACCAGTTGCTGCGCCGGCTGGCCGATGAAGGTGCCGCTATTCTCTTTTATTCGACCGACTATGCCGAATTGATCGGCTGCTGCGACAAAGTTCTGGTTCTTTATGACGGCGCAGTGAAGCGGCAACTGGTGGGGTCCGAGATTACCGAACATGCTCTTCTCGCCAGCGCCCTAAACCTGCCCGAAGCGGAAAGAGTGCAGGAGCTCGCATCATGAAAGACTGGCGGTATTGGCTTTCAGCACAGCAAGGCACTTTGACCGCCGTTGCGATCTTCGTCGTGATGTTCGTCATCTACACGGCAAACCATCCAGCAGGGTTCACCGCCAATGTCGTCCAGACGGCTGCGAACAAGGGCGTGCTGCTGGCATTCGTCGCTATGGCGCAGACGCTTGTCGTGATCACAGCCGGCATTGATCTCTCGGTCGGCATGATCCTCCTGCTGACCAATTGTCTGGCGTCCTGGATCGTAATCGGCACACCCCTCGAAACAGCAATGGGCGTGATTGCGGTCCTGCTTGTCGGCGCGTTGTGCGGGGCGATCAACGGCGCCATCGTCATCTATGGCCGGTTACAACCGATCGTCACGACGATCGCGACAGGTGCCGTTTATTTCGGCATTGCGCTCCTCCTGCGGCCCTTCCCGGGCGGATCCGTCAATGAGGATCTGGCGGACGCGCTTACCGGCCGGCTGTTCGGCGTCATCCCGAGCAGCCTTGTTGCGCTGGCGGGCGTGGTGCTTGTCGTTTGGATCCCCTATAGCCGCAGCGTCTACGGTCGTGCGGCCTATGCCGCCGGTTCGTCCGAAACGGCCGCATACATGTCGGGCATGCCCATCCGCCGCGGCAAGTTCCTGAGCTACACGCTTGGCGGTCTGATCGCCGCCGTCGGCGGGCTCTTCCTGACTTTTTTCACCTATACAGGGGATGCAGCTCTTGCGAGCGGCAATGCCTATACGCTGTTCTCCATCGCGGCGGTGGTGCTGGGCGGGGTGTCTTTGTTTGGCGGCAAGGGCAGCGCGATCGGCGCCATCTTTGGCGCGCTCGCCTTCCGTACGATTGGCGACCTGCTGTTCGTCTTTGATTTCGACCCCATCTGGCAGCCCCTCTTCCAGGGCCTCATATTGCTTGTCGCTGTCAGCCTGGGAGCGATCGGCTTGGTCCGTGTCCGAAATAGGCTGGAGTGGTTCCTGTGAGTGAAACTGGAACGGTACGCATGACTGAACGCATGCCAAGCTTCGTCCGGCGGCTCGATCGGGCGGTGGTAATCGCTTTCGCCTGCATTGTCCTTCTTCTCATTTTGGGGAGCCTTTATTCCAGCAGCTTCCTCTCGCCGGAATACCTGCTGCAGCAGTTGAAAGTGGCCTCCTTCCTGGGTGTCATTGCCACGGGTATGATGCTGGTCATCCTGCTTGGCCAGATCGACCTTTCCGTGCCTTGGGCAGTCTCCACGGGCGCCATGATGGCCTGCGCGGCCGCCGCCTATGGCGACGTGGGCGCGGCCTTCGCTATCCCGTTTGGGATCTTGTGCGGCGTCGCGATCGGCGTCGTCAACGGCCTCGGCGTCGCCTATCTGCGCATCCCGTCGATGATCATGACGCTCGCCACCAATGCTGTCGCCCAGGGTGCCATGGTGGTTTACACCGGCGGCTTCTCCCCGCAGGACAGCGCCACCGGTGCCATGCGCTTCCTCGCTACAGGATCGATCATCCCCGGCATTCCGAACGTCGTAATCATCTGGGCACTTGTTGGCGCCGGAATGGTATTCGTGCTGACGCGTACGAGCTTCGGGCGATGCGTCTATGGCATCGGGAATCGCGAGCGGGCGGCTTATCTGTCAGGCATCAACACGCGGCGCATCGTAATGATAGCGTTTGCCGTGGCCGGCGGGCTGTCTGCGCTTGGTGGCATCCTGCTCGCAGGCTATGCTTCGAAGGCTGCGCAATCCATGGGTGACGCGTACCTGCTGCCGGCAATTGCCGCAGTCGTTCTTGGCGGAACCTCGATCATCGGCGGTCGTGGCTCTTACCTTGGCACCATCGCGGGCGTGATCCTCATCACGCTCCTGCAATCGATCCTGTCGGTGATGCAGATGCCTGAAGCCGGGCGCCAGATCATCTACGGCCTCGTCATCATTGTCATGCTGCTGCTTTACGGGCGCACAGCAGCTGAGCGGTGAAGCGCGAATATTTCCAGCCAGCATCCGTATCTTGACTTCCGATACATACCGGAAAGAATGATGCGAGCTCTGGGAGGAGATGGATGGCGGAAATTCGTCTGGAGAATGTATCGAAAAGCTTCGGTTCGGTATCGGTCATCAAGGACATCTCGCTGTCTGTCGAGGCGGGGGAACTCGTCGTCTTCCTTGGGCCTTCCGGATCGGGCAAATCGACGCTTCTTCGCATGATCGCCGGGCTTGAGACGATCGACTCCGGCTCCCTTACTATCGGCGGCGTGCGCAGCGAGACGCTGCCGCCGGGCCAGCGCAATGTTGCGATGGTATTCCAGAATTATGCTCTTTATCCGCACATGAGCGTGCGGGACAACATGGCCTTCGGGCTCCAGAATATTGGCCTTCCAGCGACGGAGATCGAAACGCGGGTGTTGACCGCTGCCCGCATGCTGGAGATGGAGCATCTACTGTCGCGCAAGCCCGCACAGTTATCCGGTGGGCAACGGCAACGGGTGGCCATTGGCCGGGCGATCGTCAAGGAGCCGAAGGCCTTTCTCTTCGATGAACCGCTGTCGAACCTCGATGCCGCGCTACGCGCGCGCACCCGGGTCGAGCTCGCCCAGCTTCATCAGCGCATGAAGGCGACGATGATCTATGTCACGCATGACCAGACGGAGGCGATGACGCTCGCAGACCGCATCGTCGTTCTCAACCAGTGCAAGATCGAGCAGATCGGGACGCCGATGGAGGTCTACCTCAAGCCCGCTTCGCGCTTCGTTGCAGGGTTCATCGGAAGCCCCGGCATGAATTTTCTTCCCGTCGAAGTTCTGCGCCCCGGGCGGACGCCGGTGCGGCTCGGAAACGGGTTCGAGTTCGAGATCGAAGCACCTGTTCCCCAAGCCGGGAAGTTTGATCTCGGTATCCGGCCGGAATCAGTGCGGATCGTGGCGGCGGGTACCGACCCATCCCGTCCCACGACAACGGCGCAGGTGGGGGTCGTGGAACAACTCGGCGAACGCACGCTTGCGTATTGCACGCTCGAAGATGGCTCCCAGCTTGTTGCGCAGGATAGCGGACGCTCGAGCGTGCGCCCCGGTGATCGCGTGCAGGTGGGCCTGGATCCTACGGCGGTTCATCTGTTTGACGCAGACGGAAGATCCTATCAAGCCGCTTGAGTCACCGCGGCAGGGCTCTCGCTCAAGCGAATGCGAAAGGCGTGGCCCTACCCCTTGATGCCCGCCGACAGGGTGATCGCTTCCGTCACCCTTCGCTGGAAGATCAGGTAGACGAGCGCCACCGGCAGACCAGCAAGCACCGCCGCCGTCAATTGCCGTGCATAATAGACGCCGAATGCATCATTGACCTGGGTGATGCCGACGGTGATCGTCATCATGTTGGTCTTGGTTACCGCCAGGAACGGCCACAGGAACGAATTCCACGACCAGATGAAGCACACGATCGACAGCGCCGTGGTGACACCCCAGTTCATGGGGATATAGACCCGCGTCAGGATGCGCCACTCGGAAGCGTTGTCCATCACCGCCGCCTCGCGAAAATCCTTCGGCACGCCATCGAAGAACTGCTTGTAGACGATGATGATGACCGGGTGGATGAGCTGCGGCAGCACGATGCCGCTCCATGTGTTGATAAGGCCGAGATCCGCCACCAGCTCGAAATGATTGATGATCAGGGTTTGCATCGGGACCATGAAGCTTGCCAGGATGAGCCACCAGAGCATGCTCCGAAACGGAAACTTCAGCTGCGAGATGGCGTAGCCGCAGAAGAGCGACGAGCTGACTGTGAGCACGGTGACGGCCGCCGCGGTCACGATCGAGTTGATGTACCAACGGCCGATTTCCGTCTTAGTCAACGCAAATACATAGTGCGACAGCGTGGGGGTATCCGGCCACAGCTCGATATAGGGCCGCACCACTTCGTCCTCCGGCTTCAGCGACGATACCACTGCCCAATAAAGCGGGAAGGCCCAGACCACGGCACACAACACGGTAATCACGGTGATGACGAGGCCGATGTTGTTCAGCCGACGTGCGGTTGCTGCTGTCATCGTGATCGCCCTCCCGAAAGGCGCGTCAACTGGAAGTTCAACACCGACACGACGATGACGATAATGAACAGCACGACAGCCACGGCCGCTGCCCTGCCCCCCTGGTCTGACTGGAAGGCTCTCTGGAACACGTAATAAACCAGCACGACGTTGTCGTTCGGGCGCCCCCCGGTCGAAAACAGATAGACCTGGTCGAAGATCTTGAGCTGGGAGATCAACTGGATCGTCAGCACCAGCGCAGTGATCGGCCACATCAGGGGCCAGGTGATGCGGCGAAAGGTCGACCAGATGCCGGCATTGTCCAACGCCGCGGCTTCGTAGATCTCAGCTGGTATGGCGCGCAATCCCGCAAGGAACAAGAGAATCGAAAAGCCGGCCGTCCACCAGATCGTGATCACACCCACCGCCGGCATGAACCACGCCGTCGACTTGAAGACCGGAATGCGCTGGATGCCGAGCAGGTCAAAGACATGCATCGCGATGCCGAACTGGAAGTTCAACGTCCAGTCCCAGAGGAGATAGACCACCGAGACCGGGAGAATATACGGCAGGAAGAACAGGGCGAGGATCGCGGCCTGAAGCCGCCCCCTAAGGCGATTGACGCCGAGCGCAATGGCGAACGCGATAAGGGTCCCCGGCACGACGGTGATGAGGACAAAGTATGCCGTGTTCCAAACTGCGGTGTTGAACCTCCGGTCAGACGCGAGACGCGTGTAATTGTCGAAGCCGACATAATTTCCCCCGCCGATCAGCGGCGCATCCGTGAGGCTGATCATGAAGAGCTTGATCGTCGGGTAGACGAAGACAAGGCCATAGATGGCGACGAAAGGCGCGACAAGCGCCAGGGCGAAAAGCGTCTCCCTGCGCCGGTTTCTGAGCATCATCCTCCCCCCCCTGCATTCAAACGCGTAAGGCCCGGGTGACCCTGGTCGCCCGGGCCAAGCTCGTCAAAGGTCCTCCAGACCAGCCTTGATCTCCTCGACTGCTTCTGCAGGCTCCATCTCGCCATTCAGCGTCGGCACGAAGAAGTTCGACATCACGTCGAAGATCGGCCCGGCGATGCCAGCGAGTGGCGTCTTCGGGTCGAAGATCATGTTGGTGGTGAGCGAGGAGTAGGTCGCATTCGGCTCCATCGCCTTGTATTCCGCCGAATTGGTCACGGGACCATAGGCGGGAATATGTCCGGCGGTCGCCCAAAACAGCGAGTTCTTCGAGATCCAGCTCATGACCTCCAGCACGGCCGCGCGCTTTTCCGGGCTCATCTCCTTGCCCTTGTTGGCCGGGATCGCGAAGCTGTGGCTGTCGGCATAGGTTGAAGGATGATCGAAGATCACCGGCAGTTCGACAGCACCCCAGTCGAAAAGCTTGCCGTTCTTGGCAAGGTCCGTCATCGTCGGGACCTCCCAGACGCCGTTGATCATCATCGCCGCCTCACCCGAGGTGAACAGCGCGACCGTTGCAGGATAGTCGGTATAGGTGGACTGCAGCCCCTCCTTGGTCCAGTCAGCCAGAACAGACAGCGCATTTTCGAGCTTCTTGGCGTTGTCGCCGGCAAGAAACTCCCCGTCTGTCATCAGTTCGCCGTCCTGCTGGCCCATGAACGAATAGATGGTGCGGAACATGAAGTTACCGTCGGCCGTCACAGAGCCGAGTGGGAACTTCACACCCGCCTCCTTCAGGGCCTTGAGTGTCGCGGTGAAGTTTTCGCGCGAGTCCATGCCCTTGGGCTTGCCGTCGTCGCCCAGTACGCCGGCCTTCTTCAGCAGGTCCTTGTTGTAGTAAAGCACGATCGGATGCGTATCGAGCGGCACGGCATATTGCTTGCCGTCGGAGGTCACCGCGTCCCAGGTGGCCGGCGCATAGTCGGACTGCGACAGCCCCATCGTCTTCCAGTGATCGGCCGTGATTTCCTGCAGGATACCCTGCTTGACCGCGAGCGGGATACGGCTCGCATGATAGGTCATGATATCCGGCGCCTCTCCCACGGCAGCAGATGTCTGGACCTTCGCGTAGAAGGGCGTCCCCCATTCAAGCGTCGTTGCATCGATCTTGATCTTGCCTTGATGAGCTGCGTTGAAGTCTGAGATGAGCTGCTTCATGCGCACGCCATCACCGCCGCTCAGGAAGTCCCACCACGTCACGGTTTCCTCGGCATGGGCGGCGGAGGCCATGAGACTGCCCGCCACAAGCACCGCCTTTGTCAGTCTGAACCAATTCGGCATGTCACTTTCCTCCCTAGACAGGCGGGATTTCACCGCCACCGATTGATCTTACAGTTGGATCCTGATCATGGAATACGAGTACGGCGGAACCGACAAACGAACGTCGTTGCCTTCCACCACCGCATCCGTCGTCTTGCGCGGAGCGACGTTGTCCGGATTGTCCTTGGTATTGCGCGCCTCCAGATCATCATGCTTGATCAGCGTGTGTTCAACGCTCCTGATGTTTCCGAAGCGCTCTACGCAAAGCTTGATGTTCGCCGACTCGGACCCGTGGCGGTTGATGGCGAAGAAGGTGAGCGTTCCTGCATCGCCGTCATGAACACCGGCAATATCGAGGTAAGGGACAGCATCCGCGACATCGGCCGTGTAGCTCGCGCAGTCCACATCAAGCTGTAGCGCAGTCCCCCGCCCATAACGAGACGCCAGATGAAATGGATGGTAGATCGTCTGCCGCCAGGAGGCGCCACCCGGCTCGGTCATGATTGGCGCGATCACGTTGACCAATTGCGCGATGCAGGCCACCCGCACGATGTCCGACCGGCGGATGAAGGTGTTGATGATACAACCGACCTGCAGCACATCCTCGAAATTGTAAATGTCCTCAAGCAGCACCGGAGCATGCGGCCAATCCCATTCGCGCATGCGCTTCGCGTCGTTCTTGCGCTCGTGATACCAGACGTTCCACTCATCAAAGGAGATCTTGACGTCTCGCTTCGAACGCTTGCCCGCCTTCACGAAGTCGATGACGCCGCTGACGGTGCCGATGTAGCGATCGAGCTTCTCAGGCAGGGCCAGGAATTCCGAGGTCTTCTTCTCGTAGTTCTCAAAATACATGTGCAACGAGATGTAATCGACCTGGTCGTAGGTCGCATCGAGAACGGTCGCTTCCCACTGGGGATAGGTCGCCATGTCGGAGTGGGAGGATCCGCAGACGACAAGCTCAAGCTTGTCATCGAAGGCGCGGATGGCCTTGGCTGTTTCGTTCGCCAGGTGACCGTATTCGGCAGCGCTTTTGTGGCCGACCTGCCAGGGGCCATCCATCTCATTGCCGAGGCACCAGAGCTTGACGTTCCACGGCTGCGCGCGGCCATTCTGGCGACGCAGGTCGGACCATTGGCTGCCACCGGGATGATTTACATATTCCACGAAGTTGCGCGCGGCATCCAGGCCACGCGATCCGAGATTGACCGCCAGCATCATCTCCGTGCCGGCAGCCTCAGCCCATTCGGCAAATTCATGTATGCCAACCTGGTTGGATTCGGATGTACGCCAGGCGAGGTCCAGGCGGGTCGGGCGGCTTTCCTTCGGGCCGATTCCATCTTCCCAATTGTAGGCTGAGACGAAATTGCCGCCGGGGTACCGGCAGACGGGCGTGTCGAGTTCGCGAACGAGGTCAATCACATCCTGCCGCATGCCGTTCGGGAGCGCTGTCGGATGATCGGGCTCGTAGATGCCAGTGTAGATCGCACGTCCTAGATGCTCGAGAAACGACCCGTAGAGGCGCTTGTCGATATCCGCGATTGTATAACGCGCATGCGCAGTAACCCGAGCGTCCAAAGCCCTCTCCTCCCGAGGCCATATCCATCTATTCGGTTTGTATCCGAATTGTTGGTATATGAGCCCGAACCGGCAGGGCGCGTCAAGTCAGTCTATGATCTCTAGACCTGAATGCGAAGCACGATATCCTGGCCGTAGTTCCCGAAGCCGCTGCCGAAAATGTTGATGCCGCCGGGATGTTCGGCATCGTCCTTTACCCCGATGCGCATCCGGATCGAACGATGCTGGTCCAGGTGTAGGTCATCGAGAGTGACGTTCGAAATCTTCATGCCGTCGACGAAACTGCCCTGTCCGTTGATGCGCCAGTTCTTCAGCATTCCGTATTGCGATCCGGCCAGCTTCCACCAATCCGGGGTAAAGTTACCGCGTTTGTCGCCATAGTCGCCGGGAGACGTCCATGTGCCGATCTCGATGCCGTTGACCTGAAGAAAGATGTCTGACGGCCAGTTGGCGGATGTTCCCGGCACCTCGGAGCTCAATTCCATCGCGAACTCGATTGCCTTGGGCCTTGCTTTCTTCAGCAGGGTATTGTTGGGAAACTGGTATTCAACAAAGCCAGTATTGAACCACAGAAGGCCCGCCTTCATGCGGTTCGGATCAAGGAAGGTGTCCGGAACATCGAGTAAGCCGATGACACCATCCCTCGAGCACATCCCGCACGGGCCGGAGACTTCAAATTCGGTATAGAGACCCAGAGGCATGGACACGGTGATCGCTTCCGCCAACCGATCGGTGACTGGTTCCGAAAACGAGATGAGGATCTCGCGGAACGCCGAATAACAAAGCTTCTGGCTGCCCTTCTTGGCGCGCTGACCCTCGGTGTAGATCAGGCCGCAATCCTCGAGCACTTTAAGATTGATCGACGCGGTCGACTGCGGGAGCTTCAGCTCTTCGGCGATCTCATTGACATTCTTCGGGCCACTCGTGCGCAGGAGCTTCAGCATCATGACGCGGACATCGCTAGCCAGGCCCTTGATGAGGTCTTGCCGCTCAATCGGATCAATCACCAGTACCTTGTCAGCCATCTTGTCCCCACGCCGCTCGCTCCTTCATATCAGAGATTGCGATATGGTGACAACAAGGGCTGTGAGAGGTGCTGCCACGCCACTCGGCAGGCGGACGAGCGGGAACCCGCTCCCGCAAATGCGGCTACCAGTTGGTGAATGATCCATCCGTCCGGCGAAGATGCGGCGGCTCTGAATACTCAAATGGCATCTTCTGAAGCTCTGCCTCGTCGACTTCGATGCCCAATCCCGGCGCATCGGGAACGACATAGAAAGCGCCATCCACCTCGATCTGTTTCGGGAACAGTGTCCGGTTGTCAAAGCCCCAATGTTGTTCTGCAGGGCTTTGCCGGCATTCGAGCCAGCCGAAGTTTGCGACCGCCGCGCCAAGATGGACCGAGGCGGCGGTACAGATCGGCCCTAGCGGATTGTGCGGCATCAGGTCGATGTAATGCGCCTCGCACCAGCCAGCAACCTTCATCGCTTCGGTGAAACCACCGACGTTGCAGATGTCGATCCGGCAGAACTGCATGATGTCACGTTCCACGTAAGGCAGGAACTGCCACTTGGACGAAAACTCTTCGCCGATTGCAAAGGGGACATCAGTCATCCGGCGGAGCGCCTCGTAGGCCGTGGGCGTCTCGTCTCGAATCCCCTCCTCGAGGAAGTCGATCGTCCCCTTCGGCATTTTCTGGCAGAAAGAGGCCGCTTCAGCGACGCTGAGGCGATGGTGGTATTCAACGCCCAGTGTCATGGCATGACCGACTTCTGCACGCGCCTTGGTCACCCATTCCGCCGTGGTTGCGATCGAGTCGCGAGGTTCGAAGTGGTCTAGGTTCTCCTGCCCCGTTGCAATGAATCGAACGCAGTTCCAACCCGCTTCTTTCAGCATCACCGTCTGCTGGATCATTTGCTCGCCGGGCTCCGCCGAAGTGGTGGCGAAAGCCGGCACAAGGTCACGCTGCTTGCCGCCAAGCAGTTGATAAACCGGAACACCAAGCGCTTTGCCCTTGATATCGTGGAAGGCGATGTCGAGCGCGGCTATCGCCGCGGCAAGAACCCGCCCGCCCTCGAAATACTGACTGCGGTACATTTCCTGCCACAGGGCGCCACAACGCATCGGATCCCTGCCGAGCAAGAACTGCGCGTAATGATCCAGCGCACCGGCCACAGCCTTCTCACGATAGGAAAGGCCTGACTCGCCCCAGCCATGGATGCCGCTGTCTGTCTCCACCTTGACGACAAGCTGGTTTCTCGCGCCCACGCGAGCGATGTACGGTTTGATTGCAGTGATTTTCATTCGTTCATCCGAGAGTATGAAAAGGCGTCAGCGCAGCAAGTTCGGCAGCCAGGTCGACAATGACGGGAAAAGTATAAGGAGCAGGATGACGCCGATCTCTGCGAGGATGAACGGCATCAGATCCCGCATCAGCGGGGTCATGCGGATGTTCCCGATCTTCATCAGGATGAAGAGCACGACACCAACGGGAGGCGTGATGAGCCCCATGGCAAGCGACAGGATGATCACCATCGAAGCTTGGATCGGGTCGATGCCAAGCTGAATGATGGTCGGCATAACCAGCGGCACGAAGATCAACAATGCCGCGCCGATATCCAGGAACATTCCAAGAAACAGCATCAAAAGCATGACGCCGAGCAGGAACAGCATTGGGCTGCTCTGGAAATAGGGAGCGATCGCCTTCACCACACCCCCGATCCCCAGAAGGTTGAGTGCATAGGAGAGGATCGATGCTGCGGCGACCAGAAGATAGATCGTGGCGCTGCCGCGCGCTGATATGACAAGAGCATCCCAGAGATCGCGTAGAGTGATAGACCGGAACAGGAAGAGGCCAAGCAGGGCGGCAACGAAGACCGCGATCCCTCCCCCCTCGGTGGCGGTGAACGCTCCGGTGACCATCCCCCCGACGATGATGAACGGCAGCAGCATGACCGCCGTGCCCTCGATCAACAGCCTTGGAAGATCCTCGCGCTTGACCGTCACGATCGACTTTGGAAGTCCGCTTCGTACCGACTTGATGAGGATGACCACCGCACACGCTACGCCAAAGAGCACACCCGGTATTACGCCCGCCACGAAAAGATCAACGACTGAGAGGCCGGTCACCGCCGCCATGATGATCGCCAGGCCAGACGGCGGGATGATCGGCCCGATGATCGAGGACGCGGCGGTAACGGCTGCGGAATACGGCTTCGTATATCCCTCCTTCGGCATGACCGTCATGAAGAAGCGGCCAAGCGCACTGGCATCAGCGACGGCCGAGCCCGACACTCCGGCAAACAAGACCGAGGTGCCGACGTTGGTATACGCGGTGCCTCCCGGCAGGCGACCGGTAAAGATGGAAGAAAGATAGATAAGCCGGGTCGTGATGCCGCTGCGGTTCATGATCTCCGCAGCCAAAATATAGAACGGCATAGCGAGGAAGACGAAGCTGTCTACCCCCGCGAAGAAGCGTGTGATGATGACCTGCAGAGGGATGCCAGCCAGCCAGACCCCGAGCGTGCCCCCAAGGCCCAACGCCATTGCAATCGGGACACCGCCCAGCAACAGCACCATCGAAAGGATTGCAACCCAAAGCATTTTCAGTCCTCGGAGGGGATTAAATTCGCGGCGTCACTCGGCCTCTTCGATGCCGAATCCCGAGATCCAGCACAGCACGATCTGGACAAGGATCAGCACGGAGCCAACCGGGATCGCCATATAAGGAACGATCATGGGCATGCCTGACGCCGCAGCATTCTGGGCGGCATTCCGCATTGCAGCCGACCAGCCATAGTAAGCGAGCAGGACGAACAGAACGCCACCAACAGCGTAGAGCGCGCCGCGAACGGCGTGCCGGAACTTCGGCGACACGATGTCCTGGAGACCTTCGACTGCCATATGCTCAAGGCGGTAGACCGCAGTCACACTGCCCAGCATCATCAGCCACATCATGATGTACCGCATGGTCTCTTCGCCCCAACTCAGCGACGTTCCCAAGAGGTACCGTCCACCGACCTGCGTGAAATTGATAAGACACACCACAAGCAGGATGGCCGCCGCGATGATTTCACAACCTCGGGCGAGGCCACGGGAAATGTCGGAGATCTTCATGTTCAGGGATCCAACAAGAAAAAAGGATGTGCCGTCATGATGGCGGCACACCCTGACGGTCGTCAGTTCGCCTGACCGTAGAGCTTCTTTTCAGCCTCAGCGACTGAGGTCTCCACCTTGGAAAGCAGGTCCTCGCCCACCTGCTCGGCGATGTATTTCCGCACAGGCTGGTACACGGCATCCTTGAATGCCTGCTTTTCTTCCGGCGTGGACGTATGAACCTGAACGCCCTTCTCATCGGCGATCATCTTGGCATAGATCCAGTCGCCCTTCGTCTTCTCGACGTTTTCGACTGTTGCCATTACGCGCGCGCCTTCCCGGACTATCGCCTGATGCGCAGGGCTAAGTCCTTCGAACCAGGCCTTGTTGGCCACGATGATATGAAGGCCGAGAACATGCTCGTTTAACGTCAGATGCTTTGCGACATCAGCCGCACCGCCAGCATAAAGCACCGGCGGAGGGTTCTCGAGGCCATCAACAACGCCCTGCTGCAACGCCATCACGGCTTCGGAACCGGCGATAGGCGTCGGGTTGGCACCAAGCGCCTTCACCATTTCCATGTAGACCGGGCTTTCCATGGTCCGGATCTTCATGCCCTGCATGTCTGCGGGAGTCTTGATCGGTCGAACATTGTTGACGAAGGACCGGAAGCCGTTCTGCGAGAAAGCCAGCGCTTTGATACCCGTTTTCTCCTCGATGTCCTTCAGCATCCATTCGCCAAACTCGCCGTTCATGACCTCCCATGCAACGGGCGCGGAACGGAACAGATACGGCAGAGACCAAGCCTGGATTGGCTTGTAGAATCCCGCAAAGGCGCCGTCCGACGGTAGCGTCATTTCCAGCGTTCCGGACTGGACCATTTCCGTAGTGTCTCTTACGGAGCCCATCTGGTTGCCCGGAAACAGGCGCACTGTCAGTTCGCCATTGCTCTTGTTCTCGACGTAGTCCTTGAACGCCTTCGCAGCGTTGTACTCGGGGTTGTCACCCTCGAACATCTCGAAAGCGAACTTGATTTCCGCCGCTGACGCGGCAGCCGCGCCGAACACTGTGGCAGCGCCAAGGGCCAGCGCCCCGAGGATGCGTGATTTTAGCATGAACATCGGTAGTTCTCCTCCACCTTTCCCTTCTCTTTCACCTATCAAAATTCAGAAATTGTACAAAGTCAATGGGCGTTGATGTATGATTCCAGCTGGGCTAAATGAGTGAAATGTTCTGAAGAGGCGAACCTTGATGTTGAATGGGAATGTCGAACCTGCCGGTGCCGCTCGTCAGGCTCTACCAGAGGTTTCGTTCCAGCCGCTGCATGAGCGGATACGCGAGGACATCATCAACGGTGTCCTTCCCGAGGGATCATGGTTGAAGACCCATGATCTCGCCCGCCGCTATGAGGTCAGTACAAACCCCATCCGCGAGGCCCTGCACCAGCTGAGCGGCGAAGGATTTGTCATTATTCACCGCAATCGAGGCGCACGCGTCAGGACGTTGGATGAGGCGTTCGTCCGCAACATCTTCGATATTCGCGCCCTGATTGAGCCTTATCTCGTCAGCCTCTTCGTGGAACAGGCGACAGAGGAAGACCTGGCGGCGATGGAGCAGGTTCAGGTACGCATTGAAGCGCGACCGTCGGACCAGATCGAGTTGGATCGGCTGGATGATGCCTTCCATGGGATCATGTATGACCGCCACTTCAACCAGGAGGCGCTGGCAATCCGCCAACGCCACAGCGAAGTCGTTCGGGGACTTGCCCGTCGGTATCCGGTGAGCCCGGCGCGACGCGTCGCCATGATTCGGGAGCACAGAGCAATCATGGAAGCGGTTGCGCGGCACGACGTGAAGGCAACCCAAGACATCGTAGAGAAGCACGCTCGCGCGGCGGAACGAAACCTGATCCAACGAATGAGGCAGGCGATCAAGGGATCGCCATCGGCTTGGTCGGAATAGGATAATCCTTTGCAACCCTGCCTGCCCATGCCCGCCACCAAAACGGCTGGGGGTCGCTCGTGACGTACGCGCCATGGCAAGGCTTGGTGGTGACATGAGAGCTTCAGGCCAAGGCTGCAGACGTTAGAAAGATCGAAGGTCTCACCCACGGCGGGGGCCATTGTCATGGACCGAGATGGAGATGAGGCCTCCCTGCGTGGCTACATCTATTGCCACGCGGCCGAACGCTCTGCCCTGAGACGCAACATATGAGAGCCGCTCTGACAGTCCTTCCAGAGCGGCCTTCGCGTGTTCTATTTCGGGTGGAAGCAGAAAGACTTAGCTTGCCTTTGCCAGACCAGCCTCCGTGGCCAGGATCCGGTCCAGCGCGCGCGTCATGCGGTCGACCTCTTCAACGGTGTTGTAATGCACCATAGAGACCCTGACCATACCGCCATGATCGGTCACGTTCAGGTATTCGGCCAAACGTCGTGAATGGAAATCGCCAAAGCGGATGGCGATCTTTTCCTCATCCATCGCCCGGCAAATCTCGCCAGCATCCCGACCATCGAAGCGGAACGCGATGGTGGGCACCCGGCTTCCTTCGCGGTTCAGCGACTGGCCGACAATATGGCAGTCGTTGCGGGAGCGCAGGTAACCGAGCAGCCTGTCAGTGAGTTGGTTCTCCTGCGCGGTGATGGCGGCATAGGCCGCCTCGACCTTCTGGCGGGTCGTTCCCGACTCGCCCGCCTGCTCGCCGAGTGCCAAGAGATAATCGACGATGCCGCAGGTGGCATAGGCAAGCTCGTAGTTCGGATTGCCCGGCTCCAGCTTTCCCGGCACTTTATCCTTGCCGTAGAAGTAGTGGTACAGCGGATCGAGTTCGAGCAACAAATCATACTTGCCAAACATCAGCGCGTAATGCGGGCCGTAGGTCTTGTAGAGGCTGAAGACGTAATAATCGACGTCGAGCGCCTGCACATCCACGGCACGGTGGGGGGCGTAGGCCACGGCATCAACGCAAATCTTGACACCGCGTTCATGGACGAAGTCGGCGATCTGGCGGATCGGGTTGATCGATCCGAGCAGGTTGGAGCAATGCGTGACACAGACGAGCTTGGTGCGGTCGCTCATCAGCGGGGCAAGATCCGCCAGATCCAGCGTCAGGCTTTCCTTGTTCAACGGCCAGACCTTGAGGACAATGCCGCGCTCCTGCAGCCTGTCCCAAGGACCGATATTAGATTCATGGTCCGCCACCGTAACGATGATTTCATCGCCGGGTGAAAGCTGGCCTTGCATCGCCCGAGCCAGATTCTGGAGCAGTGCGGTCGTGGAATTCCCGAACACGATCTCTTCCGGTCGGTTGGCATTAACAAGGTGCATAGCGGCCGTGCGAGCCTCGTAGAGCGCGTCGGCGGCAGCCTGCGAAACCTCGTAGGAGCCGCCGATCTGCACATTCTTCTCAATCAGGAAGGTGTTGATCCGCTCAAGCGCGCCCTTCAGGATCTGCGAGCCGCCGGCGTTGTCGAAAAACGTCCATCCCTGTTGCAGACCGGGAAACTGACTGCGCACGAAATCCATGTCGAGGGGTGAGTTGGTGTTCATCCTTGGTCCTCCGTCTTTTGTTGTTCAGTGGTTGAGGACTGCGCGCAGGAAGCCGCGCGTCCGTTCTTCCCGAGGTGCATCGAAAATCTCGCTCGGCTCGCCGACCTCAACAAGACGGCCGCCGTCCATGAAGATCACCCGATCCGCCACCTGGCGGGCGAAGCCCATTTCATGGGTGACGATGACCATCGTGACGCCGGTGCCGGCGAGCGTGCGCATCACGTCCAGCACCTCGCCCACCATTTCCGGATCGAGGGCCGAGGTTGGTTCGTCGAAAAGCAGCACCTTTGGCTCCATCGCCAGCGCCCGGGCGATTGCCACGCGCTGTTGCTGGCCACCGGAAAGCTGTCCGGGATATTTCTCCGCCTGTTCGGAAATTCCGACGCGGGCGAGCAGTTGGCGCGCCCTGCGCTCAGCTTCCGGAGCGGGAATCTTGCGCACCCGCATGGGGGCGAGCATCACGTTCTTCAGCACCGTCATGTGCGGAAACAGATTGAAGGACTGGAAGACCATGCCGACCTCTGCCCGCACCTTTGCGAGGTCCGGCCCCGGTTCAACACGGATGCCGTCGACCGTAATTCTGCTATCCTCGGCAAATGCTTCCAGGTGGTTGATGCAGCGGATCAGCGTCGATTTGCCGGATCCGGATGGGCCGATGACGCAGACGACTTCGCCTTCCGCGATATCGAGATCGATGCCATGAAGTACCCTGAAGGTGCCATAGGCTTTCGTAAGTCCCCGGACAGAGATGAGCGGACGAGCCTGCTTTTCCATTAGCGCGTCCCCCTGCTCAAGTGCTTTTCGAGGCGCGCAACGACAGCAGTCATTGGCCAAAGCAGCGCGATGTAGATCAAGGCCGCGCCGATTAGAGGCGTCGGATTTGCCGAAAGGGCCTGCGCCTGGGTTGCCTGTTTCAGCAAGTCCGGCATGGCAACCACCGAGGCGAGCGCGGTATCCTTCATGACATTGATGCAATTGTTGGTAAGCGGTGGAATGACGATCCGGATCGCCTGCGGCAGGATTACGTCAACCATTGTGTGCCGGTTGGAAAGGCCAAGCGCTGCGGACGCTTCGAACTGGCCGTTTGGGATGGCCTCGATGCCAGCGCGAAAGATTTCCGATGTATAGGCGGCCGATACCAGTGACAGTGCGGTCACCGCCGATACGAACGGAGACAGGCGGATGCCTACGAACGGCAGAGCGTAATAGACGACTATCAGTAGCACCAGCAGCGGGACTGAGCGGCAAATGTCGACATAACCACGGATGAGGATGCGGACGAAAAACGGCGCGTAAAGCCGGCCTACTGCAAGGACCAGTCCGCCGACAAGACCGAACAGAATGCTCGTGACGCCGATCTTCAGCGTCACGACAAGCCCCCACATCAGTTGCGGAAGACTGTCTGCCAGCACCTGGACGTTCAGGAAGGTATTGATGAGATTCATGCCGTCGAAGGCTCCCTTGACGAGCCGACGGGATGGGTTATCCCGCCGGCTGCAGTTCTGGCCTTACTTGCCCTTCGGCATATCCATTACCTTGACGGTCGAAGTGGTATCTTCCGCCTTGGCGCCGAACCACGTCTCGTGCAGTTTGGCGATGAAGCCTTCTTCCTTGAGCGTCTTGATGACGGTATCGACCTCTTCAGCAAGCGGATCGCCCTTGTTGAACATGATCGAGTACTTCTCGCCGGTCGGAATGCGTTCGACCACCTTCAACTCCGGCTTGTCCTTGGCGTAGTAGAGGAGCGCCGGGATGTCGGAAATGTAGCCATCGACACGGCCCGCAACGAGATCGAGCATTGCAGGCTGCAGGCCCTCAAAACGACGGATGTCGCCCAACTTGTACTCGTCCGTGTGTTCTTTGGCCCACATGTCGCCGGTCGAGCCCGTGTCGACACCAACGACTTTGCCGGACATGTCCTTCAGCCCGCCAATGCCGGAGGCTGCCGTGACAGTCAGCGACTGGTCGCTGTCATAATAGGGCTGCGCGAAAGAAACCGATTCCAGGCGTTTCTCAGTGATCGTGATCGACGAGATCGCCATGTTGATACGACCTGACTGGACCGCCGAAAACAGGCCATTGAACGGCGTGTTGACGAACTCGACCGACTTACCGAGGCGACTGGCGATCTCGTTGACGAGGTCAACCTCAAATCCTGTCACCTTACCGCTGGCGTCCTGGAACTCCCACGGGACGTTGCCAATGTTGGCGCCGACGGTGAGGTCTGCAGCTTGGATGGCGGTGGCGCCGAAGAGGCCGAAAACTGCGGCTCCGAGCGTTCTTGTGAAAGTAGATGCAAGTGTCATGCGGTTCCCCTTGTTTTTTTGGATCAACTTGACTTAGATTGGTCGGACTGGTCAGACCAGTAGGACCAGAGAAACACGATGTTTTCTTCTTGGCAAGATGGCTGAAGGAAAAATACGGTGCAATGCCCCGATTGGCAGCTGAGGCGGATGCTATGTTGAACAAGACGCTCGTTCCCCAATCCGTGGCACGAGAGATACAGACGATGATCCAGAGTGGCGAGCTCAAGGCGGGCGACAAAATCCCGTCGCAGCGAGAGTTCGCCCAGAGGTTCGGTATCAGCCGAGCGTCGCTACGTGAAGCTCTCCTGACGCTCGAGACTCTGGGCTTGGTGAAGACCGAACCGGGTCGCGGAACCTTCGTCGCGCTTGGCGGTCCGAAAAGCGCCGCGGGCAATATGGCTCCTTGGCGGTACTCCGACAGCTACCCGGCTTTCGATGTGTTCCAGACTCGTATCCTGCTAGAAGGCGAAATTGCTCGCCTTTCTGCGGGTCGGCTGACTCAAGTTCAATTGGACGCCATGGAGAATGCGACGAAAACCATGGAAGAGGCTTGGGCGAGTCAGGACCTCATTTCGAATGTCGAAGCTGACCTTCTCTTTCACGGGACGATCGTTTCCGCCTGCGCCAATTCGATGCTGAAAGCGCTCTACCAGACGGTCAGGGACCAGGTGACGGAAACGCAGCGCCAGCCGATCCCGATTACTGACCCGGAACGCATGGGCCAGTCGATCGCCGAGCACCGACGGATCATTGCGGCGCTCAGGGCAAACGACGGGCCGGCCGCACGCCACGAGATGGAAAACCACATCCGCAATACCGCCCGATGCGCTGGTCTCGCGCCTTGAGGCCGCTCTATTCAAGTGAATGACGTAAGGACTCTTCCATGAAACTCGACCTGGCAATTCGCGGCGGCACGATCGTGACGGCGAGCGACATGTATCGCGCAGACATCGGCATAGCCGGCGGACAGATCGTGGCAATTGCGAACGCGGTCAGCGCGGCTGATCAGGAGATCGATGCGACCGGCCTCTACGTCATGCCGGGCGGCATCGATAGCCATGTCCATGTCTCCCAGCCCCAGGGACCGGGCATCATCCTAGCCGACGACTTTGCATCGGCGACGGCATCCGCTGCAGCGGGCGGCAACACCTGCATCATGCCCTTTGCCCTGCAGCAAAGGGGAACGTCACTGCGGCAGTCCGTTGAAGACTATCGACGCCTCGCAGAAGGTGAGTGCCACATCGACACGTCCTTCCATCTGATCATCTCGGATCCCACGCCTGCGGTGCTTGGCCAGGAGTTGCCAGCCCTGGTGAAGGACGGCTACACCTCCTTCAAGGTCTTCATGACCTATGACGACCTGGTGCTGAATGACCGCCAGTTGCTGGAGGTGTTGGAGGTGGCCCGGGACGAGCACGCTCTGGTGATGGTGCACTGCGAGGGATATGATACCATCAAGTTCATGACCGAGCGGCTGGAGCGCGCGGGCAAGACGGAACCGTATTACCATGCTGTGTCCCGTCCGGAGGCCATCGAGCGTGAAGCGACCCACCGGGCCATCAGCCACGCCGAGCTAATCGATGTACCGATGATGGTCGTGCATGTCTCCGGCCGGGAAGCGATGGAGCAGATCCGGTGGGCGCAACAGCGCGGCTTGAAGGTCTATGGCGAAACCTGCCCACAATACATCACGCTGACGGCCGAGGACCTGAAGGGCCTCAACATGGAAGGCGCAAAATACGTCTGTTCGCCACCGCCGCGAGACACCGAGAGCCAGGCATCCATCTGGGACGGCATCACCCAGGGCGTGTTCCAGACTTTCTCGTCGGACCATTGCCCCTTCCGCTACCATGCCACTGATGGCAAGCTCAACGAAAAGGGCCGCACTTCCTTCCGCTGGGTGCCAAACGGCATCCCGGGTGTTGAGACCCGCTTACCAATTCTCTTCTCGGAAGGTGTTTCGAAGGGACGCATCACGCCGCAGAAGTTCGTGGAGCTGTCGTCCACCAACCACGCTAAGATGTACGGGCTTTACCCACGCAAGGGATCGATCGGCATTGGCTTCGACGCGGATATTGCGCTTTGGGATCCTTTCAGGAAGGAAACGATCCGTCAGGACATCCTGCATCACGGCTCCGACTACACACCCTGGGAAGGGTTCGAAGTCACCGGCTGGCCCGTAATGACGATCGCGCGCGGCACTGTCGTCATGGACGACGGCAAGATCGTCGGCTCGAAGGGCTACGGGCAGATCCTGTCGCGTGACATCAGCGACTACGCGAAGAAGCGCTAGGTCAGGCTTCGACTCCAAGCCCGTGCGACGATCTCGGTAGGTTCTCGCTCTATCGCGAGATCCGCGTCGAAAGGATGATCGATGACAGCGTTCGCTCCACGCCGGCAATTGCCCCAATCTCATCGATGAGCGAATCGAGCTCGGAGATGGAGGGAGCGGCAATGATGGCGATCAGGTCAAAAGTGCCGCTCACCGAGTGAAGCGCCGTGACGGCCTTAACCTTCTCCAGCGACGCGGTCACCTGCGCGAGCGCCTTCGGGGCGATGGTGATGAGGATATGAGCACGCACGAGGCTTGAACGGTACTCGTCTGACAGCCTCACCCCATAGCCGGTAATCACCCCTGCCCTCTCGAGGCGCTCCAGCCGCGCCTGTACCGTCGTTCGCGACAGCGATAGCTTTTTCGCCAGCGAAGCAACCGGTAGGCGCGCGTTTTCGCCGAGCAACGCCAGAAGTTCGCGGTCCTTGTCCGTTAGCTGCATAAATCCTGCATCCTGTCAAAAGAGCTCGTCATAATGCCGATATCTATACTCCATTCTGTTCAATCTGCAGCTATGAAACAGCGAACCCGTGGTCCCTTATAAGGGGAATGTTGCTCGCGCTGAGAATGGGGAATTGCATGAAGGACGTTGTGGTTATCGGAGCCGGCAAGATCGGTGGAGCGATCGCGCTGATGCTAGCGGAGACGGGAGACTACAAGGTCGTCATCACCGATCGGGACGAGCAGCAGCTTGCCAAGATTGACCGTCATCCCGCGATCTCTACCGCCGCAGTTGATATCACCGACGGCGCCGCACTCGTCGACATCATCAAGGGCAAGTTCGCCGTCCTCTCGGCCGCGCCCTTCAACTTGACCGGAAAGGTTGCCGAAGCCGCGCTGGAAGCGTACGTCCACTACCTCGACCTCACCGAAGACGTCGCGACGACAAAAAAGGTGGAAGAACTTGCCACCGGTGCCGAAGTGGCCTTCATCCCCCAGTGCGGTCTCGCGCCGGGCTTCATCTCGATCGTCGCCAATGAACTGGCGGGCCGGTTCGACACGCTCGACAGCGTGCGCATGCGCGTTGGCGCGTTACCGCAATATCCGTCAAATGCCCTGAACTACAACCTGACCTGGAGCACCGACGGGCTCATAAATGAATATATCGAGCCCTGCGAAGCTGTGGTTGAAGGCAAGCTCGTGACGGTTCCGGCGATGGAAGAGCGCGAGGAATTCTCACTTGATGGCGTCACCTACGAGGCCTTCAACACGTCTGGTGGCCTCGGCACGCTTGCAAAGTCGCTCGAAGGTCGCGTGCGCACCATGAACTACCGCACGATCCGCTATCCGGGTCATCAGGCGATTATCAAGGCGCTTCTCAACGACCTCAACCTCAAGAACCGTCGTGATGTCCTGAAGGACCTCTTCGAAAATGCGCTTCCGGCCACCATGCAGGACGTCGTCGTCATCTTCGTCACCGTCTGCGGCTGGAAGGATGGTCGCTACCTGCAGGAAACCTATGCGAACAAGGTCTATGCAGGCGTCGTTGCCGGCAAGAAGATGAGCGCGATCCAGATCACCACGGCAGCCGGCATCACGACGGTTCTTGATCTCCTCGCGGAAGGCAGGCTTCCGCAGAAGGGATTCGTACGCCAGGAAGAGATCGCATTAGCCGACTTCCTCAACAGCCGCTTTGGTCGAGTTTATGATCCGGAAGCCGTGCGCCTGAAGCAGGCCGTCTAGTCCACCAACGATCATCCGGAGGCTCCCGACCGGAGAGTTGATCGGGAGTTTTTGGCTGTGACCGCCAGATGCTTACATTGCTGATGCCGCTCGAAAGAAGCGCCTTGAGCACGCCCTGGCGGGTGTGCTCGCTGTGCTCGATCTTGTGCCCGCACCTTTTCGCTGCCCGCAGGCATAGCGCGCCTACGATATGCCGGTGATCGTCACTTCGTCTCGGGGTTCACGTCTGCGCGCATCGAGATAGACCCATTGTTTGCTCGCATCCATATCGGTCAGCCAAGACAGGCAAATCAGAATTCAAGGCCTTCCAGGCTCCGCCACGTGGCGGCTAACTGACCTGCCGTCTCTCCGGCGACCGCGTCGAGCGTGAAGGAAGCGGCGTCTTCTTTATCGAGGGACGGGCGGAGATCGACCTCTGATAGGAGCTGCCGAGTTGATCCATTGTAGTCCGGCGATGACTACCGCTCGCGCCACCGTCACGATCCGTTAAGCATCCTTGACTAAAAAAGCCCCAGCTAATGGGGATGCACGACATGTTTTTCAAGCCAAAACCGACCATGCACAGCCAGGTCTGCGAGTACCTGTTCGAAAGTTCGCCGGATGCCTATTTCGTCATCGAGAACGGCCGGATCATCAACTGCAACCGCTCGATGGAAAAGATGCTTGGCCTGCCGAAGGAAAAGATCATCGGTGTTGAACCGGGCAAGCTTTCGCCGGAATTCCAGCCAGATGGCCGGCGCTCTGCCGATGCTGCGGCCGAGGTGTTTGCGGCCGTCGAGCGGGACGGTTCGCATCGCTTCGAATGGGTTCACCAGACACTGGATGGCAAGCCATTGCAGGTCCTGGTGACGATGATGCTCGCGATGATTGAAGGCAAGCCGGTGATGGTGTCGTTCTGGCAGGATATTGCCGAACTCGTGGCCTATCGCAAACGTACTGAAGAAACCATGAAGCGGGACGCGGCCAAGCGGCAGGAGCAGGAGCGCGTCTTCGCAGCGCTTGCCACCTCACTTAGCGCCCTCTCGCGCGGTGACCTTCGCTGCCAGCTGAACGAGCGGTTCGGCGACGAATACGAAAGCCTGCGCGGCAACTTCAACGCCATGATCAACCAGCTTGCGTCCGTCATGGGCGAAGTCAGCCAGAATGCCGCGGCCCTCACCGCCGTCAGCGAAGAGATCAGCTCCGCAACAAATGATCTTGCCGAGCGCACGGAGCAGCAGGCGACCTCGGTTGAGGAAACCGCCGCCGCCCTGGAGCAGATCACCACGGCCGTCGAACAGTCCGCCAGCCGCGCCGAGGAAGCCGGCCGGATCGTCGACAACACCCGCCAGAGCGCCGAACTCTCCGGCGAAGTGGTGCATGATGCCGTCTCGGCGATGGAAGACATTGAAAGATCCTCGGACGAGATCAACAACATCATCAGCGTGATCGACGAGATCGCCTTCCAAACGAACCTCCTGGCGCTGAACGCCGGCGTCGAGGCCGCTCGCGCCGGGGACGCCGGCAAGGGCTTTGCGGTCGTGGCACAGGAAGTCCGTGAACTTGCGCAACGTTCCGCCTTGGCGGCCAAGGAAATCAAGGCGCTCATCAGCGCGTCGAGCGGACAGGTGAAGAACGGCGTGACGCTCGTCGCCAAGACCGGCGATGTTCTCCAGAAGATTGCCGGTGACGTGCAGGAAATCAGCCGTCACGTGAGCGCGATCGTCTCGTCGACCCATGAACAGGCAACGGCCGTGCGCGAAATCAAGATGGCCGTCGGCACCATCGACCGCGGCACGCAGCAGAACGCTGCCATGGTTGAAGAAACCGCTGCCGCGGCAAGCCAACTTGCAACCCAGGCACAGATGCTCAACAACGTGGCAGCACAGTTCCAGACGGAGCAGCAGGTACGGCTTCAGCAGCGTCTCGCCGCCTAAGGCATATTTGCCGGATCAGTTGATGAGGCGGCGTGGGCGACCACGCCGCCTCAATCTTTTCGGACCCGTCTTACTCGCCATGACTTCGTGAGAACCAAATTCTGCCCGATATATTTTAGCAAGACCTTGTTAATCTGAAGTTGGCATGATGCGCATACGCCCCTCGTAGCTCAACGCCAGAGCAGCTACCTTGTTTGTAGCAGATCCAGGTTCAACTCCTCGGCAGGGGCACCAAGCCGCTAGCAACTTTGGGGCTAAGCTTACGTGAATGCCGAGGAACAGGATCGACAACCGCCTTTACGCGTTCAGGCGTGATGGCAGGCGACCACCGCTCCATCATCCCTACGCGTAAGCTCCGGGCGGACTTTCGAACAAATCTCGGTTGCCAGCGGGCAACGCGTGTGGAACGCGCAGCCGGAGGGAATGTTGGCGGGACTCGGAAGTTCTCCCTGCAGGATAAACCGTTGCTTGCTCCGCTGAGCGATCGGATCCGCTTCGGGAACTGCCGACATGAGCGCCCGGGTATAGGGATGTTTCGGGTTGGCGAAGAAGCTGTCTCTGTCGGCAATCTCGACGAAACGGCCAAGATACATCACCACCACGCGGTCGCAGATGTGTCGCACAACGCTCAGGTCGTGCGACACGAACAGATAAGACACGCCCATGCGCTTTTGCAGCGCGACGAGCAGGTTCAGGATCTGTGCGCGCACCGATACGTCAAGAGCCGAGACAGGTTCGTCGCAGATCAGAAGATCCGGCTCAAGCGCAAGGGCACGTGCAATAACAACCCGCTGGCGCTGGCCCCCAGAGAACTGGTGCGGGTAGCGATCCGCGTGCTCGGGCCTGAGCCCAACTTGCGTCAAAAGATCTGCAACGCGCTTTTCCAAGGCCTTTCCACGCGCGATGCCACGCACCAGCAACGGCTCACCGATTGTCGCACCAATTGTGGACCGAGGATCCAGGGACAGGGCCGGATCCTGGAAAATCATCTGCACCTTGCGGCGGATATCGTTGAGCTTTCGGCGATCAGCGCCAACCACCTCCTCGCCGCTGATCTTCACGCTGCCCGAATTCGGCGCCTGAAGTCCAACGATCGTGTTGGAAAGGGTGGACTTTCCGCAGCCCGATTCACCGACAAGCGCGACCGTCTCAGCCTTTCGGACCTCCAGATCGACGCCATTCACGGCCTTGACGACTGCCCCAGAATTGCCAAACAGCCCCGAACGGCCGCCGAAGTGTACCGAAACGTCCTTCAGTTCCAGAACATTGCGAAGGTCTTCCATCAGGCGGCTACCTCGCTAATTTCAGGCATGCGATCAATGTGCCAGCAGGCGGAGCGGTGACCACCTCCGCAATCGAAAAGAGGCGGTTGTTCGGCCCGGCATTTTTCTGACGCCAGGGGACAACGGTCAGCGAAGCGGCAGCCGGCACCAAACTCATCCGGCGTAGGCACCCTCCCCTCAATCGTCGCGAGATCTGCCTTTGGGGCATCGGTCAGCTTGGGAACGCTGGCGAGAAGGAGCGCCGTATACGGATGCTGAGGCTTGTGGAAGAGTGCCTGCACAGGAGCGATCTCGGCAATGCGGCCTGCATACATGACCGCCACGTCGTCGGCGATGTCGGCAACGACGCCCATGTCGTGGGTGATGATCACGATCGACGTGCCGCGCTCAGCGACGAGCTTCTTCATAAGGTCAAGGATCTGCGCCTGGATCGTCACGTCCAAGGCCGTTGTAGGCTCATCTGCGACCAGAACGCGGGGGTTACAGATCAGCGCGATCGAGATCATGATGCGCTGGCACATGCCGCCCGACAGTTCGAACGGATACTGGTGGAGGCGGCGGTCGGGATCGGGAATGCCGACGTCCGCGAGCATCTGGCGGGCCTTCGCATAGGCCTCTGTGCGTGACACTTTTGTATGGGTCCGATACGCAGCAGCGATCTGCGCGCCCACTGTCGTCAGCGGGTCAAGCGAGGCGCTCGGCTCCTGGAAGATGATCGAGATATCCTTACCCCGGGCCTTGCGGAGGTCACGTGGCGACAGGGTGGTGAGATCAAGATCGTCGAGACGGATGCGACCTCCAGACCGGCGCGCCGCGGGCGGCAGCAAACCGAGCATTGCGTACGACGTCAACGACTTCCCGCAGCCGGATTCACCAACCAGCGCCATCACCTTTCCCGGCGCAACGGTGAATGACACGCCGTCCACCACATTGGCGCCGGCGATCTCGATCGTCAGGTCCTCTACCGAAAGCAATGGACGCAGGTCATTCTCCATCCAGCGTTCCCTCAGCCTGCGACTGTCGGAGAGGCGGATGCAGGACGCTTGTAGTTTCCGATGGAGTTTCCGCCGTCGACGCTGAGGACCGCTCCAGTAATGAAGGCAGCCTGTTCGGAGCAGAGATAGGCAATCGCGCCCGGCGCGTCTTCCGGTCCGCTCGCGCGTCCTAGCGGGATGTTGTTCAGCATGTTCTGCACGTAAGCCTCATCGAGGGCAGAGACCTCGCTGCCCGGTGCGAAGCCGGGCTCCACTACGTTGACGCGGATCCCGTGGTGAGCGAGCTCCATAGCGAAGCCTTTGGACAGGCGCTCGATAGCCGTCTTGGACGTGCAGTAGGGCACGGACTGCTGGTTCATCTTGCGGGCCGCACCGGAGGAGATGTTGATGACTGAACCCTTCTTGCCGTCAGCAATCATCAGCTTGGCGAATTCGCGGGTCAGCACGAATGGTGCACGGAGGTTTACCCCAAAGACGCGGTCCCAGTCCGAAAATTCCATATCAAGCAGGCTGAAGCGGGTGTAGATGCCCGCGTTGTTGACTAGGATATCGGGCGCCGTCCATTCGCGCCGCACCAGATCGACGAGCTCGAGCATCGAAGCGTCGCTCGTCAATTCGGTCGCATGCAGCAGCGTGGTGGCAGGATCGAGACCCAGATCAGCCGCCAGCTTATCGAGCGCGTCCTTGCGAACGTCGCTGAGGCAAAGCTTGGCACCGCGCTTGGCAAAATAAGCAGCGATCCAGCCGCCGAAGATACCGGCAGCACCGGTGATGACCATCGTTTTATCTTGGAAATCCATGGCGAAACCTCAGCGGGAACGGGAGCGCGGGTCGAGCTGGTCACGCAGCCAGTCACCGAGCACATTGACGGAGAAGACGAGAAGGAAAAGGCAAACACCCGGGACAGCAACGATCCACCACGCGCGTTCGAGATACTGCCGGCCGACGCTCATGATCGAGCCCCAGCTGGCGGCCGGCGGCTGAATGCCGAGACCGAGGAAGGAAAGTCCCGATTCCATCAGGATCATCAGGCCGAACTCAGCTGTTGCCACAATGAGGATCGGGCCGGCAATATTGGGTAGGACATGATGGAACAGGATGCGGACCGCGCCTGCGCCGGCAAGCTCCGATGCCTTGATGAAAGGCAGGTTCGAAACCTGCAGCGTCTGCGCATAGGCGACGCGGGTGTAACGTGGCCAGCGCGTCAGGCCGAGAACCAGCACGAGCTTAAGGAAACCCGGCCCCAGTACCGCGACCGTCAACACGGCCAGCAGGATCGCCGGTATTGACATCATGATGTCGACGAGACGCATGATGATCGTCTCGGTCCAGCCTCGGAACCAGCCGGCAAGCATACCGAGCGAGACGCCAACGAGCGTCGACACGATGACCGAAAGGACGGCAACCCCAAGGGAAACGCCTGCGCCGTAAAGGGTACGGGACAGAAGGTCGCGACCAAGATCATCCGTTCCAAGCCAGTAAGTCACACCCCGATAGGTGAAACCTGGCGCCTTCAGGCGCGCCAACAGCGTCTGGTTGTTCGGGTCGGCGGGGGCGACGAGCGGTGCGAAGACCGCAAGCACAATGATGATTGTCAGGAGGATTGAGACGACAATCACCGAGAGCGGAACGCGGCGGAGGCGCTGGGTGAAGGCACGGGCGCTTGCGATCAAGATGTAATCCTTATCTGACCAAGCGGATCCGCGGATCGACAACCACGTACACGAGGTCGGCGAGCACGCTGGTCAGCACGTAAACGAATGAAATAAGCAGCACGATTACCTGAACCACCAGGAAGTCGCGCGCCTGAATTGACTGGATGGCCAGCTGCCCAATGCCGGGCCAGGCAAAGACAGTCTCGATGATCACGGCGCCGGCTAGAAGATTGCCGATTTCGAGCGCGGCGATGGTGATGACGGGTATCGACGCGTTTCGCAGCACATGGCGGAAAACGGTCTCGCCAAGAGACAATCCCCGTGCAAGACCCGCCCGCACGTAGTCCTTGCTGAGTTCATCGATGATGGCGATGCGCGTCATACGGGCGAAGGTCGACATGGACAGTGCACCGAGCGCAATGGACGGCATGATCATCGCGCGAAACTCACCAGCTCCGGAGGTTGGCAGCCAGCGCAAGGTAACGCCGAAGATAAAGATCAGCAGGATGGCGGAGAGGAATGTCGGCACGCTCTGACCGGTCACCACGACTGCAGCAAGAAACCGCTCGATGGCGCTGCCGCGCATCGTGGCCATGATGATGCCGGCAGGGATTCCGACACCGATTGCCACGACGAGTGCCCCCGCCGCTAGCTGGACAGTGTAGGGGATGCGCGACGCCACGATGTCGAATGCTGGAACACGCTGGACAACGGACATGCCGAAGTCCAGTTGCGCCAGGCCATAGAGATAGTCGAGATACTGGACCCAGATCGGACGATCGAACCCTAGCTGGCGGCGCAACTCGGCTATCATTTCGGCCGAAGCATCCTGGGGGACCAGAAGCAAGGTCGGATCCCCCGAGAGATGCATGACAACAAACACGATCGTGAGCACGCCAAAGATTGCAATGACTGCCTGTATCAATCTCTGGACAGTGTAGTTCAACACGATCGCGCCCTCGTTATTTACTGCTGCCAGCTCATGTCCATGACGAACATCGCTTCATTGGCCGTTGGCTGCCACTGCAGGTTCTTCGATACGCCGTAAAGTGCATAAACCTGGTAGAGGCCGAGACCTGGGACATCTTCACGCAGGATTTCGTAAGCCTGTGCGTAGAGCTCCTTGCGCTTCTGTTCATCAAGGATGATGCGAGCTTCGTCCACCAGAGCGTCGTACTTCTCGTTCTTGTACTTCGCCCAGATGCTGCCGCTGCGGAACAGCGGGAAGATGATGCCGTCCGCGTCCTGGCAAGCGCAAGACCAGGCGCCGAATGCCATGCCACCGGCATTTTCTGCATCACCTTGGCGACGCTTCAGGAAGGTCGCCTGATCGCTCGACGAGATTGTCACGTTTAGCCCGACCTCGTTGACCATCTGCTGGATGGCTTCCACCAGCGCACGCGGATATGAGGGCGAGGTTAGGAACTCAACCGTTGCACCTTCTGCGCCGGCTTCCTTGATGAGTTGGGCGGCCTTTTCCGGATCAAAGGGATAACCCTCAACGGCATCCGTATACCCGAAGATCGGTTCGGCACCGACGACGTTGACCGGTTTGCCGTAACCTTCAAGCAGGGCGTCCACGAGACCCTGCTTGTCGATCGCATAAGCGATCGCCTGCCGCACGCGCACATCCTTGGTCGGGCCAGCCTCGGCATTGATATAAAGATAACCAACGCGTTCGGTCTCGCCTGCAAGGAGCTTCGTGTTGCTGTCGCTCTCAATGGCCGATGCCTGATCCGGGGGCACCTCGCGAATGAGGTCGGCCTTGCCGGTCTTCAGGTCAGCGATACGCGTCGAAACGTCCGGGACGGCTCGGAACACGACCTTCTTGAAGGGCGGATTGCCGCGCCAGTACTTGTCATTGGCCTCCAACTCGGTTTGGATACCCTTCTTCCACTCAACCATCTTGTAGGGGCCGCTGCCCATGGGCTTGAGGTTGAAGTCCTGGTCACCGACTTTCTCGACATAGGACTTGGGCACGATCGACAGCTTCACGAGCTGGGCAAGCAGTGCGGGATAAGGAGACTTGGTCGTCACTTTGACCGTGGTCGGATCCACGACCTCTGCCTTCTCGATCTGGTCGAACTGCGACAGCTGCGGGCTCTTCAGAGCCGGATCAATAATGCGGTTCATTGAGAACGCTACGTCTTCGGCCGTCAGCTTGGAGCCATCCTGGAAGGTAACGTCATCCCGGATCTTGAAGATGATGGTCTTGTCGCCGTCATACTTCCATTCGGTCGCGATCTGCGGGACGATCTTGCCCGACGTGTCGCGGGTCAGGAGATTGTCGAAGATGTTGCGGTACACCGTGTAGCTGTCGGTGTTCCATTGCAGATGCGGATCGAGCGTCGCCGCGTCGTTCGGCAGATCAATCGTCAGTGTTTCCTTTGTCTGGGCAAAGGCCGCAGAGGCCATCAGGCCTAGAACGACGGCTGCAACAGTGGCTAGCTTGAGTTTCATTGTTTCACCCTCTTGTTGTTCATTATTCCCTCATGAATTCGGTGTCAGGCAGCCGGTGCGGCCGTCACCAGGCCGCACTCCTGTGCGCAGTATTGTGCAAGCTCTGCATGGGTGCAGAACCAGACGCTGCCCTTCGATTGAGCAAGCCGTATGATCTCCTCGAGAATAAAGATGCGCGAGCGATGTCCCACATGGTGTGGATGCAGCGTGACCTGGAACAGGCCGCCCTCCTCCCAGGCATGCTCCAGTTCCCGCTGCAGGATATCGAGGACCATGGCAGGGCCGCCATATGGGCGTGCACCGGCCATTCTATCCATCGCTACATAAGGCGCGTCGTCCCGAATCCACTCCACAGGAATTTCCACGATACCCGTCGGCTGGCCGTCCTCGAGCAGTTCGTAGGGTTCGTCGTCGGCCATCAGCGAGGAATCGTAAAGCAGCCTCATCTCCCGTGCGATCCCCAACGTGTAGGGGCTAAAATCCCAGGATGCGGTGCGCATGCCGACCGGACGGACGCCTGAAATCTTCTCCAGCATATCCGCAGCCCGAAATGCCAGATCCCGCTCCGTGGCATGATCGAGCCGCGAGTTGAACTCGTGGATCCAGCTGTGCATTCCAAGTTCGTGGCCGCCCGCTATAACCGCCTTGACCTCTTCCGGATTGATCATCGCCGAGACCGCTGGCATGAAGAAGGACGCGGGCACGCAATACTTCTCGAGGAGCGCCAAGATCCGCGGCGTCCCGCGGCGCGCACCATACTGCCCTTGGCTCAAGCGGCTGATGGATATGCCGCCATTCCTCAGCTCGAAAGTTTCGTGATCACTGTCGAACGAGACCGCCACCGCCATTCGAGCCCCGTTCTTCCAGGAAGCCGGCTTGAGGCAGCGCCCAGCTCGTGCTTTGAGGAGCTTCTCACGCCAGGTTTCCTCTGCCCATGTCCAGGGTTGGTTCTGATCGTGCTCTTGGGTAACGCTCATCCGTAACCTTCGTCCTCTGGAGCTTCGCGATGCGGCCTATTGCCTCTGCTTCAAAATCGTTACATGTCCAACAATTAGCCAGCAAGCGAGGTATTGTTCACATCCATGAACTCAGAAGTGAAGAGCGCCGGACGCATCCTTGACCTCCTCGACTACCTCTCGCGTCGGCGCGAACCGGTAACGTTATCTCAGATCATCCGAGACCTCGGTTTTCCTAAATCCAGCACTCACGGCTTGTTGCAGACGCTCGCGGCGCGGGGCCACCTCATGCAGGACATCTACGGTCGCTATATCCTGATTGAATCGAGCCACGGCTTCCCCTTTCGGCAGCATGAAGAGCCGCTTGTCATCACGGCGCGCCCATTCATGGAGCGGTTGCGCGACCAGTCTGGAGAGACGGTGCTTCTTTCGACAATGAATGCTCGCTGCGAAATCAGACGGCTGGCCAAATGCGTGAGCAACGAACCAATCCGCTATGACGTGAACATGGACGCGGCTATTGTTCCCTACTGCACGGCCACCGGCCGCTTGTTGCTCGCCCACGCACACCCGGACGTGCTCGAGGACTATTTTTCGCGAGTGCAGCTTCTGACCTATACGCGCTACACCGTCTGCGACCGTGAGCAGTTGCGGCGATTGTTGGTCAAAGTTCGCCAAGATGGCTATGCGCTGAACGATCAGGAATTCGTTACCGGATCCACCGGAATCGCCGCGCCCGTGCGGGATCGCGAAGGGAATGTGGTGGCAGCGCTGAATCTGGGCACGCTGACGTCTCGCTTTTCTGAACGCCGTGAGCTGCTGATCCTGATGGTCCGCAGCTTTGCACACGACATCAGCCGTGCCTTTGGCTTCCAGGCAACGACTGGGGGGCGCATGGCGGACGAAGGAAAGCCACCCAACCGAATGAAGGACCCGCGGGCTTAGGGCTCAATGCAACGGTATCACTCACAGCTTGTTGTGCACCCGAATACTGGCTCCGACAGCGCTCCGCCCTAGATGGACATTCGCAACAGGGGGGAACCGACAGCCGATGCCATATTCAGGTTTGCTCACAACACGCACGGTGCGAAACGGCTCGAACGCAACAGACACTAGGGCATTCCCGAATAGCATGAGCGGGAACCCGGCGTGATCCTGGCGCTGAAGGTCATACATATCGCAGCCATTGCCATTTGGGCGGGTGGTATCGTCAGCCTTCCGGGCCTTTACGTCCAACGCGCGCACGTCCAGGATAAGGAGTCCCTGTATCGCCTGCAGATGATGGTGCGGTTCGCATATGTCTCCATTATTTCTCCGGCAGCCTTCCTTGCAGTCATCAGCGGCACACTGCTGATCTTCGGAAGAGAAACCTTCGCCGGCTGGTTCTCCATCAAGCTCTTTTTCGTGGGGCTCCTGGCCATCCTCCATGTCCTCACAGGCCTCATCATCATCCGCCTGTTCCGGGAGGGCGAGATCTATCCCGTCTGGCGCTTCATCGTAGCGACCATCATCACCTGCGCCGTCATCCTCGTCATTTTGCTGGTTGTTCTGGCAAAGCCGTCGATCGACATCGCCATTCCCGCCGCGCTCATGGAACCGGGCGGCCTGCGGCGCCTCGTCCAGGGCCTCAGTCCCTGGACGATACCATGAGGCCGATGCCATGATCGAAGATCAGCTTGCCGCCATGCCATCCGGCCATTCCGGTGATAACCGCGGCCATCGCCGACACGAGCAGGCCGTGGGGCAACACATCGGCGGCATCCGTGACCCTCATTCCCCAGTTGAGGCCGCAAATCGCGATCAAGGTGACTGCAGCAATGGCATGAGCCCAGCTGGCCACCCTTTCACGGATGCCCGCAACGGCCAGCAGTTCGGCTGTGCCCACCGCGCCGGCCGCCAGTCCCAGAAAGAAGGCGCCGCCGGAAGACCATACACCTGCCCGCAGCCAGAATGGGTCGGCAGACCACCAGTAGAAGACGTCAACGCCCAGTGTGACGAAGACGAGCGCGATCGGAAAATGCACGGTCATGGCATGAAGGGGATGACCGGCGACAGCCACCGCGGAACTGGCATCTTTCTCCTCGATCTTGGAGATCACCGGATTGGCGCTGTCGCTCGTCTGTACCATTGCGTCGCTCCTCTTTCGCGAACAATACCGGTGCCGCGCCGCTTGTTCCCGAAATTCACCGGCATGGGCAGCCTCGGTATAGTTGCCGGCTGCAGCGGCGACCTTTCGGCTCTGGACCCTGCTGGTCCTTCGGCCGCTTCCATCGCCACTTTATGGTGGGTGATGCTTGCGGCCGCAGCCGTCCTGTTCCTGCTGGTCGTCGGGCTGTTCCTGACAACCGTCTTCGTCCCCCATTTCGGCCGACGCGTGACACAGGGTCAATGGATCATCTATGGCGGGATTGCGCTTCCGCTACCCCTGCTGGCCCTCCTCACCTTCTTTGCCTTCTGGCAGGGCGAGTATCTGCTTCGCGGAGCAGGTCCGCCGCCCGATGATATCTACCGTGTTGAGGCGCATGGCACGATGTGGTCGTGGCAGTTCTCCTATCCAGACGCACCGGGGAAAGCGCCGACGCAAGACGTGCTGCATGTTCCGGCAGCGCGCACGGTCGAAATTGCCGTCACAAGCGGCGATGTCATCCACAGCTTCTGGATCCCCCGTTTGGGCGGCAAGATAGATGCTGTACCGGGACACGTTAACTACCTGAGGCTTCGCGCAGATCACCCCGGACGATACGGCGGGGTCTGCTCGGAGTACTGCGGCACAGGGCATGCCGGCATGCGTTTCGAGGTGGAGGCGTTCGAAGATGCCGCTTCTGCAGCGGAGTCTGAAAGCAAGGAGCGGAAATGACCGAGCGTCACGAGCAAAAGCTGTCTCCGGTGGCGCTCCACCACGCTCTTGAGGAGGTGTGGGGCACCAAACCGGGTTGGCGAAGGCTGGCGACGATCAACCACAATGTCGTCGGCAAGCGCTTCATGCTGACGGCGCTGATCTTCTTCGCGATCGGCGGTTTGTTGGCGATGCTGATCCGGGTGCAACTTGCCTCGTCGGAAAGCGTGTTCATGGATGCGGACCAGTACGCCCAGGTCTTCACCATGCACGGTTCCATCATGATGTTCCTGTTTGCCATACCCTTCTTCGAAGGGCTGACGATCTATCTGCTGCCTAAGCTTCTCGGAACGCGTGACCTCGCCTTCCCCCGCATGTCCGCCTATGGTTACTGGTGTTATCTTTTTGGTGGGTCCATCCTCATCGCCGCATTGGTCGGCGGCGTCGCGCCCGATAGCGGCTGGTTCATGTACACGCCGCTTTCCTCCTCGACCTATGCGCCCGGCATCAACTCCGACGTCTGGCTGCTCGGCATCACCTTCGTTGAAATTTCCGCTCTGTCCGCCGCGATCGAGATCATCGTGACGATCCTGAAGTTGAGAGCCGCAGGCATGTCCCTGGACAGGATGCCGATCTTCGCGTGGTACATGCTGGTGGTCGCGACGATGATGCTGGTCGGCTTTCCGCCGCTCATCCTTGGCTCCATTCTGCTCGAACTCGAGCGCGCCTTCGACCTTCCCTTTTTTGATCCAACACACGGCGGCGATCCGCTTTTGTGGCAACATCTTTTCTGGCTGTTCGGCCATCCGGAAGTCTACATCATATTCCTGCCCGCGGCGGGGGCGATATCCACGATCCTGCCGGTCTTTGCCAGCACACCGTTGGCGGGCTACCGCATCATCGTTGCCGCGCTTGTTTCCATGGCCTTCCTCTCGTTCGGGCTCTGGGTCCACCACATGTACACGACCGGCATTCCGCATGTGGCGCTGTCGTTCTTTTCAGCGGCAAGCGCGCTGGTGGCGGTGCCGACCGCAATCCAAATCTTCGCCTGGCTCGCGACCATCAGCCATGGAAGGCCGCGGTTCAGCATCCCGATGCTGCACATCTTCGGCTTCTTCTTCGTCTTCGTCATTGGTGGTCTGACGGGGGTAATGCTGGCCATGGTCCCATTCGACTGGCAGGCCCACGACACCCATTTCGTCGTCGCGCATCTCCACTATGTCCTGGTCGGCGGCTTCGTATTCCCGATGATGGCTGCCGCATACTATTGGCTGCCTCACATCACCGGGCGACAGCCGGTCCAGCACCTGTCGCAAGCCGCGTTCTGGATGATCTTCATCGGGTTCAACGTGACCTTCTTCATGATGCACCTGACTGGGTTGCGCGGCATGCCGCGGCGAGTCTTCGAATATCCCAGGGAGTCGGGATGGGAGACGCTGAACTTCATCTCCTCCCTGGGAAGTTTCGTGATGGCGATGGGTTTTGCCTTGCTGGCGCTGGACTTCATCCTGCTCTTCCGGTTCGGGCGGCGATATCATCGCAACCCGTGGAAAGCTGGAACACTCGAATGGGCAATGCCGACACCTCCAGCGTCCTACAATTTCGCTTCCCTGCCATCCGTCGACCGGCGCGCAGATCAGCTCGACCCAAATATGCTGGGCGCGCAACTTGCTGCGGGCGAAGGATATCTTGGATTTCTTCGCGATGACCGCATGGAACTCCTCGCGGTTAATATCGTCTCGGGCGAACCGGAGCATGTGGTTCGCTTCCCCCGCCAAAGCTACCTTCCGCTTCTGACCGCGGTTGCGACTGGCGGCGTCTTTGGCTCGCTGTTGCTGAAACTTTACTGGCTGACGCCACTTGCGTTCATCGCCGTTGTTCTTCTCTTCCTGTGCTGGACACCCGACACCGGTGAAAAACGTGACATGCATAGCCTGCCAATCGGCAACCACGTGGAAGTTCCGCCGCATCTCGAAGCCGAACGACCTCCGTCCTGGTGGGCCATGATACTTGCGATCGTGGCAGATGCGACAAGCTACATCTCGCTACTCTTCGGTGGGCTTTTTCTTTGGGTTTCGGCACCGAACTGGCCACCCGCCGTCACTGTCGAGATTGCCATTGCGCCTTGCGTGGTCATCGCCGTTTTGTTGATGCTGTCCGCGCTGTGCTCTCATAGGGCAACTCCGGCAGGACAACATGCTTCCCGCTACCTGCTGATTTGCGCGCTTACCCAGGCAGCCAGCACGGTTGGGTTTGTCTGGCTTTCGCTGACTAGCGTTCCGGACCCCAGCCAGCACGCAGTGGCGGCCACCGTCTTCATTGTCTTCGTTTATGCCGGGCTTCATTGTGGCCTAAGCGCGGTCTTGGGTGGCTATGGCCTATGGCGCATCCGCAACGGCTATGTCTCTGCACGGCGGAACCTTGATCTGCGCATCTCGAATCTCTGGCAGGAATATTCGACGATAATCGGCGGCGCGTCACTCGTGTTTCCTGCCCTTCTTGCGAGCCTTGCCAACGGATCAGCACCATGACTGTCCCGCCGCTCATCGCACTGATCGCCAGCTTTGCCCTGTGGAGCCTGATCTTCATCCTGTTCTACGCCGCACAGGCAACAGGGTGTCATCTCGTAGGCGGCGACAATGCAATGCGCATGTCCGACCCGTACATTCTGCGTGGCGTGCTGAGCCTTTGCGTTGCTGTCGCGTCGGTGGCGATGTTGCTGCTGTTCCTGAAAAGCCTACGACTGCGCCGGCAGCAACCACAGCAGGCGGAAACAACCTCCAGCTTTTTCAGCGAACTCGCTACCTATGTCTGGGCCGCGGCACTCTTCGCGACACCGTTCTGCTTCGGCGGTGTCGCGTGGCTGACCCTTTGCGGGACCTGAATCCTTAGGGTTTGGTCGTCTGGGCGAGCGCCTTAAACTTCGTCCAGATAACGCTCCGCCAACCTCGCCCACATCGCTGCACCCGTGGTCAGGCTGCCGTCGTTGAAGTCGTACTTCGAGGAATGAAGAATGGCGGAGTCCGTACCGTTGCCGAGACGGAGGAAGCTGCCGGGACGGTGGTGGAGGAAATAGGCAAAGTCTTCGCTGCCCGGCAAGGGTGGGCAAGTCGAGACATTGTCCGAGCCTACAAGCTCTTCGGCCACCTGACGTGCAAAGGCGGTCTCAGTCTCTGAGTTCATCACGACCGGATAACCGTACTCGTATTCGATTTCTGCGGTCGCGCCATGACCCTCGGCAACGCTGTGCGTCAGCTTGCGGATGCGTTCTTCCAGAAGCGTAGCGACAACCGGATGGAAATAGCGAACGCTCATCGAGATCTTCGCGGTGTTCGGGATGACGTTCGAGGCTTCGCCCGCATGGATCGTGCTGACCGTCACGACCGCGGTTTGGGTCGGGTCGACGTTGCGGGAGACGATCGACTGCAGCGTCATGACCAGATTACAAGCAACGAGGACGGGGTCCACCGTCAGGTGCGGCCGAGAAGCGTGGCCACCCTTGCCGGTGATGGTGATGCGAACGGTGTTGCCACCCGCCATGATGGCGCCCGGACGCGTCAGGATCGCACCCGCCGGCATTCCCGGATGATTGTGCAAGCCGAAGATCGCATCGATCGGGAAGCGCTCGAACAGACCGTCAGCGATCATTTTCTGCGCTCCGCTCTCGTTTCCGGCCTCCTCGGCCGGCTGGAAGATTAAGGTCACGGTGCCGTTGAACCGCCGCGTACGCGCCAGGTATTCCGCCGCGCCCAGGAGCATGGTCGTATGGCCGTCGTGGCCGCAGGCGTGCATCTTGCCCGCGAAGGTGCTCGCATAGGCGACGCCCGTCTCTTCCATGATGGGCAGTGCATCCATGTCGGCTCGGATGCCGATGCTCTTGGTGCCGGTGCCGTTCTTCAGCGTCGCGACGACCCCGTGGCCACCAACATTACGGGTGACCTGGTATCCCCAGCTCTCAAGCCTGTCTGCCACGAAACGGGCCGTTTCAACTTCCTCGAAGGAGAGTTCCGGATGGCTGTGCAGATGCTGGCGCGTGGCCTTCAGCTCTGCCTCCATCGTATCGAAGTCGGAGACGCGGGCGTAGAGATTGTCTTGAGCAGGCATAGATTGTCCAGACTTGATCCAAATGCATGAAGCCACGGCCATGCAGCCGTGGCGGCTCGGCAGAACTACAGGAAGCGCGACAGGAAGGCCTGGGTGCGAGGATGCTGCGGGTTTCCGATCACGTCCTCCGGGCGTCCCTGTTCAACAATGACCCCACCGTCCATGAACACGACACGGTCGGCCGCCTCCTTTGCGAAACCGATCTCGTGGGTGACGACGATCATCGTCAGGCCCTGTTTGGCCAGATCCTTCATCGTCGCCAGCACTTCGCCAACGAGCTCCGGATCCAGCGCAGAGGTCGGTTCATCAAACAGCATCAACTTCGGCTTGATTGCCAGCGCACGCGCGATTGCGACGCGTTGCTGCTGACCGCCGGAAAGCTGGCGCGGATAGCTGTTTTCCTTCTCGGAAAGGCCAACGCGCTTGAGCAGCTGGCGGGCGTTCTCGATCGCGTCCCTGCGGCTTTCGCCATGCACCCCGACCGGCGCTTCAATGATGTTCTGCAGCACAGTCATGTGCGGGTAGAGATTGAACTGCTGGAACACCATACCGATCTTGCGGCGCTGGCGGGCGATACCGTTCGGCGTCAGCTTCTGCAGCTTGTCATTCTTCACCCGGTAGCCGATCTGCTCGCCGTCCACCTCGATGAAGCCCTTCTGGATCGCTTCTAGGTGGTTGATGCAGCGCAGGAAGGTCGATTTACCGGAACCCGACGGGCCCAGGATGACGACGACCTCGCCCGGAGCGACGTCGAGGTCGATGCCTTTCAGCACCTCAAGTTGGTCGAAGGACTTGTGGACGTTGCGTGCCTGCACAAGCGGCCTGGTGCCCACAGCACTTTGATTGAGAGCGCCGGTCAATGGCTCGCCTCCTCGGTAGTGGCAGCAGTCTTGGCAGCACCGGCATTGCGGCGATCGCTGCGACCGTAATAGGCCTCTATATAGCTCTGCCCGACGTTCAGGACCGAAGTGATGAGCAGGTACCAGATGACGGCGACCATCAGCATCGGGATGATCTCGAACGTCCGGTTGTAGATCGACTGCACGGAGTAAAGCAGGTCGGCCATGGCGATGACGCTGACGAGCGAAGTTGCCTTGATCATGCTGATGAGCTGATTGCCTGTCGGCGGCACGATGGACCGCATTGCCTGCGGAATGATGATCCGGCGCAGCGCGCGGCCCTTGGTCATGCCAAAAGCCTCAGCGGTTTCAGCCTGGCCGCGCTCGACCGAAAGCAGTCCGCCCCGGATGATCTCGGCCATGTACGCTGCTTCGTTGAGCGCGAGGCCGACGATGGCTGCGGTCATCGGTGTAATGACGGAATTGGTATCCCAGCTCGCCAGCGTGGGGCCGAACGGGATTGCGATCGACAGCTGCGGAAACAGCGTCGACATATTGTACCAGAAGATCAACTGGACAAGCAGCGGCGTGCCGCGGAAGAACCAGATGAACAGAGACGCAAAACCACTTGCCAGCCTGTCGTTCGACATGCGCATGATGGCAATGACGAGGCCAAGCGCGACACCCAGGATCATTGCGACGACGGTCAGGCCAAGGCTGACGTAGAGGCCGCTCAGCACGATCGGGTCAAAGAAATACTGAGCGACAACCGGCCAGCCGAAATTCTCGTTCTTGGCAACGATCCAGCCGAAATCGACAACTACAATCGCCACGATCAGCCAGAGTGCGAGGCGTCCAAACGGGAACGGCGCATGCGCCGTCGCTACGTCGCGGAACTCCGTAGCCCCCGAGGGGGCTACGCGTGGTGTGGCGTTTGAGCTCATTTCGGCAACTGCCCGCCGAGGTTGATGCCCGGGCTCTCCAGCATGTTGTTCTCAAGACCCCACTTCTTCATGATCTCGGCATAGGTGCCGTTTTCCATCAGAATCTTGATGCCGTCCAGAAGGACGGGGCCGAGCGGCGAACCCTTCGGCACAACGGCACCTTGGTAGAGGTTGTCAAAACCGTTCTTTTCGCCAACGCCGGTCAATTCCAGCTGCCCATTTGCCTGCGAAACGAAGTAGGTCAGCGGGGCCTGCGAGGAGAAAAATGCATCTGCGCGCTTGGAGCGTACCGCGAGGATCGATGCAGGCTGGTCGGTGTATGACTGCACGACGATGGCATCCTTGCCATCTGCCTTGCACTTTTCCGCCTGGGCCTGGATGACACGCTCCGCAGAGCCGCCGGCCATGACGGCGATGGTGTTGCCACAAGCAGTATCGAGCGAGGTGATGCCCTTCGGGTTACCCTTCTGCACGGCGAAAACCACGAATTCCTGAACCCAGTCGACGAAATCGTTGGCTTCTTCGCGGCTCTTGAAGTCGCCGATCGGGCCAAAGGCAAACTGGTAGCGGTTGGAGTTCACACCCGCCAGCAGAGCTGGCAGACCGCCAACCGTCGCATGGTCGATCTTCACACCCAGGACCTGTCCAAGCGCGTCCGTAAGGTCGGCGCTGGCCCCGGTCATCTCGGTGCCGGTCACGATTTCATAAGGAGGGAAAGAGCCGTTGTTGACGGAGGTCATCTTTCCGGCTGCCTTGATCTCCTCCGGCAGGCGATCATGCAGTTCCTTCACCATTTCAAGCTTGGCGGCTTCCTGCGCGCCAGCACTAATTGGGAGCACGACGCTAGCAAGAGCGGCGCCAACCAATGCGAGGGTTTTCAGTTTCGTGTGCGACATTTTCATTCCCTTTGTTATACCGAATTCTAGGCTTCAGCGCCGGGCGGACTCACATCTATCCGATCCGGCTTCCGTCAGTGTCGTAGGCAAAAAGCTCTTCCGGCGTCATATGACGCTTCATGATGCCCTGGACATGGAGTTCCCTGGCGAAATCATCGATCATCTTGCGGTTCACCGTGAAGCCGCTTGCATCCCAACCCTTCGGCAGGTCGCGGGCTGTCTTCAGCACCTCGTCAAACATCCACGGCGTGGTCTCGGCATATTTGCGGCGCTTCTCGGTCCACATCTTCTGTGACTCATCGATCAGGTGATTGAGCTCGGCGATCACCCATGGATGAGCCGCGACAATGTCTGACTTGATGCCGATGAGGTGCATCCCCGGCACATAGCCAACATCATTGAAGTAACGCTGCTCCTCGCCCCGGAAGTCTGCCAGAACCTGCCGGAATGGGGAACCGGGCTCAAAGTAGCCGTTCGGCATGAACGGCGTGAAGATGGCATCCAGTTGCCCCTCCCGAAGGAGGTCCACCATCGGGCGCTCGCCGGGGCAAGCCTCGATCAGGCCGGGCTGGCCAAAACCATCGAGGCGATCGGTGATGGGATGGGCTTCAGTGAGGCGACCGGCAAACCACCTCGCGTCCTTCACCTCGACACCTTCGCGACGAATGGCAGCGCGAGTCCAGGTGTTGCCGCTATCGCGCCATCCGGTAACGCCGATGCGTTTCCCCTTGAGCTGGCCCAGCGTGGTGATGTCGCTGTCGACCATTGTCATGATGCAGCGATGGCGAAACCCGCGCATGATGAAATTGGGAATGCCGACGACGCTCTCGTCGCCATCATGACGCATCTGCGTGTAGCGGCTGAAGGACATTTCGGCCGCTTGGTAGTCGGGGTCCGTCCCGAGATGCGAGATCAGCGTGCCAACGCGATCCACCTCCACCTCGAGCTTGTCCGACGTGACGTCGCCCAGCACGAGCGGCGTCATGTAGTCCCAGTCACGCAGTGCAATCTTCAGGCGCAATTTCATCAGTCACTCTTCACAACAGGCTTGTTATCCGGAGGATAGAATGTTCAACTCTTCCTGATCAAATGTTATTACGTTATTGAACATTAAAGCTGGTGATGAAATGAGCGACGCCTTCACGTCGAGTTGGTTTGCCGAAAAAATAAGCGACCGCTCCATTCGCGGAATTGCATTGGAAACCAGGGGTTTAATTCGAGCCGGCGTGTTGCCGGTTGGCGCAAAGCTGCCCCCCATCCGCGATCTGGCTTTTATGCTGGGGGTTAGCCCTGCGACTATCTCGGAGGCTTGGAGCGAGCTGCGCCGGCAGAAGATCATTACCGGCAGGGGACGCAATGGCACACGCGTAAGCGGCGATAGCTTCACCGCCAAGCCGGAAAGGCTCGCAAGTTCCGGCAACTACGGCGCAGGCGTACTTGATCTGACGATGGCCGTTCCAGATCAGACGCTGCTTCCGCGACTTGACCAGGCACTCGTCTATGGCGCTTCAGTCAGTGACCTGAACAGTTATGAGCGCAGCCGCATCCTGCCGGAACTGGAGGCGCAGGTACGGCAAAGCTGGCCATACGAAGCGGAAGCATTCCTTGCCACCAACGGCGGATACAACGCGGTCTATACGCTCATCCACGCGCTCGTTCCGCCCGGCGCCGCCGTGGCGATCGAGGAGCCGACCGGCATGCGTCTCCTCGACATCCTGGAGGATCACGGCGCGAAAATCCTGCCGGTGCAATGCGATGAGCACGGGCCAAAGCCGGAGGCTCTCCGGCAGGCACTGCGGGAAAAGCCCGCAGCATTTCTTTTCCAGCCCGGGCTGCATTCGGTAACCGGGCAGACCGTCTCGGCCGAACGCTTCCAGGAATTGGCGGACGAGCTACGGCACAGCGATGTGATGATCGTCGAGGATGACGGCGTCGGCGCCATTTGCGCAACGCCTCGACGGTCGCTCGGCACGGAGTTTCCGGATCGGCTCATCCACATCCTGTCCTATTCAAAGACATTGGGCCCGGACCTGCGCCTGGCGGTCTTGTCTAGCACACGCGCGATCATCGACCAGATCCAGTCCTATCGAAGCTTCAGTTCCGGCTGGACAAGCCGCATCCTGCAGGGTGCCGCAGCATGGATGCTGCGCGATCCGCACGTTGCCGAACAGCTGGAAAAGGCGCGCGCGATATATAAAGGCCGCCGCGACAGTCTCACAGACGCCCTTCATGCGCGTGGCCTGGAAGTACCGCAAGGCAGCGGGCTTTGCGCCTGGGTTCCCGTCGCGTCAGAACAGTTCGCCCTCGTGACACTTGCGGCACGCGGGATTGCCGTGCAGCCGGGGGCTAAGTTCGCACTGCAGCCGTACAATCATCTGCGTGTATCGACGAGTACGCTCACCGACCGTTGCGAAGAGGTCGCCGATGCTCTGGCCTTAGCCGCCGATCCCGGCGACTTTGGCCATTGAGAACAACTACCGGTTCACGCTTGTGGAGCGAGTGGATTCGCGCGAACCCCGCTGCTGTCGAAGACGTGGATCTGCGTTGACGGGAAGGCAACATGGACCGTCGGACCGGCTGACAAGGCGGCCCGATCAGTCGTGAAGACCTTGAATGCCAACCCATGCAGCGAGAGGTGGAGGATAATTCCAAAGCCAGTAGGCTCCACGAGGTCGACGGTAGCCGCCATGCCCTCCCCTTCTGCGGCGAGTACCACGTGCTCGGGACGGATACCAACCGTCACCTTCGCTCCATCGTCTAACGCGAGCGCGCCCGGCAGGGTAACGACCGTTCTGTCCGCCAGGGTAACGCTGCCGCCGGCGTAGGTCGCTTCCAGGAAGTTCATTCCTGGGGAGCCGATGAAGCCGGCAACGAACATGTTGGCCGGACGATCATAGAGTTCCAGCGGCGCGCCCACTTGCTGCACCACCCCTCCATGCATGGCAACAATCCGGTCCGCCAGCGTCATCGCTTCGATCTGGTCATGGGTCACGTAGATCGAGGTGGCCTTGAGTTCGCCGTGCATCTTTTTGATCTCGGCGCGCATCTGTTCGCGCAGGCGCGCGTCGAGGTTCGACAATGGCTCGTCGAACAGAAACGCTTTCGGCTGCCGCACGATCGCACGCCCCATGGCAACGCGTTGCCGCTGACCGCCGGACAATGCGCGTGGTCGGCGATCGAGCAGTGCTTCGAGACCGAGCTTGGAGGCCGCGCCGGCCACCGCCGCGGTGATCTTCTCCTTGGCCGCCTTACGCAGTTTGAGGCTGTAGCTCATGTTCGCGGCGACGTTCATGTGCGGATAGAGCGCGTAGGACTGGAACACCATCGCGATGTCGCGGTCTTTCGGATGCAGTTCATTCACCCGCTTTCCGTCGATGCGCATCTCGCCCGCGGTGACGCCCTCCAAGCCCGCAATCATGCGCAACAACGTCGACTTCCCGCAGCCGGACGGGCCGACGAGAACGACGAACTCGCCGTCCTTGATCTTCAGGTCGATGTCATGCAGCACCTGCACATGGCCGTATGCCTTCTTGACGTTCTGGATATCGATCGATGCCATGTGTTTACCCTTTGACCGCGCCGGCCGTCAGGCCCTGGACGAGGTAGCGCTGGATGAGCAGGAAGAAGAGAGCGGCCGGGATGAGCGCAAGAATGCCCGCGGCCATCATCTGCCCGAAGTCAACCGAGAATTTTGAGACGAAGGTCAGCAAGCCGACCGGGAATGTGGCGGCGTTGTTGCCGTTGATCAGCATCAGCGCGAACAGGAGCTCGCTCCAGGCCGCGGTGAAGACAAAGCCAAGCGTGGCGGCGATCCCGGGAAGCGTCAAAGGCAGGATGATTTCGCGGAAAGCCATGAACTTGGTGGCGCCATCGATAATCGCGGCTTCCTCCAGATCCTTCGGAATTGCGTCGAAGAAGGACTGCATCAGGAAGGTTGCAAACGGCACGTTGAACGCAGTGTAGACCACGATCAGCCCGGTCAGGCTGTTCGTCAGCCCCAACGGCGTGAGGATCTTGAAGATCGGCGCCACCAGCATGACCAGCGGAAACATCTGCGTCAGCAGCATCAGCGCCACGATCCAATACTTGGCGCGGAAATGGAAGCGAGAGAGCGCGTAACCGGACAAGGAGGCGCAGATCGTCACGATGACGGCGGTGGAGCCGGAAACGATCAGGCTGTTCTTGAAGAAGGTCGGGAAGGCGCTGTGCTGCAGCACGAAGGCGTAGTGCTCCCACGTTGTCTGCGAAGGCCACATGCGCACGCCCTCGGAATAAAGCAGGGAATTCGGCGTGACCGATACTTTCAGCAACCAGAACAGCGGGAAGAGCGCAAAGATGACGTAGGCAAGCAGCGCCAGGCGGTGCGCGACGGTCGGAAGAAGCGATGTTTTCATTACCCTCATCCCTTGTTCAGCAAAGTCTGCCGCAGCAGGATGATCAACAGCGAATAGGCCAGCAGCAGCACGAGCAGCACCAGTGCGATCGCCGAGGCATAACCAAAGTCGAGCGCCTTGAAGGCCTGAGTGAAGATATAGCTGGCAACGATCTGGGTTCTATCGGCCGGACCGCCACCCGTCATGACAACGATGAGGTCGGCGAAGTTGGAGACCCAGACCGTGCGAAGAAGCACCGTGATGGCGATGGTCGGCGCGAGGAACGGCAGCGTGATCGACCAGAATCGCTGGAACCACGAGGCGCCATCGATCGAAGCCGCTTCATAAAGATCGCGCGGGATGGATTGGAGCGCTGCGAGAAGCGTGATCGCGAAGAACGGGATACCCCACCAGACGTTGGCGATAATCGGTCCCCACATCGCATATTGCGGATCTGAAAGGATGTTGCCGGGCTGGCTCATCAGGCCGAGACCGTAAAGCCAGTGCGGGAGCGGCCCGATCACTGGGTTAAACAGCCAGGCCCAGTTGAGACCGCCGAGAAAGGACGGCACGGCCCATGGCAGAAACACCAATGCCTGGACGATGCCGCGGCCCATGAACGGCTTGTCGAGCAGAAGCGCCAGGATGAGCCCGAATACGAACTGGAGGAACACGGAGGCGCCGGTCCACCACAGTGTGTTCTTCAGCGCGGTGTAAAAAGCCTTGTCCTTCGACAGGGTTTCGAAATGTTCAAGCCCGATGAACCCGCCGGAGAACGGATTGAGCAGTTGGATGTCGCGAAATGCGTAAGAGATGCCAACGACGAGCGGCACCAGCATGACAACGATGATGAGGATCAGCGCTGGCGCGCTGTACAGATAAGGCTCCGAGGCATCGGCAAGGCGCTTTTGCCACGGCCTGCGATCCTGGCGACGCGCATGGGCGTCGGCGGTCATGGACATCGGACAGTATCCTGTTCGCGGCGCAGTCCTGCGCCGTCATTGCATCACGGAAGGAGTGGTGGCGGCGCGGGCATGGCCGCACCGCCACTGCATCGACTACTTCTTGGAAAGGTTCTTCTTCTGAGCCTTGGTCAGGTAGTCTGCCCACTGGTCAGCCAGTTCCTTGGCGGAAATGTCGCCCAGCAAGGCCTGCTGCGACGTCTTGATCGCAAGCGAATCCTTGAAGAAGGCGAACTCCTCAAGGAAGGTCGGCATGACGGTCGGAACGGTATCCTTGTCGGCCAGTTCCTGGAACCAGCCCTTGAACTGGTCACCGGCGTAGAACGGATCCTTCTCAGCGGCTGTGTAAGCCGGCAGTGCCCCGATCCGCTTGTTCCACTCGATATTGCCTTCAGGGCTCTCCAGCGTTTCGATCAGCTTCCAGGATAGATCCTTGTTCTTGCTGCTGGCGAACATCGACCAGCCAGCATAACCGATCGTCGGATAAGACTTGCCGGTTGGGCCCTTCGGCAGCGGAGCGACGCCGAAATCTTCCGGCTTCATGCGTTCGGCTACGGCAATCAGTGCATCGGGATCCTGATCGAGGAAGGCACAGGTGCCGGAATAGAAGCCGGCAACGACCTCGTTGAAGCCCCAGTTGACGCTGTCCTTCGGCGCCAGGCCCTTCTTGTAGAGATCGACCATCCACTCGATACCCTTGGCCCAGCCTTCGCTGTTCATGGTCGAGGTGCCGTCTTCGGTGAAGTACTTGTTGTCGCCGGCCATGGAGGCAGCAAAGATCATCCAGCCATTGAGACCGCCCGGTCCACCGCGCATGCAGTAACCATACTTGCCGGGCAGCTTGGACACGGCTTCCGATGCCTTGACGAACTCGTCCATCGTCTTTGGCGGTTCGGAAACACCGGCTTCACTCAGGAGCTTCTTGTTGTAGAACATTGCGCGGAGATAGAAGCCGTAGGGCAGCATATAAGCGGTGTTCTTGACGTCGCGGCCAAGTTCAAGCGCGCGAGGGGTCAAGCCTGCGGTGTGCTCCCACTTTTCGAGGTAGGGCTCAAGGCTCTCAAGCATGCCGTTGTTGCCATAGAGCGAAAGCCAGGTGTCCGGCATTTCCATCACGTCCGGCGTATCCCCGGCCGAGACCATCGTCGCGAACTTCTGGAACGCTTCGTTCCAGGGAAGCGAGATGATCTCCACCTTCGTGCCTGGATTGGCCGCCTCGAACTTGCCGACCAGCGACTTTAGCGTTTCCGTACGCTCGGGGCTGGTGATGACTTCGACCAGCTTCAGCGTCGTGTCCGCCATGGCGCTGCCCGCCATCATCGCGGCGAATAATGCGGCTGTTATGAGTGTTTTCTTCATTGTCCTGTTCCCGGTTGTTTATCGTTGATGCACTACGAGGCTACGGCGATGGCCTCCTGGAGATCGCTCCACAAGGCCTCTGTTCCTTCGAGACCGACATGGAGGCGAACGGACCGCGCATGGATGCCGAAGGTATGCGCGGAATTCGGCTGGGCCTTCTGCTGCAGCACCACTTCGCCTGGTACAATCAGGCTTTCGTGGCCGCCCCAGCTGACGCCGAGCTTGAAGAGTTTGAGATGATCGGCAAAGGCGCGAACATCGACGCCTTCCTTGAAGATGAAGGAAAACAGCCCGGACGTGCCGTTGAGGCCGGGCGGCAGCCGGTTTGCAAGCGCCGGGTGGCAGACCTGCTCGACCACATCGAGTTCCTGCAATCGTCGCGCGATGGTCAGCGCCGACTCCTCATGGGCCCTCATCCGCAAGGGCAGCGTCCGCAACCCGCGGATCAGTAGCCAGGCATCAAAGGGTGAAAGCTTGCCACCCAGATAGGGGTATGCCTCAGCCTTCAATCGGGCGATCATCTCCTTCGATCCTGCCACGACGCCGGCAACGACGTCGCTGTGCCCGCTGAGGTATTTCGAAGCCGAGTGGATGACGAGGTCGACGCCGAGCGTGATCGGCCGCTGGAAGAACGGGCTCGCCCAGCTGTTGTCGATCATCGAGACGACGCCGTGCTTTTTTGCAAGCGCCGCCAGCGCGCCGACGTCATGCGCTTCCATGACCCAGCTTGTCGGGCTTTCCAGGTAGAAGACCTTGGCGCCCGGAAGCGCCTTCTCGACAGCTTCCTCGTCGCGACCATCAACATAGGTGACTTCAACCTTCATTCGCTTGAGGATCGTGCCGAACAGGCGGAAAGCATCGGGATAGACGTGCTTGACAGCGACGATCCTGTCGCCCGGCTCAACGAAGCTGAGAACCGCCGACGAGATGGCGGACATGCCGCTGGCGAAACCCAGCGCATCTTCCGCCCCTTCGAGCTTGGCGAGCATCTCCTCGAACATGCGCACCGTGGGATTGAGGCCGCGCGTATAGATCGGGCGCACCTTTTCGCCGCGATAGGCGGCGAGCATCTCGTCATATTGTGAGAAGGTGAAAAGCGAGGTCTGGAAAATCGGTGGCACAACCGCATCAGCAAAATTGCCGTCATCATGCGCGGTGATGAGCGAGGCAAGTTGCGACGGGTCCAGCATTTCATTCATCGGGACATTTCCTTGATGTCTTCCTCGACAACCTCGAGGATCTTCAGTGTTTCGCGTCGCGCCCTGTCGGAATCCCGAGCGGCAATCGCGTTAAAAAGGGTGCGATGAAACGGAAAGGAGCGCCTGGCGAAATCCTTCCGGTCGAAAGGCGAGGCCCAGAAATGCTCAAAGCTTTCGCGCATCTGCTCGAGGATCTGGCGGAATAGCGGATTATGCGTGGCGTCGTAGACGGCGAGATGAAAGGCCAGATCTTCGGGCCCCGACGTCCCCTGCTCAAGATGCACCTTTTCCATCTGGTCGAGCTTGGCTTCAATGACAGTGAGATCTTCTGCAGTGCGCATGCGCGCCGCGACCATTGCGGCCTCGCACTCGATGCCGCGCCGGACTTCCAGCGTCTGCAGGAGCACGTCGCGCAGTCGCGTCGTATCTAGCGACAACGGCATGTGAATCGTGTCAGGAGAAACTGGCCGCAACAGATAGGTTCCGCTGCCCTTGCGGGTTTCGATGACACCCAGCGCCTGAAAGTGACGGATCGCCTCACGGATGGTCGAGCGTCCAACGGCAAGCGATGCCATCAACTCTCGCTCGGCCGGAAGTCGGTCGCCAGCCTGCAGCTTCGCATCGGCAACGTAGCGCGCAAGCGCCAGCGTCACTTGTCTCGCCCGGTCTAGTGCCGGCAAAGGCTGCAGTACACTCCCAGCGTCCACGCTCGCTCCCAAATTGGTCTGACATCTGAGCAAAGCATCGACTCATCCAGATGTCAACGAGCGCAGACCGGTGCCATCTCGGACTTCACAACGTTAGATTTGCCTAAAAATGAATGTAGTGATGGACGTCGCGAACCCCGAAGCCAAACACCGCTGCGGAGGCTGCGGAAGCGAAATTGGGATGCGCGCGGGTTAAGGTTACTCCGTAACCGCATTCCGGAGTTCGTGTTGCCGCGCCGAAGATGGACGGTATGGTTCCGGCATGAGAGTTTTCACGACACGACGAACAGCCCACTCCAGCCGCAGTCTCAGGATCAGCTATCGCCGACGCCCGAAGCCATCCGTTCGAAATGTCCCCGTCCCGAAGACAATCGTTCTTCACGTCGTGTACGGCTGAGGCCTCGTCGGCCAATCCGTGATCAGGCGAAACAGAAAGGGCGGTCACTGGGCCGCCCTTTCCTACCTTATTCCGAGATCAACCGGTCTTCGCCGCGCTCGTCCTTCAGGAAAGTCTTCAAGCCATTCTGGTGAAGCCCCTTGATGAACGGCCAAGGTGACAGTTCCTCAACATTGGCCATCTTGCGCACGTCCCAGTCGCCCTGCGCGATAAGCAGGGCTGCAACGGCAGCGGGAACTCCGGCGGTGTAGGAAATACCCTGCGCGCCGACTTCGTTGAAGGCTTCCTTGTGGTCCGCCACGTTGTAGACAAATATCTCCTTGTCCACCCCATTCTTCGTTCCCGAGATGAAGTCGCCGATGCAGGTCTTGCCGGTGTAATCCGGAGCAAGCGAAGCCGGATCCGGCAGCACAGCCTTAACCACCTTCAGCGGAACGACCTCGAGGCCTTCAGCCGTCTTCACCGGCTGCTCCGACAGGAGGCCCAGGTTTTTCAGCACGTTGAAGACCGTGATGTAGTGATCTCCGAAACCCATCCAGAACCGGACGTTGGCGTCCGGGAAGTTACGAGACAGCGAGTGGATCTCGTCGTGGCCGGTGAGGTAAGCCTTCCTCTTGCCAACAACAGGCAGATCGAACTCTTTGCCGATCTCGAACATCTTGTTGGTCTGCCAGGCGCCGTTCTGCCAGGAGTAGACCACCCCCGTAAATTCTCGGAAGTTGATCTCCGGATCGAAGTTGGTCGCGAAGTACTTACCGTGCGAACCAGCATTGATGTCGACGATGTCGATATCCTTGATCTGGTCGAAATGCTCGTCCTTCGCCAGCCGCGCATATGCGTTCACGACGCCGGGATCGAACCCGGCACCGAGGATTGCGGTGACGCCGCGCTTCGCACATTCCTCGGCACGCTTCCACTCGTAGTTGCCGTACCACGGGGGCGTTTCGCAGATCTTTCGGGGGTCTTCGTGGATGGCGGTATCGATGTAAGCCGCACCGGTCTCAAGGCAGGCCGACAGCACCGACATGTTGACGAAAGCCGAACCCACGTTGATGACGATTTGGGCGTTCGTTTTACGGATGAGATCAACAGTCGCCTGGACATCCATTGCGTCAAGCTGGTGCCACTCCAGCTTCGCGTTCGAGCGCATGTGCTTCTTCTCGTGGATCGACTCCACGATTGCACGGCACTTCTCGGCGCTGCGTGATGCGATATGGATGTCGCTAAGGATGTCGCTGTTCAAGGCGCACTTGTGAGCTACGACGCGGCCGACGCCGCCGGCTCCAACTACGAGAACATTTTTTCTCATTTTGTGTTGCACACTCCTGTCTTAGACCCTCAGGACAAGGATCTTTCATAATCATTATAGTCGAAGGCGCGGACGACCCGGTCGGAACCATCAAGTTCGCGCACGACGATCGCCGGCATGTGGACGCCGTTGAACCAGTTCTTCTTGACCATCGTGTAGCCGCCCGCGTCTTGGATCGAGACGCGATCGCCGACCGACAGCTCCTTCTCGAACTTGAACTCGCCGAAGATGTCGCCGGCCAGGCAGGACTTGCCGCAGATCACGTAGGTTTCGCCCTGCTCGGGCTCGGCAACCTTTGCAGTCTCGCGGTAGATCAACAGGTCGAGCATGTGCGCCTCGATAGAGCTGTCAACGATTGCCAGCCGTTTTCCGTTCTCCAGGACGTCGAGCACGGAGGTTTCCAGGGACGTGCTGCGCGTCACGCATGCTTCGCCCGGCTCGAGATAAACCTGGACGCCATGTTTGTCAGAAAACACCTTGAGACGGTCGGACAGGCGCTCGAGCGGATACCCCTCTCCCGTAAAGTGAATGCCTCCGCCAAGGCTTACCCAGTTCACCTTCGCAAACAGCGAACCGTACTTCTCTTCGATCGACGTCAGAAGAGCATCGAACCTGTCGAAGTCGCTGTTTTCGCAGTTGTTGTGGATCATGAAGCCATCGAGCAGATGCAGGTGGCTTTCGATCTTCTCCAGTTCGTTTTCGCCGAGCCGGCTGAACGGTCGCGCAGGATCTGCGAGGTCGAACGAGGACGAGCTAACGCCGGGATTGAGACGCAGGCCGCGCGGCTTAGCGGTACGCTCGGCGAAACGGTTGAGCTGCGACGCCGAGTTGAAGATGACCTTGTCAGCGCGTTCGGCGACTTCATCGAACTCACGCTCTGAATACGCGACGCTATAGGCATGCGTCTCGCCACCAAAGCGCGTCTGCCCCAACCGCACTTCATTCAAGGATGAAGAGGTCGTTCCATCGAGATACTCCCGCATCAGGTCGAAGACAGACCATGTTGCGAAACACTTGAGCGCCAGCAGCGCCTTTGCACCCGACTTCTCGCGCAGTTTGGCAACGATCTCGAGATTGCGGCGGAGCTTTGTTTTGTCGATCAGGTAATATGGCGTCTGCACGGGAAACCCCTGTCTACGGAATACGACTTGAAAATCAGTTGTTCTTGGAGTGGTAAGCTCTGGCTCATGGCCAGAAAGGCGCTCGATGGCGGACCGGCAACAGGAATCCTGCGGCCGGTTACGAATGCGGTTTCAGACGCGTAAGCCCTGAACGGTTCGTTGTTTTACCCATGGCCGGGGGAGATAGCCGATGGGTCCGGCATCGGTCAAGGATTAGCCGCAACAAAAGCGCCGCGGCTATGGGGTAGAATCAGGCAGAGCGTTCCGATCGCTGTCAATGTACACTGACTTTCTCGAGCTACTGACTGAACCCATATGCCCGGCAAATGACGCGTTGATGTCCTAAGCCCGTCGAATGGCTTGGAAAGGCAGTGCTGCTGGGTGTAGGTGCGAGGCTTTGGAAGAAAGGTTCAACTGATGAAGCATCAGATCATCGAAGTTCCCATCGTTTCGGAAGCGATCCGCCGGCTTGGCGCTCCCACATCTGCCCTCACCCGTATCGGCAATACGCTTTACACCTGCGGCATGCCGCCAATCGATCTGAAGACCGCAGAGATCGTGAAGGGTGACATCACGGCTCAAACGCGTGCCTGCCTTGAGGCACTGTCCTTCACGCTGAACCACGCTGGCTCGTCGCTTGACCACGTCTTCAAGTCGCTGGTGTTTCTGACCGACAACGCATTGGCGGCGGATATGAACAAGGTCTACCGCGATTTCTTCACTACCGGTTTTCCGGCTCGCAGTTGCGTCGCAGTGAAGCCCTGGGCGCTCTTCGACATCGAAATCGAATGCATCGCGACGGTCGCAGAGGGATAAAGTTGAGGGTCTATAGGCCGTCCCTATAGCAGCTATTCGCAGCAGCTATTTGATGCGGAGCCACCGGCAGTGATTTATGGCTGCCAATAATTCATGCAACAAAAGAGGGTGACACCAAAATGAGCGTACCAGCATTTTCCCGCCGTATTGCCGCCGGCCTCCTGGCCGGCATGATCGGCCTTTCCTCTGCAACAAGCGTTCTTGCGGATACAACCATCCGCCTCGGTCACGTGCTTGCAGATTCCCATAGCTGGCACAAGGCAGCAACGTCCTTTGCCAAGGAAGTGGCCGAGAAGACAGACGGACGCGTCAAGATCGAAATTTATCCGTCCGGTCAGTTAGGCACGGAAAAGGAAGTCATCGAAGGCATGCAGATCGGCACGATGGATGCCGGCGTGATCGGCAGCGGGTCCTTCCAGTTCGTCGAGCCGAAGCTCGGCATCATCGAAATGCCGTATGCCTGGACAAGCCGCGAGCAGGCCTTTGCCGCGCTTGACGGCAAGCTCGGTGAACAGCTCGCCGGCCTCTTGAAGCCAAAGGGCATTGAGGTTCTGGCCTGGTGGGAAAACGGCTTCCGCAACATCACCAACAACGTGCGTCCGGTCGAAAAGCCGGAAGATCTGAAGGGTCTGAAAATCCGGGTCACGCCAGACAAGGTACGGCTCGCGACCTTCGAGGCGCTCGGCGCCCAGCCGGCACCACTCGCCTTCGGTGAACTCTATTCTGCCCTTCAGCAGGGTGTGTTCGACGCTCAGGAAAACCCGCTGTCGATCATCGAATCCTCGTCCTTCTATGAAGTGCAGAAGTACCTCTCGATGACGGGCCACATCTGGGGCGCAGCCTGCCTGACTGTATCGACCATCGCATGGTCTCAGGTTTCGCCGGAAGACCAGGCAATCGTCAGGGAAGCTGCCGTCCGTTGGGGCAACGAGCAACGGAAGATGGTGGCTGAAAGCGAACTCGAACTCCTCGAGAAGCTGAAGGCCAAGGGCATGCAGGTCAACGAAGTTGACAAGGCCGCCTTCGTCAAGGCGCTCGAGCCGATCTGGGAAAGCCAGAAGGAAACTTTCGGCGCGGATCTGCTCGCCACCATGGATACATATCGCAAGTAAAGAAAAGCGGCCCGCCCGGCGAACCCGGGCGGGCAACTACACGCGCCGCCAACCCCGATTGCAGCCATTCCCGGTTCCGGAGCCTCCAATGCAAGATGCCTCGACGCGTTCTTCACGCATCGCCCGAACAATTGATGTCGCTGTAACATCGGCCGGCGCCCTCGGCGTTGCCTGTTTCACCGCGTTGATCGTCTACGTCGTCGTGTGCCGTTATGCGTTTTCCTTCACACCGCGCTGGTCGGAGGAAGTTCCTCGTCTGCTTCTGGTTTGGGTTACCTTCATCGGTGGAATTTCCGCCTTCATCCGCCGCACGCATCTGTCGGCCGGGCTGACGGACCTGCTTGTGAAACCCGGCAGGTTCCGCACCGCGCTCGCGATGCTCGCCGCCGTGTGCTCCGCCCTCTTCCTTATCGTCCTTCTCTGGACCGGCTGGAAACTCACAGTTCTCACGTGGAGCCATGAGACGACCGCGTTGAGTTGGCCGGTCGGGCTTACCTACCTGGCACTGCCGGTCAGCGCCGCCTTGTCCCTTATTGCAATCCTCCTTGTGGAATGGCGCAAATGAGCATCGCCCTCATCGTACTCCTGAGCGTCTTTGTCCTGCTGATCCTGATCGACGCACCGATCATGATCGCGCTTGCGCTCTCCTCGATCGCCTATCTGCTTGTCGCCGATGCCATCCCGGTCATCGTTGTGGCCCAAAGGATGGTTGCCGGCATTGACAGCTTCACGCTGTTGGCGATCCCACTCTTCCTGCTCGCGGGCGTATTGATGGTGCATGGCGGGCTCGCACCACGCATTGTCAATCTCTGCGCCGCTGTCGTCGGGCGGCGTACCGGCGGGCTTGCGATCGTCATGATCGCGGCCTGCATGATGTTCGGTTCGCTCTCCGGGTCTGGTGTCGCCGACGTCATCGCCATCGGCACGATGATGCTGCCGGCCATGCGCGAGCGCGGATATCATCCCGGGTTCTCCGCGGCCGCACTCGGTTGTGCCGGTTCGCTCGGCACCGTTATCCCGCCCTCTATCGTCCTCATCGTCTACGGAACGGCCACCGGCACCTCGATCGGCAAGCTCTTCGTCAACTCGATCGGCCCGGGCGTTCTTTTGGGTCTCGGCCTGATGGTCGTGGCCTGGTGGATCTCCCGCAAGAACGGCTGGAAGGGCGGCGAAGCCTTCTCCTGGGCACGGCTTGGTACGGCGCTGCGGGAATCAATTCTCGCGCTTCTTGCGCCCGTCATCATCGTCGGTGGCATTCGCTTCGGCATCTTCACCCCAACAGAAGCAGCCGGCGTCGGTGTCGCCTATGCGCTCCTCATCGGCGCCTTCGTGTATCGCCAGTTGAGCCTTTTCAAGGTCTTCAGCCTGCTCCGTGACACCACCGAAATGACCGGCGGTATTTTGATGGTCATCGCTGCGGCATCCGTCTTCGGCTGGATCCTGACGGTCGAGCAGGTTCCGCAGATGGTGGTCAATGCGATCACCGGAACGACGGAAAGCGCCACCCTGGCACTGATCATGATGATGGTCGCTGTGCTCATCCTCGGCACGTTCATGGAGTCGATCGCGATCATCCTGATCCTTGCCCCGGTCTTCCTGCCAGTGCTGCGCGCCTTTGAGATAGACCCCGTCTACTTCGGGGTCCTGCTGACCATCAATCTCGCGATCGGTGCAAATACGCCACCGCTTGGCATCGACCTCATGGCCGCGTGCCGCACCGGTGGCATCCCGATGTCCGCCTCGTTCCGCTACCTCCTGCCCTTCCTTGGCGTGATGACGCTTGTCTTGCTCGCTCTGGTGCTCTTCCCGGGCCTGATGACGCTGATGTCTTTCGGCTCCTGATGCGGGCTCACCTTCCAATGAGAGAATGACCATGACTTTTTCTGCCGACCAACGCGCCAACATCGATCGCTATTGGTCAACCATCGAAAGCTCGGCCGAGATCGGCAAGGGCCGCACCGGAGGCTTGTCGCGGCTGACTCTGACTGATGACGACCGGCGGATGCGGGACCTCTTTGTCAACTGGTGCCGGGAAGCTGGACTTTCCGTCGAGATCGACGAGCTTGGCAACATCTTCGGGCGCCGCGAGGGCACCGATCCGACGCTTGCACCGGTCATGATCGGCAGCCATCTCGACACGCAGATCAACGGCGGCCGCTTTGACGGCATTGCCGGCGTCCTGGCCGGCCTGGAAGTGGTCCGCAGCCTCAATGATTGTGGCCACGTCACCAAGCGGCCGATCGTCATCGTCGACTGGACCAACGAGGAAGGCGCACGCTTCTCGCCCCCAATGGTCGCCTCTGGCTGTTTCGTCGGCGCCTACGAGGTGGATTGGGTCAAGCAGTTGGTGTCTGATGACGGTGCCCGCTTCGGCGACGAACTGCATCGGATCGGCTACGACGGCCACAAGCCGTGCAAGGCAGGCGACATTGACGCCTATTTCGAGCTTCACATCGAGCAGGGCCCGATCCTCGACCTTGAAAAGCGTGACGTTGGTGTCGTGACCGGCGGCTATCCCAGCTATGGCATGCGCGTGCGGTTCAATGGCAGGACTGCGCATACTGGCCCAACTCCGATGGATCTTCGCCATAATGCCCTAATTGCCGGGGCACGGTGGCTGACGGCCGTCGACGATATCGGCTGGGATTTCGCGGTTGGCGACGGGAAAGCGACCGGCGCACGGCTAGCGGCATGGCCGAACAAGCCAGGCATTCTCTCCGACACAGCGCAGGCGATCTGCGACGTGCGTCATCCCGACCCTGCAACCGCCCGCGTCATGGCGGAAAAGATGCGCCGCGCCGTTTTCGAAAGCGCTGCCCGTGCCGGATGCGAGGCGGAGATTGAGGACGAGTGGTTCTGGGGTGGCGATATTTTCGACGGCGAGATGGTCGGCCAGATCCGCGCGGAAGCAAAGCGGATGAACTACAACTGGCGGGACATTCAGTCCCAGGCCGGGCACGATGCTTATTTCCTCGCTCGTCATTGCCCTACGGCGATGATCTTCACGCCCTGCAAGGGCGGCATCACCCACAACAACGAAGAGTCGTGCGATCCCGGTGATCTGGCCCCTGGCCTGAACGTGCTGCTGCACTCGGTTGTCGCTCGGGCGGATCGATAAGCGCGTTGATGTATTTTCTCAAGGAGGCCATCCAGCGGCCTCCTTCGAGAAGCCCAGCGGCAGCACAAACCTGACGCGTCGTGTCAGGTCATGTCGGGGTAGAGCGACTTCAACTCGTCGAGGAGTTCCAGGAACCGGTGCTCCGCACTTGTGAACGCACAACCTGGATACGAGACCAGGAAGACATCAGCCCCGAGTGGGAAGTCCAGGATCTCCAGCGGCCATAGCTGACCGTTGTCGACATAGGTTCGCACGGCCGTCGGCGGTAGTATCCCGATGCCGAGGCCGGCGATGATCATGCGCCGCACCTCTTCCAGGTTGGCGCTTCGGCCGCTGATCCGTTCTCCAAGACCAATGCTTTCGCTGAGAACGGCCATGGGTTCCAGCCCCAAGCCCTCGCCCGCACAGGTGAAGGAGATGAAGGATTCCTGGCGCAGCTCGCGTTTCTCAACCTGTGCCCGTCCATAAAATGGGTGCTCGGCACCGCAGAAGACGCTGAACTCCTCCCGGAAGAGCAGCTTGCAGTCCAGATTGAAGACCGGACGGGGCAAGAGGCAAATGCCGATACCGCTCTTTTCTGCCAATATGCGCCGCACCGTTTCCTGGCTGTTCTGGACTTCGATCATCCACCGCACAGACGGATGACGCTGGTGATAAACCCTCAGCGCCTCGTTGATCAGCGGAGACTCCAGATTGCTGATGATCTGGAGCTTGATCTCGCCAGATTCCTCCGTAGATGCATCCTTCGTCAGCACCCCGATCCGCTCGACCGACCGGAAGATCTCGGCGCACTCCTCGTAGATCTTCTGGCCAGGCACCGTGAGTTCGAACCTCCGGCTGTCGCGAAAGACGAGTTGGCAACCGAGTTGCTCCTCCAGCCTCTGCAGCGCCTGGCTTACGGAGGGCTGCGTCATGTTAAGCCGTGATGCCGCGCGCGTAAGACTTCGCTCTTCGGCGATGATGTAGAATGAGCGCAGGAGGTTCAGATTGAGATCGCTCAGCATGACGGCGGCACTGCGTTTGGAACGGGTCTCCCCATAACTTGCTTGTCGACATCAAGGCAATCTTGTTTCGAGGCCACCTGCCTTGCGCGTTCGTCGCGGATGACGTCTCTGCCATGCGATGTAAGCATCAACATCTTGATCCCCCGTTTCCGCTTTCCTAGATCAAGGCCGCTTCCGCATCCGGCAAGCTTCATGGCAACTTGGTCCTGCTGAACAGGTGAAGGCGAAAATGTCTTTGTCTCCTTGGCGCGACTTCTTTGTGCGTCTTCCTCTTCACCGCCCTGTCAACCGGTGGGCGTTCAACAGCGACCTGTGCTCGAAACAGAGCCGGTGCGGAGGATAGCTGCAGGTCTACCTTTTTCGTTGAAGGAGGTTGTTCATCATGAAGATCGCCCAGATCGCTCCACTCGCTGAACGCGTTCCGCCCAAGCTCTACGGGGGAACGGAGCGGATCGTGTCTTACCTGACGGAGGAACTCGTTCGGCAGGGCCATGAAGTAACGCTTTTTGCCAGTGGTGACTCGATCACCGACGCAAAGCTTGTTTCCGCCTGTCCCACGGCACTCAGACTCGATCCGGCCGTGAAGGATCCACTACCCCATCACATGATCCTTCTGGAGGAGGTCCGCAGACGGGCGTCCGATTTTGATGTCTTGCACTTCCACATCGACCTCCTGCATTACCCGATGCTGGCTCATCTCAATGTGCCTGCGCTAACGACGCTGCACGGGCGGCTTGATCTCCCTGATCTGCAGCCGTTCTACAGGTTCTTTCCCAACCAACCGCTGGTCTCGATTTCTGACGACCAGCGCAAGCCGATGCCACCGGTAAACTGGGCGGGCACCGTCTACCACGGGCTGCCACGCAACGTCCTGCCGTTCACGGCGAAGCCCGAGGAAGACTACGTTGCCTTCCTTGGCAGGATCTCTCCGGAGAAACGACCTGATCGGGCGATCGAGATTGCCGGGCGCGCTGGCGTGAAGCTGAAAATTGCAGCCAAGATCGATAACGCCGACCGCGAATACTGGGAGACCGTCATCGAACCGATGGTGCGCGAAAGCCCCAATGTGGAGTTCGTCGGCGAGATCAGCGAGCAGCAGAAGGCGAGCTTCCTGGGTAATGCGCGCGCCCTGCTCTTCCCGATCGATTGGCCCGAACCATTCGGCTTGGTCATGATCGAGGCCATGGCCTGCGGCACACCGGTCATCGCCTTCCGAAATGGCTCGGTCCCGGAAATCATCGACCACGGCATCTCCGGCATGATTGTTGAAGACATCTCATCCGCCGTGTCGGTTCTCAAACGCCTCGATGAGCTTCCGAGGCAGAATGTTCGGGAGACCTTCGAGCGACGCTTCACGGTCGAGCGCATGGCCGAAGATTATCTCTCGATCTACCAGCACCTGATTTCTGGCTCCGGCTCGACACACCAAGCCGCGAACAATGACAACCTCGACCTGCAGGGGGTCGCCTGAGCAAGGAGATGGTTTCATGGACGCTGCAGACATTCAGCCTCAAGCTCCCAATCTCCCCGGGCTCCAGCTGAGCTCGGTCGGGCAGTTCTTCATTCCTGCCTCGGCATCCTTGCAGGAACGACGACCCCGCACCCTCAAACACGGCGATACATTTGCCGTGTTTGACCACAATGGCGACGTGATATCGGGCCCGGGGAGCCCGGAGGGAATCTTCCACCGCGACACCCGCTATCTCTCGCATTTTTACATGACCATCGGTGGCGTGCGACCGATGCTTCTCAGTTCCACTCTGAGGGACGACAACGCAACGCTGACCTGCGACCTGACCAACCCCGACTTGTATGATGCCAGCGGCAAGTTGGTGCTCGAACACGATCTCCTTCATCTCCGGCGGACGCGTTTCCTCTGGCAAGGGCGATGCCTCGAGCGTCTGCTGGTGAAGAACTTCGACGATCAGCCGCACGAGATTTCGATCGATTTTGCCATCAGCGCCGATTTCGCGGATCTGTTCGAGGTGCGGGGAACGGAGCGCCGGAAGCGCGGAACTCAAGGCGCCGCGGTTTCCAAGCAAGACGGCTTGGAGCTTTCCTACACCGGCCTTGACGGCTGCCGGCGAAGCACGACGCTTCGGTTCGAGCCCGCACCAAAGCGGATTACCGCCGAGCAGATAACCTACCGCATCCAGCTGGAACCCGGGCAGTCCCGCTCGATCTTCATCGAGATCGCCTGCAACTCGGCGGCGGAAGCTTCGCCGACAGTGGCTTTTTTCAAGGGCTTCCGGGATGCGCGACGCGCTCTTCGCCAAGCCTCCTCAAGGGCGGCAGCCGTTCAGACATCGAACGACATCTTCAACGAAGCGCTGCGCAGAAGCGTATCTGACATCTACATGCTGATGACGGATACGCCGGAAGGGCCGTATCCATACGCCGGCATCCCCTGGTTCAGCACGGTCTTCGGCCGGGATGCCATCATCACTGCGCTCCAGACGTTGTGGCTCGATCCGACGATTGCAAAAGGCGTGCTCCGCCACCTCGCAGCTAACCAGGCAAAAGACGTTGACCCTGCGGCGGATGCCGAACCGGGCAAGATCCTCCACGAGGTGCGTTATGGCGAGATGGCAGAGATGGGTGAGGTTCCCTTCCGTCGCTACTACGGTAGCGTCGACTCGACGCCTCTCTTCGTGATGCTTGCAGGCGCCTACCTAGAACGCACAGGCGACCTGGAGACGCTTCGAGGACTTTTGCCGAATATCGAAGCCGCCCTCGCTTGGCTGGAGGACTATGGCGACCGCGACGGAGACGGCTTCGTGGAATACGGGCGGATGACAGAAGATGGTCTGGTCAACCAAGGCTGGAAGGACAGCTACGACTCCGTCTTCCACGCCGACGGTACCCTCGCCAAGGGTCCGATCGCGCTTGCTGAAGTACAGGCCTACACCTATGGTGCCTTCAGTGTCGCAGCGTTGATCTGCCGTCGACTGGGCCGTCGGGAGCAAGCATCGCAATACTCGGCCAGGGCGGCAGCCCTTCAAAGCGCGTTCGATGCGGCCTTCTTCGATGAATCTCTGGGGACATTCGTCCTCGCCCTTGATGGCGACAAGCGGGCGTGCCGTGTCAGGGCATCGAATGCCGGCCATGCGCTGCTCACAGGAATAGCTTATCCGGAACGGGCGGAAGCGGTCGTGAAGACGCTGATGGAACCATCGTCCTTCTGCGGCTGGGGTATTCGAACCGTCCCATCCACCGAAGCGCGGTACAACCCGATGAGCTACCACAACGGGTCAGTCTGGCCGCACGACAACTCGCTCATTGCTTCGGGTCTTGGCCGTTATGGCTTCCGGAAAGAAGCCTCAAAAGTGTTCGAAGGACTGTTTGCAGCCTCGACATACATTGATCTGCGACGCCTGCCGGAACTGTTCTGCGGCTTCAGGCGTCAGCGGGCACAGGGCCCAACCTTCTATCCTGTCGCCTGCACCCCTCAGGCGTGGGCGGCAGCTGCACCCCTCTCCCTGCTCCAATCAAGTCTCGGGTTGAGCTTCGACCCGCAGAACACGCAGGTCATTTTCGAACGACCAGTCCTGCCCGCTTTCTTGGACGAGGTCGTGATCCGCAACCTCACTGTCGGTAGCGGCGCAGCCGATGTGGCCCTGCATCGTGCAGGAAACCAGGTGACGGTTGAGGTGCTGGACCGGCGAGGTGCGGTGAAGGTCGTGTCGGTGACCTAAGCAAGTCACCTGCCGCGTGGCCGCTCACGTGGAGCAGGCGGCCACGATCTGCATAGACCTTTCAGTCAACAACGACTTCAGGCTTCAGGCCATCGCCGTCGTCTGGTCATCCGTGGTTGCGCCGGGTGCGTTCTTCTTGATCGATTCGATCGCGGCAACAGCGGAAGCCTTGGCCGAATATCCTTCGGATGCGAACAATGTCTGACCGTTGGATGCCCTGAACCGGAAACGGAATTCGCCAGCCTTGTCCTTGTAGATTTCGAACCTGTACATGTCTGTGCCCCTCCTTCTAACGGGACGATGATAGATCGAATGTTCCCAAACACAAGTGGCTCAGTTTCTCAGCCTGTGGCTCTCGCATCCATCTCCAAAGGAAGCCTCATGCAGAAACAGGCTCCCTCTGCGGCGCCGGGCACGAGTTCAAGCGTGCCTCGCATGCGGGCGAGAATTTCCCGACTGATCGGCAACCCGAGTCCCGCTCCGGCATAGGCGGCGGCCCGCCCCCGTTGTCCGCGATAGAACTTGTCGAAGATGCGCGGCTGCTCCGCTTCCGGAATACCAGCGCCATTGTCCGAGATCTCCACACAGTAGTGTGGGCCGTCGATAAAGGACCTGATCCATACCGTCGGCGACGGAGCATTGTTGTATTTGATGGCGTTCGAGATCAAGTTAATCAACACTTGGCTGAGACGGTCCGCATCGCCGGACACATGAGCCGAGTCCACGCGTTGGGTGACTTGCAGCGTGGTGCCATTGTGCAAGGCAAGCGCGTCGCAAACCCGCAGCGCCTGATCCAGTGATCGCTCCGGATCAAAGAGGTTTGCCTCCCAAACCCGATCGCCTTTTTCGAGCGCGGAAACATCAAGGATCTCGTCCAGGAGGGAGGTCAATCGCAAGCTTTCCTTGTGGATCGTGTCCACGAAGCTGCGGACTGAGGACTCATCAAGATCGCGCTCCGACAGCAGGATCTCGGAGAAGGCGCGGATTGCCGTCATCGGGGTGCGGACCTCGTGGCTTACCTGGCTGAGGAACTCGTCCTTCTGCCGGTCCACTTCCCGTAACTGAAGGTTTGCGGCCTCCAATTTTTCAGCTGTAGCGCGCAACTGAGCCGAGGTGCGTTCCAAAGCTTGCGAGTGTTCGATGACTTGCTGGGTCTCGTCCGCCATGCGCATGACTTCCTCAAGCGAGACCTCGCCACCTGAGACGACTTTCGACAGCATGATATGCGCAGAGGCCGCACCGATCGAGCCGGCAAGTTCTCGCTCCAAGCGGTTGATGAAGGCCGGTGTCGGTTCAAGGCTTGTCCAGGCTGTGCCAGTCTGCCGTGCCTCCTCCGAAAAGAGATCAAAGGCCCGCTGTTGGCCGAGCACGCGGCGTGCGACCAGAAGCAGGTCGTCGGTCGTGGCGGAGCCGTGGAGCGAACCAGGTTCGGATGGGCTGCGTCCCGACATATCGATGAACAACGCGGCCTGCACGTGCTCCAGTGCGGACTGGCGCGTGACAAGCGAGCCCAGGATCAAGACCGTGGTGTTGGCAAAGAGGCTCCAGAAAACACCGTGGGCAAGCGGGTCCAGCATATCCAGCCCGAACAAGGCCTGCGGCCGAAGCCAGGAAATGCCATGGGGGCCTTCCGCCATGATTGCAGCCACGCTCGGCGACGAAGTGGCGAAGGATGGCAGGAAGCTCGCCCAGAGCCAGACAAGGAAGCCAGTTGATATGGCCGCAATCGCGGCCTTGGCAGATGCGTCGCGCCAAAAAAGCGCGGCGAGGATCGCTGGCAGGAACTGCGCCACACCTGTGAACGAGATGAGCCCAATCGGCGCCAGCGCATCTGACGAGCGCGTCAGGTAAAAGTAACCGAAGCCGAGGAACAGGATCAGCACGATGGAAACGCGCCGCGCCCGCAGGAGCAGGCGTCGTACGCCATGGTCGCTGCCGACATGTCCCTCCGCACCAAAACGCAACATCAGCGGCACTACGATATGGTTCGACACCATGATCGACAGCGCGATCGACTCCAGGATGATCATCGATGTGGCGGAAGAGAAACCGCCAATGAAGGCGAAGAGTGCGAGCCCGCCCTGCCCCGCGGCTAGAGGCAGGGTCAGGGTGAACATGTCGGGGTTGGAGCCGGCGGGCATGATCGTCAGCCCGTAAAGTGCGATCGGCAGGATGAAGAGGCTCATCGCCAGCATGTAGGCGGGGAACGCCCAGCTTGCTGTGCGGAGGTGGCTTTCGTCCGAGTTTTCCACCACCGTCACCTGGAACTGACGCGGCAGGCAGATGATGGCCGCCGCGGCGAGCAGCATAGAGGCGATCCAGCGGTCGCCGAAGGTATCAGTGTCGTAGATGTCGATGCCGGCCGCCGCCGCGCCGGTAAAAACGCCTTCTAGCGCGCCGCCCGCATAGATGACGAAGACGCCGACGGCGATCAGAGCGGTCAGCTTCACCACCGCTTCGAGCGCAATGGCGGCGACCACGCCATGATGCTGTTCGTTCGCGTCAACGTTACGCGTGCCGAAAAGAATTGTGAAAGCTGCCATGCCCGCCGCGACGCCAAAAGCGAGGCCACCTTCGTCCCACCCCTCCAGGCTGCCGCGCCCGAACTCGGAAGCGCCGGCAATCGCCTCGATCGATGAGGTCACCGCCTTCAGTTGCAGCGCGATGTAGGGGGCAATCGCGATAACGGCGAGCAGCGTTACGAGCACGCCAAGGACGCCAGACTTGCCGAAGCGAGAGGAGAGCAGGTCTGCGATGGAGGTAATGCGCTGGCTATGGCTGATATGCACCAGACGTCGGAGAATGAACCACCAACCAATGAAAACAAGCGTAGGGCCGAGGTAGATGGTGACGAATTCAAGCCCGGTGCGCGCCGCCGAGCCTACGGCACCATAAAAGGTCCAGCTCGTGCAATAGACCGAGATGGAGAGTGTGTAGACGAACGGTGAGCGCAGGAAGCCACCAGCGCGCCGGCGCGTGTGCCGATCGGCGAGAAACGCGACGAGAAAAAGCAAGCCGACATAGGCAACCGAGGTGGCGATGACCAGATCGGCGGTCAGCGTCATGACGAACGATCCTGCTGCGCATCTGCAGGGGCCGCGTTATCGTCAGGCAGCACGCGGCTGAACCACCGTGCACCCAGGATCAGCAGGATCCACACAACAAATATATACGCGGCCTCAAGCGGGACACCCAGAACGCGGGTATTGGTGCGAAACAGCAGCGCGAAGGGTGGCATGAACGCAATCGCGCCGAACAGCGTGAAGAACAGTGCCGCCGCAACAAGCTTGCGACGAATCATGGCACAGTACGACTGTTCATGGGCTGCTCTCCGCCGTGTTTGCTTCAAGCAATTCGCGCACCGTGTCGATCACGTCCACGTTGGAATACGGCTTGGTGATAAACCTGTCCGCCCCCAGTTCCTCCGCCACACGTTTATCCTGCTGCTGCCCCTTCGCCGTCAACACAAGCACCGGCAACGCGCGCAGCGAGGCGTCAGCACGGATCTGCTTGAGCACTTCAAAGCCGGATTTCTTCGGCATCATGACATCGAGCACGAGAACACGCGGACGCATTCGACGCACAGCCTGCATGACCGCCTCTCCATCGGTCACCGATTGCACTGTCCACCCCGCCCGCTGCAACACGAAACTCAACGCTTCGAGGATGCTCGGTTCGTCCTCGGCGATGAGAATGTCGGTTGGCAACTTTGATCCTCCCTCTTCCTCCGGTGCCACCTTACCATTGAACCGCGCAGCCACAAACGGATGATGCAGTGACTCGTCAGACCGCTACTAAAGTAGGAGGAATGTTCTCCCCGCCGGGTGACCACGGCTCTTCCTGGCGACTGGCGCAATCGGTTCGCGTACACAGACGGCAGGTCGGACCAACGGGGACGTCGAGCCGTGAGTCCGACAGGTTCAGCCCGTCGCCGTAGACTGTTGCGTCGGCGTGCAGGATATCCGTGATCAGCAACACGGAATGCGGTAGCGCAACGTCGGTGAAGCCTGAAGTCGCGCGCGATACGGCCTTCGCCACAAACAGAAATCGTGAACCGTCGAAAAATCGTGCGACCTGACGCACGATCTGTCCCGGAGTGCGGAAAGCCGTGTAGATTGCCCAGAGCGGACAGGCATGCCCGCTCGTCGGAAGCAGAAGACCTGGCAGAGGGAAGTGCTTCGACAGGCGGCCCGCCGGATCGGCGCGCAGGAAACCAAACGGCAGTCCGGCCTCGCCGCTGCGGCGGAGCGTGACGAGACGGTGGGCGATCTGCTCGAAGCTCGCGTTGTAACGTTCACTTAGCGCATCGACGTCATAGCGCAGTGCCACTGCGTCAGCGAGAAAGCTCTCATAGGGAAAAAGGATCGCCCCGGCGATGTAGGTCGCGAGATAACGCCGAGCGCCTTGCCGCGCCATCGGGGATGCAAGCCGGCGCACTCCTGGCACGTCGTCCAGCACGTCCGCACAATTCAACTCCGCGATCAGGCGTGCCATCTGGAACTGGCGCGTTGACTGAGGAACTGTGTTGCGGAACCAGAGCGTTCGAGTCGAAGGCTCATAACCGAAAGCTTTGCCGCCACGCGGCTCCGCGGAGCGCTGGATCGTAACCGCATGATGGCGAGAAAGCAGGTGGACCATCGTTGCCTCGTCAAATGCTCCATCCGCGTCGATTCGCCGGCGCTGCGTGGCAGCGGCATCCTCGAGTTCCGGGAAATGGTTCTGGGCGGCGAAGATCATGTCGTCCACCTCTTGGCGGGCGGAGGCGAAACGGCTGCGGCTTGAGGTCTGGTCGAACTGACCGATCAGGTTGCGGGCAACCGCAGTCAATCCGAACGCCTCGCGGCTGATCGAACCTAAAAAGCGTGTCTGCTCTTCGCTGCTGAGGTCCGGCACCGAATCAAGAATTTCTGCACCAGAGCGAATTGCGGTGATACCGGAAAGCACCTGGTGGAGAAGTTGCGAAAGCAGCGGATCAGCGCGAAGTCGATCGGCATAGGCGTCACTGCTCGACATGGCGGTGGTATAGGCGCGGTAGAGCTGGGCAATGACTGCAGCGATACCGGGGCTGGTGGCGACGAGATGGCGAGCGTCTTCTGGCCGCATGCCTCTGTCCGCGAGCACGGGATCAGCGAAGGCCTCAATCAGTTCGTGCATGAGGCGGTGCTCCGCCTCGCCGGTCAGTTCGTCCCGCTCGATGCCGAGTTCGGCGGCGATGCGTTGGAGCAAGGTGCCGCCCACCTGCCTTTTGTTGCCCTCGATCAGGTTAAGGTAGCTCGGTGATACGCCCACGGCCCGCGCGAGGGCCGCCTGCGAGATGGAGAGGGCTTTGCGCCTCGTGCTGATCCTCAAGCCTATCGGTGCGCGCACTGCCAACCTCCCCTGTCAACACGTTGACAGTTTTCACTCTCTCCATGTGCAAAGATTTACAGATTTTTCGTTGTCTTACAATGACCTATTGCGAGTCTATTACTTGAGACCGATAGTAAAACGCTAAGCTCGTTGCGGGACGGGCTTCCGTGAACAAGGGAGGAATTCAATGAGCACAATCAAGGGCGGCTTCACACGCCGCAATGTCATCAAGACGGGCCTCACTGGTATTCTCGCCACTGGTGTCGCACCGCTCGTATTTTCGCGCGGCGCCTGGGCGCAGGACTTCTGCAACAATCCGACCGGAAGTACCGTGACCTTCGGCCTGAACCTGCCGCTCACCGGCGCTTACGCCGAAGAAGGCGCAGACGAGCAGAAAGCCTATGAGCTTGCCATCAAGCACTTGAACGGCGAAGGCGACGGCGGGCTGCTGAACGTGCTGAAGCCTTCGGCACTCAAGGGCAACGGCATTCTCGGCAAGAAGGTCCAGTATGTCAGCTCGGACAGCCAGACCAAGTCCGACGTGGCCCGCGCAGGCGCGACCCGCATGATCGAGCGCGACGGCGCGATCATGATCACCGGCGGCTCCTCCTCCGGCGAGGCAATTGCGGTGCAGAGCCTTTGCCAGGAACTGGGCGTGATCTTCATGGCCGGCCTGACACACTCCAACGACACGACCGGCAAGGACAAGCGTCGCTACGGCTTCCGCCACTTCTTCAACGCGTACCAGTCGGGCATCGCGATTGCGCCGGTTCTCGGCGAGGAATACGGCAAGGAGCGTCGGGCATACCACCTGACGGCCGACTATACCTGGGGCTGGACGCAGGAAGAATCGATCAAGGCGGCAACTGAAGCGCTCGGTTGGCAGACGGTCCAGACCGTGCGCACGCCGCTCGGGGCCGCGGACTTCTCGCAGTACCTCACGCCGGTCCTCAACTCCGGCGCCGACGTGCTGATCCTCAACCACTACGGCAACGACATGGTCAACTCGCTGACCCAGGCCGTGCAGTTCGGCATGCGCGACCGTCAGGCGAACGGGAAGCAGTTCGAGGTCGTGGTGCCGCTGTTCTCCGAGCTAATGGCGAAAGGCGCCGGCGAAAACATCAAGGGCATCTTCGGCACGTCCAACTGGCACTGGAATCTCCCCGACGAAGGCTCGAAGGCTTTCACCAAGTCGTTCGGCGCGGCTTACGGCTCACCGCCGTCGCAGGCCGCTCACACGGCCTACGTCCAGGCACTTCTTTATGCGGATGCCTGCGAGCGCGCCGGAACCTTCTACCCGCCGGAAGTCATCAAGGCGCTGGAAGGATTCGAGTTCGACGGCATGGGCAATGGCAAGACGCTTTATCGCGCCGAAGACCACCAGTGCATGAAGTCCGTGCTGGTCGTTCGCGGCAACGAGAAGCCGACAAGCCAGTTCGACGTATTGAACATCGTCAAGGAAATCGACCGCGAGACGGCAAACTACGACCCGGCGATCTTCGGCGGCGAGCTTGGCGCGGCCGAGCCGGTTCCTCAGTGCCGCTAAGCTGAACGTGCCCCCGCCCCGCCAAACACACGGCGGGGCGGGTTCCGCATGAATGACTGCAGGTCGGGGAGGCCGCATTGTTTGAAGTCTTGTTTCTTCAGTTCCTGAACGGGCTTGATAAAGGCAGCGCCTACGCGCTTATCGCCCTTGGACTGACGCTCGTTTTCGGCACGCTTGGCGTGGTGAACTTTGCACACGGGGCGCTGTTCATGATCGGCGCCTTCTGCGCCGTCACCTTTCGCCAGTTGCTGACGCTTGAAACCGTCACGGTTGACCCGAACAACCTGTCTCCATGGGGAACACCCGTTGAGATCCGTGCGCCGCTGGTGCAGGCCTGGTTCGGCGACTTCGGAGCCATCCTCGTCAACTATTCCGTCCCCCTCTCGCTGCTTCTGGCGATCCCGGTGATGCTGTTGATCGGCATCGGCATGGAACGCGGGCTCATCAAGTATTTCTACAAGCGCCCGCACGCAGAACAGATCCTCGTCACCTTCGGTCTTGCGATCGTGCTCGGTGAAATCATCAAGGCGATCTTTGGGCCGAACCCGATCCCGCAGCCGATGCCGACGGACCTGCGCGGCGCCGCCGACATCGGAGCTTGGCTCGGCATGGCGCCCGGAGTCATCACCTATCCGCTGTGGCGACTGGTCTACTTCCTGTTCTCCGCCGGCATCATCGCCGCGGTGTTTGCCTTCCTGCAGTTCACCACCTTTGGCATGGTCGTGCGTGCCGGCATGGCAGACCGCGAGACAGTCGGGATTCTCGGCATCAATATCGATCGGCGCTTCACGATCATGTTCGGCATCGCCGCGGTCGTGGCGGGCATGGCAGGCGTGATGTACACGCCGCTACTTCCGCCCAACTACACGATCGGCATGGACTTCCTGGTCATCTCCTTCGTGGTTGTCGTGGTTGGCGGCATGGGTTCGCTTCCCGGAGCGATCGCGTCCGGCTTCCTTCTCGGCATCCTCCAATCCTTCGCGTCGATGACCCAGGTGAAGGCGATCTTCCCTGGCATCGACCAGATCATCATCTACCTCGTAGCCGTCATCATCCTGCTCGTCCGTCCTCGCGGACTGCTGGGCCGTCGCGGCGTGATGGAGACCTAGAATGTCGAACTTCATGTCACGCAAGGACCTCACGCTGTTCCTCGGTTTTGCCGCAGTGGTTTTGCTGCTGCCGATCCTCGCCACGCCATTCGGCGCGGCCTATCCGGACCTGCTGCAGCGGTTCATGATCTTCGGGATCTTCGCCGTCGGCTTCAACATCCTGTTCGGACTGACCGGTTACCTGTCGTTTGGCCACGCCGCTTTCTTCGGCGTCGGCTCCTACGCGGCAATGTGGTCATTCAAGCTTCTCAGCCTGAACGCCATTCCCGCCATTCTCTTTGCAGTTGTGATGTCGGGCCTTTTTGCCGTCGCGGTCGGCTACGTATCGCTGCGCCGGTCGGGCATCTACTTCTCGATCCTGACGCTTGCCTTTGCGCAGATGAGCTACAACCTCGCCTATTCGGTGCTGACGCCGATCACCAACGGCGAGACTGGTCTGCGCATGACGCTCAGCGACCCGCGGGTCATCGATGGGCTCTTCACGAGTGCGTCCGGTGCGCCGGTGCCGAGCCTCTTCGGCATGTCGCTTTCGGGCTGGAACGGCTTTTATTTCACCGCCATCTTCCTGCTGGCGACCTTCTTCCTCTCGATGCGCATCAGCAATTCGCCGTTCGGCATGATGCTGAAGGGCATCAAGTCGAACCAGAACCGGATGAACTATACCGGCTTCAACACACGGCCCTACACACTGACGGCCTTCATCATCTCCGGCATGCTCGCCGGTCTTGCAGGTTCGCTACTCGTCGTCACCGACCCGCTGGCCGGCGCTGAGCGCATGCAGTGGACGGCATCGGGCGAAGTGGTGTTGATGACCATCCTCGGTGGCGTCGGCACTTTGGTTGGCCCCGTGATTGGCGCTTGGCTGATCAAGTACTTCGAGAACATCTTCTCGTCGTTCAATGATAACGTGCTCAACAACTTCTACAGCTTCCTGCCCGATGGGCTGCGCGAGGTGGTGGTCGCCGTGAGCGGCAAGTTTGTCGGCGAAGGCTGGCACCTGTCGCTCGGCCTGCTTTTCGTGCTCATCGTCGTCTTCCTGCCCGGCGGCATCATGGAAGGTGTGCGGCGCATCGGCGCCCGCTTCGGGCACATGCGCAAGGGATCCAAGAGCAGTGCTCGCGTCGGCGCGACGGCAGCGGTGGGATAAGGGGACAAACCTATGCAGACCAACAAGAACGTCGTTCTTCACGTTGCCGACGTCCACAAGCATTTCGGCGGGCTCCATGCCCTGTCGGACATCGATCTCCAGGTGAAGGAGGGCGAGACACATGCCATCATCGGCCCCAATGGTGCCGGCAAGTCGACGCTGCTCAACGTCATCATCGGACGCCTGGCACCCTCCAGCGGTGCCGTCGTCTTCGACGGAAATGTGCTGACGGGCAGGAAACCGCACGAGATCAACCAGCTTGGTGTCGCCCGCGTGTTCCAGACGCCGGAGATTTTTGCCGACCTCTCGGTTATCCAGAATGTCATGACGCCTGCCTTTGCCAAAAGGGACGGAGCGTTCAAGATCAACATGTTCAGCGCAGTCGAGAACGAGCGGGCGATACGGGAAGAGGCCGAGCACATGCTCGAGGACGTCGGCCTCATTGATCGTCGGGAAACGCATGCCGGCGCCCTCTCTCGTGGCGACAAACGCCGGCTGGAGCTCGCCATGTGCCTGATTCAGAAGCCACGGCTTCTGCTGCTCGACGAGCCGACGGCGGGCATGAGCCGCCACGACACCAACACCACCATCGAGCTTCTGAAGAAGATCAAGAGCCGAGGCATGACGAAGGTCATCATCGAGCATGACATGCATGTCGTGTTCTCGCTTGCTGACAAGATCACGGTGCTGGCGGGGGGCCGCATCATTGCGGAAGGCGCACCGGACGAAGTACGCGGCGACCAGCGCGTCCAGGAAGCTTATCTCGGGGGAGCACACTGATGAACGCCGTTGCACTCGACACAAAGCCGGTCGCTCGCGTCTCGGACCAGCCATTCTTTTCAGTGAGGGATATCCACGCCTATTACGGCGAAAGCTATATCGTCCAAGGCGTAACCTTCGACATCAGGCACGGCGAGATCCTAGCCCTGCTCGGCCGCAACGGCGCTGGCAAGACATCAACGCTTCGCGCGATTGCAAGGCTCGACGATCCGGAACTGCATCGCGGCGAAATCTGGCTCGACGGCCAGCCGATCCACAGCATGAAGTCTTTCCAGGCAGCACGCGCGGGGATCCAACTCGTGCCGGAAGACCGGCGCATCATCCAGGGCCTGACGGTCGAGGAGAACCTGACGCTTGCCCAGGTGGCACCTGGCCGAGGCTGGGAGATCGACCGCATCTACCAGCATTTCCCGCGGCTTGCGGAGCGACGGCGGCAGGAAGGAACGACGCTTTCGGGTGGCGAGCAGCAGATGCTGGCAATTGCCCGCGCGCTTGCCCGTGACCTGAAGCTTTTGCTGCTCGATGAGCCGTTCGAAGGCCTGGCGCCAGTCATCGTACACGAGATCGAGAGGATCCTGCAGGAGATCAAGGCGCTCGGGATCACCTCGATCATCGTCGAGCAGAACGCAGTTGCCGCCCTGAAGCTCGCGGATCGCGCTGTGATCCTTGATACGGGCGAAGTCGCCTTCACCGGCACGGCGCAGGAGGTGCTCGATAACGCCCAACTGCGCAACGAGTATCTGGCGATCTAGAGGCGGCGGCCCTGGGGGAGGGGCGGAGGGGACGGCAACGCCGTCTCCTCCGTACGCCGCAGAAAGCAAGCGCAGTCCCTATCTCTTGCCGGCAGCGAGTTCCGTCCTGACGGCCGGATCTTCGTCCAGAAATTCCGGCTCCACGGTAGCACCCACGGCGTCGAAATACCGGCTCATGAAATTTCGATATGAAGCAGCCAGCGCAACGTCTGCAATGTTCACATCGCTCAGCCCCACATCCCGAAGCCGCTGTATGTGATCGCGCGTGATCTGCGACGCGTCACGACTGATCTGCTTTGCGTAAGCAAGCATCTCGACCTGTTGCTCGCTTAATCCCGCTGTCTTGTAGTCCTTCATCACTGCCAGAGCCTGTTCCCTGCCGAGCAATTGAGCAAGGCTGCGGAAATAAACATGCGAGCAGTATGCCGACGGGACAGAACGTGCGGCAACGAAAGTGATCAGGCGGAAGTTCACCAATCCGAGTGAGAAACCGTCTCTCAGTTGGTTCAGCAACTTCTCCACTGGGACGATAATATCGGGACGCGCTGACCAGCACTGCGTCGCCTGCATCACACGGCCGAGTGACCTCTTCTCCGCCTCATAAAGCGCTGCTATTTCACCTGTGGCCTCCTCGGGGCTGATCGTCTTGATGAACATGACCTCCTCCATGGCAGAAGGTCATATTAGCACTTCTTCAAGCATGATAGTTACCGTTAAAGCGGCCAAGCGCGGACAATCAAACCATGACGACAATCTTGCGTGGAGTGGGCCGCACTAAATGATCCGGCACTTTGGGATTGGCTTCTCCAACAGCGTCTTCAGTCCGCACAGTAGTCAGCCTCAGAGCTATGGGATCCTGTTCCATCAAAAGGATCTTAGGCATGCACGAGTGCGATCTTTCCAAAGTGCGACCCGCTTTCGAGGTAGCGCATGGCTTGGGCAGCCGCGGTCCAAGGGAAGGTGCGATCAATGACCGGCTTCAGGTCGTTGACCTCGATCGCCCGGTTCATGGCTTCGAAGGACTCCCGTGACCCGACCGGGATGCCACGGACCTGGACCTGCCTCTTGAAGATATCGAGAGGATTGATCGCCCCTTCCTTGCCGCCGAGATAGCCAATGATATTGATCTGGCCCCGGCGGGCGGCGGCTTTCAGCGATTGCTCGAAACTCTGCGGACCGCCGACCTCGATAATATGGTCGACGCCTTGGCCGTCCGTGAGATCAAGCACGGCATCCGACCATTCCGGAACTTGCCGGTAGTTGATGCCTGCATGTGCGCCGAGCGCCTTGGCACGTTCCAGCTTCCTATCGCTGCTGGAGGTGACGATAACCCTTGCGCCGCTGGTGCGGGCGAACTGCAGGGCAAAGAGCGATACCCCTCCCGTTCCCTGCACCAGCACCGTTTCGCCGGCCTTGATCGCCCCTTCGGTGACGAGCGCGTGCCAGGCGGTGACGGCGGCACAAGGCAAGGTGGCGGCTTCAACATCAGCAAGGTTTCTCGGAGCCAGTACCGCCGCCTGTTCATCGAGCAGGGCATATTCCGCAAGCATGCCGTCGATCGGCCCGCCGCGCTGGTATGCGGCCTGCGCCATGTGGAAGGAACCCCCAACCCAGCGCTGCCAGAAGGTGCTGCAGACACGGTCGCCAATCTTGAAACGCGTCACCTCCTCACCTATGGCGACCACCTCTCCGACGCCGTCGGACAGCGGCACGAGCGGCAGATCGAATGCGGTGTGATAGGTCCCGTTGACGATCTCGACGTCGCGATAGTTCAAGGCCGTTGCCTTAACCTGAACCAGGATCTCCTGGCGGCGCGGCTTGGGCATTGGCCGTTCGACGATCCGCAGATTGTCGAGGCCGGGAGTGTCCTGCAGAATCATGGCTTTCATCACAAGCATCTCCTTTTCGATGGCAATCGGGAGGATGCCCTTGCCCGATACGATAATCAAATTCATAGTCAGGAAGAAGATTATGCAGGTGAAGCATGATAGAGGAACTGCGCACATTTGTCCTTTTCGCCGAGGAAGGCTCAGTCCAGAAAGTGGCGCAGCGGCTGCCGCTAACGCAACCGGCGGTCAGCCGCCAGATCCAGAGGCTTGAGCAGGCGCTTGGGGTGCAACTTCTCGACCGACGGCAGAAGCCACCCAAGCTCACGCCGATGGGACATGAGGTACTTACCCGCAGCCGTGACATTCTGGACGCCGTAAAGGACCTGAAAGCCATTGCCACGGTTGCCGAACCGGAAGGCGTGTTTCGGCTCGGGCTCGTTAACGGCCTTGCACATGACCGGTTGGCCGGGAATATCGCGGCCGTCATCGCTCGGTTTCCCCGCCTGTCACTTCGCCTCGCCTCAGGTTGGAGCAGCGAACTGGCAGAACAGCACAGGCTGGGGAGGCTAGAGGCCGCGATCATCCTGTCCGACGGCTCCCGTTTCTATGGTGCTGCAGAGCGTATCGGTCGGGAAGAACTCGTAGTGGTCGGCTCACACGATTCTGCGGCGTCATCGGCAAGGCAGGCACTGACCGGCTGGGTGCTGAGCCCAGAACCCTGCGATGCCCGCCGATCCCTCGCGGCAAGGCTGGCGCAGCAGAACCGGCCATTGGTTGTCGCTGCCGAGATTGAACATGCCGGCCTGCAGATGGCGCTTGTACGCGAAGGTCTCGGTCTGGGATTGATGCCGAAGCGGTTCATCGACCGACACCGCCGGGACGGTATCGTCGAGATCGATGCCATTGGTGGCAGCCTGAACCTCGACGTCCTGATGCTGCGATCACCTCATCTCGGCCCGATGACGAAGGTCGCTGACACCATCGCAGCCGAGATCCGGAACTTTGTCGCTGGCCAGGACGCTACCGAACAGCGAGGCGGTTGAAGAACTTGCGGATATCTTCGACCAGAAGATCGGGCGCGTCTTGGGCGGCGAAGTGCCCGCCGCGCGGCATTTCCGTCCAATGGACGATGTTGTTGGAACGCTCGGCAAAACTGCGGACGGATCGAAAGTCGTCAGGGAAAACGGCAACACCGGTGGGGGTGGGATTAGGTATCTCGCCGTATCCCGCCCCGGTCTGCGCATCCTCGAAATAGACATTGGCGGCCGTTCCGCTGGTGGCGGTGAACCAGAATATCGAGTTGATGGTGAGGTAAAGCTCCCGATCCACATGCTCTACGCCGTTCCCTTCGAACCCGAACCACAGTTCTGCGTTCCAAGCCAGTTGGCCTGCAGGCGAGTCGTTCAGAGAGAACGCCAGCGTTCCAGGCCGTTTCGACTGGATAGCTTGGTATCCGCCGTATTTCTCGAACTTGGCCAGGTTTCCCATTCCCTCCATTTCGAATGAAGACAGCTTGTCCATCTCACCTGGTTGCCCTGTTGGAAACGCAAAGATCTGCAGGAGATGCGTCCCGACGAGTCCTTCCGGCGCCAGAATACCAAGCTCGCGTCCCACAAGAGCACCTGCGTCTCCGCCATGGGCGCCATAACGCTCATAGCCGAGAGCCTTCATCAGCGTGTCCCAAGCTTTGGCCGTCCTCGCGCTGTCCCATCCAGGCACCGACATTGGACTTGAGAAACCGAAACCCGGCAGCGACGGAATGACCAGGTCGAAAGCGATTGACTCATCCAGTCCATGTGCCTTCGGGTCGGTGAGCGGTCCGATGAGGCCGAGGAACTCCACGAAACTGCCCGGCCAGCCGTGGCTGAGGATCAGTGGCAGCGCGTTGGGAACCGATGACTTGACGTGGACAAAATGGATTGGTTGGCCATCAATTTCCGTCATGAAGTGCGGCAGGCGATTGAGTGCCCGTTCGTGTTCGCGCCAGTCGTATTCGTCCCGCCACTGGTCGACCAGTTCCTTGATGAGCTTGATGGGCTGGCCTCTTGACCAGTCGTCGGTAACTGCCCGGGGAAAGCGTGTCCTGGCGAGGCGGTCTTTCAGATCGGCGATCGCTTCGTCACTGATCTCGATCCGATAAGGCGTGATCTTGAGCATTCATTTGTCCTCCAAAGTGTGGATGTAAGCGATTTCGCGTTCTTGCCGGCTCGCTGTTGTTCGATGGCGGATTACCTCCCGTTCAGATGGAAAGGCTGCCCCGCATCACGACGACACCGGCACCGGAAATTTCGGGCTCCGGGGTCAGGTTGACGTGGAGAATGCTGCGCCGCCCCATCTTTGTGCCCTGCTCCACCTCGATGGAGCCGGCGATCAGCCGTTCATGCGCAAGGTAGGCGGCAAGCGGACCGGCCGCCGTGCCAGTTGCCGCATCTTCCCACAAACCGACCGTCGGATTGAAGAACCGCGCATAGGCTCGATGTGGCGCATTCCCCTCCAGGGCATAGACGTAGCAGCCCTCTGCCGACACTGTGCCAAGGAGCTTGAGGAGACCCTTGCTGGCCGGTTCGGCTCGGTCGACCGCCGCGACATCCGCCAGCCGAACAAGCAAATGCGCCACGCCCGTATCGGCGACCCGCGGGGCCGGCTCAGTGAGAATGTCTTCAGGTGCCAGCCCCAGCGCTGCCGCCAAAGGCGCCACCTCGGCAATCTTTGTCCCGAGCGTTAGCGCCGACTGCTTCATATGGCCAAAGATCCGTCCGTCGACGGGACGGAGTTCGACAGGCAGGATCTCGGTGCCAATTTCCTGGCGGAAGACGCGCGAAACGTCGATAGCTCCCAGTTTTCCCTCTTGAGCCAGCCAAAGCCATGCCCCGAGGGAATTATGGCCGGCACCGCCAACTTCCGCGCCCGCCGCCGTAAACGAGCGGAGCTTCAGGTCAGCCTGGTGGCTGCGCATGATGAAAGTTGTTTCCGCTTGGTTGAACTCACCGGCGATCCGACGCATTTGCGCCTCGGACAGTTCGTCGGCGTCTTCGACGACAGCAAGGGGATTGCCGCTAAGGGAGGTATCGGCGAAAACGTCGATCAGCCCCGCTCTCAGGGTTGCGGTGCTCGATTGCAGCGACATAGCAGACCTCCTATTCTCGTGACAAGAGGGACTTTGCACCATGGGGCCGCGGCGGCAAAACGCGCATTTCTTGGCGATGTAACAAGGAAAACTAATCATTCGACCATCTGTTGAGTCGCTTCGGATTTTGGAGATGTGCGTGGCCGTCGGCAGCTTTGCCGGCGCTGCCGATCGCCTTGCGCTCACACCCGCCGCCGTCAGCCTGCGCATTCGCAGCCTTGAAGCAGAACTCGGCCAGCCGCTGTTTACTCGCGTCGGCCGCAGGGTTGTTCCGACACCAGCCGCCGTGGCGCTGGCCGGGTCAGTCCGCAAGGCATTAAGCGACATCAACAACGCCCTCGACAGGTTCCAGGCTCGGACAACGCCGCTGCGGGTCACCGTGCCGCCAACCTTCGCGTCCCGCTGGCTTGCTCCCCGCCTCCCCGGCTATCGCGACGCGGGTGGCGCTGCAATCGAACTCGACATTTCCTCCGACGAGCGTGACCCGACCGCCTTCGACATAGCCATCCGGACGGGTCGCGGCGGATGGGATAGGCTTGACGAATGCCCTCTGATGCCTGTCGACGTGACGCCAATGATCGCGCCCAGCCTGCTCGGGTCTCGAATCATTGCTACGCCCGAAGATCTGGCCGACTTCGACCTCCTGCCGCATCCTGACTGGGCGAAATGGTTTACGCGCGCCGAGCGCCCGATGCCGAGCGGCCTACGCTTCACGCCTGTTGACTATTCGATCTTCGAGTTGACCGCCAATGCGGCGGTGCGAGGCCTCGGCGTCGCCTTGCTGTCGCCCACACTCTTTCAACCACTCCTCGATGAGGGTCTGCTCGTTGCGCCGCTCGCCACGGTGTTGAAAGGGCCGGACTGGTACTTCGCGCTAATCCACGAAGGCGACCAGCGTCGGGTGGTACATGGCTTTTGTGAATGGCTGCGCGAAGAGGTTCAGCGCTCGCCATGCTGATGGCATCGACTTTCAACAACGGTGTGATAACCGACGGTGCGACGCTAATCTTAGCAAAAGATTTTATCTTGCGATGAAGAACGGCACCTATGCCAAGATCCTTGCCCGCTGGCAGCTTTCGGAAGAGGCTCTTCCGGAATCACGAACCAATCCACCGGGCCTACCGAGAAGCTGACCGCGCGTTCCGGTGCCAGCGGCACCGGGTCAACGCCCGACCGCGACAGAAATTCCTCAGGCTGCCGAAACTTCGGTTCGGCATGCCTTTGGTTCAACGCCGCGGTAGATCATATTGCTCTTCATTGTTGTGCTTCGGGAGATCGTTGATGGCATTTAAACTGGTTGGACTTGCTGGGAGCTTTAACCGGCCGTCCAAGACATATGCGCTTGTGGATGAGGTTCTGTCTGAGGCGTCACGCGCCTATGGAGTCGCGTCCACCATCTTCGACTTGCATGATGTCGGACCATCGCTTGGGCGCGCGCAGTGGCGAAAGGACCTGGACGAAGAGGCCCACGAGGTGCTCGAGCAGATCGTGTCTGCCGATGCACTCGTTGTCGGCTCGCCGACCTTCAAAGGCTCTTATCCCGGGATTTTCAAACACCTGATCGACCTGATCGAGCCGCACGAACTGCGCGGCAAGCCGGTGATCATCGTTGGCACGGGCGGTGGGGATCGGCATGCCCTTATGGTCGAGCATCAGCTACGCCCGCTGTTCGGGTTCTTCATGTCGCACGTCATGCCGACCGCCATCTATGCGTCGGACCGTGACTTCTCAGACTACAAGGTTTCCTCTGAAGCACTGTCGCAGCGCATAGATTTCGCCGTGCAGGAGTTGAGGCCATTCATCCCTGTGAACGAGAGACCGCTGGCAGCGGCGGAGTAGCGTTCTGGCTCTCCCCAAATTGTGTTATTCACCGCGAGGAGGCACCTGGTCTTGCCCAGGTTGTGTGACGACGGCCGCGGGTGTTTCGGCGACACTCTTGCAAGCCAGCAAGCAGCGGGGACAGGTCACCGAGAAGAGCTCGAAGGCGGCACGAAACAGCTTGTTCTCACCGCGCGAATGATAACGCTGCGACGTTACGTCATTGCTCCATCCGTCAAGGCCACAGACTGTCAGAACGTCGCACCCGTCGCGCGATACCTCACGCACGAAATGCGTTTCCTCAGGATCGCTCCTGACCCCTTGAACCGCGAGGGCGAAGCCCTTTTTATTTCCAATTTTGATGCGCGACATTCAGGCCTCCGCAAGGTATCCTGTTACCTTGCACTTCGGCCGGCTGTTTTCTTCCCCCGTTTGGGTAACGTCCCGCTTTGTTCTTCTTCCCAGATAGAACGTCAGGCTAAAGCTGACGATCTATTTCGCTTCTAAGATCTGCTGGTTGAGAACAGCCCGAACACACGCATCCTGGGGGTCACTCCAGTCGCTCAGGGTTGGAAGCACGTGATGGTCGGGCTCAACTTGGTGCTCTCCAGGCAGGAATTGGTAATGCTGCGTTGATACGCTGACTTTCAACCCGGAATGTCGGAGATAGGTTCGGCGCACTTCCTGCCAATTGTTTGGCGCCGCGCCGGCGGGCTCGCACATCAAAATCGCGTTGGTTGTCGTCTTGAAGTCGACAGCGTTGGTCATGGCCGCCGAGAAGGTCTTGCGGCCGATAAGCACATAAAGCGCGCCTTTACGGTTGAGCCAGGATCGATCTCTGATCTGCTCCAGGAATTTCCGCCCCAACTGGAAGTCGCCACCGCTGTTGTCCCTCAGGTCAATCATCAGCTTGCGTGGCCGCTTTTCATCCAGTTCCTGCATCAACTGGGTGACGCTTGCCGACAATCCGTCATAGGAGCGCCAGTTCACATAGATTGCATCATCCCCGATCCATTCACTCCAGAAGCCCTGCTGCTTCTCCCTCAACCAAAGCGGCAAGTTGCCCGAGAAGGGGAGCAGTTCGGCGTCCTTGGCTTCCGGAGTGAGGTGAGCTTCAACCTGAGCGCCATCCACTGTTTCGAAGGTGAAAGGGAGAGGCTCACTGAAATCGATTCCTTCCGAGCTCAGGACATCAGGATCGCGCAGCAGACCCGGTAGCTTCTCGCGATAAAACCAGGGCGTCTCCCCTTGGGAAACTAGAGGGCGCAGCCGCTCAACCAGGTCGCTGGTCTGGAGCCCGGATATGGTCAGCAGCCTCGCCCCCAACAGGTTTTGCTGTGAGCTCACCGCGCCAACCACGCGGATCCCGTCATCGAACCAGAAGAGCTCGATGGGCAAGGCAGGACGCTCATGCAGGGCCTCCACGAACGTGTGGCCATCGCCAATCAAGGCGGCGAGCTTGCGGAACTCAATCGCGATGCTTGCCCCGTCGAGCCGCGAAATTGCGAGACGTAATTCCGCGACCTGGCGGTTAAATACCTCTTCTGGAACGCGATGAAACGGCGAGGCATGTTGCCGGGTCACGAACTCGGCCAATGCATCAAGATCTTCCAGCCATTGCTGTTTGGATAAGTCGAGGTTCTGCTGTGGTGGGCGGAACAAATCGTCTGCACTCTGGGACGTCGGTTGGAGCTCCATTGTCCCGGGCTGGTTTTGGAAAGAGAATGTGCCGCTTAAGCCGCCATCAGTCTTGCGCAGCGTCAGCGTGCCGTCACCGCTTTCACCTCGGAACGTGGCATCGATGCTGTCGCCCGCCGCAGGTGCATCGAATACAAAGCTGTTGCCGGGGATCGTGACCGTTCCCGTTATCGTTCCGTCCGTCTCGCGCAGTTCAAGATGTATCGGAAATCCGGGTTGCGTGCCGAGTGCCGCATTGCCGGCGTATCGTCCCTCAAGACTCGAAGGAGCGTCTTGGGCGGCTGCGGAACCCGCTCCAGCGGTTAAACCGAAGAGGAGCCACATGGTCAGCCCGCGAAGTAATAATGTCCTACATCCCGTCACCATTCCGAAACTCCTTGGTTCATTCCCTCGGCTACAGCCGCCCTCCATCGAGCGGCTGCGTTGTCAGGCTAGAAGGTGCGCCCGTGTTCGGGAGGATCGGTTTTTGCTCACATTCTAAAAGACTGGCTTGAGCAATCCGCCGATCTTTGATCTGGTGGTGAGATGTCTTCGCTGCACCGCGGCCCCATCGAGTTTACGCTGCATGCCGTCCTTTTTGGAGGTGCCTGATGTCAGAGAACAATCGAGCGGGTTTGCACCAGCTCTACCAAGGTGAGCAGCGGCATCGGCTGATGCTTCCGCATGTCGAAGTCGTTTACGCCTGGATGCCACCTTTCGAAGGCGCGTCGCGGACGCGCAAGCGCCGGCTTGAGGTCGTCTTCTCAGAACATGATCACGTTGCGCTTGAGCAGGGCGGACGAACATATGACGTCTCTGTCGCACCCGGCGGTTTCTACGTCATTGGGGAAGAGCCGACGACACTTCTGCGCGTGCCGGAATTCAGCGACACCCTCGAAATCTATTTCGACGAGGGGCTGCTGGCCGAGGAAGCAGAGTGCAGCGGCGATCTGCGCAGCAAATTTATTGCCACCCTCGACAAGAACCCGCGTCCCCGGTTCACTGTAGAAGGAAATATTATTGGAATCGCCCACGTTCTCCGCAGGGCGACGCTTGGCCTGCATCATCTCTCGACGATGGAGATCAGCACGATCGAGCACATCCTGGCACGGCAGGTGGTGGGCGCTGAGCAACCGGCGGGAAGCGCGAAGCTTTTAAGTCCAAGGCGCCTTAAGCGGGTGATGGAGCGAATAGAAGATCAGTTGACGGCGCCCCTCACTCTCCGTGATCTTGCCGGAGAAGCCTGTCTCAGCCCTTACCACTTTGCACGATCGTTCAAGCGGACGGTCGGTCTGCCGCCGCATCGTTATGTGTTGGCGCGTCGCCTGGACCGCGCCAAGCGGGAGCTTGTCACGACCAATCGCACTGTTGGGGAAATAGCCTATTCGCTTGGCTTCGAGAACCTGCACCATTTCCGTTCGCAATTCCGTGGCCAGTTCGGGGTGCGGCCACACGAGATGCGGCAGGCAATACGAGGCGGTCGCTAGATGCGACCAGTTCGACGTTAGCCGAAAAGAGCAACTTTCGATCCACCACCGGCCACGGCCACGCGATATCCTCACCACCGTCAACTTCACCGGTCCCGGGAAGACAGCTTACGAGGTGAGACAATGATCGATCCAAACAACGTGACCCACAGTATCCTCGAACGGTTCAATGCTGCGTTCGAGCAGCACCGTCCGGACGATCTTGATGATCTGATTGGCGAAAGCTGCGTCCTCGAGAACACAAGCCCGGCGCCGGACGGCGCACGTTACGAGGGTCGCGACGCCTGCCTCTCGTTCTGGAAGGGCATCGCCTCAAATGGCGGCCTTGCTTTTTCTCTCGAAGAGATATGGGCAGGTGACGACAGGGGCACCATTCGCTGGAGCTTGCAGTGGGGAAAAGGAGAAGCCGACCGCGTCAGAGGCGTCAACATCATGCGGGTCCGCGACGGGAAGATCGTCGAAGGCCTGGGATATGTGAAGGCCTAATACGCTAGGGTGAATATTGGCGGAGCACGGGTACCGTAGCCGCCAAGCACATGAGGAAACGCCTGCCGGATGTGAAATCCGGCAGGCGTATGTTTCTACTATCAGGACCGCTTAGCGATACGGGTAGCCGGCCTTCTGCTGGTCGGCAGCGTATTTCTTGAAGATTGCGACAACCTTCGCCGCGCGTTCGGATTCCGACGCCATTTCATCCCAGAAGCTTTCCGCATCCTTGGTGACCTGTGCCCATTCTTCGGCCGGCAGCGAAGTCTGCTCGAGCTTTTCGCCGTGGACGCGCAGCTGTGCTTCGCCGCCCCAGTACCAGACGTTGCGGTAATAATGCGACTGGTCGATCGTCGTGCGATAGAGCTGCTGCAGGTGCGGCGGCACCTTTTTCCAGCTTTCGGTGTTGGCGAAGTAGGAGCCGAACCATGCGCCGGTGACCGAGTTGGACAGGGCGTATTTGCAGACGTCCGCCCAACCAACTTCGTAGGTTTCGGTGAAGCCGCACCATGCAACACCATCGAGATCGCCGGTACGCATTGCCACTTCAACGTCATCCCACGGCACGGTGACGGGGATCATGCCGTAGCGAGACAGGAAGCGGCCCGCAGTCGGCACGCCGAAGACGCGCAGGCCGTTGAAGTCGGCAAGGCTGCGGATCGGCTTGTTGACGGTGAAGATGTGGAGGGGATCCCAGGCGCCGGTGGACAGGTACGTGACGTTCTCGACGTCGGCGTAAGCTTCCTCCCAGATCTTGTCGAGGCCGTAGTACATGAACATCGCCGCAACATCGAGGCTGAAGCGGGTTGCGAACGGGAAATAGCCGCCGAAAACGGCGATATCGACCGGCGAAGCCATGGTTGCTTCGTCGGACTGGATCGCGTCCAGCGTACCGTTCTGCAGGGCGCGGAACAGTTCGGCCGTCGGAACCAGTTGGTCGGCATAATAAAGTTCGATTTCCATTTCGCCGTTGGCCGCCGCGTTGAACGCGTCAATCTGCGGCTTGATGACGTGCGCACCGAGCGGTGCGCCCGAATAGGTCTGGAGACGCCACTTGATCGGCGCCTGCGCGCGCACGATCGCCGGTGTTGCAAGCGCAGCCGGGGCGGTGAGACCAGCGGCAGCAAGGAATTTGCGACGGCTCGCCAGAATACGGTCGGACGGCGTCTGCGGCTTGATGATATCAGTCATTCCACTCTCCTTCGGTTCTTATTGATTGTTAGCCATTGCGTACGTAGTTCGGCAGCCATGTCGCGATCTGCGGGAAGATCATGAGAAGTGCGATCGTGAGCATGATCATGATAACGAAAGGCCAGATCGACTTGTAGATGTCGACCAGGGTGATCTCCTTCGGGGCCAGACCGCGCATCAGGAACAAATTGTAGCCGAAAGGCGGGCTGATATAGGCGATCTGGCAGGTCATCGTGTAGAGAATGCCGAACCAGATCATCTGGTGGTCGATATCGAGATCAAGGCGCGCGACGAGCGGAATGTAGAGCGGCGCGACGATCACGAGCATCGCGGTGTCGTCGAGGAACATGCCCATCAGGATGAAGCTGAGCTGCATCAGGATGATGACCGCCCAGGGCGAAAGTTCCCAATTGTGAATGAAGACATTCTCGATGGCCCGCACAGCGCCAATCCCGTCGAAGACCGACGAGAAGGCGAGCGCGCCGAGGATCACCCACATAAACAGCGCGGTGATCGACATGGTCTCGCGCGCGGTCTCATTGAGCAGGGCAAGCGACAGCCGACCCTTGATGGCGGCTGCGACTGTTGCGGAGGCTGCGCCGACAGCGGCGGATTCCAAGAGGCTGGTGTAGCCGGTGATGAAGAGCCCGATCATCAGCATGAAGATGACAATTGGAATAATACCGGCACGCAGGAGTACGAGCTTTTCGCGCAGCGGCATTGCAAGTTCTTCTTCGCTAAGCTTTGGAGCCAGCGACGGGTTCAGCTTGACCCGGACATAGACATAGATCGCGAAGATCACTGCCATGATCAGGCCCGGGAAAACGCCGGCCAGCCATAGGTCGGACACCGGCTGACGCGCGATGACGGCAAAAAGGACCATGACAACGGAGGGCGGTAACAAGATTCCAAGCGTCGAGCCGCCCTGCACGACACCGGTGATGAGCACCTTGTCGTAGCCGCGACGCAGCATTTCCGGCAGCGCGATTGCGGAGCCGATGGCGAGGCCCGCGACAGACAAGCCGTTGATCGCGCTGATAATAACCATCAGCAGGATCGTGCCCAATGCCAGGCCGCCGGACAGCTTTCCGAACCAGACATGCATCATCTGGTAGAGCTCTTCGGCGATACCGCTCTTGGAGAGCATGTGACCCATATAGACGAAGAGCGGCAGGGTCAGTAGCGCGTGCCAAGAAAACAGCTTGAAGGCTGCGTTGAAGGGCAGTTCGGCAGACGCGTTACCATAAAGCGAGAGCGCGCTTGCGGCGGCCACCGCGCCGATCATTGCGAAAACCCTCTGTCCGGTCAGCATGAGGAATACCATGCCAGCGAACATCATGAGGGCGATCATTTCATAGCTCATGCAAGCACCTTGCCCTGCGCCTTGGCGACGTCTTTGAAGAAAATCGAAATGCACTGGAGGATCATGAGCACGATGCAAATAACCATCAGCACCTTGATCGGCACCAGCGAGGGGGCCCAGAGCGAGGGGAGCTTCTGTTTGGTCATCCAGGAATACTTGAGCGAGGACGTCGCGCCCCACAGCATCACCGCGAGGTAGAACATCACGATCCAGACCGTGATCATGTCGATGATGGCTCTGCCACGTTCGGACAGGTGCGCGTAGATCAGGTCGAGACGCACATGCGTATCATCCTTCAGCGTCTTGGGTCCGGCGAGGAAGTAGAAGGCAGCGAGCGTGAACTGCGCCGTTTCGACGGTCCAGTTCTGGACCTGGTTGAATGCCTTGTCCGAGATGACGTCGAACAAAAGCACGAGGATCATCAGATAGATGAGATACTTGGCGAACTCGCCTATGAAATCCGCAAGGCGATCCATGAACCGCACGTAGGATCTAACGACCGACGACATTTACTACCTTTCGCGAAGAAATCTTTCTCTCGTGCAGTGTCGTGGCAGCGACGTTCCCAGAATTGCCGGCCACCCGCCATCCCGCAAGATGGCACGACTGGCCGTTCGCGGTGAAGCGCCACAGTCAGCGATAGAACTTCAGGAGCGTACTGTTGCCAAGCAGCGTGCGTTGAAACCTGGTGTTGACGTGAGGATTTCCAGATTCGGCGGCGAGGCCCGATCTCGGCCTCCTCCCCATCGCGCACCACAAGGCCAACTGGCCACTCTAACCGTGTCCGGCATCACTTCAGCAGTCCCCTTCCAATTCTTATGATTGGCTGATGGCAATTGTGGACAGGTCAATGACCGTGTCAACAAAATAGTTTGCCGCCAACGAGGCATCTGGGCATTTCCTGTGGCGACGATTGACTATCCGGGCATTTCTCAGCAGATTGAGTCAGTCCGGTCAAAAAGCTCCATGTCTCACGATGTTTCTGCGCTCCCTGGTCGTTTCGACGTTGCCGTCATCGGCGCGGGCGTGGTCGGCTGCGCACTAGCACGGCGGTTTGCGCTGGCGGGTGCACGTGTCGCGGTGATTGAAAAGGCCGTGGACATCCTTGACGGGGCCTCCAAGGGAAATTCTGCGATCCTGCACACCGGTTTCGACGCACCCGTTGGCTCGCTCGAACAGAGCTGTGTCGCCGCCGGTTATGCCGAGTATCTCGAGATTCATGGGAAGCTCGGCCTGCCGCTTATCAAGTCCGGCGCACTCGTCGTCGCCTGGAGCGAGGAAGAAGAAGCGCTCCTGCCAACCCTGATGGAACAGGCGCACCAAAATGGTGTCGCCGATGTCGAGGCGCTGGATGAGACGGCAATGCGAAGCGCGGAACCAGGCCTCGGCAAAGGCGCGCGTGTGGCTTTCCGGGTGCCTCGCGAGTATCTCATCGACCCATGGTCCGCCCCCTATGCCTACCTCCTGCAGGCAATCGAGAACGGAGCCGAAATCCTGCGCGGTGCAGAGGTCACCGCCGGCCGGCGCAGCGATAATGGCTGGGTGCTGGAGACATCGCGCGGAACAGTCGATGCCGGCTTAGTCATCAATGCCGCGGGCCTCTGGGGCGATCTGCTGGATGAAAAGCTGATCGGCCGCCGCGACTTCCACATCAAGCCGCGCAAGGGCCAGTTTGTCGTCTACGACAAACCCGCCGCCAAGCTTGCATCGCATATCCTCCTGCCGGTGCCGAACAAGATCACCAAGGGCGTCGTTGTGTGCCGCACTGCGTTCGGCAACCTCCTTGTCGGCCCGACGGCGGAAGATCAGGACGACCGCGAGCATGCGGTGTTGGTCACGGAAACACTCGAAGCGCTCAAGAAGCGTGGCGAGGAGATTCTCCCCGCGCTGAAGGACCAGCAGGTAACGGCCATATATGCCGGGCTGAGACCTGCCACGGAATTCAAGGACTACCGCATCACTGCCCATGACAGGACATACATCACCGTCGGCGGCATCCGATCGACCGGCTTGTCGGCAGCTCTCGGTATTGCGCAACACGTGCTCAAACTCGCAGAGCTAAATCTTGCGGCACCCGCTGATCCTGTGTGGCCTACAGTTCCCAACATCAGCGAATTTTCCCCACGTGACTGGCAAACCGAAGGCCATGGCGGCATCGTCTGTCACTGCGAGCTCGCGACGAAGCGCGAAATCCAGAAAGCTCTGGATGGTCCCTTGCCGACGAAGTCGCTTGCGGGACTGAAGCGACGCACACGCGTCACCATGGGCCGCTGCCAGGGCTTCTTCTGCTCGGCCGAAATTGCCCGCCTCACCGAAGGCCACTTCGACCGGCCGATGGCGGAGAAGGCGCAATGACGACGCTGCCGCAGGAAACCGACGTCCTCGTCATCGGTGCAGGGCCCGCAGGGCTTGGTGCCGCGACAGTCCTTGCGAAGTCCGCACGCGTTCTTGTCGTGGAACGCGAACCAACTGCGGGCGGCATTCCCCGCCATTGCGGACATTACCCCTTCGGACTGCGCGAGTTTCACCGGCTGATGAAGGGTCCCGACTACGCGCGTGCACTTGTCGGGCAAGCAGTTGAGGCTGGCGTTCAGATCACAACGCGCGTCAACGTCGTCAGGCTCGAACCTGGCCCACGCGTTACGGTGACATCCGACGCTGGCGTGACAACGATTGACGCAAAGATCGTGCTGATCGCCACGGGGGTGCGTGAAAGTTCGCGCGCGCAACGCCTTATCGGTGGCGAGAAGCCGGGCGGCATCATTCCGACCGGCGCACTGCAGAGCATGGTTTACCTTGAAGGCCGTCGTCCGTTTCGCCGCCCGGTCATCCTTGGAACGGAACTGGTATCCTTCTCCGCAATCATGACTTGCCGCCATGCCAGGATCAAACCGGTGGCCATGATCGAACAGAATGCGCAGCCGACAGCACGCTGGCCGGCCGCACTCTACCCGCAAGTCAAGGGAGTCCCGCTGCAGCTGTCGACCACGATCCGCGCCATTGAAGGCCGCGAACGGGTGGAGCGCGTTGTTGTTGACGGTCCCGCGGGAACGCGCGTTATCGAGACCGACGGTGTGATTGTAACCGGCATGTTCCGGCCCGAGGCAACGCTGCTAGACGGCAGCCATCTCGAGAAGGACAGGGCGACCGGTGGTCCCGTGATCGACGCATTCGGTCGCTGCTCCGACCCTGCCTATTTCGCCGCCGGCAACCTGCTTCGTCCGGTCGAGACCGCCGGATGGAGTTGGGCCGAAGGAGTCGCAGTCGCGCGCTCGATCACGGCTGCACTGGCGGGCTCACTGCCGCAAGATCCGCAACACTCGGTCACGCTGAAAGGCGACGCGCTTTCCTGGGTCGTCCCGCAACGTTTTGGCAGGGTAGGTGAAACCGCACACCGCCGGTTCCAGCTGCGCGTCAATCGCCCGGTTAAGGGGCGCCTATCGGTGAGAGCCGCAGGGGTCGAATACTCATCGATCAGGATCGACAGCCGCCCCGAGCGTCGCATTACCGTGCCGCTACCGCCGCATGCCGCTCCGGTCGAGATCGTGCTGGAGGAAACGTGAGAGTTCTTGCGATTGATCAGGGAACGACGTCGACCCGGGCGCTCATCTTGGACGAAGCCGGGATGCGGCTTGTGCATTCCGTCGAACACCAGCAGATTTATCCCGCGCCGGGCCTCGTGGAGCACGACCCCGAAGAACTGATCACCAATCTCGTCGCGTGCCTTGGCGCCGCCCCAGAGGTGGATTGCGTCGGTCTCGCCAACCAAGGAGAAAGCTGTCTCGCCTGGGATGCGGACACCAAGACAGCGATTTCGCCGGTGATTGTCTGGCAAGATGCTCGGACCGCCAGTGTTTGCGACAGGCTCAAGGCGGAGGGGGCGGAAACGCTGACGCTCGAGCGGGCGGGCCTGCCGCTCGATCCGTATTTTTCCGCGACGAAGCTGGGCTGGATCGTCGAAAACATTCCGCAGGCAAAGACCCTCCTCGCGCAAAACCAGCTGCGCCTGGGCACCACCGATGCCTTCTTCCGCGATCGGCTGACGGGTGAGTTCGCGACGGATCCGACAACGGCCTCCCGAACGAGCCTCCTCAACCTTTCTACCCTTGAATGGGACCCGGAGCTCTGCGCCATGTTCGGCGTGCCCATCGAGGCCCTGCCGCCCATTCGCTCCACAACCGGCGCGCTTGGCAACTTCTCTAACGGACTTCCGTTAACGGCGTCGATCGTTGATCAGCAGGCAGCACTCTTTGGCCATGGCGCCCGCAACGCCGGCGATGCCAAGATTACCTTCGGTACTGGCGCTTTCGCCCTGACATTGACCGATCGGCTTTTACGTACACCCGGGGTGCTCCCGACCATCGCTTGGGTCGAAGCGGGCAAGCCGCCGGTCTATGCGCTTGATGGCGGAGTCTACGCTGCGTCATCCGCCGTCAACTTCGCGCGCCAGATCGGCCTCTTCTCCAGCTTCGACGAGATCAACCACTTCGATACCAAGCCTGCGATTGCACGTGGCTTGGCTTTCGTTCCTGCTCTCGCCGGCCTCGCTTGCCCGCATTGGGACCGCAACGCCCGGGGGGCGTGGATGGGGCTGTCACTGGACACATCAAAAACCGACATGATGCAGGCCGTGCTGGAAGGCGTTGCCTTCCGTGTTGCCGAGGTCAAAGCCTCCATGGCGAACATTGCCGGCAAGGCCGGGCCAATCAGCATCGACGGTGGCATGAGCCAAAATCCGTGGTTCTGCCAATTCCTGGCCGATGTGCTTGGTTCTCCGGTTCTGATTTCGCAGGAGCCAGAGCTCACCGCGCTTGGCTGCGCGCAGCTTGCAGCACGGGGCGCCGGCGACGAAATCGAACGCAAGCCAACGGGCCGGCTTCTTCAGCCGCGCGATATTCCCGCTTACTGGGCCGAGACTTTCCGTAGCGCCCGCGAAAGCGTCCAGCAGTTTGGTGCAGCAGTCGCCTCGTCTTGACCCGAAACTTGGGCCGGCGAACGATCTCGCTCACCGCCGAAAAATACACGCAAAGACATGTATGGGCTGGCTCGTCAGGTGTGAGCTTATGCTGATCGGAAGCTGAGGATCTAGATGGAACGCAAGGAAGCGAGGGAGCGCAATGCCGTGAAGGCACGTCAGTCTGCGATCCTCAAGCGTGTCTACCGCGATGGGCGAGCCATGGTTGTCGATCTGGCCGAGTGGCTGGATGCGTCGCGGGAGACGGTGCGGCGTGACCTTACCTCGCTTGCGGAACAAGGCCTGCTGCGCAAGATTCACGGCGGGGCGGTGAGACTGCAATCGGCCCAGGAAGACACGTTCGGATCTCGGCTGGAGCTTAATCGGGACGCAAAATACCGGATCGGAAAGAGGGCTGCCGAACTCTTTGGAGAGGGTGACAGCCTCCTGATCGACTCCGGCTCAACGACCATTCTTTTCGCAGAGGCGCTCGCTGAGAAAAGGGGCATCACCATCTTCACCAACTCGCAGCACGTTGCGCATGCTGCATCCAAACCTCCAGGCGGCAACAGCGTATTTCTTTTAGGGGGGCAATATCACCACGAGGGTGGCGAAACACTAGGCTCAATCACGAACGATCAGATCCAGATGCTTAGCACAGATCATGCTGTCCTGACGGTGGGGGCTGTCGACAGCGGCGGGCGTTTCATGGATTTCGTCGCCGATGCAGCCTATACCGCGCGCGCAATGATGAGCCGGGCAAGGCAAGTCACGGTGCTTGTCGACTCCTCCAAGCTGGATAAAACCGCCCTCGTCCTCGTCTGTGAGTCTCACCAAGTTTCGCGTTTGGTCACGGACGCCTTGCCTCCACCCGCGGTTCTGACCAGCCTGCGGGCCGCAGGGGTTGAGGTCATCGTTGCCGATGCCCCTCCCCCTGGTAAAGCGGACCCTCAAGACTGATCAACATCTGGTCGATCTATGAAAATCCGACGATTTCCTTATGGTACGTTCTGGCTGGGGAGGTCGTACGCGCCCATATGTCCTCCCGCGCTTGGGCCAACACAGGTCAGAGAATACGCCCGCCGACCGGCAGGACCATCAACGTTCCGTGGCCACCACCGTTCCCGAGCGGTTTCGCAGACCTCATCCAGGTATGTGATGTATCTCCGGGCTTGCCCATTGATCGGGTCGATCCCTCTCCCATCTTCCGTCTCTACGACTAACAATTCCGTGCCGACGGTCGGACAATGTAGAGGTAGATCTAATGCACGCGACTTTGCCCTCGGCAAAAGCCCTCGTTCCCTTCGTGAGCGTCGAGAACATGATGCGGCTCGTGCATCACGTCGGGATCGAGCCGTTCCTGAAGCAGTTGAGCGATTATATCGAGCAGGACTTCCGCCGATGGGAATCGTTCGACAAGACCCCTCGCCTGGCCTCCCACTCCCGCGACGGCGTGATCGAGTTGATGCCGACCTCCGACGGCACGAACTACAGCTTCAAATACGTCAATGGCCATCCGAAGAACACCAGGAACGGGTTCCAGACGGTTGCAGCGTTCGGGCTATTGGCGGACGTCCTGAACGGATATCCGATCCTCCTCACCGAAATGACTTTGCTTACGGCATTGCGGACAGCGGCAACATCAGCCATGGCCGCGCGGCATCTTGCACCAAGGAACGCCACCACCATGGCTTTGATCGGAAACGGCGCACAGGCCGAATTCCAAGCGCTTGCCATGAAAGCGGTTGTCGGGATCAACCACGTGCGCCTGTATGACATTGATCCGGCGGCAACGGCGAAGGCAGCGCGGAACCTGGAAGGGAAAGGACTTCAAGTCACAAGCTGCCGCACGGCCGACGCGGCCATCGAAGGTTCGCAGATCATCACGACCTGCACCGCCGACAAGCAGAACGCACAGATCCTCACCGATAACCTGGTCGGCTCCGGCGTCCATATCAACGCAATCGGCGGCGACTGCCCCGGAAAAACCGAGCTGCATCCGGATATCCTGCTTCGCGCCGACACCTATGTGGAATATCCACCACAGACACGGATTGAGGGCGAAATCCAGCAGATGAGCGAGGACTTCCCGGTGACCGAACTCTGGAAGGTCATCGCCGGGCTCGATAGCGGCAGGCGCGATGATCGTCAGATTACCCTGTTCGACAGCGTCGGCTTTGCGATCGAGGACTTCTCGGCGCTACGCTATGTGCGCGATAAACTTTCAGGAACGCCATTCTCGCAGGAACTAGATATCGTTGCCGATCCAGACGACCCGCGCGATCTCTTTGGAATGCTGGAACGGGCGCGCTAAGGATTGGGCGCATCCAAGCAGAAGCTTGATTTCGTGCTGCCTGTCGCGCATCATGCGGTCATGAAGTCCGCAGACTGTACCATCTGAAGCTGCTTCCGCGCAGCGCCGCGAGAAGCTTTCGCCTGACACCGATCTCATCGGCGTCAGAACTGTTCGCGCGCGTCATCGCTTGTGAACGACCGCCGCAACACGACATCATTCAGTGGTACAGATCATGAAGAACTTCTTTGAGAGCCCGTTCAGGGGCATCACGCTTGACCGGCAGGTCACCAACCCCAACATCATCGTTGGCCGTTACAGCTATTATTCCGGCTATTACCATGGCCACAGTTTCGATGACTGTGCCCGTTTTCTCATTCCCGACGAAGGTGCGGACAAGCTCGTTATCGGCAGCTTCTGCTCCATCGGCTCCGGTGCAGCTTTCATCATGGCCGGCAACCAAGGGCATCGCAACGACTGGATCAGCACCTTCCCCTTCTTCTGGATGCCGGAAGTGGAAGCCTTCGCAGGTGCAGAGAACGGATATCGGGCTGCCGGTGACACCGTCATTGGCAACGACGTCTGGATCGGTTCGGAAGCAATCGTCATGCCCGGCGTGCGGATCGGCGACGGGGCCGTGATCGGCACCCGCGCACTGGTGACGCGCAATGTCGAGCCATACACCATCGTCGGCGGCAACCCAGCCAAGCCAATCCGCACCCGGTTCGGAGAAACAGAGGTGGCAATGCTGCTCGAAATGAAATGGTGGGATTGGACGGACGACCAGTTGCACGGCGCGATGCCCATCCTGACCAGTGGCGACGTATCGGCCCTTCATCAATACTGGAGCGACACCATCAACGGGCGGAGCTAACAAGCGGTATGGCTGGTGTGCTCCTTTATCCATACCAAGCGCGGGCAGACCAGCAGATCGATGAAATACATATCGTCCGCCGCTCTTGCCTGTTGTTTCTCCTGGGAGCATCTTGATGCGGTTCGCGCGCGGCTAGCTGTGCTGCGCGCGAATGATCTTATCGCGTGGCAGCTCTGGCAAGCCACGGATCTATCATGAGGACCGCGATGACCTTTCTCGGACTAAGCGCGGAAATGCTGGCTCGCATCCAGTTTGCCTTCACCGTTTCGTTTCACTTCCTCTTCCCCGCCTTCTCGATCGGGACCGCCAGCTACCTCGCCGTCCTGAACGCGCTTTGGCTCTGGAAGCGCGACGAGGCATACCTGAAGCTCTTCGAGTACTGGAAGACGATCTTCGCGGTGACCTTCGCCATGGGCGTCGTCTCCGGGATCGTGATGAGCTACCAGTTCGGCACCAACTGGTCAGCCTTCTCGGACAAGGCAGGTCCAGTCATCGGTCCGCTCATGGGTTACGAGGTACTGACCGCCTTCTTCCTGGAAGCGGGGTTTCTCGGCATTGCGCTGTTCGGTCGCAAGCGCGTCGGGGACGCCGCGCACATGGTGGCGGTGGCGATGGTGGCAATCGGCACGCTGATTTCGGCTACATGGATCACCTCCGCCAATAGCTGGATGCATACGCCGGCAGGCTTCAGCACCGATGCGAATGGCGTGTTCATCCCGGAAGACTGGTGGCAGATCATCTTCAACCCCTCCTTCCCCTACCGCATGGTCCACACGGTGCTGGCTGCCTTTCTGACAACGGCTTTCGCCGTCGGCGCGGTCGGTGCATGGCACCTGCTCAGGGACCGGGAGAACCGGCAGGCGCGGATCATGTTCTCCATGGCGATGTGGATGGCTGCAATTGTCACCCCGATCCAGATCTTTGTCGGCGACCTTCACGGACTGAACACGCTGGAGCATCAACCCGCCAAGGTCGCTGCCATGGAAGGGCACTACGAGACACACACCAATGGTGCCCCGCTGATCCTGTTTGGGATTCCCGACGACGAAGCCGAGACCACGCGTTATGCGGTGGAGGTTCCCAAGCTCGGCTCGCTGATCCTGAAGCACCAGCTGGATGGAGAGATAAAAGGGCTGAAGGAGTGGCCGCGCGACCAGCGTCCACGGGCGTTGATGCCATTCATCACCTTCCGCGTGATGGTGGGCATCGGCTTCCTCATGCTGGGACTTGGGTTATGGTCGCTCTGGGCGCGCTGGAAAGGCACGCTCTACGACAGCCCATGGCTTCAACGCTCTGCAGTCGTCATGGGAGGCTCGGGCTTTGTGGCCGTACTTGCTGGCTGGTACACGACCGAAGTCGGACGCCAGCCCTGGACGGTGTACGGGCACCTTCGGACAGCCGAAAGTCTTTCACCCGTTTCCGCGCCAGCGGTCGGAACGTCGCTCCTCATCTTTATCGCAGTCTACTTCATCGTGTTCGGCATTGGCGTCTATTACCTTCTCAAGCTGATGCGCCGACCGCCGACGCCACTTGATACGCATCGGGAACTCGAAGCCGGACCGATCAGGACCGCCGGGATCACTCCTGGTGCAGCACAGGAGCAGCCGCTCGGAGGCCGTCATGGACATTGATCTTTCCTTCATCTGGGCCGGCATCATTGCCTTCGCTGTCCTCGCCTATGTCGTGCTCGACGGCTTCGATCTCGGGATCGGCATTGTCTTTCCGTTCTTCCGCAAGCGCCGCGACCGCGATGTGATGACGAATTCCATCGCGCCAGTATGGGACGGCAACGAAACCTGGCTGGTGCTTGGCGGCGGCGGGTTGATGGCGGTCTTTCCGCTTGCCTACGCCATCATACTGCCTGCGCTCTACATGCCGATCATACTGATGCTGGTCAGCCTGATCTTCCGGGGTGTCGCCTTCGAATTCCGCTGGCGCACGCACCACGAGTCCCACCTGTGGGATTTTGGCTTCTGGATCGGATCCTCTGTCGCGGCCCTGATGCAGGGCATCGCGCTTGGCGCGCTCGTGCAGGGCATTGCGGTGGAAGGACGGCAGTATGCGGGCGGCTGGTGGGACTGGCTCACGCCGTTCTCGATCCTGACCGGTGTTGCGGTCCTCGTCGGCTACGCTCTTCTCGGCGTCACCTGGCTCAATCTGAAGACCACCGGAGACATCCAGGCGCGCTCGGCAAAGCTTGCGCGGCCGCTAAGCCTGGCGCTTCTGGCGTTGATCGGGATCGTGTCGCTCTGGACGCCGTTCATCAACGAGATGTACTTCGAGCGCTGGTTTGGCTGGCCCACCGCCTTCTTCTCATCCTTCGTGCCGCTGCTGCTCGCCCTCTGCGCGTTGGCGCTCTGGCACGGGCTCACACATGACAAGCACCTGCAGCCATTCCTCGCAGCACTCGGCCTCTTCGTTCTCAGCTTCGCGGGGCTGGGGATCAGCTTCTACCCCTACATGATCCCCGGCGTGCTCACGATCCAGGATGCCGCGGCTCCGGAAAGCTCCCTGAAATTCCTCCTCGTCGGCGCGGTCGTTCTCGTGCCGATAATCCTCGTCTACACCGCCTATGCTTACTGGGTATTCCGCGGGAAGATCGACCCAGAGGAGGGTTATCATTGATGAATGACAACCTCAGGAAGACGTTCTGGTTCATCGGCCTCTGGTTGGCGGGCGTCGGTGCGGCAACCGGCGCCAGCCTCTTTATCCGCATGTTCTTGAGCTAAAGCCCGCCCGAGCAGGCTCTACCGAAGATCACGGACAGCACGCCCGGCCTCTCTTCCGACGCGAGTGGCTTCCTTCTTGAGCCAGCGATCGGCGGACGGGCGGCCATCTCGCCTGATCCGCTGCTCGTATTCGATCCGAAGCCGCTGCTTGCGCTGGAGGAGCCTGCCGCGAAGGCTCTTTTCCTGACTGCTATATCTTCTGGCTCGCGGCTGTTCCTTGGAATTGTTCGGAGCGCTCTGCTGCCGCATCAGTTGATGTTGATGCTGCTGCATGGCAAAGCCCCCGGCGTCGAACGCGGGAGCAGGGCTGGACAGCAAGGCGGAGGCCGCAACCGCAGCGACGATGCGAAGATACATGTTCTTCTCCTTCCCCGTCGGCTCTCGTATGCACGAGCGCGGTCCAGCCTACCATCTCAGTCAGACGCTTGACAGTCTCCCAATATTTGAACGGCTGGCTAGCAAGCCGCGGAGGCCTGTCACGCGGCCTGCCGCTCAATGGTCCATTCGGAGCTGCCGAGCTGGAACTGCGCGAGAAGTTGGTTGAGCGTCGTGCCTTCATGCGCAAGGGTAGCGCTTGCGGCATTCATTTCCTCAACCATTGCGGCATTCTGCTGTGTCGCCTGATCCATGTGGTTGACCGCCGAGTTGATCTGCAGCAGGCCGGCCGACTGTTCCTGAGCGGCCGTTGCGATCGCCTCCATATGCCGCGTGACCAGCTGGACAAGTTCGGTGATTTCGCCGAGGCCCGTGCCCGTGTCGCTGACCAGACGCACACCCTCGCCGACCGCCGCTTCCGAATTACCCACGAGCTCCTTGATTTCCCTGGCCGCCTTTGCCGAACGCTGGGCCAGCTCGCGGACTTCCTGCGCCACCACGGCAAAGCCCTTGCCGGCGTCACCAGCGCGGGCGGCTTCCACTCCTGCGTTGAGCGCAAGAAGGTTAGTCTGGAATGCGATCTCGTCGATCACGCTGATGATCTGGCCGATCTGGCGGGCGGCGTGCTCGATCCGCTCCATGGCGAGCACTGCATTTTCGACGACGGCGCCAGCCTGCCCGGCCTTCGCCTCGGCATCGCGCACGACCTGGCGGGCTTCGGCGGCGCGCTTGGAGGTCGCCGAAACATTGGCGGTAATCTCTTCCAGCGCGGCTGCGGTTTCCTCCAGTGATGCCGCCTGCTGCTCGGTACGGCGGGAAAGATCGTCGGATGCCGACGAGACTTCGCGAGAGCCACCAGCAACGGTCGAGATGGAGATGCCGACACTCTGCAGTGTTTCGCGCAACTGCCGCACTGAAGCGTTGAAGTCTTGGCGCAGGCCCTCGAAATGGCTGTCGAGCGGCTGCTGCAGCTCGCACATCATGTCACCGGCAGCCAGCCGCTTCATGCTTGCCGCGAAGATCTCGGTCGCGCGGACAAGGCGTGCCTCCGCTTCGGCATCTGCCTTTTGTTGCATCGCGATGCGTTCGCGCTCGGCCGCAGCGCGGCGCTCCGCCTCAGCTTCTTCCAGCTCTTTGTTGCGCACGGCCGCCTCCTGGAAGATCTGCACCGCCTGTTCCATCTCGCCAATTTCGTCCTTGCGGCCAGTCGTTACCGGGCCAAAATCGAGATCGCCCGAGGCGAGCCGCCGCATGGCGCCGACCATGCGCCCGATTGGACGCACGACGGTCATCGCCATCAGCCCCGAGAGAGCGAGCGTCATCAGGCCACCCGCGAGGCAGACCACCACAAGGGTCAGGAAATCTCGGTAGGCCGCAGCCGCGGCCGCAAGCGCTTGCTCGCCAATGTCCTTGAGGTTCTGGGACTCGATCTCCTTCAGCGTGTCGATGCGCTTGGTGGTGGCGGCAAACCATGTCTTGCTTTCAAGGCCCTCAAGCGGCGCACCTAGGCCTTTGCCGACGATCTTGTCGCGGAAATCCTCAACCACCGGCGAGACATCGGCGAGCATGCGCTCGTACTGGGCACGCTGGCTTTCGTCCTGGGTGGAGAACGCTGATGCGATCAGTGCCTCCTGCTCACCGGCGAACGATGCGAAAGCACCAAATCGCGCCGGATCAGCCTGACCGGCGATGATGAACGCGTTGCCGAAGGCACGCTCCTGGCCTGCGGCCTCCTTGGCCTGCATCAGGTCGACGTAACCGGACATCAGCAACGCAATCTCGGCATTGGATGTCAGGTTGGACAGCCGGTCCGCCAGGACGATGATCTCCGAGATGGCGGAAGTATAGGTCGTGAAGACGTCCTGGCCGTTCGCGCTAAGCTGGTCGACGGACGCACGCAGAGCGGTGATCCTGGCGAGCTTGTCTTCCAGGCTGCGCCGCGCCGATGAAAGATCCGTATCGACCGCCGCCATGATCGTGTTCATCGCATCGGCAAAGCCGGCCATCGCGCTATCCGACGCCGTTCGCGCCTGGCGAAGCTCCGGTCCGTTCGTTGTTCCCCTTGAAGTCAGGAATCCGGTGGTCAACCCGCGCTCGATCTGCAGGCTGTGAACCACGCCGCCGATCTTCACCATCTCCTGGCTGACCGTAACGATGCTGCTCATGCCGCGGTAGGTCTCAAGGCGCTCGGAACTCTGGGCATAAGCAATATAGCCAGCTGCCAGCATAGGCACGGCGACAGCTGCCCAGAGGCGCTTGCTAACGGAAATATCGACGAGACGCATGAAAGAAACTCCTGGATTCAGGCATCATGCCTTCTGTCGAAGCGGGAACATTCGCATCGCGTCATAAGGGCCCTGCGGCTCTAAATTTTTATAAACGAATATTCCAAAATACGATCTGCAAGATCTAACATCACCATGCGGTTTGTCATGCCCGATCGTGCTGCAGATTGAGCTCCAGACGTGTCGGATCCGCTAGCATCACAGCTGAGGATTTGGACCCGGCGAACGCTCTCCCTTGGTTGACAAGAGCTCCCTTGGTTCTCCATGTTGAGTGGACTCAAGGGAGGGAACAACATGAGTATCACCAGACGGATCTTTGCAGTTGCGGCAGTCGTCGGCGCAGTCGCGATCGGCGCCGGTATTGCAGGCGCACAGGCGCCCAGCTTCTTCAGGATCGGCACGGGCGGAACAGCGGGCACCTATTACCCGATCGGCGGGCTCATCGCGAATGCGATCTCCGGTGCGGGCGACAAGGGTGTTCCCGGCCTGGTTTCGACCGCAGTTGCGTCGAACGGATCGGTCGCCAACATCAACGCGATCCAGAGCGGGTCCATGGAGTCGGGCTTCACCCAGTCCGACGTTGCATATTGGGCGCACAGCGGAACGGGCCTTTACGAAGGCAAGGGCAAAGTCGAGGATCTTCGCCTGATCGCAACGCTCTATCCGGAAACCATCCACCTCGTCGCCCGCAAGGACGCCGGCATCAATTCGGTTGCCGACCTGAAGGGCAAGCGCGTTTCGATCGACGAACCGGGCTCCGGGACTATTGTCGATGCCCGCATCGTTCTTGGCGCTTACGGCCTCACGGAAAACGACATCAAGGCGGAACACCTGAAGCCGGGTCCGGCTGGTGACCGTCTGCGGGATGGCGGACTTGACGCCTATTTCTTCGTTGGAGGCTACCCGACCGGTGCCATCTCCGAACTGGCGACCTCGAGCGGCATCTCGCTGGTGCCGATCAACGGTCCGGAAGTCGAGAAGCTGCTGGAGGAATATACCTTCTTCTCCAAGGACACGGTCCCGGCCGACACCTACAAGGACGTAGGCGAAACCAATACGATCTCGGTGGCCGCCCAGTGGGTCACCAGCGCCAAGCAGTCGGACGAGGTGATCTACAATATCACCAAGACGCTCTGGAACGATGCGACCCGGGCCGCGCTGGATGCCGGCCATGCGAAGGGCAAGTTGATCACCCTGCAGAATGCTACGACCAGCCTCGGCATTCCGCTGCATCCGGGGGCTGAGAAGTTCTACCGGGAAGCCGGCGTACTCAAATAAACGCTGCTGACACACCGATTAGGGATGGGGCGAGCAGATCAAGCTCGCCCCATTGCTCTTAGTACAAGCCGTCTCAGGGGCACCGCAATGACCGAAGATTTGACCAGGACGACGTCCCCTTTGGAGCTGGACGAAGCCAAAGCGCGCGCCCTTGAAGAGAAGTTCGATTCAGAAATTCGTTTCAGGCCGCTCGTACCGTTTGCTGCAAGACTTGTCGGTGCGCTGCTGATCGTGCTGTCGCTCTTCCACTACTATACCGCCGGCTTTGGCCTGTTGTCGGAAGTGCTGCACCGGGGGATCCACCTTTCGTTCGTGCTCGGATTGATCTTCCTTGTCTTTCCGTTCACGCGGCGGGGCTATGGCGAGGCTTCGGCATCGAGCCTGCTTCGCCCACTGGGCATCTCCTTGTTCGACTGGGCGCTGGCGATCGGTGCGGTCGTAGCCGTTATGCACGTACCCTTCATACCGCTGGACGAGCTTGCCTTCCGCGTTGGCAACCCGACCACGACGGATGTCGTGCTGGGAGGCGTGCTCGTGCTCGTGCTTCTGGAAGCGACCCGCCGCTCGGTCGGCTGGCCTTTGCCGATCATCGCCCTCCTGTTCATGATCTACTCGCTTTATGGACCAGCGATGCCTGGCATCCTCGTTCATCCGGGCGCGACCTTCTCGCAGTTGATCAATCACCTCTATCTGACGAGCCAGGGCATCTACGGCATCGCTCTGGGCGTTGTCGCCACCTACGTGTTCCACTTTGTCCTGTTCGGCGTGTTCGCGACCCGTATCGGGCTAGGCCAGCTGTTTCTTGATTGTGCCGCCTGGATCGCCGGCCGATACGCGGGCGGGCCGGCAAAGATATCGATTTTCGGATCAGCCTTGTTTGGCATGATCTCGGGCTCCTCTGTCGCCAATACCGTCACCGTCGGCTCGCTTACCATCCCTGCGATGATCCGGTTGGGCTACAAGCGCACCTTCGCAGCAGCGGTGGAATCGGCATCCTCCACGGGCGGACAGATCACACCTCCGATCATGGGCGCCGCTGCCTTCCTGATGATCGAGTTCCTCAACCTTCCGTACACGACGATCATTCTAGCGGCGATCGTGCCGGCCTTCATGCACTTCTTCGGCGTCCTGGTTCAGGTGCATTTCGAGGCAAAACGTGACGGCCTTCGCGGCATGACAGACGAGGAGATGCCCGACCTGAAGGAAGCCTTCCGGCGCGACTGGCCAACCGTAATCCCGCTCGTCGTGCTGATCGCCATTCTGCTGTCCGGTTATACACCCTATTTCGCAGCATTTTGGGGAATTACGCTGTGTATCGCCGTCGGGCTCCTCAATCCGCGCCGGCGGATGTCGATTACCGAGGTTCTGGAGGGCCTTCGGGATGGCGCGAAATACGCGCTTGCGGTCGGCGCGGCCGCGGCCACCGTCGGCATCATCGTTGGCGTGGTGACCCTCACGGGTGTCGGCTTCAAGATCTCCTATATCGTTACCACGACCGCCGCCGAAATGGCGACTTGGGTGGGCACGGTTGTTCCGGCGGCCTGGTTTGGACGGCAGACTCTGACTCTGCTGTTCACACTGATCATGACGGGTGTGGTCTGCATCCTGATGGGTTGCGGCATTCCCACGACTGCCAACTACATTATCATGGCGACGATTGCGGCACCCACGCTTGGCATGCTGGGCGTCGAGCCTATCGTGGCGCACTTCTTCGTCTTCTATTACGGCGTCCTTGCCGATATTACCCCACCGGTAGCGCTTGCCGCCTATGCTGCAGCAGGCATGGCCGGCGCTGACCCGTTCAAGACCGGTAATACTGCATTCCGGCTCGGCCTCGGAAAGGTGCTTGTACCGTTTGTCTTCGTCTTCTCGCCGTCGCTGCTGCTCGTTACGGCTGATTTCTCATGGAGCAATTTTACCGTAGCCTTCCTCGGCTGCGTTGCAGGAATAACGTGCCTGGGTGCGGCGCTTTCCGGGTTCCTCCTGGTCAGGACGCTGAAGTGGGAACGCTTGTTGCTGACGTTGGCAGCAATCCTTCTCGTCGTGCCCGAACTCATCTCGTCGCTGGTCGGAGCCGCATTCATACTTCCGGTGCTTTTGCGCCAGTACAGGTCCCTCAAGGCGACGCCGGCTGCCGCCTGAGGCTCGGGTTGCCGCCCCGGGTCAACTTCGTAGGCAAGCCGAATGGGTCAGAGGTTCACGCCTCTGGCTCAACTCAAGGGAAAACTACAGCGACAGTCTCGATACCTCAAGAGCTGCACCGATCTACCGCTGCATCGAGCGACGGTCCATCTAGATCCGGTGGACGTCGGAGAGCATGTTCTCCAGCGTCGTCTGATCGCGGATGCCGGAGTTGTAGAGTTTCATCAACACCGCGGCCAGGCCTTCTGCGCGAGACGTGCCCTTCTTGATGCCGGAGGCCTCGCAGGCGTCATCGAACACCCGCTGCAGCATCGCCAATTGCTCTGGCGCCAACGCACCCACTGGGTGATTGAGATGGGCATCAAACATTACCAGCTCCCCTCAAGTCAGGGAGCCAGTCTACGCTAGCGCCGCATCTCGTCAACGGAGACATGATCACGGCGCACTTCGCGACGCTGAAGCGGTTCTAGCCTGCTTGCTAGACAGCTTCGACGCATCGCCTGCACAAGGGTCGACACCAGAATGCACTGAGGATACGGCATCCCATTGCCAACGGACCCGCCGACTACGTTCAACCGTCGGATGATTCCCACCGACCAACGAGCTTTAGCGAATGGTCCGGCTGAACGATGTAGCGTTCGTTGTAGCGGTTCCCATCTGCGTAGAAGCTATGGGAAAGGGAGCTTCCAACCGGTGACTTCATCAGCCTTGCCTTGGACGGATTGGTATAGGTGATGCTTCCCGGGATCGGTTCAATTGCGAAGGCGGAAGTGCCGCCCAGGGCTGCAGCCAAAAGAGCAATTGCAAATGTCTTCTTCATGATAATGTTCCTTACTGCTTCCAGGCCACGGAATGATATTGGCCTGTCGCTTAAGGATCGGGAGGCCATCGCTCACATGCAATCGCAGCGTTGATGTCCGCAGTTTTCACGATCTCCGAACAATGGCGGCGCCGGGCAAGCCCGCCGACGCGATAAACGGTTTCAGAGGGTTATGCCTTGACTGCCGTTTCTGGGAGGAACTGAAGCCTCGCCTTGCAAGGCGTCTCACACCTTGTTGACCGCCCCCCTCCGGGCGCATCGTTCTCTGCGCAGTATGCGGCAAACCTATATCGTCCCGGTCGGATCGGGTTCTCCATCGAAGACGAGATAAATGGCGGCGATCTTGCCATCTTTCGCAACTATGAAATCCGTGACGGCGTAGACAGAAGGCTGACCCGGCTCTACCGCTATCCACCTCACCCACCCTGCCCGATCATGCAGCACCTCAGGCTCAGTGATCGGTGTTATATCTGAATGTTGGATTCATTGCTCGGATAACGCCTGCCACCCGGACGATCTCATCCCTCCCGCTGTGGACGCCGCGGGGTTCGACGAAGACAGCATCGCCGTGCAAGATCTCCTCGGCAACTTTTTGACAGCGGGCATCGTCGCCCTCGCCGAAGATCTCCTGAAGGTTCCGTTCAAGCAGGACCGCGATGTCTGTCATGGCCATTCTCCGGATCTAGGCCTCGGCGATCATCGCAATCGAAATCTTTAGCCCAGGAACTTTCACTGGGAGCTTTGCCCCTTGGCGCGCTGGAGGGTTAGACGGAAACCACCTGAGCCATTCGTCATTCATGCCCGCGAAATCTTCTTCGTCGGCGAGGATGACCGTTGCGCTCACTGCCTTGTCCAGGCTGGTGCCCGCGACCTCGAGGATTGCAGCAATGTTGCGGAGCGACTGGGCGGTCTGTTCCTGGACGGTCGATCCAACAAGCTTGCCCGTATCTGGCGAGTAAGGAGCCGTGCCAGACACAAATACGAGACCCCCCGCCTTCACCGCATGGCTGAAGTAGGAAGACGCCCTGGGCAGCGCCTTAGACGATACGATTGTCGGCGACATGTCTTCCTCCCGATGCGAAAGGAGCGCGGCAAGACCACCGTGGTCAATGCCATCTTGATTGTCTGCCTCGGACCGTACCTCGTCAAGTTCTCACGGCCATGCGTAAGGCGCCCCGGCCGGCGCCGACCCTGCCTTGGCCAGCCGCCGCTGTTCCTCGCGATAGCGACCGGGCGAGCGCCCCTGCAGTGCCTTGAAGACGCGGTTGAACTGCGAGGCGCCGGCAAAGCCCAGCACGTCGGCGATCTGGCCGAGCGCCAGTGGCGAGTTTTCAAGATAGATCCGCGCCTCGAGCATCAGCCTCTCCCGGATCAGCCGGGCTGGCGGGCGCCCATGGGCGCGGATGCAGATGTCGTTCAAACGATCCCGGGAAATACCGAGTTCGGCGGCGTAGCGCGCCACTGTCCAGCGATCCCTGAAGTGACCTTCCACCAATACCCTGAACCGTTCGGCCAACGCAGTGATGCTTCCGGCTTCGGAGCCGGCGCCGTTGCTTGTCGGCTGACCGCGATGGAGATGCACCAGCAGGACATGCAGCAGCGACTCCACCACCGCCGAGGACATGGGGCCCGGCGTGAGCGTTTCTCTCAATACGCCATTGAAACACGCCGCCACCGCATCGCCGGCAGCATTATCGCCTCCGAGACGAATGAAGGCGGGCCGTTCCACCAGGAATCGTAACTGCGTTGCTTCCGCATGCCGTTGCAGCACCCGATTCAACGTGGCGATACCCAACAGCAGATGCGTGCCCTGCGCGCCGGCAGCAAGCTCAAGCCGCATGCCTTCCCGCCATGGAAACCAGCCCATCACCGGGCCGCTCATCGGCAGCACGGCATCGTTTGACGAAAGCAGCACTGCCTCGCCTTTTTCCAGGATCATCGCGCGCACATTTCCGGCTTCACCGAGGCCAGCCCGCCCCAGCACGCGGGTCTGCAGCGCAGCGCGAAACCGCTCCGCCCGAACCGGAACCTCCGGTCGCGTCGTGGAAGTCGCAATAGCCCGGCGTGGTTCCGGCACTCCAATCCCCTCAGATCGAAAATACATTCCCACAAATCGTCATTTACTCTGTCACCATGTCAACCAGAATATCGCTCGTGGCCAGTGATGAACTTCACGATCTCGCGGGCCTTGGGGGGATACGAACAACCGTTTGGGAGGACGAATGTTCGTGGCAAGGGGTATTGTCGGGGGCGCTGCAGTCTCCGCACTGGAGGAGCGTGTTTATGAACGCCGCGACTTGGTCACGGGCGCTGTTCTAACGCTCGCCGCTGCCTTCGGCGTATCCGAGGCCGAAACCGCCGCCGACGCGGCCGCTGGAGCCTTTCCCCTTTGGTCGGCCCTTACACCATGCGAACGCGCCGCCTTGCTGCTTCGTGGCGCAGACTTGCTTCAGGAACGCGTCGAAACTCTCTGCGCTATCGGCGCCCGGGAGGTCGGCGCCGCTCCCGACTGGATCCGCTTCAATGTGGAGATCGCCCAGGCTACGCTCAGGCAGGCGGCAAGCCTTGCCGATGCCATAGGCGAGGAGAACGCGCATGGCGCGCCACCCGGCGTCCGGTATCGCCTGATCCGCCGCCCCGCTGGTGTCGTGCTTGGCCTCGCACCGTGGAATGCGGCCGTGGCTCTTGCGGTGCGGGCAGTCGCCGCTCCTCTGGCGCTGGGAAATACCGTTGTGCTCAAGGGGTCCGAGCTCTGCCCAAAGATGCACGAAACGGTGGCGCAAACGCTCATCGATGCTGGCCTGCCGGACGGCGTCCTGAATTTTGTCAGCAATGCCCCGGAGGACGCCCATGACGTGGTGGATGCGCTGATTGCCCATCCGGCGGTGCGGCGGGTCAATTTTACCGGCTCAACGCGTGTCGGCCGCCAGATCGCGGCATCGGCGGCACGCCATCTGAAGCGCTGCCTGCTGGAGCTGTCCGGCAAGGCGTCCTCAGTGGTGCTGGCGGACGCAGATCTCGATGCAACAGCGAAGTCCGTAGCCCACGGCGCTTTCTTCAACCAGGGACAGGTCTGCATGTCGACAGACCGTATCGTGGTCGAGGAAGCAGTCGCTGATACCTTTGCCGCGAAACTGAGAGCCGAAGCGGAGCGGCTGCGTGGCGACATCCTCTCGGGGCAGGCACCCTTCGGTCATATCATCGGCCCTGACTCCGTCGCCCGGCTGCGCGGCCTGGTCGACGACGCCTTGGCCAAGGGTGCGGTTCTTGTGACCGGGGGAGAGAACGCTGGCACGCTGATGCAGCCGACGATCATCGACCACGTCGCCTACGGGATGCGGATCTACGAGGAGGAAATCTTCGGCCCAGTCGTAGGTATCGTCCGTGTCGCGGATGCCGACGAGGCGGTCACCGTGGCCAACGATACGGAATATGGGCTGGCGGCAGCCGTATTCGGGCGCGATCTCGTTCGCGCCCGCGCCGTTGCCAGACGCATCGAGGCAGGTGCTGTGCACATCAACGGCACGACGGTCTGCGACGACCCGGCCATGCCCTATGGCGGCATGAAGGCCAGTGGATACGGCCGGTTCGGTGGCCGCGCCGTGATCGAAGAATTTACGGAAATACAATGGATGACGGAACGGGAGGAACCGGCCGTCGACTGCCAGCACGTCTGAAAATGTTCAATAATGGGAGGGAGTAAGGACATGAAACGCAGGACATTCACGCGACTTGCTGCACTGGTGCTCGCGGCGAGCGTTGCCGGGGCTCCGGCTCTGGCGCAGGAGGTGCTCAAGATCGGCGCCGTCGCGCCGAAAACCGGTCCTCTGGCCGGCGGCGCTGCCGTAAGCTACTGGCCGAACGTCAAGCTGTGGATCAACGACGTCAACGCCCGCGGCGGGCTGAAGGTTGGCGCGACCACCTACAAGCTCGAAGCAATCGAGTATGACGACCAGACCAATCCCGGCGAGACGATCAAGGCCGTCCAGCGCCTTGTCGACCAGGACAAGGTGAAGGTCGTTCTGCCCCCCTATTCCACCGGCCTTAACCTCGCGGCGGCACCGATATACGCACGCTACGGCCTGCCGATGATCACCTCGACTGCCACCACCGACAAGGCGAATGAGCTTTCCAAGCAGTTCCCCAACGTCTTCATCACGCTCGGCGGCGCCAAGCCAACCGTGGCAAGCGTGGTGGAAACCATGGTGAAGCTGAAGGAACGCGGCGACATCGGCAACAAGCTCGCCATGGTCAACGTCGCCGACGCGTTCGGCATCGAGCTTATGGGCGAAGCCAAGCCAGCCTTCAAGGAAGCTGGCTTCGAACTGGTCTACGAGACCTCATATCCGCTTGGCACGCAGGACCTTTCGCCGGTCATGAAGGCTGCCAAGGCGGCGACACCGGATGCGTTCATCGCCTGGTCCTATCCGCCGGACACATTTGCGCTCACCGAACAGGCGATCGTCGAAGATCTCAAGGTCGGCGCGTTCTTCACCGCAGTGGCCACGGCGTTTCCGGCCTATGCCGGCCGCTTTGGTGCCGGCGCCGAGGGTGTGCTTGGCATCGGCGGCGTTCATGCCGATGGCGATGCGTTCAAGGAATACGCCGCGCGTCATGAGCAGGTGACGGGAGCCAAGCCCGACTACTGGGCAAGCGCCATGGTCTATTCCTCATTCCAGATCCTTGAGAAGTCGATCGAAGCCGTCGGATCTTTCGACAATGCCGCGATCATCAAGCACGTCAAGGAGAACAGCTTCGATACCGTTATAGGGCCGATCAAGTTTGATGAGAACAACAACAACGCTGCGTTCTGGACCGTCGGCCAGTGGCAGGATGGCGTGTTCAAGGGTGTTGCCTCCACCGGGCGCGATGGCGCGGTGGAAGTGAAGAAGAAGGGCGCCTGGCAGTAAGCCAGAGCGTAAAATTCCTCTGGGTTCCACGTTGGATGCGTGAAACGTAGCCTCCTCATCCGCCTGCCGGCACTTTCTTCCCAGTGGGGAGAAATGACCATGCTGTAACTTCCGACCACCCTCTCCCTTCGGGAGAGAGGGCGAAGCGGAAGCCGGATGAGGGGGCTGCACCACCGTCTGACAGCACCGAAAACCCGAGGATCTGAGACTGCCGGGGAAAAGAATGGATGTCTTGATAACAGGGCTGCTGCTGGGTGGAACCTACGCGTTGATCGCGATGGGGCTCAACCTGCAATATGGCATGGCCCGCATCATGAACCTCGCCAATGGCGAAATGCTCGTCACCGGTGGGTTCGTCGCCTTCTGGTTCTGGACCGGCAGCCAGATCAGCCCATTGCTGACGGTGTTTCTCGTGGCACCGGCGGCGTTCGCGCTCAACTGGCTGATCTACGTGATCTTCCTGGGTCCCCTCGTGAAACGAGCCAGATCCCGCGGCCAGCTGGAAGTCGACGCGATCCTGACCACGTTCGGCCTTTCGTTTGTCGCGGTCGGACTGATGCTCGCGTTTTTCGGTGGCGACTATTTCAGTTATTCTTATCTTTCGACGCCCATCCATATTTTCGGCGATACCTACGGCGCCAACCGTGTCGCGGCCTTCCTCTCGGCGGTCTTGATCTGCGGAGCGCTGTGGCTGTGGCTCGCCCGAAGCCGCGCCGGCATGACGATCCGCGCCATTTCTGTCGCACCGGACAGCGCGCGCCTCGTCGGCATCGACGTGCGGCGCACGGCAGCCCTCGCCTTTGCACTCGGTGGGGCGGTCACCGCCACCGGTGGGGCGCTGATCTCCACCTTTCTCACACTTGATGCCTCGACCGGCGTGATCTTCACCTTGAAGGCGCTCGTGATCGTCATCATGGGCGGCGTCGGTGATGTCCGCGGCACCATCGTCGCGGCACTATTGCTCGGCCTGCTCGAAACCTTCGTCGCCCGGATGATCGATCCCGGCCTGACACTGGCCGCCGCCTACCTGCTGTTCGTCGTCATCCTGCTGTTTCGCCCGCAGGGCCTGTTCGGGAGGCCTACGACATGACGGCCTTGTCACCCCGCGACTGGGGCAATCTCGCTCTCTGCGCCATCGCCCTTATCATCGCCGCCTGCCTGCCGTTGAGCTCGGGCGCGTACAATCTGACGATCGGCGTAACGATCGCCATGTACACGGTGCTTGCCACCAGCTGGGCGCTGTTTTCCGGTCCGACGCATTATATCTCGCTGGCGACAGCCGCCTTTTTCGGTGTCGGCGCCTACGTCACCGGCATCGGAATCCAGCACCTGCCCTACTGGACCCTGTTGCCGATCGCCGGTGTCATCGGCGCGGTCATGGCAGCGCTCGTCGGTCTCGCGACGCTCCGGCTTTCCGGCGTCTACTTCGTCATTTTCACACTGGGACTCGCGGAATTTGTTCGGCAAGCCATCACCTGGATCCAGAACATTTCCGGCACCAAGGGCATCTATGTTCTGACACAGATAACCGAGGCGCACATCTACTGGCAGTTGCTCGGCCTTGCGGCGCTCGTATGGCTGCTGGGTTGGTTGATCGGCCGCTCGCGCCTGGGCTTTGCGCTGCGCATCATCGGTGACGATGAACAGGTGGCGCGCGATTCTGGCATCAACACCGCACGGGCAAAGATCCTGCTGTTCATGGTGCCGGGCGCGGTGGCGGCAATCACCGGCGCTATCCTTGCGCCGCGTTACGTCTATCTGGAGCCGGCACTTGCATTCACCCCGATGTTGTCCTTCCAGGTGGTGATCATGGCGCTGCTCGGTGGCACCGGTCGGCTGTGGGGGCCGCTGGTGGGCGTCATCCCCTTCACCTTCCTGTGGGAGGGAATTTCAGCCTCCTTCCCCAACCAGACGACGCTGCTGCTCGGAGTCTGCTTCCTCGTCATTGTCTACCTGCTGCCAAAGGGTTTTGTCGGCCTGATCGACGCCGCCAGGCGACGGATGCGGAACTCGGAGGGCTTCGCATGACGGCGTTGCTTTCGCTGCGTGGTGTGACGAAGCGTTTCGGCGGCCTCGTCGCCGTCAACCGCATGGATTTCGACGTCACCGAACATCAGATCCTCGGCCTGATCGGCCCGAACGGCTCCGGCAAATCAACAACACTGAACCTGATTTCCGGCGCCTTTCCGCTATCGGCCGGTTCGATCAGCCTGCGTGGACAGCCGATCACCCATCTTCAGGCGCAGGATATCGCCCGTCGCGGCATTGCCCGCACCTTCCAGCTGGTGCGGTTGTTGCCATCCATGACGGTCATGGAAAACGTCAAGGCTGGCGCTGTCTTCGGCCACCGCCGCCACTGGGGTCACGAGGCCGAAGCCGTGGCAGAGGCAATGCTGGAAAAGGTCGGCATGGGTGGTCGTGGCCACATGACGGTGGGCCAGCTTACCTACATCGATACCAAGCGTGTCGAGCTTGCCCGCGTGCTGGCGGGAGAACCGCGCGTCGTGCTGCTCGACGAATGGCTGGCGGGCCTTAACCCGACCGAACTGGAAGAAGGCATTCACCTGATCCGCAGCCTGCGCGACGAAGGCCGCACCGTCATTCTGGTTGAGCACGTGATGGATGCGATCCGCTCGCTGTGTGACCGTTGCGTGGTGATGGCAGCCGGCACCAAGATTGCAGAGGGTACGCCGACCGAGGTGCTGTCAGATCCAGCCGTTATCCGCGCTTATCTGGGGGACGACGATGCTTGAGGTACAAGGTCTTTCGGTGTCCTACGGCCAACATCGCGCGCTTGAAAACGCGTCACTGAAGATTGGCCGCGGCGAAATCGTCGTCATCCTGGGGGCCAACGGCGCTGGTAAATCCACCCTGCTCAAGGCCATATCCGGCATCTGTGAGGGGCGCGCCAGCGGCACCATCACCATGCAGGGCAAGGACATTCTTGGACTGACGCCGAATCGCATTGTCGATGAAGGTATCGCGCTGGTGCCGGAAGGACGCGGTGTCTTCGGCGATCTCACCGTGGCGGAAAACCTGCGGCTGGGTGCACATGCACCCCGCGCCCGCGACGAAGAAAGCGGCAACCTGGAACGTGTTCTCAGGCTGTTTCCGAAGCTCCACGAGCGTCGCCGGCAGGTGGTGCGGACCATGTCAGGCGGCGAACAGCAGATGGTCGCAATTGGCCGGGCGATGATGTCCAATCCGGTGCTGCTGACCCTCGATGAACCTTCGCTCGGCCTTTCTCCCCTGCTCTGCAAGGAGTTGTTCCAGGCGCTGAAGACTGTGCGGGATACCGGCATCGGCATATTGTTGGTGGAGCAGAACGCCAGGCAGAGCCTCGCTATTGCCGATCGCGGCTACCTCCTGGAAAACAGCCGTATCATCCACGAGGGCAAGGCTGAAGATCTACGCAAGGACCCGGCGGTGCAGGCGGCCTATCTCGGTGGCGGCGGTCGCACCGGCGCATCCAGCCACCGTTCGGCAGCGCAACCCGCGATATCCGCTCCGGTACCGGCGTCGAGCTACACGCCGCCGCGCATAACGGGCTCTTCGCCTGACGATATCGCTGCTGCAGCGCTGGCCGGCTTGTCGGCTGCCGCTCCCGTTCGCCAGGAGGCAGCTCCTCCCTCGGCCTCCGTTACGCTGGGCCCGCCAATCCCCGCAAGCCGGGAGACGGGATACCCCGAAGTCGCAAGAAACTTCAGGCAGGTGGATGAGGCGCCGATCAGACCAGCCCCGTCCTCGCCGCCCGCACCTGCTATGCGCGGCAAAGCCGACGCCTTGTTGAACGGCCTTTCGATCGGCGAGCTCGTTAGCGAGGCGAGCCAATCCAGCCGCGAGCGCTACGGCAACACCCTGCCCGCCGCTCCACCTCGTTCACTAGTTTTCACGGCACCTACCATGCCGAACATTCCTTCCACTGGTCCGGGCAACAGCCAGGATCGCCTGCAATCCATCCTGAAAGAGATCGAGGAGGCGGCGATCCGCGCCCGGACAGCACCTCGCGATCCGCGCCGAAGCTGAGGAGATTAGCCCATGCTTGACGTCGTCAAACCCACGCCCGTGGTCAAGGGGCTCTACATCGGCGGGCAGTGGGTTCCTGCCGCTCGCACCTTCGAGGATCTCAACCCCTCGGACAACACGGTCTATGCCCGCATCCCGGATGGATCGGCCGCCGACATGCGCCGCGCCATTGATGCGGCACAGGCGGCATTCGGTGAATGGTCGGCCCGCGCCTTCCACGAGCGCGCTCATATGCTGCTGAAGATCGCCGACGTATGGGAAAGGCGCAAGGACGACTTCTGTGCGGCTGCCATGGCAGAAGGCGGCGGCTGGAAGGGCAAAGGCCTGTTTGAGGCAGGTTACGTGGCAGAGGTGTTCCGCTCCGCTTCCGCTCTCTGCTACCAGTCGATCGGCGAGGTGCTGCCCTCCGAGCACCACAAGTTCATGATGGCGACGCGCTTTCCGCTCGGCGTCGTCGGTGTCATCAGTCCGTGGAACATGCCAGGCATCCTCACGTCGCGCGGGTTTGCGGCAGCACTCGCCGTCGGCAATACGGTAGTGCTGAAACCATCGGAGGACACGCCTTATTCCGGCGGCCTCTACTTCGCCGAAATCCTCGAGGAAGCAGGCATCCCGCCCGGCGTGTTCAACGTCGTCACCTGCTCGCGCGAGAGCGTTGGCGCCGTGGGCGATGAAATGATCTCCAACCCGCGGATCAAAGCCATCAGCTTTACTGGCTCGACCGCCGTCGGCCGCCAGATCGCTGCCAAATGCGGCGCCTATCTCAAGAAGGTCTGCGTCGAACTCGGCGGCAAGGACTCGATGATCCTGCTGGAAGATGCCGATCTCGACGCCGCTGCCCGCGCCGCCAATTTCGGCTCGTTCATGCACCAGGGGCAGGTGTGCATGTCCACCGAGAAGCTGCTGGTGCACGAGAAGGTCTTTGACCCCTTCATGGACAAATTCCTCGCTCGTGCCCGCAAACTGAAGACGGGCCACACCAACGACCCCTCCAACATCATCGGCCCGTTGGTCAACAACCGTCAGGCGCTACGCGTCAAGGCGCTGATCGACGACGCCGTAGCCAAGGGCGCGCGGGTGGAACTCGGCGGCCGCGCCTGGGACAATTTCGTTGAGCCGACGGTGCTGACCAATGTCAACAGCTCCATGAACATCTGGCACGATGAGACCTTTGGACCGGTCGTGGTTGTCTGCCCGTTCCGCGATGAAAACGAGGCAGTGGCGTTGAACAACGATACCGAATACGGGCTCACCGCCGCCGTCTGGTCACGAGACGAGGCTCGCGCCCTGCGTGTTGCCGAACGGCTGGAAACCGGCATCTGCCACGTGAACTGCCAGAATATCAATGATGAACCGCATGTTCCGTTCGGCGGCACCAAGGCGAGCGGCGTTGGCCGTTATGGCGGCCGCTGGTCGCTGGATGCCTTTACCGAACTACGCTGGATCACGCTCGATCGCGGCGGCCGCCACTTCCCGCCGCAGTTCTGATCGACAAGGGATAAGGAAAAGACCATGGGCATTCTGGGCTGGATCATTCTCCTCCTCGCCATCGCGGCAGCCATCATCGTACTGGCGGCATGGTTCTACGAACGCGCCACCAACGAGGTAAGCCTCATCCGCACCGGGATCGGCGGACGCAAGGTAGTGATCGATGGCGGCACGCTGGCAATTCCCTATTTCCACGAGGTCAGCCGCGTGAACATGCAGACGATCCGCATGGATGTCGCCCGCACCGGCGACCACGCGCTGATCACCAAGGATCGCATGCGCATCGATGTCGGTGCGGAGTTCTACATCTCCGTTGTGCCCGAAGAGGCAGCCGTCGTGCGCGCCTCGCAGACACTCGGGCGCCGCACCTTTCAGCCGGACCAGCTTAAATCACTGATCGACGGCATGATGGTCGATGCGTTGCGCGCCGTCGCCGCGCAGATGACCATGGACGAACTGCATGAAAACCGCGGCGAGTTTGTTCGCCAGGTGCACGATTCGCTCGCCGGCACGCTGTCGAAATACGGCTTGCAGCTTGATAGCGTTTCGTTGACCTCGCTCGACCAGACACCGTTTTCGGCGCTCGACGAGAACAACGCCTTCAACGCCGTGGGCATGCGCAAGCTGGCCGAAGTCATCGCCAAGTCCAAGAAGGAACGCGCCGAGATCGAGGGTGAAAGCCAAGTCAGCGTCCGCCGTGCGGAGGTGGACTCCAACCGTCGTAAGCTGGAGATCGAGCTTGAACAGCGCCGGGCCGAGATCCAGCAGACACAGGAGATCGAGCTCTTGCTCGCACAACAGCTGGCGGAGGTCGCCCGCCGCAAGGCTGAGGCCGAGGCCGCCGCAGCCGAAGCGCGCATCGAAATGGAGCGGACGATCCAGACCGCGGCGCTGGCACGTGAACAGGTGATACGCGAGGCGGAGATCCTGCAGGCGCGTGCGCTTGAAATTGCCGAGCAGGACCGGGCAATCCAGATCGCTGCCAAGAGCCGCGAGGAAAGCCAGGCAAAGGCTGAGGCCACCGAGGCCAGGGCGGCCATCATCAAGGCCGAGGAGGAACTTTCGACGCTGAGGCAACTCGCAGAAGCGGAACGCCGCAAGCAGCTGGCGCTGCTGGCCGCCCAGCAGGAGGCGGAAGCCCAGGCAACTCGCGTAAAGATTACGTCGGAGAGCGATCAGTTTGCAGCCAAGACCCGTGGCCTCGTCAAGCGCGAGGAGGCCGAAACGCTACGGATTCTCAAACACGCTGAAGCAGACGGCGAGGCCGCGCGCATAAAGGCGGAAAATAGCCGCTCACCGGAACTCGCAGCCATGGAGCTTGAAAAGGCGCGGCTCGCGGCCCTTCCCGCAATCATTGGCGAAATGGTCAAGCCGGCAGAGAAGATCAAAGGCATTTCGATCAACCACATCACTGGGCTTGGTCGCGCCGCGGACGGTGGGGAGCGTCCAGCCTCACCAGTCGATCACACCGTCAACGCCATTCTCGACATGGCCGTAACGCTGCCGACCATGAAGAAACTCGGCGATGCAGTCGGGCTCAACCTCGAAAAATTTATCCCCGAGGATCCTCGATGATCGGGGGTAGTACGGGAACTGAGCAAGGCCGGCAGCAGGTCCGGCAGCCCCGCAAGCCGACTCCGGTTTCCGTCTGGAGCGAAGCTCAAAGCGAGTGAATGAACGCGCGTAGCTTCTCCTCTGTGAAGACGATGATCTTGTGGTCGACGAGAAGACCGTCGACCACCGCGTCATTGGTGAGGGGATGACGATTCCTGGGCAGACAAAAACCTGCGCGAGCATCCCGTTGACGATATACTTCAGGTGCGCCTGGGCGCGCACGCCAGCGAGTGCCCCATCCCCGGAAACCCTGATGATGAAGCAAGGTTTGTGCTTAAATCCCGAACTCAGGGCCGGACGTGACGCCCAGTCGATTGGGTTCTTCAGCGGGTTTCGCTTGACCAAGGTGCCTGTTAGAGGTTGAAACGCAACATCCTCCCCAGCACAAGAAAATCCTCATGACGACATCGATCGATATCAAAAGCGTGATGCGTGAAGCATACCAGCTTGCTGAAAAGACACACGGTCCGGGCGGCGCAATCGGCATCGTCAAAGACGGCGAAATCGTCCTCCAACATACTTGGGGATACGCTGACCTCAAAAAGCATCTGCCGGTGACGGCGCAAACCCGCTTTCCGATTTGCTCAATCAGCAAACAGTTCACCTGTGGCGTCCTGCTGGATCTCGGCGAACAACTGGAGCACTTCGACGCGGCGCTGCAAACATACCTGCCGAACCTCGAGACGACACGGCCGAGCATCCGCCATCTCTGCAACAACCAGTCTGGCCTCAGAGACTACTGGGCATTGACGGTGCTGCATGGCGCCGATGCCGAGGACGTGTTCCGAAGGGAGGACGCCAAGCCGCTCTTTGCGCGCATGCGCACCACGCAATTTGCTCCGGCAAGCCGATATTCCTACTCAAACGGCAACTTCCGCATCCTCTCCGACGTGATCGAGGATCATACGGGACGTTCTCTCGGAAAGCTTTACCGCGAGCGAATCTTTGACGTCGCAGGAATGGAAACGGCCGAACTTCTTCCGGATACAACCACGCCCGCTGACGGCGTCGTCGGCCACGAAGGGAACGACACGACCGGCTTCTTCCCCGCGACGAACAGGATCTACTGGACCGGAGACGCCGGCATATCCGCGTCGCTGGACGACATGCTCGCGTGGGAGCGTTTCATCGATCGGACGCGTGAGGACGAGACCGGACTCTACCGACGGCTTTCAAGCCCACAGGTCTTTTCGGACGGCAACGAGGCACCCTACGGCAACGGTCTTGCCCATGACATGGTGGGGGAGACGCCGACGACTGGACATGGCGGGGCCTTGCGTGGCTTCCGCTGCCACCGGATCCATGCTGCGTCCGAGCGATTGTCCGTCGTCGTTCTGTTTAACCACGAAGGCGATGCCCAGGCAGCAGCGCGGCACCTCATGAAGGCTGCGCTTGGGCTTCCGCGGGAGACGCCGGGTGAAGCGCCAGCCGATCCCGCCTGGAAAGGACGTTATCTCGACCCTGGCACCGGCCTGTTGATGACGCTCGCCCCCGGCCACAGCGGCCTTAAGGCAACATTTGCGGGATCGCCGGAGCGCCTAACGATTGGGGACGATAACACCGCCCGCTCACCCGCCATGACGTTAGCCCGACGCGGCGACGAGATGGAGTTCGAGCGCTGGCGGGAGAACCTGCGCGGCACCGCGAAAAAGGTTTCAGGTGAGCCCGTGCGGGACATTGCTGGGCGGTACCACGCCCGCGAGCTTGATGCATTTCTCGAGATCGTGGAAACGAACGGGGTGTTCTACGGCTTCTTCGAAGGCTTCCTTGGCAAAGGCGAAATGACACCTCTTTATCCCGCGGCCCAAGATATCTGGACACTGCCCTGCCGACGTTCGATGGATGCGCCAGCACCGGGAGACTGGACGGTCCAGGTCCACAGGAGCGGCAACGGACCCGTCAGTGGATTGACGATCGGTTGCTGGCTCGCCCGAAACATCGGATATCGTCCCGTAGGACGCTGAAGAGCACCAGAGCCATCAAAGGCCCGTCCGACATCGCCGGACGGGCCTTTCTACGTTAACCAGTCGGAAGGAAGGCTGACAATCAGTTCTTTACGGTGTCTTCCAAGAAGAAGCGGCCGAGAGGATTCTGGTGGAAGTTCTCGATGTTCTTTCGGGTGACGTTGATGAAGGGGCTGTAGTAAAGGTCGATCCAGTGGACGTCATCCTTGGACATCTTCTGGATGTCGACGTACATCTGCTCGCGTTTTGCCGGATCCATTTCAAGACGGGCAGCAGCAACAAGTTCCTTGACCTTCTCGTTGTTGTAACGGGTCATGTAGTTCATGTTGGTGTCATGGCCTACGACGAAGGTCGTTTTCTGGTCGGGGTCGAGAATGTCATTCGTCCAGTACATGACCGACAGGTCATAATCACCGGCGACGAGCGTATCCCAGGTCTGGCTGGGATCCATCTTCTGCAGGTTGACCGTGATTCCAGCCGCCTGCAACTGCTGCTGGAGAAGGACCGCGATCTGTTCGTCAACCTCGTTGCCGGCGTTCACGATGTAGTTGAGCGTAAGGCCACTGACGCCTGCAGCGGCCAGAAGCTCCTTTGCCTTCTCAGGGTCATGAGGCCGCTGAAGGTTGTCAGCATAGTGATAAAGAGCGCCTTTTGGTACGAAGGAATAGGCTACTTCTCCGAAACCAAAGGTGACGGTGTCAACGATCGCCTTCTTGTTGATCGCATAGTCGATCGCCTCACGGACTTCCTTCTTCGCCAGATCGCCATGCTCGTGGTTGATGAGCAGGTGGTCTTCGCGTGTGGAGGTGTTGAGATGGACGGTCAGGTTTGCGTCCTTCTGAAGTTCCGCAACGCGCGAGAACGGCACGAAGATCGCAGCGTCCAGCTGACCCGCCTGCACGTTCAACATGCGGGTATTGTCGTCGGGTACAGAGATCCATTCGACGCCATCGAGGGAGACGCGTTCTGCCTCCCAGAAATTCGGGTTCTTCTCGAGGATGACACGGTCACCGCGGCGCCATTCCTTCACAATGAAGGCACCGGAGGCTACAGGCATCTCAGCGTAGGCGTCCTCACCCACCGATTCCATCCCCGCCTTCGAGATGATCGAGGCGCCAGGCATGGCGAGCGTGGACAGGAACGGGGCCGAGGGACCAGTGAGCGTGATCACGAGGGTCTTGGGGTCCGTCGCTTCAGCCGTCTTGATCACGCTGTAGGAGTCGCTCCAGAGCGAACCTTCGTTGTCGCGGATACGCAGCAGGCTGAACGCAGCATCTTCAGCTGTGATCGCGCTGCCATCCGAGAACTTGGCCTCGCGCATCTTGAAGGTATAGGTCAGACCGTCGTCCGAGATTGTCCAGCTCTCCGCGAGGCCAGGCTGCAGCTTGGTGCCGGTCTTGTCGACGCGCACGAGGACATCATAGACGTTCGAGAACACCCAGAAATCGATGTTCTGCGCAGTCTTGATCGGATCGAATGTGGAGGAGTCTTCGCGACGGCCGATCGTAAGGACGCCAGCCGCCTCGGCGAGCCCCGCCCCGACGGAAAGCGACGTCATGACGGTCACGAGGCCGATTTTCATCCATTTTTTCAACATCTGATATTCCCCTTCGTTGATCTTGTCTGTGGTCAGGCGGCAGTCGGCGCCGCAATCTTTGGCGCCAGGAGCTTTTTGTCCGGATCGATATCCGGCACGGCATGGATAAGGGCCGCCGTGTAAGCCTTTTGCGGGCGAGCGAAGACGTCGGCTGATCGCCCCTCCTCCACGACTTCACCGTGATACATGACCACAACCCGCTCACAGAGGTTGCGAACGATCGCCAGATCGTGCGCGATGAAGAGCAGCGTTAGGTTCATCCGTTCCTTCAGTTCGGCAAAGAGATCGACGATCTGCTTCTGGATGGTCACATCGAGCGCGGCGACGCACTCGTCGGCTATGATTAGGCGCGGGTTGACCGCAAGTGCCCTCGCAATGCCGACGCGCTGGCACTGCCCGCCGCTCATGCTCCGCGGACGGCGGTCCGCAAATTCCCGCCCGAGATGCACGAGATCAAGCAATTCGTTGATGCGGCCCGGTATATCAGCCGACGGCGTCCCGTGGAATCGAAGCACCTCGCCCAGCGTTTCGCCGACTGTCATGCGTGGATTGAGCGCATTGAGCGGATCCTGGAACACCATCGCGGTCTCGCGGCGGAGTTTGGCAACTGCCTGTCTCGGCTGCTGCGCCAGATCAACACCGTCGAAGGTCACGTGGCCCGAGGAAAGCGGCGTCAGGCCCAGTATGGCACGCGCGAGTGTACTCTTGCCGCTGCCCGACTCCCCAACAATACCGATGGTGTTCCCTGGCATGACCTGCAGGCTTACACCCTTGACGGCATGAACGACCTTGCTGCCGCCGTTGAAGAAGGAGCCGCCGACATCAAACCGCACGTGGAGATCATCGATCTCAAGCAAGGGTTTCGTCTTGTGGCAGTTGGTCATCTCCTCGGCGGCAGGCGTGGTCATCTCTTCAGCCGGCAATGATGGGTGGCTGCCAATCAGCATCTGTGTGTAATCATGCTTCGGAGCAGCGAGGATCTGCCGCTTCTCGCCCTGCTCCACCAATCGACCGTGGCGCATGACCGCAATCCGGTCGCAGGTTTGCGCGACGATGCCAAGATCGTGTGTAATCATAATGACCGACAGGCCAAGCCTCTCCCGGAGATCAAGAATGAGTTCCAGGATCTGGGCCTGGATCGTCACGTCAAGTGCGGTCGTCGGTTCGTCGGCGATCAGGATCTTCGGCCGGCACGACAAAGCAGCTGCGATCATTGCCCGCTGTCGCATTCCACCAGAAAATTCATGCGGATAGTTGTTGAACTGGCGTTTCGGATCGGGAAAACCGACCTGTGCCAGCATCGCGATGGCCGCTTCGCGCGCCTCACTGGCCGTCGCTCCTTGATGGAAACGGATGCCTTCTGCGATCTGTTGACCGATTTTCATGACCGGATCGAGGTGACTGCTCGGGTTCTGGAAGATCATGCCGATCTCGCGCCCCCGAACGGCGAGCATTTCGGCTGAACTCGCCTTCACCAGATCGCGACCCGAAAGTTCGACCGAGCCCTCGTCGATTGACAGCTTGGTCGACGGCAAGAGGCCCATGACCGCGCGGCAGAGCAAACTCTTGCCCGAGCCGCTTTCTCCCACCAGTCCAAGGATTTCACCCTCGGCCAGATCAACGGAAACATGATCGATCAGGGTTCGCGGCGAGACGTCGTCATGGAAGTTCACGACGAGGTCGCGGATCGACAGAAGCGGAGCAGTCATTCGTGGACCCCCAGCATGTCGCCCAGCGCATCGCCGAGCAGGCTGAATGCGAACGCGAGAAAGACGATGGAAAGGCCGGGGAAGAGCGGGATCCACCACCCGGTGGTGATGAAGGGCTGGCCCTCGGCGACCATGATGCCCCATTCCGCAGTCGGCGGTTGAACGCCGAGACCGAGATAGCTGATCGCCGCACCGTTCAGCAGCACGAGCACGGCATCCGACATCACGAATACCAAAGAACCAGCGACTGCGTTCGGCAGGAGGTGACGGAACATGATGCGCGTCCGGCTGAAGCCGAGACTGACGGCGGCAACCGCGTAGTCGCTGTTCTTCAGCACCAGTATCTGTGCCCGCACGAGGCGGGCATAGGATACCCAGCCGACGAGCGCCATGGCGATATAGAAGCTGGTGAGACCCGGACCGAGGATGGCGATGATGGACAGCATCAGCACAAGGAACGGGAAGGCAAGGATGACGTCGATGATGCGCATGAACACCGCATCCACGAAGCCACCAAAGAACCCGGCAATCGTCCCAAGCAGCGTTCCGATCACGAACGGAAAGATCACCCCGATAAAGGCAATCTGGAGGTCGATCCGCGCACCCCAGATGACCCGCGAGAGGATATCGCGACCAAAGTTATCCGTCCCGAACGGGTGGCTGAGCGAAGGCGGCTGCAGGCGTACCTCCGCTGTCTGCATCACCGGATCATACGGAGCAATAAGAGGCGCAGCCAATGCGACGACAATGAAGAACGCCAGGAGGCCAAGGCCGAGCGCCAGCGTCAGATGACGGCCGAGCCAACGGCTGAAACCGATCGAAAGAGGAAGACGTGCGGTCGACACACTCATAGCTTGACCCTCGGATCGACCGTGACGGTGACGACATCGGCGAGGAAATTAACAAGGACCGTCGCGCAGGCGAAGACCATGGCGACGCCCTGCACGACCATGTAGTCGCGCGAGAAGATTGCCCGAACCAGCAACTGGCCCATTCCCGGCAATGCGAATACGGTTTCGATCACCACGCTGCCGCCGATCAGCCAGCCAATATTCACGGCGAGCAGGTTGATCGTCGGAACAAGCGAATTCGGCAGAACGTGCCGCCAGAATACAATGCGTTCCGGCATGCCCCTCGCCCGCGCAGCAGTTGCGATGTCGGACCTCAGAGACTGGATCATTGCCGCACGAAGGCTTCGCGTGATCACCGCAGAAAGCGACAATGCAATCGTCAAGCTCGGCAAAGCCAGGTGCCAGAGCTTGTCAACAAAGGTGTCGCCGTATCCGGAAACCGGGAAGAGATCGAGCTGCACGCTGAAGAAGATGATCAGCATCAAGGCAAGCCAGAATGGCGGGAAACCGATCCCCATGGTGGAAATCACACGGACGGCATGATCCGGCAACCGACCCTGGCGCCGTGCCGCTATGGCAGACATTGGAAGTGCGATGAGGATCGATAGAACGACGCTCGTGAGCACCAGCATCAGCGTCGGCTCGATGCGCGTGGCGATCAGGCGGAGCACGTCGATCTTGTACAGGATGGATTTACCCATTTCACCGCGCGCCAGGTTCTCGATGAAGTACACGTATTGAAGCCAGATCGGCTCATCCAGACCGTATTGCTCGCGAATCCGCGCCAGCGCAGTCGGCGTTGCGCGCGTGCCCAGAAGGACACGTGCCGGATCACCCGGGATGAGACGTACGAGCACGAACGTGATGATGCTGATCCCGAACAGGACGGGCAGCAGTTGCAGCGGTCGGTAAAGAACGAATCGATATCGATGCATGGGCTCAACCGTCACCCTTGATGCGAAGGGCGCAAACGCGAGTTGATGTCATCAAGAAGCCTTGTGCCTGGAGAGGAAGTCCGTGAGCACACCATAGTATGCTTCGGGGTTCTCGTAGAACGGCATGTGGCTAGAATTGCGTAGCACACACAACTCGGAATTGGGCAGGGCGTCCCTCATGCGCATGGCACAGGCCGGCGTGAGTTCATCGTGCTCCCCGACCGTGATCAGCACCGGAAGGTCAAGTCCCGGCAGGTCCGGAATCCGGTTCCAGTCCTTGAGATTGCCGGTATAGAGAAACTCGTTAGGTCCCTGCATCGTCACGTAGGGTCCCATGTTCCAGTCATCGAGCGAACGGCGGACCGGAGCCGGCCACTCGGGCAGGCGGCAGACGTGCCGATAGTTCAGGATCGTGATCGCCGCGAGATATTCCGGGTGGTCGAGCGTGCCCTGCGCCTCGTGCTTCTGCATCATGCAGACCGTTTCCGACCCGAGCGCATTTCGCAGCCGACCCAGTTCGGAGACCAGATGCGGCATGTCCCCCACGGTATCTTCAAGGATCAGCGTCTTCAGATTGTCCTTGTACTTCAAGGCATAGTCGATCGCGAGCCAGCCACCCCATGAATGGCCGAGCATGTGGACTTTGCCGAGATTGAGCGTCCGGCGGATCGTTTCGGTTTCCTCGACATATCTCTCGATCTTCCACAAAGATTTGTCGGTTGGCCGATCGGAGGCACCGGTACCGAGTTGATCGAACGCAACGACGCGGTAGCCCTCGTCGATAAGGCAGGAATGCGCCTCCCGCAGGTAGTCACAGGGAAGCCCAGGTCCACCGTTCAGGCAGAAGACAGTCTCGTCACCGGATCCGAAAACATAAGTGACGACTTTGTAGCCGTCGACCTCTACCTCAACCCGATCGTGGGGAGCGATTTCACGCCACATGCTAACCCTGCCCTTCGATTTATCTTGACCAAATTTTGAGCAAGTCTAATTTTATCGCAGCGCACCATGAGCGCCAGCTATCAGAAGTGATAGGGGGTGGGGGAGCGCTCTAGTGGAGTTGGGGAATGCTTGAAATCAGTATCATCAGCGATCGCCTGTCGCGCAGGGAAACCTTGGACGATCGGATCGATGAGGCCTTCAGCGCGATGCGCTCAATGGGTTTCGAAGCCCTGATCTATGACTACACGCCAACCCCTTGCCGCCCCGATGGCAAGGTAGAGATCCCCACGCTGCTCAAGCTTCGGAATGTCGCCGACGACATGTACGACTACTGGTGCAATCGCGAATATTTCCGCATCGATCCGGTGCAGCGGTTGGCCGTGCGAACCTCGGTGCCATTCTTCTGGAACTACGACCCGGACGTGGAAACGCGCATCAGCCGATTTCTCACCGATGAAACAAAGCCGGTCTGCGATTTCCTACGCGAACACGACATGCTGGCGGGCGTCACTGTGCCAATCCATATGCCACGTGGCGACTACGCCACCATTACTGGCGTTCACTATGGCAGGCGGACCGAATTCTGTCGTGAAGCAACGCGCCTGCTGGCGGACTTCAGCTTACTCGCCCAAATATTTCATGAGGCTGCCTACGAACTCTTCGATGAAAAGGTGCTGAATATCGCTGGCATACGCCTGACCGAGCGCGAACGGGAATGCCTGGCGCATTCTGCCCGCGGCCTCTCGGCAAAGGAAATTTCGCGTATCATCGACCGCTCGGTTCCGACGGTCGTCATGCACCTCAAGTCGGCAACGCGCAAGCTCGGCGCCAAGAACCGGACCCAGGCTGTCGTCCGCGCCACGCAGTACCGCCTTCTGGAGGCATTTCCTCCCTATAAGTTGTGATAGCTGCCACCGGGCAAGTTGGCTCGCTATGGTCTGCTTTCCACAACTGACCAGGAGAACAAGCGTGACCGAGATACCCTCGCGTGAAGGATACGTGGAGTTTGGCGACTATCGCACATGGTATCGCGTCACTGGCGAGATTACCCCGGAGCGGCTTCCGTTGGTGGTCGCCCATGGCGGCCCCGGCTGCACGCACGACTATGTCGATTCATTCAAGGATATCGCTGCTCTCGATGGCCGCGCAGTCATTCACTACGACCAGCTCGGCAATGGGAATTCTACCCGCCTGCCGGAAAAGGGACAGGACTTCTGGACGGTGCAGCTCTTTCTTGATGAGCTCGACCGCTTGTTGAGGCACCTGGGGATCCAGGACCGTTACGCCTTCCTCGGTCAGTCTTGGGGCGGGATGCTCGGTTCCGAACATGCCGTGCAACGGCCTGCCGGGTTGAAGGCGTTCATCATCGCAAATTCTCCTGCCAATATGAGAACCTGGGTGGCGGAGGCCAACCGCCTCAGGCAAGAACTCCCGGCAGAGATCCAGGCGACACTGCTTCGCCACGAGGAAGCCGGCACCCTGACCGACCCCGAATACATCGCCGCATCGAAGGCTTTCTATGATCGCCATGTTTGTCGCGTCGTACCGTGGCCCGAGGAAGTCGCACGCACTTTCGCAATCATGGACGAAGACAACACTGTCTATCGCAACATGAATGGTCCGACGGAGTTCCACGTCATCGGCACACTGAAGGACTGGACCATCGAAGACCGCCTGCACTCCATTGTCGCACCGACGCTCTTGATCTCAGGTCGCTACGATGAAGCGACCCCTCTCGTGGTCGAGCCATACGTCGAGAACGTGCCGGGTTGCCGCTGGGTGGTCTTCGAGAACTCTAGTCACATGCCGCATGTCGAGGAAAAGGACCTGTGCCTCAAGACAGTTTCCGACTTCCTCCGCGAGCTTGATCAAAGCTAGGTTTTCTTTTCGCCGGGACGCCGGATCAGATGGCCTGAGGAAGCGCACTCAAGAAACTCGTCAGGCGCTCCCTTCCCAGTTGTGCGACCTTAGCTTTAAGGAGGTGAACCCTCTGATCTGATGGAAGGGAGTTCCGACCAGTCCCGCTTCAAGACCGGCAGGTTATCAATGACATCCGGAATCGCGTCCAGCGGCGTCGCCTTGGCGAAGAACCATCCCTGCAAGTAGTCGCACCCGAACGCCGCTAGGCACTGCGCTTGTTCGAGCGTCTCTACGCCCTCGGCGACCACCTTTTTGCCGGTGGAATGGGCTATGTCGATGATGCCGCGGACAATCGCCGCATCAGCTTGGCTCGCCATCATGTTCGCGACAAAGCTCTGGTCAATCTTGATCTTATCAACGGGCATCGTGCGCAAGTGTGTCAGCGAGGCAAACCCTGTACCGAAATCGTCGAGCGCGATCTCCACGCCGCTCTCGTGGAGCGTTTGTAGGAGTTGGTCCACATGCTGATAGTCGCGACCAAGGAAAACGCCTTCGGTGACTTCGATGCAGAAGCGGTTAGGAGCGATGCCATAGATGGCCGAGAGCTCGAAAAAGCGCTCGACGAACGCACACGAGCGAAAATCGGCATTGGTGACATTGATCGCGATCCGGCTGATCGGCAGGTTCTGCTCGATAAGCCATTTCATATCCTTGAAGGCATGTTCAACGACGAAGAGGCCGAGCGCCGCCAGAAGGCCGGGATCGCTCATGTCTGCAAGGAACGAAGCCGGAGAAATAAGACCAAGCTCAGGGTGCTGCCAGCGGATGAGGCCCTCCAGCGATATTGCAGGCGCCGAATTGAGGGAGACTATGGGCTGATAATCAAGACGAAACTGGCCGTCATCGAGGCCAGCTTCAACCGCTTGGCGCAACTCGCTTTTGCGCTCGACAGCTTCCCGCAATGCGGGCTCGAAGCGTTTGATCTGGTCCCGGCCGAGCGACTTTGCACGGTAAAGCGCAAGATCAGCCGCCTTGAACAGCGCGTCGGGGGTATGACCATCATCGGGATAGGAGGCAATACCGATGCTGGCCGAGCAGCTACGCCAGGATGAGGAAAGCTGAAAGGGCACGCGAAGGTCTGCCAGCACCTCATCCGCGATGGCCATCGCTTCCGATTTGCACATACCTGAGAGGATGATACCAAATTCGTCGCCACCAAGCCGCGCAACGAAGACATCCGCGCATGAACGCGCCATCAGACGCTGGCCCGCGTCCTTCAAGAGCACGTCGCCAATATCGTGGCCGAACGTGTCGTTGATCTCCTTGAACGTGTCGATATCGAGGAGCGCAAGGTGCACTGACCCACAATCACCCGCTGATGTGAGCAGTTCCTCCAGTCGCTCCTGGAAACAACGCCGGTTTGGTATGCCGGTCAGCGCGTCAGTCAGCACAATGCTGCGCAGCTTCGCTTTTGCCTCATGACGTGCGGTGATGTCGAAGCGGATCGAGGTGTAGCTGTCGACCTTGCCGCTTTCATTGACATGCGGCACGATGGTCGTGTCGACCCAATATTTGCTCCCATCCTTACGACGGTTGCAAATCTCCCCGTGCCAGACACGGCCATTGGCGATCTCGCGATACATGGCGCGAAAGAAACCGGCGTCATGCGTGCCGGAATGCAACATACGATGATTTTGGCCGAGTAGTTCATCGCGCGAGTAGCCGCTGATCTCGCAGAATTTCTTGTTGACGAAGGTGATCGTCCCACGCACGTCTGTCATGGCAACAATCGCTGCGCTGTCGAGCGCGTAGCGAATGAAGTCCATCTCTGTCGCGTAGGACGCGGAAACGTTGTCGGGCTCGCCTGCGAAGGCGAGGTTGCTGTTGTGGTGTCGGTACAATTCAACTGCTCCAGGAGCTGGGAAGCGCTGGGCCGCCCAAAATTGCTGCAGGGCAGCAAACTCGCTGTAACTAGCTCCCGAACCTTAACCGTTCACTGCCGGGCATACGCGCTTTTGAGGCAATGTCATGAAAACCCAATGGATGCTTTGTTGGGAGCTCACAACGACGACCGACAAGCACCTCTAGTCCTGCAGGGCAAGGCCACGGCAAACGTCACGCGAACGAACGATGCCCCCTAAGCCTCCCCATATGCCGAACATAGGCTAGGTTTCAGCCCGGCCGAAGAGTGAAAGGACAGAGGTGACGCTAGCGGAGTGGTTCTCAGGACGCCAGGCAAGCGCAATCCTGAGTTCGAGATGCTCAGTTTTATCGGCCATGGTCTTGTAGACAACATCGGGATGAGAGGTGCTGCGAACCTGGGCAGGCAGCAAGGCGATCCCCATGCCGGCAGCGACCAGACTTACCATGCCCGCCATCTGTCAAGCTTCAAGGGTGGTCTTGGGGCTAAAGCCCGCTTCGTCGCAGGCCATCAGGAACTTCGCGTGAAGACCTGGAATCTTGTCGGCCGGGAACTTCATGAATGTTTCCCCGGCAAGGTCGCGCAGGCGGATCGACCGCGCGCGGGCGAGACGATGGTGCCGTGGCAGGCCTAGCTGTCCGGCCTGACAGACGACCGGTTAGAGGAAATCATCAAGGGGCTGGAGTTGACGCGACACACCGCCAATACGCTAACGAGCGCCGAAGCGCTGCGTGAGGAATTGAAGCGTATCCGGGAGCAGGGATTTGCGTTTGATGACGAGGAGAACGAGCCGGATATCCGCTGTCTCGGCAGCCCGATCTTCAACCGCCAGTGGGAGCCAGTCGGAGCGATAAGCGTCAGCATGCCTGTGTACCGGCACGACGCGCGACGTCACGAACTCTGCGCCCGACTGGTACGTGAAACGGCAACACGCATCACAGCCGAACTATCGAGAATCCCATAGGCCATCTCAGCATCGTTGCGGCAGGACGTCTGGACACTTCCTTGAAAGCAATTTGAGAGACGACCGTTTGGAGATGGCCCCGTTTCGATTCCAGCCTATGCTTGCTTCCTGTCGCGAGTTGGCGCGGAGCCTGACCAAGCCGAGCCAGGAAGTCGATATAGCGTTCGTTGGAGTGCCCCCGTTTCGCCGGACATGTCGGCTAGTTTGATTTAGCTCTGATGAACTGCCGTGGGGAAGCCATCTTGAGCGCGGGTGGGGATGGATCTCGTTGTAGTCCTCGATCCATCCGTCGATGAACCGGAGCGCTGTTTTGGCGTCCGGTAGAGCTGATATGCGGATATAATCCCGCTTCAGGGTTTTGACGAAAGCGTCGGACATTCCGTTGGACTGCGGATGGCCACCGGCGTGAAACAAGGTGTCAGATTGAACGCTTGGGCAAACGGCCTCGTATCTCTCGCGGTGTAAGCAGAACCATTGTCCGAGAGATGCTCGACGGCATGTGGGGCTTTGGTTGCGCTGAAGCGTTTCTCGACCGCCTCCAGCATCATGTCGCGCACGTCGGAGCCGGAGATGCCCGCATTGGCGACAGCCGTCCAGGCAATGATCTCGCGGTCGAAGGCATCGATGATGAAGGCGAGACGGATGACCTCGCCGTTCCAGCAGGTGAACTCCAGACCGTCCGAACACCAGCGCAGGTTGGAGCGGGATACGCCCAGCGTGTCAGCGACGGTTTTCATCGGAACCGTCCTTCGGAAGCAAGAGCGGCTGCGATATCCGTTTTTTTAAGTCCGCTTTGGAGAGGGCTTTACGGAGGATTTCGACCTCCATCGTCTTGCGGCCGAGCATGCGCTCCAGCTCGCGGACACGATCCTCCAGCTTCTTCACTTCCGAATTGCCGACAACCGGCTCGTTAGAATCCACGGCTGCAGCACCTCCCTCGTTCAAGAGCCTGCGCCACCGGTAAAGCAGATTGGGCGCAACGCCATGGCGCGGCGAGCGACCGAAGACACCGTCTCGCCTGGTTCGAAACTCTGCTCGATAATTGTCAGCTTCTGCTCCGTTGTCCACGGCCTCCGGCGAACATCGCCCGTCAGCAATTCAACGTGTCGGTGCTCATTAGACATAAGCTTGTCCTCAAGCCTGTGCTTGAGCCTTTGTGCTTATGCCGACTGTCCGATCGAAATGGGGGGCAGTTCAAACAGATTGACGTCAAACCGAGGATATTCAAAGGGAAGCAGGTCACCCGGCGCGAACCGGGTGGTCCCATAGCTTATTCTCCATTCAATCTTCCCCGTTCGTTCTGGGCAGCGCGCCTATCCCTAACGGACAGAGGTCGCTCCCGGAGATTTCCCGCTGACACATCGCGATCCTCCGCCGCCGCAACAGTCCGTCACAGCGCCCGCGATACGGTCAGTTCATCGGGAACATATCATTCAGCTTGTAAGCGACCTCTGTACGATTGGTAGCCTTAAGCTTCTTCATAATGTTCCGGATGTGAACTTTCACCGTGCTTTCCCTTAGCTTCAGCTCATAGGCGATGATCTTGTTCGCCTTGCCCCTGCGGAGCGCTTCAACCACCGCTTCCTGACGCGCGGTGAACATACCCGAGAGGTTCCGCGCTTCGGCAGATGAAGAGGTTGCCAGCAGGTGGCGCATAGCAAGCACGCTGCTGGCAGGAACGAATACACCGCCGGCCACGGCAAGCTCGATGGCGCCCACGCATACGGAAACACCGACACACGACGGTATGAAGCCCCTCACTCCATACTCGAGCATCTTCACGATCTGCGCCAGGTCTTCATTGTCGGAAAGCACGATCACCGGAGACGACTTGAACTCATTCCGCAGCTTCGTGATCTCATTTGCGAAGCCGGCATCTTCTGCCTTCCGGTTTCCGATATTGAAGAGCACGGCCTGCACCGGCGGGAACTGAACCTGCTCCCGCCTCCACTCTTCGACGGAACCGACAGCAGAGACTTCCATGCAGAGACCACGATCGCCGAGCGCTTTCGCGAGGCACTCCCGATCCAGCGCCCTTTGGTCTATCAGAACAAGCGAACCTTCGAAGCGTTGCTTCCGCTCCCCACGGGCCTCTCTCTCAGAAGCCTTTGCCAATTCGCTCACGAAACGAAAACTGTCCACCGCCACGGGCGTGCGGCCAGCACCATCTACAGTCAGACTCATATTACCCCCTACCCCGAAGCTTGATCACCTGCCCCAGGAATTATGATGATGAGTATCAAACAGCCTGCAGAGTTTTCTTGTTTCCACCTTGGCAGCGTACTACCAAGTGCAACTTTCGTCTATAAGCATATAAGAAAATTACGACAGTATGTGAAAGCCTACTGGGCATAGTTACTGGTTGGCATTAGTGACCTTACCGAAAGACAATGTGGTTGATCGAGATGCAGAAGCGCCTCCGAGCACCCATGCATATATGTCGACAATTTCTCTCGCCTTTTTATTCCAGGTATACTTCTGGCGCACTCGGGCGCCAGCGCCCGCACTCAGTGCAGCGATCCGTTCCGGATGACGCTCCAGCGTTTCGAACACCTTTGCGAATCCATCGATCAAAGTTTCCCTGTCCTTGAACGGTACGGCTATCCCGGACGTCGCATCTATGAGTTCCGCGGGCCCGCCGTAGTCGGCCACGATCGGCACAAGTCCCAGGCACATCGCCTCCAGAACAGCGCCGCCGCCAAACTCCCGAACGCTCGAGGACGCCAGGACTTGGCACTCCGATACTGCTGCGGCCAAGTCCTTCTGCTCGACCCAGCCGGCGAAACGGACCTTTCCCTGAAGGCCCCTCGCTTGAACCTGCCGTTCAAGCTCCTCCCGCTGCGGCCCGTCTCCGATGATCAAGACGTCGATCTTCAACGGCCCCATGTATCGAGCCACTGCTTCAATGAGCATGTCCGCTCCTTTGTAGGGAACGAGACGCCCGACGAATGCGACGGAAAGGTTCCTTCCGTCGAAGTCTCTCTGTTGAAACGGGAAGCGGTCAGGATCCGCGGCATTCTCCGGAATGAGGAATGCGCGATCCTCACATTCTCGAGGAAACTCGCTCATGGTGAACCGGGAACCGGCGATCAATGCTGCGGCATGCCGTCTTGTAGCGCTATAATAGGGCATGAGAGAAAACGCGCCACGAAACATTGAAAGGCAATCTTTCTCCTTGCCCCGCACCTCCAGAAAATTTTCCGGCCACGGCAAACCACCGTTCAATGGACCAAGCACGAAGGGAATTCCGTAGCGCTTTAGCCTGGGGGCCAGCCAACTTTGGCTCGTCGGGCTAAGCGGCGTTATGCGATGAACAAGATCGAACTCGCCATCAATCAGCCGTTCCCTCAGTAACCTCCAGACCTCCCACTCGAAGCTATAGTAGGCGAGAGACGCCAACGCCGTAACGGCCGTCCACCCCTTGTTTGTGCCGCCGCGTACGAACTCACTTAGCCGGTGAAGAGTTCCTGCAACGCGCTCATTGTCAACGATCAAGAAGTCCCGATCAGGAACAAGGCCAGCTCTCAGGAAGGCGCCCCGATTACGTGCCTGGGTGACAATCAACGCGTTCGTCCTGGAACTGATTGCGCGCGCGAGGTTCCATCCGACAAGCGGTACGCTCGTCCATTCGGGATTTGCAGCCTCGACGATCAGCAAGGGCCTCAGGCTCTTGCCCCAAAACTCGCGCGACCGAGCAGCAGTAACGCCGCATCTGGAGATAGAGCCACTGCTTATGTCCGGAACGAGGTCTAGCTCCCCCGGGATCGATCTTTTGACGCTGTATCCTTTGCTGCCCATGGGGACCCGTACCTCGCTTGGGTAAAACACCTTATCTGTCGATCGCGGAAGCCTATTCGGCTCCGCCGCAGTGACATCCTGAGTACATACCTAAACGGCTAGTGTTGATTGATCGGACTATTTGCCAACGATAGCACTGCCGCGAATGCAGCCAATTCGTCGAAACGATGCAGGCGGTACACCTTTCGGATTACCGCGACCTCTTGATCTAAAGGTCGATTTTGAAAGCGTAGTAGATCAGGTTGGCAAGATGGCCGGCAGCGTATCCAGCTGGCCAGGCAGCAAGCACAGAAAACTCATACAGCAGATTGTTTAGGCCGTGGCGCCCGTTGAAATACAAGCTGACGAACACGCCCGGTAGTCCATAAAGAGCGATCGCCCACAAGGCGCCGTTGAAGCCGAGAAGGTGGTAGGCAAGCGGCACGAAAGTGAAGATCGAGACGGCCCGTACTAAATTTAGGACCGTCTGGTTTCGCGGCTCGTTCACCACAAGATAGATTGCCGACAACGTCCCATAGCGGGCGGTTAACAACCCGAAGGACAGCACCTGGATCATCGGGCCGGCATCCCGGTAACGGTCGTCGTAAAGCAGATCCGTGAGCATCTGGCCGGCAGAGAAGACGGCGCCCGCACTCGCAACGAACACAAGGTCGAACGGCAGCCGCACTTTGAGGAACATGGCTCGAAGGCGTTCAGGCTGCTCGCGCGCGACCTTGCTCAGTGCCGGCATCGCAACGCTCGAAAACAATCGTCCTCCGGCACCTTCGAGCATTGCGACTAGATTGAACGCAAGGACATAAAGCCCGAGCGTAAAAGGCCCGACCCAACCGGCGAGGAAGAAGCGGTCGCCGCTAGCAGCGACGACGGTCAGCATCGAGGACAAAATGATCCAACGGCCGAAGCGGATCAAATCGACGACGGCATCTTTGTGCCAGCGGAAACCGTTTGTCCGGCCTTGCAACCAGGCATGGCTGAGGCCGGTCGTGACCAGCGCAGCCACCAATGTCGAGATAACGAAGGACCATATCGAGCCGGTCGACCAGGCCAACGCGATGGCCATCAGCAGGCTGATCACTTGAGCCGCAATCTCTATCGCGGTCAGGCGCTTCAGGTCGAGGTGGCGGTATGCGCTGACGACCTTCATCGACTGAAGTCCTGCGATCACGCAGCTGAAAGACGTTGCCATCAGGATTCCGGGAAGCTCCGGAACGGCGTAGACAGAGCTGGCCGGAAGCATCCGTCCTTCGGCCGCGGCATCGATCGCCAGTGCAGCCAGGACGCAGAGGAGCCAGATCAGGCAACCATGGATGAACTGAACCGTCCAGGCCGTATCGAGGTAGGTCGGGTCATCGCCCATCCGGCTTTGGATGGCTGCCGGGCGCAGTCCGAGATCGGACAGCATGGCAACGGAAACCTGTATGGTGGTCGCAACGGCCATGACGCCGAACATTTCCGGCATCAGGAGCCGCGTCAGAATGAGACTGCTCGAAATGCGCAGGATTTGCAGGGTCATGTAGCCGATGATCGACCAACCGGCAGCTTGCATGATGAGGCTGCGGAAACTCGCTTTCCGACCACCCTCGCCCGGTTTCGACTCCGCCGAGGCACAACCTTCTCTGGCGGCGGGCGTGCCGAAATGTTCATGGGCGGCCCCAGCATCGGTCATAGCTGCATACCTTGAGCCGAGGGTCCGCGACGATGCCCCAGCATCAGACAGCCTCTAGCGTTGAGCGAGACGGGTAGAGCCGGTCATTGCAGGCGAGCTGCAGGGCTTCGTGCTCATCGCGACCATGAGATGGCGCCAGGGCTTCGGCGACCAGCGCGCGTATTTTCTCGGCAAGCCCCCTAGCATAAGGATCGAGTACCATGCTGTCATGGTCACCGGGTACCTCAAGGACTTTAAGCTTTACCACGTGTTCGTTCCAGCCGTTGTCGGGGAGCAGGATATCCCGGTTTTCCTTCAAGCTCCGCCCCCGCGGTAACCGGTAGAAAGGTTCGCCCTGCGGCTTGAACAGCGTCACCGGTCCGCCATAAGGTCGCACCTGATAGCGCTGAGCAGCGTGCCGGAAGGCAAACTCAATCTTGTCGTTGTTCAACCTGTCAGTCGCGCCACCGCTCTTTGCTGCCTCTTCCCGTGCCTTGTTGCCTGCTTCATGACGAGACCTGTCCCGGAGATACTTCAGCAGATATCGGGCCTTGTGGCGCCGTATGTCCTGAAGCTTGATCAGCAGCTTGTCCTCGTATGAGAGCTTTGGCTGCCGCGGAAGCGGTGTATCAAGCATCACGATGTGGGCGACCTGGTCGCCCGACGCTTCCAACTGCCTGGCAATTTCGTAGGCTGTTATTCCCCCGCCGGAATATCCCGCGAGGACATAGGGTCCGTGTGGCTGTACGGTCTTCAACTCTTTGATACAGTCCGCGGCCATCTCTTCGAACGAGAGGTGGGGCTCCAGGTCACCATAGAGCCCTCGGGCCTGAAGCCCGTAGACAGGGCGGTCGGCGCCGACCGTGAGCGCCAGGTGGCGAAGATTGAGGACATTGCCGAACATGCCGGCGCAAATGAAAAGAGGCGTTGCCTGCGTGTTGCCGCCCGAGTTCATCAAGACGAGATGAAGTCGCCTCGCCGTAGGAGGCGTGGCCACACCAGTTCTAGGCTCACCGACGCCCGCAGCGTCAGGCAGTTCCGCCATCAATCGCTCTGCACATTGGGCGATCGTCGGTGCCTCGAACAATGTCGAGATCGGCAGATCGAGCCCGTATTGCTTCTTGATCATGCGGAAAAGGCGGACCGCGATCAAAGAGTGGCCGCCGATGTCGAAGAAGCTGTCATGGACGCCTATCTTGGTGACGCCGAGGAGTTCCCGCCAGTATCCGGCAAGTATTTCTTCAACCGCATTGCGAGGCGCGACGAATTCATTATCCAGATCCGGTCGCTCGAACCCGTCGCTGGGATATGCAAGGGCCTCGGCATTGGCTGAAACCCATTCTTTCAGCAGGTCGAGGTCCATCGAGCTGATGATTGGCTGAGACACCGCGGCTGCCATTGCTCTCATAAGGACCTCAAAGCCCTCGCTCGGGAGGATGCCGTTGCGAACTTGCACGCCAAGTTTGGCCATCGTGGGAGATGCGACAACGGCGTTCCTGGGAGGCCTCGGGCCTGCATTGTAATCAGCGGGTGCTTCCAAGATCATGTTGTCGTCCAGACGGCGCACGACGAACCTTTGCGCCTCAAACAGGAGGTCCCCCTCCCGGTCGGCAATGACGACATCGAATGCGGCATAACCGTCGCCGAGTTCGCTGCTGTCGGCGAGGCGAACATAGCTCACGACTTCGGCGGGCAGGTGGTTGTGGAGGATGATCCGCCCGTAAGTCGCCGGTGCCCAAAGCGCAGCTTCGGGATCGTAGCCGGGCACGAGTTCCATGGCAAAGCCAGTCGCAATATCGAGGAGCGCGGGATGCAGTATTACGCCTGTATCCAGGTCTTCGGAGAAGGCCTGATCGAGAAGGAGTTCTGCCCGTGCAACGTCGGCTCCGATCACAACGGAACGTAGCACGGCCCACCGCGGGCCAAAACGCACATGCCGTTCCTGAGCCGACTTCAGCGTTCCTCCTGCGGCAATCGAATGTTTAAACGACGGATCGGGGCGCTCGCGTTTGATATCATTGATCGGGTCCCGGCGAGTCGGCATTGGCCTCCAGTGCGCCTCAACGTGTTTGATGAACGCATCGGCGCTTCCCCCGGGAGCTGCGGCTGCGATGGTGACACGATAGCCACCTTCTTCAGCCTGCAGTCTCAGGCGCAGAACCCGATCTTCGCCATCTTTGACGGCGAGAGGCTTCAGGAAAACCAGATCGCTGATGTCTGCTTTGAATTGCAGACCGTATTCCGCAGCCGCCTGTGCGATCAGCTCGATATAGCCTGTACCGGGCATGACCGCCTGACCTGAGACAAGCCTGTGTTCGTTGAGTATCCAGTCGCGATTTGGATTGACGACCGCTTCGAGCCAGGACAGGCCGTGCTCGTCCTCCACCCACCGTTGGAAGAATGGGCCTTTCGCCGGCTCCGGCAGAAGGTGTGCATCATCGTGATCTGCTACGTACCCGAGCGCCCTCGCCGCCAGACCGGTTTGTCCCCAGACGCCCCAATGCACCGCCATCGTGGTGCGGTCCGCCCGGTTGGAATGGCTTTGGGCATAGGAATTGAGATAGGCGTTGGCGGCCACATAATCCGCTTGCCCTGCGCGAACGACATCCGTGCTTGTCGATGAGAACAGCACAAGAAAATCGAGCGTGACGGTCTCTAGAACGGCATCCAGTACGGCTGTGCCTAATACCTTCGGCGCCAGCACCCGGTCCATCGCCTCGCGCGTCTTCGACAGGATGAGACCGTCATCGACGATGCCTGCAGCATGGAAGACGCCATTGATCTCACCGAAGCGTGTGATCGTCGCGTCTATCGCAAGCCTCATCTGCTCCGGATTCGTGACGTCCGCCTGCAGATAGAGAACATTCGCTCCATCCGCTTCAAGCCTCCGGATGGCTGTGATCGCTCTTCGAACGCGATCGTTTCCATGAGTGCGCCGATAGAAATCCCATTCCTCACGTGCCGGTAGTTGCGTCCGGCCTACAAGCGCGATCCGAGCCTGGAAGCGGCGAGCGATCTCTCCTGCGAGTGCAAGCGCGATCTCGCTTAATCCGCCGGAAAAGAGGTAGACGCCGCCCTGTTTCAGCTTGTTGTTTACGGCTTCAACCTCGCCTAACGCCAGCCGCTGGTGTATCTGTGTCCAGCGCCGCCCTTTCCGCAGAGCAACCACTTCGGACTTGGGCTTGACTTGCAATTCCTCCCAAACCTGCTCGACGAGAGCGCCGAACTCGATACCACTGCGCGATTTCCGAAACAGGTCCAGGCTGGCAATGGCCGACAATCCGCCCGAACGGGGCGAAGGCGGCAGATCGATGTCTATGACGCCTACTGAAACGCCGGGAAGCTCCCTGGGCATGACCAGCGCAGGTCCGAGCACCATCGCTTTCTCCGGATTGGGCAACGGCTCATCTTTCACCTGTTGCATGCCGTTGGTGATCACGCTGACATGGGTTTCGCTACGGGTACCGGCCTCGCCCAAAGCCTGCGCCAGATACACCAGGCTGTCGAAGCCGCACTCCTGGTTTCGGTGGAAGAAATTCGATCCAGCCCGGAATGTCTCCTGCTGCGTCAGGAGCCACATGTGCACTATCCGCGAAGGCACACATTCGTCTGCGGCCAGTCCCGCAAGCAAGCCATCATAGCCAATGCGGCCCAGCTCCGGGCACAACGTATATTCGTGGGCGCCGCAGCGGACGAAGGCGTCACCGACCGAGACCGTAACAACCTGGTGGCCCAGCGAGCGCAAGCGGTCCACCAGCTTCATGCCGAGCCCGGCGCTGTCGACAAAGAACAGCCATGTCCGCGGCTCTTTTTGCGCCCCGGGCTCAAGGTCCGCGAGCGACTGCTTCCAGGCCGGCTGATAACCCCAGCGGGAGATATTCGGCTGCTTCACGAGAAGTGGAGCGGAGGTGGCCGTTTTGTCCCCCGCGGCAGGATCGATGAAAAAACGTTTGTGTTGGAACGGGTAGGTCGGCAAGTCCACACGGCGTGGCGAGCGCCCCTTCCAGAGGCGATCGACATCCACGTCGAGACCGGCAGCCCAGGCGCGTCCAACGCCGGTCAGGAAGTGCAGCCGGTCGTCACCCGCCTCGTCGGGATGAGGCAGGCTGTTTATGACCTGATTTGCTGGAATGGAACCTTGAGCTTTGGCAAGCGAGGACAACATGCGGCCCGGCCCGACTTCGATGTAGATATTGCCGCGATCTGCAGCAAGAGCCGCCATTCCATCTGAAAACTGCACCGGCGAACGAAGGTGACCGACCCAGTAGAGCGGATCGGTCGCCTCTTCGTCGCCCAGTGGCAACCCCGTACGGTTCGATAGGATCGGGATGGCCGGGGCGCGAAGACAAATACCACGAAGAAACTCCTCGAACTCGCCGAGGATAGGATCAAGCAACCTCGAATGTGCGGCAATGTTGATCGGGATACGCGAGGCCTCTACACCCTCGTCTGCAAGATGGTTTTGAAACGCCCGCAGATCTTCATCGAGGCCGGAAACCACGCACAGCGATGGCGCGTTGACGGAAGCGATATCCAGGCAGGATGGAAGAAGGTTCGACAGCGCCCTCGGGTCAAGCTGAATGCTCAGCATGCCGCTGAGGGGCACGCGTTCGAACAGGCGGCCGCGCAGGTGAACGAGATTGACCCCATCCTTGAAGCTCATGACGCCCGCAAAGCAGGCGGCGGCATTTTCCCCCATCGAGTGGCCGATCAGTGCCTTCGGGACAACACCCCAGCTCTTCCACATTCGCGCTACTGCGATCTCAGCTATAAGGATCGCAGGAAGCTGAAGAGACGGGCTCAGGAACGCTTCCTTGCTGGCGGCTGTGCGCTCGGCAAACCATGCCCTTCGAACATCACGCGCACCATCATCGGGAAGGTATGAAAGCCCCTCCTCGACGGTCGAACGAAACTCCTGGTCCTCCTCGTAGAGACACCGGGCCATCCCGATATACTGCGAACCGCCGCCGGGAAACAGGAAGACGGCACCGGAGACGTTCTCTACCGGTTGCTGGACGAGACCACGTCGAGACGAATCCGAGAGGGCCGCGATGGCATCCTCCCTTCCCCGAACAGCCATGACTAATCGGTGCTCCAGATGCTTTCGGCCGCGCAGCAACGTAAAGCCTATGTCCTCGAGCGCCAGCGTCGGACGTTGGTCGATCGCTTCCGCCAAGCGGCCGGCCGCCATATCGAGAACGTTGCGCTGCTTGCCGGACAGGAAAAGAAGCATGGGATCATCATGCGTTTGAGCTTCGAGGCCGTCGCGCTCCGGCATGTAACGAGACGGTGCTTGCTCTATGACGACGTGGGCATTGGTTCCTCCGACGCCGAGTGAGTTCACTGCAGCGCGTCGTGGGCCAGCAACCTCTGGCCACCTCATCAGCTTGTTGTTCACCTTGAAGGGACTGGCCTCGAAGTTGATCGCGGGGTTCGGCTTCTCAAAGCCCAAAGTCGGCGGTATGCGCCCTTCACGAACTGCTAGGGCGGCCTTGATCAGGCCCACGACGCCGGCGGCCGTGTCCAGATGGCCTATATTCGACTTCACGGAGCCGACATGGCAGAAGCCCGTGCGGGCGGTGCCCTGCCGGAAAGCGGATGTCAGGGCTTCGATTTCTATCGGATCGCCAATGGGTGTTCCTGTTCCGTGGCATTCGACATATTGGATCGAAGCCGCTTCAACGCCCGCTAGTCCCTGAGCTTCCAGAATCGCTGCCGCCTGTCCGCTGACACTTGGTGCAAGATATCCGGCTTTGCTGCTTCCGTCGTTGTTGACGGCCGTTCCCTTGATGACGGCATGAATCACGTCGCCGTCCCGCAACGCGTCCGACAATCGGCGAAGCGCGACGACCCCGACGCCGCTGCCGAACACCGTACCTGCCGAGCGGTGGTCGAAGGCGCGGCAATGACCGTCGGGCGAAAGGATCTCGCCTTCCTGGAAAAGGTAGCCGCGACGATGAGGAAACTCGATCGTGACACCGCCAGCGAGTGCCATGTCGCATTCGCCGGAAATTAGACTCTGACATGCATAATGGACGGCGACCAACGAGGTGGAACATGCGGACTGGACGTTGACGCTCGGACCTCGCAGATCGAATGTAAACGAGGCGCGGGTAGAGAGGAAATCCTTGTCATTGCCCGTGTGCCGAAGCAGGAACATACCGACCTGATCGACCAGATTCCGGTTACTGCATACGTTAAAGTAGAAATAGCTCCCCATCCCGCAGCCGGCGAAGACCCCCACGGGCCCCGTTTCGCTATCGGGTGGCGCCGATCTGCCCGCATCCTCCATGGCTTCCCAGGCACATTCCAGGAATTGACGATGCTGGGGGTCCATAATCGCCGCCTCCCTGGGATTGAGGCCGAAGAACTCTGCATCGAACATTTCCATGTCCGGAAGATCTGCACCGCGCGGAACATAGTTTGGGTGATGAATGCGTTCCGGCTCCTCCCCGGCAGCCAGCAACTCCTCAACAGAGAATGTGCGGATCGATTCCACGCCGTCGCAAAGGTTTTTCCAGAACTCCGTAACGTTTCGCGCCCCGGGCACGCGAAGTGCCATGCCGACGATAGCAACATCGCTGGCGCATAGTTGGTTTGCCCCTTCGAGCATCGGCATCGCCTTCCGCTAAAAACCGCCCACAGGGTAGTTCAACGTCCCGTGTTCGGGTCTCATGTCCCTCTAAATGGTCGCGAGCACGGCCCGCAGCTTTCAGTGTGCTGCGGCCTGAAGCGCGCTCGCAACTAGTCTGTTGGCAGTGGCGGTCATCCATAGGGTGGAGAGGTCATCCCACCTCCTATTTCAGGCGTACGGGCGTTCATCCAATTGGGTAGGGCTGCATATGTTGAAAATCCTCCCATGCGCCGGTTCTATCGAAGGAGTTCGAATCCAGACGGGGGATGTTCAATGGGTACGATCAACTGCGTTCTTGTCGGCGGTGGAACGCTGCTCATCCAGTGCGCCGATGTCTTGGCAGCGCGCGGCCATCAGATTGTTGCCGTCGTGACCTCGAACCCACAAGTGCAGAGATGGTCATCCGAGAGCGGCATTTCCGTCCTAAACGCAGACGATGATTATGCGCATGCCTTGTCGAATTTAACGTATGACTGGCTCTTCAGCATTGCAAACCTGCGTCTGCTGCCGGAGGCGGTTTGGAGAAACGCCCGACTAGGTGCCGCCAATTTTCATGATGGTCCATTGCCCCAGATGGCCGGCCTGAATACACCCGCCTGGGCAATCATTGAAGGGCACAAAGATCATGGTGTCACCTGGCATGCCATCGCCCAGGGCATCGACGAGGGGGACATCTATGCCCAAACCCTTCTCGCGATCAACGATGACGAAACTGCGCTGACGCTGAACACCAAGTGCCTGGATGCAGGGATATCCACCTTCGCAACGCTTCTGGATCACATCGAGCATGATGACCTGAAGCCGCGCCGACAGGATTTCTCCACCCGGGTCTATTACGAAAAGCAGAAGCGCCCGACTGCCGCCGCAACGCTCAATTTCGCCAAGCCGGCCAAGGAACTGTCGCAGCTGGTTCGTGGGCTTGATTTCGGCGATGCTTATGAAAACCCTCTCGCCAAGCCCAAGCTTCGCTTCGGCTCCAGCGTCTACACAATCTCTCATTTCCGGATACTCGATGCCGAGATAGAGGCCGAGCCGGGGCTGGTGTTGTCGGTCGGCGCTCATGGCGTGACGGTCGGAACGGCAGACAAGCCCGTACTCCTCGAGGCCGAGCAGAAGAACGCATCGATCCAGACCAAGCTTTCCTCAGTCGTATATCCGGGAGATCGCCTTCCGCTTCTCAATGAGAGCGAGACGCCTGCTCTCGACGATGCAGTCGCTCGTTGTGCACGGCATGAAGGCGTCTTTCGACGAGCGTTAGAAGGGCGCATCGACGTTCAACTACCCATTGGAGAATTGGCATCCGAACAACGACCCGATGTTCGTGCCATACCGCTGAACATCCCGGATCACATTGCCAAACAAGATCGCGCCGCTCTTGTCGCCGCGCTCCTGCTCCGCCAGACCGGCCAGCGCTCGTTCGACATTGCTTATGCGGACGACGGGTTGGACGATCTTTGCCAACGTCATCCGGGCTATTTCGCCGAAGCTCTTCCGCTGCGGATGGACCTGGGCACGCTGCAGAATGCCGATGAGCTTGTGGCTCACGTCAATCAAACCATGGTGCGGCTTCGCACGTGCCAAGCCTACTGCAGCGATCTTGTCGATCGAATCCCTGGCCTCCAGAAGTCGCCGCTGGCAGTCGGCATCCGCGAAATGCGGAATGAGGTGAGCAAGGATATGATCGAAGGCTGCGCATTGACATTTGCATTCGGCGAAAACGGCTCAGATCTCATGTTTGACCGGAAACGCATCGATGAGGCGCAGGCGCGAAGCCTGGCCTCGGCCTTCAACGTCCTTGCATCTGCATTCGCAACGACCTGCAACCTGCTTGAGGACCTTCCTCTCATGTCCGCAACAGACGAGAACACGGTTCTATACGGATGGAACGACACCGGCCGGAGCTACGACAAGACGACCTGCATCCACACGCTGATCGAGGCACAGGTCGATCGCACACCCGATGCGGAGGCAGTTGCGTTTCGTGGTCGCAGCCTGACTTATCGTCAGCTCGACGAACAGGCGAACTGCCTGGCTAAGGCGCTGGTTGCGGAAGGCGTCGGCCCGGATGTGACTGTCGGTCTTTATCTTCCGCGCTCGCTCGAGCTCGTCGTGGGCGCTCTGGCAATCATGAAGGCGGGCGGCGCCTATATTCCTCTTGATCCGAGTTTTCCTGCCGACCGGCTCGCTTTTATGATCAAGGATAGCCGCGCAAAGCTCGTGCTTACAGCAGGAGGCCTAAGAACCTCGTCCCTTCTTTCAGGTGTCCGCTTTCTCTGCGTCAACGACATCCTGCGGAATCCGAAGGGTACCGGCCGGCTTGCCGGAAATGTCAAGCCGAAGAACCTCGCCTATGTCATCTACACGTCCGGCTCCACCGGCCTGCCCAAGGGAGTGATGATCGAACATCGCAACGTCGTCAATTTCTTCGTCGGGATGGACGAACGTGTCGGAAAGATGGAAGATACGCAAAACGTATGGCTGGCGGTCACAAGCCTGTCCTTCGACATCTCCGTCCTTGAACTCTTCTGGACCTTGGCCCGCGGCTTCAAGGTCGTCATCCACGCCTCCGAAGTTCTGGAAGCGAAGACTGCCGGCAAACGCGGTGCGAGACCGACTGATCTTGGTTTCGGGCTGTTTTACTGGGGCAATGACGGCGCGGCTGGACCGGAAAAGTACCGGTTGTTGCTTGAGGGGGCGAAGTTTGCCGACGCAAACGGTTTCGACGCGCTATGGACGCCGGAGCGTCATTTCCACGCTTTCGGTGGTCCTTATCCCAATCCTGCCGTCACCGGAGCTGCCGTCGCCGCAGTCACGTCGAACCTTTCGATCCGCGCCGGCAGTTGCGTCCTGCCGCTTCACCATCCCGCACGCGTTGCGGAGGAATGGGCCGTCATCGACAACCTGAGCAACGGCAGGGTTGCACTCGCTTTCGCGTCCGGCTGGATGCCTGAGGACTTTGTGCTTCGCCCAGAAAATGCCCCGCCCAGGAACAAGGCAAGCCTCATGCGTGACATTGAGGTTGTTCGCAGCCTCTGGCGTGGCGAAAGCGTCGAATTCGACTCGGGTGCCGGCACCGTCCCCGTGGTAACACAGCCGCGGCCCGTCCAGAGCGAACTTCCGGTCTGGTTGACTACCGCAGGCAATCCGGAGAGCTATCGTGAGGCCGCACGGCATGGCGCCAACGTGCTCACCCATCTGCTGGGCCAATCAATAGCTGAACTGAGCGAGAAGATCCGCGTCTACCGGGAGACGCTGAAGGAGACAGGCCGCGACCCCGGGGACTACAAGGTCACCTTGATGCTCCACACGCTGCTGGGCGAAAATCGCGATGCGGTCCGGGACTTGGCGCGTGCGCCCATGAAGGAATACCTCCGCAGCGCGGCTGCTCTTATCAAGCAATATGCATGGGCCTTCCCTGCCTTCAAGAAGCCACACGGTGTCTCGAACCCGATGGAGATCGACCTCCAGTCACTGGATGCCGAGGAGCTAGAAGCTATCCTCGAATTTGCGTTTCTTCGCTATTTTGAGGACAGCGGTCTCTTCGGAACCGTTGAAGACGCGCTCGAGCGGCTCGAAGAGGTGAAGGCTGCGGGGGTTGACGAGATTGCCTGCCTTATCGATTTCGGCCTGGCTGATGATGTGGTGATGGCGCGCCTGCCGTTTCTGGCGGAGGTCGTGGCCGCGAGCAAGAGCTCGGCACCCGAGGAGCCGGCCCGAAGCTTCGCCGACGAGGTCCACAAGCATAAGGTCACGCACCTGCAATGCACGCCCTCCATGGCGCACATGTTCATGATGTCGGATGCCGATCGTGCCGCGTTGCGTGAGATCAGGCAACTCTTCCTCGGCGGTGAAGCCCTTCAGGGTTCGCTTCTGGCTGCGCTGCGCGGTGCAACTGATGCCGCGATCGAGAATATGTATGGGCCGACGGAAACGACCATCTGGTCGTCGACGTTCACCGCCAATACCCCGAAGCCTGTCGTACCGATCGGCCGCCCGATCGCCAATACCCAGATGTACGTCCTGGACGCAGGCTTGCGGCCGGTGCCCCCAGGCAATATCGGCGAACTGTTCATTGGCGGGGATGGCGTCGCGCGCGGTTACTTCGACCGCGAACAACTCACAAGAGAACGCTTTGTCGCGAACCCGTTCGAGGCGGGTCGAATGTATCGAACCGGCGACCTGGCGCGCTTCGATGAAGAGGGCGTTCTCCATTTCCTGGGACGGACGGACCACCAGATCAAGATCCGCGGCCACCGGATCGAGCTCGGCGAGATCGAAGCACGCATCAGCGCTTTTGCGGGCGTGCGCGAGACGGTCGTCGTGCCTCGCAAAGACGGCCCCGGAAATTTGAGCTTGGTCGCCTACCTCAGGACGGACGGTGCGCCAATCAGCGACAAAGACTTGCGGCGCCACATCCTGGAAACGCTCCCCGATGTTATGGTTCCATCGCATTTCGTCACGATGGACGCTTTTCCACTGACGCCGAATGCCAAGGTGGATCGCAACCGGCTACCGGCGCCATCGGAGAAGAAACCGACCCCGATGGTCAGTTTCATCGAGCCCTCCAATAACCTGCAGCGCGAGATCAGCACGTTGTTTGCCAGCGCGCTCGGGCTTGAGAAGATCGGCATCTTCGACAACTTCTTCGCACTCGGCGGGCATTCGCTGCTGGCAGTGCAGCTTCATCGCGAATTGAAGGCGAAGCTCTCTCCTGACCTGACGATCACCGACCTGTTCCGCTTCCCGACGGCGGCGTCGCTTGCCGATCACGTCTCCGATAGAGGCAAGACCGATATCCAGCTGACGCGCGCCGCGGAACGGGCCGCGCTTCGACGGAGCGCAATCGAACGGCGTCCGACGCTCCGCCTGGAGACGGAGGTTTGATCGGGCTCTTCCACGGCATGTTCAACGGCGCCGCATCCGTCGCGGAGACGGCCCTGGCCGCTCGGTTCGCCCCGCTTTTTCCCGAAGAGCAGGCCGCGATGTCGCGCGCCATGAAGCGCCGGCAAAGAGAATTCGTCGCCGGTCGCACCTGCGCGCGCCGGGCCATGAGCAGCCTGGGTATCGCGAGCCAGCCGATCCCGGTGGGCGCAGATCGCGCACCGGTCTGGCCGCAAGGCATGGCGGGCAGTATCAGCCACTCCAAGACCCGCTGCGCGGCTGTCGTCGGTCGGCATTCCGATGGCATCTTCGCGCTTGGTATCGATGTGGAGGAGGCCACGCCGCTTGACGTTTATCTGAGCGAGGAGATTTGCAGCCCGGCTGAACGCCTGTGGCTCGAAACGCAGCCGGCAGATCAGCGAGGGCTTTTGCTGACGGCCTTCTTCAGCGCCAAGGAATGCACGTATAAGTGCCAGTATTCCATGAGCCACACCTTCTTCGGCTTCCACGCCATCCGCGTCGAATTCGATCTTGCCGAAGAACGATTCTACTCGATTTTCGAGACGGATATTCCGCCATTCAGGCTCCGCGACCGCCTGGACGGTCGTCTGGCCTTCCGCGAAGGCTATATCGTCTCGAGCATGACGATCGGAAAATAGGTACTCACGGCGACTTTGGTTTCGGACGGCTGGCGAGCTCTTCAAGAAAAAGGCTGGCCAGCGGTAGAACAGCGTATGCGTAGCGCCGCCAAAGCCTGCGCGGGTCGCTCGCCATCCGGTGCACCCACTCAAGTCCGGCACGCTGCATCCACAACGGAGCACGCTTCTTCACACCGACGAGAAACTCCAAGGATGCGCCAATGCAGAGACCGATGCCGCGCGCATCCGGGTGGCGCGACAACTCGTACGCGATTTTCTCCGACTGAGGGGAGCCGACGGCGATGAAGACGAAGCGAGCCTCAGCACGCGCCACGAAATCAATACAGGCTTGCATGGCTTCCGGATTGTCCCAGATACCTTGTGGCGGAAGATAGGCCCGGAACCGCACATTCGGGTAACGCTCCCGTAGATCGTGAACGACAGCCTCCTGGGAGGCGATGAGCGTAATGAGGTCACCGTCTCGGATCACCGATTTGAACAGGCTCACGGTAAGGTCGGAGCCCGTGACGACAGGCAGCTTCAAGAATACCAGTCGCGCCAGCATGGCAATCGGACGGCTGTCACAAACGGAAAACCAAGCCTGGCGATAGAACCGCTTGATGTCAATGTTTCGGCCCATCCTCACGACATGATCCACATTGGGCGTGACAATGTAGCGGAAGCCCATCGCGGCGGCTGCCGGGTTCGCGAGGAGACCCAGGACCCTTTCCGCCGGGACGGGATCGAAGGGAGATCCGAGGAAGTATTTGCGCTGACTTGGCCCGCCGACATGATCCGACCGAACCGCTGACGTTTCAATGATTGCCATAGCCACTGCCCCCATACCTACGGCACCACCGGAATACTATCCGGTTGGCACGCCTGTTCCGTTAAACAATTGATTACGCTGCGTTAATGGTACAGGTATCCAGGCCTGCCGCTCAATCGTGCGCGTTGCATCATAAGTGATGATGTTGGCTTAACGCGCGTTTCCTGCTCTAGGAAAAGGGATGATCCAGCACGCCGTCGAACGGTGTAGAGCAGGTGGATTCGGCGCGTTCGCCTTTCGGCTATGATGCTCGCAAGACAATGTCGGGAGGCCGATTATCATGGTGCAGTTTCTGCTGGATTCCGTCGCGTTGTTCCTCGCGATTCCTCTATTGCTCCCCGTGATCGTCTTGGCGGCCGAGTGTTTCGCCGGGAGTTTCGGCACCAGAAAAGATCCAGATTTCGACGCTCAGCGACCGGCAATCGCCGTCCTAGTTCCCGCTCACGACGAAGAGATGCAAATCACTGCCACCATCCGAAACATCCTGAGCCAGCTGCAGAGCGGCGATCGGCTTGTCGTCGTGGCCGACAACTGCAGCGATGACACCGCTCTGCTGGCGAGAGAGGCCGGGGCAGAGGTCGTGCAACGTCGTAACCAGATGCTTCGGGGCAAGGGATACGCGATTGATGCCGGCGTTCGATATCTCGCGTCTGATCCACGGGAAATCGTTGTGGTTGTCGACGCCGACTGCGTGCTCGAAGCAGGCGCGATCGACACGCTCGCCCGCATGACGGAAACTTGGCAAAGGCCGGTGCAGTCGCGTTATCTCATGGTCGCGCCGCCGAATACCGGCGTAGGGCTGGCAGTTTCCGAATTTGCTTTCCTGTTGAAGAACCGGATCCGGTGCCTAGGGCTGACAAAGCTTGGGTTTCCCGTCCAGCTGACCGGATCCGGCATGGCCTTTCCTTGGCCGTTGCTTCAAGAAATGGATCTTGCCACCGGCCACCTCGTTGAAGACATGAAGCTCGGACTTGATCTCGCAGAGGCGGGTTATGCTCCGCAGTTTTGCGATGCGGCTGTCGTACGGAGCACTTTCCCGTACTCACAGAAGGCGTTGAAGGTTCAGGCGTCTCGATGGGATGACGGGCGCGCCGGGATGACGTCGTCGCTACTGCGAGTTCTGCTCAAGCCCAAGACGTTTCAGAACAGGGAGTATCTCGCCTTGGTCGTGGATGCATTGGTGCCACCGCTTTCTCTTCTTGCTGCCATGCTTGTCGCTGTCCTTGCCGCGACGGGACTGATAGCAAGTTTGGGCGGAAATCTGATCCCGCACGCGATTGCCGTTTTCGCCGCCGTCCTGTTTTTCGGTTCCGTCACGGCAGCGTGGTACCAGCATGGACGCCAGATTCTCCCGGTAAGATCTCTCCGCGAAATTCCGGCATACGCTGCATGGAAAGTCGCGCGTGTCCCTCTTCGGGTTCTGCGCCCTGGCGGATCGGTCTGGATAAGGACCGATCGCGCTGGACCGGCAGACGTCTGATAGCTGCATCTCACGCAAGTTGAGAGAGTGCGTTTAGCTCAGTCGCCATATAGGCACCGACCCTCAGAGCATTGGCTGCAATGGTGAGGCTCGGGTTCGCACCACCGCTCGTCGGGAAGAATGACCCGTCGACGACGTAAAGGTTGGGAACGTCATGGGCGCGGTTGTTGCTGTCCAACACCGCGGTTGATCGATCGTAACCAAAACGGCAGGTTCCGCAGGCGTGTCCATAATTGAGACTGATATCGGACCCGAGCAGCATCATTCGGTGGCGCTTGAAGGCCGAGCGGTAGAGATCACGAAACCGCTGAACCCTTTCGCGAAGCTCGTCGTGGATCGTATACTCGAAGTAGATCGTATCCGGCTCATCCGGGTGGGGTTTCACCCTGTTTTCCGGATAGGGGCGATCCTCGATGATCGATGCAAAGATGGTTGCTTTGCCATAGAGGAACACCCCGATGCCCGCCGGAACGCGCATCAGCGGCTTGAATGGCTTCAACCAGTTGATCCCTTTTCGATCGATAAGCGACTTCAGAAAGTGCAGCGCATTGCCCGCAGTCGCAGCCAGACCGGTCGATTGTATGACGCCAAGCTTCACGCCGCGATGCACGTAGAAGTCGCGAAACGCGATCGACTTCCCAGGCGAGGAGACGCGGGTGCGGCCACGGGGCCAAACGGCGAAGAAGTCCGAGGCGTGGAACATGAGATTGCGACCGACGAGATCCGAGGAATTCGCCAGACCGTTCGGCCAGTGATCGTTCCTTGACTTCAAAAGAAGGAGCGGAGTGGAGAGCGCGCCCGCAGCCAGAACATATAATTTGGCAGTGACCTTGATCGCTTCGCCATTCCTCGTGCAATGCAGTTCCTTGATCCCGTTACGGTCCGCATTCAGTCGCTCAACAACGCACTGATCGACAAGCGTTACCCGACCTGTCGCCAGCGCCGGTTCGATGAACGCTCTGCGTGCGTCCTGCTTGCAGGACTTGTGGCATATGGACCCGCCGCATGGCCCGCAGCCCTTGATGTACTTGCAGGCGGTGTGCACCCGATATGGGTGCATGCCGTTGGACCGAGTGGAGCTGAAGAAGTGACGGTCGCATTCGGTCATTTCCGGAGGGTCGTTTACCTCCGCATCCGGCTGCAGCGGATCCTGGGTGCCGCTGACGTGCAGCAGGCGCTCCGCCATCTGGTAAAAAGGCTCCAGCTGATTGTAGCTGATTGGCCAAGCCGCGCTGCCGTCCTTATCGACAGCTTGAAAATCCTGCGGTGAAAGCCGCTCCAAAGCAGCTGCATAAAGGAGCGTAGACCCACCGGCACCGCAGCCGAGCGCTGGAAAGAACCGAACCAATTTGGCGTTGACCTTTCCGCAGATCTGCTCGGGCCAGCGCCCGTTTCTCAGCCTTTGGCTTTGATCGAGGCTGTCTGGATCGTCCGGTTCGCTTTCCACGAACTCGGCAAGCCCTTTTTCCAGAAAAATGGTGCGGTAGCCCGCCTTGGCCAGCATGTAGCCAACCGCTGCTCCACCCATACCGGCGCCGATGATGGCGACGTCAGACTCGAACTCCATAACATCACCATGAGACTGAGGGACGAATGCGCTCCGTCCAGATCGGCATCACCGATTCTTCACGGGCGCGTGACGATACTGCATGGCCGTAATAGGCAGATCAATTAGCCTGCCTCACCCTTAAGTTCAGCGAACCGTTAAATTTTGCTATCTATCTTTCGAACTAGGTTCGAGGATGCGAACCTACTCCAGCCATAAGACGTAAGACGACAACGTTGCTGCCGGATGCCCGCAATATTACTCTTCCTGATGGGCAAGGGTCGTCGTCATGATAACACCAATCCAGACGGAAATTGAAGACCATCCGATCAGTTATGAGGACATCGGGCGAACGCGCGGTCTCGAATACCGCAACATTGCCTATGTCGCGGCCTGCATGGATTTTATAGCTCTGCTGCTGGCGAGCCTGGCCGGCTACAGCGGCTACGAATACCTTGCCTTTCGCTCTGCCGCCGATCCGTCCCCCGTGCTTGGCATCGGGCTCGTTCTGTCAACGATCTTCGTTCTCGCTATGCACAGCGTTCAGGCATACAAGCCGGAGAACATCCAGCTTATTCGGCAGCAGATACGTCTTACCTGCGTCCTCATTGCGAGCACGCTCGCGTTCTTGCTGACCGTAATCTTCTTCCTGAAGATTGGCGACGCCTATTCTCGCGGCGGCACCTTGATGACGGCCGCTCTTTCCGTCTGCAGTCTCGTTGCCCTCCGCGTTTTCTGGAATTGGTACCTCCCGTCGGCTGCAGCATCCGCATCCTTCAAGAGGAAGCGGGTCCTGCTCTTGTGCGGTCAGGACTTCTCCATTGAGCAATGGCGACACTTGGCCGCCGCAAGCGGGATGACGTTGGCGCAGACCATCCGCCTTTCAGAGGATGGGTCGCTTCCACCGAGCGCCATGGAGCGCTTGAGGCAAAGCCAGGCGGAGCGGTTTGATGAGGTATTCATCATCTGGCAAGGCGCCAACGTGGCCAACCTGGAACTTCATCTTGCAGAACTGAGACGCTCGGCGCTTCCGGTCAACGTCATCTTCGACGGCGTCCTCGGCAGGCTCACAAATACGCCAAGCGGCAAGATTGGCGGCATGACGGCATTTCAGACACAGCGCCCACCGCTCAACGCCTATGAGCGCGGCATTAAACGGGCCTTCGACATCGCGTTCTCCCTTGCGGCGCTCCTGTCTCTTTTTCCGCTGCTTCTGGTCATTGCTGTCGCTATCAAACTCGACTCTCCCGGACCAATCCTCTTCAAGCAGACTCGAAGGGGTTATGGTGGGCGCAGCTTCCGCATCCTTAAATTTCGAAGCATGAGCGTCATGGAAGATGGAGACGACATCCGCCAGGCGACACGGAATGATCGGCGGGTCACACGTGTGGGCGCAATTATCCGAGCCGCGAGCATAGACGAGCTGCCGCAGTTCTGGAACGTCCTGCGGGGCGACATGTCGACAGTGGGACCACGGCCGCACGCGCTGGCCCATGACGAGCTCTACGACGCCCAGATCGTCAAATATGCCTACCGCAGGCATGTGAAGCCGGGTTTGACGGGTTGGGCACAGATCAACAACTGCCGTGGAGAGACGCCAGACATCGAGAAGATGGAGCAGCGCATCTTCCATGACCTCTGGTACATCAACAACTGGTCGTTTTGGCTGGATTTGAAGATCGTCTTCCGCACTGCGCTTCAGATCTGCGATTTCGGCAAGGTCTATTGATCTGCCGGGCGCGCCGTCACCGGCAGGTCCCTGATGAAGGTAACGTCCCGGATGCCAGATGCCTCCACCAGAATTTCCCTTGGCGGCGCGTGGCTGATGAAGTGAATAGGACTGGCGGTGAGCCCATAGGCACCGCTGTTGTTTATCGCGATGACATCCCCCTCCTCAAGGCTCGGGAGCGCGACGCCGACTGCGAGCTTGTCGATAGATGTGCAGAGGGGGCCGACCAGGTTCACCGTCTCGACATCACCAGGACGTGCTCCCGCGCTCACCTTATGCATCCGGTAGTTGCGGTGCATCACCATACCGAAGTGGCCTGACGCCGGCAGATGATTGTTCATGCCACCATCGCAGATGCCGATCTTCGTGCCCCGTGATGTCTTGATGGAAACGATCTTCGTCAAAAAGTAACCGGCTTCTCCCACGAGATATCGTCCGAGTTCAAGTACAAGCTGAGTGCCGGCGAATTGTGGAAGTGAGCAGAAGCTGTCGATTTCTGCGGAAATACCGGAGGCAACGGCTTCCAGATCCAGCGGAACATCCTGATCGTGATAGGGAATACCAAGTCCGGAACCCAAGACGAGCTTCTCCGGCTTCGGGAGCGTGCCGGCATAGATCTCCCTGAAGATAGTCAGGAAGCCGCGGTAGTTTTCACAGAGCGCATCCGGCTTCAGGCACTGCGTACCGGAATAGATATGAATCCCGACGACGTGAAGGTTCTTGAGAGCCGCGATCACCCGTATGTCCCGAGGGCTATCTTCCCAATCGATGCCGAAGGCCGAAGGGCGGCCGGCCATCTGATCTCCGAAACCTTTGGGCACACTCGTAGGAGCTACTCGGATGAGGACGCGCTGCACTCGCCCAAGTTCCGCTGCGAATTTATCCGCCAGGACCGCCTCTCGGACGGACTCGAGGATGAGCTCTCCTATCCCGACCTCGACTGCTTCGCGAATTTCGGCATCGCGCTTACCCGGTCCGGTGAAGCTGATCCGTAACGGCTGCCAGCCCGCCGAGACGGCGCTTCGCAACTCCCCGATCGAGGATACGTCGAGGTATTCGACGTGGTCCTTCATGAAGGCCAGGATTGCGGGATTGGGATTGGACTTTGCAGCGAAGCTCAAGGCAAAGCGCCGTCCGAAGGCGCGCCTCAACTGAGACACGCGGTTCTCGATAAGCGGCATAAAATAGACGTAGGACGGCGTGCCGAATGACGCCGCGGCGCTTTCTAACCACATATCGACGGAGGACGGAATCTCCATCAGGTGGACGCTTCGGCGAAGCGCAAAATTCTGGATGGCGTATCGAAATTCTCGAGCGTCACGTCCTCCGCCCGGATAGCCATGCCTGTCGACTGCTCGATGAATGCGAGAAGGTTCACCATGGACACCGAATCCAGGAGACCGGAAGAAAAGAGCTCGCTATCGCTGTCTGCTTGGTTGAGGTTCAACGTATCCCGCAGATAGTCCATCAATTTGCCTTGCGTGAGTATCATGCGGTTGCCTCGCGTGTTTCGCCGGTTTCTGTTCTGGAAGCCGTTTGACGGGGAACATCCCCAAGATGCATCCAAGCTCGCGTAGCCCTAACGACCTCCGGCCGCGCAATCTTCCCGCTTGAGGTGCGTGGCATCGTTTCTCGCCAGACATGGAATTTCCGAGGGACCATGTAGGACGGCATCGTTTGCCGGCAGTACCGAAGGAGCGCCTCCTCATCGATCGTCCCGACACCGGTGACCGCGACATGTATCGACTGACCGAGGTCATCGTCATCCACGCCGAAAGCAACCGCCTCGGCGACGACTCCGCTTCGGCAGACAAGGTCCTCGACCTCATCGGGGCTTACGCGAAAGCCGCTGGTCTTGATAAGCGCGTCGTTGCGCCCGACAAACCACAGATCGCCGTCGTCATCGATGCGGACGATATCCCCGCTATAGACGACGGGTTCATCACCAATGAGATGCCACAGCTCAGGGCATGGCCGGATCTTCTGCTCCGTCGCGTCCGGCTTTCCCCAATAGCCGAGGCTCACCAGCGGGCCACGATGTACAAGTTCTCCCTGTTCGCCGGCCCGAGCCACCCCTTCTCCATGCTTGATCACATAGACTTCGTTTCCAGGAATGGCGCGACCGATGCAGCCCATCTTGCGAACGAACTTCTCGGGAGGAAGATAAGTTGATCGAAAGGCCTCTGTGAGACCGTACATAAGGAAAACTTCCGCTTCGGGAAACACTTGGGGCAACTGCTGCAGGATGTTAAGCGGGATCTTCCCGCCGGAATTTGTGATACGCCGCAGGCTTGGAAAATCGACACGGGTTTCCCTCAACTGCCGCACGATCTGGCCCCACAAGGGCGGTACGGCCGCCAAGCCTGTGACCCTGTATTTGCGCATCGCCATGATAATCTCGGCCGCCAAGGGAACCGCCTGATGCACGATTGTTCCACCCATCAGCATCATCGTCGTCAACTGGTTCAGCCCATAATCGAAGCTGTAAGGCAAAACACTCAGAAGGCGGTCGTCCTCCCGTAAGCCAAGATATCGAGAGACGGAACGGGCACCCGAAACGATATTACGATGGGTCAGCATCACACCCTTCGGCATGCCGGTGGAACCCGAGGTATAGATGATCATCGCAAGATCGGTTTCCAGGCGGAAAACTTCGTCGCCGTCGAGGTGGGAAGGCACGTCTTCCCAGCGGTCGAACTGAGGAATGCCTGGGATGCTGCCTCTCACCAGAACACTCTCCACGCCCGAAGGCAGCTTGCGCGCGGCCAGCGCCTCTGCAGCGCGAGGCTCAACGATCATCAGCCTTGCACCGCAGTCTTCAGCGACATAGGCGAGCTGATCGACGGTCCATTGCGTGCTCACATTGACGATCACGCCGCCGATTTTTGCAACCGCGAACATGGCAGCAACTTCGGAGATGCTTTTCCGAAGATGCACCAGGACGCGGTCTCCCGGCCGAATACTCCGGTCCTGAAGGTAACCCGCAAGGCGATCGACTTGGTTCGAAAGCGACGCGTAGCTTGTGACTCGAGGCCCATCGATAATGGCTGGCTTGCCGGGTCTCAGGCCAAGGTTGTCAGCGAGTAGCTGATAGAAATTGGTGGTCTGCGCGTTCATCGTCTCGCTCCAGAAGTGCCCTTGGCTTTGGCTCAAGCATCATCAAGACTTCGCTCCCGGAGAAACGGCCCGAGACGCGGATAGATCTTTGCCGGGGAGCCGACGACGATTGAGTCCGACGGTACATCCGTCGTCACTGCCGTATTCGCCCCGATGCGGACCCGGTCGCCGATGCGGATGTCGCCCAGGATGCAGGAATTCACCCCGATGAAGACGTCGTCACCGATCTTTGGCGCTCCGGCGGTCATGTTCGTGCCGATGGTAACGTTGTGCATGATGCCGCACCGTTTCCCGATCACGACGGCCGGATGGATGGAGATCGAGCCTTCCACATGGATAATGTGGAAACCCTCTCCCAGCGTGGCCTCGGACGGTATCCAGACGCGGTGCAGGGTCGAGATGATGACGTGGATCAGGCCATAAGCCCGTCGCGTGGCAATTCTGGATAAGGGCATCCGCCGCTCGTCAGCCCACCGCCCGAAGCGGTAGATGAATAGGGCCATGAAGCCCGCATTGAAAACCCTGCTCCCATGCCGACGGTAGTCCCCGCGGACACAGGCCCAGAAGGAAGCCTGGACGGCACGCCCACCGACGTCCTCGTGCGGTCGCACTCTCGTCGCCTGGGGATTGAGGAAGCGAAGTCGAGTCGTCATGAAAACACCATGTCTAGGGTTCGCTCGATGTCCACCCAGGCGACCTGGAAATTGTCGCTGGTTCCTTCGCCTATGACAAAGGCATAGGTTTGACCCTGCCGATCCGTGAGAACCTTGAGGAAGGAAACCACCCGATCGGCGGGTTGCAAGACGAACAAGGTCGCGTCCTGAGGCATGACCGAAATACCATGAACAAGATGGCTCCCTTCGACACCGGCAACAATGCGCGCCCCAGCACAGGCTTGAACGATGTCATCGACCGAACAGGCCAACGGATCGATCATCCGAAAGCCGTATTGGCAAGCAAAGCGGTCGGCGATCTGCGTCTCGTTCGACAGAACCCTATGATCCCCCCTCGTCCCTCTCAGGATGAATACGCCAGGATGCCTGGGAGCGGTCGGGCTGGAAGCGATCAGCTTCTCGCGAACAGCATCAGCCCGTTTTTTCTTGCTGGGATTGTGCCCCCTGTCCCTGAAAACGATCAGTTCTTCGAAATGGACATCTCGAACATAGACCGGTTTCAGTTCTAGCTTGCGGGCATATTGAGGCTCGTGGCCACGGGTGATCGGTCGCGTGGTGATGGGGGTCCCGTACTCATCGGCCAGGGAATAGGTCAGGCAGTCGTCCGCGAGCCAGTTGCCGAACCATCGATTACCGACCCAGCTTTCAAATAAGGCACCTTTCGCTGACGCCTGTGGGCGAAAGTAGATCGGCAGCCTGCGCCGCCGGGGCTTCAGGCTACGCGATGACTTCTCGCCGTAAAGTACACCGTCGATCAGGTCGACATTCTTCAACCTGTAGCCGACCGTCGCTTCCTGCGTCGTCTCGTAATTCCCGCGAAAGCCTTTCAGTATCTCTGGAACGGAGCCGAACTCTGTGCCCTTGATCCTGTCGAGGTGGTGCGGAAGGAATTTCGCAGGGCGGATGAACCGTTTCGTTGCCGGAGCAATGGTCCAGTCCTCAGTAGCCGCCGCCTCTATATCAAGTGAAGGCATTCCAGCAGCTTTACGGAACGAATGAACGATTGGCGAAAAAGACAGCACCCCAGTCTCCCCAAGAGTCTCCGGCTCTCGGAGAGCGTCTTGCGTTCTCGTCGAGCCGAACCCAGGAGCAGATCATCGCATAGTCGTCCGCGGTTTCGCCGTAGCCTTTGAGTTATGGCGCTACCCCTTTCGATGTAGATGAGCCGCTGGCTGACATCGGGTCAACAGCGATGCCAGTGCCTGGGCGCTGATCCGGTGATGAAACCTGGCAGAGATCTTTGCGCGTGAAGCAGCACGCAGCCGCTCAGCAAGTTCACGGTTGTAAAGGACGTCCTCTATGGCATCGGCCATCTCGTTCGGGCGCTCGGGTCTCACCAGGATCGCGTCCATCCTGTGGTGAATTAGTTCGTTGTTTCCGCCTACATCGGTGACGACGACCGGCATCTCCATCGCCATGGCTTCCATGATGGCGACGGATATTCCCTCGTTAAGACTTGCGAGCGCGAACACATGCGCCTCTTCCAGCGCTTGCCGCACCCGTGTCTCCGAGACGGCGCCCAAGAGCTCGACGCTCTCACCCAGTCCTTTCACAGCGATGAGTTCTTCCAGATCTTTTCGGTACCCGCTCCCACCTTGCTCGTCTTCGCCGGCGATTTGCAGGCGGGTGTCAATCCCTCGCTTGCGGAGAATGTCGACGGTCTGGAGAAGTATGTCGTGCCCCTTGACGGGATTGAGCCGACCACAGGTGAAGATCCGGCATGGCTGTCCGGGTTTCCAAGGAGTGTAGGGATGGTTTCGCTGGATTTGGGATAGATCAACGCCCATCGGCGCAACTGAAATTTCTTTGGGAACAGAACCCCTAAGCCTCATCGCCACATCGCTGTAGAGCCGGCCGGAAATCACTGTGGCGAAGGCCGCGTGTTTCCACTTCAACGGCTGGTTCGGGCCGTAACCTTCCAAAGTAGGTCCATGAAGCGTGAGGCTGTAGGGAATATCCGAAAGAAGGGAACCGAACATGGCAACATTGGCGGCATCCCCACAGGAATGAACGTGGATGTGAGACCACTTGTGCCGCCGCGCCAGGCGGATCAGTTTCCCCGCGACCAGAAGTATCCCGAGCATCCTTAGATGGCCCAACGGAAACCGGGCTTCTGCCCCAACTACCGCAGTCAGAGCCTTGACAAGTCTGGCCGGCCCGGCCAGTGCGATGTCCCAGAGAGCCAGAAATGCGTCCGAGACGTTGATCGGGAGGAGATAGGCCGTCGCGTTTCGCGCTTCATCGGCCCATGCATGCGAGGATATCGCAGTCGGAGGCCGGGATGTAGAAACGAACTCCGCCTCGACATCCAGTTCGCGCAGAGCGTTGTGCTCCCGCCACAGGAAAATGTGCGTCTGACCTGGAAACTCAGGAATGAGAAAGCCGATGCGCTTGGGCATGATGTAAGTATCCATCGATCTCGATGCGCCAGCCTTCGATCCACGTCGGGTGGTGTGTCATCGTCCTGCACGTCGCTCACTAGACCGCCGTCATGTTTGGCGGGGCCACAAGTTTCCCATTGGTGCATTGGCATCATCCGAAGGACGGCGATGCCCCCGGTATCACCCCTTTGGGCTACTCCCCGACACGCTCCGCTACCTCTTTGTGGTTCGTTCGCAGGACACGCGGGCAGCTGTAGGATGATCCCGCTCCTGCCCGAGATATGGGTGGGGATCGGATGTTACAGGGGGATGAATATGCGTGGGATGGCGAGTCTCGCGGGGCTCTTGATGTGCCTGCCGCTGGGCGGTGCAGCAGCTCAGACGACTTACAAGCTGAAGCCCGGCGATACGATGCAGCTTTGGATCGCGCAGGAGCCCGATCTTACGCGTGACATAGTCATTGCACCGGACGGCTGGCTTTCGGTTCCGCTTGCAGGACACCTGAAGGGTGAAGGCCTGTCTCTTCAGGAGCTCGAGGCCCAGTTGCTGGATCGGCTGAAAGTCTACTTCAACGACAAGCCGAATCTCACTTTGATGCTCCGCCCGAACTCTCCGCACCAGCCTCTCATCTACGTCACAGGGGAAGTCGTAACGCCGGGTGAGTACCCCTATCGACCCAATATGACGGTTCTCCACTGCATCAGCGTCGCGGGAGGCATCTACCGGACCGCCCTGCTGCCGGCAGATCAGGACCGGTCGATCCTGGTTGGCCGGCAGGTCGAACAATCGCAAGCCCGTCTCGACGACCTGAGAGCCCGCATCGTCAGGCTTGAGGCGGAGATACGGGGCGAGCGGTCGCTGGCGAAGCCTGAAGCTCTTGCCGCATCGCCGGCTCTGCAACGCGAACAGACCATGCTCAACTCACGCATGGAAGCACTTGATCTTGCCGAGCGGGCCCAAACCGAGGCGAATGACCTGCTGGAGCGAACGGCGGCGGCGCTGCGCGAACAGACCGAGAGTTTGTCCAAGCGCGTGGAGCTTGCGCGGCGGAGGCTGCAGAGCATTGCCAATTTGGTCGCGAAGGGCGGCGCAGAAAACTCGCAGCAGTGGGTTCAGGAGGGCGTTGTCGCCGAGCTTGAAGGCCAGATCAGCCGCCTTCAATCCGAGATGAGTATGGCCGAACGGGACAGGATCGCCGAAGTCGCACGCTACGAAAGCATCCGCCAGGAGCGCCGTACGCAGTTGCTGGTGGAGCTCAATGCGGCGCGCCTTGAACAGGACGATGTTGCCGCTCAACTCGCGGATGGGACACGGATCATGAGCGTCTACGGCCAGAACGCAGCGTTGGTGCAGCAAAGGCAAACGCGCGTTCTCCATTACAACATCGTGCGCTTTGTCGAGGGTGAAACGCAGGAAATTCCGGCTTTCGAGACGACGCCAGTTCTCGCAGGTGACCTCCTGAGGGTGGTTTACGGGGACAGCCTGCGCGAGCCTGTGATGCCTGCAGGACCGTCCGAGCCCTCCCCTGTCGCACGCCTGTTCGAGATGGGCCAGTGAGAGGAGCGATAAGATGACAAACACCTCGGCACTTCGCGGACTTGAGGCTCACCATGATCAATGAGGTTCTCCGCAACATCGTCTACTACCTCGAGATCGCCCTCGCGAAGCCATTGGTCGCGATCGTACCCATCGTTCTGACTGTCTTGGTCGGCGGTTACTTCGTTCTCTCGATGCCCAAGGTTTACCAGTCGGAAGCACTGATGCGGATGCAGTTCCAGCAGATACCGATAAATCTGGCGTCGCCGACGGTTGCCAATGATCGGCTTGAATTTGTGGAGCAACGCGTCCTGTCAAGAAAGAACCTTCTGGATCTCGAAGAACGCTTCAACCTCTTTCCTCAATTGCGAGGTGGCTTCACCAAGAGCCAACTCGCCGGACTGGTCCGGAACCAGATCGCGCTGAACATCCAGTTTGCGGAAAACTCCGATCTAGCGGGTAATTCCGGATCGATCCGCATCGGGTACAAGCACACGGATCCTGTTATTGCCGCCCGGGTGGTCTCGCATCTCGTCTCGGAGATCTTGGAAGAAAGTCGGCGGATGCGAGTTGCGCGTGCCTCCGAAACGACGCGCTTCTTCGAGCGTGAGTACCAGACGGCAGTGGCCAAGTACAAAGAACGTGAAGCCGTCTGGAACCGGTATGCCGAGGAAAACAGTGACGCTCATCCTGCTCGTATCCCTGCTCTCCTGGTTGAGCTGCAGTCAAAGGAGCAGGAAATAAGCCTCATCGATCGAGAGATCGCCACGCTCAATGAGGAGCTTCGTCTACATGAGGCACAGCTTCGGATGGGCGCGGAGCGCAACGGCGAAGGGACGCGGCTGAACACCCAGCTCAATCAGATCGAGGTCGACCTCGCAGCCAAGACGCTTATCTATTCTCCATCGCATCCGCAAGTCCGCGCATTGAGTCAGCGGCTTGATGACATGAAGGCGCTGATTGCGTCGCGCCAGCAGACCCGCGCGGAGGCTTCCAGTCCGGGAGAGCATATGGTCCTTTCACCGGAGTTGATGCTTATCGCCGAAAGAATTGCCGAGTCAAAGCCGAGGCGAGAGCAATCGATGAACTACCGCAGCGGCCTTGCCCAGCGGATCACTGAGCTGCGGATGGTCATCGCACGTTCGCCCGAGGTAGAGGCGCAGACCCATGCGCACGACGCCGAGAAGGCGTCTCTGCAGCGTACGATGGACGACATCAAGGGCAAACTGGACGTTGCGCTTCTCGGTGAGCGCCTAGAAGTCGGTGATGCCGCCCTTCAAATCGAGCTTGTCGAAGAGCCTGAAGTTCCAAGATATCCGGCAGGTCCGAGAAAGATCCATATGGCTCTTGCCGTGTTATCGGCCGCAGCGGCGGCTGGCGGAACCGCGGTCTTCGCGGCCCATCTGTTAGATCGCACGATCCGAGGAACGTTTGATCTTTCGTACACGCTGTCGGGGCACACGTTGGTGGTCATCCCGCGCTGGTCCCCGAAGCGACGCAAGCGGAGGGAATTTAGGGACGGCCTCGGATCGGCCGCGCCGCCCTGACAAAGGATCCAGTGCCATACGCGTCGTTGCTTGGGTGCTTTATTGGGGTGGGCAGGATTTCATGGAGATCATCAAGAACATAGCGCTTCGTGGGAAGCTGGCGGATCGGCTGGATGTCGAGGGACTTCCGATGTTGAGCAGCCTGAGGGTGGGCAATTTCAATTGCGCCGACGCCCCGGTCTCGCTCCATTCGGATCCATTGTCCCCGACTTTCCTCTACGGAAATCGCATCATCGCCTTCGATAGCACCAGCCCAATTACGCATGCCTATGACGTCTTGCGCAACCATTTGATCGCCGGCCGGAAAGAACTCGACGCTCGCGTCATCTCCGTCAGTGCGCCGACCAATGGATGCGGTACGACCGTTACGGCGGTCAACCTGGCGCTCAGCCTCGCTCGAGTGCCAGGTGCGAACGTTCTGCTTGTTGACGCCAACGCCAGAGATCCGGGTGTCGGGCGCGTGCTCGGCTTAGCACCTGAGCCGTCATATGAAGATCCCCTGCACGGGTGGATAACCAGGATAGACATCCGCGGCGTACAATTGATGTTTCTGCGGGCGGCTTGGGGCGGCGGACGGCAGCCGCTTCCCGACGACCTGATCCGAATGACCTCTCAGGTAATAGCGAACCGCCAGTCGCTCAAGCCCACTTATGTCGTTTTCGACCTGCCGCCGATGCTGAATTCCGATGAGGTCATTCCCTTCCTGGACATGTCGGACACGACGGTGCTTGTCGTGGCAGTGGGAAAATCCAGGCTATCTGAGCTAGAAACGGCCCGAACCTACGTGAATTCCGATAAGTTGATGCAGGTGGTGTTGAACAACACGCGGAGGCATGGGCTGTGACCAACCAGCGCAATGACGGGACAAACAACCGGTGGAGACTGGCGATCATCATCGTCAACTACCGCACTGCGGACTTGACCGTCGACTGCCTTGCATCCCTTGCCGCGCCGGCCACCGTACCTGACGGTACCTGCGTGATCGTCGTTGACGGAGGCTCGGGCGACGGATCTGCGCAGCGTATTGCCTCTGCCATCGACGAAAACGGTTGGTCGAACATGGCCTGCCTGGCGCTCCAGGAGAACGGCGGCTTCGCCTATGGCAACAACCGGGGCATCGAATACGCCGCAGAGCGTTTTGGGGATCCCGACTATGTCCTTCTGCTCAATCCGGATACTGTCGCCCGCCCGATGAGCATCATCATGCTCGTCGGTTTCATGGATAACGAGCCGAGAGCCGGAATTGCCGGAAGCAGCCTTGAACACCCGGACGGGCGCAAGCAAGCATGCGCATTCCGCTTTCCATCCATCTCCAACGAATTCGAGGGTGAGGCGAAGCTTGGTCCCATCACTCGCCTCCTCGACCGCTGGCGGGTGGTGCCGGAGATGCCGCAGAAGCCCTCGCGCATCGACTGGGTCTCCGGGGCATGCATGATCATGCGTTCCGACCTTCTACATGATGTCGGGCTTCTGGACGATCGCTTTTTCCTCTATTTTGAGGAAACCGATTTCTGTCTTCGCGCTGCCCGCGCCGGCTGGTCGTGCTGGCATGTGCCGCAGAGCCGGGTGGTTCACCTTGTGGGTCAGGCTACCGGTGTCACTCGGTACACGCGTCCGGCACGGCGCCCGCCCTACTGGTTCCAGTCTCGCAACCTTTACTTCCTGAAGAACCATGGTTTGCTCTACGCGAGCCTTGCAAATCTGGCGTGGCTATGCGGCCACCTTGTTTTCCGCTTGAGGGTGGTCATCGAACGCCGCCAGAGCGGCCTTCCGCCACACCTCCTGCTGGATTTCCTGCGTCATGTCGGCCTTGGCAGCAGGCGTGGGCTTTCGCCGTGACGCCCACATTACCCGATGCCTATAAGCTGGTCACGACGGCAATAGCTAGCGTCTCCGCCTTGTCGAGGTTCACCAACTCGGAAACAGCTGCCTCTAGGTTTATCCTCTTGGAAATGAGCTGCTGCGGTTTCATCTTGCCGGCGGTCAGCGTAGAAAGCATCGCGTCGTAGCGCCAAGCCTGCATGCCATGGCTGCCATAGATTTCAAGCTCGTGGCCAATCACCTGCGCCATCGGAATTTGCGGTGTGGCATGCTCTCCAAGCATCAGGCCAACCTGCACATGCCGGCCGCGGCGTCGCAGGTTCTTGATGGAATTGAAGCAGGTCGCGGGGTGACCGAGCGCGTCGATGAAAACGTGGGCACCGCCCTTGGTGATCTCTCTGACCGCCTCGACGACATCCGGCACGGAGTCCGCTTTGATTGGTTCCACTGCCCCGCACTGTCGTGCTAGGGCGATCTTATCTTCTGTCAGATTGATCCCGATGACGTTCGCACCGAGGGCGGTCGCGATCATGATTGCCGAAAGGCCGACGCCGCCGCAGCCATGAACTGTGACCAAGTCACCGGGGCCGGTACGGGCCTGGTCGGCGACGACGCGGAAGGAGGTGGCGAAGCGGCAGGTAAGGTTTGCAGCTGTGGCGTCGTCGATCTCTTCCGGAAGAGCCACAAGATCTGTATCGGCGGAATCGATCGCGACATATTCCGGCGAACGAACCCCAGTGGGTAAAGCCCGGCTGGAACTGGCTCGGGCAGACCTGCTGGTTGCCAGAATGACGGAGCAATGGCCGCAGCCGGAGACGAAAGGCACCGTGACGCGGTCGCCAACATTAAATCGCATCACGCCCTTGCCGGTCGCCACCACTTTGCCGGCCAGCTCGTGTCCCGGAACATGCGGCAGACGAATACCACGTCGGGACATTTGACGGGCCGGTGCATGTGCTGAAGGGCATCAACCTTTCCGTCAATCGCGGCGACACGCTCGGCATCGTCGGTGAAAGCGGCTCCGGCAAGACGGTTCTGGTGCGTTCAGTTCTCGGCATCGGCCCGAGTAATTGCGAGGTTGTCGAAGGATCCATCTCCTTCGATGGCCAGGACATCACAGCGCTGGCCCGAGAAGGACTGGACAAAGATCCGCGGGATCCACATCTTGATAATCTTCCAGGGCCCGATTACGTACCTGAACCCGCTTTCTTCGATCGGGCGGCAAATCTCGGACGTCATCTACGCACATGATAAGGCGGGCGGCAAAGGCGTTTCCTCGAAGACAGCACGCGGGCCCGAACCGAGGAGCTTCTCGATCAGGTCGGTCTGCCGAACCCCTCGATGCTGTTCTCCCAATATCCGCATCAGTTGTCGGGCGGCATCCACCAGCGCGTGCTGATCGCCATGGCGCTCGCGGGCAAACCCGACCTCCTGATCGCCGACGAACCGACGACTGCGCTTGATGTGACCGTGCAGGCGCAGGTGCTCGATCTCATCAATTCCCTCGTCGAGAAGCTGAACCTTAGCGTCATCATGATCAGCCACGACATCGGTGCGATTGCCACCGTGGCGAAGCTCTGCGCCGTTATGTACAAAGGCGAGATTGTCGAGCAAGGCTTGACGCAGGACATCCTGAAGCGGCCGCAGCACCAATACACAAAGCGCCTACTGGCGGCGATTCCGGACATCAACCTCACGCCTAAAGGCCTGTGGCTCTAGCAGCCGCTCCAGAACGGGCTGCTCCGACCCACCTTCTTGAAGCGCGCAACCTCAGGAAAATCTACCGCCGCCAGTCCGGTGCCGAGGTCGTGGCGATCAACTCCCTCGACCTTTCCGTAAGACCGGCGAGATCTTCGGCGTGGTCGGAGAAAGCGGCTCGGGCAAATCGACCCTGGCGCGGATGCTTCTGCGTCTCATCGAGCCGACTTCCGGAGACGTGATCTTCAACGGCACCGATATCACCGGCCTTGCCGGCGAACCGTTGCGACAGCATATGCAGTTCGTCTTCCAGAACCCGCATTCGGCGCTGAACGGTCGCCACACCATCGGCGATGCAATCGGCGAGCCGCTGTGCATCCAGACTAACATGAGCCGCCGAGATATCGCGGCACGCACGGAAGCACTTCTCGACATCGTGCAACTGCCGAAGTTGTTCAAGTACCGCTACCCGCGCGAGCTATCCGGTGGACAGAAGCAGCGCGTCTGCGTTGCACGCGCGATCGCACTGAACCCGCGGCTGTTGATCCTCGACTAGCCGACCTCCGCCCTGCACATCTCCGTTCAGGCACAGGTACTCGAGTTCCTGCAGCAATTGCGCCGAGTTGAACCTGACCTATGTCTTCATTTCGCATGACTCGGTTATCCGCCAGATCTGTCAACGCACGATCGTCATGAAGCGCGGCGAGATCATCGAGCAGGGCGACGCGGAACAAACCTTCCTCGCTCCTCGCGAGGGCTACACCAAGGCGCTGATCGAGAGTGGCCGAAAGACATCGCAGGCTGCTATGATGAGAGCCTGACAGAGGGTCTGAGCCATGCGACACTTTCAGGCTGGGTCCGCCTGCGCCATCAGCCTCTCGATCACGGCTGCCGAGTTCGAGACATTGTGCTTTTCGAGCGCGAGGCGGCGACCCGCATCCCCCTTCCTCAGCAGTTCCATGTCGCTGGCGAGAAGTGCCTCCCGCATCGCTCCGACCAAAGCCTCAACATCGCCTGCCGGCACCAGCCAGCCGTTATCCGGCCGAACGAGCTCCGGAATTCCCGCGATATAGGTAGCGATCACCGGTCGGCTCAGCGCGAGGCTCTCCATGAGGACAACCGGCAGGCCCTCTGCGAAGCTCGGCAGAACAAGCGCCTTCGCCTTCAGAATTTCAGCCCGCACATCGTCCTGAGAAAGCGTTCCCGTCAGTTTCACCGTATCGCTAAGTCCGAGATGTTTCACCTGCTCTTCGATTTCCAAACGCAGCGGCCCGTCGCCAACCAGAACAAGTTCAAAATCCAGGTTCTCCGCTTTCAGCTGTGCCGCCGCCTGCACCAGGAGCAGATGGCCTTTCTGCTCCGATAGTCGGGCAATGCATACGAGGCGTTTCCCCGTTGCCGAGGATACCGTCCGATCCCGAAGATACTGCTCATCGAGGCCACAGCGGACAACGCAGATCTTTTTCCAGTCCGCCGACTTGGCCCAGCGCATCAACTGACTGCGGCCATATGAGCTGACGGCCACGACAAACGAGGACACTCGGATCTTCTCGTAAAGGCTGAGCGCCTCGGGGCGATCGAACTCCTCCGGGCCGTGGACGGTGAAGCTGAAGCGCACGCCACAGATCTGATGTGCAAACACGGCGACCGTGGCGGGATTGGTGCCGAAGTGCACATGCAGATGCTCAATCTTCTCTCGCAGGCACCAGTCGGCAAGAATGGCAGCCTCCGCGAGATAGGCAAGGTGGACGAGGAGCCGTCCCTCTGAACCTCTTCCGAAAGAGAAAGCGCTTGCGGCGGCTCGAAAGAATGACGCGGGGCGCATGCATAGCACGCGGATTAAGCTGAGAGCGGCAGAGCCGGGTGCGGTTTTCAACAGCTGACGGGTGTTGGCCGCCTCCCGGAGATCCTCAGGGTTTTTCAGTTCGCCTTTGAAAGGACGCACGGCATATCGCCGAATGCTATGTCCCCTCTCTTCCAAAGCCGTGATTTCACGCCGGATGAACGTGTGGCTCGGTGCTGGATATTGATTGGTGAAATACGCGATACGCATCTCCCTGGCGGCTCTCCTGTTCGGCAGTGTCGTTCTGCCATCCAAGTATAAGCCATGAGTCGCCACCCGCTCAGTTCCACAAACAGACATCGCGGGCGAAGCCGCTTCCACCAAAGGGGTAAGTTTACAGGTATGGCAGAGAAAAAGGACTATCCGGCTGGCCCGGCGACCTTCAGTAATGCCGGATTTCGAATGACCGCATCGAGGTAACGCAATGGATGCTCTCAAAATGCCTGCCTCACGGAAAGACGGTAGCTCTGCCGGCATCGGCATCGTGGTCATCGGCAGAAACGAAGGGAAGCGTCTGCTCAACTGCCTGCGATCCGTCAAGGATCACAGCCGCCATGTCGTCTATGTGGACTCCGGTTCGTCTGACGGAAGCGTCGACGCTGCCACATCGCTTTGCGCGAGGGTAGTTTGTCTGGACATGACGACGCCGTTCACTGCTGCGCGCGCGCGCAATACCGGCTTTCATGCTTTGATGCAGATCCGGCCGGAGACGGAGTTCGTCCAGTTCGTGGATGGGGATTGCCGGCTGGATCCGAAATGGCTTGATGAAGCGGCTACATTTTTGGCAGCCCATCCGGATCTAGCACTGGTCTTCGGCCGTCGCCGCGAGATCTACCCAAATGTAACCATCTACAATACCCTGTGCGACCGCGAGTGGGACGGCCCGGCGGGTGAAGCTATCGAATGCGGCGGTGACGTGCTGATCAGAACGAGTGCCCTGAAGGATGTCGGCGGCTACCTGGATGATCTGATCGGTGGGGAAGAACCGGAACTGTGCGTCCGGCTGCGAACCGCAGGCTGGAAGATCTGGCGGCTTCCGGTGGAGATGACGCGGCACGATGCCGCGATCACCCGCTTTAGCCAGTGGTGGCGCAGAAGCGTCCGTTGCGGACATGCTTATGCACAGGTCTCCAGCCTCCACAGTCGATCGCCGTTCCGGATCTGGAGTCGAAATGTCAGACGCAGCGTTGTCTGGGGCGGATTGATCCCTTTCATCGCCGTCGGCGGCTGCGCCCTGCACCCGGCAAGCCTCGCTCTCCTCGCAATCTACCCGCTCCAAGTGATCCGTCTTGCGAGACGCGCGACGGCAGAAGATCCCATACGGTGGCAACAGGCCGCGTTTGCGGTGGCGGGTAAATTTCCGGAGTTTCAGGGGATCGTCCAGTTCCACCTCAATCGACTACTCGGCCGTCACCAGATACTTATCGAATACAAAGAGCCTCTTCCGGCACTGGATCAGCCCTGCCGCTTGGGGTGAAGCCGCGTTCATTGCATCAGGCGGCCTCTGATGATTTCGAAACGTTTCGTGACGCTCTTGGCGAAGAAGATTGCGTGCCGGGCCCAACTCATCGCAGCACCTACAATTGGTTTAAATGGTGATAATAAGGATATTCAAATTGCTGGCGTGGGCCGCTTTGGCGTTGATCGTCTTCGTGACGGTCGCCCCCATCGAATTCAGACCACATGATCTCTTGCCCGTGGAAATAAACCGGGTACTGGCGTTTGCCGTTATGGCGATGCTCTTCGCTGTTGCCTATCCAAGACGTATTCCGCTCTTGGCCGTGACGCTGATCGCTTGCGCGGGGTTGATCGAAGCTATGCAGCTTCTTTCGCCGTCACGTCATGCTCATTTCAATGATGCCGTTGTGAAGGCAAGCGGAGCCGTACTCGGTGTCGGCATTGGCTGGGCGCTAAACCATCTGGTGAGGACACGGCGCCTCCGATTATCGCAATAGCGGTACCGCCAGCTCTCCATGCTGCTCTGATGGTTGACGTGGAACTTCGATCCACTGAAGCAGTGGTGCTAGGGTATGTACTCATAAAAGGGGTTCCTTGTGAGGACCGTTCACGATTCAAACTTCGAGGGAGGTTTTTGCATGGCACGGTTCGACCTTACTGATCGGGAATGGGTGCTGATGGCGCCGCTTCTTCCCAATAAACCCGTGGCGTGGCGCGGGCGGATGATAGGCGCGTTCTGAACGCGATCTTCTATATCTTGCGAACCGGCTCACCGTGGCGTGACCTTCCGGAGCGATACGGCCCTTACACGACGGCCTACAATCGCTATAACTGGTGGGCCAAGGCGGGCGTGTGGCTGCGGGTCTTTGAGGCGCTCGCAGCCACACGCCCCGGTCAATGTAGTTGATCGATTCCTCCATCGTGCGCGCCCACCAACACGCCGCCGGTGGTAAAAAGGGGGCCCCGATCACGCCATCGGCCGCTCTCGTGGAGGATTGACCACCAAGCTTCATGTTGTGGTCGACGAACGGCGCTTGCCGGTTCGGCTCGGGTTGACGCAGGGGCAGGCTTCTGACAAGGCCGCCGCGCCCTGCCTACTCGAAGGGCTTCCTTCGGCGTCTGTCGTCATCGCCAATCGTGGTTACGACTGGCAGCACCCTAATCGACCTCGTTCGACAACGCGGCGGCGAGGCCCACATCCCAACCCAGCGCGACCGCAGGGTCCAAAGGTCAGTCGACCCAAGCCTCTACCATCCGCGCAATCTTGTCGAACGCTTCTTCTGCAAACTGAACACTTCAGAAGGCTCACCACCCGCTACGACAAGCTCGCTGCTAACTTCCTTGCTGCAGTCGCTCTCGCCTCGGCAAGACTGTGGATGCGTATTTATGAGCCCACTACCTAGCGCATCGGCTATTGCCGGAAGCCGCTCAGGACCCGCATTTCGAGAGCGGGAGTACGAATAACCTCTCTGCGCAGCCTCGGCAAAGCTGCGCAAATCCCCGCGAATGCCCAGTAGATGGACGGAATGACCGATACGCTGCTGACCGTCACGATCGTGAACAACATGGCTACCAGCAGAGCAAAGAGACCCGCGTAGTTGATGCTTGGCTCGTGTGACGTCGGGCTTGCCGCCCTGGTGAAGAGTGAGGCGCCCAGTGTCAAGAAAAAGATGACGAAGAGAAACAATCCGACAAGGCCAAACTCCAGGGCGATCTGCAGATACGAGTTGACGACGTCGATGATCCCCTGCCCCTGAATCATCCTTTGCATCTCCGGCTCCTCCAGAAATGTCAGAGAGCCGAAGAAGGGGTACCGCTGGATGACGATCAATGCATTTGCCAGAAGGTCGGACCTATAGGCTTCGCTTCCCGGATCGCTGGAGCCGATGAATGGAAGGAGGTCGATAAAGCGGCTGAATCGCGCCGGCCAAGCATAAGCCGCGCCGGCAACCAGCGGCATGGCGCAAACTAAGACCTTCAAGGCAGTCTTGGGATAAGCCGCAAGCGCCACAAAGGCGAAAACCGCAGAGCCCAGCCAGGGGCCTCGTGAGAGGCTGGACATCAGCCCGACCAACAGAATACCCAGTCCTACGTAAGTCCATTTGGAGAAACTGAGCCTCGTCCTGAGGGTCATGAGGCAGCCGATGCCCGCCATGCACGCAAACCCAAACGCGATTGGCTCTATGGCCGTGGCGGAGGCGCGCAGCATGCTGTCTCGGAGAAGATACGGTGTGGCTACGATGACTTCCCATTGCTGGACGACCTGATTGTAGAGGCGCCATCCCTTCCGCATTTCGAAGGCTCCCACCGCAGCAAGCGGCATTGCCGCGACTGCGAACGCAAGAAGCGCCCTGTTCAGATCTTTGGCCGATCGGATCCCGCGGCTGAACACGAAATACGGAAGCAGGATCACTGTAAAATAGCCGAGCATCCCCCGGAGGACCGAGCTCAGCCCATAGCGCCAGGACAGCGCAGAAAGCAGGACGTAGTACGACACGATACATGTATCCAGGAACGTGGCCTGGCGGTTCTTGGCGTCCATCCACAGGTGGTGGGCAATGGGCAGGAGGATGAGTAGCGCGAGCAGTTTCGGCGGGTTGAGTTCGATGATAGAGTTGAAGACGCCGGGTATTCCAAGCCCCATCGACACGCATGGCGCGACAAACATCAATATGATGTAGAAAAAGATCGGCTGCTTGGCGCAACGATGGATATAGACGCTCACCAACAGGATCATGGCAACGAACGCCAGGAAGCTGCTCGACAGAAAGGTTGCAAAGGTCGTGGCGATCCAGCAATTCCGCCACCGACGGAATTCGTCCTTGTCGACGAGCGGCCCGGCAATTTTCTCGGCGACGAAGAAGACAGGAATCGAGAGCCCCAGGATGTAGATCAGCGCTCGCGCATATTCAGGCATCGTGAGACCCTTGCCCTGTACCACGGAAAGCGGCAGTCGCGTTGACGGGGATCAGAGCCCGGACCTTCGACACTGGATTGCCCGCTGACTCGAAGCCGAAATCTCATTCACGACATGATAGCGGGAGCCGTCCTCGCCTATTGAGGCACACCCGCCTTCCGCAGGATTGAGCACCCAGAACGCCGGCAGTTTAGACGCCGGCTCTCCAGCGAAAAACGGGTAGACGGTGCGATCGGCAATCCGGATGTGGTCCGTTTGGCCGAACAGCCCGAGGCTCGTCGCACCCAAATCCTCAAGCTTTTGCTTCACGCGCAGCATACCGTCGCGAACGGGCGGCTGAACCTCAAGAGCACTGCGTCTGGTGTGGTCACCATCGAGGTATCGGGTAACGGCCCAGAACACCGAGGGGCTTCCGGCCAGAATAACGTCGTTCTCAGAGGACGCAGTTTTCAGTTCGGTCACGATCTCTCGATAGCCGCGCTTCTCGAAGTTTATCGTGTAGTTTACTCCTCCTGCGAGCATCGTGAGGATCATCGCGGAGATCCAGACACGGGGCATCCTCGCTTTTCTGCGGAACGCCGTGTCGGCGCAGAGAGCCATGGCTATCGCGAGGAAGGGGAGGAAAAGGCCGATTGTCCGATAGATAAAGACGGGCTTGAAGAGCACCGAGATTCCAAACAGCGTGAACAGAGGCAGCAAGACGAGCATGCCGCAAAGCATTCGAGCGCGAGGTTCGACGAGGGGAACGAACACCAGCAGCGGAAGTGCAACAAGGCCGGCAACCGTCGGCCATGGAAACTCTGGCCCCAGAAGGGTCATCGTCAGATGGATACCGATGGTCGGGACATCGAAAACCGCTATCCCCTCTGTTCGCCTGATGGCACCAATTACCAGCGGGTAAATCGCCGTAAGTGCAACCGGCACATAGGACCCCACGAGAAATATAGCGTTTCTGCGGGACGTCTGGCCGTAGAACTGGATGAGGGCATGAAGGAAAATAAAGAAAGTCACGAAGAAGCCGAGCCCATGCGTAAGTGTCGTCGCGACACCAAGGCAGGCCACCGCAAAAAGTCTGGCCCTTGAGCTGGCGCCGTGGCGTACGATCGTCTGAAGCACGTACCAAAGCGTGATCGCCAGGATCGCGAACATCGGATACATGCGAACATTCTCGGCAAAAAACAGCTGCAGCGGCATCAGGGACTGTATCGCGGCCGCCCAGAGCCCAACCCTCTCGTCATAGATGCGCCTACAGCATTCGAAGATGACCACGACAGAGACGATACTCAGAAGCGTCGAATTGAGGATATACCAGCGGTCGCTGTTTGCTATTGCGCCCCAGAAATGCAGCTGCACGTAATAGAGTGGTGGATGCGTGTCGAAGCGCAATCCCGTCAGGAACAGGTCAGCCAGCGGACTTTCGGCAAGCGCGACCGAGAATATCTCATCTTCCCACAGTGACGCTTCGAGGAGCAGGTTGGCGATCCTGAGGATGGCGCCCGCCAAGAGCAACCCGACGAGGATGATGAGGGCGAGATGTTGGCTCGCGCCATCCTCCAGTGATGTCGCAGTTCTTCCAGCGACCGCGGGTCGATTGCGTCCCATCGATGTTCCTAGCCCTCGACCCGATGTCATACGGTTGATGATCGAAATCGGTCCGATATCATATGCGCGCTTCAGCATCCGCAGCCCCCACAGGTTCTGCGTCATCCTAGCCCGTCAGCGCCGCTTCTGCCCATTTATGCTTTTTGATGGATAGCCACATCCGAACGTACACCTTTTGAGCATGTCGTCGCTAGGTCTTCTGGCCTGTAGTCTTTCCTCATCTGAAGAGAGCCGACGGAGAAGGCCGTGACTGTTACCTTGATGAGTTTGCGAAGCTGCACGATGGGAATGGTGTTGGTGTGCCTTGCGTCACACGCGGCGCAGGCGCAGGACGGGAAGCCACAGAACTTCGCGCAGGTCCTCTTCACGGGTCACAGCCTGATCGACAACCCCATGCCTGATTGGGTGGAACTGATCGCCAGGAGCAAGGGCAAGACCCTGGCTTGGGAAGAGCAAATCGTCCTCGGATCGCCATTGAGGGTCCGCACCCGGGGCGACAACGCGGAAAGCTCAGGATGGGATGGGTACTCCTATGGGAAAAACCGCCACGGTGACGGGATGAACGTAGCCATGGAACTGCGGAAGCCGACACATGTGAAGACGGGGCGTCCCTATGATGCACTGGTGGTTGCAGAAAATCACGGTTCGCTGGGCTCCATCGTCTGGGAGAACGCGATCGGATATCTTCGCCATATCCACGACCGCCTGCTTGATGGAAATCCGAACGGAAAGACCTTCTACGTCCACACATGGCTGCAAATCGACACGAGCAATCCAGGGATCTGGATCGAGCACGAAACGAACTCTGCCGCCGCTTGGCAATGCATCACGGAGAAGGTGAAGCTGACGTTGGAGGCGGAGGATCGCCCGGCGAGGCTTTCTACGGTGCCGGCAGGTACTGCCCTGGTTGAGCTGGTGCAACTCGCCCTTGCTGGTGATCTGCCTGGCGTGAGGGGAACTGATGAGCAGAAACTCAGATCCATTTTTAGGGATGACGTCCATCTGACCGATGCGGGGATATATCTCGTCTCGGCCGTACACTATGCGACGATATACAATCAGTCGCCCGAGGGCGCAGCGGCCCCTCCAACCGTTCCCCGTGCGCTCGTGGCACCGTTGCAGAAGATCGCATGGAAAGTAGCACAGGATCTCGCGGCGAAGAACAAGACCAGAGCCCTAGACATGAAGGAATGTCGGCGCGTCATCTCCGAAAAGATTTGCAGGACCTACTGGACGATGAATCGCGAACCGCACGAAGTCCAGCCGTGCCAGTTATTCTTCGCAAAATCCTATCCCGAGTTCGGGGGCAATCCCTTTGTGTGGCCGGATCCTTATTGGAAGGCGCTGCCGAAGCCATCGCTATGACGGCGCTCTTCAAGTCCGACGCAACAGCGTGTTGACCGCGGCCGACCTGTCACTCCTGATTTTCATTCCAGAGCGATATTAGACATCCGGGCGCGGCTGCAGTCTGCTGGTCGCGCTCCAATATTCCCAACGGCTCGCGCCCAGCAGCATCTGGCGAAAAAACAACACGGTCAACACGGCGACAGGCAATGTCCGGAAGTGCGATGCTTCAGGAAACGGGAACGCCCTGGCCACGACCTGTTGTGGAAAACAGATGAGCGCCATCATGACCACGAAAAACAGAAGTTGGATAGGATGCGAATGCCGACTGGGCCAAAAGAGAGCAAATACAGGGAGGATGAAGGCAATGTCGATCGGACGCGAGAACACCATCATCTGCACGAGCAGAATGGTACCCAGTGCCATTGGCGCGAAGGGAGAGGCCTTGCTGAAGACCCGCAGATAGACCAACGCCAGTGCGCCAATCGCTGTCGCCACGGGTAGAGGAATATCGACGCCATACAGCGCGACTAAACTGGGCAAGCCCATGATCGTGCCGCTGCCCAGCATGTTCTCCGGATAGTGCTGGTAGGCCGCAAGAGCAGTGATCCATCCCGTGATGGATGGGGCAAGACCGACTTTAGCGAAGGCGTAGGCGCTCAGGAAACCAGCGGCGGCGGCGGCAACGGCAAGCACCTTCCATTGACCGTGAAGGAGTAACCAGAAGAAAAGCAGCGCCGCCATCTGCGGCTTAACCGAAACTATCGCAAGCAATACCCCCGCAAGAACAGTATTGCAACGGTCTAGGAAGCGGAAGGCAACCCAGACAAACAGGGCGATCAAGAGCGAGATTTGTCCTAGCCAAACGACTCCCCAAACTCCGGAACTTCCAAGCACGAGCGCGATTGCCCAGAAGTGGTTCAGTCCGACGTCACGGCTGTCTGACCCGCAAACACGGCGCTCGGTTTCGACAACCACGAATGCCAGCGCCATGGAGACGGCGATGTTGATAAAGACGAACAAGATCGACGATACCGAGAGCGACGGAATAGCGACCACGGCTGCGAACGGCGCGAAATGTGGCGGATAAGGAAGGCCAGCCAAAGCCTCGACGCCGGAAAGCTCCTTTATGAGCGGACCGAAGCACTCTAGGTCGTACATGTTGCCGCCGCTTAGCAAGCAGGTGCCTCCGGCATAGTACCAGTTGAAATCGCTCATCCAGGAGCCGCTTTTACCGAAGCCGATCACGGCTACGCCAATGAACGATGAAATTCCGAGCAGTGCGGCCAGGGGAGATAGCGCGTCCGCAATCGAGAACAGGGAGCCCTTTTGGATTGGGGGGACGGTGATCTTAAGCATCTTCAAGCCGACTCCTTGCGCCGCTTTCCGCCGGGCGGGTGGCGCCGCGGTGGTGCAAGCTGAATCTATGATCTCGGACTTCGGCTCGTTTCCGTAAAAACGATCAGGTTTGAGACCGAATAGTTCCAGGCGAACGTTACGAGCGTGGCTGCGATCTTCGCCGAAACCGTGCCCACAAACGGAAGTGATAGGACGACAACCAGGGTATTTATGGCGAGCCCGACGAGACCTGTTGCTAGGAAGATGATCGGGCCTACGACACGATGCGTCTGCCTGTCTCGGAACGTCAGGTGCCTGTTGATCACGTAGCTTAGAGCGATACCCGAGGCGTAGGAAACAATGTTGCACGCTGACGCCGGCAACGGAGAATAGCTGAGCAACAGGAAGAAGATCGTGAAGTCGGCGAGCGTGTTTAGCAGGCCGACGGCCGCGAACAATGTTAGTCTGATAGCGTGTTTCAACGTCAAAAGCCTGCAGCTAACTCGGGTTCCCGGAGACCAAGTTGATATCACGCCCAAAATCGGTCCGTTCGAAATGGGAAAAACTGCCATTCGTCTCGTGACCAAGCAGGTCTTGCACCACGTAGAGCGGGCGTCGCTTCGCCTCCATATAAAGGCGCCCGAGATACTCGCCGACGATGCCGATCACGAGCAGTTGCGCTGCGCCCAGTAATAGGACCACAGACATGAGGCTGGTCCAGCCTGTGATCGCATTCCCCATGAGCCAGCTTCCGATGGTGTAGATCAGGCTGGCAAACGCGAAGAACCCCGATACGAACCCGAAGTAGGTGGCCGTTCTCAACGGCAGAGTGGAGAAACCGGTGATTGCGTCTGCCGCAAAACGTAACATTCGCGAGAGCGGATATTTCGTCTCTCCGGCAAAGCGGGGCTGCCTTTGGTAGGCGATGGGTACCTGCCTGAAACCGATCCAGCTGACCATTCCGCGTATGAACCGGTTGTGTTCCGGCATGCTGAGAAGGACGTCGAGCGCGCGACGGCTGATGAGGCGGAAGTCTCCTGTATCAACGGGAATCTGCACGTCCACGACCTTTGCAAGCAATCGGTAGAACAAGGATGCAGTCAATCGCTTGAACCAGCTTTCCCCCAGTCGCTCGGTACGGACACCATACACCACATCCGCCCCGGCACTCATGATCTTCATCATCTGGGACAGAAGCTCCGGCGGATCTTGCAGGTCGGCATCGATGATCAGAACCCGGTCGCCGCAGCAATGTGACAACCCGGCGGAAAGCGCGATCTGGTGCCCGTAATTCCTGGAAAGGTTGACCGCCACGACGTGAGGGTCGATCTTGTGCAGGCGCGAAATCACGTCCCAGGTCTCGTCATGGGATCCGTCGTTCACCAGTAGAATCTCGTAATCCTGGGTGACTGCCGCACATACGTCGGTCAGTCTCCGATGAAGCTCGAGGAGATTGCCGGATTCATTGAAGCAGGGGATCACTACCGATAGCTCAAGCTTTGGTGGTCCCACAATAGATTGGAAGTTCATCGATCTACTCACCCGTTCCGATGGTCCTCAACGATGCCGGGAGGTGCTCGAAAGAGCGACTCAGCTTTTTGGTTAACCGACTAATACTATTGGGACGCCCGCAACCGGCCGTGGACGGTCTGGCGCGGACCAACGTTTGTGCAGAAGCTGGAGGTTGTCCGTCCGACGCGCGAGGCGTTGAACGAGCTCCTCCATCCAAAAGGCTAAATAGCTATCCCGGCGCCGGCCTATACTCTCGCACAGGCTGTGAGTGTGGCTGTCATACTAGGCGGACAGAGAGCGGCTACGGGAGACATCAGGAATGCGCGTGCTCATGGCTATTCCCAATCTCAACGGTGGCGGGGCGGAAAGGATGGCGATCGGGCTCGCGGCACGGTTGAACCGCAGTGACATCGAAGCGCGGCTGTTCGTGCATGAGCGGTGGGGCGACCTGATCGATGCCGTCGATCCTACCCTTCACGTCACGTACCAGCATGAGGGCCCCTATCGCCGGCGCGACCTGGTGTCGGACCTTGTGGGGCATGTCAAAGAGGCCAAAGACGCTGATATCATCATCGGGGCCAATGAAGGTCGCGCCGCATTTACGAGCCTAATTTCGGCGAAAGTCCATCGGAAGCCCCTGCTGCTCTGGGTCCACAACGATTGGACACGCTTCTCCAAAGCCGTCAGCTGGCGGCAGCGCCTCGTGTTGCAGAGCTACTCACGCGCCGATGTCATCGTAGCCTGCTCGAAAGGAGCAGCGGACGCGTTCGAAAGCTTGGTACCGGCTACCAACGGAAAAATCCGGACGATCTACAATGGAATTGCACTCGACCACGTCCGCCGGAAGGCTCAAGCCCCGCTTCCACAGCAATACGAGGCCATTTTTAACGGCTCGGTCGTCCTTGCCGCGGCACGTCTCGATCACCAGAAGGGCCTGGATTATCTCGTTTCTGCTCACGCCACTTTGCTTGGACGGGGCGTCGCACATCAACTTGTCATCTTAGGGACCGGCCCTCTGCGCGATGCCTTGCAGGAGCAGGCGTTGAACCATGGCGTAGGAGGCAGCGTCCACTTCCTGGGCTTCCAGGAGAACCCATTTCGATTCATCGCCCGCAGTAGTGTCTTCTGCCTGTCATCGCGTTTCGAGGGGCTCCCTTTGGTCATCGCAGAAGCGTTCGCTTGCGGTGCTGCGGTCGTCGCCGCGGACTGCCCCTCCGGCCCCGCGGAGCTATTGGAAGGGGGCAAGTACGGCGTTCTAGTCGAACCGGAAAACGCTGACCGTCTTGCAGACGGGCTGGAGAAGGTTCTGTCGAACGAGCAAGTGAGGCGTCGTCTACAGCAACTGTCCCGTCAGCGGGCTGAGGCTTTCGATCTTTCCTCCACTACGCTGGCTTGGATTGATCTGCTCAGGGAAGTTGAACAACGTTCGCCACGCAATGTAACGAAAGCCTGATGCCTACTACATTCAGACGATCTCCACCATCTTAAGGGCTCCTTGTTTCTGCGCGCCCGCTGCTCTTCGATGAAGTGGGGTTTCGGGTCGGCACAGGACAGGGCTGCAATGACGTGTATAGGCAAGACATCGCCACTGACACGACGAAAAGTCGTGCAGCTGATGGCCGGCGCGGGAACATTTACGCCGTTGTTCATGGCGTCTGCGACGTCAGCAGCAGAAGCTCGAACCGGCAAACGGTTGGCGCTCAACCTTACCGGCATGAGCTACTGGGCGACGGAGTATGTGTTCTCCAACCTGGCGCACAATGCCTCACGATGGCGTTTGCAGGTGGGCAATGATCCATTCACCTGGAACGCACCCCTTCCACCCATGACGCCCGATGGCTATCCAAGGGAAATACCACCGCACTCCCATCTCGAGAGCTTTCTGATTTTTTCTCCGGAACGGAGGGTGCTACCGGTTCAACTGTCGGTATTTTACGATGGCAGGGGAAAGCTCCATTACGCAGAAGGCGCTGAGTTTGAATCGCGTGCGGCTGGACGTGACGATGTCCGCAATCTGCGCAACGACGCACCTTTTACTGCACGGCTCAAAGAAACAGATCACGCTGATCCCATCCGCAACATCAGGATCCACGTACGCGGCCAGTTGAACGAGCCGACATTCCGAAAGCCGTTTTTGCAGCGCTTGAAGGGGATGTCGGCGCTGCGCTTCATGGACTGGATGGCGACGAATGATTCCACCGTCATTCATTGGAAAGACCGGCAGACGCGGGGGCAATTCGGTAGGTCAGAGCGCGGCGTCCCGCTCGAAGATATGATCGAGCTGTGCAACCAGGTTCGAAGTGAACCGTGGTTCACCATGCCTCATTTGTGCAGCAACGAGTTTGTTGCGCGTTTTGCCGAGCAGGTAAAACAGGATCTCGATCCGGATCTCGCAGTGCATGTCGAGTATTCCAACGAGGTCTGGAACACCATGTTCGGCCAAGCTGACCACGCGCGTGAACACGGACTATCTCTCGGGCTGTCGGATAGCGACTACGAAGCTCAGCTTCTTTATTATGCCCAGCGGACTACGGAAGTGCTCAGCATATGGGAGAACGTTTTCGCAGCTGACCGGCAACGGATTATCGGCGTCTACGCCGCACAAGCGGCCAACGCCTGGACGAGCACCACGATCCTTTCCTGGAAAGGCGTTGCGCAGCATGCGGATGTGCTCGCGATCGCACCCTACTTCGGCGGAAGCCTCGGCTCTCCCGAGCGCGCCGATGAAGTCGCGAAATGGTCGCTTGACCGGCTCTTTCTGGAGCTCGAACGGGAAGTGGAAGCAGAAAACAAGTCGATGATCCAGGAGCAAGCAGCCGTTGCCAGGCAATACGGCCTCAAGCTCCACGCCTACGAAGGTGGGCAACACCTTGTGGGGCAACCCGGGGCCGAAAACAACGAGAAGCTAACGGCTCTTTTCATCGCCGCCAATAGGGATCGCCGGATGGGTGGTCTCTACCGGCGCCATCTGGAAAACTGGTGGGGCGCGGGCGGTGAACTCTACGCCCTGTTCTCCTCGATGAGCAGCCCGGACAAATGGGGAAGTTGGGGACTGCTAGAGAACGAAACGGCGAGCCATCCAAAGTGGCAGGCCGTACAGGATATGTTGACCGCTCGATACTGATTACCCGACCGCACGTAAGATCTTCAATCTCTCGAAGCCCGCAGACGCCATCCGAGACAGGAACCAGACTCTCGCAACTTCGCCGACCAACCGTCCCACAAGACGAACCACGGGGATAGAAATGAGTGAAAGCATTTCCGATTTTGTAGTGGTTCCGGAAGACGCGGCGCGCAAGTTCAGGGAGCATCTTGGACTCCAGCCCAGCCAAACGCCTCGTATCGCTTTTTTGGCAGGCCCCGGTGATGTCGCCGGCACATTCGATCACTGGATCAGCGGAAGCTTCGATCCGCGGGTGCCGGTTGTCGCATATTCCACAATGTTCTACACGCTCATCGACAAGCTCCAGGCGATTGCCTTGCTGATTGCAGAACCGACGAACATCCCCGAGAACCGTGACCCTCGATTCCGCTTCGTCAGCATCCCTCGGCCTCGGCCCGTCGGCAGGCTCTCCTATTGCAGAGCCAATTTCGCGTTCAGCCGACGGGTGGTTCGCGAGTTGCAGTCTTACGAGCCTCATGTGGTGCTCGTCGGAACCGACACGCCTTGGTGGATCATGTCGTCGATCCCCCGCAGCACGAAGATCATCTTGACGGCACATAACAATTTCTGGGCGATGGGCAGAAAATCGCTTTCCTGGAAGCAGCGCTTGAAGCGCAGGATCGAAAGCTCCGGCTTACGACGTGTTACGGCCGGTGTCTGTACATCCGAAGAAACGAGGCGGCAGGTAATCGAGCTTAGCGGAAAGGACGGTCAGCGATTGTACACGGAGGTTCCACAAGTTCTTGCCAGGTTTCTTGCCTCCGCGCCTCGTGACGGCCAGCTGAGAACCATTCTATTTCTGGGGCGACTACAGGCCGAGAAAGGGGTGTTTGATCTTCTGGAAGCGTTCGAGGGAATTGCCGATCGGCATCCCGATACGACGCTCTCCTTCGCTGGTTCCGGTGAGGCGGAGGATGAATTACGGCGACGGGCAACCTCCTCCCGTTATGGCGATCGTATCCGACTGCTCGGGCGTCTCAACGCGGAAGATGTTCATCAGCAGCTTGCGGAAACGGACGTCCTCGTCTGCCCGACCCGGAGCGAATTTCCTGAAGGTCTTGCCCTGGTGGTGTTGGAGGCAGCTGTCCACGGCGTACCGACGATCTTGAGTTCGGTTGTCCCGGCGAAAGAACTGGTCGTCGATGGATGCCTGGAATTTCCTGCAGACGACACCGAAGCATTGGAAGCGTCATTAAAATCCCTGGCGGCGGATGTTCAGAAGCTGCAGCAGCTGCGGGCCAAGGTGACAGAGGGCCGCGAAAGATTCTTCAATCGCTCCTTGTCCTGGGGCACCATGCTTTACTCCGCCCTCTTATGGTAACCAACCCGTCGCTTTTTCAAACTCCCGTTCGCTTTTCGTCGCTGCTGCATCCAAAGATGGAGACGGATGTCTAGTCATGTGAAAGCGCTTCCGTAGCGACTAATTCGTTTGATTGAGTTGAATCAATACAAGCAATAGTTAATACTACTTAAGTCAAACAGTCTGATGGAGGCTCGAACGGGAAAAACGATCGAGCCTCTTCTTTTTGCATGGTAAATTTACCTGAAATGTCAAGTCCACCAATGGACTTGCGTGTTCAGCGCTCAGAGAAGGCTCTCGACATGCTGTCGGTCACAGGTTTCGCCAGATAGCTGAAGAACGTCCTCAGCGCGGTCTGTATCATGATCTCGGCCGGCATGCCCGGCTGCGGCGTGAAACCCCTCACCCGCGCGATCTCCTCCGGCGTGACCTGAATCCGAGCAAGGTAGACGTCCTGATTTGCGGGACCTGCCTTGCTGTCTTCCAGAGCATCGGCCGAGACGTAGAAAACCTCGCCCGTAAGAACGGGGGTCGTGCGCTGGTTCAGGGCTGTCAGGCGCACCGTCGCTTGTTGCCCCACCTTCACGTTGTCGATTTCTGTACGCGGCACCTTCGCCTCGACGATCAACGGAGCCGCCGCAGGCAGGATTTCCATGATCCCCTTGCCGCTTTCGATCACGCCGCCTGTTGTATGGTAATATGTGCGAACGACAGTTCCCGAAACTGGTGCAAGGATTGTCGTACGACGAAGCACATCGTCCGCCTCGCGAGATTGCTCCCGCGCGGCATCCCGCTCGCCTTGTATCGATTGCAGCCGATCAAGCGCCTCCTCGCGACATGCGTCCTCGGCGCGGGTAATCTCCTGCTGGCTCTTCAGCAATTGCGCTCCTGTTTCCGCAATTTCCGATCCGAGCCTGCCGATTTGTCCTTCCGCATCGGCAATGGCCCGCTGCAGCGACTTCACTTCGGTAGCACGCAGGAGGCCTTTGGCGAGGAGGGCGCGTTTAGTATCGTACTCGTCTTGCAGCAGCAGAAGCTGCGTCGTGATGGCCTGGCGGTGACGCACATAGCCTTCGCTTCGAAACTCCAGCGCCTTGTTGTTCTGCGTGAGAAGCGCGATCTCACCCTTCAGCTTCGCTCTCTGAGCTTTGAAGTTCAATTGCTGGGTCAGCAGTATGGCTGAAACGTCCGGATCATCCTTGAATTCATCGAAATACGGGGGTACGGCCATCGTCTCCGCGCCATCTGCTTGAGCGGCAAGACGTGCAGCCGTCGCCTCGAGCCTGATGCGCCGGAGAAAATACTCCCGCTTCTTCGCCAGCGCTGCGGTTTCATCGAGCCGGACAACCGGCTGGTTCTCCGCGACCTGGTCGCCTTCCTTCACCAGCAGCTCCCGAATTATACCGCCTTCGAAATGCTGGACGATCTTGTTTCGGCCGGTCGCGACGAAGCTTCCCTGAGCAATGACGGCGGCTGCCAAGGGCGCTGTCGCGGCCCAGGTGCCGAAGCCGCCAAATGCGAACACGGTGAGGGTAAGACCAGCCAGCGTCTGCTTCCAGACGGACCGCGGAACCTCCGCATACCATTCGAGGTCGTGAACCTTTGCTTCTTGAGACATGCTGCCCCCTCCTATTCGATCTGGTGCCCGAAAGAGCCGGTATTGATATCGATGCCTCGTGCCTCGATCGCTTTGAGAACCTCCATCCGCTTTCCGAAAAGCGCGATCGTGCCGTTGGCCAGGACGAGAATCTTGTCGACGGTTTGCAGCAAAGCCGGTCGCTGCGTTATGGTGACAACGGTGATCTTGTTCTCCTTTGCGTGTTGAAGCGCGCGCAGCAGTGCAACGTCACCAGCATTGTCCAGATTGGAATTGGGCTCATCCAGCACGACCAGATGCGGGTCGCCGAAGAAGGCCCTTGCCAACGCGATCCGCTGTTTCTGCCCGCCGGAGAGTGGCGAACCGTCGGCGGAAACCATCGTCTCGTAGCCGTAAGGAAGGCCCGCGATCATCTCGTGGACATCTGCCAGCATGGCAGCCCGGTAGATCATCTCATCGTCAACGTCCCGCCGCATGCGGGCGATGTTCGATTTTATCGTGCCTGGGAACAACTGCACATCCTGGGGCAGATAGCCGATGTTCTCGCCAAACTGCCGCTGATCCCAGTTGCGTAGATCCATAAGATCGAGCCGGACATTGCCTGACGTCGGCATGATCGAGCCGACCAGCATCTTTCCAAGCGTGGTCTTGCCTGCGCCGGAATTGCCGATGACCGCAAGAGAGTCGCCCGGCTGCAGAGAGAATGACAAACCATTCAGCACCACGCGCTTCGTGCCCTGCGGCACATAAAGAAGCCGCTCTACGTCCAATCGCCCTTCCGGCTTCGGGAGATTAAGACGTTCAAAGTTGAACGGAGAGGATTTGAGAAGGCTGGTGATCCGGCCATAAGCCGCACGAGATTGGCTATACTGGTTCCAACCCTCGATTGCGCCCTCGATTGGCGCCAATGCCCGTCCGGCGATGATAGAGGCCGCAATGACCATGCCGCCGGTTAGTTCGCCTTCGATCGACAGAAAAGCACCCCAGCCGAGCATGCCGATCTGTGTCAGAAGCCGACAGGCCTTCGAGATCGCCGCAATTGTGATGTTGCGGTCCTGGGCGATGACCTGCGCCTTCAACGATGTTGCCGTATCCTTTCCCCACAGGTGAACAGTTTCGGGGATCATCGCGAGCGCGTTGATGATCTGCGAGTTGCGGGACATGGCTTCGAGGTGAAGGTTGGCCTTCACCTGTGCAGTGTTGGCTTCCCCGAAAGGCTCTGCCGTCATCCGCTGGTTGATCTGCGTGAAGGCCAGCAGCATGATCCCGGTCAGGATGACGATCATCCCCAGATGCGGGTGGATCAGGAAAACCGCCAACACGAAAAGCGGTGCGATCGGCGCATCAAGGAAAGAGAGAAGCGTCCGGGAAACGAGAAACGCGCGGACCTGCTGCAGGTCACCCAGCACCTGATACTCCTTGCCATTGCCGTGAAGCGAGGCGCGGGCGGCGGCACTAAGGATAGGCGCTCCCAGTTGAGCGGCAACTTCGACCGCGGTCCTCATGAGAATGAAGCGCCGAAGCGCATCGAACGCAGCTTGCAGGATGACCGCACCGACAATGACAATCGTGAGCATGATCAGGGTGTCGATGGAGCGGCTCGTCAGCACGCGGTCGGAGATCTGGAACAGGTAGATCGGGATTGCGAGCACGAGGATGTTGCTTGCGATCGTAAACAGCATCACGATCGAAAGATTGACGCGCACGGCTCTGACGCCTGCCCTCAGGCTTTCGGAAAAGTCGATCGGGGGGAGACGCTTGTGAAACGATCCTCCGCCGGAACCGGAGCCCGAAGTCGGAGATTTGCCGAAAGCCCTGGTGTCCGACCGCTGCGGTCCGGTGTCTCCATCTATGGTCACCATGCCTTCCGGTGACTTGGCTTCCGTTGCTCTGCGCCCATCCGGTTTGGAGCGCGCTTCGAATGCATGGTCGATAGCTGGTTCACCGGTCGGCAGCGGGACGATCTCGGCTGTGGCGGATCCTTCTGGACCAGGTGGGTTCCCCTGTGTCTGCCCCCTCGGTTCAAGCTTCGATATCGTTGCGGAGCGCGGAGCGTTCTCGATCGTCAGCTTCAGGCATTCTTCCACGGCGCGCTCCAGCGTAGCATAGATTTCCTCATCGGTTGGTTGATTGCGGGGCTGATGGTCATCAGCCTGCATCGTCGCTCTGTTCGTTTCCGACATGATCGCCCCCATCATCCCAGCATGTGCTGCATTCCATCATGCTGATACTGCGCGTCATGGAGAGGCGGCGTGAAATGGTCCGTGGCATGGGCGCCGTCGTTGAGCATCGCATCATCGAGGAAGAGGACTGCTTCGTTGACCAGAACGTTTGGATCGAGTCCGAGAAGTTCCGGCCGGTGGGTGATCAGTTCAGCCTGAAACAGTGTTTCCTGCGAATATTGCTCACCCCCCACATAGGTCCGACCGAACGAGTCGAGGTCGACGATGGCAGCAGCGTTGATCAAAGTGTTGCCGCCTGTGGCTATGGACCACTCAGCATCGCTGTCAGGCCGAACCGCCTTCATGGCAAGGGCGATCTGATCGCTGTCGCCCAGGATTGCTGTCTGCTTGATGTACTGGATGTTGACCAGATCCCCGCTGACATAGAGGACACTCAAGGCGCCGCGGCCAGCGAAGGAGGGATCGGTGAGAACGTCACTATGAAGCCGGTAAGCGCCACTGGCGAAATCTTGCGCCGTCTCGGCGTAACCCTCCGACATGTCGCCGAAACGATCGCCTCCGCCGACGTTGCGGATCAGCGCCTCGTTCCACAGCAGGTTGCTACCATGCGAAACAGTCCCATGACCCGCGGTTTCGAATCCCGCGACGGCACCGACGACGTCGTTGTCGAACAGTATATTTGTTTGGTGGATGATGCTCGCATCGTAGAGCGATCCGCCGACGATGATCAGATCGTACCTCTTCGACAGCTCGAAGATGGACGTGTGATTGGCGCTTGTATTGTCGCCGGCGATCACGTTTGTCGTCACACCCGAGGAAGACAGGATGCCGATATCGTTGTCGGACATGAATATATACTGCTCGAGCCAGTTCGTGATAACGAGATCGCCCTTGATCTCGGCGACGGCCCAGGCTGAGGGGAAACCGCTCGTCGCCGCTGCAACGTCCGCGTTGTCCTCCAGAGGATCTGTTCGTTCGAATGTCGCGATGTTGAACAACTCGGTCGGCACGTCGCCCTTCGTCCAGTCTTCCAACGCCGATGTGATCGCGTCGCTGTCCTGGATGACATTCGTCTGGACGATGGCATTGACTTCAACATGGTTGCCGACCACGGCCGTGACCGTAGCCCCAGTCCACAGGTTGTTGACGACCGCCTCGTTGACCGCCACGTTGTTGCCTCCGACGAACTCGACACGATCATCTATGGTGATCGAACCGTCAGGTGAGACAACGACATTCGGCTCTGGGCCATCGTCCTCCCAGTTTTCGTTTCTCGGTTCATCCTCCGCCGCAGCTGCGTCCTCCTCATCCGTCTCGTCTTCAGGTGAAAAGTAGTCCTTGAGCACGGGAGCAACTGTCACGATCTGGCCGTTGACATAGGTTCCGGTAAGAACGTCCGACTGCTTAACAAAAAAAAGGGGCTGGTTTCCCGCATCCTCTGGCGCGACGAGAGGTGCTGCAGCAAGACCCCTCAGCTCCGCCGCAATCGAATCGATCAGGTCGATGATCTCGGTGGTCGACCCAGGTCTCGCAAATTCCCGAAGTGGCGACGCGTCAAGAGCGTCGCGCGCGGCCTCCAAGATTTCGGCCTTGTCGATAGCCTCCGGACTAAACACCATTCCGCTGCCGCCGACACTGAAGGTATCGTCATCGGACAGAGACGCGGCTTGAACAAGGTAGTTGGCGACTGAGCCAGGCGGCTCGATGGTCCGGACTAAGGACGCGCGCCCAAGCTGTGCCGATAAAAACAGATGGTCAGGATGATCGATGACATCCTGGCTGTCATCCAATCCCACAGTTGGAATCGGTGGATGGGCAATGTCACCGGACAGTTTGGGATGCCAGAGCGGCGCCGTATAGCTTGGCGCCTTGTAATTAACTTCAGGGTCAAATCCCACAAAATCGTACGGAGCTTCGAACGCATCCGGTACGAAAGGTTGCGAGTTAAGATGATGTTTGGATGCATAATATGAGAAGTCACCATAGGCATTTCTGAGCTGTGCTTCTTCGACCGCTAGCTGGAAAAGACCGATGAAATGCGAGATGTCTTCGGTAATCTTGTCCATGGTCGTCATGACACGGACCCCTTGTCGATATGCCTGCTTGGCGATTTGCAATAGTGGACTGCGCAGCGATGCGCAGTCCGTTCGTCATAGCTTCGCTCCCCGGAAGCGGTCCCCCTTGATCTGGCCCTTATGAGGTGCCGTCGCTGGTGTCTTCGCCGACAGACGTGCTTGTGAGATCGCCGCCGACGATGGTCATGTCGATTGCGTTCTGCTGCAGGTTGGCGCCCATGACGATTTCCTGGTTGAACGCATTGGTGTCGACGAAAGCATCCGCCGAGGCATGACTTGTGCCGGTGACATATCCGTCGTCGCCATTGTCAGATCCCCAGGTTCCGCCGGCGCCGCCGGCTCCGCCGGAGCCCGTGGATGCAAAGCCGCCGGCACCGCCCGCAGCACCCGCACCACCGATTGCCCAGCCGCCGTAGGCTTCGCCGCCAATACCGTCGGCCCAAGCGCCGCTCAACGCTGCACCGCCGTCGCCACCTTCTGCCCAGGCATCGCCACCCATGGCGTCGCCGCTGATAGCATCGCCACTTGTTGCGGCTCCGCCCGTGCCTGCACCACCGGCGGCTCCGTCGCCGGCCGTTCCGATGCCGGCGCCAGACCCGAAACCTGTTCCTGTCCCAGTTCCTGTTGCTTCACCACCAGCACCACCGGCACCTGCTCCAGATGCGCTGCCGCCTGCCCCACCGGCACCACCAGCAGAATCTCCTGCAGCGCCGCCTGTGTTCGAGCCGCCACCGCCAGCGGTACCTGCACCGCCACCATCGCCGTCATTGAACAATGGATTGATGAGGCCGAGGCTTCCCATCAGTGTACCGACGTCGCCGCCGACGGAGTTGCCACCCTCGCCAGCTGCGGAGGCATCGCCCCCGTTGGACTCGCCCGCTCCGCCGCCTTCGGCACCGTTGCCAGCGGTGCTATCGCCACCGTTAGCCCCGTCACCAGCCACAGCAAGACCAGCACCTAGTCCAAGGCCAAGACCGAGGCCCAAACCAAGGCCATCACCCCCGTTGCCACCGCGGCCACCAGTGCCATTACCGCCGTTATTGCCGCCATTGCCAGCGTCACCGCTGTCGCCGTTGCCTCCGTCGGAGTCGCCGCCGTCGCCGTCGCCGGCATCCGCGAGACTTGCAGCAAGCCCACCAAGGCCGATGCCTCCGAGCGCAGCACCGCCGATAGCACCGCCGCCGGCGCCGCCGCTGCCACCGTCTGCGTACGCATCTCCACCGCCATCACCGCCGGCACCGCCACCAGAGATGCCGTCGCGGGCAAAAGCGAGACCACCGCTTGGCGTCGCTGTGAGGCTGAAGTCTCCGTCGTTGCTGACGGTCGCGTTGTCGAGCCGGTCGTTGTCCTGAATGTTAGCGACTTGTGACAGGACATTGCCGACATTGTTGCCGTCGCCGGTAAAGGCATCGTTCAAGATGTTGTTCATGTGAATGTTGAACATGCCGTCGATGGAGCTGTCGGCCATGTCGATGTCGGCGAAATCATTGTCTTCCGGCATGTAGTCCTCAAGACCAACGCCCACGTCCACCGCCACTTCGACCGTCGTCGTGCTGGTGTTGTCGTTGATGTTGCCGTTGAGATTGGCGTTTCCGTTCCCGTTGAGGTTCAGGTTGCCGTTGCCGTTCCCATTGCCGTTTAGGTTGCCGTTACCATTCCCATTGAGATTGCCGTTGCCATTCCCATTTAGGTTGGTCGACTCGCTGCTCTGATCCTGGTTCTGCTCAGAACTTTGCTGTTGTTGCTGTTGTTCCTGCTGCTGTTGTTGCTGTTGCTGCTCCTGGCTGTCCGGATCTTCATCCAGCGAGGTGTCGAACGTTGTGCGTCTGTCTACCATTTCTCTCGTTCCTTATGGTCGCGACGCCGAGGCCACCCTTCATCTTCTGTGGAGGCCACCGGTCATCGTTGATTGAAGTCAAAGTTCGTCTGATGCGATAAGTGCGCGTCAGCGTCACCTATCGCCAGTCATTGCTGTCGATGTCTAATTGTAGCCGTCCTCCCATGCTTAACCGAAAGCCAGCGGCAGCGAACGCAGGGTGCGGGATCGGTTACATCGCACCCTCGGTACTATGCGCTACGGCAAGTGCTTCGGAATGGCTGTCACTGTGTCCTGATCGAGCAAAAGAAATAAGCTGCTATTTCGATCTAAGTGCCAGCTACTGTTGCAGAATAGAGCATGCCTCTTTGGTGGTAGAAGCTTAGTCAGGAGGAGGTAGGTCTCAACTCGGTCCACCGCCCTTGAGCGCGCTCTAATCGCCCATGGTGATCCTTGGAAAGATCGGGAAACTCGCGCTTCTTGGTGTCACTAAACTGAACCGCCTAAAGGATTAGCTTTTTGAGCTAGGCGCTAGACCAAGTGGTCTATTCTCAGGTTTCCGCACCTGGTTTACGGTCTCACCCTCGGAACAAGGGAGCTTGTTTTCTTCGATTGAATTCAAGAGAGGGAGGGGCCTGGTCATGCAAGCTGCCCATAACACCGCAGGACCTGTTGGTGTGGATCTTGCCGTCTGCGCCTTTGAAAGAATGAATACTATCAAGACGCTACTCATTATCTGCTCACCAGGAACAATCTCCGCTGCCATGACGGCTGCCATAGAAAGTGAGTTTCCGTGGCTTTCCGTTGAGATCGTATACGATCTGCCCTCTGCTTTGAACGAATGCGAGCACCCGGTGCAACTGATCTTGGCAGATGCCGTTTTCGCGTCCGGTCTGTATGCAAACTGGCCATCATTATCATCGGTCCATCAGGAGGCGACGCCCGCATTGCTGTGCCATGACGACGGAACAAATCCACTGCAGCACCCATGTATGCGCGACGCGGAATGGGTTCAGGGCATCGTCCCGTTCAACGTCAATCTCGACGTTTTCCTTTCCGCGCTCAGGATCATACTTAAAGGCGGGCGCTATTTCCCTACAACGGGCTCTCGCGCACCGGCGGCAGATACCGCCCCTGCCTTGCAGGAGAAGTCTGAGGCGAATTTTCCTCCAACTACGAACGGACAAGTGCAGGGGATCGAGAAACTCACGAAGCGTGAGAACGAAATCTTGGCCTGTATGGCAATGGGCAATCAAAACAAGATCATCGCGGCTACTCTCGGTCTTTCGGAGCACACGGTGAAGATCCACATCCACAATATCATCACCAAACTTGGCGTTCATAACAGGACGGAAGTCGTCGCGCGCTACTTCGAGTACAAGCGCAAGGAAGGCCTTGATCATGCAAATAAGCTCTATCAGAGCGACGCAAGCAGATCGCTCCCGCGCAATCAATAGCCGGCTGAAGGCGATCCTTCTCCTCATCGGTCAGCTGAACTATACATGGACCAACACCGAAAGCCTTCTGATTCACATGATCGCCGGCCTGGCGAGAGTGGATAAGGAGACAGCGATCGTGATATTCCTGACGCTCAACACGACGCGTGCGAGAATTGATGTGGTCGACAGGCTCGCCAAGATGCAAAAAACGCCTTCTGCATGCCGTCATGACGTTCTAGGCGCGACTCAGCGGCTGGCGGACGAGGCAAAACTTCGCAACAAGTATAACCATTGCATATACTCGTTCGACCCCGACAGTGGGCAAGGCATCACGCAGTCAATGCGCATCTTCGAGAGTCGCGAAGAAATCAAATATGGGAAGGTAGAAAAGCTCGATGGTGCGGAGATCGAGCGCATCCGCGCAAGCATCGACGCCTTGGTCGCCATCAATCGCACATTCTGGGACATCACGGAGCGCTACGGCTTCCCAAACTAGGCTCCGGGTCGAGTGTATCTGCCATCAGCTCTTAAGCGAGAACATAGGCCTCGAGGACGGCAGCAACGAAGACTTCCCTTACCTCCTCCGCAGACCCATGTCGCGTTGCGGCGGCGGCCCATTTTAGAGTTGCAAGTTCCCTGTAGACGCCAGCCTCTGGCTAGCGGGTCGTGAGGAAGGCAACCGCTTCTACAGGTCCTCTGACAGCCTCGGAGGCACCATAGCCGATCCTGACAAGGACAGGCCTGCTCCAACTCTAACAACAACACGCTATTCTCGACCTCGGCGAATATCATGATCCCTCCTCTAGGTGACTTAACATGCCATAGCCCCTGGATCGCGGGCAACCGCCGCGGTAATCCCCCCGTTCTTAACGGGGCTCCGGAGTAGCATTCACGCGGCTGTCAATCGGCGGGGAATGTACGTCGGCAAACAGAAGGTGCTGATTGGAGAAGACCTCTCGGAGCGGCTGGACGTCGTACCCGCGAAGTTCCGCGTCATCGTCACCCGCCGGCCGACATATCCCTTCAAAAACGAAGACGGTGTCATCAGGCTCTCGCGCCCGCGCACGTCATCGAGGGCGGCATTCCAACGGAAGCACTCCTGGCCTAGATTGCGGTCTCGAAGTACGTCGACGGTCTGCCACTCTATAGGCATGCTCCAGACAAGGTCGATCTTAACCGCAAGCTGATGGCGCAATGGATGGGCAAGCTCGGCTTCGAGCTCGATATCTTAGCTGACTACATTCTCGCCGAGATCAAAAAGGCTGAGCGGATCTTCGCTGATGAGACGACGCTGCCAACGCTCGCACCCGGACCCGGATCGTCCAAGACGGCCTCGCTATGGGCTTATGCGCGGGATGACAGACATTCGGTGGCAGTGCCCCCCGGTGGTCGACTATCGCTTCGAAGATAGCCGCGCGTGCGATCGCGTCGCCCGGCATCTGAGTGGCTATCGCGTTATTCTGCAGGGCGACGGGCGACCTCATGCGCTCATGCCGTGGAACTGCGCCGCCTGAACGGCCTCAGCTTGCCGTTTACTGTTCATTGGACGTCGCGCTACTTGTAGTGGGAATGCACGTGGGGCGTCGAAAGACTTGGGAAGATGATGATTCCGAGCTAGACTCAAACTAGGCCGATTTACCAGTTCTGGTCTCGGCAAAAGCAAAGCAGTCATGCAATTAGGCACACCGAAAACCTTACCGAAGCTCTTGCTACCTCTTTGGCCGTTGGTCCATCTTAAGGGCGCGAGTGCCGAGACGGCGAAACCCATCTGCGCCATGGTCTTGAGGCGCGAGGCAAAGATCAAAGATGCGTGCGCGTCGCTGCAGCGGTGGACACGCAGACTTTTCAGCCTGAACATCTTGCCTGCGGAGAGAACGTAAAACCACCCGTTCGCGCGACTGCTTATGGCTTCCTCGCCACCCAGGCCACTGCACCCGCCATCTGAGCTATTGGATGCATGAGCGCCTGTTCGTCCGGTCTCCGCCGTTCATGGAGCCAAACCTGCGCAGCCTTAGGGGCAAGATACCAGCCATAAATCAGCCAGCACAAGCCACCCACGAGACGTGTTGCCTTGTTTCCCATTTCCAACATAGCGCGGAAACCCGGCCATTTCGTCTCGGGCCAAATCTGGATCGGGCTAAGACCCGCAAGACTGAGGGTCATGAAGATGCCATAGGGCGTCATGTGATAGTAACTTGAGTCGTGCCAGGGTTCCAGGAAGGACGCTGAGCCAAGGCACAGGCCTCCAGGCTTTAGGACCCGCGCAACCTCTTTAGAGGCAAGCTGCGGAAAAGCTAGGTGCTCCCATACGGCTGATGCATAGACGACGTCGAAGGTTTCATCCTGGAAAGGAAGGACATGAGCGTCACACAGAAGGTCGGGGCCGCCATGCATCTGAAGCCAATCATGAACGCGGTCTACAGCGACGTCGACCCCAATGTAGTGGATACCACGCTCCTTCATCCAGCGGCGCATCTGCGCGCCGCCACAGCCAATTTCCAGAACTTTACTTCCAGCGGGGACGTCGCTCAGGCGGTCTTCATGCGCGCGGTCGAGATGATAAATCCCGCGGCGTGACTGTCCCCGCCTCGGTGGAAACCGGAGGATCTCGGCCTCCGAGATTGCCGCCGGAGTCAGGCTACCGGCAGGCCACGAGAAACTGACGGTTCCGCCGGCAAGCGGCATGAGCTTCGGACGGCCATCTTCCTGAGCAAATTGGCGCCCGCATTCCTCACATTGCTCCAACGAGGACAGATTGCCGCGGCAATCGGGACAGGCTAGGCGATCATCGGCGACCGAGATCATGCCGACCTCCCACAGTGGCATTCGCGAGCACGATTCTGCATTTGAAAGAGCACCTCCACACGCCAAGGTGGTCGGGATCAGTATCCTCGTCCAGACGCTAGTAGCAGAGACCGACGATGATCAACTCTGTTCTTTGGCGAGTTACAAAGGTGGCGTTACGCCAAACGGCTTAACCAGACCGCCTGGTTCCAGAAAGGGGTACTCGCTTTCCCTTAAGTCGATGTTGCGCTACGACTTATTGATCTTCCACTGCTGTCGCACAGTTGGTTCGTTGTCAAGCTTGGAAACCGGACGCCTCAGGTCATTGGAGTGGTCGTCCCCACTTCACCGGACATGTCGGTTAGTTTGATCTAACTCTGATGAACTGCCGAGGGGAAGCCATCTTGAGCTCAGAATGGAGATGGATTTCGTTGTAGATGCTATGGAAGAGCCCCCGGGTCGTCCGCTTCATCGACAACGAGAGGCCTCCGATGAACGAGAACGCCAAGTCCAGCGTGTCAGTGTATGCAGCCATTTAGCTGAGCAAATTGACATGGCTAGTTACAGTGCTTTCCCCAAGCTCAGATCGCGTAAAGCTTCGGCAGCTTCGTGGCAGCGATATGAACCGCGCCGGGTTGCCGGAGACCCAACTCGTGAGAAGTAGGGTCTATGACAAGCAAGGCGACGAGCACGTTTTCTCCTGAAGTCCGCGCCCGCGCCGTTCGGATGGTGACGGAACATGAAGCAGAACACCCATCGCGCTGGGCAGCGGTATCATCGATAGCGGCAAAGATCGGCTGCTCGGCGCACGCCCTCCGTTAATAGGTGAAGAAGGCCGAGGTCAACAGCGGCAAGCGTGCAGGTTTGCCGAGTGACGTGGCGGAGAAGATGAAGGCTCTGGAGCGGGAGAACCGAGAACTTCGTCAGGCGAACGAGATTCTGCGCAAAGCCTCGGCGTATTTTGCCCAGGCGGAGCTCGACCGCTCACTGAAGCGATGATTTCCTTCATCGACGAACCCCGCTCGGTGCTCGGGGTCGAGCCGATCTGCAGACTGCTGCCGATTGCCCCGTCCACCTATTATGAAGTCCTCGCCAAGCGCACGGACATGGATCGCTTGTCGGCCAGTGCCCGGAGCGACATGGCCATGAAGATCGAGATACGCCGGGTGTTTAATGAGAACTTCCAGGTCTATGGCGTGCAGAAAGTCTGGCGGCAGTTGCAGCGAGAAGGTTACGACATCGCCCGCTGCACCGTCGCTCGGCTTATGAGAATGATGGGGCTTCAAGGCGTCATTCGCGGCAAGCCAGTCAAAACCACTGTGACGGACAAGTCCGCTCGATGCCCGCTGGACCGGGTGAACCGACATTTCTTCGCTCCAGCGCCAAAGATGCTGTGGTTATCCGATTTCACCTATGTCGCGACCTGGCAGGGCTTCGTTTACGTGGCCTTCGTCATTGATGCCTTCGCCCGCCGCATCGTCGGCTGGCGGGCAAGCCGGACGGCGCACGCGAGTTTCGTGCTCGATGCCTCGACCAAGGCGCTTCATGATCGGCGGCCTGTCCAACGCGGCGGGCTGGTTCATCATTCCGACCGCGGCTCGCAATATGTGTCCATTCGCTTTCCGAACGGCTGGCGGAGGCAGGCATCGAGCCGGCGGGCGGTAGCGTTGGCGGTTCTTATGACAACGCGCTGGCCGGAACGATCAACGGCCTTTAGAAGGCCGAGATCATCCGTCGCCGAGGACCTTGGCGCAACTTCGAAGCCGTGGGGTTCGCACACTCGAATGGGTTGACTGGTTCAACAACAGGCGTCACTTGGAGCCCATCGCAAATATTCCGCCAGCCGAAGCTGAGGAGCGATCCTACCCCATCCTGAACGCGCCAGCCATGGCCGCATAACTTAAACCAAACGGTCTCCGGTAGACCCGGCGCGGTTCAGGCGCGCCCCAATCGAAGTTCTGAAAATCGCCATCACAGACCAGCCTTCGAAGCCCAGGGAGCTTCTCCTGCGGATGCCGCATCGTGCACTTAGTTCAGCTAGGCCCGCGGACTAGTGGTCGCGGTCTGGTTCTAAACTCGAGGATTTGGGCCTGCAGAAACAACGAACCGTCTGCACGACGACCTCCTCGATCAGGGAGAGATGTGCTGCCCGAACCGGGTCACGCGTCTGACCCGTCTCGCCGGGATCAAGGCGCAGATCGGCTACAAACGCCGTCCCGGCATCTATGGCGGCAGGCCTGCCGTCGCTATACAACACGCTCGACCGGCAATTCGATGTAGCGGCTCCTTCAAGGCCTGGGGTGAGGCCGGAAGCGCCACCGGTTCGAGTGCAGGCCGAACGACATCACCTACATCCGAACCTACGCGGGTTTCGCTTACCTTGCGGTCGTCATCGATCTCGCGCCGGGTGTTGCAGGCCCTGCTCATGGCGGTGTGGCGACGCAAGCCGAAGGACAAGGTGCTGATCCACTCGGACCAGGGTTCGCAGTTCACGAGCATGGATCGGGCCTCGTTCCTCAGGCACCACAATCTGGTTCACTCGATGAGCCAACGCGGCAACTGCCATGACAATGCGGTGGCCGAGAGCTTCTTCAATCTTCTGAAGCGAGAGAGTATACGTCGCAGGGTCTACCGTTCAGGTGATGAAGCTCGCCAGGACGTGTTCGACTACATCGAGATGTTCTACAACCCGAAGCGCAAGCACGTCAGAAACGGTATGCTGTCGCCCGTAGAGTTCGAGAAGCAGCAGAAAATTTAACCCGAAGGTGTCTACGAAACTCGGGGCTATTCAGCAGGCGTTAAGGTCGGGATCAGCAAACGGTTCTAACAGACGCCTAAATTCAAGACCTGAAGGGAGCCAGTGGCTCCCTTCTTTTTAGGATCATTCAACCACAACGGTATGCTGGACAAATGGATGCTGCGAATGCTGAGCCAGGTTGCTGAATGAAATGGTGCACAGCAATCCAGCGGCAGCCCGTCTAAATAGACCGAGATGCCGCGTTGCGAATGCTCTAGGTCTCGGCATCGCAAGTGCGGTCGCAACAAGAGAATACCAAAGTAGGTTCATCGCGGTAATGGTGAGAGCCAGACCAGTGACCGCGGGGGCCTGCCGAGAGGCTGCTTCGCTCGTCAGCAAGTTTAGAGCGAAGATGGGTGTCATCGGTGATGAGATAGCCGTGGCAACACCTGCTGCCAGAAGCGCTACCATAGACACTCGGCTAGACTTGGATCCGGCTTGCCCCATCGGTGCTCTTAGAAGCACGAAGGCCATCATGAGCAGCGCCAAAGATCCGAGTTGCTGAAGTGTCGCCAACGGGATGGCTGAGATGGCATTGGTGGTGATTGCGCCGATCAGCACCACCGTTGCGCCTGCTCCAGCGCTCGCGCCGACAACGAACGGTGTGGCTTTTGCAACCCCGCTCTCGGCAGCGAGGCTGGCCGTCGTAATCATGATCGAACCTGGGACCATAAGCACGGCAAAATAGGCCAACAGGAGCTGAAGCGTTACGCTCTGGATCGGAAACATGCCCGCATCTCCACCATGTCTGCGCAGCAGATCCTGATCCAACCACATCCCGTTTCCTGAGGCATCATACGTTCGGGTGAGGCAGCAAAATTGTCTGCGGCATGCTCTGGTGGTAATGTCGGCCATGCGAGGCGATATGGGGTCTGGGAGACTTCCATGGGTGAGACGCTGTCCGATCATCAGCTCTCTGAACTGATCGGGTTGATCTACGACTGTGCGCTCGAACCATCCCGATGGGTTGAGGCGATGGAAGCCATTGGTCGCGCCTTTCGCAGCGACGCCCTTATCCTTACACTCAATGACCTCAAAGATGGTCGTGCACTGATCGATTATTCTCTCGGATGGACGCCAGAGTGGAGACAACGACGCGATCAGCATCTGCCGGAAGTGAATGCCTGCCTGATTGAGTGGTTCTCTAATGGCTCGTCTCTGGATGAACCCTTCGTGGCGTCGCGCCACCTCTCAAGCGAATATATTGCCCAGTCGCCTTACGTGCGGGAAGTGCTAGACCCGCTGGGTTTTTCGGACGTCATGCACCTTTTCCTGATGAGAACTCCGGAGCAGGTCTCAGAACTTGTCGTCATGCATCACCAGAGCTTCGGGACCGCGACCGACCATGAGATCCGGCTAAGCGCTCTCTTGCTGCCGCACCTGCGAAGGGCGGTGACGATTAGCGGTTTACTGGAGGCGAAGGAGTTGGAAAAAGACCGTCTCGTTGAAGCGCTTGACCAAGTCGATATTGGAGTAATCCTCGCCTCCGAAGACGGCTCGATCCTCCACTCCAACAGGATGGCAACAGAAACTTTGAGGGAGGGAACTACACTCGTGGATGACCGCGGAACCCTTGCCGCGACCAATCCCTCAGCTACTCGAGAGTTACGCAAGGCAATCAAATGCGCTGCCCATGATCGCGCCAGCTTGGGTCATGCAGGCATCTCCGTCAAGCTGGGATCGGGCAGCTTGAGGTCGCTATCTGCCCACGTGCTCCCTTTAGAGCGCCGACATCTCGGCAACGGCAACCTACCACAGGCGGTCGCCGCCGTATTCATTGGGAAGCCGCCAAGGTGGCAGACCGCAGCAGAAGCGGTTGCTGTGGAGTTCGGCCTCACCGTGGCCGAGAAGCGGCTTTTGTTCGTGTTGTTATCCGGGAGCCCGCTTGCGGAAGCCGCACGTGCGCTTGGCGTTTCCCCCAATACCGCAAAGACCCACTTGAGCAGCATCTTTTCCAAGACAGGCGTTCATCGACAGTCGGAGCTACCGAGATTAGCGATGCAAGTTGTCGCCTCATACCCAAACATTGGCCGCCAAGGCGACGGGTGCTGATGTCCAAGCTGCGTGTGGCGCAGTCCCACAATCCCTGCGACCGTAGCGGTGGTTGTCTGCGGATGTCGTCAGATGAGTGCGTCGTCATCAAATCGCCGCCTGAGGCTACCTTCTTGCTTCTCCATTGGGTTGCGCTAGCTGAGTGAGCCTACCTAGCTCAAGGTGTTTCGATGTCCTCACAGAAGCCCTCGCTGTTCAATCTCGACCCGGCACCCAAGGTAATCACCTTCGACTGCTACGGCACACTCGTGCAGTGGTACGAGGTGCTTCTTCGCGAGATTGAAACCACGCTCGTAGAGCATGGAGTTCAAGACGTGGATGCTCCGGCAATTCTCGATAGCTTTTCAGCACAAGGGCGGCGCTTGACGGCCGGGAAGCCGCACCGCCTCTACAAGGACATCTTGCGGAGTGGTTTCAAAGCAGCCTTTCGTGAGCGCGCGGTGCTGCTGAGCGAAGGCGACCTCAACCGTATTGCCGCTTCACCGATAACGATGGAACCTCATCCAGATGTTCCGGATGCCCTGCGGCGGCTGCGGGAGCACTACAAGCTGGCAGTCTTCACGAAGTCGGATAACGATCTCATCGCGCCCACAGTGGCGCGGATTGGTGTCCCTTTCGATTACGTCAAAACCGTCAAGTCGACCAGCGTCGACGCATCCTACAATCAAACAACGTTCTACGAGGCTTGGCGCTTGGCCATCCAGCGGTACGGCATCTACAATCCGTATACGGGCCGTGCCGCGATCAAGGGCCTGCTGCCGCATGGCCCAAACAATGTTCGAGACGTTCTCGCCGCTCACATATTGAAACAAACCGGGTCATAAGAGCAAGCAAGCTACGCAATCCCGGACACGCCCGACATCGTGCAGCAGCACTATGGGCGCTTCCTGCCGCAGGGCAAGGCAGCATTGGCGGCGCGTATCCTCAACCAGGTTTGGGAGGCTGCCGCTTAGCAGTTGGACGTATCGCCGATCAGCTTCAGGCGGAAGGATTCCGCCTCCGTCTGAACGATACCGGTTGCCTCTGCCTTGGACGGAATCGAAACGCCGGACTCTCTCTCGTCGTTTTTTTTCGCGCCGAGTATTTCTGCAGGGCCTGACTTTGCGCGCTCGATCGCGTCTCATCATCTAACCTGGCGCCACATTTTCGCGGTCCTGCCTGTTGTCGAACAGCGTCCGATATATTGCGGCACGGCTGGTTCTAGATATCAACGACCAGCCGCGGCAGTAGCGCTCCATTCTCGCCCTTTGCCAACTAAGTCATTGACGACACCGGCAATATGTTGTGCTGGCAGTGGAGCGTTATTGGATGACGCGTCGGCGCTGATTCATCCCCGCATAATGGAGCCCGTAATGAAAAACTTTTCGACCTCCACACCGCCATCCGATGCTGATGCGATGAAGGCGATCCCGCCGGTTGTCTGCTATCCGGTCGAGACGTTGCCCCGCCCCGATCTGGACCCATATTATGAAGCTCGCATGGACCTTGTCTTGGTCGACCGCGTCATCGTTCCACCTCGCGAAGCCGCGAGTTTTCGGGTACCAGCCGACCACTTCTTTCGCATCTCTGTTGAAGGACCGCAGGTTGGCGACCTCAATCTCTTCAACGCCAGCAATCTGTCCGAGCGCTTCTATTCAGGAAAGACGCGGGCGTTAAACGGCACACATGTCGGACTGGGCGACCAGCTATTCTCCAGCTTCCCGTTCCTGCGCCCGATGGCGACCATTACCCATGACACGCTTGACTGGTACGGCTTTGACTCCTTTGGTGGCGCGGTCCATGACGTGATCGGCACCCGTTGCGACCCTTACACCCACAACCTCCTCAGCCATGGCGACCAATATCACCATTGTTGCCATTCAAACCTTACGCGCTCGCTCTCCGCAGCTACCGGTCTGCCGCTTGCCGAGGCAGAGAGCCACGTTCATGACGTGCTCAACGTCTTCATGTGCACTGGCTTCATGCGTGATACCGGACAGTACTTCATGAAGGCGTCCCCTGTCAGGCAAGGTGACTATCTGGAGATGTTCGCCGAAATCGATCTGTTGGGTGTCTTGTCTGCATGCCCCGGCGGAGATTGCTCCGCAACCCACTCCTCTGATCAGGCCGTCTGCTATCCCATGTATGTTGACATCTATCGGCCGGCACAGCCTCCTAAAGGCTGGTCTACACCCCCGGTCAACGGATACGACCGTTCCCACGGCCTGCCTGCTGCCAAGTAGCAAAACAAGTGACACGCGCGCCTCAGCGATGCGCCTGTTCAAGACAGGACCGAAAGGCGTGGCCGGGCCGATGTCGGGCAAAGGGCGAGTGTGCAACACGATTCAGGTCCGTGAACCTCTTCTGATGCCGCTATTGTGCAGTTGGCGCAGAGGCGACACCTCGCCCCGGCATGCCGCTTCGGGGAAGACTACGCCAACTTCAGTGACCTCGCGACTCACATCTGGAAGTCTCATGTGCGCCCAGGCTGGGGGTCCAGAGTTGGTGAACCGCAGCTGCGAGGGATTGTTTCCGCTTTTGCCTCACAGGTCACGGTCTTTACCGTCGGTGATGAAGTCTATCCAAGGGCGCGGTTCCCAAAGCGGGCGCTCGGCCTCAAGGACAGCTCTCGCTTTTTCATCCCCAGCCTTTTTGGCTTCCCGGCAGCATACTCGTTGACGCCGGAAATGCCCTGTCTACTATATCTAGTGTTCGAGGTTCTTCCGATTCGCGTCGGAAGCTAAGACGGGAATACCGGTGCGCAGTGGCCAGAGGCCGATGCAATGCCGGAGCTGCCCCCGCAACTGTAAGCGGCGAGCATGCGATCAATCAGTCCACTGATGCGCCAACGCATTGGGAAGGTAGATCGGATGCACCGACCCGCAAGCCAGGAGACCTGCCTCGCAACGAAACGTCCACGGGCGGGGTGTCCGGAAGGTCGCGGGTATGACGCAGGATGATCCTGCGCGTGCCGCTTCCCCGAACATTCCGCATGAGCAACTTCGGGGTGAAGTCCAATGGTTTTGAGTTCCAGTTCACGTCAGCGCGAATGACGGGCGTCTAGCGTCCGGCACCGCCTTTTGCCGCCTTCATCTTTGCTTTCGATACGCACGGACATCGATGGATGTCCGAATGATCTCCCATGCGCTTTTGCCATCATCACGAGGATCACATGGCCATAACAGTCTACTCCAAACCCGCCTGCGTACAATGCACTGCCACCACCCGGGCGCTGGATCGCCAGGGGATCGACTATACCCTTGTCGATATCTCCGCTGACGCGGCCGCCTATGAACTTGTTCAAGGCCTTGGCTATCGTCAGGTACCGGTCGTGGTTGCAGGCGAAACCCATTGGGCAGGTTTCCGACCGGACATGATCAACGGGCTTGACGCCTGATGGCCAAGGCGATGGGTGAGATCGTCTATTTCTCCAGCCGTTCGGAAAACACCCACCGTTTTGTATCGCGCCTTGGTCTGCCTGCGCGGCGAATTCCGATCAGCGTGGGTGAGCGACTTCATGTGGCCGAACCCTTCGTCCTTGTCGTCCCGACCTATGGCGGCGAAGGCGGCAGAGGAGCCGTCCCAAAACAGGTTGTCCGCTTCCTCAACGACGCGGCGAACAGGAACAACATCCGTGGCGTGATCGCTGCGGGCAACAGCAACTTCGGTGCGACCTTCGGGATCGCAGGCAACATCATCTCGCAGAAGTGCCAGGTGCCGTACCTCTATCGGTTCGAGCTTCTTGGCACGGACGAGGATGTGTTGAACGTCAGACACGGATTGGAACGATTTTGGACGTGAGCACCCTCGAACAGCGGATGAAAACATCGGAGTCGGACCTCGACTACCACGCTCTCAATGCGATGCTGAACCTTTATGACAAGCACGGTCAAATCCAGCTCGACAAGGATCGATTAGCGGCTCGGCAGTATTTCCTGCAGCACGTCAACCAGAACACGGTCTTCTTCCATAACCTGCGGGAGAAGCTCGATTACCTGGTGCGCGAGGGCTACTACGAGCAGGAGGTACTGGATCAGTATTCCTTTAACTTTGTCCGTGACCTGTTCGATCACGCCTATGAGAAGAAGTTCCGGTTTCCGACCTTCCTCGGTGCGTTCAAATACTACACCAGCTACACGCTGAAGACCTTTGACGGGAAACGGTACCTGGAGCGCTACGAAGATCGTGTCTGCATGGTAGCCCTGGCTCTCGCTCGGGGCGACGAGGTTATGGCACGCGATCTGGTTGACGAAATTATCTCCGGCCGCTTCCAGCCCGCTACACCGACCTTTCTGAATGCCGGGAAGAAACAGCGCGGCGAACTGGTGTCCTGCTTCCTCCTCAGGGTCGAAGACAACATGGAAAGCATCGGCCGCTCGATTAACTCAGCACTGCAACTTTCCAAGCGCGGCGGCGGGGTCGCGCTGTGCCTGACCAACATCCGTGAAGCCGGTGCACCGATCAAGCATATCGAGAACCAGTCGTCCGGTATCATCCCGGTGATGAAGCTGCTTGAAGACAGTTTCTCCTACGCAAATCAGCTTGGTGCGCGTCAGGGTGCAGGGGCTGTCTATCTGCACGCCCACCACCCGGACATCATGCGCTTCCTCGATACCAAGCGCGAGAATGCCGACGAAAAGATCAGGATCAAGACCCTTTCGCTTGGCGTCGTGATCCCGGACATCACCTTCGAACTCGCGAAGAACAACGAGGACATGTACCTGTTCTCGCCCTACGATGTAGAGCGCGTGTATGGCGTCGCCTTCACAGAAATCTCGGTGACGGAAAAATATCGCGAACTGGTAGCCGACAGCCGCGTCCGGAAGAAGAAGATCAAGGCTCGCGACTTCTTCCAGGTGATCGCCGAAATCCAATTCGAGAGCGGCTACCCTTACATCATGTTCGAAGACACGGTGAACCGTACCAATCCGGTTGCAGGGCGCATCACCATGAGCAACCTCTGCTCTGAAATCCTGCAAGTCAGCGATGCCAGCACGTTCAACGACGATCTGTCTTATGATCACATGGGCAAGGACATTTCCTGCAATCTCGGGTCCCTGAACATCGCCGCCGCTATGGACTCTCCCGACTTTGCAAAGACCATCGAGACATCGATTCGAGCACTGACTGCCGTCTCCGACATGAGCCACATCGCCTCGGTTCCGTCGGTTGCCAAAGGCAATGCAGCGAGCCACGCCATCGGGCTTGGCCAGATGAACCTGCACGGGTATCTCGCCCGCGAGCGCATCTTCTACGGCTCTGAAGAAGGTGTCGATTTCACCAACATCTATTTCTACACCGTCACCTATCACGCAATCAGGGCTTCCAACCGATTGGCGGTCGAACGAGGCCAGAGCTTCGAAGGCTTTGAGAAATCAAAATACGCGTCCGGCGAATATTTTGACAAATACATCGAACAGGAATGGAAGCCTGCGACTGAACGGGTGGTTCAATTGTTCGAGAAGGCCGGGATCGCCATCCCCACCCAGCACGATTGGCTGGAGTTGAAGCGGGCCGTCATGATCGGCGGTCTCTATAACCAGAACCTGCAGGCCGTGCCGCCTACCGGTTCCATCTCCTACATCAACCACTCGACGTCCTCGATCCACCCCATCGTGTCCAGGATCGAAATCCGGAAAGAAGGCAAGATCGGTCGCGTCTACTATCCGGCGGCTTTCATGACCAATGACAACCTCGACTACTACGAGGATGCCTATGAAATCGGCCCAGAGAAGATCATCGACACATACGCTGCGGCCACCCAGCACGTCGACCAAGGCCTTTCGCTGACGCTCTTCTTCCGTGACACCGCAACCACCCGGGACATCAACCGGGCGCAAATCTACGCGTGGAAAAAAGGCATCAAGACCATCTACTACATCCGGCTCCGCCAGGTGGCACTTGAAGGCACGCAGGTTCAGGGCTGCGTTTCCTGCGCACTCTGACCAATCGAGGACATAACAATGAACATCGCCATCAAGCCGATCTCGCGGGTCCGCGCCATCAACTGGAACCGTCTGGAGGACGACAAGGACCTCGAAGTCTGGAACCGTCTCACCGGAAACTTCTGGCTACCTGAGAAAGTGCCCCTGTCGAACGACATCCAGTCTTGGGCGACGCTGAAGCCGGAAGAGCAGCAACTGACGATCCGCGTCTTTACCGGGTTGACCCTGCTCGACACGATCCAGAACGGTGTTGGTTCGGTGAAGCTGATGGCGGATGCGGCTACGCCTCATGAAGAAGCTGTGCTCTCAAACATTTCCTTCATGGAGGCGGTACACGCCCGATCCTACTCATCGATCTTCTCCACGCTGTGCCTGACCCCTGACGTCGACGACGCTTACCGCTGGTCAGAGGAAAACGAGTTCCTCCAAAGGAAGTCCGCGCTGATCATGGAGCAGTATACATCCGGCGACCCGCTGAAGAAGAAGGTTGCTTCGGTCTTCCTGGAGAGCTTTCTATTCTACTCGGGCTTCTACCTTCCCATGTACTGGTCGAGCCGAGCGCGTCTCACCAACACAGCCGACATGATCCGCCTCATCATTCGCGACGAGGCCGTTCATGGCTACTATATCGGCTACAAGTTTCAGCGGGCCGTTGAAGTCTTGCCGGAGCAGGCCCGCCAGGCGATCAAGGACTATGCCTTCGATCTGCTGCTCGAACTCTATGACAATGAAGCACGCTACACCGAGGCGCTCTATGACGGCGTCGGGCTAACGGAGGACGTCAAGAAGTTCCTCCATTACAACGCCAACAAGGCGCTGATGAACCTCGGGTATGAGTTGCTTTTTCCGGCGGAGGCCTGCAAGGTCAATCCGGCGATCCTGTCGGCGCTATCACCGAACGCCGACGAGAACCATGACTTCTTCTCCGGCTCTGGATCGTCCTACGTGATCGGTAAAGCCGTTGCCACGCAGGACGAGGACTGGAATTTCTGATGTCCGCTGTCGGCGGCGCAAAGGAGACTGCTTTCGCCGACTTGGCAGATGAGGCGCATCGCGCACCTCGGGTTCAGGACCTGTCGATGCCTGCCCACGGGCCAGATGGAAACAGCTCCCGAGTGTCTGGTGTGATGGTGGGAGAGATCACCTAACCTCTCCCCTGTACAAGTGATGCACGCACGTTAGGCAGATGCCGCGAGCTTGGATGCGAACTCGCGATAGCTGTGCAGGGGGCGGCCGAGGATTTGTGTCATCCGCGCGACATCACCCACTTGCGGAACCATGCCATCACTTACCCAGCGTTCGGCCATCACTCGCATCTCATACGCCATCCACCTGGGCATCATGTTCGCGAAGTTCTGCTCGAAGCCAGACGGATCATCACCGCCATAGGCAATGGGACGCCCCAATGTTTCCGACCAGATGGCAGCGAGTTTCTCGCCAGTCAGCGTATCCGGGCCAACCAGGTTGATGGTCTCGCTTGGCAACTTTTCCGCCGCCCGGTCGCGCCGGATGAGTTCGATCGCTGCGACCTCGGCGATGTCTCGGGCATCTATCATCGCCACACCCTTGCTGCCAATCGGCATCGGGTAGACGCCGTGGGAGAAGATGACGTCCTTTACCATTACGTCATTGTCGATGAAGTAGGCTGGACGCAGGATCGTGGCACTGAAGCCCATGACGTCCAGCATGCGCTCTGCACCGAACTTGACTGCGAAGTGCGGAACGTTCACGGCCTTATCGGCATCGAAAACCGAAAGGTAGACGACCCGCTCGACCCCGGCTTCACGCGCAATGTTCAAGGCGATGATCGCCTGAGTGAATTCATCACCCGCTACCGCGTTCAGCAGGAACAACGTCCTGATGCCTTTGAAGGCTCGCCGCAGCGCGTCGATGTCGAGCAGTTCTCCCTGAACAACCTCAACGGCGGAAGGGAAGCCTGCCTTGGCAGGATCACGCACGAGAACGCGAACATCGGCGTTGCGTGCCACGAGTTGATCGACGAGATGGCGGCCGACGCGCCCGGTTGAACCTGTGACGAGAATGGTCATGGAGGGTCTCCTTGGTTCGGATTGAAAGACTTCATTATTGAAGACATGCTCAATGTGGATGGTTCACATCGGAACCGATAGACGCCAAAATAAGACCCATTGTCTCAGAGGTGGAACAATCATTGGACCTGCTTTCGCTTAGTGATTTTGTCACCGTCGCCCGTCACGGAGGGTTCGGTCGGGCCGCGCGTGCGTCAGGTCGCCCGAAGGCAACGCTTTCGCGGCGGGTCGCTGAATTGGAAGCGAGCCTCGAGATAAGGTTGTTTGAGCGCGGCTCGCGGATGCTCAAGCTGACGGAGGAAGGGCGTGCGCTTCATGAGCGGGCGGGTGCTCTGCTGACGGAGCTTGAGGAAACTGCTGGCGCGATTGCCTCGGGTGGGGACAGGCCTCGGGGCAGGCTGCGCATGAGCGTGCCACTGTTGTTCTCACAGACAGCGATGGGGAAGCTGGCCGCCGGCTTTGCGCTCAAGTATCCGGAGGTGCGTCTGGAAGTGACGACCGAGGATCGCCCTGTCGACATGGTGGAGGAAGGCTACGATCTTGTTATCAGGGTAAATCCTGATCCGGATGAGACCCTTGTCGGACGACCTTTTCTACGCGACTCATTGGTGGTCGTAGCTGCGCCGGGGCTTGCGGCTCCTGTTGAAGCTGTTGTGCCGGGCGTCATACGCGGAACGCTTGGCGAAACGACGTCGTGGACTATGACGACGTCGACAGGTCAGACCCTTCTAAAGGTCGATCCGGTGCTCAGTCTCTCTTCCATGACGATGGTTCGCGACGCAGTGCGGATGGGCGTCGGTCCTGGCCTTCTTCCTTTGTCGCTGGTAAGCCATGATCTCGCTCAGGGTAAGCTGGTCCGATGGGGAGATGTCGATGGTCCGGAAACGGTACTATGGGCGCTTTATCCGTCGCGTCGCCTTCTCAGTAAGCGCGTGGCAGCGTTTCTTGACCATCTGAAAGAGGCTTTTCCTTCCGGGACTGCCGAAGAACTGGCAGCTTATGTGGGGGAGTAGTCGTCACGGCATGGCCTTAGGCAACGCCAGTGACGTCTTTCGGCCCAAACCCGTCATTCGATGTTGGCGAGGTGGGGGCAAATCAACTTGTGAACCGTAAATTGACGCAGCTTCGTTCTATGAAGGTGGGGACGATGAAACCAGGTTCTGGCCGCGTGCGGAGCTTACCTCATGATGTCTTCGCCCCGGCCCTGAGGGGCCTCTACGAGAAACGGCGTGGGAGTCACGGTTTTCAACCGGAGCCATCATTGGAGCCGACGAGATTGCTCTTAGAAGGTCGTGCTTTGCAGCCGTTCTCAAGTCGCTCGCGGTGGTACGAACATCATCGAACATCATTCCCAATTGAAAGAAAAAGAGGATGATCGCCAGGTTAGCTTGCCAGTGCTTCTTCTCCAGCACGTTAGCGAACAAGCCGATTAAACGGCTGGCGAGCCGGTAGTGCACGATAGCAGTTACTGAACTGCCGAGCACGAGGCCAAAAATAACGTCACTTAAATAATGCATTCCGGCGTAAACTCTGGGGAGCGAAACTGCAAGAACTGCCCAGGCGAATGCCGCTATTCCCCAACGTTTCGAGTAACAGAAGATTGCCGCAGCCAAGGCCGCAGCGAGAGAAGCCGTATCGCTTGGAAACGAACTCCAATTATGAAGTACATTTTCGCTCATCCCGTAGGGGATGACAAACCCAGGTATGTCCGCGTGGATTGGTCTCGGTCTTAATGGCATCAAGTTCTGCATTGCTCGGCTCAGCACCAAGGTGATGATCGCTGCTGCCGCGCATTCCACGAGGAGCGCATTCCTCTTTGCGTTCTGGGTACAAAAGTAGACGTACAATACAAAGACAACGAAGGGCATTATCTTGAACGACGGTCGCGTCAACACTGTGTCGAACAATATGTCCAGAAGCTCACTCACGTGGACGACTTTCTGGAGCATCATTAGCACAGGCAAGTCTATCCAATAATAAAGCACATCCAGCATAGGCGACCCCGAAGAAAATTGTTTCGAGCCTAATGCTGCTGTTGATATCAGCAAGTAGCTACCGTCGACATTAAAGCGGACTGCGCCTCCTCCATTCTTGTTACTCTGGCCGCCACTGTCATTTGATCCCACCTGTCGGTTATAGGCCTCACCGCCAATGGGGCACAGAGGAGAGCTATCCGTGCCGAGTAGCTCTCCTTTGCTTTGCATCCTTCCCCACCGCCCTGTTGAAGGGTGCTGGTCCGCTTTCGGGTCAACCCGTCATTCGACACCAGGGCAGAGAGAAAATACCGGCGGATCCTTACCATATTCAGCGCTTGCTGATCCTTGGTAGCGCAAGCTTGCCCATTTATGCAGAGCCCCACCTCGCCGCCAATCGAGGTACACAGGGGAGAGCTGCCGCCCACCGCCAGGTGGCTCTCCCCTGCTGGTTCACTCCCCTTCCTGCTATGGTTGGAATAGGATGTTGCGGGCATTGTTCTATGGCCGGTTCAGTGGAGTTGGCATGCCGGGATACTACTTTCATGTCCGCATAGATGGGGCACTCCAGGCCGATATAGAGGGCATGGATCTTCCGACGCACACTGCGGCGCTAGAGGAAGCCATTTTGGGAGCCCGTGAAATAGTCGCAGACAGGGTGCGAAACGGCGAGGAAATTGGCTCGGAGCAATTTAAAGTCGTCGACGAGGACGGGACGACTATCCACGTCCTACCGTTCCGGTCGGTCCTTTGCCTCAGGGATTGACCTGAACGTTCCACTGGACCGAACCACCGTACGTCTTAGCTGCCTCAAAGCGTCCAACCGCCCCCCATCCGCCCTTCCGGATGCTTCGCCTCAGAAAGGCTCGCCCTCACCCGGGCGGGCCTTTCTCTACTGGTCAACCTCGCAGATGCGACTGCGGCGAAAGGACCTGCTAAGTTTGAGGTATTTGAATACGCAGAAGAGGTGCTAAAATACCATTCTAGGCTACCCCTACAGCCTCGTCTGCACCTCCACCGCCTGGCGAAAATACTTGTGTAAAAGACATCAGGCGTCTTTTTATGATGCACTACATCTTGAGCGAGTGCCGAGGTAGCGGCTTTCAACTTTGCGGAAGCAGCGATTTCCGCCATAGTCCGTTAAGCAGATGCCAACGGGGGACAGCCCTCAGATGAGACGCGGGGGTGGTCCGGTTTCGGCCCAGAGCGGTCATTCCGATGGTCCGTACCGAGCGAACACTTCTTTCCAGTGGTCTGGCGTGCCTGCTAGCCGAGATCGGCAGACTGAGCGATCTCCTCTCGCAACTTGTCGATCTTCGCACCGGCCCACTGCGTGGCGTCGTTGCCAAAAAGGAGGCGCGCCGGCGTCTCGACTTGGGAGGCTAGCGCCACGATCCTCGCGGCAAGCAGCTTCGGATCGTTCGGCTGGTTGCCGTTCGCCCCTTCGACGAATGATCTATATTGCGCGACCGCCTCGGCATAGTCTGGAATGTCTATGCCGCCGAAACTCGCCGACTTCCGATCCATGAAGTCGGTGCGCAGCATCCCCGGTTCGACCAGGAGCGAGCGGACGCCGAACGGTGCCAGCTCCTCCGCAAAGCCCTCCATCCAGCCCTCGACTGCGAATTTGGACGCAGAGTATACCGACCCGCCGCTGTTGGAGACCAGGCCGCTGACAGATGATATGGTAACGATGAGTCCGGAGCGACGCCGACGCATGTGCGGGGCGACTGCCCGCGCGACGTTCATCGTGCCAAACACGTTCACTTCGAACTGACGCCGTATAGCGGCATCCGTGAAGGTCTCGAAAAAACCCAGTTCGGCGTAGCCGGCGTTGTTGACGAGCACGTCGATCGAACCGAACCGTTTAACGGTCTCGGAAGCGACTGCCCTCGCGGCTTCGGCGTCGGTGATATCGAGCGCCAAGGCGTGCAGGCGATCGTGGTAACCCTCAAGGCCATCGCGAACGGCGTCGGCGGACCGCCCCGTTGCCACAACTGTTTCTCCCGCATCGAGAGCCGTGCGTGTGATCGCGCGCCCCAGTCCCCGGCTCGCGCCTGTCACCAACCAAACCCTAGCCATAGCCGTTCCTCGCGTTCTTGACTGTCATTGGCTATGTAGGTCTGATAATAAATCGAGATAACAGGCTAATAAGTAATAAGGCCCATTAGCAGGATTAAACAATGCGGCCAGATCAGTTCAGCGACCTTGCCGTTTTCGCGGCCATCGCCTCAGACCGCAGCTTCACGCGCGCCGCCAGGCGGCTTGGCGTTACGCAGTCCGCGCTGAGCCAAACCATCAAGCGGCTGGAGGGCCAACTTGGTTACCGGCTGCTCTCTCGCACAACGCGGAGTGTCGCCCCGACCGCTGCGGGCGAGCGGCTGCTCGCGATCCTGTCGCCGGCATTGTCCGGTTTGGATGACGAGATTGAGGCGCTATCGCAGGCACGCGGGGCTGCGACCGGGACTGTCCGGATCACGACGGGCAAACACGCTGCGGACACCGTGCTGTGGCCGATGCTCACGTCCTTCATGCGCCGTTACCCCGGCATCGAAGTTGAGGTTTGCGTCGAGAGCGAGATGACCGACATCGTCGCGGGCCGGTACGATGCAGGCATCCGGCTCGGCGAGCGACTGGAGAAAGATATGATCGCGCTGGCGGTCGGGCCTCCGCTTCGCATTGCGGTGGTGGCCGCTCCTGGTTACCTGAGCAACCATCCGACACCGATGGAGCCTTCCGACCTCACGAGGCATCGCTGCATCGCCTATGGCAGTGCGCATGGCGACCTGTCTCCCTGGTCGTTTGAACGCGACGGGAATACGGTTACGGTCGTGCCAGGCCGCGGGCCGGTATTCAACGACGGTGACCTGCTGGTGGCCGCCGCCCTTGAAGGTTTCGGCATCCTTTACATACTGGAGGACCTGGTGGCGGCGCCTATTGCCGACGGCCGTCTCATCCGCCTGCTGGAGTCATGGTGCGAACCGTTTGCCGGCTATTACCTCTACTACCCCGAACGGCGAAGCACGACGGCCTTCGAACTGTTCAAGGACGCGCTACGAGCCCGCGGAAGGGCATAAGCTTCCAAGAGGCGCCTCCGTTGAGTGACATTAATTTGCAAGAGCCGCGCCAGACTCGCAAAAACTATGATTGAACAGCGTCTCCATCGACCATACGGGTAAGGTAGCTTCTTGCCTATCAAGTGGGTTGCGCTAGCTGACTGAGCCTACCTAGCTCAAGGTGTCTCGATGTCCTCACAGAAGCCTTCGCTGTTCAACCTCGACCCGGCACCCAAGGTCATCACCTTCGACTGCTACGGCACACTCGTGCAGTGGTACGAGGTGCTTCTGCGCGAGATTGAAACCACGCTCGGAGAGCATGGAGTTCAAGACGTGGATGCTCCGGCAATTCTCGACGGCTTTTCAGCACAAGGGCGGCGCTTGACGGCCGAGAAACCGCACCGCCTCTACAAGGACATCTTGCGGAGTGGTTTCAAAGCAGCCTTCCGTGAGCACGGGGTGCCGCTGAGCGAAGACGACCTCAACCGTATTGTCGCTTTACCGATGACGATGGGTCCTCATCCAGATGTTCCGGATGCCCTCAACCGACTGCGGCAGCACTACAAGCTGGCGATCTTCACAAACTCGGATGACGACTTGATCGCGCCCACAGTGGCGCGGATTGGTGTCCCTTTCGATTACGTCATCACCGCCGAACAGGCGCAGGCTTACAAGCCCTCGAAACAACTGTTCGAGTACGGCTACCGCACCATGGAAGTGGCTCCCGAGGAAACGGTGCATGTGGCGATGGGCATGTACTGGGACATGAAGGCGCGTCACGAACTCGGCTTGCGGGGCATCTGGGTGAACCGACGCGGTGAAAGCGGCAATCCGGAGTGGCTGCCTTACACGGAAGTTGCTGACCTGCACGGGGCAGCCGCACTGCTTCTTCCACGGGGACAGTGACTTCTGGCCCGCGAACCCACTGACAACGGTAGCGGCTCCTTCGTCTCAATTGGGCGAAGCCGATACCAAGGCCCAATTGAACCACGACGAGCGCCGAATAAATCTGTACCCAGCGTGGCGAGGCGGCTCGACGAAGTGGCTCATGATCGAAGCCTCGCTGCTCGACCTTCCGATCAAGGAAAAGCTCGACCAATTGACCTTGTGGCAGCGCGGGACATATCCACGCCTGGAGCTGCAATGGCTGCCGTTTGCTCGCGTTCTATGTCGGTTCAACCATTCACGCCGATGGCCCTGCGGATGGCTATCTGCACCGGAGAAGGTGGCAGAGAAGGGTCAAACTCGCCCTTCGGCAACAGTGGGGGCTGGGCCATGAAGCGAGGTTTGGTTCCGCGATGCGCTTGCGCTGAATGGACCAGGAATGGGTGGCACAGGTAGACCGTCCCGGCCTGTCCAGTGGCTAGCACCTCTTCACAGCCCGCAGTCGCTGCAAAGCCGTCGGCTGCGAGTTCGCCGAGCGTGAGACCATTTTCTCCATGTGGCAACAACTGCCTGGCGATCGAGCTGTGCGATCCCTTCCTGATCCGGGTCGGCGCATCCAGTTCGCCAACCTCCGAGAAAAGAAACAACATGAGCAAAGCCCCGCCGCGACTTTTCACGTTGACGCGCCATTGCATGAAGTCTGGGTTGTCGGTGCCGAAGCTGGCATCGACGTGCCATCCGACGTCTCCTGGATCGCCTGGCGACGGAAACCGCACCGGGAAAGTTCCCAGTCCATTGGGTTTCAGCCAACGCCCCTCGCCAACCAAGGCATCGTAGGCTGCGTGGAGAAGCGGTGTGTTGGCGGCGTCGATAAACGGCTTGCCCGGCATAAACCCCAGGCGGACGACGGGCTGTGTCCAGGTATCTGGCGCGTCAGGGGAGAGGCGCATGGCCTGCCAAAGCTGGTCTCGCCCCTGCCGGGCAAGCTCCCCATCGAAGGCACCCTCCAGCTTGATATACCCATGATCAATGAAGTGCTCGATCTGAGCCTGGCTCAGACCAGTTTGCGCATGTTCAGACATTTGATAAGTCTCCACACGACCCTACGCATGGCTCCTACACATGGCGGGCCATTTCTGATCTGACGGCACGAAGGTGCCGCTAACGACCTTGGTCGTTAGATCAGCGGGAAAAATGTGGATGTGAACATCATCATGGACTGAGGATACTCAAGAAGCCTAATTCCGGCAAGAACGAGTCATCCTCCCGCCACCTCGCATGTCGTGCATTGAAGGAAACATGCTTATTGCTCAACTCGCGTGCTCGATAGCATTCGCGTCCTTTTGGCAACCGTACTCTACGCATACCTCCCATCGCGTTGGCTAACTTGATGAAGCGCAATGATGCCGCTACAGAGTAGAGGCCGATAAGAGGTCGCCGGTTGGTATCCCGGCAGCCAAGCTCCCGCTTGGTACTCGTCGCGTTCAAGCGTCCCATCGGCACCAAACGCAATCTTGCGCGAATGGTGCTGACATGGACGTGGTGTTCCGTCAGCCTTCGCGCTTTCGGAGACCCCATGTTACCTAAAAAGACCACTCTTGTTCTTCAGCTTGCCATGACCTTTCTGATGGCGCTCACCATGTCCGGCACCATGGGCTTCATCACCGTTGGAGCCGCGTTCTTGCCGCACTGGCCGAAGACCTTCATCATCGCCTGGTCTATCGCTTTCATCTATACGCGCATCATCAACCCGATCGCCTTCAAGATTGCATTCGCGATTGCACCGCCGCGCCGCGCCTGAGTGGGCTGAAGATGCGCGGGGCCCGCTCGCCGTGCAGCCGCAGGCTGGCGGGCAACGCATGAGTCCGTTCTGAGAGAACAACCGGTCCGCCCTACGGTCGGTGTCGCTCTTTAAAGCTGGCACCGCCGGATCTTCCCACCGGTTGTCTGAATGCGTGATCCGACAACCGTCGGAGAATATAGACCGCTTGAGCCGGGGTTCGCGGCAAACTTGCCTCGGGCGCTGTCGTTTATATGGATGATGGAACCTGCGGGGAAGGCCAACCAAAAAGCTTGTCGGCTGCGACGAGTCGCGAGGTATCGGCAGAAGGTCAATCTGCGTGAGAACCACCGAATACGGCTTCTGTTGAGCGCCTCAGCCTTTCCGTGGGGAAAAGAGCGCAGCACAAGCCTAGTCGGCGCCCCCACCCTATCGGCTAACGCAGCGATTGTGCCAGCGCTATTGCGCCAGTCCTCGAACAAGTCGGCCCTCCCGGTAAACGAGAGGGCCGCTAGTTGGTCCGCCGTTCGTTGTGGGGATGTTAGGTGTTTTCCGGGGATACTGAATCCCCCAAATGGGGGAAGCTGCCCAGCAGTTGATGTACGTGGGTGTTGGCGACATTGATGACAAACGCGGTCTGACGCCGCACCATCTAGTGGGCCTGAACATAGCCCTCGCGAAATAGCTGCGGCGCGGGACTAATCCACTGGAAGTGTTTTAGGAGGACCGAATGCTAACCGGTGTAGGCTGCCGGATAGCCTCTGTTCGCGTATTCCGGTTAACACAGCGGCTTATATCGCCATAAGGCGCAGTATTGTCATGCCTGCCGTCGTTCAATGCAGGCTCCATGCCCAACGCACGCGTAGCATGTTTCTATTGCTGCTCTAGCGAAACGCCCCAAAACGGACGCTGCTTTCCTTGATTGGGCGGCCGCGGCGGGACGCGGTAAGGTCGTCGCGATGCGACCGCAAATCTGTCAGGCACAGGTATTGGGCACACCCTACGCACATTTCGCAATTCCCGTATCGCCCTGGACCGATGTCAGCTTTCAATGCAGAACCTAAACCTTCCCGCAGAAAGCCTTCCACAATCGACCACCTGCCCTAAGTGAGGAGGAGTCGATCCACCTAAGGGCGGCAGGAGCACTTCATGACCTCAGGCCTTCACACGGTTACGTCAGCGAGGCTCCATGCACCGAATTGGCGTTGGCTGCTGACAGTCGCAACCTTGATAGCCGCGCTTGTGGCGGCTTGGTTGATCTGGAAATTAACTGAAGCAGTTCCGAGCTTCAAACCCGGCGATCCTCGGCTGGAAGGAGGCGATGCTCTCCATGGTGCCGAGGTATTCGCAGCCGGCCAGTGCTCCTCCTGCCATTCAAGCCCCGGCCAAACTGATCGATTGAAGCTAGGCGGTGGCCTGGCGCTGGCATCCCCTTTCGGCACATTTCGGGTGCCGAACGTTTCCCCACACCCGAGCGATGGTATCGGATCCTGGTCGGCGGCGGATCTGGCCAACGCACTAATTGCCGGAGTTTCCCCTGAACAACAGCATTATTATCCGGCGTTCCCGTACCCAAAGTATACGGGAATGACGCTTGGCGACGTCCGCGATCTTTTTGCCTATCTCAAGACGCTCGAACCGGTTGCTGGCCGTGCGCCACCGCACGACCTGCCGCTGCTTTTCCGCATCCGCAGGGGGATCGGCATCTGGAAACTTCTGTTCTTCAAACAGGGCCAGCTCGACACAGTGCTAACCGGCGATCCTGTGCATGACCGCGGCGCCTACCTGGTTGAAACGCTCGGCCATTGTGCCGAATGTCATTCGAGCCGCAACCTGCTTGGCGCCATCAAGCCCTCGACACGTTTTGCTGGCGGTGTCGATCCTGAAGGGAGCGGTTTCGTGCCCAACATTACCCCCACGCGGATCGGCAACTGGACGGAAGCCGATCTCGCCCGGATGCTGAAGACCGGCGAAACACCCAACCATGGGCGGGTCGGGTCGTCCATGGCCGATGTGGTGACCAACATGGCGCAACTACCTCAAAGCGACCGCGATGCGATCGCCCGTTACATCAAATCACTGCCTGCACGACCGACGCCGAAACCCTGATCAGTGCGCATAAAGATATGCCGCCAGATGGCGCGCCTCGCTTTCCGTAACGCCGGTTGCAGGCATGGCCGAGTTGGGCGAGAACCGCTGAGGTAGAACTATCCAGGCCACGAGACGGTCTGCCGTATTGTTGGCGACACCGCCGATATAAACCTGATCCGACAGCCCGACGAGCCGTCCGCCCACTTTGCCGTCGGCGCCGGCAATACCCGGAATGGTGTGGCAGCCGGCACAGCCGTAACGGCGGAAGATGGGCGGAGCAAGCGATAGGTCGCCGCCCGTCAACGCCTCTGCCACTGCGTCCCGCTTCAGCCTCGCCTTGGCCAAGGTGACGGCAAGCCCCGTAGCGAGGGGGACGCCGATGAGGAGGGTCAGGGCGACGATTTTAGGCCAAACGGATTTCGTCGGCACCGGCCCCTCCCTTCTTGGCGTCTCGAATCCAGATCTTGAGGAACCACAATGCTGCCACGGCATAGATGAAGCCGCCGGGAACCCACATGATGATGCCGGCAAGTTGCTGATCCTCCAGCGGCGTCATGCCCCAGTCGAGCGCGTACTGCGTCTGGATCCGATACAGCACCGTCGGCATCAGGGCGATCAGGGCGCCCAGGATGCTGGTGTGAAGCATGGTGACGAACTGATGCCAAGCTGCAACGCCGCGGCTTGCCCGCCAGATGATCGCCCACCAGAACAGGACGGCGGTGCCGAAGAAGCTCAGGTGCTGCAGGCGGTGCATCAGGATGTCCGTCACGGTGGCGTCGAACAGTGGCGGGTAGTGCCAGATCCAGATTGCAAGCCCATGTAGGGAGGTCGCGACTGCGGGCAAGGTCAGAGTTCGCCACAGGGCACGACAAGCAATACTTCCCATTGCAGAACCCGCAGAGCGGCGGACCCGCTCCGGCATCCCCCAGAGCATCATCGCAGCTGGCCGTGCCAGAACGAGAAGCGGGGCGGCAACCGCCACAACCAGCTCGTGCTCGATCATGTGGATGGTGAAAAGATGCTCGCCGAGTTCATGGACAGGCGACACCAACGCCAGGACGAGAACCGCAAGCCCGCTCCAGAAGAACAAGGCTGCGCGCTTCGTCATCTCTGCAGTGCGTCCCCGCCGCAGCCGCAGCCGGATTACACCGAGGGCGTAGAGGAGTGCCATTGCGAACAACGGCACGACGATCCAGGGGTCGAAGGTCCAGCCCAGGACATCGTGGCTTTCGCTGCCATGGGCCAAGGCTTGGCTTGACCCGAGAACAAGCAGGAGGCTGGAGATCAATGCTGGCATGGGCTTAACAGCAGTGTGGCGGCTCCTTGCAGGAACAAGGCAAGCGCGAAGCTGAGGCCGGAAAAGGCCGCGACATAGGTCATGGCACGCTTCGGGCGGGAAATAACATACCCCTTCTGCTGCCAGGACAGTAAGCCGGCGCCCGTGGCAATGGCTGCCGCGGTGAGTGTTAAAAACGCGGTCCAAGGGGCGCCTGAGCTGCAGTCGCGGTAGGGCAGGATCTGGCCAAGTTGGGTGCTTGCCGCCCAGACACCCGGTGAAATGATCAAGCCTCCGTATCGAAACATTGTCCAGGTCATAGTCGTGCCAACCCGTAGATACAGCCGTAGAGGGGAAGCCAGGCGACGACGACAAAGTTCCAGTACATGCAATTATCCTGCACATCGCCGTAGCGGCGGGTGTTATCGGCGTGGCGCGAAAACATCAGGCAGGCCAGAACCACGGTGTCTACCACATCGGTTAGGATATGGGTCGTGTGCAGCCCAAGGAGCATCCACACGATCGAGCCGTAAGCATTATCATCCCAGCGAATGTGGAGCTTAGTGAACTCGAAGGCCCGCAACACGAGCGGAATGATGCCGAGCATCGTCATCACGACCAAGCCGACCTGCACTTTGCGCAGATCCCGGCGATGCGCCCATCGCGAGACGAGCACATTCGGCACGACGCTCGCGATGAGCATCAGGGTCAGCCAGGTGCCAGCCCAAAGATCCGGGGGTGGCGCTTCCATCGGCCATGAGGGGGCGAGACTCATCAGATAGAGGTAGACCGCGAGTGCCAAGGCAAAGCCGCTGCCTTCGATCAGCATAAAGGCGCACGTCGCCCACCAGGTGGGGCTGGCGGCTCCCATGCCGTGCATGGGCAAAGCGGAGGCATCAAGAACGATACGATCCTTCATGACTCATCCTCCGGCGAACCCTTGGGCCAGAACCAGCCGATCAGCGTGATCGCGACAGGGATCGACCCCCAGACCACTGCCCATGGCGTGAAGATTGACCAGACCAACATGACCGAGGTGGCCACCGCGGCCCAGAATGGCCAGACTGAATCGGTCGTGGACGATTCCCGTGCCTGTGGCAGCGCTTCAACCACGCTCGTGACCAGCAGTTCTCGCCTGTCCGTTCGCAAGCCGGCGACCACGGGAAGTTCATTCTCGCCCGGCGTCAGCGGATCAAGGCTGCTGACAACGGGAATGCGGCGGAAGTTGTAGGGCGGCGGCGGCGACGAAGTAGCCCATTCAAGCGTTGCGGCGCCCCAGGGATTGGAGCCGGCGGGGAGACCGTTTCTCCGACTGCGGATGGCGTTGACGAAGAAAACGAGGAAGCCGCCCGCGAGCACCAGCGCACTGAGGCTGACGAAGAGGTTGAGCGATGTCCAGGGCAGTTCCGGCTGGTAGGTGTAGATGCGCCGCGGCATGCCCCAAAGACCGAGGATGTGCATGGGGAAAAAGGTGAGGTGGAAGCCGCAGAAGATCAGCCAGAAACTCCAGCGGCCGAGCCGCTCGCTCATCATCCGCCCGGTCATCTTGGGAAACCAGTAGTAAACAGCAGCGATTAACGGAAAGACGGCGCCGCCGATCAGCACGTAATGGAAGTGCGCCACGACGAAATAGGTGTCGTGCACCTGAGTATCGAAGGGAACGGACGCGACCATGACCCCGGTCATTCCACCCATAACGAAGGTGACGATGAAACCCAGGATGAAAAGCAGCGGTGTCTTGTAGACCGGCTTGCCCGCCCACAGCGTCGCCAGCCAGCAGAAGATCTGGATGCCGGCGGGGACTGCGATCGACATGCTGGACGCGGTGAAAAAGCTCTCGCCGACCCGCGGCAGGCCCACCGTGAACATATGATGCACCCAAAGCCCAAAAGAAAGGACGCCGGTGGTGATGAGCGCCATGACAAGGAGCATGTAGCCGAACAACGGCCGGCCCACAAATGCGGGCAGGATGGTTGAGACCATGCCAACGGCCGGCAGGAAGATGATGTAGACTTCCGGGTGGCCGAAGAACCAGAAGAGATGTTGCCAGAGCAGCGCATCACCGCCTTCCGCCGGATTGTAGAAGTGGGTGCCGACCAGCCGGTCGAGAATCAGAGTCGTGCTGGAGAACATGATCGCCGGCATGGCCATGATGACCAGGAAGGACATCACCAGCATAGCCCAGACCAGCACCGGGATGCGATCGAGCGACATGCCGGGCGCACGCTGCTTGAACACGGTAACGGCAATTTCCACAGCCACGGCGAGTGCTGCCACTTCCGTGAAGGTGATCATCTGGGCCCAGAGGTCGGCGCGCTTGCCCGGAGCATATTGTGGACCGGCGAGCGGCACATAAGCGAACCAGCCGACATCAGGTGCGGTATCGAGCGCAAAAGCCACCCAGAGCAGGATGCCGCCAAACAGGAAAATCCAATAGGAAAAGGCGTTGAGCCGGGGGAAGGCGATGTTTCGCGTTCCCACCATCAGCGGAACGAGGTATGCCGCCATAGCCTCCATCACAGGCACAGCAAACAGAAACATCATTGTCGAGCCGTGCATCGTGAAGATCTGGTTGTAGCGGTCCGGGTTGATGAAGCGCGCTTCCGGCTGCGATAGCTGCAGACGCATGGCCATCGCAAGCAGGCCACCAAGAATCAGGAACACGAAGGCCGTCGCTATGTAGCGGCCAGCCACCACTTTATGATCCACCGTGGAGATGGCCCCCCATAAGCCAGGCTTGCTGCTCCACGTTTCCTTGAGCTGCCGCTCCAGTTCGGCATCGGAGATGTCTACGTCCAGCGGTACCCTAGCCCCTTGATCCCGCGTCATTTCAGTTCTTCCATATAAGCCGAGATCTGTCGAAGCTCGTCGCTGGTCAGAGGTACGAGCGGCATGTTGTTACCGGGTTTCAGCGTTTGTGGGTCAGCAATCCAGGCGGCAAGTGAGCCACGTGTCGTTTCAAGAAGACCGGCACCAATGGTGCGGCGGCTGGCGACATGAGTGAGGTCGGGACCGGACGTGCCGGTCGCCGACGTGCCGCGGATCGTATGGCAGGCCGCGCATGGCTTGCTCATGAATACCGCCTTCCCGGCGGAAGCTTCAGCCATGGCCGGCTCGACCGCTGGCGCGGCTTGCGCAGCTACCCAGCGCTGATAGGCCGCGCCCTCCTCTACCACGACAACAAAAGCCATATGGCTATGCTGCAGGCCGCAGAATTCGGCACACTGGCCGCGATAGATACCGGGTCGCGTTGCTCTAATGGTGATGATGTTTTTGCGCCCGGGGATCATGTCCAGCTTGCCAGCGAGGCTCGGGATCCACAGCGAATGGATGACATCGAGAGCTTCGAGCTCGAGACGAACGTCCTTGTTTACCGGAATGTGGAGCTCGTTCGCTGTCAGGAAGGGTGGCTCTTGATCAGAGGCCTGATAGGCGAACTGCCACCACCATTGCTGTGCCTTGACCCGCACAGTAAGCGACGCGCCGTTGCTGCTGTTCAGGTCTCGGGTCGTGTAGAAGCTGGCGATGGTGAGACCCGCAACAGTCAATATCGTGGCCGCGATCGCGAGCCGGATCGAGAGCGCCATCTTCCGTTCTGTGTCGCTGTCGCGACGCGGCACCTCCCGTCTACGGGCTAGAGCCCAGAGGAGGAAGCCGACTACCATCAACCAGACCACGGTGCAGACCACGGTGATGAGTATGATCAGGTCCCTCAGCGCGTCGGCGGAATGGCCGTGGGTATTAAGCGCCGACTGGTTGCCGCTGCATCCCGTAAGAAAAACAAGAAGGGAGGCGCTGAACATAACTCTTGTCACGGTGTCGGCCCCTGGTCCGGATGCAGTGGCTCGGGTCCCTGGTTGAACAGGAGTGCGGCAGGCGCACGGTTTTCGGCTGGGCGGCCCGTCTTCTCATCATTGCGGGCGGTGGCGGTGACGCTCGCCGTGTAGGCACCGAGCGATTTGATATAACCAGCGAGCTGCCAGATCTCGTCGGTGGTCATCCTGTTCCTGAAGGCCGGCATGCCGTGAGGGCGGCCATCGCGGATGGAGGCTACGATCGACACCATGGATGGGCCATAGAGCCACCAGCCGTCGATGAAAGATGGGCCTTTACCGCCCGTGCCCTCCCCATGGCAGGCGGAACAGCCGAACCAGGAATACAGCCTTTTGCCCTGGCTCAAATCGAAGGCAGTAGTCTCATAGGGTTTGCCCAGCGCGAAGTAGACTTCCGGTGGCGTACCACTGATGGCGTTGGGCATGAGGCGGAGCTGGTCTAGCGCAGCGGTGAGCGGAGGTGACGCACGGTACTGCCGGGGCTCACGCATCCAGCCGACAACGGCGGCCAATGCAGCGAGACCGGCTGCTGCTCCCCCAAACCAGATCCTTGCCGACATCTTGTTGCCCATGGCTCCTGCCGACTGAACACGCATTACTTATTGGATTGGCTCAGTCTGCGACCGAGTGAGGCGGATTGGCAAGAGTTTGTACGATGGCGTCTTTGCTTGCGGATCGTGATGGGCAAGCGGGAAAAGGGGGTTGGTTTCGGGATAATAGGCGGCACAGCAGCCCTTGGGAATGTCATAGGCGACGAGGCGCAAGCCCTTGACCTTCCGTTCCGTCTGCGGGTCGATCGCGGTGGTAAGGTCAACGATGTCACCTGGCGCGAAGCCCATGCTGATGATGTCGTGCTTGTTGACGAACACGACCTGCCGGGTACCGTTCACGCCGCGGAAGCGGTCGTTATAGCCATAGACCGTGGTGTTGAACTGGTCGTTGGACCGCAACGTCGAAAGGTTGAGGACATTGCTCCCGGTCGGCGCGTCCTCAAATACCGGGAACAGACGCGGAGGTGTGATGAAGTTCGCCTTCTTGTTGGGAGTAACCCATTTGCGCTCGCGGGCCGGCACCGGGCGGTGAAAGCCCCCGGGCTGCATGAAGCGCTTGTTGAAGTCCCTGAACGTTTCCGGGTAGGTGCGCTCGATTGCGTTGCGGATTTCCGCATAATTTGCGACCCAGCTATCCCAAGGCACCGTACCCGTGGTGAGAGTTGCCTTCGCCATACCCGCGACGATAGCCGGTTCCGACAAAAGGTGGGGGCTTGCAGGCTTTGCCCGGCCGCGAGAGCCGTGGAACTGGGCAACGGAGCTTTCAATCGATACCTCCTGGGGGCCGCTCGCCTGATGGTCCACCTCCAGACGACCGAGACATGGGAGCAAGTAGGCAATCTTGCCGTGGATGACGTGGCTGCGGTTGAGCTTAGTGGCGATCTGAACGGTCAAGGGGATCTCGCGCCAAGCTTCTTCCATGGCGGCGGTTTCCGGCACTGCCCGCAAAAAATTGCCGCCGAGGCTGATGAAGGCCTTCGTTTCGCCCTTGAGGATGGCCTTACAGGTGTCGACCGTCGTGTGTCCTTCCCAGCGAGGCGCTTCGAAGTGGTAAAGTTCTGACAGCTTGTCGAGGGGAACGAGCTCCGGCTTTTCGGTGATGCCGACTGTGCGCTGGCCTTGGACATTGGAGTGACCGCGCACGGCGCAGATATTGGCACCTGGCTTGCCGATATTGCCGCGCAGAAGCGCGAGGTTGGCGATCATCTGAACATTCTCGACGCCCATAATCTGCTGCGTCAAACCCATGCCGTAGCAGATGAGGACAGCGTCAGACGCGGCGTAGGTGCGCGCCGCCTCGATCATCTGACCACGGGTCAGACCGGATACCCGCTCGAGTTCGTCCCAGGAATAGTTACGTGCTGCAGCCGCGAACTCCTGAAACCCGGCCGTATGCTCGGCAATGAAGTCGTGGTCGAGCACATGTTTCTTGTCTGCAGCCGCCATCGAGGCGGCAAAGGCAACAGCTGCAGCATTGGCAGGATCCTTCGGCGCTGCATCGGATCCTGCAACTTTACTCAACGATGAGGCACGGAGCGCATCGTCGGCTTCGATAAGCGCCTTACTGACACCCATAAGCGCAGCAACATCGCCACCGTTTTTCAACTGGTAATAGTCGCTGGAGATCGGCGTTTCCTTTAGCGTCAACATTTCAGTTGGCGCCTGCGGGTTGGTGAACCGCTGAAGACCAGGCTCGCGCAGCAAGTTGAACGTGACGATTTTAACTCCGCGGTCGACGGCATCCTGAAGGTCGTGAAGAAGCCGCGGTGACGATGTGCCGACGTTCTGCGCGATGTAGAAAATGCAATCGCAATTCTGAAAATCAGAGAGTACCGCCGTGCCGACCGTTGCGCCGATGCTTTGAGGCAAGCCGACCGACGAGCTTTCGTGGCACATGTTGGAGGAATCCGGCAGGTTGTTGCTGCCGTAGATGCGGGCGAACAACTGATACATGTATGACGTCTCGAGCGAGGCGCGACCGGAGGTGTAGAACTCGACGTTCTTCGGGTCGAAATGCCTCAGCTCGCGTCCGATTTCGGTGAAGGCGCTCTCCCAGGAGACGGGTATGTACTTATCGCTGGCTTCATCCCAACGCATCGGATGGATCAGCCGTCCCTGCTCCTCCAGATCGTGATCGAGCCAGCCTTCCAGTTCGCCAAGAGTGTGAGACGCAAAGAACGCTTCATCGACGCGGCGAGCGGTGATTTCCCAAGCGGTTGCCTTGGCGCCGTTTTCGCAGAACTCCAGGGGGTGGGGTTTGGCCGGTTTGGCCCAGGCACAACTCACGCACATATAGCCTGCAGGTTTGTTCTGCTTGGCCAGCAGAGCAGAACCGGAAACAGGAACCTGTTCCCTAAGGACTATTTCGGTGACCGAGCGTGCTGAACCCCAACCACCTGCGGGCCCGCTATCAAAACCGATCTTGGGTTTGCTTTTTGGTCTTGCCGTCATCGCATCCAGCACCGCTCGGTAGATGCTGCATCCTTTCCTCATCCCGAACAGGCAACGAACAAGCTTTGTCTCGAGAAGTTCCTTGGACGTGATGCAGGTCAATCCATGGCTTTTCGCACAGCTATTCGCGCCTGTGTCTCGACACTGGAAGGTGATTGCCGACAGGTACATGCCGATGATGCCTCTCGACTACGCCGAGAACTTCCGCGGGGCTCTTCCCGAACGTTAAGGGCATCAAAAGATAGAAGCGAACCTCAAGCGCCCGCCTCTGAGGGGCACAATGATAACTGACCGAGCTCCGTCGTTGCCCTCTACTAGCCTACAAAGAGCTGGCTCATTCCCCAACTTGATACTTCCGGGCGTCGGATGCTCGATTGGTCTAACGACCGTAGCGATGGCCGCTCCGAAAATGATGCCGATGAGGAACTGGGAAGTCTGACCTGGCCCAGCTGCGATCCCCGCGGCTGCAGCCAAATGTTGAATAGGATGTTAAATTGTGCACACTGCGCAGCCTCTCCACAAGCACTCAAACGTCGTGCAGCTGATCAGGTGTGAGTGATCTTCGTAAAGGCGCATGGAGTTGTCCCATCGGTCGGATGTCAGGCCGGAGCGGGAGGCTGCTCCCCTTCATCATGAGGCACATCCTCCGTGAACAGTTCAGGCGGCACTTCGTTGGTGTACCTCTTGTTATGGTCTCGGAAATCAGTCCCTAGCAGACGGGCATACTCCCGTTCAGCAAGACCATAGCTACTCCCGGCAATGTCCTGGAGCTTCTCAAGATCGCGAATGACAACGACGTTGCGCAGGGAGCGGATAGCACCTTTCTCTTCGAGAAGATGGAAGGCATCTGTCACGCTCGGACGCCTGCTGGCCACCATGTAAGCAAGCGCGTCATGCGTACAGCGGAAGCAGTCTCCGTCAATCCTGTCGAAGCCCATCAACAGCCATCGTGCAAGCCGTTCATACGTCCTGCCTCGCACATTGGAGGCTGCCGTTGAGGCCACCTGAAGCTGTTGCGCTCGGACATAGCGTAGAAGAAGGCTACGCAGTTGAGAGTTCTCTTCGACGGCTGCCTTCAGCAACGGTGCATCAAGTCTCCATGCCAAACCCGCCATCTGCGCCCGTATGGCAAAAGGGGAGCGATCATCTCCCAAGACGATAGCTTCCCCGGTCATGCCCTCTCGACCGATCAGACCCAGTTCCACATCCCTCTTCTCATCGATATGAGAGGCGACGGAAGCGAGACTTTCCTCAGGAAAATAGACATGTGCCAACGGCTCGCCCGGATGCGCCAGCATCTGCAGCTTCTTTAGTTCCACCCGTTCCAGATGCGGCTCGATACACGAGATGCAGTCCCGACCAGTCTTCAGCAGAACGTTCCGATATTCCCGCTCCACCACAGCCCTCTCAAGTTGGCGACGCTCCGTTCCCACATGAAAATACGGCTTAGCTTCAAGTTCAAGCATGTGCAAAGGACTGCCAGCTTTCAGAGCCTTGGTGATCGCCGCGTATGAAAATGAATGAGCTGGATTTCACCATGCTGAGCGATCCGACGTCTTACTAGACGGCACACGGGCGGAGACCGCTGCAAGGTCCATCGGTCCGATCTTCCTAAGGTCGGAAGTCTTACGCCCTATGACAAAAGTCCCTGGTAAGGAACGGGGAAGTTCCAGCCCTGTTGTGTCTGCATCTTCGTATCCGACAAAGCGAAGACGCAACAAGGAGGAAAAGAATGAATATGATCAAGCACGTGGCGGTCGCTGCCGCCCTTCTTGCGGGCACGACTCTTTCCGCATATGCGCAGACAAGCAGCACCGTTGGTACGGGAGGCACCTCGGCAGGCGGTGGCACATCCACCAGCACGGTCGGCACCGGCGGAAGTTCGACCGGCACCTGTCCCACCGACACCGATTGCGGCTCCGGCTCGGCTTCGACGCTCGGCACGGGTGGCACGTCGGCAGGAGGTGGTGAGTCCAGCAGTTCGGTGGGTACGGGCGGTTCAGCGGCCGGCTCGGGTAGCGGCTCTGGTTCTGCATCGACGTTGGGAACCGGTGGCACCTCCGCGGGTGGTGGCGAGTCGAGCAGTTCAGTCGGAACCGGTGGCTCGGCCGCGGATTCCGGTAGCGGTTCTGGTTCTGCCTCCACGGTCGGCACCGGGGGCACCTCTGCCGGTGGCGGCCAGTCAGCAAGCTCGGTGGGCACCGGCGGAAGCGCGGCCGGGAGCGCGGGTGACGAGAATGGCCAGGGCAAGAAGGCATGTCCTCCGGGTCAGGCGAAGAAGAATGGCGGCTCCTGCTGATCCATTGTTGAAGACGGGCGGCGGTCGAAAGGTCGGCTCCCGTCCCCTTCCCGGGAGGAACTCATTATGAAATCCCAGTCACTTGTCTCGAAAAGCGCCTTGGCGCTGCCCGTCATTCTTATCACCATGGTCGCCGTTGCAGCGCTCGCCGAACAGGTGAAGCTCGATGACGGTACGACCTGCACTATCATCGAAAGCACATCGACGCCCGGAAACGGGACATCCACCTCCGTGACCGCCGGCAGAGGAGGCGTGTCGTCGTCGACTACTGTTGGCGGGCAAACCGCCACCTCAAGCTCAGGTGGGGCCGCAGCGTCATCCTCTGCTTCGTCCGGCAGCGCGGGCGGTCAGGCATTTTCGACGGCCAGCGCCACCCGCCCGGACGGTTCAGTCATCACCCGCCGGTCTGACGGTACCTGCGATATCACCAAGCCTGCCAAGTAAGGAGAAGAAGCATGTTGAAGACAATCACCCTGGTTGGCGCCGTTGCCTTTGCCGCATATTCCTTCAGCCCTGCGGCCGCTCAGGACTGCGACGCAGCCGGCACGGTCGGTTCAGGTGGCAGTGCGGCTGCCGGCGGAACTTCTGCAAGTACGCTCGGAACCGCCGGAACATGCCGCACCGCCAATGGCACGACCTCCTCGATCGCCTCTGGTGGCAGTGCCGCTGCGGGCGATGGTAAGACCATGAGCAAGACCAATGTGGTCGAGAACCCGAACAAGCTGCAGACGCAATCGAAAGCACAGGCGATGGACAAGGGCACCTTCAGCAAGTCGAGGACCAAAACGACGGCGAAGGGCGACAGCCTGAAAAGCACCACGCGCACCATGTCGCATGTGCCTGGCCAGAAGCCGGTAAAGAGCACGACGGACAGCAGCGTCGTCCTACCGCAGCAATAGGAGACGAAGCTCGACCTTTAGGCATACCGAGGCAACCTCGGCGCATGCCCTATCGCCAGAATATAGTGACTCCGAAAGAAGGCGCGACCAAGCAGGTGTCAATCCCGCCATCCGCCGTTGTAGGAGCATGACTGACTTGGCTATCAACGGTTTGCTCCAGGCCGGGAATCCACCAGTGATGACGAAGCTATTTCGAAGTCGCAGGTGAAGCCGGCAGGTGCATAGTCTGCTTGAACGCGTCCCCTCGGTTCTACGTCGCTATCCCCAGATCAGACGCGAACCAAAGCCTTTGCCCGATGGCATGGTGACCGGAGGCCCGCCTCGCTCTTCCCACCGCAGTTCAGCGCAGGTTGCTCAGTCTGAGCGTTGTGCCCTAACTTCCACTGTATCAGCACGCGGCCACCGTCGACTGACCATGCTGCCGCAGCATGGTGGTCTTGCCATTGCTTGTTCCAGGGGGCTGGCTGCGCTTCCGGTGCCGGATGTTAACGCGATGATGGTGTTGTTCTGCCGCGACCTGGCACCCACTCAGCGGTGGCGGGATTCATCGCAGCCGAGGGTCGGCTCTCGGGCGGATCCCGGCGGAACAGTTTGGGTCCTGGATCATTCCCAAGGCAGCGATACTAGCAAGTCCATAGCATGTAGCCTTGCCCTCAGTAACTCGACATCGCCGGTCGGGGTCTGAACGGGACGAAGCTTTAACCTTGCGGACGAATAGCAATGGCGCTCCACCTCGACGATCAGGATATCCGGCAAGCAGAGCGCTTCAACCAGTTGCTGCGGTACATACCGCGCTACCGCACTGATCGCCGGTACAACGCATGGCTGGTTCAAACTCTCCTGCGCGTTTGGGAGCGACTTCCGGGGCGAGTTGCTCTCGATCATAGTTTGCGGATTGAAGAGCGTCACATCGCCGGCACCGAGCGCTCTCTCCGACTGCGGCTGATCGTACCGCGGGAGCAGCCGCGCGGTATCTACCTCACCTTCCATGGAGGAGCCTGGGTTATGGGCACTCCACGACTGGATGACTCCATCAACACCCGGATTGCCCGGGAGTGTCGGCTTGTTGTGGCAAGCGTCGACCATCACCTTGCACAAGATGACCGCGTGGACTGGGCTATTGCAGATGCTCGCCACGCCGCAGAGTGGGCAGCAGAAGCCAGTCGAGAATTTGGAGTGGAACACGTCATCGTCGGCGGCCAATCGTCAGGGGCACATCTGGCGGCTTGTGCGCTCCTGCATCTGCGTTCATTGCCAGGAATAACACTTTCAGGCGCGGTCCTGTTTTATGGTGCCTATGACATGGCGGGGTCACCTGGTCTCCGGCAGTCATCGTCGAAGACGCTCCTGATCGATGGGAAGGCCGCCTATCGCAACCTGCTGCGATCGACGTCTGGGTTAGACGATGAGGAGCGACGCGCGCCTTGGCTTTCACCCCTTTATGCCGAACTTCACGGACTCCCTCCTGCCCTTCTCATCGCGGGCGAGCTAGACCCCCTCTTCGACGACAGCGTCCGCATGGCCGAGCGGTGGAACGAAGCAAACTCCAACGCCGAACTGATCCGCGTTCCGCATGGAGTCCACGGGTTCGACCGCTTGCCGCTTTCGATGGGTGCAAAGGTTCATTCTCATGTGCGCGAGAAGCTGCGGGAATGGTTGGAGGACCGAAAGCCGCTGTGCGGCATTGTCGGCCGCCGCGCCTAAGGTCGCATCGTCGCTAGGGAGCCCGCGCGTTCATCGCTCGAGTCGCCCGACGGAGTGCTTGCCTCGAAGGGAGCAAAGCGATCGCTCCGACACGGCTCTGCTCGTCCCCGCTGCTCTTTCTGCAGACACATGAGAAGCAAGCGCGGATTTCTCTGCGTACGGCAACCGAAGCCGCGATAGATCGTTCCACGGATAACATTCTGGACGATGGTTCGTAGAGCCATGTCAGACACAGCGAAGCTATGCAAACTTTACCGGCAAGTCTAACGGGAGCTAGTCATGTTAATAACAATCGAAACTTACCGTTTTGCCGTACGGCTTCGGAAGCCGGCGTCATCATTAGAGGCTTCCAAAATTGTGAAGGCGGCGGACAGCAGCCTGAGTTCTATCAACTGGAAGTGCCATCCAAGTTCTATGCTGTGGTCAAAGACATGTTCGAATGCGGCGAATGGGAAGAGGTCGTGAGAACACTTGCCCGCGCTTTTTGTAAGGACGATGAACGCTGCGCTGCGTCACTGATCAACAACTGAAGTCGTTGGCCAAGCAGTGTGCGGATCGACAGATGGTTGCGCCATTGCGCTGTTTGCGCAGTGATCAGGAAGAGACCGCAGAAGCTTGAGCGAGCATCAATGCCGAATACCTCGGATTCTCGAAAACTAACCGATCGTATTGCTCAGGCTGTGCAGGACCTGCCGGACCTAGACGATCCGAGGTTCGCCCTCTCGTTCGACCGGTTTGCCGACCGGCGCGTCGTGATGCTGGGCGAAGCGAGCCACGGCACGGAAGAGTTCTATCGCGCGCGAGCAGCCATTACGCGGCATCTGGTGGAACATCATAGTTACACGATTGTCGCGGTGGAAGCGGATTGGCCTGATGCCGCGAAGGTTGATCGATATGTCCGGCACGCTAAGTACCCCGGCGATCGGGAGCCGCCTTTTCAGCGCTTCCCGACCTGGATGTGGCGCAATACGGAGATCCGGGCTCTGATTGAGTGGCTGCGCGCCCACAACGCTGGCATTTACACCAAGGATACGCGCGCGGGTTTCTACGGCCTCGACATATACAACATGTCTGCTTCCATTGGTGCTGTGCTTGAATATCTCGATCGCATTGATCCGGAAGCCTCTCAAGTCGCTCGTGAGCGCTACGGCTGTCTCACACCTTGGCGGGCTAGACCGGAATCCTACGGCAGAACAGCGCTCGCCCGCGGATATGCTCAATGCGAGGAGGCAGTTGTCCAGCAGTGTCAAGAGCTCCTTCGCAAACGGCTGGAGTACGAGCAAAATGATGATGACGCATTCCTGGATGCCGCACAAAACGCGCGGCTGATCGCATCGGCAGAAGGCTACTACCGCATCATGTACTACGGGGGCGCGGAGAGCTGGAACCTGCGGGATAGGCACATGTTTCAGACGCTGCAGAACCTAATGGACGCAAAGGGTCCACAGGCCAAGGCAATCGTTTGGGCACACAACAGCCATGTCGGCGATGCGCGATACACCGAGATGGGCAAGAGCCGCGACGAGGTCAATATCGGGCAATTGGCGCGACAGCAGTTCGGCGAAGACGTGGCTCTGATAGGCTTCGGCACCCACACCGGGACCGTAGCGGCCTCACATGATTGGGACGCCGATGTGGAAGTGACGGAGGTCAATCCGTCGCTTCCTGGCAGCTATGAGCGCCTGTGTCACGACACTGACAAAGAACGCTTTCTTCTTGACCTGTCGACCCTTGGTGAAGACTTCCGCAATCGTCTTAACGAGCCGAAATTGCAACGCTTCATTGGCGTTATCTATCGTCCCGATACGGAGCGATGGAGCCATTATGCGCAGGTGCAGCTTGCCAAACAGTTCGACGCATACGTGTGGCTAGACAAGACCCGAGCCGTGACGCCTCTAGGTCCCGAACATCATGAGGGCATGCCGGAGACCTACCCTTCGGTGAGTGATGATCAGCCGCGAGCGTCGGTGGTGCCGGTCCTGTCGGAAACACATTCCGGACGTCGGAGGCTCATAGAGGATTTAAAGGCTACTCCTTGCTCGGCAAAATGCTGCTCAAGACCTGACGTGCCGTTCCCTTCACCACGCCGGCCTCGTGTGGATCACCCTTCCACAGTGCCTGTGTCATCGACTTCATCTGCTTGAAGTTGACGTGAGGCGGCAACGGAGGAACCTCCGGATCCGTCTTCACTTCCAGCACTACGGGACGACCAGCCGAAATTGCAGCTTGCCATGCTTCCCCGACCTGCTTGGGATCATCGACAAAGATCCCGCCAAGGCCAATCAATTCCGCGAACCTGTGATAGGGGACATCCGGAATACGCTGGGAGGCATCAAATTTTGGATCCCCCTGCATGACACGCTGCTCCCACGTCACCTGGTTAAGATCTTCATTGTTGAAGACACAGATAACAAAGCGCGGATCGGCCCAACTCTTCCAATATTTTGCGACTGTGATCAGTTCAGCCATGTTGTTCATCTGCATGGCGCCATCGCCAACGAGGCCGATGACCGGTCGTTCCGGATGCGCGAATTTGGCTGCGATAGCATAAGGGACCGCAGCGCCCATGGACGCGAGGCCGCCGGAGAGCGATGCCATCATGCCTCGGCGCATCTTCACATCGCGTGCAAACCAGTTGGCGCAGGAGCCGGAGTCGCTGGTGATCACCACATCGTCGGGAAGACGGGACGATAGTTCCCACGCCACAAGCTGGGGGTTGACCGGGTTCGCCTCCGCCTGTGCCCGCTTCTCCAACACCTCCCACCAGTCACGCACGTTTTCTTCAATCTCGGCACGCCAGTCCGACTCCTTCTGCTGTAGCCGGGGCAGAAGCAATCTGAGGGTCTCGGCTGCATCTCCCACCAGGTTGACGTCCATCGGGTAGCGCAGCGACAGCATCTCCGGCTTGATGTCGATCTGCACCGCTCTCGCCTGCCCTTCTTCCGGAAGGAACTCCGCATAGGGGAAGCCAGAACCAACCATCAGCAATGTGTCGCATTCCTTCATCAGGTCCGACGAAGGCTGAGTGCCGAGCAGACCAATAGAGCCTGTCACCCAAGGCAGGTCATCCGGAAGAACGGCCTTCCCAAGAAGCGCCTTTGCCACCCCCGCCTGAAGCCGGTCCGCGACCGCCACCACCTCATCAGTGGCTCCAAGCGCTCCCGCTCCAACCAGAAGTGCAACCTTCTTGCCCTGATTCAGGATGTCCGCCGCGGCGTCGAGGTCGGCATCATGAGGCACCGATTTCGGCGCACGATATCCTATTCCTGAATGCAGGGTACCGTGCTCGCGAGCTGGCTCTTCATAAGGCAGTTCCTGAAGATCGTTTGGCAGGATAAGGGCCGTAACCGTCTTATTCCCCAGCGCGATACGAACCGCCCGGTCGACCAGATGCCGCACTTGGGCAGCGGTTGATGCCTGATGGACGAAATCGCCAGCAACGTCCTTGAACAGCGAGGCAAGATCGAGCTCCTGTTGATAATGTCCCCCGAGTGCTGCACGCGCCTGCTGCCCAACGATAGCAAGGACCGGCTGATGGTCGAGCCTTGCATCGTAGAGGCCGGTGACGAGATGCGCTGCACCTGGACCCGATGTCGCGATGCAGACCCCGAGCTCACCGGAAAACTTCGCATAGGCACCGGCCATGAAGGCTGCCATCTCCTCATGTCTTGCCTGGATGAACTCAATCGCGCCGTCCGCCCGGTTGAGCGCGCCGAACATCCCATTGATGCCATCACCCGGATAGCCAAACATTCGGCGAACACCCCATTGGTGGAGCCGAGACACGATGAAGTCGCTGACGGTTTGAGACATTGTGAGCACCTCTCGGAGATTGGAGGTGAACCAACCGAGCGCCCGGATGTTCCTCCGCATCCAACGATGCTTGGGATGCCGATCGAGAGATACGCGGACGTCCGTTCGGTTGCGGATTAACTGCAGGAACTTCACCTTACCCCGCAAGTTGAGAGGAGACACTGAGCTGCATCAGCCAAGGATTTTCGTCTCCTGTAGGGAAAGTTTGTGTGAACCAAGTGCCGCCTCCCTCCTCAGTTTTACCGAGAACGTTGTTTCCGACCGTCAGCGTGGCGAGCCGGTTGGATACACTGAAGGTTCTGACCCGCATTGTCCTGCCCACCTTTGGTAAAGGCGTCATCATCCGACGCCCTGCGGTGGAAGGACTGGCCGAACGCTTCAATCTGGATCTGACCGCAGTCCGTTTGATGCAGCAGCTACGTCGAAAACATGGACCTGCGCCGCTTCTGCTGAAGATCCCGTTCAGGCCGCAGTTGCTGCTTCTCGATCCCAGGGATGTTGAGCTGGTTTTGTCGCAATCGCCCGAACCTTTCAGTCCGGCCACAAAAGAGAAGCGCGCCGCGCTCAATCACCTCGAGCCAGGGAATGTGCTCATTTCTAATCCGCCACGACGGGTACAGACACGGCCTTATCACGAGGCTGCCCTGGCGACGTCGGAGCGTCACCACCCTCTCGCTTGCCGGTTTCAGACGGTTATCGATGAAGAGATTGAACGGATTATTTCAACTCACGAGCGCCAGGAGCTCAATTGGCCACTGTTTGCGACGGCTTGGTTCAAAATCGTTCGCCGCCTCGCTCTCGGCGACAGCGCAAGGGAAGACAAGGGATTGACAGACCTGCTCAATCGCCTCCGCGGTCGGTCAAACTGGGCCTTCTTCCTGAGAAAGGACGCAAAGCTACTCAAGGAGTTTCAGCGGATTATTCAGAAATATGTTGACCGCTCAGAAGCTGGCAGCTTGGTAGGTTTCGGTTCAAAGGATCATTCAGTCGATCTGCCCAGCCAGATTGCGCAGTGGCTTTTTGCTTTCGACCCCGCCGGAATGGCTACGTTCCGTACGTTGGCTCTGCTCGCCACATATCCTGAGCATCTGGCGGCGGCCCAAGCGGAGGCGTCGAGCCGTGAGATCGAGCGCCCCCTCACGCGCGCCTGCTTTCTTGAGGCGCTTCGACTTTGGCCGACGACGCCAGCAATCTTGCGGGAGACGACAACGGAAATCGCTGCGGCGAAGGTTGAAGCGGGGACCGGCCTCATCATCTTCACGCCGTTCTTCCATCGAGATGACGCCAATCTGAAGTGTGCCCATAGAATGGAGCCATCAATCTGGATTGACGGTAACGATGCTTTGCCTCTCAAGGGATTTGTTCCCTTCAGCGCCGGACCGGCGATATGTCCTGCTCACAACCTGGTACCGCTTGTTGCTACGATGGCAATCGGAGCCGTTTTGGCAAGAGCATCCATTAAGCTGACAAGCCCCAGGATGGATGCAAGCGCACTGCCCGGAACGCTCAACCATTTCACGCTGAAGTTCGACGCCCAGCGGTCACCTTCTCCCGCCGCGCGAACACCGAAAGCGCTACAACGACCTTACTGAAAACCTCGGCGCAACCTCTTCAGATTTAACAGATCGGACACATCCCATACTGGCCGTTGACCCGCGCAAATGGGTACGACGTACGATGGAGGGGCAAATCGACCGCAGGTGAAAAACATCGAATTTGCAGTGCAGTCCTTTCCCTCAACCAAATTGGGCGCGTCTTCCCGACGGATAGCCGAATTCCTGATCCTTGGAACGCGATCAAGAGAGAGACAGAGAGATGACAACGGACGCTCTTACCTATCCGCCTCTTGATCACCGCAGTCGCTTTTCGAAGACGTGTTGATGGTCAATAGCGGCCCGTTCACTATCATTGCTCCCACCATTGCTCAACGGACCTATCTTGAAGAGTGGTAAAGGCATGTGCCGCAAGCGACATGGGCTGCGCCAGGGCTGCGGCAACGTGCTCAGCTGAAAAAATCGGAAATTCGGCTTGATCATGACCTTTCGTCCCAATCACCGGCTGTGTGGGCGGACGAGATGGATCAGGTGGCAATTGTTGTTCCGTCTCAGCCGCTGCTGGCGTTCATCTACGACGTCTGAATGCTTCTGCCGCTGCTGCACCACCCGCCATGGCAGCAATTGCCAGCATGGCGAACATGAACGGGCGGCTTGCAATTCTGTTCGGCGATCGCATCCCTCCATCGATTCCGCCAGGTTCGGACGTTGGCGAGAAGACATTCCCGCTGCTCTGTGCAACACGATCTGCTCGTCTGAAATAAGAGGCCATGAAGCGCCCAAGGATCCGAGCCGACAGGTTGGGCGCCAGGAGGTGTGCAAGCCGCGCCGCATTGGTGACCGATCCCACGGTGGTCGTGGCCCTCGGTGCCCGGGTAACGCCGACAATAGCGTTTGCCACATCTCGCGGATCAACAAGCGGCGGAGGCGCGCTTATCTTTCGCCCGACATAGTTCGCGCCGTGGCTGATGCCCGGTGTATCCACCAAGGCCGGGTAAATGTCGCAGATGTGGATGTCGCGTTGATCCGCCAATTCAGCGCGCAGGGCTTCTGAAAAGCCACGTAGGCCAAACTTGCTCGCGCTGTAGGCGGCGGCAAACGGCGCAGCGGCAAATCCTCCAAGCGAAATCATGTTGACGAAGATGCCATAGCCCTGTCGGAGAAAAATGGGCAGCACCGCATGAGCGTCGTTCATATGTCCGATCAGGTTGGCGCGAATGACCTGCTCGTGCGCTTCGATCGGCGTCTCCTCGAACCTTCCAACCGCACCGACGCCGACATTGCTGACCCAGATGTCGATCCTGCCGAAGGTCATTGCCCGCTCGGCAAGTCGCTTCACAGCATTGGCATCGGTGACGTCCGTTTCCACGGCGATGGCTTCGCCTCCCAGGCGCCGGCACTGCTTGGCAACGGCGCTGAGAGCGTCAAGATCACGTGCCGCGAGGACCAGCCGGCTCCCTTGCCGACCGAATGCCAAGGCTGTCGCCTCGCCTATTCCGCTGGAGGCTCCGGTGATCACAACCACCGCATTCTTCAAATCGATCTTCATGTGATCGCCCGTTGGTGCATTGGCCTTCCTCACGTTCGGCGCTCGGTGAGACGAGTTCTTTCGATCGGTAGCTCCCGATGGACGAACACCGCTAAACGACCAAGGTTTCCGGAGGCTCATTCACCATTCGTACGCGCCCTACTGGCCACCAAACCCGAAGTACCAGGCTACAGCTGGAACCATTGCGAGTAGTGGGACGGAAATCACGGCAGCAATCCATCACGCGTAGAAGGCTTGCTGCAATACATGCAATGATCGCCGAAGCGATAGAGCCAGAGGTCGATGCGACCTCCATAAACGGCATGAACAGCGTAGAACGAGGATCCAAGCGAGCGGCACGTACATCAGTGGCGGCGTCACCAGGACGATCAGGCGTCCCTTGGGAAACCGCTCCATTGTTGCGATCGAAGACGGACATCACTTGGACGAAGATCATTAGTCTTTGGGCAAAAGGTATCATCACGCACTGAAGGCGCGCCTACGGGAACCAATGATCAATGGATAGTGGAAGAACTCGTCGCGGCGTTACCGGTTTGACCCTTGTCTACACCACCGGCAGACGCGGAAATAATTTCCGCATCTGTGCGCTCTCTGACGTCCCGATCACAACCTTTTACCGAAACGGCAGGTCTACATCGCGCGGAGATTCCCGCAACACCACCTTCGTCGCTAGGTCAGCCAGCGATCCCGCCGACCGGCACCATGCTTCCGCAGGAGGTTCTGTCGTGGCACCACGTCAACCGACTTTCCAGAACCCGTTGTGTTTCTGGCTGCAGGACGCGGAGATGAAACGGGTGAAGGCTCGCAGAGACCCTCAGAACCCGCTGCCTCCGCCGTAGGTGAGCCAGCAACCTGCAAATGAGCTTCGACCATCCGGAAACAGCTTAGCTTCATAGGAGGTTGGTACGTACGGTCAATCCCACATTCTGCACCAAGCTTCGAATTCTGCCTGCCTCGTCCAATCAGTCCGTATTCCAACACAGGTAATCATTGCTCTGATCCTCATCGATCACGGTGCGGAGTGCCGCTATCCGCTCATGGAATGCTTCAGGCTAATGCGCCGCTCTGTGCGCCAATTTTTTGGCGCGATTGCCGCAGGTGCCCATGTCGCACCAGCGCCTTGAAGCGTTCTTTGTCCGGTCGATGAACAGCCAGTGACAATCATCGGGCGGACATTGCTTTAGTCGGGAGAGTTCGTCGCCCCGAAGCAGGTCGAGCGCGGACCATGCGATGGCGCCGGTCACACGATAGATGCCTTCAAAATGCAACGTGTACGGTGTTCCGGAAAGCGACGCCTGGCAAAGGGCCAACGCGGCGATGTCGCGAATGATGTCAAAGTCTGGCCGCAACGGATCCAGGTCATTCGCTATCGCCGATCCCGCGCCACGGATCGCATTGCGAAGCGCAAGCACCTGCTCGTACAGCGTCTTTTGCTCCAGCGGCGATAAGACAAGGTCATCGCCGATCAGGCCGACTTCTCTCGACCACGCCAAGACGTCACCGAAGGTTGCCAGATGATCGATTTCCCGGCTCGTGTTGCGCCAACTGATGGTGTTGGCGAGATCCAGAGCCAAGTTGCCAGAAATCCGATGGGGCAGTGACATCATAGTGACTTTCGTTCTTCTGATCGGCGGTTGCACCAACAGGATGCAAGTTCCGCCGTGGTCGACGGTCGTCGCCGACACGCTGAGATCACCTAATCAACGAAGACTCGGATCGTGCACCAGGATGCGATGGAGCTCAATCCGTTCCGGCAATTCGATCAGGAACTCGGCGTCGCGATCGAGATGATGAACCTTGATCGGATCACCCTTCGTGAAGGCGGTCATTGCTTGGATGTGAGGCCAGTAGGAGATAGTCATAAACCAAGTTTCCTCCTCCCGGTCCTCCCGAAAGAGCTGGACGCCGAGGGCGACCTCCTGAAGCGGAGGAATGCCTTCGGCTCGCAAATAAGATTCGTAGCTATCGGCGACGGCGCGGCGCGTACGGCCGCGCCAAATGCGTGCAATGGTGGGCTTTGTCACCATGTATGTCTCCTCTTGGAGCTTTCTATTATAGGCGCGATCATCGGAGCGCCCGAGACAGGAAGTCGCGGACAAGCGGTAGCGCCTGTTCGAAATGCGTTTCCAGCAGCCAATGTCCGGCATCGCTGAGAATGTGGAACTCCGCGTCCGGGAGATCGCGCTGGTAGGCTCGCGCAGATGCCTCAGGCATGTACGCGTCCTGCGGCCCCCATACCACCAGCGTCGGGGGGTGGTGCTCGCGCAGATAGGCTTGATAGCGCGGGAACCAGTCGAGGTTCTGCTCCAGCTTTTCCATCAGGCCGACTGACACCATCTTGCGTGTCGGGGTGTCCATGAGCGGCCAATGCAACTTCCAAAGGTCCGGAGGAACCCGGCTTGCCACCTCCTCAGAGACTTCACCGACGAACTCCTCACGGAATCCGTCCTCGCTTACAGCCTCCTTGAGAGGGCGGTGCTTCTCGGGTGACTTGTCGGCCCACCAGGCTTTGATCGTCTCGTATTTAGGGCCGAGCACGTCTTCGTAGATGTCGCCGTTCTGGATGATCAGCGCGGCGATCCGCTCCGGGTGGGCGATGGCATGCCGCAGACCGATCTGCGATCCGTAGTCGTGGAGCCAGAGCGCGTAGCGCTCCAGACGGAGCGCCTCAGCGACGTCGTTGAGCACCTCGGCGTAGGCGTCGAAGTCATAGCCGAACGCCGCAGGATTAGGCGTGTCGCTGTAGCCAAAACCTGGCCAGTCGAAGGCGACGGTGCGCCACCGATCGGCAAGCGCCGGCATTAGCCTCCGGTACTGATAGGATGAACATGGGTATCCGTGCGGCAGGAGCAGGATAGGAGCGTCGGTCGGTCCCGCTTCCCGGAGGAAGAGCCTGTGTCTGCCTATGGGGGCCAAACGGTGAGCTGTTTCGCATCTTGTCATGCTTTCTCTCCTAACAGCCTCTCCGCCTTGCGGAACCACCATAATCCATTTAGCCGGTTCTTGTTCCAATTTCCACGAGCCGATGCCTGTCGGGACCTGAACCTGGCCTGGTAGCGGGATCTAATTTAAAAGCTCACCGGGTCGGCTGCTCTGTTTGCCTAAGAGAATGCTGGATTTGGCCGAAGTGACACTTGAGATAGCGCCAATGAACCATGCATCCGCGTTCGTTGGCATCCCATGGGTATGGCAGAACGCAAAATGAGTTGATCCGTAGCGGCTCAGCGGAAGCCATCATACCCAACGGGAAAAGGGAAGCTCCTTCAAACCCACTGCCGCCCCTGAGCCACCGCCAATGGTGCTTCCGCGCCATGCGGCAGTCGGGCGATAGTTTTGAAAACTTTTCTGAGTGCCGGCAAGACCACTTGCCATGGTAACCGAGGTATTGCCCATGTCGTGGATGTTTTTCGAGACTACGATTAATGATTTCGTTCTTGCAGGCCGCAGGTTCCACAGGAGATCTGGCTGGGCGGCAACCGTGTGGGCAGCGTCCCCGGTATGTCTATCGAGGAGCAAGTTCTGGTGGAAGGCAGCGAGCCCGACCGCCGCTCCCGCTTCCTGCGTCACCGGGCGGGGAAGTCCTATACCCGAAAGCTACCTGGTCCCGACGAAGACGTCCTGTTGTCAAAGAAGATTGCTGCCTGTCAGTCGTGAACGGCGGACTGAGCGATCTTGCAACTGTTCAAGCCCTCGATGGCTTATCAGGTGCGTGTCGAGCCCTGAAACGCTTTACTCGGTTATGGGTACCGCAGCTTGCATCGGAGCACCAGAGCCTGCGACCGCTCTTTGAGTGATCGAGAAACAGCCAACCACAGTTGTCGCCCTTGCACTCGCGCACGGGTCGTCGATGAGGCCGCTCGGTGATAAGCGCTGTCGCTTCGAGTGCGAACTTGGCCGGAACGTCTTCGAAGCTATCAAACGGAAGTGTCCATCCGAATACGCCATTGTCGTCCTTGAAAACCTGACGAACGCGCCCACGCCTCGCCCACCCTGCTACAATCTCGATTGCTGCCTTGGGATAAGTTCCCCCAGCATCCTCAGCCAGAAACACCTCATGTAGTGCTTCCCTGAGGGCAATGACCTCCTTTACAAGCCCTTCTGCATCCGCGGCGGACGAGATCAGCAGCCTCCTCAGCTTGCCCGCCACCTTCGGCTCAACAAGCTCCAGCCTTTCCGCCAGAACCAGCACATCGTCGAAGACCTGGATGAAGTCCGGGCCCCACCGGTCACCGCGACTGTCAACGGTGTTGACGAGGTCGAGTGCGGGATGGCCTCCGATCAGGCGCATGTCTTTTGTCGAAGATGCCATTCTTCTCTCGCTGGAACTGATAGGCCCCGCTCACGGTTGTAACGGTTATAATAAGTTTATTCCGTTACACCACAAGGACCTTCACCATGCCGCAGTCGATACACACGACGAAATTCTTGATCCTGTGCGTTGTCTGGGGCCTTACCTGGATCGCAGTCAAGTCTGGGATTGAAACCGTGCCGCCGATGATGTTCGCGGCCACCCGATTTGCGTGTGCAGGGGCGCTGCTGTTGCTCTGGACATTGCGTGGGCGGCGGATGGTGTTGATCAAATGCAAGGACCTGCTTCGTCTTCTGGTCAGCAGCCTACTGATGATTACGCTCTGCTACGGCCCGTTGTTCTGGGGCATGCAGTTCGTGTCCTCGGGGACGGCAGCTGTGTTGGAGATGTCGCTCACGCCGCTTGCCCTTCTCGCCTTTGGCATAGCCTTGCGAGAGGAAAGTTGGAGCACCGCGCGGGCTTTGGCCATGGGTCTGGGTGCACTGGGTCTCTCTGTTCTGTTCTTTCCCGCTGTCAGGTTGGACGAACTTTCGCAGTCTCGTGCACTTGTTGGCTTGGCGGCTGTGGCATGGGCGGCGGTGTCGTCTGCCTGGGGTTCTGTCCTCATGCGTCCGCTGCTGCGCCGATATGACAGCACGTTCCTGTCCGGCTCAACCACCTTGATTGGAGGGTTGATCCTTGGCATGGCTGCACTGGTCTTTGAGCCGACAGCCGCACAGAGCCTGACGGTCCTGTGGGACGGCAATGCAATCGCGGCTTGGCTCTTCCTTGTCATCTTTGGGTCCCTGATCGGCTATAGCCTTTACATGCAACTGATCAGGGACATCGGTCCTGCGAGAGCCGGTAGCTTTGCTTTTGTTTCTCCGGCCATTGCCGTTTCTGTCGGGGTCCTCGTTGGGGGCGAGGCGATCTCATTCCAGAGCATCATGGGGATGGCTATGATGTTGCTCGCCGCCTACATCTGCCTCAACGGCGACAAGGCTGTCCTCACGCCCTTGACCCGCCGCGGAGGCCGGAATGCTATTCGTGACTGCGACACCTCAGGATGACGACATCGTCATCCAACACTACCTCCCAATGTGGGAGAGCTACGCGACGTCTGCCAAACACCTGAAGCCGGACTGCCGCTTTACCGCAAACTTGGGTTCGAAGGCAGCACGGCGATGCGCTTGACCTTCAACTCTGGTTCATGAGGCACAAGCGACATTGGCGTGTTGAGCCCCATCGCTGCGAACCTTTATCCAGGTGCCGATCCGCCGCTCTGATACTAGCAGATTTGGTAGGGCTTCGTGCCAAGCCTTTCGATAGGGTCGCGCAAGTTGAACATCGATAACGTCCTCGTGCCTCTGCCACGTCTCGTGGAGCATGAAATGGTTTGCGTCTGCAGGATCGGCGTGAAGCGCGCAGTCCAGGAAGGTATCCTCGTGGCGCATGGCGTCCAGCACACCATCCAGCAGCGCAAGAAAGCGTTCGCGCTCGCGCGGCTGGACGTGAAATTCGATCAGGTAGGTCACGCTCATCAGGGAGCTCCCTTAATCTCTTGTTGAAGCAGCGCCGCGCGCGTGTCAGCATCGGCGGGATAAAAGCATTCCAGCGCAAGTTCAGATAGAGTAACGCTTGTTGCGGTGCTGAACATCGTCGTAGTGGAGATGAAACGAAGCACAACGTCGCTGTCAGGCACTCTCAACTCCAGTGGCACGGCAACGAGCGGGTGAGAACGCTCCTCCTCTATCTTCTGTGGCGGCGGTGATGGATATGAGGCAAGCTCCTTATGCAAATCCACCAAGACGCTGTCGCCGGATGACGTCATCTGCACTTGCAGCCGATCCAGGAGGTGATGTCGCCACGCCGCAAAGTTAACGATCCGGGAAGCAAGGCCCTGGGGATGCAGACTGAGCCGCAGGACATTGAGCGGCGGCGACAACATCTCGACGTTGATCCCAGTTAACAGATCCATGGTGGCCTGATTTGCGCGAACAAGGGTCCAACGACTGTCGACCGCGAGCGCCGGAAACGGCATCTGCGCTTCAAGAACGGCCTCCACTGTCGTGCGAACATGGGCCATTTCCGCTGCATCGAAATCATGATCTGCATGAATGGGCGCATATCCGGCAGATAGCATAAGGCGGTTTTGAGCCCGCAGCGGCATAGCCAATGTCTCAGCCAACCTAGTGAGAAGATCGCGGCTTGGGGAAGAGCGACCACTTTCGACAAAGCTCAGGTGGCGGGTCGAGATGCCGGCATCCAGAGCAAGGTTCATTTGGCTGAGGCGCCGCCGCTCGCGCCATTCGCGCAGGACATGTCCTACCGTTGTGTCTGATGGTCGACTGCGCTGGATGTATTGGCTCATAGTCATCTCGTCGGCGATATTGTTCAAGCGTTAGCATTGGTCTGTCAGGTGCCACCGCCGAGACACTCCCCGGAGATGGTTGGACTCGGCCCAGAACATCAGTCAAGAAACCCTATGACTTCGGCGAACTTCCCGTCCGAGTTTAGCTTTACAATATCCGTTCCGCCCGCGACCCGGATACCGTCCTCCGTTACCAGATCCCACGAGAAGCGGATCGCGCGGTGGTGGCCATCCGGCTTTCCCCTGAGGACGAAACTGTGGTTGGGGAAGTGACTGCGCGCTGCCTCGATCATCGAAGCGATCTCTTCAGGTGTCGTGCCCTGCATGAGCGGGTCGGCGTAGCTGGCGTTCACTGCCCAACCCTCTTTAAGAGCAGCAAGACGGGATACCAGATAAGGCTCGTTCCAGACGGCAAGGTAGGAATGGGCGACAGCTTCGGGACTTTGTTCTGCGGTGTTCATGGCGTGATCTCCGTGTTAGACGACATGATCATCACGTCGAAGCCGTCGCACGTCGATTACCCCCGAGGTAATGCCGCAGTTGATGCGATACGAACCTGTGACCTGCTATTGGGAATTCAGAAGCCTGTGCCTTTATTAGGTCTTCACTGACGCAGGGCTGATCGCGGCGACCTTTGGATCGAGCGTCGCCGCTGCGATGCATCGGCTGTTCAACGGGCTTCGAGCGCATGTCGGCTCTTCGCGCTATCGACCTGCTTCTTCTCCCTTCGATGACGCTCAACGATAGCGTCTACGCGTTCAATGCGTTGCTGAGGTCTTTCAATCCGATCATCAGCATCATCGGATCGGACGGAGAAGGCAGAAATCCGACAGCTTCATAGAAGGCACGCGCATCATCCGAAATGGCATGCACCAGTACGCCTCGGATACCAAGTATTTCGGCGGCATTAAGCAGGCGCAGGCCTGCATCACGGACCAACGCCCGACCTAGACCTCGACTCTGGTAAGATCGATCAATAGCCAATCGACCAAGTACTGCGACTGGGAGCGGGTCCGGCATGTTTCGCCTGAAACGGCCTGGTGCTTCTGCCGGCTTCACTGCGCCGGAGGCGAGCGCGTAGTAGGCAACAACGCGATTTCCCTCGCAGGCCACAAACGTACGAGATGCCCCACCTGCCTGATTGGCACGGGCTCGTCGACGCAACCAGTCGTCCAGTTGTTGAACGCCGGAATCAAACTCTTCCAGTTCATGATAATCGGCTAAGGGAGCAGGCGCAGTTAGTATCACGCCTCGTCCCACGGCGCTTTGGTCGACATTGTGCGCTTCAACCGCTCATTCGACTGGGCGGGCGCATCGAGGCGAGCAAGGTATTGGTTATAGACCTCGGGGCTTACTGTGAAGACGGTGCGGTCTAGCAGCACTTCCTCAGCTCGCCGTTCAGAGGCCTCCAACATGAAATCCGTGCGCGTCTTGCCTAGCAACTCAGCCGCACGATCAATAAGGTTGCGAGTCGCGGGCTTGATACGGATATTCAACGGAACGCTTGCGTTCACATTCTTGCTGGTGTGTGACGTCGGCATGGGCAACTCCTATGTCCTAACGCTATCTAGTGTAACGACACCGTCATTACAAGAGCCGCAACGATGGTGTTGCTCCGGTGTGGTTGTCGGCGCATCAAACCTGGTCATTCTCGCCTTGAACGGAACCGGACCCCCGACCCGCGCGCTCAGAATATTACCAGAGCCTACAAAGACGCCCTCTCTTTTAAATCTCTGCGCAATTTCTGGGGCCGACAACGGGGAATACCGCTCAAAATCTCAGCCATTTGCGTGAGCTGGAAAACAGGTGCATAGGGTAGGAAGAACGCCGACAGTGGAATGGATGGAAAAGGTGGACGAGCGGTTTGACATCGGCGCCCGGCTTCACGCGATGCGTATGGCTGCTGGTCTGTCACAGCGGCAGCTTGCAGAGAAGGCTGGCGTCCCACATGCACAGATCTCAAACGTCGAGACGAACAAGATCAGCCCGTCCGTTTCTACGTTGCGGAAAATTCTGAGCGGCCTTGGTGTCGGCATGGGAGATTTCTTCGAACCGGAACGCAGCCCGCCCAAAGGCCCTTTCTTTTCAGCAGATGAGCTCCTCGACCTTACCTCTCGGATATCCGCGCAGCTGCCTGGTGGGTCAGATGGCACTCTTGTCCTTCGTCAGGTGGGCGACGCCCGGTCACACAACCTGCAAATCCTGCATGAAGTCTACGAACCCAGCGCTGACACCGGGGAGACATTCCTGCAACATACCTCTTCGGAAGGAGGTTATGTCGTCGAAGGCGAACTGGAAATTACAATCGGCAATGACGTGCGTATATTAAAGGCGGGCGAGGCATATCTTTTTGACAGTCGTCTGCCGCACCGCTTCCGCAATATCTCGGGCGAACGGGCCATAGTGATCTCTGCATGTTCCCCTCCCTACCTCTAACCCGCAACATAAGCTCTTGCTCAAAATAATGAGCAGCGCTATAGCTCATGCATCGGTAAAAGGGGACTTCGATGGCTACTTCTAGTAATCTGCATTCTCGCCAGAAGGCTGCCGTCGCTGGCGGCGTGGGAACGCGCGGCATCTTCGCTGACAAGGCGCTTAACGCTGAACTCTGGGACGTCGAGGGCAGACGTTTCATCGACTTTGCGGCAGGTATCGCTGTCAACAATACCGGTCACCGTAATCCGACCGTTATGAAAGCAGTAGCGGAACAGGCGGACCGCTTCACCCACACCTGCTTTCATGTTGCGCCCTATGAAGGATATATCCGGCTTGCTGAACGCTTGAACGAGATTGCACCTACTGGCGCTAAAAACCAAACAGTGTTGGTGACCACGGGCGCCGAAGCGGTAGAGAACGCCGTGAAAATAGCCCGCGCCTATACAGGTCGTGCAGGCATTATCGCCTTCTCAGGTGCTTTCCACGGTCGCACCATGCTCGGCATGGCACTCACCGGCAAGGTCATGCCGTACAAGAAAAACTTCGGCCCATTCCCAGCCGACATCTATCATGCACCATTTCCGAACCCGTTCCTCGATTACTCAAGCGAACAGGCGATTGCGGAACTGGAGCGGCTTTTCGCCTCGGATGTGGATCCGGCACGGATCGCAGCCTTCATCGTGGAGCCCGTCCAGGGTGAAGGCGGCTTCAACGTTGCGCCAAAAGAATTCTTGGTCAGGCTCCGGGAGATCGCGGATAGCCATGGCATCGTCCTCATAGCGGACGAAGTTCAGGCGGGCATGGCGCGTACCGGCAAGATGTTTGGTTTCGAGCATGCGGGCGTAAAGCCGGATCTGGTTACCATGGCAAAGGGCCTTGCAGGCGGCTTCCCCCTCTCGGCTGTGACCGGCAAGGCGGAGATCATGAACGCGGCTCATCCGGGCGGCCTCGGCGGCACTTATGCCGGCAATCCGCTTGCAGTCGCCGCGGCCAACGCCGTTCTGGATGTCATCGAGAAGGAGAAGCTTTGCGATCGTGCGGCGGAAATCGGTCGTCGGATTTCCGAGCGCCTGAACTCAATCGCATCGCGTCAAGGGATGGAGCGGATCGGCGAGGTCCGCGGGCTTGGTGCGATGGTGGCATTTGAGTTGGTTGAGGATCGCCAATCCAAGGCTGCCGCTCCTGATATCACCACCCGTATTGTTGCAGAGGCCGAAGCGCGGGGCCTCATCCTCCTTTCTTGCGGAACGCGCCTGAATGTGATCCGGTTGCTGCCGCCGCTGACAATCGAGTGGGATGTGCTTGAGGAAGGACTCGCCATTCTTGAGGCGTCCATCGAAGCGGCATTCTCGGATGCAGTAACAGCGACTGCAGCTTAGTCACCAATATTCAATTTGGAAGGAATGCGCATGAACGGCGCCGATATGCTCTGTGATGTCCTGCTGGTGAATGGCGTCGACGTCTGCTTCGCCAATCCTGGTACGTCGGAGATGCACTTCGTCGCCGCGCTCGACCGCAAGCCGGAAATGCGATGCGTACTTGGCCTTTCTGAAGGTGTGGTGACCGGCATGGCGGACGGTTACGCGCGCATGACCGACAAACCGGCTGCGACGCTGCTGCATCTAGGCCCGGGTCTGGCGAACGGTCTCGCCAATTTGCACAACGCCCGCCGCGCCAGAACGCCGATCTTGAACGTCGTCGGGGACCATGCATCGTACCACCTGCAGTATGACGCGCCGCTGACCAGCGATATCGAGAGTCTCGCGCGCCCGATGTCACACTGGGTTGGGCGCGCGGCAGGACCGCAGGATATCCGTCGCTGCACAGAAGAGGGTTTTGCTGCGGCGATATCCAGGCGTGGTGTTTCCACAATGATCCTGCCCGCGGACGCGGCGTGGGGGGAGGTATCGGCCGAAGCGCTATCGCCGGCCTCCGTTCCTGCTCCTCCCGCGCTGGACGATGCCGCGTTGAAGGCGGCAGTTGCAGCCTTGAAGAGAGGCAAACGTACGGTCATCATCCTCGGCGGCCGCGCACTGCGCGATAGGCCGCTTGCAACGGCAGGACGGATTGCTGCTGCAACCGGTGCTTCCCTTTTCTCGGTGCAGTCAGACCGCGGCGCGCGCGGCGCGGGCCGTGCGTTCGTCAGGCCAATCCCCTACAATATCGACCTGGCCGTCGAGACACTGAAGCCCTTCGAAGTTGCGATCTGTATCGGCCCGCAACGGCCCGTGACATTTTTCGCCTATCCGGGCAAGCCGAGCACCACGTTGCCACCGAACTGCGAGGTGCTCCAACTTGCGGAACATGAGCATGATCTGGCAGCCTCGCTAGAGGCTCTGGCCGATGGTCTGGGTGTTGCACCGAATGCTCCGTTTAGTTCGAACGTCTTCCGCCAAGGCGACATCCGCGTTCCTGACGGGGCTTTGACCTCTGATGCGATCAGCTTGGCCATCGCACGGTATCTACCGGAGAATGCCGTCGTCATCGATGAAGCCCTCACCTCGATCGGTCAATATCCCGCACTTTCTCCCGGCCTCCCTCCGCATGACCATCTCCCTATTACAGGGGGTTCGATTGGAATAGGTATTCCGCTTGCGGCAGGCGCGGCAATCGGTGCCCCTGATCGCAAAGTGGTCGCCATGCAGGCAGATGGCAGCGGAATGTACACAGTTCAGGGGCTCTGGACGCAGGCGCGCGAAAACCTCGACGTGGTCACCATCATCTATGCGAATAATGCTTATCGCATCCTGCAAGGCGAGATGACGAACGTCGGCGTGAAGTCCTACGGGGTGAATGCGCGCAAGATGCTCGACCTCGACCAGCCCCAGCTCGACTGGTGCTCTCTGGCCAAAGGTCTTGGTGTTGAATCCGGCCGAGCGACGAACACGGCTGAGTTCGTAAAGCTCTATACCGCAGCCCTTTCCCGAAAGGGCCCGTTCGTTATCGAAGCCGCCGTGGTCTGATCACGCCGCCTTCGTGGCGGCGATCATGATCATCTCGACCTTGAGGTCCGGGCTGGCGAGCTTTGCCTCGAAGCAGGCACGCGCAGGCGGAGCGATGCCGGCTACCCACTCGTCCCATACTTCGTTCACCGCAGCGTAATCCTGCATGTCCGCGAGGATGAGTGCACAGAAAATCAAACCCTCCCTGGCGCTGCCGATCTCGGCCAAACGGCCCTCGGCCTTCGCGAGTAGCTGGCGCGTCTGCTCTGCCGCGGTAAGCGAACCATCATAGGGAGCCTGGGGCGTACAGGCGAAATAGCCTGTGCCGCCGTGGACAACAGCAAGGCTCCCGCGTTTGCCAACACCAAAGCGCTCGATGATCGATGAAAAGTCTGAGGTCATGGAATAGGCCTGTCTTCTTACTTGGTGATGACGAAAACGGAGTCAGGCGTCCAGCTGATGCAGCATTCTTCACCTTCCTTGATGATGACCACGTCTGCGCCCAACACCCTCACCCGCATCGGGATGTCTCCGGCTCTGCCGATCACAAGCGCGTTGTCGCCGTAGTTGACGATCGTATCGACAATCATGCGAACGTTCTTTCGGTTTTCGACCTGATTACGAGACAGCTTGATGTGTTCAGGACGGATCAGCAGCGTCACGGCCTGACCATCTGTCAGTCGGTTATCAGCACCTGCGTATTCGAAGGATCCAAGCAGAGGGTTATCGGCTTCACGGCTTGCGGCATTCGTGACCGTTGCCGGGATCAGGTTACTTTCACCTATGAATGCAGCGACAAAAGACGTCTGTGGACGGTGATAGATATCAAGGGGTGCAGCACATTGTTCGATCCGACCCTTCTCGAACACGACGATGCGGTCAGACATCGACATGGCTTCTGACTGATCGTGGGTGACGAAAATCGTGGTGACCCCAAGACTGCGCTGAATGCGCTTGATCTCGATCTGCATCTGTTCACGCAGGTTTTTGTCAAGCGCGCCGAGCGGCTCGTCGAGCAGCAACAAGGAGGGTTCGAACACAAGAGCCCGCGCAAGGGCAACGCGCTGCTGTTGCCCGCCCGAAAGCTCTTTTGGATGCCTGTGGCCGAACCCCTTCAATCCGACAAGCGAAAGCATCTCTTCGGCCTGACGTAGGCCCTTTCCACGGCTTACGCCCCGCATCTGTAGCGGGAAGTACACGTTTTCCGCCGCTGTTTTGTGCGGAAATAGAGCGTAGTTCTGGAAGACAATGCCGATGTTGCGGTCGTGTGGCGCGAGCTCGGAGATCGATCGTCCGCCGACCTGGACGCTGCCGCCACTTGCCTTTTCGAAACCGGCTACGATCATCAACGTCGTCGTTTTGCCGGAGCCGCTAGGCCCAAGGAATGTTACAAACTCTCCCTTCTCGACGGACAGGCTCACGTTGTCCAACGCAGTGAAGTTCCCGTAGGACTTGGTGATACTGGAAAGTTCAAGATAGCTCGTCATCGGAAGGTCCTTGGAAACTCAGTGTGCGCCGGCAGGTGATCGGCTTGGCTTGGGGACGCGGCTGCGAAGGGCGCTGATAAAGTAGGGAGCTGCAATGCCAACCAGTACGAGGAAGAACAGCAACGTTGAGATAACCGCAATTACGGGATCAGCTTCCTGCCGGATGCTATCGAACATCTTTCTCGGCAGGGTTTCGGCGTTCCGCCCGGAGATGAAGATTGCGACAACCGTCTCGTCGAACGATTGAACAAAGGCGAATAGCGCGCTGATGATCAGGCCCGGTCGCAGGATCGGCAAGGTAACGTGAATGAACGTCTTGGTTGGACTTGCCCCGAGGCTCAGCGCCGCTCGTTCAAGATTTCTGTCGAAGCCTTTCAGGTTGGCGGAAAGCACCAGGAACGCGATAGGAACCGAAAGGCATGTGTGAGCCAGAATGACTCCCATGTGACTGTGGACGAGCCCGAGATCGCCCAGGTACGAGTAGTATCCAACAGCCATGACGATGTGAGGCACGGCTAGGGGCATCAGCATCATCAGGTCGGCGACGCTTTTTCCGCGGAACTTGTGGCGCACAAGGGCAAACGTGGCGGGCACCACAAGCAGCATTGTCAGCAAGGTCGTCGCCGAGGCGATGACGACGCTATTCCACGTCGGAATCAACCAGTCGAGATCGGTGAAGTAAGCGCGGTAATAGCCAAACCAATAGCCCGGTGGCGGAAACTGCAGCGAGCTTGCACTCGAGAACGACATGGGCACAACGATCACCAGTGGTGCTGCAATGAAGATAGTGACCAGGATGCCGGCCCAGCGCATGAACGTGTTCATGAGTCATCACCCCCAGAGTTTGTCGAGGCCGAAGCGGCGGTGATAGATGGTGAGGATCACGAAGGTGATGAACAGGAGGACCATGGCCATCGCCGAGCCCATTCCGAAGGCCAAGAATTCGTCGATCTGGTGACCGATGAGACCCGCGATCATCTGCTCGCGCGGGCTACCAAGCAGAACTGGCGTCACATAGAAGCCGAGGCAGATGACGAAGACCAGAACGGAACCATTGGCAATGCCTGGGGCGGTCAGAGGCAAATAAACGTGCCTGAAGAGGGACCAGCCGCGGGCACCGAGACTCTCTGCTGACCGGATCAAAGCCGGATCGATCTTTTTCATGACCGAGAAGATATTCATGATCATGTAGGGCGCGAGGATGTGCACCATCGCGAGCGTCGAAGAGAAACGCGTGAAGAGGAGCTGAGGCGTGTCATCTATTCCGATCATCTGCAGAAGAGCGATCAGAGGCCCATTGTTACCGAGCAGGACCATCCAAGAGTAGGTTCGCACCAGAAAGCTGGTCCAGAAGCTCATGGTCACGAGCAAAAGGATGAACATAGCCGTGCGCGGCTTGGAATGCGCCATGAGGTAGGCGAGTGGGTAACCGACCGCCAGGCAGCAAACTGTCACGAAAGCGGCGGTAAGGAAGGTGTTGAGAAACACGCGCTGGTAAAGCGCTCCTGTCAGAACCCTCTCGTAGTTCACAAGAGAAAGACGAGGATCAGTCACGCTCATGATCGCAACATCGACGAGCGGAACGACGAAGAAGATCAGCATGTATATGCCGAGCGGCGCCAGTAGAAGCCACGGCCAGACATTGGTCTTTTCCGTCAATCTTGAGAGGCTTGAGCCCATTGGCTTCCCTTCTTATGGCTCGCTAGGTCGAAGCGGCATCGCCGGGGGCGATGCCGTTTTGGTTGAGATGGATTGGTTGAGCGAGTTTTAGCTCGCCGCCCACTCCTCGAACCGCTCTGCAAGTTCTGCCGGATCGATTCCGAAGTTCGCCATGTCCTGTTCGAAGGTGAGCTTGTAGTTATCAGGCGAAGTCGGCATGCGCTTGGCATCCTCGGGGCTGACGAACTCATTCGACGCCGGATTCAACGGGCCGTAGTCTGCAGCCTTGGAGAAGCCTGCAAGCGGCTCAGCGCTCGTTGCGAACTCTACAAACTTCCTGGCATTGTCGAGGTTTGGGGTATTCTTGGCGACCACCCAGTAGGCGCGCTCGATTTCGCCCTGGTTCCAGGTCATCGCGACCGGCGCACCCGCACTTTCAGCCTCGAAGTAGCGGCCATGCCAGATACCGATCATGTCCACCTCTCCATCACGCAGGATCTGCGTCGATTGAGCACCGGCTGTCCACCACACCCGCACATGCGGCTTGATCTTGTCCAGTGACTTGAACGCACGATCGACGTCTAGCGGATAGAGATCCTTCGGGGCCACGCCGTCGGCCAGCAGAGCGAGCGGGATCACGCGCGAGGGGTAGCGCTGGAGAGAGCGGCCGCCGGGGAACTTCTCTACGTCCCAGAAATCGGCCCAGGTCTTCGGCGCCTCCTTATATTTGTCGGTACGCCAAGCGATAACCGTCGCGAATGCATGGGAAGCAGCACCATTCTCGAACAGGCCGCCCTCGTAGGGAGCCTGCAGTTCTTCAATGATCCCAGCCTGATTGGCACGTACAAGTTCACCGGCGCCAAGCGTAGTGACGTCGAACTCGTAGGTGCCGGTTTTCACCTGTTGGGCAAGCTTGGCAAAGGAGACGGGCGAAACGGTCTTGACCTGGATGCCGGTCTCCTTCGTGAAGGGCTCGATTAGATGTGTCTTGGCTGCCGTTTCCCAGGGCCCACCCCAGGTATTGACATAAAGAACCTTGTCCTGTGCTCGCACGACATACGGGGCGGCAAGCGAAGCCGTGATCGCCGCTCCGGCCGTCTGCAGGAACCGGCGACGGTTTGGCGTCATGATTGTTGTCATGTCTGTTCTCCTCTCTTATGATTTTCTGAATGTGGCTTCGTAAAGCCTTAGCCAGTTGCCGTGGGTGATCTGCGCCACCTCGGCTTCAGAGAAGCCGACGGCACGTAGCCCGTCCGGAATGACGCGGATGTCCTCTATCTTCGTGAACCACTCCGGCGGCGCAGCCTTGAGCGGTTTGCCGGCAGAACTCGCGCCGTAGTCCTCACCCCGAGTCCAGCGGCCCTTGCGCATCCACGCGTAGTCGGGCGCGGTGAAGTTGTGGCTCTTGTCGGTACCGATTGCGACCGAGTCGATGCCGGCGATATCCACGGTGCGGGCGACCATCGTGCACCACGCCTCGATGGAGGCGCAGTACTCGTCCCCGGTGATGTTCCGATAAGCTGCACAGCCGATGACGCCGCCCGTGTCTTTCAATGCACGAATGACGTCATCCGACTTGTTACGCTTGTGCATGAAAAGCGACTGCGCGTTGGCATGCGTCACAGCGATCGGTTTTTCAGACACTTTGATTGCGTCCAAGGTGGTTCGGTCGCCGACATGGCTGCAATCGACAAGGATTCCGGCTGAATTCATCTCGCGGACCACTTCCTTACCAAAGCGGGCCAGACCGGAATCCTCCGCTTCGTAGCAGGAGCCACCGAGCTCGTTCTGATTGTTGTACGTCAGTTGCACGACGCGTACACCGAGTTCGGCGAACATCTCCACGAAACGGATGCGACCTTCAAAGAGGTTGGCGTTCTGGAAACCCATGATGATCGCGAGCTTGCCCGATTGCGATATGCGGGTGATATCACGCGCCGTAAGAGCGATCTCAGCGATGTCGGCGTTGTCTCGAACGAGGTCGCGCCAACGACCTATTGAATCCATGGATTCAACGGCACCCTCCCAAAAGCCGCAGGTATTGACGACGCCGCCCACATCTCCTGCGAGGAGAGCTTGGAAAGCGGCACGATCGAAATGACCGCATTGCAACCCGTCGATGATCATGATGCGGCTCCTTCCTTGATCCGTTCAGAGAGGTTCGAAGCCAGGAAGGAGACGTCTGTCTCGTCGTCGTTGTCTTTGCGACCGATAACGGTGCCGTCTTCGTTGACAATCATTGGCCCAGCATGTCGTCGTGAAACGGCGCTGTCCGTAGCAAGCGCTTGCTTCGCCAGATGGTAGATGCGCCACCAGAGATCAGCTTCGATCTCGACACCTTCGTTGAGGAGAGCCCATAGCAACGGATCGTCTTCTTGAACGTCGCCTTTAACAGGAGCAGGTCTCGCTCTCAACACGTTGTCCCGGACGGTGATCGCCAGCCCCGATCTTCCACCGAAAGCGGCCGCGAGTTCCAGTTCGTCAGCGTCTGCCGCATTCTGCACTGTCAGTTCTGCGGAGCCATGGCGTGCGACGATCTCCCCAAGAAGATCGATAGCACTGGGCAGCGCAAACCACGCGTGCTCCCCATGGGCATCCAACGCGATCAAATTGTCGGTCTCGCTGACTACGCTGATACGCACGGGATCGGCAGACTTGAAGTCGCCGAAGCGCCTTTCGAGCATGTCGAAGCCGCCCAGGCCACGCTTTTGCGAATACATCGGGAAGTCGCAGATCGCGAGGAAAAATCCCTTTGGAAGACTGCAAAGGGAGAAGATGCGCTCGGACATCAGGCGCATCTCGCGAGGCATCACCCTCATCGTGGTGCTGGACAAGACATTCATAGAACTGGCTCCGCCGGGTAGTACCAAGTGCCAGTGTAACCGGCACGCAGATCATCAGGCGTCGGGGCGCCGTGATAAAGGACACCGCGCAGGTTGCGGCTCAGGAAATCCCGGCTCTTGTCGATGCCGTGGATGCCGACATTCATCAGCCTCACAAGGTCAATTGGAACGAACGCTTCGGAGTTAATATTGGCGCGCGGCGTGTGATATTCGTGCCCTTTGAGGCTCTGAACCCGTGACACCATGTAGCGGTGCTGCGGGTGTTTCAAGAGAAAGCGAGCGACGGAAAGCGTGCGGTCTTCGGCATTGAGATCAGCGAGCAGGGCCTGGATGTTACCGCACACATCCAGACCAAGGTCCAAGGCGTCCGGCACTTCTTCACGAGCACCTCGTCGGGGCTCCTCTGCCGTCTCGGACTTGTACCACACGTATTTGTAGGCGTCCGGACCCGACATATCCACGTCAAGAGCCCACTGGTAATCCTGGCGTACCAGCGCGATCAGATCTTCAACTCTATCGGCAGGAGAGACGACCAACTCATCGGGCGCCTTGACTGCCTGCAACAAGGCATCGGCCTCATCCGGTACGAGTTCCAGATAGAGCGACAAGAGCGTCTCATATGCCTCAGGAACGACTTTGCCATCGAGATGGTCCGCCAATACGTCCAACGGCTGAACCGTTTCGCCCCCAAAGACAACACCGCTGGCCCGGAACTGGTGTAGCTGCCCCAAGATCATCTCGAGATCGTCGGCAACCTGAGCACTGGATGCGAACGTCTCGTAGACCATCCTGTCCTGCTGGCGAAAGAGGATCGCTCGCCGAAGAAGGTTTGCAAGCTGTTCGATACGACGATCCGCTTTGTCTAATATGAGCGCCCGCGCAAGCGCGATGGCCTGTTCTCGTGCCGAAAGGAGCCTGTTTATCAACCGTGGGTGCTTGTGCACGAAGAAGATGAGCCCAAGAGCTGATCCGTTGCCTACACCGATATAGCGGCGCAGCTCTGGCGCTAGCTTGATTGCCCGCGAGGACGTCTTGGCGGCAAGATGCTCAACCAGGTCGCAGGAAAACTCGCGCATCAGGTAAGCTGTCAGCAACTGGGCTTCGAGCACGCCCCCGAGGGCATGGCTTGCGCCAAGCGATGGAAAGGAGCGCGTTCCGAAAGTCCCGTTTCCGTCAAGGCCGGTATTGCGCATCAGGTAGCACACCCGAGCGATGTCCTCCACCTGAGGCTGGCGGCCTTCGGCCAGCGCTGCCATGGTCTGGTCGAAGACACGCATCGATCTGTTTGACCGGCACCATATGAGGGCGCTGGACGTCGCCCTACCTGTATAGAGCTTCGGGATCTCCCGGCGCGCGCTCTCTATCTCCTCTTCCGTGGCGGGACCTTCGATGAGTGCACCCATCATGTCCCAGGCTTGGCCAATGATGCGACCTGTTCGCGCGGTGCGGCTTGGCGGACGCGAAAAGCCAATGAAGGAGAATTCCTGATTTGGCGCCTTGATCGAGTAGACAACGGTGCCATCTGCATTGCTGTCCACATCGAACCGAACAATGCTGATGTCCCATCTTTCGCGGATCATCTTGTTCATGAAAGCACGAGTCCCGCTGAGCCGGCTCGGCTGAATGGCTGCCAGCCTGGAGGTCTTCATCACCTCGTAGCCTGGCCTCGGCAGCGGCTTTGCTGCCTTTGTGGATGTTGCGGTCATGCCCCTCAACGCGCTCCCTGCTGCATCTTGGTTATGGCGCGAGCCGCTTCGAGAAGCGGTTCGCGGAAGGTTTCGAGATCGAAGCGCGTTTCCGGCATCACCAGCGAGACCGTGGAAAGGCACTTGTCGTGAATGTCGAAAATCGGCGCGGCGATCGCGACTACTCCGCTATGGGTGTAACCGCTCGAGACGGCGTAACCCTTCTGACGGGCCTCATCGAGAAGCGCATCGGCTGCGAGCGGGTCGCCGTTCTGCTTGAGCCGCTCAAGCGTTGCTGGATCCGCGAACGCTGTAAGTACTCGCCCTGACGCTGATCCTTCCAGCGACATGGTGGTGCCGATCTTTTGCTCGGCCCTCAAAACGCTCTGGGATTCGACACGCGAAACGATGCACGGCACGCCACGGTCAAGAACGGCGAGCGACGCGGTTTCCTTCACCCGGGCGACGAGCATTTCAAGGATTGGCTGGACCCGCGTACCCAGATCGGCTTGCTCCAATGCGGCCGCTGCCAACCGGCAGGAATGCATCGAAAGTCGGTAGCGCAACTCGTGATCCTGCTCGACCAGACCTGCCTCAACTAACGTCAACAGGCGCTGATAGGCCGTTGGGCGCGACAATTCCATGGCCATCGCAATCTCGGGCAGTCGCATCCCACGACTGCTTTGCGCCAACACATCGAGCACAGCCATAGTTTTGATGACCGTCGACAGAGGACGTACGCCCGAATTTTCCTCTTGTATTCTATATGAATATGTTGTATCCATAGAGAATATATTGAACGGTCGGTTGATCTATGTCAACCGCCACATAAGCTCGCGGCTACTCATTGCGCTTTAAGTCTCAGCCGCCGCACACCGGAACATGCGGTGATAAGTCTGCTACAGAAAGCGGTTCGTACGACGGGCCCTCGATTTCGGTCGGGTGCAGAGATTGGACGGCAAACTCGAACCGACTGCGTTCGGAGGACCAACGGTCACCGCAGGCCACTACTTATAGGCGGCTTTCTGCTGGGGGAGACGGAGCTGCTTGCACGGCACGGTGAGCCGCCCTTAGCTACGAAGAGGAACTCTCCATTCTCGCCGGGCACAGGAGCGCAAGGTAAGACTGAAATTGAGCAACCCAAGAGCGAACGAGGCGCATCCTCCAGCGCCGCTCAAACGGCTCTGCCTGCCTCCGTTCTAGTAGACTTGTCGGAGCGTTGGCTGCGCTTTCGGTAGCCGGTCTATAGGGCGATCATAGGTCGCTCTGCCCGACGACCGAATTTTCGCTCTTTGACCTGAGCCCCTGAACTTCCTCCAGAATTTGGTAGAGTCCGTCACAGCTAGGAGACGGACGGATGAAGCGTTCACGGTTCACGGAAGAACAGATCATCGGGATATTGAAGGAGCAGGAGGCGGGCGCGAAGACAGTTGATGTCTGCCGCAAGCACGGCATCTCGGATGCGACCTTCTACAAATACAAGGCGAAGTACGGCGGCATGGACGTGTCGGATGCGCGCAAGCTGAAAGCGCTTGAGGACGAGAATGCCAAACTGAAGAAGCTGCTCGCCGAGGCCATGCTGGACAATGCGATCCTTAAGGATGTCGCTGCAAAAAAATGGTGACGCCCGATGTGAAGCGGGATGCGGTGGCTCATGTCTGTGTGCAGCACGGGGTGAGCCAGCGTCGGGCGTGCGAGGTTCTGTCGGTTGATCGTTCGAGCATGCGGTATCGCAGCGTGCGGCCTGACGATGCGGTCATTCGTGAGGCGATGAAGAAGGTGGCATCTGAGCGACGCCGCTTCGGTTATCGCCGTATCCACGTCATGCTGGGCCGGCAGGGGATCGTCATGAACCTGAAGAAGCTTCGGCGTCTCTACCGGGAGGAGAAGCTGACGGTGCGCAAGCGTGGCGGCCGAAAACGGGCCTTGGGGACAAGGCGGCCTCTGGCTCTGCCCTTACGCCCCAATGAGCGCTGGAGCCTGGACTTTGTCAGCGATGCCTTCACCGACGGTCGCCGGTTTCGGGTGCTGGCGGTCGTCGACGACTTCAGCCGTGAATGCCTGTGCCTGGTGGCAGACACATCGCTGTCTGGCGCAAGGCTGGCTCGGGAACTGGATAGTCTCATCGCCAGACGCGGAAGACCGAGGACGATCGTCTCGGACAACGGCACGGAGATGACCAGCATGGCCATCCTCAAATGGTGCCAGGAGACCAAGGTCGACTGGCACTACATCGCCCCCGGCAAGCCGATGCAGAACGGCTTCGTCGAAAGCTTCAACGGCAGCTTCCGTGACGAGTGCCTGAATGAGACGCTGTTCTCGTCGCTCACCCAGGCCCGCGCCGCCATCACTGCATGGAAGGAGGATTACAACAGGAACAGACCGCACTCGTCGCTGGGCAATATCACCCCCAGCGAATTCGCAATGAAAATGGCTATGGAAAAACAGGCCGCATGAGGCCAGATTGAAAACCCAGACTCTCTCGAAAACTGGAGGGAAGTTGGGTCTCAGGCCATCTTGAAGGGATCAAGGACCTTTGACCCCTTCATCTAAGGCTGTCGCATCCGAACCGGACACAAATTATGCTCTTTTGCACTATTAGCGCACAGACGCGCGTTACGGATAGGCTGTAGCGCCATCCGGCTTGCGAGTTACCTTTCGCTCCCAGTGGACATAGTCATCTGTCAACAGCGCTTTCTCATCGATCTCGATGCCCCAGCCCGGCCGATCCGGGCGTAGGTTCATGTGACCGTCCACCGGCATATAAGGGTCGAGCGCCCAAGGAGCGTGGACGTGCGGCTTGAACTCGAGAACCTTGAAGTTGGGTTGTGCTGCAGCGAAATGAACGTTGACGGCAGTCGCGAGCGGGCCCATCGGGTTATGGGGAGCCATGGTGACATAGTGCGCTTCCGCAATAGCGCCGATACGGCGCATCTCGGTTACACCACCAACAACGCAGATATCAGGCTGGATAATATCGGCGCCACGCGCCGAAAGCAGCGAGAGAAACTCAAAGCGATTGTAAAGTGACTCACCCGTTGCCAAGGGAACGTTGACCTTCGACTTCAGCTCGGCCCATGCCGGGATATGCTCCATACGAATGGGTTCTTCGTAGAAGTATGGATCATAAGGAGCGATTGCGGCAGCAAGCTGGATGGCCTGATACGGCTCGAAGATCTTCGCATGCGCGTCGAAGGCAAATTCGAAATGCGACGGCGTGATCTCGCGGATCCGACCAAACCAGTCACCGGTTTCCTTCACCAGTTCCCCCCACCGGCCAGAATGCAAGTCGCGACGGTAGGGGCTGAGCTTGAAGGCAGTATAGCCGTATTTCTCGTTCAGCTTCAGTGTCTGTTCCTTGGCATGCTCGGCATCGGGCGCGGTATAGACACCGCAGTAGACCTTGACCCGGTCACGGACGTTACCGCCTAGCAGCATGTAGACCGGCAGACCTGCGGCCTTGCCAGCGATGTCCCATAACGCGTGATCGATTGCAGAAATCGCGGCAAGACCTAAGGCTCCGGGAGGAAACCGGCACTGTTGGTTCAGCTTTAGAATCAGAAATTCGACGCGGCGTGGGTCTTCACCCTCGATCTGATGGAAAAGATAATCCAGAAGCGGCGGCAGCGCCCAGTCGGGCCCATGATTGTAGCACTCACCCCAGCCGGAAATTCCTTCGCTCGTTTCGATCTTAAGTAGCAAGCGAGGACGTTCATCGACGCGCTGCATGTAAGTCTTGATGCCAGTAATACGCACTTGGTGTATCTCCGTCAGGCGGCCAGAGCTTCGGTGTTCACGCGCTCGACGATGCCGCGCAGGATGCGTCGCTCATCATCATTGAGGGCAACGACGCCCGGTACACGAACTGGGCCGACATCCGTGCCGAGCATGCCGAGCGCTTCCTTCACAACCGTTACGTTGGCGCCGTTGTTGTATTTGGTGCGCAGCATCTCGAAGCCCGCAATGCCATCGATCAGGCCGCGCGCCGTCCCGTAGTCGCCAGCTTCCAGCGCTTGGTGGATGGCATGCGAGCGTTCGGGGAAAACATTGACGAGGCCGGAGGTAAAGCCTTTCGCGCCCATCGCGTAGAATGCCGGTGCCCAACCTTCCGCCAGACCACAGACCCAGATGGCCGGCGCGTCGTGGGTGGCGCGGATGACTTCGGCAAGCAGCATAAGGTTCGGCGAAGCGAACTTGATGCCGGCGATGTTCGGATGCAGGGCGAGCTTACGGAAATCTTCCACAGAGAAGCTGTCACTGCGTACATAGGCGATCACCGGAACGGTCGAAAATTCGGCCAACTCCAGGAAGTAGCCCGCTTGATAGGATGGTCCAGCAAATGGATCCATGGGATGGTGCCCCATGATCGCATCGGCGCCTTCAGAGATGGCATCCTTTGCAAGCGTCTTGGCCTCGGCAAGTGAACGCCCTACGGCTGCACTGACCAGCGCCTTGCCGTCGGCCGCCTTGACCGTCGTGGCGTGCACGAGCCGCACTTCGTCCATCGTCAGCGTAAAAAATTCGCCCGTGTTGCCGGCAGCCATCAGGTTATGCACCTTGGCTGCGGCCATGCGTTGGATCAGGGAGGAAAGCGTTTCGGCGTCGACAGTCCCGTCTTGCCGGTAGGGCGTCACCGGAACTCCAGAGATGCCGGTCAGCGCCTTCCTTACAGTCTGAAGCCTGTCATTCACGTCAGATATCCTTTTTGTTTCCGAAAACGATGTTCAAGTATGTTTCGCCTGAGCGCACCACGTGGTTGCGCATCTGCCGCTCGGCGAGATCAGCATCGCCTGAGACAATCGCCTCGGCGATGGCGGTGTGCTCTTCAAGAGCTTTCTCGCGCTCAGTGGGATCCATATGAATCACACGCCGAATGCTGGCGTCATAGAATTGCTGGCGCTCTATCAGCTTGGCCAGATAGCCGCATCGCGAACTGCGATGAATGTGCTCATGGAACTTCTCGTTGAGGGTGATCAGACTGTCGGCATCAGCCGACCCTGTCGCTTTCGCCATCATTTCGGCGATCGCCGTAAGCTCTTCATCAGCCGGCTTCTCAATGCGCTTTGCAGCCAAATGAGCAATCATCGACTCCAGCGCTGCCCGAGCGAGGATCATCTCCTCCGCCCAACTGCTGCTGAAACGGATGACGACACCGCGCCGCGGTAAAGCTTCGACCAGCCCCTCGGTTTCGAGTTGCCGAAGAGCCTCCTTCACCGGAGTGGTGCTGACGCCGAACTGCTCAGCAAGACCGCGTTCGTTGATCTTATCGCCCGTGGCAAAGCGCCCACCAATGATCGCATTGCGGATCGTACGGTGCACGTGGTCGCGAACCGTTGTCTGGAAGCTGGGATCGATTTTCTCGAAACCTTCCGGACGCCGCTCCTCTTGGCCCATCCCCTCAATCATTTTTCCAAGGTCCGTTGACGAGAAAAACATTATGTGAGATCTGGTATATCAGATTTCAGAACGATGTCGACATCGAAATTGATCAACACGAAAGAGGTTGAGGAGCCTCGGAGGAGCGAGAACAATGTTCAGACGCAGTTTCATCATGCTATCGGGCGTAGCGGCGCTCGCCTCGACACCCCCCCTTGCCGCTCTCGCCGCGACGCCGAAGGATCAGCTGGTCGTGGCAATCACCATGTCTTCCATGCGCGGTCTTGATCCGCATGAGATAAACCAGCTTGAGTCGGCAGAAGTTGTTGCCAATCTCTACGAGCGCCTGATCGTGCTCCCAGCTGACAAGATCGCCGAGCCACAGCCTGGCCTCGCTGAGAGCTGGACAATTTCACCAGACGGCAAGACGTTCACGTTCAAGATCCGTCAGGGTGTGAAGTTTCATTCGGGCAACGCGCTTACCGCCAAGGATGTGGAATGGTCGCTGCGCCGTCTCGTCAAGCTTGGCCTCGCTCCATCGACCGACCTTCGCCAATGGGGTTTCTCCGCCGACAACGTCGAGAAGTTGATCCGCGCAACAGATGACAACACGCTGGTTCTCGAAACACCAGAAGTATGGAACGCGAACCTCATCCTATTCTCACTTGCAAGCTTCTCCACTTCGGTTCTCGACAGCAAGTTCCTTGCCGATAAGGACAAGGGCGGCGACATGGGTCGTGAGTTTCTCCAGACAGCCGATGCCGGTTCTGGTCCTTACGCCCTGCGCTCCTGGCGCGCGAACGAGTTGCTCATCGCTGAAGCCTTCAAGGGCTATTGGCAAGGCGAGCCGAAGATGCGTCGCGTCCTGCTGCGTCACATCCCCGAGTCGGCTGCGCAGCGCTTGCAGATCGATAACGGCGACGTCGATGTTGCAGCCCGACTCTCCTCCACCGACCTCGGTGCGCTAGAAGCAGGCGGCAAGGTCGACATCCAGAAGACCCCTGGCTTCGGATACTACTACCTGGCGCTGAACCAGAAGGACGAGATCCTTTCCAAGCCCAAGGTCCGAGAAGCATTCCGTTATCTCATCGACTATGATGGCCTGTCTGCCACCGTGATGAAGTATTATGGCATCAAGCAGCAGACCATCATCCCGCCGGGCCTGCCGGGCGCGATCGACAAGAACCCCTACAAGCTCGACATCGAGAAGGCCAAGCAGTTGCTCGCTGAAGCCGGTTATCCGAACGGTTTCACCAAGGTCTACTACGCAACACCCGTCACGCCGGAATATGAAGTCGCCCAGTCACTCCAGGCCAACGCAGCCAAAGCCGGCATCAAGCTCGACCTGCAGGGCGGCGACCATATCGGCAAGTTCCGTAACCGCGATTTCGAGCTCTTCTCGGCACGATCCGGTGAACGCCTGCCTGATCCACACGCGATCCTGCAGTCCTACGCGACAAACGCTAATAACACCGACGAAGCCAAGCTCACTGGTTTGAACGCTTGGCGCACAGCCTGGGATGTCCCCAAGGAGATACAGGACATGGTGACGGCAGCAGCTCATGAGACGGACCAAAGCAAACGCGCCGAACTCTATGCCAAGATCAACGAAGCCTATCTCGCCGCCTCGCCTGCCCTCGTAACCTCGTTCCAGCGCACGGACGCCAAGGCGGTCCGTAAGGAAGTCAACGGATATCTCGGACACTCGACCTGGCTGACCCGCTGGGACACGGTCACCAAAGCCCAATAAAGAAGGTTGAGCTACCCGACCGGGGACAAGATCGCCGCTTTCAAGGACAGCGAAATTGAGCATCGCGCAAACAACAGAGCATCCATATCAGGGCAGCAGGAAACTGCTGTCCGGTCTCCGCAAGATCGCAACATCGTTCGCGGTCATTTTGACGACGCTCTTCGGCCTGCTCGTCATCACCTTCATCGTAGGACGGATGGTCCCGGCAGATCCGGTCATTGCGGTCATCGGAGACCAGGCGGACCAGGCAACTTACGACCGCGTCTTCACGGAGATGGGCCTCGATCGGCCGCTCTACGTTCAGTTTGGCCACTATCTCACTGACATTGCCAAGCTCGATTTCGGGCAATCGCATGTCACGAAGAACCCAGTGGCAAGTGATCTTGCGCGTGTTTTCCCGGCAACGCTGGAGCTCGCCACGCTCGCAACACTGATCGGCGCCTGCTTCGGGGTACCGCTTGGCGTTTTAGCGGCGGTCAGAAAGGGGACATGGGTAGACCATGTCGCCCGTGTCGTCGGTCTCCTCGGTTATTCGACACCGATTTTCTGGCTCGGCACCATAGTGATCCTGGTCTTCTACGCCAAGTTTGGCCTCATCCCTGCTGGCGGCAGGATCGACATCTACAACGAAGGCCTTGTCGAAGGCCCGACCAATTCGTTGCTGATCGACTCTCTTCTCGCGAGGGAATGGGACGTCTTCTGGAGCGCCATGCACCACGTCATCACGCCGGCCCTCATCCTGGGTTATGCTGCAATGGCCTATTTGAGCCGTATGAGCCGCAGCTTCATGCTGGAGCAGCTCCGCCAGGAATACATCCTGACCGCCCGCGCCAAAGGACTCGGCAAGTGGCCGATCATCTGGCGACACGCATTCCGCAACATCCGCGTCCAGCTCCTGACCGTGGTGGCACTTGCCTATTGCGGCCTGCTCGATGGAACGGTGCTGATCGAAACTGTTTTCGCGTGGCCCGGCCTCGGTCAATATCTGACATCCGCGCTTTTCTTCGCCGACATGAATGCGGTTCTTGGCAGCGTGCTTCTGATCGGCATCATCTCGATCGCGATCAACCTGCTGTCGGATATCGTCTACCGCTTCATAGACCCTCGCACACGCTGAACAGAACCCGGTAAAAGATCATGACACGATCCGGATACTTCAACGACCTGCATAACTGGCTGATCAGCGAGGACTTCACCTCGACGCGTCAAGCACGGCTGCACAAGGCTTACGTCGCCTGGCTGAGCCTTCTCGCCAACCCACTCGCCTTCGCGGGCTTTGCTGTCGTGGTCCTCCTGATCCTCATCGCCACGCTTGCGCCCATCATCACGCTTCACGATCCGGTTTCTCAGGACCTGACGATGGCGCTCAAGGCACCGTCGGCAGCGCATTGGTTCGGCACTGACGAGTTCGGTCGTGACGTCTACGCCCGCCTCGTCTATGGCGCGCGCACGACACTCTACATCAGCATTCTGGTGACCGTCATCGTCGCTCCGATCGGCTTTGTGATCGGCGCCATGTCCGGGTATCTCAGCGGCTGGATCGATGTTGTTCTGATGCGCATCACCGATATCTTCCTCTCCTTCCCAAGCCTTGTTCTCGCGCTGGCCTTCTCGGCAGCCCTTGGTCCCGGGATCGAGAACGCTGTAATTGCCATTGCATTGACCGTTTGGCCGCCAATTGCCCGTCTTGCTCGGGCTGAGACGTTAACTTTCCGAAACGCAGATTTCGTTGTCGCCGCGGAGCTTCAAGGTGCAGGCATGTGGCGTATCCTGTTGCGTCATATCGTGCCGCTTTGCGCACCATCGATCGTCGTTCGTCTGACGCTCAATATGTCGAGCATTATCCTGACGGCTGCCGGTCTCGGCTTCCTCGGTCTAGGTGCGCAACCCCCGATGCCCGAGTGGGGTGCGATGGCTGCATCAGGCCGTCAATACCTTCTCGACGCCTGGTGGCTGACGACAATCCCAGGGATCGCGATCCTGACGGTGAGCCTGGCATTCAATCTGCTCGGCGACGGCCTGCGTGACATTATGGACCCCCGCAATGCGTGATCACAACGACACCATCTTGGCCGTCGAAAACATGTCGGTGGAATTCCCAACGCTCTCTGGCGTCGTCACTGCGGTCCGCGACGTCTCCTTCAGCGTTGGACGTGAAAAGGTTGGCATCATCGGGGAATCCGGTTCAGGAAAAAGCACGACCGGCCGTGCCATTATGCGTCTTCAACCTCCCAAGGCCGTCGTCAAGGCTGACCGCATGCAGTTCGAGAACATCGACCTCATGAAGGCGAGCGAAGAGCAGATGCTGTCCGTACGCGGCAAGCAGATCGCGATGATCCTGCAGGACCCGAAATACTCGCTCAATCCTGTCATGACCGTGGGCGAGCAGATCTCGGAAACCGTCATCCTACACGAGCGGGTCAGCCGGAAGCAGGCTCGTGAACGCACGCTCGCCATGCTGGAGCGGGTCAACATACGCGATCCGCGGCGTGTCTTTGATCTTTACCCACATGAAGTCTCTGGTGGCATGGGACAGCGCATCATGATCTCGATGATGCTGATTGCCTCGCCTTCGCTGATCATAGCGGACGAACCGACTTCGGCGCTTGATGTGACCGTGCGCCAGCAGGTGCTGTCGATTCTGGATGACTTAGTGACGGAGCGGAATATCGGGCTGATCTTCATATCGCACGATCTTAATCTCGTGCGCAGCTTCTGTGATCGCGTCATCATCATGTACGCGGGCCAGATCGTAGAGACGGTTGCGGCGGCGGATCTGGATAATGCAAAGCATCCCTACACCCGCGGCCTGTTAAATGCTTTGCCGAGCCTGGATCACCCTCGCGACCGCTTGGAAGTCCTGCGCCGTGATCCGGCTTGGCTGGAGAATTAAGATGAGCATGATCAACGTCGATCACCTTGCCGTATCCTACGGACGTGGGGAAACCATGACGCGCGTCGTCAAAGATGTTTCCTTCGATGTCGCTGAAGGGGAGAGCTTTGGCCTTGTCGGGGAAAGCGGCTGCGGCAAATCCACCGTACTGGGAGCCTTGGGCGGCCGAAACAGGCAATGGACCGGCACCATCACAATCGATGGCGAAACGATCAACCAGAAGCGCTCGATATCGCAACTTGCGAAACAGCAGATGGTGTTCCAGGACCCCTTCGGCTCCATTCATCCGCGCCACACGATCGGCAGGGCGCTGCTTGAGCCACTGGAGATCCACGGCAAGAACAACCGGCAAGAGCGCGTGGAAAAGGCGCTGAAGGATGTCGGCCTGCCGTTGAACTTCCGCTACCGGTTCCCGCACCAGCTTTCTGGCGGACAGCGCCAGCGCGTGGCTATCGCCCGTGCGCTCATCCTCGAGCCGCGCATCCTCCTGCTCGACGAGCCAACATCCGCGCTCGACGTGTCTATTCAGGCGGAGATCCTCAACTTGCTCAAGGATTTGAGGGAGCGTGAGAAGCTGACCTACATCCTCGTCAGCCATGACCTCGCTGTCGTCGCACACCTCTGCGACCGGATTGCCGTGATGCAGAACGGAACCTTCGTGGAAGTCGCGTCAAAAAAGCAGCTGCAAAATGGATCAGTCACGCATCCTTACACACGTACCTTGATTGATGGCAGCCGGGGCTATGTCGTAAAGCAGGTTTGAATCCAGCAGCGTGAAATTACGTCCGCTGGCGTGGCCGAAGATAATTACCGGTTCGGATTATTGATCTACAGATTTGAACGCTCTTGAGGGGAGCAGAACCAATGACCCTGCTATCAGACCTCGATCTGCCATAGGTTTCTCATAGCCGTCCAACCGGATTGGCCGGTAGAGGAAATCCGTCCCAGAATAGCGTCTAGATTGCCCCGTACTATTCCGTTAAGGTTTGAACCGACGACTGATCGGCGATCATTAGCCGTCGGCTGCGTCCGCCCGCTTGAATGCGATCGTAACTGCCATCCCCTTGCCGCGGTCGGATTGTACGTCGATCTCGGCTTTCGCATTGTGCCTGACCGATTGCACGATCATAGCGCTTAGCTTGCCTCGCCGGGGCCAGTCGGCCTTATCTGCAAGCCCGACACCATCGTCTGCAACGAGGACCTTGCATCCCGCGTCGTTGACCGTGCAACGTACTTTAATCTGACCGCCGTCCCGGCCTACAAAGGCGTGTTTCAAGGCATTGGTCATCAACTCGTTGATAACAAGGCCGACGGGCATGGCGACGTTAACCGAGACAGGCCAACTGTCAACTTTCATGTCCAGTCGAATGCCCTCGCTCGCATGAGCGGCCATAACGGACGAGGCAATTTGGCTGACATAGGTGCCGAGATCAACGGTCTCGGTCTCGCTCCCGGCGTAGAGCGAACGGTAAAGGATAGAAAGAGCCTCAATGCGGCCGGCGAGCCGATCGAAGCGTTCCCTTTCTTCCAGTCGCTGTGCGTTACGCGCCTCCATACGGATCAAGGCGGTGATCATCTGCAGATTGTTCTTGACCCGATGCTGAAGCTCTTTCAGCAGTGTGTCCTTTTCCGCTAGTGTCTCGTTTAATGCGGCAACATCATCTGCGCCGCTTCGAACGGACATTGCCAACAGCCGAAAGGTGGGTTGACCGGCGTCATCTACGATCGTGTTCGACCAGGCGTCCACGACACGGTCATTGGCATCGACAGTTAGATTGAAAGCGCCAAGATATTCCTCGCCTTGCAGCAATGCATCCGCAAGGTTCGGCCCGTCTGCTATGGGAAGGGCCGTCGGCAGCACGGACCAGGTTCTTCCCTGCAGAACCTCGCCGCCAAGACCGGTCAGCCGCTCAAACTCAATGTTGCCGTAGACTAAATGCTCTGCCTCGCCAAGTTCAGCGACCGCGACTGCAAAGGGTACATGATCCAGGAACTGACGAAACCGGTCGTCCTCTAGCGCTGCTGCTAGGTGCGGAAGATCGGATACCGTCGCCGGTTCCAAATTGGTGTCTTCAGGATTGGTCATTGGTATCCACGCTATGGGCAGGCGCAGTCCTTACCATAGCAGTTGAAGCATTCGCCAGAAATTTCCGTCGGTTGATGGCGTTGTCAGCCGCGTCAGAGCCTCAACGATCGGTCTGTGCGCGTAGGGGCTTTGGGAAAAACAAAGGACGCTCGGGCATGTCTGCTACATTCACCCTCCGGTGTCCCGACGTGATGATGATCTCGATCGGTGGCCAGCGGTCTCGGACGATCCAGGCAAGCATCAATCCATCGAGCTCTCCCGGCATATCAATGTCAGTGAAAATCGAACCGATCGACGCGTGGCTTTCAAGAAGGGCCAATGCTTCGTCGGCATTGCTTGCTTCGAGGACGTGGAAGCCGGCATCTTGCAGATTGTCAGTCACCGACATGCGGAGCAATGGCTCATCTTCTATGACGAGTATGGTGGTATGCGGCATTGCGGCACCATGCTAATATGTTGATTTGCGCTGAGAGTTGACCCGGGGGGGCGGGTGCGGACGAAAACTTGGACCACCAAGGAGGTAGTTCATGTATTCCTACGCCGACAGACTTCGAGCGAGTGAGCTCTATATCCGGCTGGGCGAGCGACTTAACTCGACCATTCGCCAGCTGGGATATCCCACCGAGAATGCGTTGAGGGGCTGGTATCGCGAGTACGTACAGCATCTCGACCTGCGTACTCAGCCGATAGCGCGAGCGCCAAAATATTCAGAGGCTCAGAGGCAGGCGGCACTTGAGCACTTTCGCACCCATGATCGTTGCATCTCTGCGACGATGAGGGCGCTCGGCTATCCCGGTCGAGGAACTCTTACCGCATGGGTCCGTGAGGCGTTTCCGGAGGCGCGGACATCGATTGTCAGTCAATCGTGGCACCCTGGCTATTCCGAGGAGGTCCGGCAAGCGGGGGTCACCGGATTATGCAGTGGAGATGAAAGCGCTCAACAGGTAGCTGACCGACTGGGCGTCTCAAGGCCGACATTGTACAGCTGGAAAGATCAGCTACTCGGTCACGAGGCTCCCATGAAACGCCGCAAAGCCAACCCCAAGGTGCCTGAACGTGAAGAGCTCGAGCGCCAGCTTGAAGCCCTCCAGCGTGATGTCCGCCAGTTACAACTCGAGCATGATCTCCTGAAGAAGGCCAACGAACTCCTAAAAAAAGACCTGGGCGTCGATCTGCAGATCCTGAGTAATCGGGAGAAGACCCAGCTGATTGACGCCCTTAAGGAAGTCTATCGCTTGCCAGAGCTGCTTGCCCAGCTTCGGATTGCCCGCAGCTCCTACTTCTACCATCGCGCCCGCATGTGCCTGGCAGACAAGTATGCCGGTGTCTGGAACCGAAGCAGGTGGGCTTGGACAACGCTTCTAGGATGACTTTGCTCTCTCCGTGCATGGGAGCATCAACGGTGGAGGATTGGAAAGCCACCTGCGATGCCATATCTCACTCGGTGCTAGCCAATTCGAGAGCGCCAACGCGGTGGAGACGCCCGATGCTTCTTACTCAGCGGCCGGAGACGGAGACTGACGCTTCTACCCGTTCTTGTGCAGGAAACGGTAGGACACCAATTGCCACCTGGTTGCGCCCGCCCTTCTTTGCTTTGTAGAGCGCCGCATCTGCAGCGGTGAAGAGGCTTTGTGCATTCAACGCTGCCGATGCAGCCGAGGCTGTCGCAACTCCTATGCTCACGGTGACGCAAGCAGGCGCGTTGGCGGAGTGCGGGATCGCGAGAATCCTGATCATGCGACGGATTTTCTCGGCGACGGATAGCGCGCCGGGTTCGTCCATGTTCGCCAGCAAGACAGCGATCTCCTCACCCCCGTAGCGACATGCGACGTCGGTGGGCCGCGTTACGCACTTTCGGATCACGTCCGCGATCTGTCGGAGACATTCATCTCCCGCAGCGTGACCATAGGTATCGTTAAAGAGCTTGAAGCGGTCGGCATCGACCATAAGCAATGACAGAGAGGAACGGTTGGTTTTCGCCTCCTCAACCATCGTCTCAAATCTGGCATTGAATGTCCGTCGGTTGGCAAGACCGGTCAGCTCATCGGTCCCCGCGAGGCAACTCAGCTCTTCCTCAACCGTCTTCTGGCGCGTGATGTCGCGGCTGATTGCCACCGCCCTTGAGCCTTCCCCCCAGCGCGACGGCAGCTTACTGAGCGCGGTCTCCAGCCAGATCACTTCTCCCGTCGGTTTAACATGCTTCAGCACGAACTTCTCGTGCTGTGAACCAGCCTGTATCTTCGCCGTCACATCACGAACAATGGCTGCCGCCTGATCGTCAAGCCCGGCAAAAACACTTTTGCCGACGAGGTTTTCGGGAGCGATCCCGAGAATGTCAGCCGCAGACGGTGAGACGTATTCGCGTACCCCGCCCTCATCAAACGTCGCGATGACGTCGCTAGAGGACTCAGCAAGCAGCCTGAACTCAGCTTCACGGGTAGCTAGGAGTGCTTCGCTTTGCTCCCGTTTCTTGGCGACGTGACGCCACACTGCCAGCGCGGCGAACGCTGCAAACATCAGCAGCGCCGTGTACAGCCAGCGGATGCGGGCGCTCTCCAGCCACTTGGCGAAGACTTCTTCACGCGAAGCAGCCGCAAGCGCGACAAGTCCCGTTGCCGAACTCTGCGAGTAGGCTCCGATGCGAGCCGTACCGTCCAAGGGCGAGATGTAGTTGTAAGACCCAACCGGAGCGGCCTTTAGGTAATGCGAAAACAGCTCGTGCGCAGAAATGTTCGTCCCCAGGAGCTTTTCCTCGATGGGACCCCGAGCGAGAACGACACCGTCGCCGCGGATAAGCAAGAAAGAGCCTTCGGTGCCGACCTTGAAGCGCCTAAAGAAGTCAACGAAGTGGCCAACCCGGATGGTAGAGATCACGACGCCGCCGAATTCGCCTCCGTTGAAAGTAACCTTTTGAGTGACTGGAACCACCCAATCGTTGGAAAACCTGCTCTTGATCGGCTTGCCGACGATGGGCAGCGGGAATGAACTGTTCTTGTGACGATTGAAGTAGTCTCTGTCTGCAAAGTCGGTGTTGGGAGGCGATGTGTTCGAGGTCGCGACCAGCTTCCCCTGTGCGTCGACATAAGACAGCGTGTTGAGCGCCGGAGCTGACTTCATCTGCTGGCGCATGAGGATTCCGATCTTGGACGGCATAGCAGGATGGCTCTGCTCGTCCCTGATCTCGGTAATCAGTGCGCCCAAAGGAAGTCGCGACATCTGCACTACGTCGTCGGCGTGCTGCACGATCGACTCAGCCGTCTGACGTAGTGAGGTTTCCACTCGCGCGATTTCCGTCTTCCAGTTGGAAAACTCCGACCACCCGAGAAGCCCCGCAAAGGCAAGGCATCCCGCACCGACGGCCGCGGTCATAGCTGCAGATCGTGATACCACGTCACACCCTCCTGAAGGTGCGGGAACTTTGGCACGGACAGTTTAGAAAAAAATGAATCACCGAGATGTAGGGCTGTTCGCGAGGTTCGCTGAGCGCAGTCCAGCGGTGTCTGGCTCTTTATAGGTGGCAACGATCAACTCGACCGTAAGCGGTTAGCCGATAGCGTCAGGCCTGAAGTTCCAGGGCATGAGCGCGTCCAGCTCGGATACTGGCCAGCCTTTCGCGATGCGGGTCAAGGTCTGGGAAAGCCAGTCGAGCGGATCGACGTTGTTCATTTTGGCCGTCTGGAGAAGCGTGGCCAGCGTCGCCCACGTCCGTCCACCGCCCTCGCTGCCGGCAAATAGACTGTTCTTTCTCGTAATTGTTTGAGGCCTGATCGCGCGCTCGACGATATTGGAGTCGATTTCGATCCGGCCGTCCGTCAGGAAACGCTCCAGTGCTTCGCGCCGGGTGAGCGCGTAACGGATTGCTTCGGCGGTCTTGGACTTGCCAGAGACCTTGCCCAGCTCCTTCTCCCAAAGATCAAAGAGTTCGGAGACGATGGTTGCAGATCTTTCCTGACGCAGCACCGAACGGCTGTCGGCATCCCGACCGCGGACCTCATCCTCGATGCGCCACAGCTCGGTCATCGCGATGATCGTGTCCGTTGCAGCCTTTGAGACACCACTGATGTGAAGGTCGTAAAACTTGCGGCGAAGATGCGCCCAGCATCCTGCGAGCCGGATCGTTTCATTGCTGCCGTCTTTGGCACGCGTCTTGGCGAGACTGGTATAGGCCGAGTAGCCGTCAACTTGCAGGATGCCGCTGAATCCGGCGAGATGACGGACCACGCAGTCAGCGCCCCTACTGTCCTCAAACCGATAGGCCACCATCGGCGGGCTGGTTCCACCATAGGGTCGATCATCGCGAGCGTAAGCCCATAGCCAGGCCTTCGTCGTTTTTCCCGAACCGGGCGCAAGAGTGGGTAAGGTCGTTTCGTCGGCGAAGATCCTTTCGCCCTCCTTGACGCGCTCAAGGATGTAATCGGCGCAAATCTGAAGTTCGAAGCCCAGATGCCCCATCCACTGGGCCATCAACGATCGGCTGATCTCGACACCGTCGCGTAGATAGATTGCCTCCTGCCGGTAAAGCGGAAGGCCGTCGGCGTATTTGGAGACGGCGATATAGGCGAGCAGCCGCTCCGTCGGCAGGCCGCTTTCGATGATGTGCGCCGGTGCCAAAGCCTGGAGCACGCCATCGTGGCCGCGGAAGGTGTATTTGGGGCGACGCGTCACGATGACCCGGAACTTCGGCGGCACGACATCCAGCCGTTCGGAGCGATCCTCACCAATCAGGACCTTTTCCAAGCCCACGTATTCAGCAGGGATCTCCGGCTCGATCACTTCCTCGATGCGTTCGAGATGAGCGGCAAAGCCCTTGCGCGGACGTGCTGCCCGTTTCGGCTTGTCCTTGGCCGCTTGATCAAGCTCGCTCTGGATTGCCGAAAGGCCGGTCTCGACTTCCTCGAAGGCAAAGGACACCTGCTCGTCATTGACACCAAGGCGCAGTCGCTCGGAACGGGTGCCATGTTGGGTACGCTGCAGAACCTTCAGGATCGATGTGAGGTTGGCAATCCGCTCGTTGGCGCTCTTCTCCACCGCCTCCAACCGGGCGATCTCAGCTTCAGCGGCCTTCAGTCGGGCTTGTTTCGCAGCCTGCTCGCGCGCCATCGCGAGGACCATCGCTTTCAGCGCGTCAACGTCGTCCGGCAGGTCGTGAGGGGGCAAATCCATGGCAATGAGTAGAGCACAAAAACAGCCGTTTTCCCAACCATTACAGCGGCATGATTCATCTTGCCGCAGGCGCTGTCAGCCCATCAACAAGGGTCGCCTGACCTTGGCCGGGCGGATCTTCTTCCAATCCATTCCGGCCAGCAACGCCATCAGCTGAGAATGGTCCAGACGGATCCGTGCCGCCGATATGCCCGGCCAGCAGAAGCCCTGATCTTCCAGGGTTTTCGAATAGAGGCAGACCCCACTGCCATCCCACCAGACAATGCGAATACGATCGGCCCGTTTCGAGCGGAAGACGTAAAGCGCGCCATTGAAGGGATCAAGACCGCCATCCCGCACCAGCGCCATCAACGAGGCGGCTCCCTTGCGAAAGTCGACCGGCTGGCACGACACATAGACCACCACACCTGAAGCGATCATGCCTTGCGAACCGCCCGTAGAACCCTCACCAGGTGATCGGGATCAAAATCGCCGCCGACGCGCACGACCATATCCGCAATGACAATATCGACCGAGCCGTTGTATACCGTTTCAACGCGCGCGAACTTTTGCGTTCCCGTTCCCTCTGTCAGGGGTGCTACAACTGGTGCTACAACGCCCGATGCCAGTGCCTTGCGACGCCACCCATAAAGCTGCGAGGGATCCAAGCCTTCAGACCGGGCAACCGCCGAGACATTGGCCCCAGGCTGCAGCGTCGCGGCGACGATCCGCGCCTTTTCGTCATCCGACCAGTCCCGCGGCTTGCGTCGTCTTCTCACGGGCTCCGCGGTCAAAATCTCAAAGGTTCGAGCCTGATTCACACTATCACTCATAGGACTCTCCGCATGACTCATGCAGAAAATCGCCGATCAGCATTCCGAAAGATACGTGGGGTCGCCTACGCGCTTACACTCGACCAGCAGACGCCGCTCATGAAGGCGGCTAAGCATCCTGCCGATCCTGCTTCGGAGACGTGCAGGACCTCAACGCCCGGATCGCCGGAGGCCATAGCTTGCGGACGCGTGATGATTCGTTGTGGTGGCAATGAAAAGAGTTCCTTCTCATTAAGGAGGCCTCGGAACCACTTACTTACGTTCTTCTGCGATAGTCTTGTCAGGATCGTACGGAAATGAATCTATGCTTCGCCACTTTATCAGAGACAGGTCGGGAAACTTCGGGATCGTGAGCGCGCTGCTGATGATGCCGCTCGTAGGTGTCGCAGGGTTAGCCATCGACGTCGCCGACGCCCTGACACTGAAGACCGAGCTGCAGGATGCAGCGGACTCAGCTGCCCTCGGTTGTGTTTCGGCGTGCAAAATTTCCCCGCCGATTGACGCCGTTGATTGGTATTGTCGCACCTGTCGCCATCCTGGACAATAAAATCACGCCTGATTTTGCGCTTGGATTACTGCTTGTGTTGGCAGGTATGCTCCTGGCGGCGAAAACAAACGGTGGCTCGTCCTCAGTCTGAGATGTACAGCGACCTCACCGACACGACCACGCTTGGTGCGCGTCGGTCAAAGCCCGCAAGTTTCTCTGTCGCCTCACGGCCGTCGCGCCCTTGCGATAATCCAGCTCTTGAACGGAACCCGTGACTCGCTATTAGTTCGAATACGACCCGGCAGATAACCGCAGTAGATCGAATACCTCGTCCACTTTGGCATGTCCGGAATGGGGCCCCTTGCAGCCGTTCCGCCAACAGTTCGCCGCGACATTCAGTGCAGCAGGAGGAAGCCGATTTCAAGGCTCTCCCACCAGCCTGCAGTACCAGGCTGGCGGGTTCAAATGAAGCCCGCAAGCCTGTTGACGCCGATGTCGCTGACTGCCAACTCCCAAGCGTACTCCGTCCGTCGGACCAACCACGCCTCGGAAGGTAGGTGTGGGCATCAAGGTCATTCGAATGTCATGACAGAACCCGACGCACGACATGACCTATGCTGGCAACGCTTGCAAGCTCAAGCCGGAGAACGACGTGCAGCGTGATCATGTCTGGGCGTTCGCCGACCCGGATAGCGTAGTCAAACCTGTCTTCAGCCAGCGGGGACAGTTGATCATGCGGTGGTAGGCAACCTCCGGTCCTACCGTGCTTCACGCCGGTGGCCAGTCCGCAGTCCAACGGAATGTCCTTGCGTCGGGAAAACAGTCCACTGGACTGTTTTCAAATCCTCCTCACCTTCGTCAAGACCCTGAAGCGGGACTATATCGGCATATCAGCACTACCGGACGCCGAAACAGCGCTCCGGTTCATCGACGGATGGATCGAGGACTACAACGAAATCCATCCGCTCAAGATGGCTTCCCCTCGGCAGTTCATCAGGGCTAAATCAAATTAGCCGAAATGTCCGGTGAAACGGGGTGCACTCCACCATTCAAGTTGCGGCTGCATCGCACTTATCTCAAGTGGGACGTACCAGCGCCACAAGCCTGTGCTTCAGCCTTTTTGCCTATTCCGGCTGTCCGGTCAAAATGAAAACAGTTTGGTGTCAGGCGCGATACGCAATGAGCATTGCCCCTCCAGCAATCATGGCAACTCCGAGCCAGTTGGGCAGTGACAGCCGTTCCCCAAGGAACAGCACGGCGAACACCGAGACGAACACGACCGACAGCTTGTCTATCGGCGCGACGCGGGCGGCATCACCAAGCTTCAAGGCTCGGAAATAACATATCCAGGACGCGCCCGTGGCAAGGCCGGAAAGCACGAGGAAAAGCCAGCTTTTGGGTGAGACGGTTGATGGTTCTTGCCAGTTACCGGTGACGTACAGCATCAGTCCAGCCGCCATCAGGATAATGATGGTGCGGAAGAAGGTGGCAAAGTCTGCGTTTACGTTCTCAATACCAACCTTAGCAAAGATCGCGGTCAAGGCAGCAAATCCCGCCGAAAGAAACGCCCATAGCGGCCAGCTCAGAAGCAGATTTTTCACGCTCAGTTCCTCAGGAGAACATCTGAAGAGATTTCGTCGATCGTCCGTGCGCCGGTTAGCGCCATGGCGGCCTCGAACTCGGGCGCCTCGTTTGGTGGCGAGGTAGGCGCGTAGTAGGTATCGACTTGTGCCGCCAAGGATGGGCGATCGCTAGAGCGAATAAAGGACACCACTCACAGAACACGCGACGAATATCTCCAAAATATCATAACAAATCCTGACTAAGCCCCCTCTCCAAAGGGCGAAGTTGTCACCGTCCACACAAACTACAAGATACAGCGCGGGGCTCACATGGATCGTGCACCCGCAATGATTAGATTCAGTCGTCACTGGATTAAGAACGTCGGCAGCGGCCAGCCGGGGATGCTCGGGGTACCATTATCCCGCCGCTCAGCTACTTGGAAACCTCGTTGCTCTCGAATCCTCGGCATTCTCATGAGGTGGATGGTGGTGGCGGATGCCCCTTAACACGAACACGCCCAGCCAAAGGGGCTTGCTCGACGGTCAAGGGCATGCCTGCCTCCAAGCAAGCGCTAATGAAAGCTTCACGCGCAAGCTCAACAGGAGCAAGATTGTTCAAGGCCGCGCGGCAATGATGAAGCGCTTGTTCATAACGCTCACCACGCCTCGATGGCCATTCATATTCGAGAAAATCGAGAGCATCGTAGACGCTGAGGAAACTATGGTCGAGCCCGTTTAGAAGTCTTGCCCGAACAGGAACGCGAAATGGTATCTCCGGAATGTTCATGATCTCCTCCTTCAGAACGTAACCGGCATTCTCCCTAATATACCATCTTGTCGCTGCGAATCTACTTCCTGGAGAGCCATCGACAGGCTCAGTCATCGCCCCATATAAGTGCGTGGAATGGAGTTGAAGATGACTGTCACCGCTTACGCACCAGATTAAAAAAATGTCGGTACATGCCGCGGGTTCGCCCCATCGGTGGAGGAGGAACTGCAAGAAATCGCCTGCGTGCGACGAGAGATCGGGGCTGAAGATGATGGCCCTGTCGTTCCAACTGCTGTCTAGGCATTCAATGTTGCGAACCCGGAGCTTGAGCAGCTCTATTCGGTGCTCAACGGAGAGGTTGACTTGTGCGATCTCATCCTTTCTGACCTGCTCCCCTTTTTGTCCGCGTTTATAAGTTAGCTCTGTTCATGTTTTGGTCCTCTCTGGACCGGGTTGCAAACTCGTAAGGGGTTAAGCCGTCGAGGCTGGTATGCGGGCGGTTCAGGTTATAGTCGTTTCTCCAGTCTTCGATAATCTCCCTCGCGTGGCGGTAGCTGGTGAAGAGGTGCTTTCCATCCTGAGCGATCATGAAACGACCGCCTTGCAGAGGGAATGCGCGCTCACGCGCATTCAAAGGGGGAAGCACTCCATACGTTATATAGATCAAAACGCCGCCGAACAGGAAGCAAGCGTGGTCCACCGAGTATGCGGCACAGATGATCTGTGGGAATTTCTCCAAGGACGCCCAACATGTTTCCTTACCGACCACAGCACAGAGGCTGCGAACAGCATCACGACTGCATAACGGGCAAATGTCCTGCCATATCCCCGACCAGCAAAACAAGCGTTACAAAGACAGTCGCATCGGCCACGATCAACAGCCACGCTGCCTCGGTGAATTCATCAAGAGTGAACACTCTCCACGCATAGGCAAGCGGGAGGCCGATACAGACGAGTAGCATCAAGAGCGTCATGAGAAGCATGTCACGTCTCCCTCACTCTCCCATCATCGTTCCCTTTGGCCGCCGGTGGGTCGCCCAAGGCATCACATCACGAGCTTCTCCAAGGGGATGTTCAGCTCAAGACGGAGACCGCTGCTTCGCCAGTCCCTTCTGATCGAGCCTCCGAGCCCACGTAGGGCAGCTTGTTCCAATTTTGTGCCAAACCCTTCACGCTCGGGCGCTCCGCCCAACGTCGGCACTCCACGCTCGTCCCAGCTTAGGCTCAGTTGCTCATCCGCAGCCGATACCTCAATCGCCAGATGTCCGGCCGGATTGGACAAGGCGCCATATTTAGCAGCATTCGTCGTCAGTTCATGAAGCAGTAGGGCAAGCGACGTAAGCGCCGTTCCTTTTAACGGTGCATCAGAACCGTTGATAGTAACATGAGGGCCATCGGAATGTTCGTGCGGTGCTACGATCGCCTTGAGCAGGGCTGATAACGTCGTCGCAGAGCTTCCCGAGTCACCCGCTCCATTGAAATCAGGAAGAGTGAGCTCGTGAGCCCGCGCCAAGGCTCCCATACGCGATTTTAGATCCAACTCAAGTTCTGCCACGCTGGTCGCGGGACGCGCGCTGAGCGAGATTAGCCCGGCCGTCAGGCTGAAGAGGTTCTTGATACGATGGTTGATTTCACGAAGAAGGATATCCTTGTGGGTCGCCGCCTCTTTCAGAGCTTCCGCCTGCGCCGCTAGCTCGTCACGCTGCGCCGCCAGTCGCTGTCTCTGTCGATAAAGCTCGAAGAACACTTCCACCTTGCTGCGCAGAACATCCGGCTCGATCGGCTTCTGGATGAAGTCCACCGCGCCGGCCTCATAGCCGCGGAAGCGTCGTCCATCTGCAGTTCCGGCTGTCACGAATATGATTGGGATACGTCGGGTCCGCTCGTTGCCCCGCATAAGTTCCGCGAGTTCAAATCCATTAAGGCCCGGCATCTGCACATCGACGAGTGCTAGCGCCACATCATGCTTAAGCAGCAACTCAAGCGCCTGATCGCCGGAGCGAGCTTTCAGCAGAAGATGGTCATCACGCTTAAGGAGTGCCTCCAGCGAAACGAGGTTTTCCTCGAGATCATCGACCAAGAGAAATGGAACAGGCCCCATATCAGACATCCCCCAAAAAACCCGCGATGGCCTCGAGCGAAAGCACGCGCGCCGCAGGGCATGCCCGGATGGCGGCTTCCGGCATCGCAGACGCGAATGCGGTTTCCGGCACCTGGACCAGCCCCACTCCCCCGGCCTCCAATACTGCCTGCGTTCCTTTTGCACCATCATGATTGGCACCGGTGAGCACAATCGCGATCAACTCGGCTCCATAGACATCAGCAGCGGTTTCAAACAAGACATCGATCGAGGGACGAGAAAACAGCACTGGCTCATCATTGGAGAGCGACAATGTCATAGAGGCTTCAACAAGCACGTGATAGTCTGGAGGGGCAAAATAAATAGTACCAGCTACTAGAGGTTCCTTATCTTCCGCTTCCTTCACCGCAAGCTGACACTTGGCACTGAAGAGGTCGGCGATCACACTCCGCCTGTCAGGTGGGATATGAACGACGACTATCACGGGCAGCTTGAACGTGGGTGGCAAGGCAGGCAGTATGACTGACAAGGCCTCGACAGCTCCCGCCGATGCACCGACGACCACGGCTTGGTACCTGCTTGACGTCATTCACCTTGCCTCTGATAGATCTTCTCTTCCCTAACGAAATCCGAGAAGGCACCGGCATGCCGAGAAAAGCGAAGGCTCTCTTTCGCACCGATTCCCAGGAACCCTTTTCGCGCAAGTGATGCTTTGAACAGCCCCAGCGCCCGGTCCTGCAGATCGCGATCAAAATAGATCATGACGTTGCGACAGGAAATCAGATGCATCTCGCCGAAGACTGCATCGGTTACGAGGCTGTGGTCCGAGAACACCACGTTGCGCCGCAGGCTTTTATCGAAAGACGCCCTGCCATAAGCGGCCTGGTAGTAGTCGGACAGACTGGATTTCCCGCCAGCCTTGCGGTGATTTTCCGTGAAGAGCTGGATTCGCTCAAGCGGATAGACGCCGGCTTCAGCCGACTGCAAGGCTTCCTGATTGATGTCTGTGGCATAGAAGATGGTCCGATCCTCCAAGCCTTCCTCTCGAAACAGGATGACGAGCGAGTAAAGCTCCTCACCGCCGCTGCAGCCGGCGACCCAGACTTTCAGCGAGGGGTAGGTACGCAGATGCGGCACTACCTTCTCACGAACGGCTTTGAAGTAGCTCGGATCGCGGAACATTTCGCTCACCTGAACAGTCAGATAGCGCAGAAGCCGTGGCAACATCGACGGTTCGCGCAGCAGACTTTCCTGGAGCGCTGAGAAGGTTGCAAAGCCCATCTGCTCACGGGCCTGGCGGAGCCGCCGCTTGATCGACGCCATCGCATAGTTGCGAAAGTCATAGTGATATTTGAGGAACATGGCCTCCAGCAGGAGCCGTATTTCAATATCTTCAACCTTTTCGGACGCCGGCATTTCTGTCATTTGGGCATCCAGACGCGCACTAACGACAGCAGCTTGTCAACGTCGAGGGGCTTAGCCATGTAATCATTGGCGCCAGCATCGATGCAACGCTGCTGGTCGTCCGGCATCGCCTTGGCCGTCAGGGTGATGATGGGCAGCTTCTTCCATGCTGCGTTTCTGCGGATCTCGCGCGTCGCCGTTAAGCCATCCATGATCGGCATCATTACGTCCATCAGGACGAGGTCGATGGGCGCACCACCATCCGCCGACGTTTTCTCCAGAACATCCAGCGCCTCACGGCCATTGCGGGCGATGTCGACGATTGCTCCTCGTGGCTCAAGGATATTGGTCAAGGCATAGACGTTGCGGACGTCGTCTTCGACAACCAGGATCCGTCGTCCTTCTAAGATGGCATCCCGGTTACGGGCTTTGCGGATCATCTTCTGCTGTTCGTCCGGCAGCTCCGAGATCACCTGGTGCAGGAAGAGGCTGACCTCGTCGAGCAGGCGCTCGGGTGATTTCGCACCCTTGATGATGATGGATTTGGAGTACCGCCGCAGCCGCTGTTCGTCATCGGCGGTCAGTTCACGGCCAGTATAGACAATCACCGGCGGGAAGGCATAGGCATCCTCCTGGCTGAGGGTTTCCAGCAGCGAGTAGCCCGAGGCATCCGGCAATGTGAGATCGAGAACCATGCAATCGAAGGTTCCCTGTTTCAGAAGGTCAAGGCATTCGGCCACCGTGCTTGCCGTGATTGTCTCGACGTCCTGGGTGCCGAGAAGTTTCGCTACCGCGTCGCGCTGTACCGGATCGTCCTCAACGATCAGCACGCGGTGCACGCGTTGCGACAGACGCGTCTCCAGCTTTCGCAAGACTTCTACCAGTTGGTCGCGGTTAACTGGCTTGATGACGTAGCCTACCGCACCGAGTGAGTAGGCGGTTTCGGTATGGTCGCTGCCGGAAACCACATGAACCGGAATGTGACGCGTCTGGACATCATTCTTGAGCCGGTCAAGCACAGCTAGGCCCGACTGGTCCGGCAAGCCTACATCGAGCACAACAGCGCTCGGCATGAACTCCTTGGCAAGTCTTAGGGCCTCCTCCGCGGTTCCGGCGACTACAGATTGGAAACCGAGTTCGCGCGATAGATCGCGCAGGATGGCGGCGAATGTCTCATCGTCCTCGATCACCAGGAGGATGCGCTTTCCATCGGTCAGCGCCTCGCGGTCATCGTCGATCTTGCGCGGCAGCTCCCGTGGAGGCTGAGCCGCGCTCGGCTGCGGAAGGGTCGGATTGGCCGGACTGGTGGGCATCAGGTCGCGCGGCGTGACCTTGGCGGGATCGTACCGTTCGGGGACTGTAACCGTGAATGTGCTGCCATCTCCAGGACGGCTTTCGAGGTCGATCGCTCCGCCTAAGAGACGTACAAGCTGGCGAGAGATGGACAGCCCGAGCCCTGTGCCACCGAACTTGCGGCTGATGGTGCCGTCGGCCTGATGGAAGGCGTCAAAAACGCTTTGCTGATGTTCGGGGGCGATACCGATCCCTGTATCGGAAACAGCAAAAACGACCTGACCGTCACCGTTCTTACGGATGGAGAGCCTGACTTTGCCTCTCTCGGTGAACTTGATGGCGTTTGAAAGAAGGTTCTTGATGACCTGTTCCAGTCTCTGCGGATCGGTGTCGATCGTACTCGGGGTCTCTCCGTCGAGCTCGATCTTAAAGTCCAGTTTCTTTTCAGCGGCAAGCGGCTGAAAGAGCTGGCGGAGATTTGTCGCCATCCTCTCGATTGCAACCGTCTCCGTCCGTATATCCACATGGCCCGCCTCAATCTTCGACAGGTCGAGGATGTCGTTGATCAGGTTGAGCAAGTCATTTCCGGACGACTGAATGGTCTTTGCGAATTTGATCTGCTCTTCCGTCAGATTGCCTTGGGGGTTATCCGCAAGGAGCTTTGCCAGGATCAGCGATGAATTGAGCGGCGTGCGCAGCTCATGCGACATATTGGCGAGGAAGTCGGACTTGTACTGGCTGGCCTGCTCCAACTCCCGCGCCTTGAGTTGAACCGAAATGTTGGCGCGCTCCAGATCATCTCGTTGGACCTCCAATTGCTGGGCCTGTTCTTCGAGCTGTGCATTCGTCTGCTCAAGCTCGACTTGCTGCTGCTCCAAGCGCGCCTGAGATTCTTTCAAAGCTCTGCTCTGCTCTTCCAGCTCTTCGTTGGAAACCCTTAGTTCCTCGCTTTGGGTCTGCAGTTCCTCCGATTGCCGCTGGGTTTCTTCCAGCAGGCTTTGCAGTTCGCTCCGATAGATTGCCGACCGGACAGCAATTGCTACCGCCTCCGATGCCCGATCCAAGAGGGTCATGACGTTCTTATCCACGGGACGCAGAAAGCCCAGTTCGATGACGGAGTTGACGGCGCCATCGACACTTCCGGGCAGAATGACCAGGTGTCTCGGCTTGTCTGCACCAAGAGCCGAACCGAACATAAGATAGCCGTCCGGCACCTCATCGATCATCATCGACTTGTCTTCCGCAGCTGCTTGGCCGAGTAACCCTTCCCTTAACCTGAAGGAGGCCGGTATGGCGTCCTTATCGCGGACGCCATAGACCGACGCGAGCTGGTAATTGTCATCCCCACCGGTGAACACGGCCCCCGCCACGGCACCGACATATCCCGCCAAGAACTCCAGAATGCTATCGCCGAGTTGCTCGACAGGCTGATCGCCCATCATGGCGCTGGTCAATGCAACCTGACCAGACTGAAGCCAGTCTTCACGGCGGCGAGCCAAGGTGGCCCTACGGACGAGGAAGCCGATCGTCGCGGTCAGCGCAATCCCGAGCGCGCCAGCCAAGAGTGTACTGACTAGCGCCCGCTGCTGAGCACCACTCATTTCTGCAAGGCGTTGCCTCCTGACATCACCCTCGCCTTCGATCATTACGGCGATCTGAGCACGGATCGCATCCATCTCACGCTTGCCGCGATCAGTATTAAGGAGAGCAATTGCAGATGCCAGATCACGGGTGCGACGAAGATCGATCGCGTCGCGGAGCGCAGACAGTCTGGCTGCAACATGCTGTCTTAGTGCCGCCAGCCTGCCCGCTTGACCCGGATTGCCTCCTGTTAGCTCACCTATCGTGTCTAGTTGTGACGGAATGGCCTGAACGGCTGTGTTATAGGGAACGAGGTAGCTCTCGTCGTTGGTGAGCAGGAAGCCGCGCTGACCTGTTTCGGCATCCTGAACTTGTGAAAACAGTTGGTCGAGCGCGACAATGGCAACGTGGGTTCGGACAATTCTCTCGTTGCCCTCCTCCAGAGCACGAAGATTTAGATATGATAAGAATCCGCTGATCAGGAAGAAGATGATTGCACCTGCGAGGCCGAGAGCGACAGCGGGATCGAGGCCGAGCGTGCGTTTGGGGTCATCAGGCGTTGCTTGCTTCATGAGTGTACGATCGACAGAGAGGACGGGGGCTATTCAGCGGCGGGATGCGGGAGTAATCCTGAAAGATACATGATCTAAGTGTTCTTGCTCCAATCGGAAGCGCAATATCAGATGTGGGAGGTGCCGCGTAGGAAAATCTCGCAGCCATGAGATTGCGTCACAGTGTCGGCGGCACGCTCGCTCCGGGGGTAAAGAACGACCCATAATTGAACTCGATTTTTCACCGGAACCTCATGCACCTCCGAACATGACGGCCAAGGTGCTAGTTGTGGAAGACGAGCCTCTTCTCCTGATGTTCGCAGCAGAACTCGTCGAAGAGGCAGGACTGGAGCCCGTTGCAGCCCGAAACGCGGACGACGCCATTAAACGTCTGGAGCGCGATTCCGCGATAAGGATCCTGATGACGCACATCGATGCCTAGCAGCATGGACGGCTTGAAACGGTCAGTGGCAGGTTGACGACGTAACTGTCCTGACGCCGAAGCGCGGGCAGTCTACTTCTCCGAGAAGGTTGGGGACTATAGCGTCAGAAACGACCTCGGAGATGTCATCGAAATCGACGGCTTTTAGGGAAGAGCAGTTCCGTGTGAGCCTTGAGCCGAGATCTCCAGACAGTTCAATCTGGATAACGGATCTACCCAGACGCCCGTTTTCGAGACCTGAAGGGAGCCACTGGCTCCCTTCATTTTTCTACATGTGTCGTTTAGGGGAAGCCGCAACACCCTTATGAGGTGCGGGATGACACCGTCGGATGGATCAAAAGCAGCAATGAATAACATGACTAAAGCGGGCGGCGAAAATCTTCCGCATGTAATTACCGCGATCAACTCCCACATCATTCGCGTTCAGAAGTCCTTACGCTGTTGATTTGCACTGAGAGCTGACCCGGGATTTGCGCCGAGAAGTGACCCGCCTTAGGTATCGTCCGTCGTGGTTGGGGTGGTCAAGTTCCTGCGTTTCTCCTTCGTAGTTTTGGGCTCATGGGCTGAACTGTTTTTGAAGCGGAAGCTGTCGTTTCCGGTTTCGAGGATGTGGCAATGATGTGTGAGCCGGTCGAGCAACGCGGTGGTCATCTTGGCATCGCCAAAAACGCTGGCCCATTCGCTGAAGCTCAGGTTGGTGGTGATGATGACGCTCGTGTGCTCGTAGAGTTTACTCAGTAAATGGAAGAGCAGCGCACCGCCTGAAGCACTGAACGGCAGGTAACCGAGTTCGTCCAGGATGACGAGATCGGAGTGTGCCAGGCGGTTGGCGATCTGCCCTGGTCGGCCTTGGGACTTCTCTTGCTCGAGCGCGTTGACCAGTTCCACGGTCGAGAAGAACCGAACTCGCTTGTGATGATGTTCGATAGCCTGGACACCAATTGCCGTGGCGATATGCGTTTTGCCCGTGCCGGGGCCGCCGACCAGGACGATGTTGTTGGCGTCGTCGAGGAAGTCGCAGCGATGAAGCTGACGCACCAGCGCCTCATTGATCTCACTGCTGGCGAAGTCGAAGCCGTTCAGATCACGATAGGCTGGAAAGCGTGCCGTCTTGAGCTGGTAGGCGGTCGATCGAACTTCGCGTTCCGCAGTCTCGGCCTTGAGAAGCTGCGACAGGATCGGGATTGCCGCCTCGAACGCCGGCGATCCTTGCTCCGTGAGCTCGCCGACGGCCTGGGCCATGCCGTGCATCTTCAGTTGCCGCAACATGATGACGATAGCGCCGCTTGCCGGATTATGACGCATGGCGAGCCTCCGTCTTTCTCAGCGCATCGTAGCGTTCGACATTGGCCTTGGGCTCGTTGATGAGCGTCAGGGCCTGAGGGGCGTCAATGGTGGGCGGTGTGAAGGATTTGCCGTCGACGAGGCGATGCAGCAGGTTCAGCACGTGGGTCTTCGTGGGGACGCCGGACTTCAGTGCCATGTCCACGGCCGACAGGATGGCCTGTTCGTCGTGCTGGAGGACCAGCGCCAGGATATCGACCATCTCGCGGTCGCCACCCGGCTTCTTCAGGAGGTATTGCTGCAAGGCTCGGAATGCGTCCGGTAGCTCAACGAACGGTGCACCATTGCGAAGAGCGCCCGGCTTGCGTTGCACGACCGCCAGATAATGCCGCCAGTCGTAGATCGTCTGTCCCGGTCGATCATGAGAGCGATCGATGACACGGCGGTGCTCACAGACGATCTGGCCCTCCGCGGCGACAACGATACGGTCCGGATAGACCCGGAGGCTCACCGGCCGATTGGCGAAGGATGCCGGGACACTGTAGCGATTGCGCTCCAGATGGACGAGGCAGGTCGGCGTGACCCGCTTGGTATACTCGACGAAGCCGTCGAACGGCCGGGAAACCGGCATCAATACCAAAGCTTCCTCAGCCCAGATGTCAGCGATGGTGCCGCGCATCTGGCCGTGTGGCGTCTGCGCCCACAATTCCTTGCAGCGCTGCTCCAGCCAGTCGTTCAACGCTTCCAGCGACGGAAAGCGCGGCGTGGGCTGCCAGAGACGATGACGGGCATCCTGAACGTTCTTCTCGACCTGTCCTTTCTCCCAGCCGGAGGCAGGATTGCAGAACTCGGGTTCGAACACATAGTGGCTGGCCATTGCCAGGAAGCGGATGTTGACGTCACGCTCTTTGCCACGGCCGACCTTGTCGATTGCCGTGCGCATGTTGTCGTAGATGCCGCGACCGGGGATGCCGCCGAAGACCCGGAATGCATGGTTGTGGGCGTCGAACAGCATCTCGTGCGTCTGCAAGAGATAGGCACGGACGATGAAGGCGCGGCTGTAACTCAGCTTCGTATGCGCCACCTGCAGCTTGGTGCGCTCATTGCCAATGATGGCCCAGTCCTCCGACCAATCGAATTGGAACGCTTCGCCCGGCTCGAAGGCCAGAGGCACGAACGTTCCGCGCCCCGTCGTCTGGAATTCCCTCTGCCGGTCTGCCTTCCATTCCCGGGCAAAGGCTGCAACACGGCAGTAGGAACCGTCATAGCCGAGGCTCACCAGGTCGGCGTGGAGCTGCTTCAGGGTGCGCTTCTGTTTGCGGCCCTTCTTGGATTCCGTCTTCAGCCAGGCCGACAGCCGATCTGCGAAAGGGTCGAGCTTGCTCGGTCGCTCCGGGACCTTGAACTTCGGCTCGACGCCGTCCAACCGCAGGTATTTGCGGACAGTGTTCCGGGACAGGCCGGTCCTGCGGCAAATCTCCCGAATCGAAAGATGCTCTCGAAAATGCCAGCGTCGGATTACGCTCAGTAACGCCATGTCGATCACTCCAAAGCCCCCGCTGAAACCTCGCGAGGGATGATTGAAACATGGGTCAAATCTCAGTGATAATTTCCCGCAATCCCGGGTCAGCTCTCAGTGCAAATCAACACGCCATTACCTTTGGTCGCGCCGCGAGGCAGAGGCCCGTTACCCCATGCTCTAGAAGCAGCGGGCCTCGTTCATGCCCGCATTGCGAGCTGCCGCGCCAACCGTTTCAACGGGGCGAGGTCAATTCTAATAAACTCGTCCTGAAGTTACTCAGGTCAAAGATCTAGCAAGCGGGCGGTCAGACTTCATTAACCGTTTCCAGTGATAGTTGCCGTGGGTTCAGTGAGTGGTTCCCTTTCGACTAAAGGGCTCAGACGGGAAAAACGGCTGAGCCCTTTAGTCGTTTTAGCGATCGCTCATCCTTGGTCGCACAAGGTCCGCCACTTATCCAACGCCTGCCTCACCGCCAATTGAGGCACCCAAAGGAGAGCTGCCCCCTTCTTAACACACACCTCCGGGTGGCTCTCCTTTATTTGTTGTCCGATCTGGTGCTGCGGATCCTTCGCGCACTCGTATAGTGCTGGACACACGAAGCGTCCAAACCGATCCCATCGTCCTTTCAGGATGCTTCGCTTCAGAAAGGCTCGCCGCCCCCGCCGCGAGCCTTTCTTCTGCATGATTGCACTCCCTTCATGACTTCCACGAACATCTCCGGCGACGGATCATTGAAGGTCCCTGTAACATTCTCTGACGTCACATGTAATAGCACGCACGTACTCTCGTTCGGCAAGGCCAGAGGGACCCCCCCCCCCGGAACTCAGACCCTTCCTTAGCCTTCTTGTGCAAGATCGGTGCTAGTTCTCCTCAAAGATTGACTTCGCTGGCGATTGTTCATCCGAACCAGCAAAAAGCGACGAGGGAACCTCGGTAGAAGAAATAACGAATGATTTCCTATACCGATAATTAATGAAAACAAAAGCTTCGTCGCCCATAGATCCTCGATCGAGGGTGAGGATCACGACATTGGCTGAAACAGACATCAAGCGTCCACTTTGGATGACGATCACTGCCTGCGGCTTCGCTGCAGTGCTTTTTTCAAGCATCGCCATTGGTGGAACCGCTTGGTATCGCCAATCCGTCGCAAGCAGCGATGCTCTTGCACGCGAAGCCACAGGTGATCTAGCGCTAGTAGAGACTGACATGGCTGCACAAAGAAAAGCAGCATCGGCTCTAGCGCTGGCGATCGCAGGACAGCCCGACACCGCTGACCTGATCCAGCGAAATGCACGCGAAGATATCATCGCTCGTTACACCGGATCGTTGCCTTCGGTGATCGCAGAAGGCGGGCTGCAACTCATCACCTTCATCAATGGCAAGGGCGAAGCCGTTGCCCGCATCCACACGCCGGACAAATTCGGTGACGACATGACGTCACGCCGCAAAACGGTCGTGGAAGCGTTGTCCAGCGGGAAGCTTGTCGCCGGCATTGAGCCCGGCCGCTCAGCCGTCAGCATGTTTGCATCGGCACCTGTGGTGCGAGACGGCAACGTGCTCGGTTTGGTTGACGCAGGGACGGGCTTGACCAACGCCTACTTCGAACCACTCGCCAAACGGATCGGCGGGGAGATCGCAGTCCATATCCTTGTTGATGGGAAACTAGAGAAGCAGGCATCGACATCGCAGACGGGCTTCCTTTCCGAGCAGGTGCTGAAGTCAGCTTTCGATGGGTCACCCGTTCAAGAGCAAGTCACGACCGAGAACGGCACGTATCTGGTAAGAACCGTTCCATTCAACAACTTCTCCGGCGCCAAGATTGGGATTCTCGAGATCGCATCCGACGTCACCTCAGTTGTGGAGGATGCTCGCACGGCCATCTGGATGACCGTTGGCGGAACGCTTTTCGTTTCAATCCTTTCTCTGATTGGCTTCTTCTTCTTTGCCCGTTCGCTGGGGAGTTCACTCGGCCGCTTGACACGGACGATGTCCCGACTGGCCAGTGGGGACCTCAATGCTGCGGTCGACGGTGGAGGTCGTGCCGACGAAGTTGGCGCGATGGCGCGGGCGGTGCAGGTATTCAAGGACAATGCTCTGCGCACCAGGGAACTTGAGCAGCAGGCGGAATCTCAACGCAGCCAGTCGGAAGAACAGCGTCGCCGCGCCGCGGAACAGGAGCGCATTCGTGCCGAAGCCATGGCACAGGCAACGTCCGGCCTTGCCGATGGTCTCAAGCAACTGGCCGCCGGCAACCTGACCTTCCAGCTGTCGCAGTCATTTGCTCAGGAGTTCGAGCAGTTGCGTGGTGACTTCAATCAGGCGGTCCAGCAACTGCGGGAAACAATGACATCTGTCACGGAATCCACCGGCTCGATCGACAGCGGCTCGCGCGAGATCAGCCAAAGCGCCGAGGATCTGTCGAAGCGCACCGAGCAGCAGGCTGCCTCGCTCGAAGAGACCGCCGCAGCACTCGACCAGATCACCACCAATGTTGCGAATTCCTCCAAGCGTGCCGAAGAAGCCCGCGCAGTGGCAATCCAGGCAAACGAAAGCGCCAATCATTCCGGCTCGGTGGTTGCCAACGCCGTTGACGCCATGGGGCGCATTGAACAGTCGTCGAACCAGATCTCCAACATCATCGGCGTCATCGATGACATTGCCTTCCAGACCAACCTGCTGGCGTTGAACGCCGGTGTGGAAGCGGCACGCGCCGGCGACGCCGGCAAGGGCTTTGCAGTCGTCGCCCAGGAAGTACGCGAACTTGCACAGCGTTCCGCCACGGCCGCCAAGGAGATCAAGGATCTGATCCGCAACTCGTCTGGCGAAGTCGCCACCGGCGTCAAGCTGGTCAGCGAAACGGGTGAAGCCCTGAAGACGATCGAGGGCTATATCGTCACCATCAACCAGCACATGGATGCGATCGCCACCTCGGCACGCGAACAATCGGTGGGCCTGTCGGAAGTCAACACTGCCGTCAACCAGATGGACCAGGTGACGCAGCAGAACGCCGCCATGGTGGAAGAAGCCAATGCCGCCGGCGCAACGCTCGCCAACGAAGCAAGCCGCCTGCGCGAAATCGTTTCGCAGTTCCAGGTGGGCGCAGTTTCAGCCGCCAACCCCGTTCGACGTGCCGCTCCGGCTGTTGCCAGCTCCGCCGCCGCCCCGGTCTCTTCGCCGGCACGTGGCATGGTCAACAAGATCGCGCGCGCCTTTACCAGCAAGGGCATTGCTGCAGTCGCGGTTAGCAACGAGAGCTGGGAAGAATTCTGAGATCGGTGGCAAGATCCTAACCGAAGATGGCGGGAAATCGCCTTCGGGAACCTGACAAACCCGGCGATTTCGGCGGGTTCTTACTGTTCTTATGCTGAACCGAAAAGACCGAAGGTTTGGGAAAGCCCTTGCTCCCCGCGCCGGAGCCAGTAAGCAGATGGAGCCACCGTCAGACATCAGCGGCGAAGCCTTCTGGATCGTGTAGACCGTTTCTTCGACGTTGATGTCGAACAGGCGGTCGAAGTGGCCGTCCTGAATGTCATCGATTGACGCGGATTCCGACACACCAGCGTTGGCGTAGACCACATCTACGCGTCCATGTTCGCTTTTGATCTGGTCAAAGAAGCGGTCCATGTCTGCAGGATTGCTGACATCCCCTTGAACCCAGATCGCGCCATGGCCGGTAGCGGGCAAGACGCCATGGACAATTCTGTACGCTTTATGAAGCGTTAGCGAACCCGATGATCCGCAACGTCTGTGGAGCGGTCGAGCAACGCTGGCAAAGCGCGAACGCGAAGCCTTGTTTTATACGGGCTGTGAACGGGCAACTCTGGCATTCGGCGCTTCAAGCAGCAATGCGTGAGCGGGCTGGGGTCGCGCGAAGAGATAGCCCTGCACCTGCGTACAGCGCATGATCTGGAGGCAACGAAGCTGTTCCTCATTCTCCACCCCTTCTGCTGTCGTGATCATACGGAGCTCGGTGCTGAGCTGGACGATCATCTCGATCACCGAAGAGGCGTTGGCTCGCGTTGAGATATTCCGGACGAAACTTCGGTCAATCTTGATCTTGTCGAAGGGAAATGTCGTCAGGTAACTCAGCGAGGAGTATCCGGTGCCGAAATCGTCAAGGGCGATGCGTACGCCAAGCTGCCGTAGCTGATGAAGCGTCAACAATGTGCTTTCGGCAGCTTCCAGAAGCACCGACTCCGTGATTTCCAGCTCCAGCCGGTGGGGAGCCAGGCCGGTCTCCGACAAGATACTGAGGACGCGGTTCGCAATGTTGCCCGAGTGGACCTGCATCGGGGAAATATTGACTGCAACGGTCAACTGGGAGGGCCAGTTTAGAGCCTCCTGGCAAGCGTGTCTCAGAACCCACTCTCCGATCTCGTCAATGAGGCCCAGCTTCTCTGCGACCGGGATGAAGTCCGGCGGAGGCACAAAGTCGAGGCCTCGGCGTTTCCAGCGGAGCAGGGCTTCGAAGCCTTTGACCTGCCGTGTCTGCGTATCGTGCAGCGATTGATAGTGGACTTCCAGGTGGTTCAAGGACATCGCCTCACGCAGATCGGCCTCAAGCGACTTCTGCGCGAGCAATCGTTCCGCGATGTCCTGCGAGAAGCGGGTGACCCGGCCTTTACCGTCTGCCTTGGACTGATACATGGCAAGGTCGGCATGTTTGAAGACTTCGTCCGGCGTGCAGTTTGTCCCGATGTGCGCGGCGATCCCGATACTGGCGGTCACGACAACATTGCGACCATCCAGATGGAAGGGCTCGGCGATTGCCGCGAGGATGCGTTCGGCAAGCTCGCTCGCGTCATCCGAGGTGCAACCCGGACGCGTGAGGATTGCGAACTCGTCCCCGCCCAGGCGACCTACGATCCCTTCGTGTGCAACACAGGAGCGAAGTCGGGCGGCAACCTCCCTCAGCATCTGGTCGCCGATGTCGTGCCCAAGGGTATCGTTCACTTCTTTGAACCCGTCCAGATCGAGAAGGAGGATATCGCAACCATCTTCGATGGCTGGCTCGGCACATCGGTCCAGCAATTTCTTTCGCATGAGAACGCGGTTCGGCAGCCCCGTCAGCGCGTCATGGTGCGCCATGTGGAAGATTCGCGCTTCCGTTTGCCTGCGCTCGCTTACGTCTTCATAAGTGGCAAGCCAACCTCCATCGGGGATTGGCTCATGGGAAACGGCGTATGCCCCGCCATCCGGCAGATCTACGGTAAAGCGCCCTTTCCTTCTTCCCTCGATGAAACTCGATTGCTGCTGCAAGATGATCTCGATGACTGAGGGCGTATTTTGCCCCGCCGCGGCTGCAATGACTTTCTTTAAGTCCATTCCGGCCAAGGTGGCGGGCGCGATCCCGACCAGTTTTGCGAACTGGTCGTTGAAGACGATCAACTGGCCATCAACATTACAGGTGCATAATGCCTGTGACATGCTGTTCAGCGCCGCATCGAAGCGCTGGTTCTGCGAGACGAGGCTTTTATGTGCTTCCTCGAGCTTCGTTGCCGTCGTTTGCAGCTTCACATGCGCCTTGCGCACAAGCTTGTTCTGCCGCCAGATCAGCGTGATCAGAAGGATTCCGCAGAAGATCAGGCCTGACATGAGCCCGGACAGGATGAGGTGCAGCCGGGCCAGTTCCCGTTGGTCGGCTTCCGAACGCTCGGCCCCGTAGGCCGCCGCGCGCGAGGTCAAGGCTGTCATGTCAGCGTTTAGCGACTCGAGAGTTTGCAGCGCCCCTCCTACATCGAATGCCGGGTCATTCGTGTTCAACAAGCCATCGATAGTTTCCAGGCTTGCGCGGAGCCGTTCGACCACCCTCTCGTTGCGTACGTCACTCCTGATGAACTGCCTCAGGCTCCGGCCTTTGCCGAATTCCGTCTCCTCGCTGGGCTGGAACGTGTCCAGTCGGCTGAACATGATATCCAGCCGTAGTTGAACGTCATCTAAAGTAGTCGCTCCTTGCGGCAGCGCATAGGATGCCAAGGTACGCTCAAGCTCCAGAAACTCGGCGACTGCCTGGCTGACGGTCCAGGCGGCATTGTAGCGGGAAATCGTCTGCAGGGCGGCCTGCCGCTGGGAGATGACGACCGCCGTATAGCCAGCGGCAAGCATCAAGAAACAGACTACGGCGGCGAGAACTCTTTCCAACGCCTTGGGCGGCATGATCCTTCCCGGCGCTCCTACTCGACCACAAGCTTGGCGACTTGCCAGGCTGCCCGACCAAAATAAGTCTGCGTCCGGAGCGCCGGATCGCTGTCGAAGGGGTAAATAATGAAAAGTGGGCCTTTTTCACGAATGGACATATATCTTCCGTCCCGCTTCAGCGCCAGTATCGCCTGATACCGCGAGAAATCCTCTATCGGAATGGTCGTCACGTAGTTGTTCAATGCGACCGCAGTGACAGCCTGCCCATGCGCTCCGACGAGATCCATCAACTTGTCGAGCCGCACGCCCGAGAACTCTGTCACCCCATCGAACCAGGGAGTCTTTGTTACGATCTTCTCTGTTCCCAGCGCTTCCAGCATATCACGGTCGAGTATTGCTTCATTACCGGAATTGGTAACCTTGATCGCCCCCGAGATCGACAGGACAGGTGTTCCCTGCGGCAAAGGAAGTTCCGCAGCAAGCAATGGCAATGGCGAGATCAACATGACGGCAAGGGCTGTGATGAGGCGGATCAAGAGACTATGCATATGATTACCACATATACGTTCTCGCTAATTTGCCTAGTGTAATTCAGTAATATCTTAAACAGATCATGAAGGCTGAACCCCTATAAGTAATTTGACCGGCAGTTCCTCTGATAGGTTCCCTCTAAACTTTCCGGCCCTATGGCGACAATCTGACGAGACGCGTCCCAAGGAAGACAGGCCTTCGCTGAGGCGACAGAGATATCGCCTCCCGGAAGATATTTTCGCATGTCGAAACCATTAGGCTCACGAATCGAAGGCCCTCGAAGAGCCTGATCTTTGTAAGGATGCTGGAGAAGAGCACTTCCTATCGCGGCAGCATACCCATCCGCCACTCGCTGTTTCCCTTGCTCCCGCACTCGCGGCGGAGCTTCGGCAGTGGATCGCGAGCGTCCTCCACTCGGGCAAGGATGCGAAGGTATACCTGGGATGATTTAGGACTTCCGGAAACGAATCCGGCCCAGTCCTGACCTTCGGCGGCTTCAATGGTTCGGGAGGATTGGGCGCAAGCTCGCACGTCATGCGGGTCCGCCCGTTCATGTGAACGATGACTTCCCGGGGCGTTCACGCATCGCGGCTTTGCAGGCTAGCAACGCAAACTGGTTGATGAAGCAGTCAAGAAGACGGCACTCGCCCGACGCGGTTCCGCAAACCGTGAAAAAACCAGGGTGGAGGATGCCGGTTGGGGCTCGCTTCGAGGGATAGACTCAAGCAAACCTGTGGCCTCGAAGAGGAACGAAGTGAACTGTCATGAACACGGAAATTTGCCACTTAAGCTCGAATGCTGCGGCCTTCCTTGCGGAGACGGACACGCAGCGCATCAGAGCTACCAGATCACGTCGCTGGCTGATTTAGCTTGGCTGCTGCTTGTAGCGGTGAAGGCGTCGAAACCGTCTGGTATCGCCGCCACTGGGTCATGCACCCACGTGGGTCGCGTTCTTTAGTGATCCGGCTTCGCAGAAGGGCGTGACGGACGCGGAGCTTACCTCTGGTGCGAACTGGACCCAGGTCTACGATCCGAAGCTGGTATGAATGACCACTCTGCTCGACAAATGCGTCACGGGCAGCGGAAGACACTTCTGCATCATGTGCCCGCCAGTCGCGGCGGGTAAGGGGGTTAAGGCCCCTGTCGTACGGTCGCGGACAACCCTGGCCCGCACGAATTGAACCGTCCCATGCTGCCAAAAGGCCATCATATTGTTCAACATGGTGGTTCGCATAGGAAGGAGCGATTGCTTGTCGACCAGTGGTACTGGGGTTGCCCCCAAAAGACCGGACATGCTCAGGTTTGAGATTGCGAGCTGATGAACTCGCGCGGGGACTGATATCCTAATGCGCTGTGCGGGTGAAGATTGTTGTAGTGCTCGAACCAGAACGGCAGTTGAGCGATGACGGTTTCAGCATCCGGGGTGGGATTGACCGAGACGTAATCGCGCTTGAAGGTTTTGACGAACGCCTCGGCCATGCCATTCGATTGTGGACTGCGCACCGGCGTCGTGCACGGCTCCATGCCGATGTCGCGCAGTAAGGATGCGGTGTCCTTGGCGATGAAGCAGGAGCCGTTGTCGGTGAGCCATTCGATAGGTTTGGACAGCATGTTGATGCGGCCGAAGCGGTTCTCGACAGCGGTGATCACCAGGTCCTGCACGTCTTCGCTCTTGATACCTTCGGTGGTGGCAACATGGGCGATTGCTTCACGGTCGCAGCAGTCGAGGGCGAAGGCGACACGGACCTTCTCCTTGTTGTCGCAGCCGATCTCGAAGCCGTCGGAGCACCATCTAATGTTCGAACGCTCGACGGCGACCCGGTCGTTGTGAAGGCGATCATCGACCGCTCCGGTGTGGCGCACCAACAGCAGATTGTGCAGCTTCATGACACGTTAAACGCGTTTGGCATTGGGCCACGAACGTCCGTCTTTCCGGGCATTCCGACGCAGGATGGCATGGACACGACGATAGCCGTAGGTGGGCGTTTCGGCGATGACGGCCTTGATGTCCTCCACCAATTCGCGATCAGGTAGTGGCGGGCGTCCTCTGGCTCTGGAAGGGGAGCCTGCGGCACGCGCCGCGATATTCGACCAGGCGACACGAAGAGTTTCGCAGACGGTCTTCATTTCAAAATCCCCCTCGGAAGAGAGAGCGAGCGCAACAGATGTTTTTTTGGGCCTCCGGCGATTTCGAGCGCTTCCTTGAGGATTTCGCTCTCCATCGTCTTCTTGCCCAGCAGGCGTTGCAATTCCTTCACCTGGGCCTGAAGCGCCCGGTATTCGGATGCCGGAACGACCTCCTCTTCGGCGGCCGTCGCCGTCAGCGCCCCTTGGGACGCCAGCTTGCGCTAGGCGAACAACTGGTTCGGCTGGATGCCATGACGACGCGCGACGATGCTCACTGTCGCGTCCGCCTCATAGGTCTCTTGGATGATCGCCAGCTTCTCTGCCGTGCTCCAGCGCCGCCGACGTTCCGGCCCGGAGAGGACTTCCATCTTAAAATTGCTGCTAGTCATATCACCAACATTACTCCTACCCAATTAACTAAATGGGGGAGCATGTCCGGGCCTTTCGGGGGCTAGTTCAGGTACAAGCGCGCTGTCGTCCTTCTTAGGCGGAGATCGAAGCATCGAGTTCTGCCATGGCAACTAAGGTGTCGCTCAACGCAAGTTCAAGCTCGCGTAGGAGCGCGTGGTCAGCTGTAGCGCCCGAAACCAGCACCGTTTCAATCCGCTCGCAGATTGACATCGCTCTTGCAGCCCCTGCACTCGAGCAGTTCGACTTTAAAGCATGAATGAGCCGCTTCCCCTCCGGACCATTTGACATGATCTCAGCAACCGCCGTTCGAAATGCATCGAGCGCGCTAGCGCGAAACATTGCAAAGACCTTACTGCGTATATCCGCTCCTGTGCTCGTCCGTATGTTCTCGAACATCGTCATGGTTTCGCTTGAGAGTAGCGAGTCCACCCCATGGTTTGTGACTATGTCTTCCCCATTTCCGGGACGAACGATCTGCAGGTCGTGGAAAACCCTGGTCAACTGAGCGATATTGAAAGGCTTTGCGAGGTAGCTGTTCATCCCCGCATCTTTCCAATTTCCACTCTCCGTGCCCATGACGTGTCCGGTCAGCGCGATGATGAGTGAGGGCTGGCGAGCCGCAACCTGCTCCAGCGCGCGGATCTCTCTGCTAGCTTCGAAGCCATCCATTCCAGGCATGGAGCAGTCCATGAATATGACATCATACGATCTGGCGCGAGCCTGGCTGATCGCGTCCTGACCGGACTCGGCGAGGTCGGCTTGGATCCCAAACGTCCTCAAAGCTTCTGCGAGAACCTCACGATTCACGGCTACGTCGTCGACGGCAAGCACCTTGAGGTGACGCAGGTCTGGAAGAACGTTCGTGCGCTTTTCCCGGCAATCAAAGTCAAGCGTCGAAAAATCACCGTCCTCCACGGCTGCACAGACTAGGTCGAACGCCGACCGCGGAATTGGAAGTGGAACTTCTGCGGTGACGTCAAGATGGTTCGGAATAGAGACTGACGTAGCGGCGAAGGGGCGAAGGAGGACGATAGGCATGCCGAGCGCAATATCGGAGAGATCGTGAGAAGTGCCGGCGCGGATGAATACAGCCTTGCAGACGCCACTCGTCCTTTCAAACACAGAGATACCCCTTGCCTCCAAGGCTTGGGCAACAGACCAACGGGTTATGACGTCGTCATCGAACAGAGCAACCGAAAAGTCAAAGCGCTTCGATATCTCACTCGCTGCTTCAGTCATCTTGAACGGAATCGATATGATGAACCGAGACCCTTTCTCAACCTGGCTTTCGACCCGAACCGTCCCTTTCATCAGTTCGGTCAGTTGTTTCGAGATCGATAGGCCGAGTCCAGTCCCGCCGAACTTGCGAGTAATGCTGGAGTCGGCTTGGGAGAAGCGCGTGAAGATCCTATGGATCTGGTGGGAGGCTATGCCTATCCCCGTGTCCTCTACCGTAATGGCAATCTGGTCGTCGACCACCTCGAGCCTGATCGTAACACCGCCCGTCTCGGTAAACTTCAAGCCATTGTTGACCAAGTTACTAACGATCTGCGTCAGGCGTACGGGATCACCGACGACTTTGAAAGGCACCTGAGGTGAGATGAATACGGCGAGCGAAAGTCCCTTCTCCCTCGCCCGCTCTGAGAACAGACAAGCTACATCCTCAACAAGAGCATCGAGAGAAAACTCAACCTCCTCGAGTTCGATTTTACCCGATTCGATCTTCGAAAAATCCAGGATGTCGTTGATTATGTGAATGAGGTTCTTGCCGGATCTTGTGATAATCTCCGCATATCGTTGATGCCTTGGCGACAGCGGCGCCGCCGACAGCATCTCGGCCATCACCATCATGCCGTTCATCGGCGTTCGGATTTCGTGACTCATCGTTGCAAGGAAGGTGGACTTGGCAGCATTTGCTGCATCCGCTTCATCCTTTGCCGCTCGAAGCTCTTTGGTGCGCGCGTCCACCGTCTCCTCCAAAGTCTCCATATGTCGTTGCAGAAGACGATCGCGCTCATCGATATGCGCAAACATCTGGTTGAACGCGTCGACCAGCACGCCCACCTCGTCGTTGCGTTGCTTGTTCAGACGGCGCCTGAGGTCGGACCGTTGGCCGATGTCGATGAATTGTTCTGATAGATCCCGTAGAGGACGGATGACCCGCACCACCTTGATCCTGGCGAGGTACGAAGTTAGGCCTACAAGCATGCCCCCGAACAGAAATGCATAAAGGGCGGCGTATAGGTAACGTTCGATCAGGTCCTTTGGCTGTGCGCGCATCAACACCGATCCCACAGATCGGCCGGCACGCCTCACGTCGGCTGTCACCTCGATCGTCGTCGGGATGTGCCACCAAGCGTCCTCTCGCCCGACTAGCCTAGCCCCGCCTCCGATCTCGGCAATCACGTCTCCAGTTGAATCAAGCGTCGCGATATATCCCACCTCAGGAAGATTGCGGACACCGCGGATGACTTCGAGTACCGTGCGAGCGTTCTGTTCAGCAACGCCGTCACTGGCGGCAGCAGCAAAGGCAAAGGCCGCGCTCTGGTAGCGAGACGTCTCAGCTAGCATCGACTGACGAAAGTCAACGACAAGGAAACCACCTACGGTAACGCTAATACCTGTGGCCACCGCTGCGATGACAATCCGTGAGATACGGGTCGAGATCGGGCTATCAGGCTTCATTTGTTTCCTCTTTTTAGAGAGGATCGCAGAAATTCCTTAACCAGACGGAACGGAAGAACGATCGATCGCATGAACGGTGCGATTTCCTGCGCACGCCTAGTAATAGGTTCTTATTCATTCTCATATGTCCTCCATATCAGGAGGCTTTAATGAAGCATTCAATCAACTGCCTGATCGTAGATGACGACCCGATGTATGCCATCGTGGCATCTAGCATCTTGTCGACGCTTACATCGGGCTTATTGCGAACGGCACCCTGCGGACGGGCCGGACTGGCTGCATTGACACGGGAGGCGCGCGACACCGACCTCGTCTTCTTGGACCTCAACATGCCGGACCTTGATGGCCTTGCGTTCATGCGCGCAGCGCACGAGGTTGGTTATGCTGGGAATATCGTTATTTCTAGCGGCGAAAGCCGCGCGGTTCTCCGGTCTGCGGAGGCCATGGGCAGAATGCTTGGGATCTCGATCCTCGGTGTCCTTACCAAGCCACTGACGATGGAGGGGGTCGCCGAGATGCTCGCGAAGTCAGAGATGACAAGGGGGCCGTCGGCCAAGCTTGGGGGACTGGCTGGTAAGGACTGCGAACTGACTCCGTACTACCAGCCTCAATATGATCTCGCGACGCTTAGAATTGCAGGTTTCGAATCCCTGATCCGACTGACCTCAAAAGATGGCCGAATCCATGGACCGGCAGATCTCTTTTCATCGGTCAACGGACTTGAGGATCTAACCGCTGTTTCGCTGGAGATCGCGACTAAAGTCGTGCGTGACTTCCGAACTTGGCCAGTTGGCCGAACTCGAGCTGATGTATCAATAAATTTCGACGCCTCCGTCCTTGAGCGGCCACACGTAATCGCCGATCTCCAGCAGGCTGTGACTGACCTTAGCGCAGATCCAAACACGATTTGCATAGAGGTTACGGAAAAATCGCTCCCTAAAGATCCCTCGCGTTTGGTCGAGGCTCTGACGAGGTTGAGGATGTTTGGGTTCAAGCTATCGCTGGATGACTATGGAATGGGAGCTTCTAGCTTTGAGCTCCTTCGGCTTTGTCCATTCTCAGAGATCAAGGTTGACAGGTCAATCATCGAAGCATGCCCGCATGATCGCGTCACACGAAAGTTTTTGCACGCGGTTGCGGGGCTTGCCCGGGACCTTGAACTTGTCTCTGTTGCCGAAGGCGTTGAAAACCAGGAAGAACTGTCAGAGGTTCGTGCGGCGGGCATGGATCGCGTACAGGGTTTTTTGTTCTCTCGACCGGTGCCATCCCAAGCAGTTGCTGAACTGATGAGCGATCCGGAGGCATATCCGGCATGATTGGATCTTCGGTGCTGCGGACGTCCCACCGTATATTGGCTTGCACACGTGGCCACATGGCAATGCTCACGGGAATCATGGCTCCGCTGTTAATCGGTGTCGCGGGCGGCGCTGTCGACGTGAGCGCATTTCTGACGCACAGGACAAACCTGCAGAACATCGCCGATGCCGCAGCTCTTGGTGCGGCGAAGGAGGCCTCCTTGAATGGCTGGGCAAACTCTGCCGCAGTCGCGGTCGTGAACGGTTACCTCGAAGCGCACAAGCACTCCGGGGCTGAGGGCACCGTTGAAGCGAAAGTCGAAGTGGACTCCATCAAAAAGCAGGTCACCGTAACACTTGAGCAGGACCACCATCCGTATTTCGTGGTTGGGTATCTTGTTGGAAGTCCGCAGATTCGAGTGTCATCGGCCGCTCAGACCAATAACAACACCAACATTTGCGTTATTGGGTTAGACGAGGCAGATGCAGCGACGGTGTCGCTCGAAACAAATGCGGCGATTTCGGCCCCGAAATGTACGGTCTACTCGAATTCTTTGAGCACGAGCGGCCTCACCTCAACTGGAAACGCCAACCTCGTCAGCCAGCTCGCCTGTTCGGCAGGCGGTTTTGCTGGCGCACCGCGGAACTTCAACTATCACAATCCCTTGACGGACTGTCCTAAAGTCGCGGATCCTCTCGCCTCTCGTCCGCCTCCAGCTGTTGGTCCCTGCCGTGAGATGGAGGCCGACTATCAACAGTACATTGGAAACCTACAGCCGGGGGTCTACTGCGGGGGTTTGACCATCCGCGCCTCTTCTCAGGTTTCGCTCAAGCCAGGCATATACGTCATCAAGGACGGACCGCTGATCATAGAATCCAGCTCTGTAGTTGAGGGTAAAGGTGTCGGCTTCTATTTTACGGGAAAACACGCCGGCATGTTGTTCGGAAGCAGCGCGCAGGTCGACATCGAGGCTCCCATTACTGGCGCTTTGGCCGGCCTCGTCACCTTTCAGGACCGCGCATCCGCTGAAACGGACTTCGTAATCACGAGCAACAAAGCGCGAAAGCTACTCGGCACAATCTACCTTGCCAACGGAAACTTGATTATCGACGCCAATAACAAGGTTGCCGACGCGTCAGCATACACAGCCATCGTCGTCAGGCGTCTTCGCCTCTCCAAGGGACCCAACCTCGTGCTGAACACTGACTATAACAAGACTCTTGTGCCGGTTCCTGAAGGCGTCGGTGAGCAAGCGACCACGGTGCACCTACTATACTGAAAACATCGCCCGAATTGGACACAAGCAGTACGCCACGTCGATGTGTTTGTGTACCAACAGAGCTGACGTTAACAGGGACGCCGCGTGAGACGTTAGCAACCGACCTGAAGCAGTCGCTGTCTGCGCTAGCGTGAGTCAAGTATGACTTCGTTCATTTCAGAAGGGTTGGCTGCGGTGTCACCTAGACGACACAGATCTTCCTGTCGCTGGGCCGCTTCGATGCGCTCGATGATGAGCTAACCTCCGTTGATTGCGCCGGTGCGCTGTCCAGCGGTCCCGCGACATGACACTTCAGACAATCGCCACGAGTCTTCTGTGGCATGAGTTTTCTCCTGCGCCAGCGCATTCTGAGCTTGAGGCGCGTTGCCATGGCATTTTCGATCTCCAGAAGAACCTCTTGATGATATGGGCGGCGCAGCATCTAACACAAGGCAGGCAGCGGGTGGATCGATGATCCAGTGCTCACGCCGCTGTCATACGCAGCTGTCACCCACCTAGTGCTTGGATGCAGGTTCTTCTTTGGGAGTCGTCTCAGGAGCTGCCGGTTTAACTTGGTAAGGGGAAGGCTAGATCTCGAGGTTTCGAAGAAGACATTGTGACGCTGCCACTGGCGGTACCTTGGCATCTTCCTGAGGGCTCACACGAGGCGTCCTTGATGACAAGCACAACGGCGATACGTCTTCTACCGAGACGCACGATTAGGATCTAGTCCGGTTCCGAATGCTTTGGCAGGATCAGGGGGACAGCTGCGAGAATTATCAAAACGATCACCGTAGACAAGACGGCGGTCGCTTCCAATCCGAGACCGGCAATAATACCGATCCCCGCGGTGGCCCAGATGTTGGCCGCCGTGGTCAGTCCTTCTACCTGGCGCTGTGCTGTGCGAACCATGATAGCGCCGGCACCAAGAAAGCCAATTCCTTGAACGATTCCCTGCAGTACGCGTGACAGATCGCCGATCTCCATGCCGCCCTGCAGCGGACCTATCACGAATAGTGCCGCACCGACGGCCACGAGCATATGGGTCCGCACCCCGGCGCTTCTCCGCTTACGCTCACGTTCATATCCAAGGATCCCCCCAAGCACCGCCGCGATCACCAGGCGCACCGTAATTAGTGTTATGGTAGACGAGTCTGGAATGTCCGAAAATTCTCTCACGAGAGTCGACCATATTTCCTCCCCCACGGCAGCACCTCTTTATTCGCGGATACGGAAAGCCGAGGACTTCCATACAATATATAAGCGCTGGCAATTAGCGTCACAAGCGGGCGTCTGCAAGAGCAAGCGGCGCGACCAGGTTAGGAAAAGGAGCATCGCAATGAACCGGAGATCGCCAGCGACTGGAACGTTGCGACGCGTCACATCGACCTACACGACCATGCAGATCACGGACGAGGATCGCCCGTCGCGGATGACACTGAAGACGTCGAGACCTATTTCATGGCCCGCCTGCGCATCGGCAAGGCGCACCGACATGTCGATGAGGCCGAACCGGCCCTACAGCTTCGAACATATCTCCGACGATGCAGGTGGCGAAGTACTCGTCTACTCAATCGGGAGGTCGATATCGAAACCTTTTGTGATGGAGAGTTCTCGGAGCTGCTGAAGTGGGACCGTCATACTGGTCTTGGGAGACGCACTGGGATCGTCGACGAGCTGCGGGGAGACAAATACATGATCATCGCGCGTCAGATGCCGGTGACAGGGATCGGGCGACGAGGCTGAAAAGGGGTTCACGTTGCAAGTGGGCTACCCTGTTCGGAGATGAGCTCATCGTCGGCTCCCACGGGAAAGTCTGCCAGGAGGAGTGGATCAAGCGCGTCGCCCTGAGGGCTACACCGCATCTAGCTAGGACTGGGGCCATGTCTATCGGCGGGTTCGGGGTGTCATTAATGTTGGAGGGGCGAGACGTCGTCCACGAGGCGGCCGGGTGGGCATTCGTACCTGGAACGGCGGTATCTCTTCCCGCGCAAGGGCTCATGCAAGCCATTCCAAGAGCCGATCAACGAACGAGAGCATGGCAGCAGCACGTTTTCTTGTTCCCGTCTCGAATTTATGGTCTCTGCTCACCCCCTTGAACATGAAGCCGACCGTGCCTAAATGCAGCGTAACCCGCTGGTCCGGGCCCCTCTGGCGTAGCTGTCGGCGCTTGCGCGATGTCGGACCGTTTCCGACATGCTGCCGAGTACGAAAGAGTATCCTTCGATGTTGTCCGAGATCGCCGCTTGGTTGTTCGCCCTGTTTGTAGTCGATCCAATCTATGAAGAAGTGCGCGAACGCTTGGAGGCAGCGAACCTATCAACGCAGGTCTTCCAGCAGTCCCAGCAATGCCTCTCCACCCATGGACCGAGGCTTCTCACGCAGGCGGGGGAGGATCCCGTTTGGGCCATCGGGACCGCCGTCGGTATCGCGACCGGCTCGATATCGCCCCAACAACTTCTGAACATCAACGACCGTCATTGCTCTGTCGTATCTGGGCTACTTGCGAACCAGCGACGCGAGAGCGCGGAAAGCTAACCCATGACGGCCGGCGTCAACTCCGCCGGATGCTCCGGCGTGTACGTGGGGCTGACGCTGCTAACTCGAGCCGTTCTTGATTTAGCGCACCTTCCGTAGATCATCAGTTCGGTCGCAGTCTTTTGCGACGCCCTCAGGAGAAGACTTAAATGCAAGGTCTTATAACGCTCGCTCAGGATCCGGCCGCGTGGGTGGCTCTTCTGACGCTTGTCGTAATGGAGGTGGTTCTTGGCATCGACAACCTCATCTTTATTTCCATCCTTACCAACAAGCTTCCCCCGGAAAACCGAGAGCGGGCGCGCAAGATTGGTATCGGGCTTGCCCTGGTCATGCGCCTCGCGCTGCTTGGAACCGTGGCATGGATCGTCCGGTTGACGACGCCGATCTTCGAGATCTTCGGACATGCCTTCTCCTGGAAGGACCTCATCCTGATCGCCGGCGGTCTGTTCCTTGTCTGGAAAGCAACAAAGGAGATCCACCATTCGGTCGATCCTGTCGATCACAAGGAGGACATGGTCGGAGGCGCCGCCTCGATCACCTTCAGCGCGGCTATCGGGCAGATCCTTCTCCTGGATCTTGTCTTCTCGATCGACAGCATCATCACCGCTGTTGGCATGACACCCCACCTGCCGATCATGATTGTTGCCGTCATGTCGGCAGTTACAGTCATGCTGATTGCCGCAACGCCGCTTGCCAACTTCATCGCCAAGAACCCGACGATTGTGATGCTGGCGCTCGGTTTCCTGCTTATGATTGGCACCACGCTGATTGCCGAAGGCATGGGCTTCCATGTACCAAAGGGCTACGTCTACGCGGCCATGGCTTTCTCCGCTCTGGTGGAGGTCCTGAATATGTTTGCCCGCAAGCGAAAGAAGTCCGGTAACACCACAGCTTGACAGCACAGAAGACGTTTGCGGAATCGCTTCATCTTCATCCGGCGGAATTGCGATACTTAAAGATCTGCCTTTCTCACTACCTACCGATAACTGCAACACCAGCGGCTCAACGGGAAACCTGACCCTTCCCAAAGCTGACCGATGGGCTGGCACCTCTGTCTGCGCCACCGGCCGGATGCGGAAATGATTTCCGCATCCGTGCACCCTATGATCTCCAGTAAGGAGCCTTTCCCCGAGTACCTCACGTCTACATCGCGCGGATGGTACGGCACCACCGGCGGCAGGCATGGTCAAGCTGGCACTTGGGCCGGAATGGGTAGAGGGCGTCGTTGCATGCTAGGGCGATATCATTGAACACCGCCTCCCTCTCACGGATACTGAGGCCTTGGCACTCCAAGTAGTCCGCGAAGGAGGCGTGGGTTTCTCCAGTGAACGCGGCGTTCTCTTGCTTGCGAGCTGCCGTCGTCATCTGCCCCGAGTACGCACTTCAATAGTTGTACCGGCTTTGTCGAAACCTCCTGCTCGCTCATCGTGCCCCCGCTGCTGGCGCGCTACCTCCGCGGCGTGCGTTTTCGCTCCTCTGAACTCCGCAACGTCTTCGCTCCCGTTCGCCGGCAGCCTCAGTGTCGGCCGGCCACATACATCATGAAGCTGGATCGCTACCTTTGGCCGACGGCATCCACTGCGAACAGAGGTGGTCCCGCTTGGTGAGACAGCTTGGCGGCTTGGCTAAGGTGCTCTGGTTTCGTTTCTACGCCGCCAGTTTCTCCGTCATTTCCGCCATAGCATAGACCTTGGTATTCGGCGAGAGCGCTCTCGAAGTCGTGCCGACGCTCACTGTCATTCATGTAGATTTCGGGCTGTGTTTAAGCATGGAATGTTGACCCCACTGTGGAGTGCGCCCCTTGGGGTGGACAGATCGGGATGAGGAATTGACCGGCCTACCGGGTTTTCGGAAAGAAGACCCATGGCAAAACACCGCAGTCACAGCGTCGAATTCAAACGTCAGCTCGCGCAGGAATTCTTGGCCGGCGAAACGCTGCATGGTCTGGCAAAACGCCACGACGTGTCGCGCAACCTTATCCGCATCTGGGTGCAGAAGTATGAGCAAGGCGCATTCGACGACGATGCGCAGGCGGTCGATCTCATCCAGGAATACGAGGCCCGGATCGCCGCCCTCGAGCGGCTGGTTGGCAAGCAGGCTCTGGAACTGGAATTTCTAAAGGGGGCTCTGAAAAGCGCACCGCGGCGGAAAAACGGGACTACATCCATCATCACCGGCCCCGCGGCATCTCCGTCGCGGAAGGATGCCGGCTGATGGGAATGGCGCGCTCCACCTATTATGACTGTCCAGAACGGCCGGCCGACGACACCGCGATCGTTGAAGCGATGTTCGCAATCTGCGACGAGTTCGAGTTCTACGGCTACCGCCGTGTCGGTGCGGCCCTGCGACAGCAGGGTCTTGTCGTGAACCACAAGAAGATCCGTCGCCTCATGCGCGAACACGATCTGCGTCCGAAGATCAAGCGACGTTTCATTGCCACGACCGACAGTGACCACGACGGCCCGATCTTCCCGAACTTGGCGAAGGACATCATCCCGAGCGGTCCCAACCAGCTCTGGGTCAGCGACATCACCTATGTCGCTTTGCCGGCCCGGTTCATCTACGTCGCCATCATCCTCGATGCCTGGTCGCGGTTGATCGTCGGTTACGCCATCGGTCGGTCGATCGACGCACGGCTGACGATGGCAGCCTTGAAGGCGGCCATTGACCAGAGAAAGCCGCCGCCGGGCGTGGTCCACCATTCGGATCGCGGCTCGCAGTATGCTGCCGAGCTCTACCGCGAGACACTGGCCGTCAACGGCTTGATCGGCTCGATGGGCCGCCGCGGCAATCCGTACGACAACGCCAAGGCCGAAAGCTTCATGAAAACGCTGAAGGTCGAGGCGGTCTATCCGATGGCCTTCGAAACCTTCGAAGAGATCACCGAGCACCTTCCCCACTTCATCGAGGAGGTCTACAACAAACGCCGGCTCCATTCAGCGCTCGGCTATTTGAGCCCGCAACAGTTCGAGGATCAACACATCCGGCAGACTGGCAAATCAGCAGCCTGATCCTTGTCCACCCCAAGGGGCGCACTCCACTGGCGGGGTGATACTTATCCAATTTTGACCCCTCCCTATTTTCATCGGACCATCCGGCTTTTCAGCGGATGGAGTGGGGAGTTGAAGAGTGTGGATACGATTGCGCGTGTCCGACGAGCCTTCCATGTTCAGGGTTGGTCGGTAAAGAAGATCGCCAGAGAACTGAATGTTTCGCGGAATACGGTCCGCAAGATTGTGCGCTCCGATGCCACCGAGTTTACCTATAAGCGAGAACATCAGCCGCTACCCCGGATCGGAGCCTGGAGTGGCGATGTCGAGCGGTTCTTGATTTCGAACGAAGGCAAGCCGTCTCGTGAGCGGCTGACGTTGATCCGGATTTATGAAGAGGTCCGGGCTCTTGGCTATGATGGCAGCTACGATACCGTCCGCCGTTACGCCAAGTCCTGGGCCAAGGCACGCGGAACGGTCACGTCCGAGGCTTACGTTCCGCTCTACTATGCACCCGGCGAAGCCTACCAATTCGATTGGAGCCACGAGATCGTCCTGATCCAGGGCGTGACGACGACGGTGAAGGTGGCGCATGTCCGGCTCTGCCACAGCCGGATGATGTTCGTCCGGGCCTATATGCGAGAGAGCCAGGAGATGGTCTTCGATGCGCATGACAAGGCCTTCGCCTTCTTCCGTGGCACCTGCACACGCGGCATCTATGACAACATGAAGACGGCGGTTGAGGCCGTGTTCGTCGGCAAGGGACGTGTTTATAACCGCCGGTTCCTGCAGATGTGCAGCCACTATCTCGTCCAGCCAGTTGCCTGCACGCCAGCATCCGGCTGGGAGAAAGGACAGGTCGAGAACCAGGTCGGCCTTGTACGCGAGCGTTTCTTTACGCCACGCCTCAGGGTCAAAAGCCTGGAAGAGCTGAATGCCTGGCTACTCGATAAATGCATTGCCTATGCCAAGGCTCATGGCCATCCCGAACAGACGGGACAGACGATCTGGCAGGTATTCGAAGCCGAACGCAGCAGCCTCGTGCGCTACGTCGGCCCATTCGACGGTTTCCACAGTGTCCCGGCATCCGTGTCAAAGACCTGCACGGTCCGTTTCGATAACAATAAATACTCCGTCCTCTCAACGGCGGTGGGTCGCCCTGTCGAAGTTCACGCCTACGCCGACCGGATCGTTATCCGACAGGACGGGATGAATGTGGGTGAACACGAGCGTTGCTTCGGCCGAGGTGAGACCACTTACAATCCTTGGCACTATGTTCCTGTCCTCGCTCGCAAACCTGGCGCATTGCGTAACGGCGCACCATTCAGAGACTGGGCGCTGCCAGCCGCGATGGAGAAGGTCCGCAAACGGCTGAAGAGCGACGATGATGGTGATCGGCAAATGGTTGCCATCCTTGCATGCGTGCCCGTTGACGGTCTCACGGCTGTCGAAGCGGCCTGCCAGGAGGCTCTCGATCATGGCGTCTGCTCCGCATCCGTGATCATCAATATTCTGGCTCGAAGCCGCGATCCGGCTCCCGCCGTGACCCTGCAAATCCCGGATGCGCTTCGGCTTGCCCATGAGCCGGTCGCCGACTGCGCTCGTTACGAGAGGCTCAGGAGGGTAAGTTGATGGAACCCACGCAGGTTCTCGAACTGATGAGCACGCTGAAGCTCTACGGAATGCGCAGCGCCTACGATGAGGTCATGGGAAACGGCATCAAGCGGCAGCATGAACCACCGCGCATTGTCGGTGATCTCCTGCAGTCGGAGATCGCCGAGAAGCAGGCACGCTCCATTCGCTATCAGCTCAGCATCGCCAAATTGCCGTTGGCAAAAGATATCGACGACTTCGATTTCGCCGATACGCCCGTCAATGAATCTCTGGTGCGGGAACTGGCCACCGGCACCTTCGTCGCAGACCAGCGCAACGTCGTCCTCGTCGGCGGCACGGGAACCGGCAAGAGCCATCTGGCCATCGCGATTGCCCGTGCTCTCATCCGCAACAGCACACGTGGCCGCTTCTTCAACGTTGTCGATCTGGTCAATCGGTTGGAAACAGAGACGCGCAACGGCAAGCAAGGCCGGACGGCGGATTACCTTACACGCCGCGACTTCATCATCCTCGATGAACTCGGCTATCTGCCGTTCGCGCAGGCAGGAGGCCAGCTCCTGTTCCATTTGATCAGTCGGCTTTACGAGCGCACCTCGATCATCGTCACCACGAACCTTGCCTTCGGCGAATGGCCGCCGGTCTTCGGCGATGCGAAGATGACGACCGCACTCCTCGACCGCCTGACACATCACTGCGAGATTGTGGAAACCGGAAACGAATCCTGGCGCTTCAAAAACCGCTCTCAAAGCTAAAGCCGGAGATACCCATCACCCGCACTTGGCCTACCCTCTGCAACCCCGGCCAGCGCCGGGCAGGCCAAGCGCTGATCGTCTACAGGGGGGGGGTGAAGATTGGATAAGTAAAAGGGGTGAATGTTCGGTGCTGATTGACATTTCGGGCCAAGGCGGTGTCAGGAAGACTCGCGAGTAGTAGCGGCTGGATTGTATCAGCGTATCAAGAGCGGGCTCACCAGCCGCGTGCTCAAGGGCCGCCGCGTCTACAAGCCCTCGATCAAAGAAGACCCAGCCACCACTTCGGGCCGCGTGCTCGCGGTCCCAGCAGCGAGGCTGATCGCACGTCTTGCGAATGCAGCCAAGTCAACCCATGGAACCGCAGTGCCATCCCGGCGCGACTTCGGGCGACAGCGCTCTTGAACAGATATGAACCGCCGGTGCCTGCGTTCAGTAGTTCGCCGCGCCGAAGATTATTCGAACGCCTCACTTTGCGCGCTTGATCCAGTCGACGTTTTCTTACCTGACGCCACACTATCGCGAGTGAACGCCTGCCTGTTGTCGAACAGCGTTTAATCCATCGCGGCACTAAGCAATAGTGCGGATCAAACCGACCGCGCTTCAACCTCGATGAGTGAAGCTTTCGGCTTTGATCGTCTTAGCGCGCAAGTGTAAGGAGCATGTCCAAATCAAGATGTTGCTCGACATGGTCCGCAAGGCGGTCAAGTACTGCATCTATCTCTGCGTTATAATCGAGATGAGATGCGGTTCCTCCGATCCTGCAAAGCCAGGCCGAGCGTTGCCGATTGTCAGCGAATAATCCATGGACATAGGTTCCCGTTACGCGCCCATTCACTGAGATCGCACCCTCGTCTTTGCCGTCGACAGTCGCAAACGGTCGAGAACAAGCGGGTCCCTGCGTGCGCCCGACATGCATTTCATAGCCAGAAAAGAACTCGCCGTCGAAGCTTCGCCCCTCGACCGCCTGCAGTCGCTTCTGCCCATCCAGTTGCGTCTCTACGTCAAGCAGGGCAAGACCATCAATCGAGCCCGGTTCACCTTCGAAACCAAACGGATCGCTTACCTTCCGACCTAGCATCTGGTAGCCGCCGCAAAGGCCGAGGACATGGCCACCACGGCGTGCGTGAGCGACAATATCAACGCCGAGGCCACTCTCCTTCAGGACCCGGAGATCTGCAATCGTAGCTTTGGAACCGACGATAAGTACGAGATCGCAGTCATTGGGCAGTATCTCGTGCGGTCGCACCCGGATCAGATCCACATCAGGCTCTGCCTCCAGCGGATCGAGATCGTCGAAATTCGATATGTGCGGCAGGATTGGTACGGCGACGCGCAGTTTGGTGCCAACCTTCCGCTTCTCCGGCTGCCCCAGCCCTAACGCATCCTCAGCAGGAAGACGGGAAGCATCCTTGAAGAAGGGCAGCAGCCCGATCGCCTGCCAGCCGGTCAAAGCGGCCACTTGTCGCATCCCCTCTTCGAAGAGCAGAGGATCGCCGCGGAACCGATTGACAATGAAGCCAGCGATCATTGCCGCATCGGGGGGATCGAGCACTACTTTCGTTCCGACCAAGCTCGCAATCACACCTCCTCGGTCAATATCCCCGATCATCACGACCGGCACATCGGCAGCACGAGCGAAGCCCATGTTGGCGATATCGTTTTGGCGCAGATTGATCTCTGACGCGCTACCGGCGCCCTCCACCAAGATCAGATCCGCCGCCGATTTTAGCCTCGAAAAGCTGTCCAGGACATGGGGCATCAGCGCCGCCTTCATCCGCTGATACTCGGCGGCCCTTGCATTACAAAGTACACGGCCCTGCACCACGACCTGCGCGCCCACGTCACCCTGTGGCTTTAGCAGTACCGGGTTCATGTGAACACTGAGGGGCACGTTTGCGGCTCTCGCCTGCAGTGCCTGCGCCCGCCCAATCTCACCGCCATCGGCGGTCACCGCAGCGTTGTTCGACATGTTCTGCGGCTTGAACGGTAGGACGGTAACCCCCCGCAGTGTGAAGGCACGAGCGAGTGCTGCAACAACGAGCGACTTCCCTACGTCCGAGCCCGTTCCCTGGAACATCAATGCGCGGGCTGCCATCGCTCAGAACTCGATGCCTGCCTGAGCCTTCACGCCGGCCTTGAAGTGGTGCTTCACCAGCGTCATCTCCGTCACGAGGTCAGCCGCCTCAAGCAGAGCCGGCTTGGCATTGCGCCCGGTAACGACGACATGCAGATCAGGGCGCCGTGCTTGAAGCGTCGTGATCACGGCATCAATGTCGAGATAATCGTAGCGCAGCGCGATGTTCAGTTCGTCCAGGACGACAAGGGCTATCGTCTCATCCTGCATCAGGTCCACCGCCTTCTGCCAGGCACGTTCCGCTGCTGCGATGTCCCGTTTCAGATCCTGCGTTTCCCAGGTAAAACCCTCGCCCATCGTATGCCAGACCACACGATCTCCGAAGACCGCGAGCGCAGGTTGCTCTCCGGTAGACCAGGCGCCTTTGATGAACTGGACGATACCGACACGCCTGTTGTTGCCAAGCATCCGCAAAGCTAGGCCGAAGGCCGCAGTGGATTTACCCTTGCCGGAGCCGGTGTGCACGAGGAGAAGGCCCTTTTCCAAGGTCTTCTCCGCAACTTCAGCATCCTGAATGGATTTACGGTTTGCCATCTTGGCGCGATGGCGTGCCTCGACTTGTTCGTCGACCTGTTTCACCGCACTGGCTCTGCCGCGCCGTTGGAATATGCCTCCTCTCCACCGCGAAGTCGAGCTCTCACAACGCCTGAGACTGTGCCGAGCATCGCCCAGAAAAGCAGGCTTGTTGCGAAAACGGATGCTACAAAACGCGCATGCAATTCCAACGGAACCGCTGTTTCGTGAGTGTCGGGTAGGGGCGCGCCCCACAGATGAGGGGCAACAAGTGAAAGGATGCCCAACACAGCGAGGGTTGGCGCTTTGGTATAAGCGAGCAGACCCAGCCCCAGTGCGGTCAAAGCTGCCGTCGCAAACCACCACAACTGCCGCGCGGCCAGATCGGCTGCAGGCATCCCGGGAAGTTCTGGCGGCAGTCCGAGCCCCGGCGCCAGGCTGAAGGCAAGGAAGCCGGCTAAGCCAAACATAAGCCCACTCCTCCACCCATTGAGCGTTCCCAGCGCCTCCGCCGCCGTCAACAGAATGAGAGCGAAGCCGATCCCAGCAAGCATGTTGGAAGCAGCCGTGTAAACGAAGCGCTCCGTGCCGTCGGCCGGCGTCCATCCCTCTTCTCCATGATCATGTGCAGGCGTACCCTCATCATGCGCATGGGAGTGGGAATGCCCAACCTCCTCGCCTTTGCCTTCAAAGGTTTCAGCGTGAATAATAAGTGGGATCGTGGCGTAGCTCTGCAGCACGGTAAGGATGAGCCCAGACACAAGCCCGGACACCACCGCCGCCAAGACGATGTTGCGAAACAAGTACATGTCGGCTTCCTCAGTGGCAGGGGAACGCGAGTGAATGACGCGAATCGTGCGCGGCGTTGTGAACAACCTCCATATGCGAGAAGCCTACGAACCCTATAACAAACATGCCGAGCATGGCCGTTATGCTAAGGGGAACAATCTTGGAAGCGGAGGCACCGAGTGCAATGGCTGCCGTCTTGGTCGTCATATCGTTTCCTTTCGCCCTCAACCCCGAGAGCATCTTCTTCACCAACGCGTCGGCAGGTCTCCTGGCTTGCGGATCACACGCTTTCTCCCGCCTTCCCAGATTTCTCCAGTGGCACTTGGGAGTAAAGCTCTCCGCTTACAGTTGCGGGGGCAGCCGCGGAATCGACTATCAGTCTCACCGCATTCCCTTTTCGTCCCGTTCGGACACCGACGATATCGGCACTATACTCTAATCGTCCTTGAGGGCAATCCGAATAGGAGAACGCATTGACACGACCCCATACGCGGGCTTACTGAAATGCTGACGGTTCCTTTCCGGCAACGGGAGGGACGAAAAGGGAATGCGGTGCGATTCAATTTGGATCAATGCCGCGGCTGCCCCCGCAACTGTAAGCGGATAGCTTCAGCCATAAGGCCACTGGGAGACACCCGGGAAGGCTGGTTTGAGAGCAATGACCCGCGAGCCAGGAGACCTGCCGTTGAGATGCTGTGCTTTGCCGGGCGGGGTGCTCCGGTGGAAGCGACGATCACGATGGCAGATCCGTAAGTGCGAGTCTGCCTCCGCGCCCCACATTCAGTTGAGTTGGAACGCGGCATTGATCAACGATCAGCCTAACATTGAACCCGATGTAACGATCTTCGTGTGCACAAACTGCCGTGCAGGGTCCGAGGATGACTCGCGGCCCGGGATCGGACTGATCCACGCGCTGCGACAGGCAACTGCACATCTGCCACTTTCGGTGAAGCCTGTGACCTGCCTCGCCAACTGCGAGAAAAGTCCGAGCGCAGCCTTCAGGCACCGCTCCGGATGGTCTTACGTGTTCGGTCACCTTGCCCTTGGGAACGTTGATGACATCGTCCATGGCGCCATGATGCTCGCTCAGGATGAACGCGGCTTTCTGCCCTTGCGCGGTCGGCCCTCCTGTCTCCGCGGCAAAGGTATGACAGCTCGCATCCCTCCTTTCCATCATCATGAGGACTTGCCCCAATGACCATCGATGTTGATCGTGTGCCGTGTACAGTCGTGACCGGTTTCCTTGGAGCGGGAAAGACAACGCTTATTCGACACCTCATGGAGAAGCTCCCAGGTAAGCGCGTTGCCATCATTGTCAACGAGTTCGGCGACGTTGGGATCGATGGCGAGGTCTTGAAGGGCTGCGCCATCGAAAGCTGCCCCGACGAAAACATTATCGAACTCGCGAATGGCTGCATCTGCTGCACGGTAGCAGATGACTTCGTACCGGCGATCAACCAGATCTTATCCCTCAGACCCCGCGTAGATTACATCCTAATCGAGACGTCTGGACTTGCTCTGCCGAAGCCGCTCGTTCAGGCCTTCAATTGGCCTGCAGTGAAAGCCCGTGTTACGGTGGACGCCGTTGTGGCCGTCGTGGACGGGGTTGCTTTGGCTGAAGGGCGCGTTGCCAGTGATCACGACGCTCTTGAAGCACAGCGCCAGGCCGACGGGTCCATCGATCACGACGATCCAGTCGAAGAAGTCTTCGATGACCAAATCGCCTGCGCCGACCTGATTGTGCTTACCAAAACCGACCTGCTCGATCTGGGCGCCCTTACAAGGGCAAAGTCGCGCGTGGCGGCACACCTGCCCCGCGCCGTGAAGATCGTTGCGTCCGCCCATAGTTCGATCGATCCAGGCGTTCTTGTCGGACTGGAACTGGCGGTTGAGGATGATATCGAGAGCCGCAGGACACATCACGATGATGAACTTGATCACGACCACGATGACTTCGAGAGCTTCGTGTTGGATCTGCCTGCAGTTGCCGATGCAGAGGATCTTGCCAAGCGGATCGCCGAGACTGCAGAGGCAAAGGGCGTGTTGCGCGTGAAGGGTTTCGTAAACGTCGCGAACAAGCCGATGCGCTTGCAGGTTCAGGCGGTAGGCTCACGCGTCAACCACTATTTCGATCGCGTTTGGGCGCCTGGGGAAACGCGCCAAACGCGGCTCGTCGTGATCGGTGAAAGAGGCATCGACCGTTCTGCAATCGAGAGAATGCTGGCGGCCTGAAGGCCAGAATGACATTATGCACATACTTGCTACCACATCGTCGTCACTTGACGACCTCATCGAGCCGGTTGACCTGAAACAGGCACCGGCTGATGTGGTGGTCCTGTCCTTCTCGCCCAGCGATCTCAACAGCATCACCTCTGCCTGGCCCGCGAGCGGCGCCACATCTATCAGCACGGCAAACCTCAACGATCTCCGCCACCCGATGTCGGTTGACTTGTGGCTGGACAAGACGGCAGTCCATGCCAAGCTGATCTTGGTGCGCATCTTGGGTGGCTTTGATCGGTGGCAGTATGGTGTGGAGCAACTTGCAACTCTCGCTAGAACCAGAAATATCAAGCTGGCACTTCTGCCCGGCGAATGCAGTGTTCGGGACGATCGTCTTGCAGCGGCATCCACCGTTAACGCAGATCAACTGGCTGCCATCCTTGCCTGCTTCCGTCAGGGCGGGCGCAATAACATGCTACTGCTGGCAGGCCATCTGGACGCGCTCGCACGTGATCAGGTGATTGACCTTGTTCCTGCGCAAGAAGTACCCAAGAGCGGGTTCTATCACCCGGGCACGGGTATAGTAGCGCTTGACTCGCTACTGGCCAATCAGCCCTGCTCCGCTCCGCGGTTGCCAATTCTCTTCTATCGGTCGATGCTGCTCGCCGATGATGTGTCTCCGATCGACAAACTGTTCGAGTGCCTAGCCGCACGCGGCTTTGTTCCCATACCGTTGTTCCTCGGCAGTTTGAAGGATCCAGAATGTCTTGACTTCGTCCAGACAGCTATGGAGGCGATCGATCCTGCGGCCATCTTGTCGACCACGGCCTTTGCCGCGGGAGCGGACGTGAATAACGACACTATTTTCGATATCTGTGGCGCACCTGTGTTCCAGATTGTCGTCGCAACGACGCCACGGGACGCGTGGTCGAGTAATGAACGCGGCCTTGGACCATCCGACCTCGCCATGCACGTCTTCCTCCCGGAATTGGACGGCAGGATTCTCGCCGGTGCCATCTCTTTCAAACAAGGTACCGAGTTGTCGCGTGTCTTCAATCAACCCGAACTAGATCGAGTTGAACACGTCGTTGAAAGGATCGGCAGCTTCCTGCGCATGCAGCGGACGCCTCGGGCTGAGCGGAAGATAGCGATCCTCATGCCGGACTATCCAAATGCTCCCGGCCGGACCGGCTATGCCGTTGGACTGGACGTCCCGCAAAGCGTGCTCTCGATTATGGATACATTGGCAGCCGCAGGATATCGGCTTTCAACTCAGCCCAGCAGCCCGCGCGATCTTTTGGGCCGGCTGGAGTGCGAGGGTGGGCTGGCGCTGGATGACTACATCCGCAGCTTGCAGCTGCTGCCTGCAGGCGCCTTAGAGGCAACCGAAGCCGCATGGGGTCCATGCGAGCATGATCCTGACGTAGCCGGAGGCGTCTTCCGGTTCCGCGCGCATACCTTTGGGAACGTCACCGTTGCGCTCGCTCCTGACCGTGGCCGGCACGCAAATCGACGCGCCGATTATCACGATCCGCACCTCCCACCTCGCCATTCCCTGCTTGCGTTCGGTATGTGGCTACGCCAGACGCTCAATGTCGACGCCGTGGTTCATGTCGGTGCCCATGGTACACTGGAATGGCTTCCCGGCAAGACGGTTGCGCTGTCAAAGTCCTGCTTTCCCGAAGTCGTGCTAGGTGGCCTCCCTGTCATCTATCCGTTCATCGTTTCCAACCCCGGGGAAGCAGCGGTGGCAAAACGGCGGATCGGAGCGGTGACCATCGGTCATCTGCCACCGATGCTGAGCAGCGCCGGTCTCACGGAAGATCACATGAAACTGGAACTGCTTGTCGATGAATATGCACAAGCCGACGGTCTGGATCGGCGGCGCCGAAATCGGCTTGCACAGTTGATAGTTGAAACAGCCCATGAAGTCGGCCTTGGTGCCGAAGCCGGTTTCTCGCGTGATGATGATCCCGACACTGCGCTCGCGAGGATCGATGCGTTCCTGTGCGATCTGAAGGATTTCTCGATCAAGGACGGCCAGCATGTCTTCGGCGTTGCGGCTAGGGACGAAACCGATGGGCTGAGGCTTGCCAGTGTGGCTTGCGAACGCGCGGCTTTACTGGCGGCCTTGGACGGTCGGCACATCCGTCCGGGTCCCTCAGGAGCACCAGCGAGGGGTCGCCGTGACGTTATGCCCACTGGCCGCAATCTCTATACCAGCGACCCTCGTACCCTTCCCACCCCTACGGCATACGAACTCGGCAAACAGGCAGCAGACGAGGTGCTGCGTCGATACCTCCAGGATCACGGTGAATGGCCAAGAAGCCTCATCTTCGACCTCTGGGGAAGTGCGTCGCTTCGCAGCGGCGGCGAAGAGGTCGCGCAGGTTCTTGCGCTTATGGGAGCACGGCCGACGTACGATCCCGAAACCGGGCGCGTAACCGGTCTCGACATCATCCCGCCGGCTCAACTCGGACGCCCCCGGGTCGACGTGACGCTGAGGATATCGGGGTTGTTTCGCGACATGTTCCCCGCCCTCATTGCCCTTTTGGACGCTGCGACGCGCGCAATCGCGAAGCGCCGGGAAGCGCCAGGTGATAACCCGCTTGCCGAAGCGGCAGAACGGCAAGGCCAGGTGCCTCTCCGCATATTCGGCTCGGCACCTGGCACCTACGGAGCGGGTATCGAGGATCGTCTATCCAGCGGTGATTGGCATGAACGCGAGGAATTGGGACAGGCCTATCTGGATAACACAAGCCATGCCTTCACGGGCGCGGAAGGTCGCGCCCGTGAAGCAGTGGGACATTTCGCTGATCGCGTTGCCGAAGCCGACTTGCTGGTTCATACCGGTGATGATCCCGGTCGTGACTTGCTTGATGGATCCGCTGATGTGTCTTTCATCGGCGGCTTTTCCGCGGCGGTCGCGGCGCTGGGTGGAAAAGCGGATGTCATAGCGCTTGATACCACTAACCCGAACAAGCCGAAAGCGCGCTCCATTTCCGAAGCTGTGACGCGTGTGGTCAGGGCTCGCGTCGTCAATCCGCGCTTCGTTGCCGGCCAAATGCGGCACGGACCGCGCGGCGCTGCTGAGCTAGTGGAGGCGGTCGATCGGCTGATTGGCTTCGCGGAGACCACCTGCGCAATCCCCCAGTCGCTGATTGAGGCGACGTACGACTCTTATGTCCTAGACCCGCAGGTGCGAAACTTCCTGTTGTCGCAGAATCCTGAAGGGGCACGTTACATGGCAGATCGTTTTCGTTCCGCCCTGCAGCGCGGGCTTTGGCACCCGCGCAGAAATGCGGTAGACGAGGAACTGGAAATGCTTGCTCCCGGGAGGGCGGCATGACAGCGATCTTTCAAGAGTCGAACAAGAGCGGCTTGCGACGTGGAGCCTGCCCTGCCCTGTCTTCTCCTATGAGCACCGGTGATGGACTGCTTGCGCGTATCGCCTTAATCGATCGTATCAGTACAGGGCAACTGTCGCAGTTGTGCGTGCTCGCGAGCCGCCACGGGAATGGCATCATCGATATCTCGTCACGTGGAAATCTACAGATCCGTGGTCTCAGCGATGCTTCAGCACGGCTACTAGACCAAGACGTGCGGGCACTGGGATTGCCGGTACGGGAAGATCTCGCCGTAGAACACCCCCCCCTTGCGGGATTGGATGCTACGGAGATTGCCGATCCCCGTGAGCTTGCAGCGGCCATCAGAGAAGGCTGCAGGGGCATCGAAGGTCTTGCTCCAAAAATGTCTGTGGTCGTCGATGGTGGGGGACAGGTGCGGTTGTCAAACCTGCTGGCCGACATCAGACTTGTAGCCAATCCGCATGAGGAAGGTGGTGGCTGGACGATCATGCTCGGCGGCACAGAAGTGTCCGGCCGCATCCACGCCACCATGAGCGGCGGCGACGCCGTAGCGGAGGTGTCGAGACTGCTAAAGATGCTGGCAGCGATAGGACCAGATGCGCGAGGCCGAGATCTCGCCGGGGCCCTCCCCGACAGCACGGTCTCAACAGAAGCAACACCCCCTTTTGGAATTCGGCCCTTGGTGGACGGGAGGTCCGCAGTCGGAATCGGCCTCCCATTCGGCCAGATTGCAGCGGAGCGGCTTCGTGAGCTTTGTGCCAAGGCGAACGACCTGCATATCGATCTCGTTCAGCCCACAATCGAACGTTCGGTGCTTTTCCTTGGTAAGTCTCAGTCCTGCAAGGCATTGCTCGATTTCGCCGAACAGCGGGAGTTCGTAGTTGCTCCACTAGATCCCCGAGGCGCTATCGCAGTGTGCTCAGGCAGTCCCGCCTGCGCGTCAGCAGCAATCCCAACTCACAGTCTGGCCGCCGGTGTCCTGGCAGAATTTGCGGATCTGCTCGACGGATCCTTCAAGCTACATGTCACCGGCTGCCCAAAGGGGTGCGCCCATCCTCAGCCTTCCCCTCTTGCCCTTTGCGGTACAGCCACCGGCATCTCCTTCATCTCTGGTCGCGCAGCCGATCGTCCTTTTCTTACCATATCAAGAACAGAGACGCAGTCCGCGCTCCGTCAGCTCGCCACTTTTCTCAAGCGTGAGAAGCGCGAGGGGGAAAGCTCTGCTGCCTGCCTTTCCCGGCTAGGTCCAACTGCGCTAGCCGCCAATACCATGTCAGGACGTTTATGATCTCATACGACTACATCCGTGAAGGTGATGCTATTTACCGGCAGTCCTTCAATATCATTCGCAAGGAGGCGGATCTCTCTGCCTTCACCGAAGAACAGGCCGACATCGCCGTTCGGATGATCCATGCCTGCGGACTCGTCGGGGCTGCGGAACATTTTCTTTTCTCTGCCGACTTCGTTGCCAAGGCTCGCGGAGCGTTGCATGCTGGCGCGCCGATCTTCTGCGATGCAGAAATGGTGGCTCACGGCATTACCCGCGCTCGTCTCCCAGCCGACAACCCGGTCATCTGCACCTTGCGTGATGGCAGGACGGTCGAGATTGCGCGTACTATCGGGAATACGCGGTCGGCCGCAGCACTCAATCTATGGGACGGAATGGGCGGCGCGCTCGTCGCAATCGGAAACGCTCCGACTGCTCTCTTTCGACTTCTCGAACTACTCGATGCCGGAGCACCTCGCCCCGCCGCCATAATTGGCATGCCTCTAGGCTTTGTCGGCGCAGCAGAATCAAAAGATGCCTTGATCGCCCACTCGTTCGGGATTCCTTATGCTGTCGTGCGCGGACGTATGGGGGGATCGGCAATGACGGCTGCAGCAATCAATGCGCTCGCGAGGGCTGGTTTGTGACTTCAAGTACGACAGGGAAGTTGTTGGGCGTTGGCACAGGTCCCGGCGATCCGGAATTGGTGACACTCAAGGCGGTCAAAGCTCTTCAGGAGGCCGATGTGGTCGCCTTCTTCTGCAAGAAAGGTAGCAAGGGGAACGCGCGCGCAATTGTCGACGCGCACATTCGACCAGAAATCATAGAAATGCCGCTGGTTTATCCGGTTACGGTCGAGACGCAGAAGGATGAGCCCGACTATCTGCGCTCCATTGCAGAGTTCTTTGATCGTTCAGCCGCTAAAATTTCCCATCATCTGGATGAGGGACGCACGGTCGCCGTTCTGAGCGAAGGAGATCCGTTGTTCTATGGCTCCTACATGCATCTACATGTTCGCCTTGCCTCCCGATATGCGACCCAAGTCGTAGCAGGCGTAACCGCGATGTCCGGCTGCTGGTCAATGGCAGGACTACCTCTGGTGCAGGGAGATGACGTATTGAGCATCCTGCCGGGGACTCTGCCTGAAGAGGCGCTGACAAGTCGGCTGCTTGATACTCATGGTGCCGTGATCATGAAGGTAGGCCGCAACCTGCCGAAAATTCGTCGGGCCTTGCAAGCGGCCGGCAAACTTCAAGGCGCTCTTTATGTGGAACGCGGTACGATGGCCAGCGGAAGCGCGCAACCGCTGGAAACACGCGACGAGAGCCCTGCGCCGTACTTCTCAATCGTGCTGGTCCCTGGCTGGAATACGCGACCATGAACAGATCGGCTGCCGGATCATTGACTGTGGTAGGGCTTGGCCCTGGTAATCCGGAGCAGATGACGCCGGAGGCAGCGGCGGCCGTTGCCGCTGCTGAGGATTTCTTTGGCTATTTCCCGTATCTTGATCGGCTCTCCCTTCGTCCCGACCAGCGCCGCCACGCTTCGGACAACCGCGAGGAGCTGGCCCGCGCCAGGGCGGCGTTGCAGATGGCCATCGCAGGTGGAAAAGTCTGCGTCGTCTCCGGCGGCGATCCTGGCGTTTTCGCCATGGCGGCTGCCGTCTGTGAGGCAATCGAAGAAGGACCCTCGGACTGGAGAGATCTCGAGGTTCTTGTTGTTCCGGGCGTCACAGCCATGCTTGCCGTTGCTGCCAAGGCCGGCGCGCCTCTGGGGCACGACTTCTGTGCCATTTCTCTCTCGACCAACCTGAAGCCTTGGGCGATCATCGAAAAGCGTATTACTGCTGCGGCAGAGGCCGGCTTCGTCATCGCCTTCTACAACCCTGTCAGCAAAGCCCGTCCGCATCAGCTCAGCGAAGCGCTTGATCTTCTGCGTCGCCATTTGCCAGCCGATGTACCGGTGATCTTCGGCCGCGCAGCCGGCCGGCCAAACGAATCTATTCGGATCCTCCCGCTCGCGGATGCGACCAGTGACATGGCCGACATGGCGACGTGCATCATTATCGGCTCGGCGGAAACGCGGTTAATCAGGCGAGGTGACAGGCAGCCTCTGGTCTATTCTCCCCGCAGCTACACAGGCGGGAAAGCATGAGCGAGATAGCGCACCAATTCATCCACGGATCCGACTTTGAGAACCTCCGGCAGCGATGGCCGATCAATCAGCACAACCTCTATTCCAAGCTTCCGGGCCGCCGCGATTTTACCATAGCTCGCAGGGCCGCCGCTGTTCTTCGCGATGACAACATCGATGTCGTGCTCGAGCAACAGTCCCTCCTCTTCAGCTTCCTTGAAGGGGCCGCGGCCGGTAAAATAGACAGCCTGAGGAACCTTGAGCGGCGGGTCCACCGGATCGACGCTGCGAATCACGTAGCGGTGCTGCGGTGCCGCCTCGAACGGCAGCAAGTCCTGTCGGCCAAGCGTCAGGAAAACGCGACGGGGGCTTGGTCCCAACACCGCGACGGCATCACTGACACTGCTGGTGGTCCGCCATCGGTCGCCAATCTGAGGGCTCCATGGTGCGCGCCGCAACGCGATCAACGGGACACCCGAAAGCTTCGATGCAAGCGCCGCATTGGCGGAAATCTGCGCAGCATAGGGATGTGTTGCATCCACCAGCATGACAAAATCTTGGGCACGAAGATAGCGCGCCAGTCCTTCCACCCCCCCGAAACCGCCAACCCGCAAGGGGACGGTATGCTCCGCGGGGGATCGGGTGCGGCCCGCCAACGAGAGTTGCACAGCGTATCGCCGGTCCGCACCCAGCAGGTCCGCGATCCGGCGCGCCTCCGCCGTTCCGCCAAGTATGAGGATGGGGTACTTCACAATGTCTCCTGAGTCGAACCGCGACCATGCACCGTTGACCCGCTGGCTGTCCATCGTTGGGATCGGCGAGAATGGTGTTCTTGGACTAGGTGACGGTGCAAAGCGAGCTATATCTTCTGCTCGTGTAGTCTTTGGAGGCCGGAGACACCTCGAACTTGCATCACCTTTGATTTCTGGCGAGGCGCGAGCATGGGGAACGCCATTCGATGTAACAATGGCTGACGTGATGGCGCTGAGGCAGCAGCCGGTCTGCGTGCTTGCTTCTGGCGACCCTTTCTTGTTCGGCGTCGGGGTTACTTTAGCCAAACTCGTACCTGCCAGCGAATACGCGGCGTTTCCCGCTCCATCAGCCTTCTCGCTTGCAGCATCGAGGCTCGGCTGGCCACTTCAGGACGTAGAAGCCGTTTCGCTTCATGGCCGTCCAATCGACCTGATCCGTCCGCTCCTGCATCCAGGCCGTCGGGTGATGGCACTGACATCCGATGGCCAGGGCCCTGCAGCCATTTCACACTTGCTCTGCGAAAATGGGTTTGGAAAGTCCCGAATGACGGTTCTTGAGGCGATTGGCGGCGACAAGGAGCGCTTGCGAACATCTCGGGCATCGGAGTTTCGGTTCGACGATATTAATGAACTAAACGTCGTCGCGATTGAGTTGTACGGAACAGGGCGTATCTTGCCCCTTTCGAACGGCCTCGACGACGATCTGTTCGAGCACGATGGTCAGATTACAAAACGCGAAGTCCGTGCCGTGACGCTTTCGGCCCTCGCTCCCCGCCGTGGCGAGTTGTTATGGGACATCGGCGCAGGCTCAGGATCGATCGGGATAGAATGGATGTTGCGGCATCCGTCGATGCGAGCCATTGCAGTAGAAAGGAATCCAGTCCGGGCAGCACGCGCGTGTCGGAATGCTCAAACCTGTGGAGTACCGGATCTCAAGGTCGTTGAAGGCACCGCTCCAGGGGTCCTTACCGACCTTGACGATCCAGATGCAATCTTCATCGGCGGTGGCGGCAGCGAGAACGGCTTACTCGAAGCGGCTGCGGCACGACTGAAGCCCGAAGGGCGGCTGGTGGCAAATGCCGTGACACTTGAGATGGAGACAGTTCTGCTTGCCGCACACGCGCGGCTAGGGGGCCAATTCATCCGCCTGCAGGTTAGCCGGGTGGAGCCGGTGGGTTCAATGCAAGGCTGGAAGGTAGCAATGCCAGTGACGCAATGGATCTGGCAGAAGACGGAGGAGCAACAATGATCGTGGCCGGGATGGGCTGCAGGCGCGGAACGCCCGTGAATGAACTCGAAGCCGCACTGCTTTCGGCCTGTGATCGCGCCCGCATCGATCCTGCTTCTATTCGCGCCTTGGCCACAGGACGGATCAAGGCGAACGAAACGGGCTTAATAGACCTTGCACAGCGCCTCGGTTTGCCGCTTCACATAGTAGGAGACGAGGAACTGAGGGCATCTGCGCCGCGAACTCACACAATCTCCCGCCAGAGCCTCGCACACACACAATCGACCAGCCTCTCAGAAGCAGCAGCGCTTGCCGTGGCAGGCGCCAGCGCTCTCCTGATTGCAACCCGCATAGTAACCAAACGCGCCACGTGTGCACTAGCCCAGTCGGCGGAGGCTCAATGACTGTCCATTTCATCGGAGCGGGACCCGGAGCCGCCGACCTCATCACCGTGCGCGGCCGCGACCTCATTGCCCGCTCGCCTGTCTGCCTCTATGCCGGCTCAATCATGCCGCGGGAACTCATCGAGTACTGTCCCCCGGGCGCACGCATCGTGGATACTGGTTCGCTGTCGCTGGAAGATATCGAAGATGAGTTCTTGAAGGCACATCGCCAAGGAAAGGATGTGGCGCGGCTGCATTCAGGCGATCTTTCGGTATGGAGTGCGGTGGCGGAACAGATACGCAGGTTGGAACGACACGGCATCGACTTTACGATGACCCCGGGGGTTCCATCTTTCGCAGCCGCCGCCGCGGCACTCCGACAAGAGCTGACGATCCCTGAGCTCGCGCAGAGTCTTGTCCTCACTCGCACCTCCGGCCGCGCTTCCCCGATGCCGGAGAGTGAGACGCTTGCAGCCTTCGCGGCAACGGGCGCAACGCTTGCTGTTCATCTTGCCGTACATGTCATGGGCCGTATCGTTGAAGAACTCATTCCATACTACGGCGCCGCATGCCCAGTCGCGATTGTCGTGAAGGCCAGTTGGCCGGAGGAGCGGATCATCCGCGGCACGTTGGCAGACATTGAGGCCAAACTTGCCTCCGAGCCCGTCGAGCGGACAGCCCTGATCTTTGTTGGTCGTAGCCTTGACGCAGGTAACTTCCCCGAAAGTCAGCTCTACAATGCGGATTACGTCCGGCGCTTCCGCCCGGGGTGGGCTCAAGACTGTGAGGCTTCTGAATGACCGGTTGGCGCGAAGGGTGCCAATCCCCTAAGGCCGCCCTCACGGTCGAACACCAGGACTTCGAGCGAGATGTCAGGCCTGTTCAGAACCTTGGACGCGGTCGTCCATGCAAGCGACGCAACCCGGTCGCCCAGATCGAGACCCGCCTCCAAGGCTATTTCAAATGCACCAGCCACAGTGTTGGCGGCCGCGATCTGAAGAGCAAGATCCTCCTCCGCGCCGCCGTCACGTGCAACTTGCGCAAGCGCTTCCAAGTCAGCCAGTCCGCGCTTGGAATGGACATCGAGCATCCCCTGAGCGAGCTTCGTCATCTTGGCAACACCTCCCGCGATCGTGACGTGCGACACCGGGTGATCGCGCAGATATTTCAGCATGCCACCGATGAAATCGCCCATATCGATCAAGGCAATCTCGGGAAGGTGATGGTGCGCAGCAACGGCACGCTCGGATGTACTCCCGGTCGCCCCGGCAACGTGAGTGACGCCAGCCGCCCGAGCGACATCGATGCCCCGCCAGATCGAGTGGATCCATGCAGAACAGGAGAACGGAATCACGATCCCGGTAGTGCCAAGGATCGATATCCCGCCGATGATGCCAAGACGCGGGTTGAGTGTCTTTTCCGCGAGTCTTTCGCCATCCAAGACCGATATTTCGACTTCCATGTCGGCATGCGGTCCGGCAACTTCGGAAATCGCTGCGATGATCATCTTGCGTGGCACCGGGTTGATCGCAGGCTCGCCCGGCGGCAAGGGCAATCCGGGACGGGTGATCCGCCCCACTCCCTTGCCGGCTCGAAATGTAATACCGGAGCCATGGTCGCTGCGGCGTACAGTGCTGCAGATCATTGCTCCATGCGTCACATCAGGATCGTCTCCGGCATCCTTGACGATTCCAGCGGTTGCAAATCCTGCACCCATTGTCTCCTGCGCCAGCACAAATGCCGGCCTCTGCCCACCCGGCAACGTAACCTCCACGATCGGGGGGAAATGGCCTTCGAGCAAAGCCTGACATGCCGCCTTGGTCGCTGCTGCCGCGCAGGTGCCCGTGGTCCAACCACGGCGGAGGTTCTTGCCTTCGCTGATCATGAACGTTTGTATATCCTTGCAGCCGATCCGCGTCATTGGCAAAAGGTTGCCGCATGAACTTAATAGATACACTCGCAACCATCTCCGCATCCGACCCAGCTTTTGAGCCCGGGCATGTCTGGCTTGCGGGAGCAGGTCCAGGTCATCCGCGCTACCTTACGCTGGAAGTTGCAGACGCGTTGTCAAAAACAGACAGCATTGTTTATGACGCGCTTGTCTCCCCTGAAGTTCTCGCACTCGCCACCGGTTCCGCGGAACTGCATTTTGCCGGAAAGCGGGGTGGCAAGCCATCGGAAACCCAAGACAACATTACCTCCACGCTGATCCGGCTCGCGCGGTCGGGCAAGAAGGTGTTGAGGCTCAAAGGAGGAGATCCCTTCATCTTCGGCCGGGGTGGAGAGGAAGCAGAGGCGCTTGTCCAGGCTGGCATACCGTGTCGTATTCTGCCAGGCATGACTTCTGCAATTGCAGCACTCGCCTCTGCGCGCATCCCGGCCACCATGAGAGGTATAAGTCGCTCCATTACGTTCACTACCGGTCACGCCGCCGGCTCTGAAGATGATCTCGACTGGCACGCCCTTGCGAGACTGGGCGAACCGATCGTCGTCTATATGGGTCTAAAGATGATCGGAGAGATCAGTCGGCTTTTGATGGAGGGAGGCATGGCGGCTCAGACGCCAGTTGCCGTACTGATGGCGGTATCTACTCCCGATGAGCGGATCTTGCTCGCCAAGCTCGAAACGGTCGAAGCCGAAGTGCGGCGACAGGATTTTGCCGCTCCTGCACTTATCGTCATCGGTGATATTGTGCCAGTACGCAAGCTTCTAACACCCGGTCAACGCTCTTGACACCACGCGCGATTATTGTTGGTGCGCCACGCTCCGGCTCTGGAAAGACCAGCGTCACCGTGGGCCTGCTTCGTGCTTTTGCGAGGAACGGCGTGAAGGTACGGGGCGTGAAGAGCGGACCCGATTACATCGATCCGGGCTTTCACGAAGCGGCAACAGGTCATCCTGCTCTCAACCTCGATAGCTGGGCCATGCACCCGTCACTCCTTTCTCATCTCGCAACGGAACAGGCTTCGGATGCTGACCTGCTGATCATCGAAAGCGCTATGGGTCTTTTCGACGGGATACGCGGCGAGCCGAACCGTTCTGGTGCGGCGTCAGATCTCGCTGCACTGTTCGGAACTCCGGTACTACTGGTTCTCGATGTTTCGGGGCAATCACAAACGGCAGCCGCCATCGCTTACGGTTTTGCACACTACGATCCGGCGATCAGGATAGCCGGGTGCGTGCTTAATCGGATCGGCAGCGAGCGCCACAGGACACTTTGTACTGACGCCATCACCCGCATTGGCCTCCCGACTCTTGGATCGGTCTTCCGTGACCCGAGCCTTATACTGCCAGAGCGCCATCTAGGCCTAATTCAGGCAACCGAGCATCCGGAGATGAACACACACATCGATCGGTTGGCGGACGCCATGGAGGCGTCCATAGACTTGGAGGCGGTGTTTTTGGCAGCCGCACCGTTCGACCCGCCAAAAGGCTCCTCCGATCACGCCATCCCCCCACCGGGTCAGCGGATTGCCGTTGCCCAGGATGCGGCCTTTACCTTCGTTTACCCACACGTCGCGCGCCATTGGCGCTCCGCTGGTGCTGAAATTGTTCCCTTCTCGCCACTTGCGGATGAAGCGCCACCTAAGGACTGCGACGTTTGCTGGCTTCCTGGCGGATACCCTGAACTGCATGCTGGTCGTCTTGCCGTTGCAGAGACGTTCAGGAACGGCCTTATATCTTTTGCCGACACTCGGCCGGTTCATGGCGAGTGCGGTGGATACATGGTACTTGGAGCTTCATTAGAGGACGCAAACGGCGAAATGCATAGGATGACCGGCCTCCTTTCGCATCAGACCAGTTTTGCGAGCCGAAAAATGAACCTTGGCTACCGACAAGCGACTTTGCTTTCAGACACCGCTATCGGTTGTAAGGGGCACGTCATCCGTGGCCACGAATTCCACTATTCCCGCGTTATATATCCTGGAGACGATGAGCCGCTTGCGCTGATCGTTGATGGCTTAGGGAATTCGATCGGCGTCTCGGGCGGCCGGCGCGGCAATGTCAGCGGCAGTTTTTTCCATGGGATCGCTCGAGGTTAGCGGTGCCTGTTTCGGACGATGGGCAGCCTTGAGGAAGCGATGCTGTTCGAGAACTATGTTTCCATGCCATTTCCAGCTCCCATTGTTGCTCGGCACCTGGTTTTGCGGGTCGGCTGTAGAGATCTTAGAGAAGTTTCACGTTCAATCAGACGCGTTCATGCTCGTGCCTTCAGGGGCTCCGGTCCACTGGGCAGCCGGATCGGAGGGCGAAATAAACTGAGGCGTCACGGGAGCGGCCTCGTTCTGACCGCATTGCAAGCTGCCGCGCCGAGCGTCGCCTATGGCGGCAAAGTGGAGATCTTAGATCGCGACGGGCCGCTCTACTTTCTTGACGATTGCTAGCACCAGAGAATGATCATATATCGCGCCGCCGGCGTCAGGCCGCACCTGGAGAATCCATGACCGCAGTGCATGCCTCATCCGAATCGCCGTCCGAGACGCGCAAGTTCCTCGTTCTTCTCGTCGGCTCCATCGGCGTCGTCTACGGCGATATCGGCACCAGCCCGCTCTATGCCTTCCGTGAGGCGCTGCGGCCGTTCTCCGACGATGGCGTGCAGCAGCAGGAAGTGATCGGCCTTATCTCTCTGATGGTCTGGACGCTAACCATCATCGTCACCTTCAAGTACGTCCTGTTCCTTCTGCGGGCGGACAACGATGGTGAAGGCGGCACGCTTTCCCTTCTGGCACTTCTGATGAAACAGACTGGCAGCTACATGCCTATCCTGTTTTTTGCAGGCCTAATCGGATCGGCACTATTCATCGGCGACGCTATGATCACCCCGGCCCTTTCGGTAATGTCGGCGCTGGAAGGAATGAAGCTGGTGACACCAGCCTTCACCAACTATGTGCTGCCTCTCTCGGCTGCCGTCATGGTCGGCCTCTTCGCTATCCAGAGGAAGGGAACAGGCGCTGTTGCGAAGTTCTTCGGCCCGATCACCGTAGTCTGGTTCCTCGCCATGGCCTGGGGAGGCCTGATCCATATCGGCGACGATTGGACTATCCTCCAGGCGCTGAACCCGATCAACGCCTTGTGGTTTATCACCCATGCAGGGTGGGCTGGCCTGATTGTTCTCGGGGCAGTCTTTCTGACCGTCACTGGAGCCGAAGCTCTTTACGCCGACCTCGGCCACTTCGGCCGCAAGCCGATCAGCGTGGCCTGGTTTATGTTGGTTTTCCCAGCGCTTGCGCTGAACTACCTCGGCCAAGGCGCCCTGGTACTTGGTCACCCTGAGACGATCCACAGTCCCTTCTACCTTCTCTATCCCGACTGGGCGCTGCTGCCGATGGTCATCCTCGCCACAATGGCGACCATCATCGCCAGCCAGGCCGTCATCACCGGAGCCTTCTCACTCGCACGTCAGGCGGTTCATCTGGGCTTCCTGCCCCGCCTCCTCATCACCTTCACGTCCGAGACAAACACCGGACAGATATACGTGCCAGCGGTGAATGCCCTGCTCTTCGTCGGCGTGATCGTGCTGATCTTCTCGTTTGGCAACTCGGAGTCTCTGGCGACCGCGTACGGCATCTCCGTCACTGGCGCGATGGTGGTGACGACGCTGATGTCCTTCCAGTACCTGCGCTCGGTCTGGGGCTGGAACACGCTTGCCGCTGCTGCCGTCCTGCTGCCGCTGCTCGTGCTGGAGTCGGTCTTCCTCGCAGCGAACCTCTTCAAGATCCACGACGGCGGCTGGGTACCCGTACTGCTGGCGCTGGCCATCATGGTGATCATGTGGACCTGGACGCGTGGCTCGCGAATACTGCGTGAGAAAACCGCGCGCAACGAGCTTCCGCTGGAGTCCTTCATCCGCTCCTTTGAGAAGTCGGCACATCCTCCCGCCACCGTCCCGGGGATGGCCGTCTTCCTGACCAGTCATGGCGACACGACGCCCGCGGTTCTCCTTCATAACATCAAGCACAACCACGTCCTTCACCAGAAGAACGTGATCCTTACGGTCAGGACCTCCGACAAGCCCTATGTCTCTGACGACCACCGCGCCACCATCACACCGATCAGCGACAGGTTCTCCAAGCTGGAGTTGTGCTTCGGCTTCATGGAGCAGCCGAACGTCTCCAAAGCGCTGGCGATCTGTAAGAAGCGCACGGAGTTGAAGTTTGAGATCATGAACACGTCGTTCTATATTGGGCGGCGTACGTTGATCGCCGACCCGAACTCGGATTTGCCGCGGTGGCAGGACCGGCTCTACATCGCACTCTCGGGCCTCGGCATTGACCCGTCCGATCACTTTCGGCTTCCCGCGAACCGTGTGGTTGAGATCGGCGAGCAAGTGACGGTCTGAGCTGACCTCTGAGCATATAGCCTGTGCAGTTGATGGGAATTCGAACCAACGATCCTGCCTTGTTAGTCCAGTGTCGGCCCAAAGCGGACAGAGCAATGAGGGTGAGACCTACTCTTTATCATGTTCAAAGAAAGCGAGTGAAGCCGGGGTTGGGTCAGCGATAAGCGCATCCAGACCGCTTTTGTTAGTGAGACGCTTTCCCACGCTCCCAATACCAGGCCACGCTCTGGCTCTTGCGGTCTTGGCCCCGTTCCTTGAGATACGAGCGTATAGTACGGGCGTCGGACTTCTCGCACGCTACCCAGGTGTAGGTTCCAGGTGTACTTGTGGCGATCGCCGACTTGACCGTGTGCTGGAGCCTCTCCGAGTTCTCTTCGAGGTAGGTCTTACGGTGCAGCCAGTGGACCTCGATTGCGGCCTTGCTTGGTAGTGGCTGCTCCTCGTCCTCGTCTTCAACCTCAATGATCGCCTTGATGGAGCATTCAGCAGGAGCTTCGGCGGCGATGCGTGCAATCGCTGGAAGAGCAGTCTCGTCACCAGCGAGAAGCAGGTTGTCGGCCTTCGGAAGGCTTCCGCCAGGCCCGATCAAAGCTATCTTGTCTCCAGGTCGTGCGTCGCGAGCAAAGTCAGCACCCGGAGTCGTCACTCCTGGAGCAGGATGCTGGAGGAAGTCTATCCACAATTCTCGGCGGTCAGGATCAACCGCACGGATGGTGTAGACGCGTGCTGTTATCTCGTCCTCACCCTCGGGCCATGCTATGCGCCCATCATCGCCTAGACCTGGCCAAACTGGCGACCTTCCTTTCGGGGGAACAAGGACGCGAACATGGACATCGCCACCGATGAACGGTGTGACGTCCTGACAAGCGACTTTCACCCGGCGCATACGCGGCGTCACGTCTTCAGCCGAAACAACGGTAGCCTCATGCAAATTCGGCAGCCTCGAAACCTCTGCCGCATTTACCCAGGAAAGCTCGAACGGCTCCTCATTGGCAAAGTAGAAAAGGTGCTCCGCAATCATGTTGCGGGTGAGATGCAGCGCCTCCTCCGACGGACAGGCCAACTCGATCAACAGCCGCTGATCAGCAAGCGTGATATTGGCTGTTCCGATGTCGTTCTGGAGGAGCACCGACTTTTCCGTTCGTTGCACGTCAGAGTGCTCGACAAAATGCTCGCAGATTTCGTCAAGCATAGATCGGGGGTCCTTGGGCACGGCAACGCCGGAAAGCCTGTACGTTTGCATTGTATCCATCAGTGGTTTCCTGAAGAGCCTCAGAGTAGGGAGCGACTTCGCGCTTTGTCCTACCTGAACGTTGATCTCACAGATTCGGGTGGTGCATGAGTGTCATTCGAGGCACCCACGCCAGGGGTCTCTCGCTTCGCCACACTCGCAATCAATGGCACTGCGCCCAATGCCAGGGCGGCGGCTGCAGAAAAGAAGATACCGTAGCCGAGAGCTTCGGCGATCTGACCTGCTATCACGCCACCTACAATGCTCACCGCCGCATCAGCGCACTGAAACAGCGTGAAGTCGACACCCGCCTGGCGGGGATCGGACAAGCGCATGAACTGTGCGTAGAGGGCGACAAATCCGAACGCCATTACACCTGAGCTGCTGGCGATTGCGATAATCATGATGACTGAGACCGGGAGCGCTTCTGTTGTGCGGGACACTGCGAGAAGCGACAGCAATGACGCCTGCAGTATCAGCGCAAGGATCAGCACTGGCTTCGTTCCCCATGCTCTGACGCATGCCCCTCCGAAGATCGCTGCGGCCGAGCCGATGACGAGGCTCCCGGTACCATTGAGTATACCGATGGTGGCAAGATTGACGCCTGCATCAACAAGGAACGGCCCGATCATCCCAAGTGAAACTTTGAGAGCGACAACGAAGATGGCGGCCGCGAAGAGACCCTGTCGTAAGGCTGGCCGCCGTAGCGAGTGGAGAAGTGACGGCACGTGCTCGCGGCTTTGCTCCGTCGGCACCCTGGCTGCGACAAACAGAAACGGCAGGCCGAGAAGCACGACAAGGGCCGCCATGGACCAGGCGGCGATCTGCCAATTCGACGTGCCAACGAGGTAGAGGAAAAGCCCTCCACCCACGGCGGATCCCAAATAGGCCCCACCAACTTGTGCTGCATTCGCCCAACCATGGTGTTTCTGGGCCAGGCTTTGCACGGCAAAGCCATCGCAGGCGATGTCGACGGTCGAGGCGGCGAAGGCAACGACGACCAGAACGGCAAACAGCGACATCCAGTTGGCGGGATCCAATACACCTGCAGCGATCAGGCCGACCGCCGAGGCCAGGCCACCGAAGATGACGATCGTTCCGGAGCGGTTGCCGCCATTCCTGGGCAGGCGGTAGCGCTCGACCATAGGGGCCCATAGGAATTTAAGCACCCAAGGCAGGGCAATCAGCGAGACGAGCCCGATCCGATCAAGGGAAACGCCCGCCTCGCGCATGACGGCGGGAAGGCTCGTCCAGGTGACCCCGCCGATGACGCTCTGGGCAATGTATAGGCCGGTAATGCCAGCAAGTAGCGTCCCCGGTTTCTGTACCTTCGTCATCGCCATCAGAACCGGTAACGGAGGCTACCATAGATCGTGCGGCCCTCGTCCCAGTAACATGAGCCCGCCGAGCACATCGGCTTCTTCGTGTCGAACAGGTTCTTGGCGTTGACCTGCAGCGTCAGGCCTTGAAGATCAGGGTTGCGGTAGCCGAAGTCGTAAGAGATCGCGGCATCGGCAAAGACGCGGGCGTCGTTGTCAAAGCTGTTCTCGTCGTCACCGTAGCTCTTGCCGACGTAACGCAGACCAGCCCCCATCCCGAGTCCCTGAAGCGGCCCCGTTTCAACGAGATAGTGTCCCCAAAGTGCGGCAATATGGTTCGGCGTGGCCGAAAGCTCGTTGCCTTCCGTGCCGGCCGCACCCTTCTCGATCTTCATGCGCATGTAAGTGTAGGATGCGACTAGGCTGAATCCGTTGTCGAAGGAGGCGGTGGCCTCAAGCTCGATACCTCGTGAGTTGAGGTCACGCTGGACCTGCTTGTTGATGCCGCTCGACGTGTCGAAAACGACGCCGTCCTTCTGGTCGATGTCGAAGACAGCCGCGCTCAGCACTGCATTGGTGTCAGGAACCTCATACTTGACGCCAATCTCCTTCTGTTTGCCGATCGTGGGATCGGCGACGCGATTATCGTTGGTGCTCGGGTCATCGTAGACAAAGCCGACATTAGGCGAGAACGACGTCGAGTAGCTGGCATAGGGGATGAGCCCCAATTCTGTGCGATACGAAAGGCCGATCCGTCCGGAGAAGCCACTGTCCGTCTGCTCCGTCCTCTGGAACGCGCTGTCGATCGCATCCGTTTTGACCCAGTCATATCGTGCGCTCGCAAACAGCGTTAGGTCGTCCCACTTCATCTGGTCGTGGAGGTAGATGCCGACCATATTGCTCTTCTGGCTACCGGAGAACGGCGGGTTCGCGACCTCAAGATCAGCAAGCGTGGTGTAGGAGACGGCGCTGTAGGCGGAATAGTCGGACCAGTTGTAGTCAACACCCGTCACGGCCGTATGGCTGACGGAGCCTGTATCGAACTCGAACTGCGCCATGTTGTCGACGGCGAAGTTCTTCATGTCCTCTTCATAGTAACCCCAGTAGCGCGTTGGAACCGCACCATAGAGGCCGCTGTACTGAAGATCAGCATCGACAGCGCTGAAACGCAGGTTCTGTCGTAGCGTCACGACCTCGTTCAGCCGGTGCTCGAACTCGTAACCGATGCGCCCCTGGGTCTGATCGAAGTCATTCCAGCCAAGATCGCCGCCATAGATATCAGTCACCTCGCCGTAGACAGGCTGGTAGAAGAAGGCGGTGCCGCCGGTACGAGCCTTGGAGTATTCCGTCAGGATCGTGAACTTGGTGTCCTCGTCAGGCTTCCAGGTGAAGGCCGGCGCGATATAGAACTTGTCATCCGGATATCCGTCCAGCTCCGTGTCACTCTTTCGGCCCATCGCCGTGAGCCGGTAAAGAAGCGACTCGTCTTCACTGACGGGACCCGACAAATCAATACCGGCCTGGTAGCGGTTGTCCTGTCCGATGCCGACTTCGATCTCACGGAACGCCTCGTCCTTCGGGCGCTTGGTTACCATGTTGACGATGCCGCCGGGACCGCTGACGCCGTAGAGGGAGGACGCCGGACCCTTGAGAACGGTGATGCCTTCAAGGCCATAGGGTTCTGTCCGCAGCCATGCGGAAGGGCCGTTAAACTGCCGGAGCCCGTCGCGGAACATACCGTTGTAGTAGGCGGGGAAACCACGCAGGTAGAAAGCATCGTAGCGGGTATCGAAACCGAAGGTGTTGGGATTGGCACCTGCGGTATAGGTCAGCGCCTCGTTCAGCGTCCGCGGCCTCTGGTCCTCGATCTGGTCCTGCGTCACCACCGACACCGACTGCGGGATCTCGACCAGCGGCGTATCGGTCTTCGTTCCGATCCGGTCCGATTTGCCGACATAACCCTCCTGCACCAGAATGGCGTCGCTCTCCGCTTCGAGAACAATGGTCTCCAGTTCGGCCGAGGCCTCCTGACTTAGCGCACATCCTGTGTGGAGCGCGAGTAACGCGCCCGTAAGAAGAACCAGGTTTTGACGCCGAAATGCAGGCTTAATCATGATGAATCCCCTCATGTATTAGGGATCAGATTTCAAATATGACAAATGGAGTCAAGTACGGCTTCGTTAGTTTTAGAAGGCTTGGCTGCGGTGTCACTTAGACGACACAAATCGTCCTGTAGGGGGCTGCAACGTCCCTTGACTGTTCTTCTGGCCCACAACATTCCTTTTTCCACGGATTTCGAAGGCGCAGTGGTATGCCATAACCTCCACCGCTCCTCCCGCCGGGTCCCTCCATCGGGCAGAGAAATGGTAGCGCATCCCGTCGCTACGCGGCCCAGAGCGGTCAATCCGATGGTCCGTGCCGAGCGAACACTTCTTTCCGGTAGTCTGGCGTGCCCGCTAGCCTAGATCGGCCCAAAGCTGCCGTGCGCGTCATAGTTAGGCGGTTGTCAGAGTCGAACGAAATAGCGGTAATACGGGTTCGCAACGGCGTCTTTGAACGACTCGTCTTACGCGTTCTGCCTCACATCGAGCTCCCGACGGCGTCAGGTAGGTAATCGGAGTGCCAGCAATGCTAAGAGGCAGCTGCCGAATGGTCATTTCGAGTTTGCGAGCCGTAACCTGCCTCCTCAGCGATTGCCACTAAAAGGCGAGCAGACGAAAGGCCGCTCATAGCCAACCTGATTGTCGACAAGACGTTCGATCTTCGCGACGGTATCTCGCACTGATACATGGTGGATGCAGAGCGCCCAACCTCGCTGATTGGCTGCATCGATATTTCGCGGAGTGTCGTCGGCAAAAAGGATTTTCAGCGGATCGACCCGCTCTTCGGAGATGACATGATCGTAGATCAGAGGGTCCAGCTTCTCCAATTCAAGCTGGTGCGACAGATAACTCTCATCGAAGAAGCTGTTGCCAGGTAGCTAGGCGCGGAAGATCGGGACAACTGATCATCGGTGATGACTATGGTCGGCGGCGCACAATAGCACGGATGTCGGTTCTTACACTTAGAACAGACTGGCAGCCTCGCCACTACAAGTCGCTCGGGCCGCTCGTTCGGTTGAGCTATTTCATCAACCCAGGATCTCAGGAGTCTTCAACGCGAGGACCTGCCTACAAAGCTCGAGAGTCTGATCCAGGCTCCAAACCGAGAATTTTAACGCATAGTCCACCTCCGCGCAGGCCACCGAACTTGGCACCTTGGCCTTCCCGAAGTTGCTGATGGGCTGCCACCCTTTGTTTGCACCACCGGACGAATGCGGAAATTATTTCCGCATTCGTCCACCCTATGATCTCCCGGTAAGGAGCCTTTTCCCGAGTACGTCACGTCTACATCGCGCGGATGGTCCGGCACCACCGCCTGGCTAACTAGATTAGTTAACGGTCCCCCTCGACCGGTCCCCGTTGCTTCCGAAGGAAGTCTGTTGTGACACCACGTCAACTTCCCAGGCCCGTTGTTTTCTGGCTGTAGGACGCGGAGTTGAAACGGGTGAAGGCTTCGTAGAGACCCTCAGAGCCCGCGACCTCCGCCGTAGGGTGCCGAAGGTAGCTTTTCCGATTCCGCTGCGAACGCCGTGATAGGAAGTAACGGTGGGAGATGAGATGCAGCATGAAACGGCGTTTGCGAAAATAGCAGGACGGACCGGCGGTAGGCATGGTCAAGCTGGCACTTGGGCCGGATGGGTAGAGACCGTCGTTGCATGCTTCGGCGATCTCATTGAACACCTCCTCGCTCTCACGGACACTGAGGGCTTGGCAACTCCAGGTAGACCGCAAAGGAGTCGTGGGTTTCGCAGTGAACGCGGCGTTCTCTTGTTTGCAAGCTGCCGTCGTCATCTGCCCCGAGGACGCACTTCAATAGTTGTATCGGCATCGTCGAAAGCACCTGTTCGCTCAACGCGCCCCCGGTGCTGGTGCGCAGCCTCCGCGGCGTGCGTTTCCCTGCTTCTCTGAAATCCTCGACATCTTGGCTTCCCTTTGTCGCCGAAAGCCGCAGTGTCCGCCGGCCCCCAATACATCATGATGCCGGATAGCTACCTATGGCCGGCGCCGGCATCCACAGCAAACGCTGTTACCTGCAGAATCGCATATTCCTGGTTTGACAACGCGAAATGGCGATCATGAATCGCGGCAGAGTAAATTGAGATGAAGCGTGTTGATGTGCAGGCACCGTAAATCACCGTGATCCGAAACAACCTGCATCGAAACGACTTGACGGCAAATGATTGCAATGCACGTCGGCCAGCAACCATCGCTCTTGAAAGCACTCAAACCACCGGCCCCACGCGATCGCGGTCGATCAGCTTAGCGGCAGATATTCCGGCCATTCCTGCGCGCCGTGGAGTACACGAAGAATTCGAACTGTCGTCTCGGTGGTGGCGTAGGCGGCGATATAAGGCGTTCCGTTGATGACCAGTTCGCGTGTCCCGGCAATTCTACCCACGCGCCCACTGGCGGGAAAGTCGAGCAAGCGACGGACGGCGGCGACTATCCGTTCATCGATTAGAGCAGCGGCTGCAGGATTATCTGCCTCGATGTATGTGAAGATGGCGTCGCGGTCCGACAGCGCATACGCAGACCAAGTAAGCTTCACGATCCTGCCGCACCAGCTTTAAGGCGGGCGGTTGATCGGCGTTTGGCAAAATGCGCCTCGACCTCTTCGTCCGATAAATCCGGCCGAGTATCGTTCAACGCTTCGAGCACCTTGGTCCGAAACCAGGCGTCATGCGCTTCGCTGCCAGAAAGAAGCTCAAGAGGCAGCGCCCCCTCGTTTGCAGTTCGCGTCAGCATGATCCGAACCGCGTCAGATACCGTGAGGCCCATGCTCTCGAGCACGGCAGAAGCACGATCTCGAATTTCGGCATCGATACGCGTTTGAACAAGTGCATTGCCGGCCATGACTATCTCCGTATCCAACCGAAATGGTAATGCAATTGAATGACATGTTCCAGACAAAATTTGCGCCGCCAGCATACGCTCAGCTTTTTAAGCTCTTGAAGGAATCCGAACCGACGACCCTTCATAACTTCGGATCCAAGCCGGCGGAAAAACAAGCTAGATCATGCATCTGGTTCATTTGGAATGTACGGAAGGGGGCCGATAGCGGACTGTCCGCTTTGAGATTTCCAGCAGGAAAAGCGGACAATCGCGTGAGGTCGAGATATGATCTCACGCGGTTGATGGGAGTGGCTCTGCCACGACTGTCAATTGGCCGCGGCCTTCAACGACAGCATATTAAGCCGCCACGATGATCGTCGATCCAGACCGTACGCGATCGTGCAGGTCGATGATGTCCTGATGCAGGAGCCGGACACATCCAGATGAAATCGCCTTGCCGATCGTATGCACCTCGCCTGTACCGTGGAGACGATAGAGCGTGTCACGGTTACCTTGGTGGATATAGAGCGCCCTTGCGCCGAGCGGGTTGGAGATCCCTGGTGGCTGCCCATTCCGCCACTTTTCCAGTGATGGCTGGCGCGCGATCATGTCGGACGGCGGTGTCCAGACTGGCCATTCGCGATTGTAGGCAATGTGGGCTCGACCCGACCAGTCAAAGCCGCTCCTGCCAATGCCGACACCGTAACGCATGGCCGTGCCACCCTCCTGTATGAGATACAGGTACCGCTCCGTCGTATTGACGATAACGGTCCCCGGTTTCTCAACGGACGGATAGTCGACGACCTGGCGACGAAAACGCGGCTCCAGTTTGGTGAGGTCCACCGCCGGGATCGGAAAGCGTTCTTCGGGCATAGCGCGATACATCAGGAGAGCGCTCTCCGAGATCGACTGCATCGGAGGTTCTGCCGGCACGGAGGGCGGCGACGCAATGACCAGCGGGGGAGACTGTGTGGCACAGCCTGTAGCCAATGCCGTCACCGTAAGGCCGAGGGAAGAGAGAAAGGCGCGGCGACAAAGGATCGGATCGGAAAATGTCATCACTGGTGTCAATCGGCGCGGAATGTTGACCCCTTATTGGAGTGCGCCCCTTGGGGTGGACAGATCGGGATGAGGAATTGACCGGCCTACCGGGTTTTCGGAAAGAAGACCCATGGCAAAACACCGCAGTCACAGCGTCGAATTCAAACGTCAGCTCGCGCAGGAATTCTTGGCCGGCGAAACGCTGCATGGTCTGGCAAAACGCCACGACGTGTCGCGCAACCTTATCCGCATCTGGGTGCAGAAGTATGAGCAAGGCGCATTCGACGACGATGCGCAGGCGGTCGATCTCATCCAGGAATACGAGGCCCGGATCGCCGCCCTCGAGCGGCTGGTTGGCAAGCAGGCTCTGGAACTGGAATTTCTAAAGGGGGCTCTGAAAAGCGCACCGCGGCGGAAAAACGGGACTACATCCATCATCACCGGCCCCGCGGCATCTCCGTCGCGGAAGGATGCCGGCTGATGGGAATGGCGCGCTCCACCTATTATGACTGTCCAGAACGGCCGGCCGACGACACCGCGATCGTTGAAGCGATGTTCGCAATCTGCGACGAGTTCGAGTTCTACGGCTACCGCCGTGTCGGTGCGGCCCTGCGACAGCAGGGTCTTGTCGTGAACCACAAGAAGATCCGTCGCCTCATGCGCGAACACGATCTGCGTCCGAAGATCAAGCGACGTTTCATTGCCACGACCGACAGTGACCACGACGGCCCGATCTTCCCGAACTTGGCGAAGGACATCATCCCGAGCGGTCCCAACCAGCTCTGGGTCAGCGACATCACCTATGTCGCTTTGCCGGCCCGGTTCATCTACGTCGCCATCATCCTCGATGCCTGGTCGCGGTTGATCGTCGGTTACGCCATCGGTCGGTCGATCGACGCACGGCTGACGATGGCAGCCTTGAAGGCGGCCATTGACCAGAGAAAGCCGCCGCCGGGCGTGGTCCACCATTCGGATCGCGGCTCGCAGTATGCTGCCGAGCTCTACCGCGAGACACTGGCCGTCAACGGCTTGATCGGCTCGATGGGCCGCCGCGGCAATCCGTACGACAACGCCAAGGCCGAAAGCTTCATGAAAACGCTGAAGGTCGAGGCGGTCTATCCGATGGCCTTCGAAACCTTCGAAGAGATCACCGAGCACCTTCCCCACTTCATCGAGGAGGTCTACAACAAACGCCGGCTCCATTCAGCGCTCGGCTATTTGAGCCCGCAACAGTTCGAGGATCAACACATCCGGCAGACTGGCAAATCAGCAGCCTGATCCTTGTCCACCCCAAGGGGCGCACTCCATATCGGCGTCCAATATTGACCCCTCCTACAGACGATCAGCGCTTGGCCTGCCCGGCGCTGGCCTGGGTTGCAGAGGGCAGGCCAAGTGCGGGTGATGGTTATCTTCGGCTTTAGCCTTGAGAGCGGTTCTTGAAGCGCCAGGACTCGTTACCGGTTTCGACGATCTCGCAGTGGTGGGTCAAACGGTCGAGGAGTGCCGTCGTCATCTTGGCATCGCCAAACACCGACGGCCATTCACCGAAGGCAAGGTTCGTGGTTACGATGATTGATGTGCGCTCGTAGAGCCTGCTGATCAGGTGGAACAGGAGTTGGCCTCCGGCCTGGGCGAACGGTAGGTATCCCAGTTCATCGAGAATGATGAAGTCAAGGCGTGTGAGGTAATCGGCGGTCCGTCCCTGCTTGCCGTTGCGCGTTTCCGTTTCCAACCGATTGACCAGATCAACGACGTTGAAGAAGCGGCCGCGCGTGCTGTTGCGGATGAGTGCGCGGGCAATTGCGATGGCCAGATGGCTCTTGCCGGTTCCCGTGCCGCCGACGAGAACGACGTTGCGCTGGTCGGCGACAAAGGTGCCCGTGGCCAATTCCCGGACCAGGGATTCATTGACGGGCGTTTCATCGAAGTTGAAGTCGTCGATATCCTTGGCGAGTGGAAGCTTGGCGATGCTGAGCTGGTACCGGATTGAGCGGGCCTGCTTCTCGGCGATCTCCGACTGCAGGAGGTCACCGACGATGCGCGGTGGCTCGTGCTGCCGTTTGATGCCGTTTCCCATGACCTCGTCGTAGGCGCTGCGCATTCCATAGAGCTTCAGCGTGCTCATCAGTTCGAGAACCTGCGTGCGTTCCATCAACTTGCCCTCCTGAGCCTGTCGTAACGGGCGCAGTCGGCGACCGGCTCATGGGCAAGCCGAAGCGCATCCGGGATTTGCAGGGTTACAGCGGGAGCCGGATCGCGGCTTCGAGCCAGAATGTTGATGATCACCGAGGCCGAGCAGACACCGTGATCAAGCGCTTCCTGGCAGGCAGCCTCAACTGCCGCCAAGCCATCGGCGGGAACACATCCGAGTATGGTGACCATCTGCCGATCACCGTCGTCTACGTTCTTCAGCCGTTTGCGAACCTTCTCCATCGCGGCTGGCAAAACCCATTCCCGGAAGGGAGCGCCGTTGCGCAATGCACCGGGTTTGCGAGCAAGGACAGGGACATAGTGCCAGGGATCATAGACGGTATCACCACGGCCGAAGCTGCGCTGATGTTCAGCGACCGTCACGCCATCCTGCTTGATGACGATCCGATCCGCATAGGCATGAACCTCAACTGGGCGGCCGACGGCCGTCGACAGGACCGAGTATTTGTTGTTGTCGAAGCGGACAGTGCAGGTCTTTGACACTGAGGCGGGCACGCAGTGGAAGCCGTCGAAGGGTCCCACATAGTGCACGAGGCTGCCGCGTTCAGCTTCGAACATCTGCCAGATCGTCTGTGCTGTCTGTTCGGGATGGCTATGAGCCTTGGCATAGGCAATGCACTTGTCGAGCAGCCAGACATTCAATTCCTCCAGGCTTTTGACCCTGAGGCGCGGCGTGAAGAAGCGCTCCCGCACAAGGCCGACCTGGTTCTCGACCTGTCCTTTCTCCCAACCGGATGCAGGCGTGCAGGCAACTGGATGAACGAGGTAATGGCTGCACATCTGCAGGAAGCGGCGATTGTAGAGCCGCTCCTTGCCGATGAAGACTGTCTCGACTGCCGTCCTCATGTTGTCGTAGATGCCGCGCGTGCAGGTGCCACGGAAGAAGGCGAAGGCCTTGTCGTGGGCATCGAAGACCATCTCTTGGCTCTCACGCATGTAGGCGCGGGCGAACATCATCCGGCTGTGGCAGAGCCGGACATGAGCAACCTTCACTGTCGTCGTCACGCCCTGGATCAGAACAATCTCGTGGCTCCAGTCGAACTGGTAGGCCTCGCCGGGCGCGTAGTAGAGTGGCACGTAGGCTTGCGCCGTCACAGCCCCTCGATCTTTCGACCATCCCTTCGCATAGCGCCGGATCGCATCGTAGCTGCCGTTGTAACCCAGCGCCCGAAGCTCTTCGTAAATCCGGATCAGCGTCAACCGTTCACGAGATGGTTTGCCTTCGTTCGCAGCCAGGAAGCGCTCGATCTCGGCCTTCCACCGGCCTGTCTTCGGTAAAGGTTGCCGCTCTCGCTCGTAGGAAAAGTCCGTCTCATTGGATCGTAGAATCTTGCGCACCGTGTTGCGGGACACATGCAACTCCCGGACGATCCTCTTCACCGACCACCCCTGCACATGGAAGGCCCGACGAACACGCGCAATCGTATCCACTCGCTTCAACTCCCCCTCCATCCGCCAGCAAAAGGCGGATGGTCAGACGAAACAGGTGGGGGGTCAAAATTGGACGCCGATCACCCCGCCAGAGGGGTCAATATTCCACGCCGAAACACAATCACTGGTCCTGTACGAGAGTTTTTTTTGCGAAGTAACGAAGCTCTGCGGCAGCAGACTGGTTCTGGGCGCGCCGAGTCATCGGCAAAACCTCCCTCATGCTCCAGACAAGCTCGTGAGGCCGTCGCACCTGCGAGCTTCCAGTATGTGAGATGATCAGGATATGCGGTTCATTACAGGCCCTCAGAGTTGGCAGCATGCAAAGCATGCGGGCCCCCTCTGTCATCGGCCTGAGAGTTTGATCACCACCGATACGCAGCAGTGACTTACACCTTCGGCGGGAGCGACTGCTCCACCTTCCAGAGTTCTTCTCCAGCGAACGGTCCATGTGCCTGAGAGTTTCCGGGGCGGTTGCTCCTTCGGCGGCCGCCTACGGCGACTCTCTCCCACTCGCTGTCTGCACCAAGAAGGCATCACGGAGATGTTTCCAGTGAAGCAGGACCCAGCGCGACTTCATTAAGCATTAAGTAAGCCGTTAATGCAACATCAATTGCATTAATCGTCGCGAATTATCCTTGGCCCGAATCTCGGGAGGGATTCCAAAGCGTGACTCGGGACGCGAAAGGAGCAGCGCATGGCAACGATCTCCCATATATTCAGGCGTAGGAGCCGATCGCACCTGCGCCTGGAAGCGAGTGGTCGTCCTGAGGCTCCTATTGTTCTTGCTAGGGCCACCCAACAAGTTCGGATGGGCAAGCACCGGCTTGGCCTGATCATGTTCTCGGTTGCAGCCATCTATCTGGTAATAGGAGGCCGGCTGGTTCAGTATGGCCTGGCAGCATCCGAAACCACCCATTCCATTAATGCCATCCCGCCTCCCGCGGCTCGCCCTGACATCATCGATCGCAACGGCGACCTCCTTGCAACCGACCTCAACATGATGTCGCTCTATGCCGAGCCGATCAGGATCGTGGATGCCAACGAGGTGGTCGAGAAGCTCGCAACCGTGATTTCCGACCTCGACTGGGGCACCACCCACCGCAAGCTTCGCTCCAAGTCAGCTTTCCAATGGCTCAAACGCCAACTCACCCCTCGACAGCAGGCCGATATTCTCGCGCTCGGCATCCCAGGGTTAGGGTTCCGCCCCGAGAAGCGCCGCTTCTACCCGGGAGGCCCCACTGCCTCGCACATTCTCGGCCACGTCAACGTCGACAACCGCGGACTGGCAGGCATGGAGCGCTACATCGATCGCCAGGGGCTTGCCGACCTGATGGCGGCAGGCATGACAGGCGACACACCACTCGAACCGGTTCGGCTCTCCATCGACCTTCGCGTCCAGAGCATCGTTCGCAGCGTCATTCAGAAGGCGATGAAATCGTACCAGGCGGAAGCCGCCGGCGCGGTTGTGCTTGATGCCCACACAGGAGAAGTCCTGGCAATGGCATCAGTGCCGGACTACGACCCCAACGAGCCATCCCGGACATTACCAGACGGCAGCATTGACAAGGAATACGAGAAGGGCTGGTTCAACAGGATGAGTAATGCGACCTTTGAAATGGGGTCGACCATCAAGAGCTTCACGATCGCCATGGGGCTGGACAGCGGCAAGATCGGCTTGGGGTCCATTGTGGATGCGTCGCGCCCGATCAGGATGGGCGGCTTTACGATCAACGATTTCCACGGTCGCCACCGCCCTCTCACGATCCCGGAAGTGTTCCGCTATTCTTCCAACATCGCTACGGTGAAGATTGCCGACATGGTCGGAATTGAGGGACACAAGGAGTTCCTCACCCGGTTGGGGCTCCTGACAAGACTGGAAACAGAGCTTCCTGAGATCGCTACACCGACGCAGCCTCGAGTATGGAAGAAGATAAATTCTGCGACCATCTCCTACGGTCATGGGATGGCGACGACACCATTGCAGACGGCCGTCGCCGCGGCCGCACTGGTGAATGGCGGGAAGCTGATCGCGCCTACCTTCCTGGCACGGAACCAGGAGCTAGCTCCTGCGGCTTCGGTCCCTGTCCTGCAGGAGAAGACCAGTGCACATATGCGCCACCTCTTCGACTGGAACGGCAAGACGGGTTCTGGCCGCAGCGCCGACGTGCCTGGCTTTCATGTCGGTGGCAAGACCGGTACTGCCGACAAGGTCGTCAACGGTCGTTACGCGACCGACCTGAACTTCAACGCCTTCCTCGGCAGCTTTCCCATGCACGAGCCCCGCTACGTCGTGCTGTCGATCATCGACGCTCCCCTGACCGGCGAATCCGGTCGTCGCCTGGCGGCCTACACGGCAGCCCCCATGATCAAGGAGATCGTCAGTCGTGCAGCACCATTGCTCGGGGTCAGGCCTTACTTCGGATCGGATCCATCAACTCTGCTGACCGGCTACTGAGCCCCATCCTCGTAGAGGACATAGTCTTTGATGGAGGCCTGAGCATCGAAAGGTCGAATGCCTATCGGCGACTGCAGCGCGTTGTGGACGAGCTCCGCCTGATACTGGCTAGAGATCGTCTGCCCTGCGAAGAAAATCCGGTAGATGACGGGGGCAACGAGGAGGTCCATGAGGCGGTCGGGGATCGGTGCCGGTTCACCTCGGCCCTCGCATCGACCGCACAGCAGGACCAGGTTCTGATACGCATAGCCGGCTGCGACCCGCGCAGCCCGCACATCCGTCATCCGTTCACGCAACAAGGCATTGCCGGGCCCTGAGGAAAGGTCGTCCACTAGATGCTCGAGCCAGAGCGTCAGATCACCTTCCAGGGTCCCCGTATCAATGGGCAGCGTGTCCGGCAGAAAGCGCTCGCTTGCGACGTCGGCAAGGAGTTGCTGGAGTGTCTGCCAGCGGCGATAAATTGTTGAAGGGGGCACCTGCGCCCGTGCCGCGATCATTGCCACTGTTAAATGCTGATCGAGCTGCTCTTCCGTCAGCTCCCGGACCGCTTTGTGTACCGCAAGCTGTATGCGTTCGCTTCTACCGCCGGGCCGGATCAATGTTCGCGCCAAGAGGATCCCCCTTTTCTTGCTAACGACGAACTAGCACAGGCTCACGGCTTCCGAAACAACAAGCGTTTCAAGCTTCGGAAACAGCGCCCTCTCGGCTCAATAGTCGGCGTCACCGTAGATGAACTTCGGTAGGCTCCAGTGGAAGCGGATTGCCGCAACTCTCAAGGCTAGTCCGATCAAGCTCGCCCCCAGAAGGGCAAAACCTTCGCCGACGCCCGATGTCATCAAGGCGAGATAGGTCAAGGCGACAAGCACAGAAACTGTCGCGTAAAGCTCTGCCCGAAAAAGCAGCGGCACTTGAGCACAGAGTACGTCTCGCAAAACACCGCCCACGCAACCCGTGATCACGCCAGAAGCAACCACCACGATCAGTGGAAGACCAAGGCCTTCCGCAATACGGCAGCCGATGATGGTAAACACCACGAGCCCTATCGCATCGAGGAAGAGGAACAGGTGACGCAGTCGCGGCATCAGTTTGGCAATGGCGATCGTCGCAAGTGCTGCTCCACCCGTGACGAAGAGGAGGTAAGGCCGCTCCACCCATGAGAGCGGATGATGATCCAGCAAAATGTCCCGTACTGAGCCACCCCCAAGTGCTGTGACGCTACCGAGCACACACACGCCCAGCCAGTCCATCTGCCTGCGACCGGCCGCGATAGCTGCGGTCATTGCTTCAACGACTATCGCGACAAGATAGAGAACACTGATGACTGTCTCAACAGAGATACTGTACACATCAAACCCAACTGTTGGAGCGCACCGTCCTCCCCGCTGCGCGCCCATAGACTGATACATTAGGATCCCGGATAGCAGTGAAGAACAGAAAGAGGAAGCTCCGTGGGCAGCGACAGTGAGCCTGGTGGACGCGCAGGCGCACAAACGCGCCTCAACTAAAGCAGCCATTCGATTGGCAGCAGGCCAAGCAGCGTAAGAGAAAACCTCGAGAAAAAACTCGTCTCGGGCTCCTGCCCATGTCGCACGACCGATCCGTCTGCCGCTATTTCTTGCCACACAATCTCGCCGCCGTTCAATGCGGGGATGTAGCTCGCTGCCGGGAAGCGCTCCGAGAAGGCACGCGAGAGGGAACCGGCCAGGATGGGGCTGTCTATGACAACGCCCATTTCTGTATTGAGGAGCAGCGAGCGAGGATCGAAGTTGAAAGAACCGACGAAGATGCGGGTCTTGTCCACCGCCAGCGTCTTGGAGTGCAGAGACGAGCGTGACGACCCGGAGGGGCTGACTGTATCCGGTTCACGTGCCGTTCCGAACGTGGGCTTCAGTTCATAGAGTTCCACGCCGGCTTGCAGAAGTTCGGCCCGATACTTTACGTAAGCGCTATGAACGACGGTCACGTCCGTTGCCGCCTGTGAGTTCGTCAGGATTCGGACACGAACGCCGTTCCGTGCCAGTTCCTCAAGCTTGGCCGTGAACTGACGCCCGGGAACGAAATAGGCCGACACGAGATCAATCGAACGAGACGGATGCGACAGCAGGTTCATCAATTGCGGGAACAGGAGATCCTTTTCCTTGGCCTCGCCCAGCCCCTTGGCTGGATCGTCACTGACCAGATAGACCTTGGTCCACTCGAATGCCAGCTTCCCTCCGGTCAACTGCCCTACGAATGGTGAACTTTCCAGCCGCTCAGCGTAGAGTTTTCCCTCCGGCGAATTTGCTGCAGTATGCGCCTCTTGAACCAGATCGCGCAGCGCACTAGCAGAACTCCCGCTCACCACGCGATCTAACGGATGCGCTGATCGGCTATGCCAATAACGATCGAAATCGGCTCCTATCGCTCCAGCCACCGCACCGGTAACCATCACGTCCGTGTCGATGAACTGGATGCCGGATCCGAAGCCGAAATACACGTCACCGATGCTGCGCCCACCCAGGATGCCTACGGCTCCGTCAGCCGTCAGCGACTTGTTGTGCATCCTCCGGTTCAGCCGGACGAAGTCGAATGCGTAGCCCAGCTGCTTTATAGTCCGGAGGATGAACGGATTGAAGAGCCGGACCTCCACCCCTGTGGCATGGCAGCTAGCGCCGCAAGATCGCCATCCAACCCGGTGATCCCGTTATCATCGAGGAGAAGCCGGACACGCACTCCTCGTTCTGCAGCCTTACGCAGTTCATCCAGCAGAATGAGCCCGGTATCGTCGCGCTGCCAGATGTAATACTGCACATCGACCGCGACTTTTGCCGCGCGAATCAATGCGATCCTTGCTACGAATGCGTCGGGCCCACTGAGTAAGGGTAGAACGCCACTTTGCTCAACCTGTCCGTCAGGCCGCGACAATGCCACCCTGCCAAGAGGTGTTACATCGCTCGCCTGCACGGCATACGTAACGGTACGTCCTTCGAGAGAGGGCGTCTGGAAGGCAAGATGTGCGACCCCCAATGACGCAAGCGCCGCAGCAATAGCTAACGCAAGGGTCCTGATCACGATGACGCAGGATGGTTTGTCAATAGTCGGCTGCAATGCCGATCATTGCCGGCGTCATCAGACGCACCACGCTGTCCGGCAGAGATCATTGACGTCTCCATTCAGCCTTGTCCCTTTCAAAAGAAAGTAGCCGACGCTGCTTCATTGATCTGCTGGTTGATCAGAGGATAATCTGGGTGAGTTTGCAAGGTCTCAGCGAATGGAGGATGTAGGTCCCTCTGCGGCAGGAAGACGCGCTCGCCCAGTTTGACTTTGCGTGCTGGATGTCCGAGACAACGGCCATGTTCAGGTTCCTGCTCATACAATCTGTGAACTTCAGGGCTAGCTGCAAGATCGGCTAGTTGCCTGGCGCCACTACCTGCAAGTGCAAGAGCGGCGCCAGGTCTTTGAACCCCACCTCATCATTCGTGCGACCGCGCCCTCCTGCGAGAGGATGCGCACAATCGCGCGCGACAGATTGGATATCATGATCATGACTTTCAGATGCAGTTGCACCTTCCCCATCAGCGGCCCCAACAAGTTGCTCCGCTTCAAGCAATGGGCAGCAGCGAACGCTCCGGGCATCGCGTTCAGCGCACCTCCGCAAGTGCCTGTCAAAAGCGAGAAGATGACGATACGCGTACGATCGATCGCGGACCGCGACTCGCTGATGGCTTTGCTGGAAGGGGTAAAGCTCTAGGATTGGAGGATGTCAGCTCTTGGGCTGCCATCCTCCCCCGCCGAACATCGCTGCGTGCAGACGCTTCATCGCCGATGCGGCTGTCAGTTGACGCCGGGGACAGCGCTCGCCAGCGGCGTCATGGCCAGGCAACGCGGTCAGGCCGAACGATGCCGCCCTCACCTTCCAGGACGGCCAGTCGCCGCGCCGTTTCGCAGTCAAACTTCAAGCGGACACCGACACCCACTCCTCCCCTCGTCTCCGGCAAGAAGACCGCTCCTGCATATTCGAGGGCGTTCTTGAGTTTACTGATCACGTCAGCGGGTGGCTGGGAAATCTTCCTCAGAATTCTGAACCAGAGTCACATCGACATTGGCAAGCTGTGCAAGCCTCGCCGTGGACATATCAACCAGCGCACGGGCAGCATGGTCTGCCCCCTGAAAAGTGGTCCTCCCTGAATTAGGCTATTGAGCCATTTGAGAGGACGTTGGAATGCCCCAGAAGAAGCACAAGCCCGAAGAGATTGTCGCAAAGCTGCGCCAGGTCGATGTTCTGTTGTCTCAGGGCCGATCTGTTGGCGAAGCGGTTCGTTTGATCGGCGTGACGCAGTTCACCTATTACCGCTGGCGCAAGGAGTTCGGTGGCCTGAAGGGTGACCAGGTAAAGCGGCTGAAGGACCTTGAGAAAGAGAACGAGCGGCTTCGCAAGGCGGTGTCGGACCTGACGCTCGAGAAACTGATTTTGAAGGAGGCTGCCTCGGGAAACTTCTGAGCCCTTCCCGCCGCCGCCGATGCATTGACCATGTCATGGCGAAGTTCTCCGTCTCGGAGCGCTTCGCCTGCAAGGTTCTGGGCCAGCACCGTTCGACCCAGCGCAAGAGGCCTGGAGGCAGGCCAGATGAAGAGGCATTGACCGCCGACATCATCCGGCTCGCTTCCCGCTATGGCCGTTATGGCTATCGCAGGATCACCGCGATGCTGCGGTGCGAAGGCTGGACGGTGAATGCCAAGCGCGTCGAGCGCATCTGGCGGCGGGAGGGGCTTAAGGTTCCCCAGAAGCAACCGAAAAGAGGACGTCTCTGGCTGAATAACGGATCGTGCATCCGGCTTCGACCGGAGCACCCCAACCATGTCTGGTCCTATGACTTCGTCGAGGGCCGCACCCACAATGGCAGGAAATTCCGCATGCTCAACATCATCGACGAGTTCACCCGGGAATGCCTGGCAATCCGCATCGATCGCAAGCTCAACTCCACCGACGTCATTGATGTCTTGTCGGACCTGTTCATCCCGCGCTGCGTGCCGGGTCATGTTCGTTCCGACAACGGCCCGGAGTTCATCGCCAAGGCCGTGCGGGAGTGGATTGCTGCTGTCGGTGCGAAGACCGCATTCATCGAACCAGGAAGCCCATGGGAGAACGGCTACTGCGAGAGCTTCAACTCGAAGCTTCGCGACGAACTGCTCAACGGTGAAATCTTCTATAGCCTCGCCGAGGCAAAGGTCATCATCGAAGCTTGGCGACGCTACTACAACACCGAGCGGCCGCACTCATCGCTCGGATATAAACCGCCGGCACCGCAGGCCACCATCTGGCCTGCGCCGCCGCCCGGATCGACACCGCCATCTGCCCAGGCCATGGCCGAAAAGCCGATCATACATTAAGACTGAAACCGGGCCACCTAATGGGGTCAGGCCAGGCTGATCCCAGCGACGAGCGTTCAAGCGTCACGTTCAAGGTGAAGCTGCAGATCTCTTGGTAGAGCTGTTCCTGACAGGAGCGTCGACAACGCTTCTTGCCGTCATCGCCGGTGAGGCTGGCGCCTTCTCAATGCCCATCGATGGCGCCCCAATCCGGATCAGATGACCTGCGAGGGCGCCCTGAAGAGATTGGCAACCTCGTGGTTTGCACGGTCGGACGTTGTGTGGTGGTGCTCGCGCACCACGGGCATCGAACGGCGGCCCGAGGGACGCTTCGATGGCAGATATAGCAGTTTCTTGATCTCAGCACGGTATCTCCGGTATCGGCGAGGCGCCGATTCAAACAGACAAAATGAACTGTCGATGGCCCGGAGGATCAGGCTTAGGAAAAGCTCCACGACCTCCGGGCGGAGACATCCGATTGCAACGGTGTTTGGTGCATTGTCTTAGGCATACCATTAACTTAGGCGTTCTCGCCGGAAGTCCAGGGTCGGCTAGGTGCGACCCTTTGTACCGCGGCGCAGGCGCCCCTCGAGCATGGTGATCTTGTTCGACGGCATCTTGATGCCGCTGTAACGATAGATGAACTCTGCCATCTGGTTGAAGGTGGCGAGGTCCAGGGCTTCGGATCGCTGCCTTTGGCCGACGCCGGCATCCACAGCAAACGTTGTTACCTGCAGAATCGCATATTCCGGGTCTGACAACGCGAAAAAGCGATCATGAATCGCGACAGGATAAATTGAGATGAAGCGTGTTGATGTGCAGGCAACGTAAATCACCCGTGATCCGAAGGACCCTGCGTCGTAACAACTTAGCGGCAAATGGTTGCGATGACGTCGACGCAACCGCCTGAACCATGGGACATCCTCTCTTGATGTGGCATGAGCCAGCAACCTGCAAATGAGCTTCGAACATCCGGAAACAGCTTAGCTTCATAGGAGGTCGGTACGTACGTTAAATCCCATACTGAATGATCTGCGGAAGGTGGGTTTGATACGTTTCAGTGGGCGGTTGAACGGTTCACCTCTGCTTCCTGGTCTCCTCTTGAAAGCCGCTCATTCTGACGCTATATAGCGTCATAATCATTGGCTCCAAAAGTTGGAGGTAAAGCCATGGGTATCGCGCAATACGCTGACGAAGGGCTTTTCTCGCCACGGAAGATTGCCGACGTCCTGCGCACCACGAGCGAGGAAATCGCCCGGACGGCCGGGCTCGGCAAGGATGCAATCCAACGGAAGGATCGGATTCGGTCCGACAGGACGCAGCGCCGTCTGCGCGAGATGACCGAGGTCGTCAACAAGATGGAGCCGCGCTTCGGATCGGCCCTTATGGCCTATGCCTGGTATCGCTCAGAACCTTTACCGGGCTTCTCAGGAATGACCGCGATGCAGTTGGTCCGGGAGGGCCGTGCGGACGAGGTTCTCGATTATATCGACGCGGTCGATGCCGGCATCCACGCCTGACAAGAGGATGCGATATGAAGGCACACTCTATCGAGCCCTGAACCCGATCTATGCACGCGAGCCAATGTCCGGGCGGGGGGCGGAGCTGTATGGAGGTCGCTTCAACAAGAAGGGCACACCAGCGCTCTACACCTGCCTCACGGTGATGACTGCCCTTCGCGAGGCCAACCAGGCCGGTAGCCTGCAGCCGACGACGTTGATCTCTTACGACGCCGACATAGGTCGAGTATTCGACACCAGGGATGAGATCGCATTGCTGGCCGAAGGGATGACCCCGTCATCTCTCGCAGACCCGACATGGCGAGACCAGATGAAGGCGGGCGGCGAGGCCCACACCCAGGCTTTCGCCCGACACCTCGCCGCCGCAGGTTATCACGGCCTGCTTGTCAGAAGCTTCGCGCCCGGCGCGAACGCGGATGATCTCAACCTGGTCCTGTGGCAATGGGGTGCAGTCGGCCCCGCCCGCCTGACGCTGATCGATGACGAGAGGCGACTCTCCCGATAGCGACAGGCGTCGTCGGCCTCATTGCCGCATGGCGAGAACCAACTGCACCGTCTCAATACTGGTCGAAGGCCTATCAGGCGGATCGCGGCAATCGTTCTTTCGAGCTTCGACCTTCCTCGAACACTATTGGATCGCGCACGAGACAGCGTCACCGGCTACGTCAAAGACGTAGATATCTTTTTCCCGAACAGAGACCGAAACGTCCTGCGCGCGCGAAGGCTGTCTCTCCATCCACCTTGACAACGAATTTCTCGCTGTTTCCAGGTTTCACACGGCCCCAACGCATAAGTTGATCCCCCGCAGGCCACCGAACCTGGCACCTCGTCCTCCCCAAAGTTGACCGATGGGCTGTTACCCTCTGCCTACACCACCGGACGCGGAAATAATTTCCGCATCCGTTCCCCCCTGTGATCTCCCGGTGAGGAGCCCTTTGCCGGGTACATCACGTCTACATTGCGCGGATATTCCCGCACCACCGCCTTGCTCACCAGATTAGCCACGATCCCGGCAACCGGCGCCATGCTTCCGCAGGAGGTTCTGTTGTGGCACCACGTCAGACAAACTTCCCAAGCCCGTTATTTTTCTGGCTGCAGGACGCGGAGTTGAAACGGGTGACGGCTCCCTAGAGACCCTCAGAACCCGCTAGCTCCGCCGAAGGGTGGCAAGAAAAGCCAGGCTTTTTTCGATTCCACCGCATACGCCGTGATAGGGAGTAACGGGGGAGACGAGATGTAGGATGAACGGCGTTTGCGGAAGTAGCAGGACGGACCGGCGGCAGGCTCGGATCTTGGAGTTCTTCTGGCTGCGAGCCGCCGTAGTTATCAGCCACGAGCGCGCTTGAATAGTTGTCTCGGCTTCGTCGAACCCGCGTGCTCGCTCGGAGCGCCCCCGCTGCTGGCGCACTGTCTCTGCGGCGTGCGTTTCTGCTCCTCTGAACCCCTTGACGTCTTGGCTCCTCGTTATCGCCGGCAGCCTCAGTGTCGGCCGACCACTGATACATCATGAAGCCGGATCGCTACCTTTGGCCGACGGGATCCACTGCAAACGTTGTTACCTGCAGAATCGCAGACTCGTGGTTTGACAACGCGAAACGGCGATCATGAATCGCGACAGGATAAATTGAGACGAAGCGTGTTGATGTGTAGGCAACGTAATCACCCATGATCCAAAACACCCTGCACTAAAGCAACCCGGCCGCGGCAGCGCCGCTGAGGCCTACAAGTGAGACACGCCCGCCTGCAGCCCTCGCTCTTGAGAGGAATCGATCGGGCGACCTTAGAACGTGATCTCCGGCTTCATCAGCATCAGCCAGAAAATCCCGATCACTGAGAAGAACGCGGGGAAGCCGCACGCAACCCAAACGCGGTAGAGCCTGTACCATTGCTCCGGCAGAGGACCGTTGCGTGATGCCGCCAGCCGCGCAAGGTCGCGCAGCTGGATCTGTATCCAGACCACCGGGAGCCAGAAAAGCCCGGTCAAAACATACAGAAATAGCGACAACACAATCCAGCTCTCGGTCAGGGGCCAGCCGACCGTTCTCGCCAGAAGATATCCGGTCACTGGCTGCACGAGGACAGCCGTCGCTGTGAAGACGGTGTCGGCAACGACCACTGTGTTGGAGACGTGGGCGATCAACGCTGGATCATCCGTGCGGCGGGCCATGACCATGAAGAACGCGATACCGGCACCGGTGCCAAACAGAACTGTCGCGCCAATGACGTGAACAAGGCGCAGCCATGGTTCGAAGTCCATCAGCGTTCATCCAGTATGGCAAGTGCAACGACGCATAGGGACAGGAACGGCAGAACTTTCACGAGAGGTCCTAAGGGATCGAGCCAGAGGTCAGGCTTCAGGACCGTTCCTCCAAGCAGGTATGAGAGAGCCACAACCAGCATGGCAATAAGTGCCTTTCTGGTGAAGGGTCGGATCAAAATGAGCAACCCCAACGCAATGTCTATCGCGCATGTTGCAAGGGTCAGGGCCAGAGCCAGCGACGGGGTCATGAAAGGCTCGAAGTGCGCTGCGGCCCGCGAGGGGTCTGCTAGTGGAAATGTCCCAGACAGAAACCAGAAGGCTGAGATCGAAACGATGACGACCGGCTTCAATAAGTACAGCCGGGCGAACCATAGGTCCTGAACACCGGAGGGATTGGCGCCGAGAGCCTGTTGAGCTGTACGAAGTGCATGACCTGCGGGAAGATCGGGAAGCTCAAACTGCGTCGTTACTCCATGCTCCATGACCGCCAGAGCCGTTGAGCGAAGTGGTGAGCGCCAACCAAGGCGTCCCGCTAAATCGGCAAAGCGGGAAATCATGCTGCCAAACCAGGAGGGAACTTGAACCACCCTTGCCGAAGGTAGCCCCAGCCACTGCCGATGCAGTTGCACAAGTTGCCCCAGTGTCAGCCGCTCCGGCGCGGCCAATTCGATATCGGTCCCGCTCGGAAGAGCGCCTTCCACCGCCATGGCAACTATATCGGCCACATCGTCCACAGCGACGGTTTGAACCGAGCTGTCAGCATGGAGAAGCGGAACGGCGAAAGGGGTGCTGGCAAGAGCTCGGATTAGAGCGCTGCCGCCGTGCGCATTGCGGCCAAGGACCAAGGCAGGTCTTAAGATGACATACTCGACACCGCTTGTAGCCAAGGCATCATCAGCGCGGCGTTTGGTCGCCATGAAGGGCAAGTGGCCGGATCGACTATTGTCCGAGGCAGAAATCTGCACGATGCGTTTGTTGCCAGCCGAACTGGCTCGTTCGTACAGGGCTCGCATGGACTGCTCCTGCGTTGCCGCAAGATCGTCTGAAAGCCCATCTTGGAGAGCACCAGCACAATTGACGATGACGTCATGGTCTTCCACCAGACTTCGCCAATCATCGCTATGCAACATCTTGGAAAGATCGCTCTTGATCCATCCTGCGCCAGGCCATTTGCACGCTGCGCGATTAGGATGCCTCGCAAGACCAGTAACGGCATGCCCACCGGACATCAGGCGCAACAGGATTGACGAACCGATGAAGCCGTTCGCGCCTAGAAGAAGTACTCTCATACTCATTGTGACCCAGCCGCTCTACAACGCTGCCAGATGACATCCCCAAGCAGTCTTCTCCCTCATCCTTACGTGATCAAGTGCGGGGCTCGCAAGCACCAAGCCTCCATGTCCCCTGTTGGCGCTTCCAGGCCATCCTGCCCCGTCTCGTGTCGGCGGATAGCGGTCTTGGGAAGTCACCAACCAATCACGTGGCTGCGTGTGTTGAGCGGCAGGAACTGCCTGTATACTCAGGCCCAGGATTGAGACCTGGTGAAGCTCGCACACGCGGAAATTGTTTCCGATATCGGCCCAAAGCCAACTTCCTGCACGCGAAGATCGTCATACGGTTGACTTCATCCTTGCGCGGTTCCCCAAACTCTACCCCGAGCAGGTGTCACACTGACGTTACATCTGTAACCTATGAAGGCCTCATTGACGGACGCTAAGCCGTTCGCTGCCTGTTGAGCAGGTACGCACGCGGCGGTTGAGTTTCGGATTAAGAACCAAAGCACTCCAGAAGCTTTGGCGTTTCACCAAGGATGGACAGTGGACAGAATGGTGACAGATCTAGTCATTTTCGATTGTGACGGTGTTTTGATAGACAGCGAGCCGGTTGCAAGCAGGGTGCTGTCGAAAGTGCTGAACGACGCGGGCGTCTCGATTTCGGTCTCTGAAGTTCATCGTCGCTTCACCGGCTCCTCCGAGGACGACGCGCAGCGGATCTGCATCGCTGAGCTTGGGTTGGCCGAACCCGCTCCAGTGTTCAGAGCTTACCGCAACGCGCTATATCCGCAGTTCGCTTGCTCCCTTACGTCGATGCCAGGTGTGCATGATCTCGTCCGGGGTTTAGCGATTCCCAAGTGCGTAGCGTCGAACAGCAGCATGGAACGCCTTCAGAACAGTTTGGGCCTTCTGGATCTGTGGCATGAGTTTGACGAGCACATTTACAGCGCAGAAATGGTTGCTCACCCGAAACCCGCCCCAGACCTCTTCTTGCTTTGCGCAAACGAGTTCGGAACCGCTCCGGGCCGCTGCGTCGTAATCGATGACAGTCCACACGGGATCGTTGGGGCAGTGGCGGCTGGCATGGCGGCGATCGGCTTTGTTGATCCGGCTGACCCTCAGCCAGGTCGTCCGACAGTTCTTGCTGAGGCTGGCGCGATCGCGGTCGCGACAGGGTCTTTAGAACTGCGGAAAGTTCTGGAAACGTTGCTCCCGGAGACCGCCTTTAGAAGCTCACCGCGGCTAGCGGCGTTGGCCTGAACATCCAGAGCCGCGACCTCTGCGGCCTTCCTGACACATCATGAGCCCATCGATCCCTGCGTCCAAGAGGCGCGGGAGGAACTCGGCTTGCCCATTTTTGATCCCATAGGAGATTATCGATGCTTTCCATCAATCGACGCGGCGCTCTCGGTCTGATCGGCGCGGCCACCAGCACTATTGTCCTGCCGCGGATGTCTTTCGCTCAAGACAAGCGCCCTTCGGTCAAAATTGCAGTCCAGAAAATCACCAACAACAACACGCTTTGCGTATGGAATGAACAGTCCAACGCGGGTGAGCGGGTGTTCTTCCCGAACCTTTGGGAGGGTCTCATTCTTCGTGACTGGATGGGCAATCAGGGCCCTGTCGCCGGTCTTGCGACCGAGTGGAGACGTATAGACGACAAGACGCTTGAGCTTAAATTGCGCAAAGGCGTCAAGTTTCACAACGGTGATGAGTTGACGGCAGAGGACGTTGCGTTCTCGTTCTCCAAGGAACGATTGTTTGGAGAGACTGAGCCGAAGGGCGGGAAGACGATTTTTGCTGACGAGCACAAGCCCGCGACAGCCAAGGAGCTACCGGCTTCCGTGCCCGGGATCGGTCGCCGTGTGTGGCCGGCGCTTGCGGGCGTCGAAGTCATTGATAAGCACACTGTGCGCTTCCACAATGCAACACCCGACGTGACGCTTGAAGGCCGCCTCTATGCCTTCGGGTCACAAATCACAAACCGCCGTGCCTGGGATGAAGCAGCCTCATTCACGGAATGGGCACGCAAGCCCATTACCACCGGCCCATACATGGTCGAAGACTTCAAGCCGGATGTTTCCCTGACCCTCGCTGCCTTTGACGAATACTGGGGCGGTCGTCCGCCGCTCGAAAGGATCCAGTTCGTTGAGGTTCCGGAAGTCGCCTCGCGCGTCAACGGGTTGCTGTCCGGCGAATACGACTTCGCGTGCGACTTACCGCCAGATCAGATTGCAACGGTTCAGTCCGCATCCGGCTTCGAGATCCAGGGCTCGACGATCCTCAATCACCGCATCTCCGTATTTAACACGCAGAATCCGGTGCTCGCCGATCCGCGGGTGCGTCGGGCAATGACACACGCGATTGATCGCAAAGCGATCGTGGAAGCTTTGTGGGGTGGTCAGACCGTTATCCCAGCAGGTCTTCAATTCGAGATCTTCAAGACAACCGATATGTTCATCGATGGCTGGCAGGTGCCGGAATACAACCCGGGACTCGCCCAGGATCTGCTGAAGCAGACCAATTACAAGGGTGACGCCATCCCATACCGCCTGCTCAACAACTACTACACGAACCAGACAGCTAACGCGCAGATCATGGTCGAGATGTGGAAGCAGGTTGGACTGAACGTCGAGATCCAGATGAAGGAAAACTGGGCGCAGATCCACGATCCTGAAGGGATCAAGGGCGTCCGCGACTGGTCGGCATCGGCCAATATCAATGATCCGGTCACGCCGATGGTCACGCAGTTTGGTCCAAATGGCGAGATGCAGCAGAAGAAGGACTGGACAAACGCCGAAATGAACGAGCTGTCCGTGGTGCTGGAAACGTCGACGGACCGGGCGTTGCGCAAGAAAGCGTATGCACGCATGCTGGAAATCTGCGAGCGCGAGGACCCGGCCTATCAGGTGCTGCACCAGAACGCCGTCTTCACGGGCATGAAGTCCTCGTTGAAGTGGAAGGCAGCACCTGCCTTCGCCATGGACTTTCGCTCCAACAACTGGGCCATGTAACGGGCTGCTTCTCGTCGGCGAGCTAAAGGCTCGCCGACGGACCTTCCGACGCACGCAGTTGTCACAATGACCTCCCGTGCGATCAGGCAATGAAGAAGGAAAACGCCATGTCTCATCTGGTGGAAATCCGGGACCTGAAGGTTGCGTTCGACAGCGTTCAGGTGCTGCACGGAATTGATCTGAATGTCGGCCGGGGAGAAGCAATCGGTCTCGTCGGAGAATCCGGTTGCGGTAAGTCCGTCACCTGGCTTGCCGCACTCGGTCTCCTGCCCGGGAAAGCGGCCGTGTCAGGTTCGGTTCGCATCGAGGGGCGAGAGCTCCGCGGGGTGCACCGATCCGCGCTGGAGAGCGTTCGCGGCGGACGCATCGCCATGATATTCCAGGACCCGTCAAGCGCGCTTAATCCGGTTCTTCGGGTCGGCCGTCAAATCACTGAAGCGGTGAGCCTTCACCGTGGCCTACGTGGAGAGACTGCAAGAGCTGAGGCGCTGCGGCTCATGGACATGGTCGGAATTCCTGACGCGCGCCGACGCTTCGATCTATACCCGCATGAGTTTTCCGGTGGACAATGCCAGCGACTGATGATCGCCATCGCGCTTGCGGGCGAACCCGACCTGCTGATTGCCGATGAGCCCACCACTGCGCTTGACGCCACCATCCAGGCCCAGATGCTCGACCTTCTTATCCAACTCCGTACCGAGACCGGCATGGCAACCGTCTTCATCAGCCATGATCTCGGCGCGGTGAGCCAGGTCTGTGAGCGCGTCTGCGTCATGTATGCTGGTCGTATCGTGGAGCAGGCCTCGATCGCGCAGCTTTTCGCCAACCCGCGACACCCGTATACCCGAGGTCTCTTCGACGCGATCCCGCGCCTCGATGGGCCGCGCGATCGGCTGATCCCTATCCCGGGAACTGTACCGGACCCGAGATACCTTGCAGCCGGCTGCGCCTTTGCGCCACGCTGCCCCAATGCCGCAGCATACTGCGACTTCCAAAGGCCGGCTCTTGATACGCTGGCGGACGGACGGCACCTGGCATGTTTCAATCCTGTACCGCCCGCTAATTCTCTGCCTGTTCGGCGGAAGATACTGGAGGGCGTGTAGAATGGTCGCCCCGCTCATTGAGGCCGCAGCGCTTTCTCGCGTCTATGAGACGCGGCGCGGGGTCTTCGGCAAGGTCTCCTCGGTGCGCGCCGTTGACGATGTTTCGTTGAAGGTATCGCCAGGCGAGACGCTGGGTGTTGTCGGCGAGTCCGGTTCGGGGAAGTCCACGCTCGGCCGGCTGCTGCTCGGCATCGATCCGGCGCAGCACGGCAGAGTAACCTTCGAAGGAAAGCCTATGCCGACATTCGGAACAGCCGAATGGCGAGCATCTCGTGCAAAAATGCAGTTCATTTACCAGGACCCGTTAGCAGCGCTCGACCGGAGGCTGACGATCGCGACTCAGATCCGGGAGCCGATGGATATCCATGAGTTGTTCGAGGGCAGTGCGCGCACGGATCGCGTCGCGGCCCTGATGGCAGCGGTCGGACTACGGCATGACCAGGCTAACCGTTACCCGCACGAATTGTCCGGCGGGCAACGTCAAAGAGCAGTGATTGCCCGGGCTTTGGCTACTCGCCCGAAGCTCATTGTTTGCGACGAGCCAGTTTCGGCGCTTGACGTTTCGATCCAGGCACAGGTGGTGAATATGCTGCGCGACCTGCAGGACGAATTGGGACTCGCCATGGTCTTCATAAGCCATGACCTCAAGGTGGTGCGTAACGTGGCCAATCGGGTCGCCGTCATGTATCTGGGGCGGATCGTGGAGGAGGCTCCTTCCGACATGATCTTCGCATCGCCACGTCACCCCTATACTCGGGCGCTGGTGTCGAGCGTCCCGGTTCCAGGGCAGCCGCTGAAAGGTCGAATGATCCTGCAGGGCGAGCCACCAAACCCTGCCGACCGGCCCTCCGGCTGTGCCTTCCATCCTCGTTGTCCGTTTGCGATCGAGCTTTGCCGGGCCAGCGTCCCGGAACTGCGGCCGGTCGAGGATCTCCGCGCCGCAGCCTGTCACCTCGTAGACAGCGCGAACGCGCCTATTGCCGCTTGAGGAGCGTGGAATGATCCGCTTCGTTTCTATCCGCCTGCTGCGGGCACTCGTTACCATTCTTGCGGTTGTCACCTTTGCTTTCGTAGTGCTGAGGATATCCGGTGATCCGGCCCAGGTCATGCTCGGCCCCGACGTACCGCAGGACGCGGTTGATGCCTTTCGAGAAGCCTGGGGACTCGATCAGCCATTGTGGATCCAGTATCTCGCCTATATCCACTCCATCTTCACCGGCGACCTTGGCATTTCGATGCGGGACAAGGAGTCTGCGCTCCAACTGGTGCTGGAGCGAATCCCTGCGACGCTGCAACTGACGATACCGGCGCTGCTCTTGAAGCTTATTATTGGTATCCCGGCAGGAGTTTACGCAGCACTCCACCGGCAGAGTGGTATTGATCGGGGCGTGATCATGCTCTCGATCCTCGGGTTCACCATTCCGTCCTTCGTCATGGGCCTGCTTCTGGTCCTCATCTTTTCCGTGACCCTTGGTCTACTTCCTTCTGGCGGCCAAGGCACATGGATGCACAGTCTGCTTCCGACGATCACCATGAGCATCGGCGGAATAGGCCTTCTTGCCCGCTTTTCGCGCAGCGCGATGATCGAAGTGATGGGCCAACCGTATATTCGCACCGCCTCCGCCAAAGGACTGAGATGGTCCGACGTCGTCTGGCAACACGCCCTCCCGAATGCCGCGGTTCCGATCGTCACTATCGTTGGCTTCATGGTTGGTGCGTTGCTTGCTGGCGCGGTCGTGGTGGAGTCGATCTTCTCCTGGCCCGGCATCGGTCGCCTGCTTGTGGTGTCTGTCGCGAACCGCGATCTCGCTGTCGTTCAGTGCATTCTTCTGTTGATCGCCGCTACCATGGTGGTCTCCAATCTCATCGTTGACCTGCTTTACGGCTGGCTCGATCCGCGTCTTCGCGGACAGGCCGCGCATTAGGAAGGCAAATCGTGACTCCTGTAGAAATCACCCACCCATATGGTGGGAAAGCCCGCCGGCCGAGCTGGACCGCGATCCTTCGCCACACTGTCCCGCTGTCGATTTGTCTCGGTATGCTGTGGCTTTTGACAATGGTGCTGGTCGCCGTCTTCGCCGATCTGCTCCGGCCCTATGGTATAACGGCGATGGACCTGTCGAACCGCCTCGTTGCGCCGGGTAGTACAAGGCACTGGCTTGGGACGGATGAACTCGGCCGCGACGTGCTGGCTCGCCTGATCCAGTCAATCCGGGTCTCACTCGTCATCGCCTTCAGCGCGACCATACTCTCCGCTTTCTTCGGTACGGCACTGGGTTTTGCCGCAGCGAAGTTCCGCGGCATCGTGGAGCACATTGTGCTTGTTCTGGCAGATTTCCAGGCGGCGCTGCCTTTCCTCATCATGTCGCTCGCGGTGCTCGCGTTCTTCGGTTCGTCCATGACGCTGATCGTTTGCCTGATGGGCTTCTATGGCTGGGAACGCTACGCGCGTATCGCACGTGGATTGGCCGTTTCAGCCAGCGCGCAAGGGTATGCTTCTGCCGTGGTCCAGCTCGGCGCATCACCGTTCAGGGTCTATTTCCGTCATATCCTCCCGAACGTCGCTTCTACCCTGATCGTCTCGATGACACTCACCTTTCCGGAGATCATCCTGATGGAAAGCGGGCTTTCGTTTCTCGGCCTCGGCGTTCAGCCGCCGGAGACAAGCCTCGGTAACATGGTGGGCTTTGGCCGCGAATACCTGACGCGCGCGCCCTGGATCATGCTCGCGCCCGCTACCGTCATCATGCTTACAACGCTGTCGATTTCGCTTGTGGGCGATTGGCTGCGGGACAAACTCGATCCGACCGTTCGCTAACCTCCAATCAATATCCGGGGCAAAAGACATGACCTTGATCACCGGCCACCGCGGCGCGCGCAATCTCTGGCCCGAAAATTCGCTCGAAGGCTTCAGCAACGTGCTCGGCCTCAGAGTCGATGCGGTCGAGTTCGACGTCCATATGACAGACGCCGGCGAGCTTATCATCATCCATGATGCGACTTTGGAGCGCACGACGGAAGGCCGGGGGCCTGCCCGCGCGATCTCGCCCGAAGCACGTCGTACCACAAGGTTGAAGCACAGCGACGAGACGTTACCCACCCTTGCAGATGTCCTCGACGTTCTAGGGCCAGCGGACCTGCCTCTGCATGTCGAACTCAAGAATGACGAAGCCGGAGACCCCTACGATGAGATTGTGGCAAAGGTCACGACCCAACTTTTCGACCGCGGCCTTTCGCAACGCAGTTATCTTACGTCGTTCGACGTCTCTGTCCTGAAGGAGTGCCGCCGCGTAGCCCCGGGGATCAAGCGCCTCGTCTCCGTCAACACCGCATCGGCCGAACGGCACGGCGGGCTCAGCCGCTTCATCGAAACCGTCGATGAACTGGTCGAGATTGTCGCGGTCCACCACGACCTGCTGGAAGCCGAATGGGCGCTGATCACCGACCTACTGCCACTCGAGCGGCTTTGTGTGTGGACGCTCAACGACGAGGCAATGATTGCGAAATGGCTAGAGCGCGGCATTGGCCACCTCACCTCTGACAATCCAGACAAGGCGATACGGCTTCGACAGACTTTCGCATCCGCAGCGTAAGCGGCGTCATCTTTGCCAAACTACCCGGAGAACCAACATGGGCAATATAATTGCAACCGGATTCAATGCCGCTTCCAAAACTGGGGAGGTCGACAGCCTGGAAGCCGATCTTCGTGCACTCGCCGAGATTGGCGTGGACACCGTAGAGCTTGGCGTGACCACACTCGATGTAATAGCCGGCGGCCGCATCATGAGGGACCGCGCAGATCGACTGGTCGCGATGGCCCGTAGCTTTGATCTTCGCTATACGGTGCATGGGCTGGTCTCATCGAACTTCATGGATCCAACCACCTGCCGTTACCAGCTTGATGCGGCCAAGGCCTTGGTCGAACTCTGTGATCGCCTCGAGGCTCGCATCCTCGTGCAGCACAGCGGCTCCCTACGTGCTGATCAGATCTTCGACCGGAGCGAAGCCGATAGCCGCGAGCGCGAAGCGCTGCTGGAACTTGCCGACTTCGCGAAGCCCTATGGAGTCAGGATCGCACTAGAGAACATTTTCACCACGGAACCCGGCCAATATCGCCAGACTCCGGCACAGGTCGCCGAGACGGTGAAGGCCGTCAATCATCCCAACGTCGTAGCGCTTATAGATTTCAGCCATGCCTATATCGAATCGACGTATCGCGGCCTGAACTTTCGCGAACAAATAGCCGCGATGGCACCAGTTGCGGGTCATCTGCATCTGCATGATAGCTTTGGCCGTCCGCAAGGCTTCTACAAGGGCTTCCACCCTCAGGAGAATACGGCCATGGGCCTTGGCGACCTGCACATGCCGCTCGGCTGGGGCGACATCGAGTGGGAGAGCATCTTCAGTGAACTAGACTTCCTTCCCGGCACGATTGCGATGATGGAAATCGGAGCCCGGTACAGGGCCGAGCAGCCAGAGTGCCTGGAACGCGCTCGCAGGTTGATGGCGATCAACAGCAGTGATCCCGCGATAGCGGCAGAGTAACAGCGCCCGGTTCCTTGACAAACAGAACAACGTTCCTCGAAGAGGCTGTTAGAGGCCTTGGAGCAGGTTCTGTAAGAAAGGCTGCGAGGAGAGCTTTGAATGATCCCGCAGCTAGCACACGCGGAAATTATTTCCGCGTTCGGCCCTGAGCGGACAGAGCAATGAGGGTCAGACCCATCCTCTATCCTGTTCAAAGAAAGCGAGTGAAGCCGGGATCGGGCGGCAATGAACGCACCCTGACCGCATTTGTTCGTGAGACGCTTTCCTCCGAGGAACAAGCTGTCAACGAAATCGTCGCTACTCTTCGCGAGTATGTTGAGGAGCTACAGCGGAAGGGCGATCCCGTTCCTTTTCAACGCGTCGACATCGTCGATGAGGATGGTGCGCTTGTCCAATCCTTCTCGTCAGCAGAGTGTTTTGCATCCAATCATTGGCTGCCGGTATTAAAGGAGCCGAAACATTAGGCGGACCCGGCTCCGGCTTTCTTATGCCTTACCGGAACCTCGGCGCACGTGGCGGGGAATTAGACCTCAACTCATGGAGTGCGGCGCGCTTACCAAGAAGGGCTAGCAACTTCTTCTGCTCGGCCAGCGTCACTCCCGACTTTCTGCAATACTCAACGACGCAATGGTCCTGAGCCGGTACAAGTCTTACAATCTTCGGCCTTCGATGGTCCGACATTTTCGTCTCCTCCTTGGCCCCATGGGTAAGATGATGCTCACGAGAATGACGTTCAACTAGGCCTTTTGAGCTAGCGCTGCAGCCGCCCGGGACGTGGAGGGACTTTGGTCCCATTGCTCCGGAAGCGTCGCACGCTAGCTTCGTGATCACAGCCATCGTGGCTCCGGCCGCGACGCTGGGTTCAACTTTGAGCGTCCCTTCAAAGAGAACATTGGCCCGTGTCAATCGGCGTCCAATATTCCACGCCGAAACACAGGCCCGCTCCGGCGGGTCTTTTTTTGCTGGTTTGCCACCGTCCGAAATAGTCTCAGAGAATTCGGAGGTGCGCACCGGGCTGGAGAGGACTCAGCCGTTTCGCGGCTGAACCATCTCTTGTCCCGTGAGCGATGACGCACCGCAAGCTGAGACAATAGATCTTTGGGTTAGGTTGCCGCGTTACTGTAGAAGCGTACAATTCTGACTTAGCCGGGCAGCGAGGAGCCTCGACTTGTCAGGAGCGCGTGTTCAGTGGCATGGCACGCGCTCCTAGCACTCTCCGTGGAAGGGGAAGCATATGCAGGAGATCACCGGCGGACAGCACTGGAGGTATCCCGTCACCATCAGGATCGGTTATGGGCTACCTGAGGCAATTCGAGGCCCCTTAGAGGCCATTGAGTGCCTGGAGCACCGATGGCCTCAAAACGCAGGTCTTTATTTCGAACTGGCACTCCGACGATGCGAGACAGCTGCGAGACGAGCCTCCTCAAATGAGGAAGCTCGCGAGATGTTCATGTCAGCGGCAATAGAGGCTTACGTCTTGGCCTGACCCGCTTCCCATCCTGCAATGACCATCCTTTCCGCCGTTGCAGCTAGACGGCCGGATCGTGCTGCATCGGTCCGGTCGTCGACTACTCCCGGAGGGGCATCTGTGAAGAAGAGCGCACCGCAATTGCTGAAAGTGCGGATCGCGTTAGCACAGGCGATTGCCGCATCGCTGATCCTCGGCATTACCTCTTACCTCTGCACCTACGATGTATTGACAGCAGTCTGGTACACCCTGGGCACGCTTGTTCTGATGCAGATCTGGTACTTCGCCAACGTGGTCCTGCTCGTGTGGCAGGAGCGAAAGAGGAGCAATTGAGAAAGGCGGCAGCAAACGAGGGTATGTGGCAGGCGACTATCCCGTACTCCTATTTTTGCCTCCGGCGAGAAGACGATGGGGCTTCCAACAGCCACGCCTGAGATGCAAGATCTAGGGCTCATCCCGTAACGCTAAATTAGGACTGACAAAGCATTCGTTGTGCTCGATAGCATGCCGAGTGGACGTCCTGCCATGCGGAACAAGACAAGTTCGCTCATCCATAAAGGTATCATCGCGGTCCTTGCCGCAGCTGCAGCTGCTTGCTTTGGCGTGAGCCTGTTCAAATGTGCAGCTTTCGCGATTTCAATGCTATTGATGTTTCAGATCGTGTCGTTATTGGCCGAAGCAGTCAGCAGACTGGGTGGTTCCCCTGACAGTTCCCCAGGGAAGGTTTCGAGATAGAACATTAACCATCTTCTGCGACAACGGCTGCGGGTAGTAATGTCATGCGCCCGTTCGATAGACGGGCTCAGACGGGAAAAACGGCAGAGCCCTTCAATCATTTAACGATCGCTCATCCTTGGCCGCACAAGGTTCAACACCTATCCAGCGCCTGCCTCACCGCCAATCGAGGCACTCAAAGGAGAGCTGCCCCCGCCCCGGGTAGCTCTCCTTTGCTTGTTCACCGCCCGCCTTAGACGTTGGGGTAGTGGATCACCCGAACGGTAATGTTAATGTCACAATGAGATGCTTTACTGCCTCCTGAGGCTCCTGTTTGCCTCCATCTCTGAACTTTCGCCAAACCCAAGGCGAGTTCTAGTCCGCGGGGCGGGATTACTCAGGTTGACCACCGGTCAGGCTGCTGCAGGCTTGGACGTGGGTTTCTCGCCCTATACCCATTCGGGAGTCGTCCCTGATCCACCAGGGGTGGCTCCTTCTCAACATTGAAGCGAAGGTGCTGTTTTGGGCAAGAAGCTAGACCGGGTTTACCACGCCATCATTGAAGGGGCTTCCAAAGGCCTGTACGGCGACGAACTATGTAGATACGTGATCGATGTCTACCCGAAGGCTTCCAGCAAACGCATCGTGCGAGCGTCTCTGTTGGCTCTGACTGACCCTGACGTTACGGACAGGAATGTCCTTAGCGTTGTTTACGCATTGGCCATAAAGCACAGAATGATCTCGCTCGGTGCGGACGAGGATCAGCATGAGGACGATGAAGAGGGGCCCAGCACGGCTTCTGTAGCCGCAAAGAAAAAGAAGAAACTTGAGACATCGGCCGCTGACATTCCGTCGTCACACACCTGAGCGATGATCAAAACGCCGGATGATCCTCCCATTTCTTCTTCTCGGCTGCATAATATAGCACGCTTCGTGCGGGCTTTTTTATTCGCTTCACGCCCAAGGGCAGGTGCCACAGAATAAGCCGGCTGCCCTACTGCCCGGAGCCTACCGCGCTTTGGGCCATCTATCGAAAGTTAGTCATTAAACCGAGCGCATGGGATACCCACCGCTGAAGGTCGCGCTGCCGTCTTGCGCTTGCTCCGCCAGAAAGCGTCGAGTCTTGATCAGATGCAGCAGGCGTTCGACGCGAAGGACTCAGTAGACTTCCTTCACACTTTCATGGGCTATAAACGTCTCCGCAATGAAACGGTGGCCGTGATCATGGCGAAATCCTGCAGAAGCATCGGACCTTGGTCCGATCGAAGCAAGCAAGCACGGCGTCATATCCCTTGGATGAAGATCTGACCGGAAATTCTCGCATTACTGATCGCGATCGTGCTAGTCGCCGTTGCCGGTTTGGCGCTGGCTGAACTGGCTGATCTAACCCTGTCTGCAAGATTTAGCTTTTGATGTTTTGCAAGTTGGACATGCAGCTAGACGAGGCTCAAATACCAGGACCATACAAAGTATGACCCAAAGGCCAGCGCCACGAGCCAGATGCAACCGATCGCCATCAGCCCACCTTTACTGATCGGCCGGTCCTCTCTAGCCTTCGCCTGCTCACGGAACTCCTCCATCAATGGCGTAGGAATCAGCCGAACCGCCAACATGATCCCCAAAGGCAATAGGATGACCTCGTCCAGATAACCAAGGATCGGGATGAAGTCGGGGATGAGATCGATGGGCGATAACGCGTAAGCTGCGAAAGCCCCTGCGAGAAGCTTAGCAGCAAGAGGTGTGCGAGGATCGCGTGCTGCGATCCAAAGCGCCACCGCGTCTCGCTTAATCGTCCTCGCCCAATTCTTCAGATCGACAAACAACGCCATGCCTCATCGTAGATTGCTGCGTTGGAGGCTAGCTTAACTCATCCACTCGCAACTGAACGGCCCAAAGCTGCCCGCCTTTAGATGCTGGAGCGGCGGAATAAGAATACTGACCTCGTATTACTACCTTCGGACGAACAGACGAACAGACGAACAGACGAACAGACGAACAGACGAACAGACGAACAGACGAACAGACGTCCCATGAGGGATTTTGGCCGTAAAGGAGCGGACTACATCATGTTCAGAATTATCCGTTTATTTTTTCAAGCGCGTAGGCCAGCACCTAAAATGATTGCAATGCACGTCGGCCAGCAACCATCGCTCTTGAAAGCATTCAAACCACCGGCCCCACGCGATCGTGGTCGATCAGCTTAGCGGCAGATATTCCAGCCATTCCTGCGCGCCTCGTAGTACACGAAGAATTCGAACTGTCGTCTCGGTGAGGGCGTAGGCGGCGATATAAGGCATACCGTTGATGACGATTTTGAGGTCCCCTGCGCGCCATTAGTCAGGCACGCCATGGGTCCACGAGGACAACGCCGGTGCCTTGGAAATCTTGAATGTTGCGTGTAACGACCACAAACCCGTGCACGACTGCCGTGGCAGCGATGAGTGCATCAGCTTCATTGCGGCGATCCGAAATATGCATGTGGGCACATCGCGTCGCAATCGCTTCATCGATAGCAATGATGCGCTGAGCGAACTCCGGGCGTACTCGGCTATCCATCCAGGCTCGTAAGCGAGCGCCCTGCTCAATGTCACGCCGTTGAATGCTGAGTATCCCGCGCTCAAGTTCTAGAATTGTTATGGCAGAAATATACAGATCGCGGGAATCCTGCGCGCTTACCCAAGCGGTCACGTTCGGATCAGCTTTACCGTCACCAACCTTACGGAGTTCGGAGACAACGTTTGTGTCGAGCAGAAATTTCAAGACAGATCAACTTCGCGAGTTGCGATGACTGATCGAGACGGATCGAAATTGATATTCGACAATCCAGGCATGGAAAGGGCATCGACAAGATTGTGACGCTTACCTGTCAGACGCTCAAACTCACCGTACGTCATCAACACGTGCGAAGGTCGGCCTCGATCAGTGATAACGACAGGTCCCGCTTCAGCAGCTTTTTTTGCTCTGCCAACATCATGATTCAATTCGCGGCTGGTCAAGCTAATAGTGGCCATATGCGCCTCCGTGTAGGAACATACCTACATATAGCGCCTTCATGCTCCCTGCGCAATGCCCCCTGTACCACGTAGCTTCCCACGCTTTTACGCCTTGGCTGGAACCGCGGAAAGGTTCTTCAGCTTTGCTCCGCCGGAACACCGCCGAAGTGCGCGGAAAAAACATGCAAAGGATGACAAGATGGCGACGACTTCCTGTGTTTGGCCGCTTTACACAATTTTAAGCGCCCGCCCCTAATTCCGCACGCCCTCGGCCTGAGGCCCCGAGAAAAGATGCGGAATGACACATGCCAAACGAAGACCTTTTCAAACGCCATTTTCAGAAGAAGATTTCGGCTTACTGCGACGTCCGCCTTGCTCCCGTCGCGCCTGATTGGGTGATGGACAACATCCGCTCCTACCTCCTGGCGTTGATCACATTTCGAAAGACACCCGCTCTCTCGAACAATCGCTACGCCTGGCGGCAGATCGCACACGATTGCGGGATAGATGAAGCGCTGACGACAAAGTTGAAGAAGCAACTGCGGCCAGCGCTGGATGCGATCATGCGCTGGCTAAAGGAGCCGCCTGTAGAAGACGACGCTCCGAAAAACAAAAGACCGCATGCAATGCCGAAGGCCGGTGCCAGGAAAAGGCTCTCGCCTTCCTCGACAAGCCAACATCACGAAGTCGAGGAGGTCGAGAACTCGCCCTCCCCTGGCCGCGCCGGCCCTAAGCCGAAACCAGTTTCTGGTAGACCAGAACCATTGTTTGAGGCGAAGGAAGATCCGAGTTCGTTCGCCGATGCACTGGCCTATCACATGCGTCGCTTTGGCGAGAGTTACTGGCAACTCCACCGGGCGGTCGTTCGCATAGACGAAACTTTCGATGCAAAGACCTTGCTATCGTGGATCGAGGGCCATCGTGTGCCTCGATCCATCGCAAGCTTCACCATCCTCGGCCGGGTCGAACACAGGTACGGGCTGGCGCAGGGATACTTCAAAGCCAAACTGCCACATCAGTCCCGGTCGCTCTATGGCCACGATCTAGATGACGTTAGTCCGGCCGAACGCCGTCGCCTTGCCTGGCATCTTCCCGACGACTTCGGCAGCATGCCATTTTCAAAGCGCGAAGAGATCCTGGAATAGGTCCGGCGCGTCATCATCTCAGGGTCGACGGATTACAGACGTTTCCAGGCGGCAGCGACGAAGCAGCGCTACGCGATCCGGTTCCCTGGGGTCACATATGGCGGGAGTGCACTCACTCCTCGACCAGCGGCTTCCAAAGGGCTACGGGATAATGACGAAGAGGCCTCTACGACAGAGGCGCTCGCAGATCCCGATCTGCTATCCGGCGTCGTCGATGCACCCCCTCGCCTAGCCATGGAGATGGCCGACCTCATCCGCTTCAAGACGTCGACACTGACCGAAATCGGCTACCGCAGGAATGGCGTCTGGAATGAGGAGACAGCGAGCCAAAAGGTCGAACACCTCGGCCTGATGTTTGGGGCACTTGCGGCATCCCCAAACGGGGTTGTCAAAGGTCGAGGCGTGCCGCTCAGCCAACTCACCTTCGGTCTCCTGATCTTCCCGGGGGTGTGGGATTGGTATCTGCAATGGCGGGAGCGCCGTCGCGGCTTCTTTACCAAGTGGGAGGATGACATGCTGATGGTCGCCATGGCCCTCACCCGCGCTGAAGTCGGCTGGATCCGCCAGCACCCGGAACTGCTGCGCCACGTAAAGCCGATCGAAGGACTTATCACGCCAGACGAGATTGGGGCGGCTCATCGTGATTGGGATGGCGCCTGCGAGGCCTTCCATCGCCACGCCGCCAATCGATCGAAAGAAATCCAGCGGGTTATGCGTGTGCACCGTGATCCGTTCGAGCCGATCATGTGTGTATTGGAGGCAGACAGCCCGCTTGCCGAGTATCGCAAGATCACCGAGGAGATCTTGAAGCGAATGCCGGATGAGGACCGTTACCCGAGAGCAGCCGCCGAAGCTGTCCGGTCCTTTCTGATGCTGAGGCTGGGCTTACATCTCGGCCTCAGGCAGAAGAACCTTCGGCAATTGCTGCTCTGCCCCCGCGGACAATTTCCGACAGCAGAACGACGGCTCGAAGACTTAAAGCGCGGTGAGCTGCGCTGGAGTGAGCGCGAGCGCGGCTGGGAGGTCTTCATCCCGTCCAATGCCTTCAAGAACTCCGGCTCTTCCTTCTTCGGACAAAAGCCATTTCGCCTGGTGCTACCGGATTTGCTTGATCTCTACACATATCTCAATGCCTACATCGATCGACATCGGAAGGTGCTACTGGGTCGCGCACCCGACCCAGGCACGCTGTTCGTCAAGACAGTAAAGACGACCAGCGTTGACGCAGCTTACAATCAGACGACGTTCTATGAGGCTTGGCGGTTGGCGATCCAGCGCTACGGCATCTACAATCCGTATACGGGCCGCGGCGCGATCAAAGGTCTGCTACCACATGGCCCTCACAACGTCCGAGACGTGCTCGCCACGCACATCCTAAAGCAGACAGGATCCTATGAGCAGGCAAGCTACGCGATCCAGGACACGCCTGACGTCGTGCAGCAACACTACGGACGCTTTCTGCCGCAGGACAAGGCAGCACTGGCAGCGAGGATTCTAAATCAGGTATGGGAGGCAGCGTAGTGTGCTGACTGTGTCGTTTAGCCAACTGCAGGCAGATGCCAAAAAAGTGTTCTCGTCCGTCTAGGACACTGCCTATCGTCTCGCTCTTGAACGGTATCGAACCAGCGATCCCGTGCCACTGCTTCCGGTTTAAACCATCCCCGAGGCCGGCCACATCCTTGATGTGCTCATCCTGCTAATGTCGCCACTTAGGTGATGCCAGCTGGAAGCGCTCGAGGCCACAACGCTGCCTCGTTCTTCGTCGATGAGAGGCCAGAGGAACTCCAAAAAAGACGCGCGCGGCTTTCACCCCGTGCTCTGCTACCCGAAATCTACACGACAGCCGCGACCTCGATTGCGCTGAGCACTGTCGGCACTAGCTCAAGCGTATCGATATTAGCACCCGGGAGAGAAGCGCCTTCGCATTTCGAGCGCATCAATGCCCCAAAGCGGCACGGGACCGCTCGGACAATCATCTGACGGGCGGCCCACTGCGACCGGCAGCACCTCGACCTCACGGCAGCTTCCATCATCAGCCAAAGTCAGTCTCGCCGCAGCACTTCGCCAGACATCGACGCCCTTTTCATCATAGGTTGCCGGACGACGGGTATGGAATATAAAATTCCCAAGGCCCGGCATGATGGCTTTGCCACGATGAAAGGTGATCGACTGCATCACTGGCGCACCGGTGCCGACCATAAGGTCCGCACCGTCATCGATCAGGCCACGGCAGAGTTCAAGCAGCCAAGTCGGCGTCACCGTCCAATCCGCATCCCAGTGGTGACAGTGAAGTGCAACGGCCACAAGATGACCAGCCGCTTTCGCCGCCTCAATACCACGGATCAAACGTGCCCTGTCGGTCTCGTCAGCACTCCAGTGGGAGGCAATCTCGTCCCCTAAAGCTACTGCCGTGCCGAAGGCTTCCAGATCGGGACGCTTACCAACGTCATAACCAACAGCAAACCGTGCGGCGTTACGCCTGTCGTCGCCAAGCGTCGAGACGATTTTGCGCAGCATCTCGAACTCTGCGGTCGGAACGGTAACGGTTCGCCTCATGCGCAGCGGTGCGATGCCGGCTCGATCGGCAGAGGCGTAGTTGATCGCGGGTTGTGGCCCGAGGTCTACTGAGAAGATAGCCAGAGACTTCCCGTGACTCTGCACGACGACTGGTGCCGCCGCTTCCTCGATATCCGATCCGCTGCCAGTGAGTTTTAGGCCTGCAGCTTTGGCCGCTGAGCGCGTCGCGGCTATGCCGGGCGGCCCAAGATCGAAAGAATGATTGTTGGCATGGGAGACTGCATGGAAACCCAGTTCCCGAACCGAAACGAGCGCATCCGGCGACGCCAGATGCAGCGTCTTGGCTTTGGTCGGCCACGCCCCTGTTGCTTCGACGGTCGCTTCCAAATTCGCGAACGCGACGTCCGCCTTCAGGAATTCCATCACCACCCGCTGCCCGTGACCTGAGAGGTCGAGGGGGCGATGGAGAAGGATTTGGCCGGTGACGGCGACGGTCAGCGGCATGGCCTACTTCCCGAGCGGCGGCAGTGCTGTGAGCGCATCTCCTGCTACAATAGGCAGGCGGATGGAAGACGGCTTGGCCGCGTCGCAGAAGACCGTATTGCGGGCTACCTGCGTGGTCCGGCCACGGCCCTCAGGTGCATAGGTGTTCGGGTTGACATCATACTTAGGAAAATTCGATGACGAAATATCCAAACGAATACGATGCCCCTTGGCGAACAGGTTCGCCGTGGCGAAGGGCTCAATTGTGACCTTGAAGACCTCACCCGCAACGATCGGTTCTGGTTTCTCGAACGACTTCCGGTAGCGGCAGCGGATGATGCCGTCGGTGATATTCAGGGCATAGCCGGTCGGGTAATCCTTGCTCGGTGGGTAAACGTCAACAAGCTTGGCAGTGAAATCCGTATCCGGCGCATCGGAGGACACATAAAGCGTAACAGTTATGGGACCGACCACCGCGACATCCTCCGCCAGGACATCCGTCTCAAACGACAGCACATCGGGACGCGCCGAAAGCGGCAGGCCCGGGTTCTTCGAGCCGAAGAACCTTTCGTCCTCACGTTGATCGAAACCACCCCCTTCGAATATCGGCTGGCCACTGGTCAGTGATCCGCCAATGGTAGGCACGGGATCCTTCGGATCGAAGTCGTAGATGAAAGGTGCAACATCCGCCCGTGGCGTGTCGGTGGACAATGAGCCGTTGTGGTGGACGTAGAAGTCGCGGTACTCTGTGCCTGGCAGTGGCCAGTCAGCTGCCTCAATCCATCTGCCGCCGTGATCAAGCAACCCTTGTGCATCTCTTGCGCCCGACCCGCCACCCATCAAGAAAGCTCGCACCGTCGGCTGTTCTGATATCCCGTTGTTCTCGCCCTTCAGCCAGCGATCGAACCAGTCGCGGCGGAAGGCGAGCCAACTCTTGGTGACGTTGCCCCCAAGTGGAGCAGACGACCCGAAGGACGTATCGCCGGCCAGCGTCGTATTGCGGTTGCCATGCAGCCAGGGACCCATGATGAGCTGCATTGGACGGCGCTCGTTGCCGGAAAGGCCACGGTAGTTGTCGAGGGTTGATTTGACGTAAGCGTCGTACCAACTGGACATCAGCACACAGGGCACCTCCGGGAAAGTCTCGTAGTAACCTTCCATATAGAGGCCGACGCGGCGCCAGCTGTCGTCAAAAGTGCCGCTGCGCCATTGCTCCAGCAGATAGCTTTCGTATTCCGGCATCCAGCGCACTGGCGAGACACCTTCTCGCCACGGCAACACTGAAAACCATGCCCGGATATCCTCGGCCTCTATCGCGGCGCGAGTAAAATCATCCCCCTCCCCGATCGCCTGGTTGTAGGCCCACGTCGCCTGCTTCAACTCGAACGCACCTCCTTGACGAATGCCGCACTGGTAAGCATTCGAGAAGCCCCCTGAGTCCATCACCATGCACGCAAGTCCAGACGGATTGAGGCAGGCCAGAGCCGCTTGGGTATGCGCGGCGTAGGAGAGACCCATGGTCCCGAATTGGCCGTTCGACCAAGGTTGCTTGACCAGCCAGACAGCGGTGTCGTAGCCATCTGCGGCTTCGGATATGTATTTGCTGAACTTGCCTTCGGAATTGTAGCGGCCACGGCAATCCTGGTAGATGACGGCGTAGCCGGCGCGCACGAAGTAAGACGCCACCTCATGGCGTTTCATCGGCACGTCCATGCCGACTTCAATTTCGGAGCGGGACCGCTCGCTTTTCCCATACGGCGTGCGTTCCATAATCGCCGGAAGCCTGCCGTCGATCACCTTACCGTCCTTTGCCGGTCGATAGACGTCGGTCGCAAGCCTTATCCCGTCTCGCATGGTCACCATAACGTCGCGTTCGACGACAACGTCGTCGGCAATCACCTCAAATCGCGATGGCGTCAGGGTATCCATGTCCGTTTCCTTCAAAGTCTTGGCAAGGAATCCGAGCCAGCGCATGTGAGCCAACCGGATAGAAGCCACCCTGCGTAAGCAGGGTAGCGACCAGTTTTGAGTTCTTATTTGGCGAGGCCGGCGAGCGTCGGAACGGTATCTTCCGTCATGTTGGCGACATAGGTGAGGTTCGCCTTGCCGGCCCAGTGGACCTTCTGCCAGAAGAGCGGAATGACCGGAACGTCGGAGAACACAAGGCTTGTCGCCTTCTGCAGCCCCTCGATACGCTTGGCGGCATCAAACTCAGCCGTCGCAGCCCGCATGGCCTCATCGAAGGCCGGGTTCGAGTACTTCGTCCGGTTGAAGGAACCTGTACCGGCCTCCTTGTTGACCGTCATCAACAGGTTGCGCAGGCCCGTCGCAGAGGTTGGGGTCGAATTGCCGAGCGAGAAGATGAAGGCAGAGAAGTCGCCGCCGGAAGCGCCCTTGGTATAGACGTTATAAGGCTGCGCCACGACGCCGTTCACCTTGAGGCCGCCGCGGGCGAACATCTGCCCGAGCGCCTGTGCCGTATCGGCATCTCCGGGAAAGCGATCGTTGGACGTATGGAGTGTGATGCCGAAGCCGTCCGTATAGCCGGCCTCTGCCAACAATTTCTTGGCGCCTTCGACGTCATAAGCCGGAGCTTTGACCGACGGATCGTTTCCGGCGACACCGTTCGGAACCAGTTGGCCAGCCGGCTCCCCCGAGCCCTCAAGGATGCGGTCAACGATAAGCTGCCGATTGATCAACTGGGAGAGCGCCTGACGGACCTTCACGTCCTTCAGCGGGTTCTTGTCGAGCGGCTTGCCATCCTTGTCAGTGATGAAGGGGCTCTTGTCACGGACACTGTCGAGCGCGAGGTAGATCATGCGGGACGAAGCAATGGAGAAGACCTTGAGGCCCGAGATGCCCTCGAGCGTCTTCACATCACGCGGCGGAACCGCATCGATCAGATCGACCGACCCCGAACGCAAGGCGGCCACCCGCGAGGCATCGTTGGAGATGAACTTGATCGTGACGTTCTCAAAGTCTTGGCTGTTGCCCCAGTACGCCTCGTTCTTCGTCAGCGTCAGGTTGTCGCCCGGCGACCAGGCTTTGAACTTGTAGGCGCCAGTCCCGATCGCCGCCTTCCCGCTGTTATAGTCTTCGATCGTGGCGCCTTCGGCCACCTTCTTTTCGAGGATGTAGACAAAGCCTATCTGCTCCATGAAGTCCGGCGTTGGCTTCTTCGTTTTGAACTCTACGGTAAGGTCATCGAGCGGCCTCATACTGTCGATCGAAGCAACGTTGCCCGAGAACGGAGCGGGACTGTTAGGGACGTCCTTGGCGCGCGCTAGGGAGAAGATCACATCTTCAGCCGTCAGCGGATTTCCGTCGTGGAATTTAACGCCTTCCCGAAGCTTCACCTGCCAAGTCAGGGGATCCGTGTTGGTCCACGAAACCGCGAGCGCCGGCTCCATGTTGATTGCCGGGTCAGTCTGGACGAGGCGGTCGAAAATCGCCTGCGCCACGTTCTGGTTGTTACCGGTGCGCGAGAATAGCGGATCGATGGATGACGGCTCGGTGGCGCTGCCGATCGTCAGATCAGCGGCGTAAACGGAATTCATCGTCGTGACGGCCGCGGCAACGCCCGCCAACAGCAGTTTCATAGGCTTCATATTGTTCCCTTCCTCTTTTAGATGGCCGGTTCGGCCGTTGCTGTCTCGTTGTTGCGCGCCGGGAGATCGTTCAGATGACAGGCACTGACATGACCGGCGGAATTTGGCTTCAGGATCGGTCGCTCCCCCCGACAGCGGTCGAACGCCTTTGGGCAGCGGGGATGGAAATGGCATCCCGAGGGTGGATGAAGCGGTGACGGAATCTCACCTTTGATCGGCGTGAAGACGCGGCGGCGATCGGTGACGGATGGCAGTTCCCGGATCAGAGCCTGCGTATAGGGGTGCCTCGGGTTGTCGAAGAGGTCGTCGGGCGTTGCGCTCTCAACCACCCGACCGAGATACATAACCACGACGCGGTCGCATATATGCTTCACCACTCCGAGATCATGGCTGATGAACAGATAGGTCAGGCCGAATTCCCGCTTCAGATCCATGAAGAGATTGAGGATCTGCGCCTGGATAGAAACGTCGAGCGCCGCTACGGACTCGTCGCAAACGAGAAGTTTCGGCTTGACGGCCAATGCGCGGGCAATACCGATGCGCTGGCGCTGGCCGCCGGAAAACTGGTGAGGGTAGCGGTCAAGATAGGACGCATCCAGACCAACGCGCTCGGCAAGCGAAGCGACATATTCGCGGATCTCGCGAGCCTTGATTATGCCGTGCACCTTCGGCGCTTCGCCAATCAGGTCGATGACCTTCTTACGCGGATTGAGCGTGGACATCGGATCCTGGAAGATCATCTGGGCCGCAAGACGCATGTCGCGCTTCTCCTGCCCCTCGAGAGCCATCAGCGGCCTGCCCTGCCAACACACTTCGCCACCGCTCGCCGGCATGATGCCAGCCATCACCCGGCCAAGCGTCGATTTTCCGCAGCCGGATTCTCCAACTAAGCCAACAACTTCACCCGGATAGACAGCGAGATTGACGTCATCGACCGCGTGCACCGTCTTTTCTTCAAGACCCGCACCAAAGAGGTTCGCTATCTTCTCCGCGTGGTCGAGCTTTCGGGAGAACCGACGGCTGACGTTAACGGCTTCGATAAGGGGCATCTTCATGCGGCTCTCTCGACGTGCGGATGGAAGCATCGGAACTCACGGCCAGCCGCAATCTCCAGAGCAGGTTCGGTGGAGCAGATCTCCGTTGCCCTCACGCAGCGGTCGCGAAAGGCACAACCGGAGGGGCGCGACAGGGGCGATGGAGCAAAGCCCGGGATCGGCCGCAATGGCTCGCCCCGCGGGACCGCGGCGGGTATCGCGCTGAGGAGACCGGAAGTATATGGGTGACGGGGCTCAGTGAGCACGCCATCGACCTGCCCGGCCTCAACGATCCGGCCCGCATACATGACCATCACCCGGTCCGCGAGTGCGGCGACGACGCCGAGGTCATGGCTGATCCAGATCAGGGCCATGCCGAACTCGGTCGCCAGCCTCTTGATCTCGAACAGGATCTGCGACTGGATCGTAACGTCAAGCGCAGTGGTGGGCTCGTCTGCGATGATCAGGTCGGGCCTGTGCAGGAGTGCGATGGCGATGGCGACGCGCTGGCGCATGCCACCAGAGAACTGGTGCGGGTAGGAATCGAGCCGCTCTTCCGGCGAGGGGATGCCGACGAGGCCGAGCGCATCACGCGAGCGTTGTCGCGCCTCGGTATGGGAAACCCTGTCGTGCGCCTGGACCGTCTCGATCATTTGCGTGCCGACCGAAAGCACCGGGTTGAGCGTCATCATCGGATCTTGGAAGATCATCGCGATGCGCTTGCCACGGATCGTCCGCATCGCTGCCGGGGGCATCTTCAACAGGTCTTGGCCGTTGAACAGGATCTGGCCGGAAACGACCCTGCCCGGCGGATCGACGAGGCCGAGGATCGAGAAGCCGGTAATCGACTTGCCCGACCCGGATTCGCCGACCAAGCCGACGATCTCCCGCTGGCCAACCGTGAAGCTTACGTCGTCCACCGCCTTCAGAACGCCGCGTCGGGTCATGAATTGGGTGGAAAGGTTCCTGACGTCCAGTACGGGTGTCATCGCGCTCACCTTTCACCCAGACGAGGGTTCAGCACTTCGCGAAGGCGATCCCCAACGATGTTGATCGAGAAGACCAACACGAGAAGCAGCACGCCCGGGTAAACGCTGATCCAGTATTCGCCGGACATCAGCAACTGATAGCCGTTGGCGATCAGCAAGCCGAGCGATGGCTCGGTGATCGGCAGCCCGATGCCAAGGAAGGAGAGCGTCGCTTCTGCCGAAATTGCATTGGCAACCTGCAACATGCCGATGACGATCAGCGGCGGAAGACAGTTGGGCAGCAGGTGGCCGATAAGGATGCGCGGCGTGGAAATTCCGAGCGTACGTGCCGCTTCTATATAGTCCTTGTTTTTCTCGACCAACGCCGCGCTTCGCACGGCGCGCGCGAATGTTGCCCACTGAACCAGGACAAGCGCGAAGATGACCTTCCAGAGCCCCTGCCCCAGCAGAGCCAAGAGCATCAGCGCGACGAGAATGGTCGGAAAACCGAGCATCAGATCAACGATGCGCATGATCAGCGCATCTATGCGGCCGCCGAAATATGCGGCAATCAGGCCGAGGACCGTGCCAACCAGGAGCGCCACCATACCTGAGAAGACGCCGACGCCGAGGCTAGTCCGCAAGCCGTAGATCATCGCGGAAAACATGTCGCGGCCCTGGCCGTCGGTGCCGAGCCAATAGACGAGCCCGTCCATGCTCTCCGAGCCCGGCGGCAGCTTTGAATCAAGAATATCGAGCACAGCGAGATCGAATGGGTTCTGCGGCGTCAGGTAAGGACCGACGATCGCGGCGAGCAGGAGGACGACACAGACCACCGAAGCGAGGATCGCCTTGGGACTACGCGAGATCCCCACAATCAAGCGGCCGAGCATCACGTCATCGCGGAAAAGCGCGGTTATGCTCATGATGCTTCTCCGATGCGGACACGTGGATCGACCAGTGAGTAGAGCACGTCGACCACGAAGTTGATGAAGATGAACAGGCTGACGATGACCAGCAGGTAGGCGACTACCACGGGACGATCCAGCCGCATGATGCTGTCGATCAAGAGCTTGCCGATGCCTGGCCATGCAAAGATTGTTTCGGTAACGACGGCGAAGGCCAGCATGCTGCCGAGTTCGAGGCCAATCACCGTGATCAGCGGGATCAGGATGTTCTTGAAAACATGCACGAAGACGATACGGTTTTCCGACAGGCCCTTGGCGCGCGCGAATTTTACGAAGTCGAGCGGCATTGTTTCGCGCACGCCGGTGCGGGTCAGCCGGATCACCAGTGACACCTTGAAGAGTGAAAGATTGATCGCCGGCAGGATGAGGTGCTTGAGGCCGTCGAGCGTAAAGAGGCTGGAATGGATGCCCAGCAACTCGCCGACCTGGCCGCGCCCCGTTGAGGGCAACCATCCAAGCCAGACCGAAAAGATCATGATCAGCATCATTCCCTGCCAAAAGCTTGGCAGAGAAAAGCCGAGGATCGAGCCCGTCATGATCACTTCGTCCGTGGCGGTATTTGGGTTGAGACCCGAGATCAGGCCAAGCGGTATGCCGATGATCAAGGCTAGGCAAAGCCCGAACAGTGTCAGTTCGAGAGTCGCCGGCAGGCGCTCGAGAATCAGAGTGATCGACGGGCGGTTGAAGACGAATGAACGCCCTAAGTCACCGTGAAGTGCATTCCAGATGAAGGTCCCGAACTGTTCCCAAAGCGGCTTGTCGAGGCCAAGCGAGGCGACAACCTGGGCACGTTCCGCCGCGCTCGCATCCGGAGCGATCAGCATCTCGGCCGGATCACCGATCGCATAGACGCCGATGAACACGATGATCGCAGTCACTGCCAGGACGGCGATGCTCTGGAGGAACCGGCGGATGACGAAGACCGTCATAACGCGGATTCCTGCTGTCGGCTCGTCCCGTGCGGACCCAGTATCGGCATGAGAGCTGTTCCCGTTGTTCTGTTTTGTTAATCGTGACCATAGCGGTACCGGGCGGATCTACAATACTATGCGTGTGGCGCATGATCCTATGCGTTTTCAGAGGTTCACCTTCCGACGTATCCACTTGTGTTCCCTACGGCCTCCCGTAGGATCGACGGATGAATTTCAAGCAGCTCGAAGTCTTCAAGACCATCATGGATACCGGCTCGACCATGGCAGCCGCAGCGCAGCTAGGTCTGTCGCAGTCCGCCATCAGCAGACAACTTGCCTCGCTTGAGGCGGAGATTGAGCGCGAGCTTTTTCTGCGTGACAAGGGGCGCCTGGTCCCAAGGCCAGAGGCCCACCTACTTGTATATGAGGTTGAGGAGGTAGCAGAAGCCGTTGGGCGCCTACGAATGAAGGTTGGCGACGTTCGCTCCGGCGCGTTCGGCGAGGCGCTGCTACGGGTCGCGTTCCCGCACAGCTTGTCTACAACGATGCTGCCGCCCGTTATCGCGCGCTTCAAAGCAGATCACCCACGAGTAACCGTGGAAATCCTCAGTGGCCCATATGCAGCTATCGAGGGAATGGTCCGTAATCGCGTCGCCGATCTGGGCTTCGTCCGGCTTCCGCCGGAAGAGCACTCGTTTGACACCCGCCCACTGTTTTCAAGTGGCACGACCTGCGTGATGCCATTCGGACATCCTCTTGCGGCCAAGCAAGCCATCGACGTCAACGACCTGGCTCGCAATGACCTGATCTTGCTCGGCCGACAGCGCATCAATCGCAACGAACTTGAGCATGAGCTACGGCGCATGGTCCCGACGTACCGCTGCAGCCTGGAAGTTCATTCTGTTGAGACCGCCTGCGCTTGCGCCGCGCGTGGTCTCGGCATTGCGATTGTACCCACCTTGATCGCGGAGTTCTTCCGCAGCGGCGCAATTTCAATGCGACCCTTCATTCCCGACAAGCCCGCAAATTACGGAATTATTTCAATGGCAGGCGTTCCGTTATCATGGACAGCCGAGGCGTTCATCGAAGCATTGAAAGCCGATGGTACGAGCGCAAGCTAAACTAGAGCAGGTAACGAAGGTCCGTGCATCGCGACCGGTCTGCAACGATAGAAATCCGCCGCATGCTCCAGTCAAATACTTCCCTCAATCTCCCGCTTCGGGGTAGCGATCTTTATCGGCAGTAGTTTGCCTCAGAACTGCGTGTCGATGAAGGGTGACCACCTGCATTGAGTGTGTCGACGGAAAGGGGTGAGAAGAGACTTGTCTGATCGGAAAAGATTCATAGATCGGCGGAGCTTCTCGAGGCCGCAGACCGGCATCGACCGATAGATCGCCAGGCCCGCAAAGATGTCGGCGAGCAGGTGGAGAACCTCTAACGGAAGGTGATACAAGAACTGGTCACGACCCATCTGCGAGAGCCGCTTGCAACGCAGGCGAACCGCGTTGAAGTCGCCGCTTGTTGATGAGATACGAACCTGTGACCTACTATTGGGAATTCATAAGCCGGCGCCTTCATTAGGTCTTCACTGACGCAAGACAGATCGCGGCGACCTTTGGATCAAGCGTCGCCGCTGCGATGCATCGGCTGTTCACGGGCTCCAAGCGCATGTCGGCGCTTTGCGCTATCAACTTGCTTCTTCTCACCTGGATGACGCTCAACGATAGCGTCTAAGCGTTCAGTGCGTTGCTGAGGTCTTTCAATCCGATCATCAGCATCATCGGATCGGACGGAGAAGGCAGAAATCCGACAGCTTCATAGAAGGCACGTGCATCATCCGAAATGGCATGCACCAGTACGCCTCGGATACCAAGTATTTCGGCGGCATTAAGCAGGCGCAGGCCTGCATCACGGACCAACGCCCGACCTAGACCTCGACTCTGGTAAGATCGATCAATAGCCAATCGACCAAGTACTGCGACTGGGATCGGGTCCGGCATGTTTCGCCTGAAACGGCCTGGTGCTTCTGCCGGCTTCACTGCGCCGGAGGCGAGCGCGTAGTAGGCAATAACGCGATTTCCCTCGCAGGCCACAAACGTACGAGATGCCCCACCTGCCTGATTGGCACGGGCTCGTCGACGCAACCAATCGTCCAGTTGTGGAACGCCGGAATCAAACTCGTCCAGTTCATGATAATCGGCTAAAGGAGCAGGCGCAGTTAGTATCACGCCTCGTCCCACGGCGCTTTGGTCGACATTGTGCGCTTCAACCGCTCATTCGACTGGGCGGGCGCATCGAGGCGAGCAAGGTATTCGGTATAGACCTCGGGGCTTACTGTGAAGACGGTGCGGTCTAGCAGCACTTCCTCAGCTCGCCGTTCAGAGGCCTCCAACATGAAATCCGTGCGCGTCTTGCCGAGCAGCTCAGCCGCACGATCAATAAGGTTGCGAGTCGCAGGCTTGATACGGATATTCAATGGAACACTTGCGTTCACATTCTTGCTGGTGTGTGACGTCGGCATGGGCAGCTCCTATGTCCTAACGCTATCTAGTGTAACGACACCGTCATTACAAGAGCCGCAACGATGGTGTTGCTCCGGTGTGGTTGTCGGCGCATTAAACCTAGTCATTCTCGCCTTGAAAGGAATCGAACCCGCTCCCCCTTCGATTCGTCCCTCTACGTGTGGCTGATTGACTTCTTATAATGCCAGGGTTCTAGCGGAGCCTCGTAGTCCTGACCTGAGCTTTCCCTCGCCGGCTGCGTAGGATGGCCTACCCTCGCGAAAGTTCCTCATTTAAGTCTTAGCTTTTAGCCCCCACCGCTCGATTGTTTGCGGTATCCAATCGAAGCGCTGAATTCTGCCGTCTGTTGAATGAGCAGGCTCGAGAGGAACTCCTCCTTGGTCGGCTCAAACCGGATTTCAGGAACGGTAATGCAGAAGCTGCCAATAACTTTCCCATCGCCGCTGCGGACAGGAGCGCCGATACCGATTGCTCCAGTGACTTTTTGGCTGCGCGTGAGTGCATAACCTCGAGCTTTGATGGCATCCAGTTCAAGCTTCAGGTTGTCAAAATCAGGCGGGAGTGCGCCTGTCGAAGGTGACGGTACTCCCGTCTCAACGATAGTCTTCTGCTCGTCATCTGGAAGAAACGCAAGTATCGACCTGCCTGTTGCGCCCCACAAGACGGTGTGCGGTACGTACAACTCGATCTCGTAACGCAGAGGATGGAGCGAGTTGATCGCTGCCATGATACTGACCTGCTGCGTTGCTGGCAGATATGCGACAAACATACAGGCCTCCCCGCAGGCCTCGGCGATCTTCTGCAAGTATGGCAGTGTCTGGTCCTTGAAACCCTTCTTGTAGCTCAGGAGCGTACCGAGGCGTTCAAGATCGATTCCAGCGCGATAGCGCGACGTCTTTGGGTTCTTCGCGACCATGCCTTCCTGCATCAGCAGGCGTAAAAGCCGGTGCGTGGTGCTTGCCGGTAAGTCGAGATGACTAGCCGCGTCCTTGATTGAGATATCCGTATCGATTTCAGCAAGAAGGCGGATGAGCTTCAGGCCGCGAACGATCGGTCCGTCGAGACGAGCGGCGTCTTTCTTGGTCATAAATAGTTTCCGTCAGTTCGCAACGAATATGCCGCACCTTTTTTCGGGAGCGGCATATTCATGTCAATATTCAGCGCGGTCCAAGCAGCAGATCTGGAAGCCACAAACTGATCTGCGGGAATATCATCAAGACGATGAGCATCATCACGAGCAGAAGAGTGTAGGGCAACGCCCCCTTCACCACGTCGCTCATTGGTTGCCCGGATATCGCTTTCACGATGAAGAGGTTCATGCCCACCGGCGGGGTAAGCAACCCGATTTCCGTGTTGACGACGAAGATGATCGCGAACCAAACCGGGTCGTAGCCGTAGGAGGTGATGACCGGGAAAAGCAACGGGATAGTGATGACTGTCATCGCCGCGCCGTCGAGGAACATCCCCAGGAACAGAAGCAACAGCATGATCCAGATCATAACCATCCAGCCGGGCTGCCCAGCGCCCTGGATCAGGTCAACAAGGTCCTGTGAGATCTCGAGCATTGTGATGGCACGACCGAGGATAAGACCACCGAGCAGGATCGTCCCGATCATGGTAATCGAATAGATCGAGCGGACGGCGGCCTTGTGAACGCCGCTCCAAGTCAGGCCCTTCAGGACGTAGACGCCGATAAGCATGGCCGAAAGGGCACCAAGGGCCGCTGCTTCCGTTGGGGTGACGACGCCAAAGAAGATGCCTCCAAGTACAGCAATCATGAGCACGATCGCCGACCAGATCTGGCGTAGCGAAGCCCAACGTTCGACCCAGGTTACGTCAGGCTGGCTGATGAACGGCGCCTTGCGTTCCTCTGCGCGCGAGACAATCATGGTGTAAATCATGAACACCGTGAGGATAGCGAGCCCGGGTACGATACCCGCCATGAAGAGGCGCGCAACGGACGTTTCCGTGAGCTCACCATAGATAATGAAGCCAGTGCTCGGCGGAATGAGCACGCCAAGCGTGCCTCCAGCGGCGACCGCGCCCATGCCGCGTTTCACGTTCAGGCCGCGGCGCTGAAACTCCGGAATGACTACGCCGCCGATTGCGCCTGCAGTAGCGACGCTCGAACCTGAAAGGGTAGAGAACGCGCCGCAGGCGGCCAGAGCTGCGTTGTACAGCGCGCCAGGCATCTTTGAGAACCACTTGTCGGTAAAGTCAAGCAGCTTGGGGCCCATGCCGCTTTCGGTAATATAGGCGCTCATCAGCATGAAGAGCGGGATCGCCAGGAGGCTTGAGCTGGATAGATGCATTGTCGCGCCGGAGGTTAGCGCAATCCATGCGCTAGAGCCGCCGGTGGCAGAATAAAGCCCAAATATGCCGGTCAAGCCCAAGACATAGGCAATTGGAATGCCAAGAAGAAGAAGGGCTAGAAGTCCGGCGGTGACGACGCCGGCGGAAATGCCAAGGTTCATGAATGTATCCTCCCGATTTGGCGATCAATCTTGCGTTTTGAAGTCACGGAAAGACGCCCGTAAAACTCGCCGCAGGAGATGAAGCAGAAGAAGAAGGATAAGCAGGCTGCAACCGAACGGGACGACCGCATTGAACGGCCACAGCGTGATGTAAGGCTGACTCGGCGTCGTGGTACCGCGCATGTACATCTGTAAGGTCGTCTTCCAGCCCGACCACCCGAGCAGCCCAAGAAAAATGATGCTGGCAAGCGGCACCAGATACCCGTTGATGATGGATGTCAGCGATCTTGGAAGAACCGCGAGCAACAGGTCAACCTTGACGTGGCCACCCACCATGTGCGTACCGGCTAGCCCGAGAAAAACGACAATCAGGAGCGAAAACCGCGCGCCTTCATCGATCAAAGGAAAACCGCCGCCGACTGTGTAGCGGTAGAGAGCATTGACGACGAGAGCAACAGCCGCAATTTGCAGTACAATGGCTGCGATATGGATCGCACCGGTTGCTATCTTTTCGAGCGGGTTCTGACCGGCCGGCTCGACTGAGCCGTCCGCATGGCCGTTGTTTTGAGACATCTGGTTACCCTCGTCGTCGATCGATCAGCGAGCGGCTTCTACGACCTTGAGAACTTTCTCAAGGACCGGCAGCTTAGCCTTATAGTCGTCATAGACCGACGCTACCTTTTCTTTCAGAGCAGCCTTCTGCTCGGGCGTCGTGACCTGCACGTTAACCTTGCGCTCTTCCCAGTCCTCGAAGCAGTCCTTGGATTCAACACGTTCCATTAGTTCCCACTGGACTGCTTCCATCTCAGCAGCGGCGTCCGTAACGACCTTCTGCTGAGCTTCGGTGAGACCGTCCCAGACGTCGAGGTTAAGGCCCAGGCCCTCAACGTCATTTTTCAACGAAACGATAGATGCATACGGCGACTGCTCAAACCAGGAGCGGCCGATATGAGCAACGCAGTTGGTGACAATACCGTCCACGACGCCCCTCTGTAAGCCTTGGGTAACTTCGGTCGTGGGCAGACGAACAACGTTTGCACCCAGCGCTCGCAGAACGTCGTCAGATGCACCACCAACGCCACGAATTTGTGCGCCAACGAAATCCTCCGGAGCCATCAGGAATTTCGATTTGTGGAAGACCTGATCGTTGCCCTTAGGGAAGAACGACAGCAGCTTGATGCCCTTGCCTTCGTACCAGCCCGATACCAACTCGCGTAGACCTCCGTCGACCGAGCGCTTGTAGTGGGCATAGTCATCGAACAGGAACGGCATGGTGATAGAAGCGAGTTCGGGAATGTCGCCGGTCTGGAAGCCACCGATCATATTGGATGCGGAGACCGATCCCGAGGACACCGCGCTGAAGGACTCGTCCGAGCCAATCAGCGTGCTGCCAGGGAAAACCTTTACCTTGATGTCGCCATTGCTGAGCTCTTCGACGCGTTTAGCCCAAAGATTGTAGCCATCGCCGATCGGTTGGGTAGATGGATACTGGTGAGCGAGCGTCATCGTCACTGACTGTCCGTACGTGGTGCTGGACGCCAGGACCAAGGCTACCGCGCCGGCTGCAAGTGTGGCTAAGAATTTGCGGGTCATGCTTATTTTCCTCCCTTTGGATGAATTCTGAAGCGCGCCGATCTTCCGCGCGCTTCGCGAGATTTCGGCAATCAGTCGACCAGGATTTTACCGTCGCTAGAAACCTTGATCCCATCGACTGTGATCTCCGGCTTTGAGATTACCCCTTCAAGGCGGAGCTTCGCGTGGCAGGTGCCGCCGAGCGTAATGGTGTCACCCATTCCAATGTGCGCGGTGCCGTACATTTTCTTGTCGGTGCGCATGGAGCCAACCGGCTTGACATTGGGATTGAGCCCAAGCGCGATTTCCGCGGGGGCGTTGTAGCTTCCGGCGTCGCCGTGTTTCTCAAGAATGCTGCGCCAAACCTCTGCCTGAGCACCGCCTTCGATCTTGGTGACGAAGCCCTTCTCGATGGTCAGGATGATGTGCTCTTTGAGAGCTCCGACCGAGTGCGCGGTAAGATCAAATACAACTCGGCCATCGCCGGTGCCTTCAACGGGGCAGATGTGCGTCTCGCCATCCGGGAAGGCGCAGCCGCCGCCGCCGTTTTCACGCATCTTGAAGACGGTTCCGGTGATCGCGCGGCCAGGACGACCTTCGATGCTGGCGGTGAGATCCGTTCCGTTCGGGCATGTGACGCGGATAGTCTTGCCCTCGGTGAAGATCTTCTCGACCTTCTTGCCTAGAACGTTCATCGCCGGATAATCCGCGCCCGCAGGACCGTCAGGACGCAACATTGCGGGCGTCAGCTCTTCCATCAGGAGATGTCGCTTACCAATCTCGAGCAGGCGAGCGTTGAGAGGGGAATGCGCAAGCGCCGTGCTGGTGAGGTAAACCACCAGATCCGTCTCCGGATCTTCCGCAGCCGTGCAGATTGCGCTCGTGGGGTTGAGCGCATGGGTCGCCCGCGGCGACATCAGCGCAACCGTGTACTCGATGTTCATCGTTCCAGCCGCAGCTGCGAAAGCCTGCCAGACGATCGGATCAATCGCAGTGTCGGTGACGATCAGGATCTTGTCACCAGGCTTGCAATTCAGCTCCAGTGGCGTGCGCAGCATCCGGACAAGATCGATCATTTGTATGCTCAAGAGTGTACTCCGTAGGTCAGTGTCAAAGTGGGTCTTCGGGTCAGTTGGAAAGCCAGCGGTTAAGGCTAAGGTCGCCAGCGCGCTCCAGGATCGGGAAGCTGGAGCGATTGGTGTCGTTGTAGATGCGCAGACAACCGGCGAACTTCTCGCGGAGCGCGGCGAAAGCTGGCGGATCAAGCGGTGAGCCAGGGAGCGCAGAGCGGGTGAAAACGCAAGGTGCGTGCCCCTCCTTCATCACGGTAAACGTGACGGTTCCGAACTCAATATCTCCCGCACTTGGCTGCGTGTCGTCCTCCAAGATCTCGATGCGATCAATTATGGACGCGACCTGTGCATCGGCGATGGCCGCATCAGCGAAGTCCGCAAGTGTCGGGGTGCCGCGAAGTAACGCGACCGCCACTGGATAGGTCGGGGAAAATTTGGCCTGCATGCTGTCTTGCGGGCGGTGATGCTTGAGAAGACTGATGCTGCTTGCTGGAACGCTCATTACGTAGCGGGTGTCTGCATCGGAGATCGACGCACCGATCTTGGAGCGCGCGTCGAGCGCGATCGCGACCAGTCGGTGCGAGGCATAGCAACACGGATAGAGCTTCACGGAGATCATATCTGGACGCAACTCAAAGGCGCTGTCCGTAGGATTATCATCACCATCCCCGGCACCATAGAGCGCGGCATATCCACGCTCGCGGAAGATGTCGCGTGAGCCGGTTACACCAGCCTTGGCGAGCCGTGCCGCACGGTAGCCAGCCGAAGCTGCGAGGCCAGCATGGACCGGCTTTGTCTGCGTCGAGAAATTGACCTGAAGACCTGCCGACATCGAAGCAGCGAGGGCGAATGCATTCGCCATCTCGTCGGCGGTCAGGCCTGCGAGGCGGCCACATGCCGCCGCCGCAGCAAACGTGCCAATCGTCGCAGTGCCATGGAATCCCTTGTGATAATGGCCAGCGCCGACGCGGCGCGCGACGGCCTTGGCGGCAATTAGACCTGCGGCAAACGCTTCAAGTATAGCTTCAGGATCATTCACGCTCGGACGTAGCACCGCGGGGACCAGCACGGTGCTGATATGCGCCATGCTCTCCAAATAAACGTCGTCAAAGTCGAGTGCATGCGCAGCTGCACCGTTTACCAGGATTGCTGCTTCCTCGCTCTCACAAGGCTCGCCCGACCATGCCACGGGTCCGTTACCGCCGTACGCCTTCAGCACGTTGCGCGTAACCGGCTCTGGGAAACCCGCAGCTGCGACAGCAAGCGTATCAGCAATGGCGCGTATGATAAGATCGCGGTTCTCATCCTTGGAAAGGATATCGGGATTGAGCACCGAGTCACAAAGGCGGTCTAGGAAGGTCTTGGGCATGCGTTAACCGTTATCCTGAACCCGCGTTCGGGCGAGGTAGATTGAGTGAGCAAGAGCGATGTCGAGTGCAGTTGTGCCCTGAACGATCGCCATAACGTGACTGTCGGTTTTGATAGCCTCGAGTTTTCCAACGGCGAGCTCTGCGACTGTCCCTGTCAGATTTGCCTGGAAGGCTGACTGAGAAAATTTGCCTTCCTTGATCCAGGCGGCGGCATCACCCTGATGCAGCGCGTAGCTGAGGTCATCAACATACCGGGCCGAGGCTGAGGCCCAGACACCGTGCGCGACTTCGAGCCCGCCGCCCATTGAAAGCACAACGGCACCCTCTGAGACGTGCTCAGGGCGCACCAACTCCTCATTCGCGTTAGTGATGGTTACGATAACGTCGGCGTTCGCCGTCGCCTCTGAAATTGTCTCCGCAACGACAACCGGTTCACCACGCTTTGCCGCGTCTGCCGCGAAGCGCTTCGCGGACGCGACGCTACGGGCGGAGACCGCAATCTCCGTGGGTCGAAAGGTCTGGTGGATAGCAGAGGCAATCTGCTGTGCAATTGCCCCTGCACCGATGATCGCGGCGCGCTCGAGCTTCCGATCTTGTAGAAGGTACTTCGCGACCACCGCTGCAGAGACACCCGTGCGGAAGCGGTACATCTCACTCTCATCGAAGAACGCGACCGGCTCTCCAGTCTGGAGTGACCAGAGCATCAGGCGCGACGCCTTCCGGGAGGTGATGCGGACGCCCGCTATGTCCAGATGGTTGAGGACCGCTCCCTTAGCGCCAAATCGAAAAGGTGTCGACCCGACCCGCATCATCGAAGGCGACGATGCTTCGACGCGCCCCTGGCCTATCGCGCGATAGGTTTCATCGAGCAGCGGCGCAGCCCGCGCGACGCTGAGCATACCTCTCGTGTCCTCTTTGGTGAAATTGAGCATCGTTCCTCCCGCTGCGTGGGACGATCTTTCATATCAACCGCGTCATGTCAATCAACGAAAATGCATTCTATTCAGCGGAATAGTAGCGTTCTTCAGATTGGGTGCCGTCTGAACGTATGAAAGCAACTCGTCTTCCAGCTTAAGGAGTAGGTGGGAGTTAGCGCCGACATGACGGGGACACGTGCGGATTACGAACATACGGCCTCCTTAAGCGCGGAGGCTGCTTCGTTCGGCGGTAGAGGTGAGGCAATAACGGCACAAGCGCGTCGCTGCACTCGGCCGGCCGTGGTGCTTACTTCCGACGTTGACAGGGAGATATTTTCGTGAACTATATTCGCTTGGAGGAATACTTTTTCGCTGATGCGAAAACGTTAAGATGAAGAGTCAGGCTCGTTTAGGCGTGCTATCTGGGAGAGAGAGAATGAACAGAACTGATCTGTCGTGTGGACTTGATCGACGATCCCTGCTCGCTGGTACGGCGTCCTTCGTTGCCGCGGCTCTTGTCGGGCCCGCTTTCGCGCAAGGTGCGCCGGCAATCAGGCGGCTCGAGGTCATCATCCCGCTGTCGGCCGGCGGCGGCAGCGACATCCTGGTGCGGCAGCTGATGGAACATGTTCGACCGCTGCTTTCGTCACAGATTGCAATCTCGAATGTTCCTGGTGACGGATCCCTGCTTGGTCTCAGCCGCGTGGCGCGTGCCAAGCCGGACGAAGCAATGATCGGCGTGCATAACCCGCCGAATACCGTATTGTCCCAGTTGGCGCGCGGCGCCTCGGCACCGGTGGACATCCGCACACTCACCCCGATCGCCGGCTTCGGTCGCACCTTTACAGTTGTAGCCACCTCCACAAGGTCCGGCATCGAGTCCTTCAAGCAATTGCAGGGAGCCTATGCCGGCGGTGCCCAGCGTCTTCTCGGCGGGACCGACCGCGCCGGCTCATCCGAACTGACGGCCGAACTGCTGAAGAGCCAGGCCGAACTGAAATTTGCCGAATACGTGGCCTATGACGGCAGCGGTGCCGGCAATGCTGCTATTGCACGAAACGAAGTACCCGCTGGTCTTGCGTCCTATGATGCGGTCATCGACGGCATTGCCTCCGGCACGCTGCGGCCGCTGCTGGTTCTCGGCAATGTCGAGCGCGTCGAAGGCATGCCGGACACGCCAACGGCCGCCGAGCTGGGCTATCCCTCGATGGCCGAGGTTGCAGCCCCCATCCGTGTCATCGTCGGTCCGCCGAACATGGAACCGGCGCTGCGCGATTATCTGGTCGGCCTCTTCCGTGACGTCGTCACCAATCCCGAGGTGGTCAAGACGCTGGGCGATGCGGGCGTCAAGCTCGAATACATGACACCGGAGGCCGTCGGCCAATCCATCAACGACGCTTTCGACAAGCTCGAAAACCTGCCTGTGCTTCAGCAACTTCTGAGCCGCAAGTAAACCGAGATCATGACAGCAAAGACCCTGACCCGGGTCCTGGCCGACTATGTCGCCGGAAGCTCTTATGAAAAGCTTCCGGCCAATGTGGTCGAACGGACCAAGCTCATCATTCTCGATGAGATCGCCTGCGCCATTCTCGGGCGCGAACTAATCGCTGGCGAGCTAATTGGCCGATATGTGGCAGCACAGGGAGGTAATGCCGAAGCCACGATACTGGGCGCCCGCCATCGGGTTCCCGCCGCCATGGCCGCCCTCGCCAACGGCACCGCCGGCCATGCCGATGAATTCGACGGCGCCCATGTGACCGACGGCCATCCGGGCGCGGTGATCGTTCACGCCACGCTTGCCGTGGGCGAAGCGAGACGGACAACGGGCCGTGAATTCATCCATGCTGTGTCGGTCGGCTACGATGTTGGCACGCGGCTTGTGGCCTCGCTGGGCGGTGCGTTTGCCCTCCGGAAAGCGCATCACGTACATTCGGATCACCTGCACAGCTTCGGTGCCGCAATGGCCTGCGGCCGGCTCCTGAGGCTCGATTCCGATGGCCTGCGGCACGCCGCGGCACTTGCCGGAGGCCATGCAGGCGGCCTGGCCGTCGTGTTTGAGGAGCGCCGCCACATGAGCAAGGCCCTGTCTACGGGCCAGGCGGCATTTGGCGGCGCGACCGCCGCGCTGCTAGCTGCGTCCGGCTTCGAGGGACATGACGACGTCTTCGATTCCGGGCACGGACCGCTTGGATGGGCGCCGGCCGGAGGGCCTGAGGTGCTGACCAAGGGGTTGGGCACCGACCATGCCGTCATGGGCGCCAACTTCAAGTTCTACTCCGCCGGCTATCCCATCCATGCGCCGGTGGAAGCTGCTTTGACGATCAACGGGCGGGAGAAACTCGGCCTCGATGACATCGCATCCGTCACCATCAGGCTGACCACTCACACCGCCGACACCGTATCCAATCGCGACATGCCGAGCATCTGCGTCGAGGACATGATGTCGGTGGCGATCGTACACGGCAAGCTCGGCTTCGAGGAAGCCCATTCCGCCGCCGCTCTGGCGCGGCCCGAAGTAAAGGCCATCCGTCCGAAAATCCGGGCGGTCGCCGATCCCGAGATGGACCGCACACAGCCGAACGGTCGCGGCGCCAAGGTGGAGATCGAGACCGTCGATGGACGAAGCTTTCTGATCGGCGTCGATCATCCACGCGGCCATGCCTTGCGTGGCGGCGTGGACTGGCAGTCCCTGCGCGGCAAGTGGGACGAACTGCTGCCGCGGCTGATCGGCGCGTCGAACTTCGAGGCCTTCACCGATATCTGCCAGAACCTGGAGCGGCTCGACGATCTGGCCGAACTGACCCATCTCTTAAGAACCTGAGGAGTGTACGCATGCAGTTTGACCATGGAGGCCGCCCGGAAATTCCCGCCCTCGAGGCTGCGGTCGTGCGCCACATCGTTTCGGCCCGCTTCCAGGATCTGGACGTGGACGCGGTGGATGCCGCGCGGCGGACCCTGCTTTGGGCAACCGCCACGGCGGTGGCCGGCTCGGCGGCAGACGGCTCCGACGGTGTCATCCGCTTCGTGACGGAACCGGGCGGGCATGAGCAGGCCACCCTGATCGGCACCGGGCTGAAGGCGCCAGCCGCGGCGGCAGCCTTCGCCAATGCGGTCTTCGCCAAGGCCCATGAATACGAGGACAAATACTGGCTCGACAATGCCGGCGGTTTTGCGATGGGCTTCGCGGTTGCACCGGCCGTGCTGGCGGCCGCCGAGGCAGCCGGCGGCATCAACGGCAAAGACGTACTCACCGCCATTGCCGTCGGCATCGACATGCAGGCGCGACTGCTGTCGGCGATCCGCGGAGAGATCTCGCCGGTCTGGACGCCCTGGAACTCAACCTATCTGTTCTGCAACTACGGGGCCACGGTCGGGGTCGGCAAGGTGCTCGGATTGAACGAAGAGCAGATGCTGGACGCCTTGGGTCTCATCCACGCGCAGGCCTGCGGCAATTTCCAGGGCCAGATGGAAGGCGTTCTCGGTATTCGCATGCAAGGCGGATTTGCAGTCCGCAACGCGTTTGCATCGGTGGAACTGGCCCGCAACGGCATTTCCGGCGCCCGTCAGTTTCTGTCCGGCCGGTTTGGCTTCTACAAGCTTCACTACCCCAACCACACCATCGACTATGAATCGATCCTCGACGGCCTCGGCAAGAATTTCCTGGGACGCCGCCTCGGCTTTAAGGGCTATCCGTGCGGCGTCGTTGCCCATCCCGTGCTGGATGCGGTCCGCCAGCTGAGCTCCTCTTTCGCGCTCAAGGATCTCGAATCCGTCCATGTGGAGGGGAGCCCGACGCTTTACATCATGACGGAGCCGCCGGAGCGCCGCCTCAACCCGCATAACGGCATCGATGCGCAGTTCAGCCTGCCTTGGGTGATCGCCTGCACGCTGCGTGACGGCACCTTGAAGCTCAATCATTTCGACAATGCTCTAGTGAGCTCTCCCGATCTGATCGCCCTTGCCCACAAGGTGACCGTCGACCGCCAGGAGGGGCGCGAAAGCGTTACTGTGGAGATCCGTCTGAAAAATGGCTCGCGGCTGCGCTCGCAACCGGTGGCCTTCTGCTTGGGGCACCCGGACAATCCCGTCACCACCGAAACCATGATACAGGTTTTCCGGGATCATCTGGATATTGCCGCCAAGCCGATAGCAGCTGAGGCAGGTGAGGCGTTGATTCGACGGTTCGTGGGGATCGACGGGATTGACGACGTAACCAGGCTCTTTGACGGAGTATGAGGCCGACCGGGGTGATGGCACGGCGCGCTGGCGTAACACCATCGGGAGCGGGCGCGGATGCCCGGCCCGCTTTGGTTCCATGAGGTTGCTGCACGGAGGAGGTGCCGATGGCCATTCAGGAAGACCAGATTGCCGATCTGCCGGAAGACGATGATGATGGCCCTGCCAACGAGGCCAGTCTCGGAAGCATTGGCTTTGCCGCTGTCGTGGCGATCGTCGGCATCGTCTTTTTTTGGCAGAGCCTGCAGAACAACTCGCCGGCCGGGCTGTGGCCGCGCATGCTGGCAGGCGCGCTGGTTCTGCTGGCAGGGGCGCAAACGGTAACAGCGATCCTGACGCGACTGCGCGCACCGCAGCAAGAAACTCATTCCGCACCGCCGCGCGCTTCTCTCCACCGGAAGATTTTTACGGCCGCATGGCTGTTGGTGTATTGCCTGGTCGCCCAGTTGACGGGATTCGGCCCTGCGATGCTGGTCTTCGTCCCCGCCTACATGCTGGTTATGGGCTATCGCAACCCGATCTGGATCGTTGTGGTAACGGCCGCCTTCGCCCTTGGTTTGACGTTGATGTTCGACACGGTCGCCAATGTCCCCGTCTGGAGTTCGCGCCTGTGACACGGCGCTTCTCCCGATTTCAACAGGACCAGACACCATGAGCTCTATCTGGGAATCCCTCTACATTGTTTTTTCCCTCAACGGCCTTATCCTGGCAACCGTCGGTTTCCTGATCGGTTGCATCGGTGGCGCAATGGTGGGCATCGGCGGAGCGCTTACAACCGCGCTCGTCATTCCCTTCACGCTGTCCATGACGCCCGCCAGCGCGATGATCGTTTTGATTGGCATCTATAGCGGCGTCTCGTATGCCGGAAGTATTCCGTCCATCCTGATCAACACGCCGGGCGCGCCGAGTTCTGCCGCCGTGGCTTTAGACGGATATGCGATGGCCAAGCGTGGAGAGGCGACCACCGCTATCGCCATCTCGGCCACCGCCTCCGCCATCGGCGCCCTCGTGGGTGGGCTGTGTCTGATCGTCGCCCTACCGTTCCTGCAATACCTGGCACTCGCCTTCGGATCGCCGGAATTCCTGATGTTCGGGCTGTTCGGGCTTGCCTCGATCGTTGCGGCCTCGGATGCCGGCTATCTCAAGGGCTTCACCGCAGGCATTCTCGGCGCCCTGCTTGCCACCATTGGCGCGAGCCTGCTGGATGCCAATCCGCGCTTCACCTTCGGCATCGCCGAGCTCATCGATGGTGTCGACCTGGTGGCCGTGATGATCGGCCTGTTTGCCTTCTCGGAGATGGTCAGGCTGTCCCGCAATCCGAACTCGATCGCGAAGTCCATCGCTGGGCTGGGCAGCATGTGGCGCGGCATTATTTGGGCACTGAAGGAATGGAAAGCTATCCTGCGCGGCTGCGGCATGGGCATCGTCGTGGGTTTCGTGCCTGGCGAAGGCGGCACGGTCGCTACCTTCATGTCCTACATCACCGAAAAACAGCTGAGCAAGGAGCCTGAAAGGTTCGGCAAGGGCCATCCCGCGGGCATCGCCGGACCGGAGGCCGCCAACAACTCGGTGATCGGCGGCGCCCTGGTGCCCACCCTGTCCTTTGGCATTCCGGGGAGCGTCTCTACGGCCCTGCTGCTGACGGCGCTGATGCTGCACGGGATCCGGCCGGGCCCAACGCTCTTCACCAACGACGTCGTCATACTCTACACCATCATCGGCTCGATCCTGTTGGGCGCGGTATTGACCATGGTGGTCGGCCTGACGATGTCGCGACCGCTGGCCCTGCTCACCGTCATCCCCATCCCCGTACTGGTTCCGGTGGTTTGTGTCATCTCGGTCATCGGCATCTATGCCGCCAGCTTCAACTACAGCCACATCTATGTCGCGCTGGCGGCAGGTGTGCTCGGCTATGCCTTTACCCGGCTGCGCTATCCCGTGGTGGCTTTCCTACTGGGCTTCATCGTCGGTCCGCTGGCGGAAGAGAATTTCATGCGCACCTGGCAACTCACGCAGGGCAACATGTGGGAGATCCTGGCTCGGCCGATCTGCGCCATTCTCTTCCTTCTGACGGCCATCGTGCTGCTGCGGCCGCTGTGGAAACTGCTGATCGGCCGACTGGCCAGGCAGGCCAGCGCCTGACGCGCCTCGGCGCCAAGGATCATCACCAGCCATCATGCCAGAGAACCCCGAAGGCGAGCACCGCCTTCGGGGTTCGTGCGTTCAATTTCCCTTTTGGCGCCGCGTGTACCCATGCGCATCCTGCGCCGAGGTCGCGTCATCGGCCGATGCCACCCGGCAGTCCTGCAACTGGTCGCGATCGGGAGTAAATCCGAGACCGGGAGCTTGCGGAATGACCAGCGTGTTGCCATCCGGATCGGGTGCCCCCTTGAAGAAGCGCTTGCCGGCCTCCCACATGCCATAGTGGAATTCGACGCGGCCGCCGTTCATCAATCCCGCCATCAGGTGCATGTTGAAGATCGGCCAGCCGCCGCCATTGGCAATCGGCAGGTTGAAGGCCTGGGCCATGTGCGCCACCTTCAGCGACTCCGTGTATCCACCATTGTAGCAGCAGTTCGGCTGGACGAAATCGATGGCCTGGTGCAGCACCAGGTCGCGGAAGCGCCAGCGATGCCCCTCCATCTGGCCGGCAGCCAGCGGTATGCCTGTGTGCATCCGCAGGTCGGCCATCGCGCGGGTATCGTTCTGGTGGACGGGTTCCTCGAACCAGGTTATGCCGCAATCCTCGATCTCCCGGCACAACAGGCGGGCCTCCGCGGGGCTGAAGAAATAGTTGCCGTCGATCAGAAGCTCCACCTCGTCCGGAATGGCCCGCCGCACCGCCTTTACCCGACGTGCGTCTTCCTTCCAGTCGTGGCCGTCGTCGCCGACGACCATTTTGATAGCATCGAATCCCATGTCGACGAATTTGCTGGCATATTCGGCAAGTTCCTCATGGTTGAAATAGGAATAGCCGAAGGTGGCATAGGCCGCGCACCGATCGGAATAGCCGCCCAGCAAGCCGGCGACCGAACGTCCCTCGGCCTTGCCACGCAAGTCCCACAGGGCGATGTCGACCGCAGATAGCGCGTTGGAAATCACACCGGTATAGGCACGCGGATTGAGCTTTTTCCAGACGGCATGGTGGATCTTCTCCGTCTCCCGCGGATCCATGCCCTTGAGCACCGGAAAGATGTGGTTCTCGATGCACGGAATGACGGCCCAGGGCAGAAACTGACCAGTCACGCCGAAGCCCGTATGGCCCGTGTCGGTCTCCACCTCGACATAGACGAACTGGCGTTGTTCGAGCGCTTCGGCGATGCCGTCAACCCTGATGGCGTGCCGGTGAAGGCTGGCCTTGATGCTGACTATCTTCAATCGATCCTCCCGAATGATACGTGTGAGACGCGCCCGCCCGCGGACGCGCATTGACACCTATATCGTGACCACTTTAATCATAACACCGAAAATTCTTTCGCTGTTATGAAGTTTTTTGGGGGAGGGGAATATGAGCCACGAGGAACTGATGTTCAAGGGAGCGATGAAGGTCGTCACCGACTGTGCCAACCTGCGACCGGGTGAGAATGTGCTGATCGTCACCGATCCCGAGCGCTATCGTTCGGCGTCGATGGTGGCAGCCGCCGCACGCGCCGTCGGGGTCGAGCCGGTGATCGTATCGACGTCGCCCAACAAGTTGGATGGTCAGGAACCGCAGCCTTTGGTCGCCGCTATGATGACATCCGGAAAGGTCGATGTGCTGTTCATGATGGTCACCCGGTCGATCGGTCATTCGCGGGCCGCCATTGAGGCCGTCCGCCGGGGAGCCCGCTCGCTGTCGATGACGAAGTTCGAGGAGGAGCAGTTCTATCGCGGCGGCATGCTGGCCGATTTCGCGGCGCAGAAGCCGCAATGCGACGCCATGGCGCGACGGCTTGGCGAGGCGCGCACCGCGCGGCTGACGAGCGCGGCGGGCACCGACATCACCTTCGATCTCGCCGGGCGCACCGGCAATTCACACTCCGGCATCGTCAAGGAGGCCGGCGATGTCACCGCTTTGGTTCATATTGAGGCAAATATCTCGCCTAATGAAGGCCTGAGCGACGGGCGCGTCATCGTCGATGGCAGCATTCCCAATTTCGACATCGGCGTCATTCACCAGCCAATCGAGCTGATCGTAGAAAAGGGAAACATCGTCTCGATCTTGGGCGGCGCGCAGGCACAGACTCTGCGGCGCATTCTCGCCCAGAACGAAGGGGAAGGGATCTACAACATCGCGCAGCTGGCGGTGGGACTTAATCCCGAATGCGTGGCCTTCAACGGGCAGTTTTCCAACGAGCACGGCGTTTATGGCAGCTGCCACATCGGCATCGGCACCAGCGAGACCATCGGCGGCTCGGTCAGGGCGGATCTGCATTTCGACGTCATGCTGCAGGCCCCCACACTGACGCTTGACGGAGTCGACGTCGTCAGGGATGGAGCCGTTTTGGTCTAGCCGACCATCTGCTCAGGTGTGGCGCGACCGGCTGATGATCAGGGCCGGCAGCGCCACCAGCGGGAACACCAACAGCGCGGCGAACGCGCCTTCCCAAGACCCGGTCAGGGCGATCAGCGGCGGGAACAATGCCGGGCCGATGATCACGCCCAGACCAGTCGTGACCATCACGCCGGAAGCGGCATCGATCAGCCGTTCCGGCGCCGCCAGCCGCATGACTTCTGCAATCTGGACCCCGCTCCACCCGGCTGCCACAACGCCGGTCAGAAGTGCAAGGCCGCCGAGCAGCCAGGGGTCACCATTGGGCGCGATGACGGGGAGCAGGCATGTGGTGGCGCCGGTTCCAATCAGTGCCCAGATCAGCACCGCGCGGGGAGACAGCAGCCGGTCTGCGCCCCAGCCGAGCAGGATTCGTCCAAAGAAAGAACCGGCCTGCAGCAGCGCGAAGATATAGCCCGAAATGACCGGCGTGATGCCGATCTCAATCGACAGATAGCTTGGGAGATAGACCAGCCAGGCGCTGTGGACGAGCGCCAGGAAGAAGCCGGTCACGGATAGATGACGCAGCCGTTTGTCGACCAGGACCGTGTGGACGGGTCCAGACAGGTTGCGCCAGTTGAACATACGGCCGGGACCGGCACTTTTCCTATCCATGACGCGAAGCCGGCGATACAGGGGGATCAGCGCGAGAAACCCGCAGACAAGCGGCACGGCAGCCGCCGCAAGGGCCCAGTAGAACCCGAACATGGCCGCGATGGCCGGCAGTGTCAGTCCCGCCATCACGCCGCCGAGCGCGGGTGCCGACTGCTTGATCGAAAAGATCAGAGAGCGATGGGCCGCCGGCGCGTGGGCGTACAGCAGGTCGTTGCCAACCGGATGCGACGGTGCATGGGAAAAGCCGAGCAGTATGCCGGCAAGAAACGGCAGGCCGGTCAACGGCATCGCCATCACCAGGAGGCCGATGACGCCGCTCCCCAGACCCAGCAGGATGCCCCGGGCCGCACCCAGTGCGCGGAAGACCCCCGCGCCCACCATGACGAAACCGACGGAGCCGATATTGGCAATTGTGGAAACGTGACCGACCAGTTCTGGGGTCCATCCGTGGTCGACGATCAGTTCCGGCCCAAGCACGGGCACGAGCCTCATCAGCGCCGTCGCTGCGCAATGGGCAATGCAGACGATCAACAGCACCAGCCGCCAGTCTGGCGGCGCTTCCCCGGTATTCGGATGAGTCACGGTCTTGCCTCTGGCCGCCAGCGATCTCGGCGCTGAGCAAGGACCTCCGCCAGCATTTCGGTATCCATCCCGGCAAAGGCGAGCGGGGCAAAGCCCATCGCCACGAGCGCCCGCAGATGGTCGGGACCCGCAGTTCCGCCCGCAACGGCGACGATGCCACGCTCGCGGCAAGCCTGCGCGACCTTTCGGCATCCTTCCAGGATGTCGGGGTGATCAGGCATCCCGATATGTCCCCAGGCGGTGGACAGATCGTTGAGGCCGACTGCGACCATATCGACCCCCGGCACGGCGACGATCTCCTCGATGGCGCCGATGCCTTCCGGGGTCTCGATCAGCAGTTGCACAATCGCGGCGGCATCCGCCCTGCGCATGGTATCGACAGGCGCATTGCGGACATAGCCAAGCTGGGGCAGAAAAGCGTTCTGCGAGCGGCCGCCGAGCGGCGGGAAGCGGCAGGCCGCCACCGCCTCGCGCGCCGAGGCCGCCGACCGGATATGCGGAAAGATGATGCCGCCCGCGCCACCATCCAGCAATGGTCCGACAAGCCCGGTCATGCCTTCGGGAATTCGGATCCATCCTCCAAGGCTAAGGGATGCCGCGGCTGCGGCTAGGCCGGCGGCGGTCTCCATGCCAAAGGGCGCGTGTTCCATGTCGATCCAGGCAAGGTCGAAGCCGGCGGATGCGGCGATACGGAGAATTTCCGGCGTGCGCGCATTGCGCAGCCCCACGGCAAGGCAGGTCTCCCCGGACCTCAGTCGCGACAGCAACCCCCTTCCTCCCGTTTCGGAGGGGTCGCCCGGCATACCTGCCAGCTTAGGGTTCATGATCGTGGTCCTCCGCCCGCCGGTCGGCTAAAGCGCCTTTTCGAGTTCGGGCAGGGCTTCGAAGAGATCGGCGACGAAGCCGTAGTCCGCGACCTGGAAGATGGGTGCTTCCTCGTCCTTATTGATGGCGACGATGACCTTCGAGTCCTTCATGCCGGCGAGGTGCTGGATGGCGCCCGAGATGCCGCAGGCGATGTAGAGATGGGGGGCGACCACCTTACCGGTCTGGCCGACCTGCCAGTCGTTCGGCGCATAGCCGGCATCGACAGCGGCGCGGCTTGCACCGACGGCCGCCCCCAGCTTATCGGCGAGCGGCAGGATCACCTGCTGGAACTTCTCGGACGAGCCGAGCGCGCGGCCACCCGAGACGATGATTTTGGCCGAGGTCAGTTCCGGACGGTCCGACGACGACAGCGCATCGGAGACATGGCTGGACAGGCCCGGATTGGCCACGGCTGCAACGCTCTCCACCGCAGCCGATCCGCCTTCGGCCGCTGCCGCGAAGGAGGCGGTGCGCACCGTGATCACACGTCTGGCGTCGGTAGATTGCACCGTCTGGATGGCGTTGCCGGCATAGATCGGACGCTTGTAGGTGTCGGCCGACACCACCTCGATGATCTCCGAGATCTGCATGACGTCGAGCAGGGCGGCGACCCGCGGAATGACGTTCTTGCCCGTCGCCGTCGCCGCCGCGATGATGGTGTCGTAGCTGCCGGCGAGCGAGACCACCAGCGCCGCCAGCGGTTCGGCGAGGCTGTTGGCATAGTCGGCGCTGTCGGCAAGCAGCACCTTGGAGACGCCGGACAGTTTGGCCGCCGCATCGGCAGCACCCTTGGCGTTGGCCCCGGCCACCAGCACATGCACATCGCCGCCTATCTGGATGGAAGCGGTCAGCGCCTTGGCGGTCTGGTCGGACAGGGTTGCGTTGTCGTGGTCTGCGAGGAGAAGGATAGCCATGGTCTAATTCCTTTCTATCCGATCAAAGCACGCCAGCGGACTTCAGCGAGGAAACCAGCTCCGCGACGCTCTTGACCTTGACGCCCGCCTGACGACCGCCCGGCTCCTCGGTCTTCAGCACCTTCAGCCGCGCCGTCGTATCGACCCCGAATTCACCAGGGCTCTTCTTGTCGAGCGGCTTCTTCTTGGCCTTCATGATATTGGGCAGCGAGGCATAGCGCGGCTCGTTGAGGCGCAGGTCGGTGGTCACCACGGCCGGCAGCTTGACATTGATGGTCTGCAAGCCGCCGTCCACTTCGCGGGTGACATCGGCCGAGCCGTCCTTGAGCTCGAGCTTCGACGCAAAGGTCGCCTGCGGCCAGCCCAGAAGCGCCGACAGCATCTGGCCGGTCTGGTTGGAATCATCATCGATCGCCTGCTTGCCGGTGATCACAAGACCGGGCTGTTCGGCGTCGATCACGCCCTTGAGGATCGTGGCGACCGCCAGCGGCTCGACCACATCGTCGGTCTCCACCAGGATCGCCCGGTCCGCACCCATGGCAAGACCCGTGCGCAGCGTTTCCTCCGCCTTGGCCGGCCCGATCGAAACGACCACAACCTCAGACGCCTTGCCGGCTTCCTTCAGCCGAAGCGCTTCCTCAACCGAGATCTCGTCGAAGGGGTTCATCGACATCTTGACATTCGCAAGCTCGACACCCGATCCATCCGACTTCACCCGGATCTTCACGTTGTAATCAACAACCCGCTTTACCGTGACTAGGACCTTCATCTCAATTTCTCCTTCGGCCCCGTGCTATTCGGCCCAGCGCGGCTTGCGCTTGTCCTTGAAAGAGGCGAGCCCCTCCTTGGCATCGCTGGTCTGGGCCGTCAGCATGATCTGCCCCTCGGCATAGGCGATCGCCTCGTGAAAGTTCATCTGCTCCATCGTGGCAATCGCCTGCTTCATCCGCCGGGTCGCAACCGGCGAGGCGCCTTTCAGCTTTTCCAGCACGCTTTCGACCCGTCCGTCCAGTTCGTCCGCCGGCACGACCCAGTTGACCAAGCCGATTTCCCGCGCCCGCTGCGCGTCGATCAGGTCCCCCGTCAGAATCAGTTCCAGGGCGTGGCGCGGCAGGATGAGATTGCGGAAATAGACCTGCACCTGGACGGGGATGACCCCGACCTTCGTCTCGGGAAGGCCAAAACGGGCATGGTCGGCGGCAACCACCAGGTCGCACAGCGACATCAACGCCGTCCCGCCCGCTACGCAGGCGCCGTTGATCCGGCCAACGATCGGAATGCCCATCTGCCGCACCACCCGCGCGAGACGGCCGAAATCAGTGGTCGGTTCATCGATCAGATCGCCGAATACCGAGGTTCCCTCCTGCAGGTCACCACCGGCACAGAAGGCCTTGTCGCCGGTGCCCGTCAGCACCACCGCGCGAACATCCGGATCGCCGGAAGCCATGATCATGCCGGCCTTGATACCCTCAATGACCGATTCATTAATGGCGTTGCGCCGTTCCGGACGGTTGATCGTGATCCACAGCGTTGTCCCGCGACGCTCCGCGACAACAGGAGATTGCTCCGTCATCTTGTTCTCCTCACGCCTTGACCAGCCCCTCGGCGACCCATCTCTCGGGAACCGCCACTTTCATCTCCAGCGCCATCTGTCCGAAGGCCTTTCCCTGAGGATCGATCCGCAGGGACGCCATGCCGCCCCCGCCAAGCGCAGACTGCATCAGGAAGTTGAGCGCGTTCAGACCCGGCGCTTCGAACCGTTCCGCAGGCCCGTCGACCAGTCCGGCAAAATGCGTCAGCATCTTCTCCGGCGTCACTTCGCGCCGGATGACGGGCAGGAATTCCGGCCGCCGCGCTATGATGGCGATGTTGGAGGAATCCCCCTTATCGCCCGATCGGGCATAGGCGATCCGCAGGAGCGGCACGTGCACGGTGGGCCCGTCCGCCGCCGGCGCTGTCTGCCCGTCGGCAGGCGCGGCTGCCGTCACCTCTACGCCTCCTGGGATGGTGATGGACCGGCTCTGCCTGTCCAGGCTAACCACCGGTGGCGGCATGTCATGCTTTCCGATGAAGAAGGTGAACAGCCGCACCACCGGTGTGGCCTTAGGCCGCCCGCCGAAGATGCCGGTCGTGCCTGGCGAAAAGGAGAGGCCGATGGAGCCCGTTTCCTTCGAAAACAAGTCGAGTGCCTGCCGGCTCGGATGCTGCACGACGCAACGCAGCAGTACCTCGCGGGTGGCGCGGGACTGCGAAGCCCCCGCATAGCTAGCCTCGGCGCCCAGCGCCTCGACATGCGTGGCGGTGAAATCCGGCAGGCCGCGGGCCGCAAACTGAGCCCTCGCCCGCGCGATCAATGCGGCCGCGGTGCGCTCCGCCTTGCGGGCAGCATCGGGCCCGACGATGGAAATGGTCGCCACCGCACGAAAGCCGTCCTGCCAGGTTGCCGATACCTTATAGTTTCGGCTTGGCGCACGGCCGCGTGCACCGGCGACATGCACCCGGTCTGGCCCTTCCTGCGTGATTGTGACATGCGAGAAGTCGGCGATGACGTCCGGCAGCATGTAGGCTGCCGGATCTCCGATCTCGTACAGAACCTGCTCGGCGACCACCTGCGGCGCGATCAGGCCGCCCGTTCGCGTGGGCTTTGCCAGCACGAAGGTTCCATCCTCGCGGCATTCGGCGATCGGATAGCCGATATTTTCCCAGCCCGGCACGTCCTCCCAGTCCGTATGGGTGCCGCCGGTCGCCTGGGGACCGCATTCGAGCACATGGCCAACGAGGCTGCCAGCGGAAAGGCGGTCGTAATCGTCTTCTGCCCAGCCGAATTCATGCATCAGGATGCCGAGCGCCAAGGCACTGTCCGCGCATCGTCCCGAAATGACGATGTCCGCTCCCTGGTCGAGAGCCGCCTTGATCGGCAGCGCTCCGAGATAGGCATTGGCGGTCAGCATCTCTGCCGGCAATTCGTGTCCCGAATGGGCGTCGCGCACACCGTCGGCCCGAATCCGGTCCAGCAACGGCATGACGTCGTCGCCGGTGACAAAGGCGATCCGGAGCGACAGCCCCAGCTCGTCTGCCACCGCCTGCAGGGCATCGCAGCAGCCGGCCGGATTGACGCCGCCGGCATTGGTGACGACCTTAATGCCACGAGCGAGGACGTCCTTCAGCACAGGCTTCATGTAGGCGATGAAATCAGGCGGAAACCCTGACGACGGGTCCTTCATCCGTGCACGCGCCAGCAGCGACATTGTTACCTCGGCGAGGTAGTCCATCATCAGATAGTCGACTTCGGCGGTCAGCAGTTGTGGAATGGCCATGGGGCTGTCGCCCCAGGCACCCGATGCCCCGCCGATGCGTATGATCCTGTCGTTCACGCTCACCGCTCCGCCTTAGTAGGATTTCGGCAGACCAAGCACACGCTCGGCGATGTGGCACAGGATTAGTTCGCGAGAAACGGGGGCTAGTCGCATGCCGACGGCTTCGCGGAAATAGCGTTCCACGTTGAACTCGGACGCGTATCCCATGCCGCCATGCGTGCGCACTGCACGGTCGCAGGCGTTGAAATTGGCATCGGCGCTCATGTACTTGGCCGCATTGGCCTCCGGCCCGCAGGGCTGTCCGGCATCGTAAAGTTCGGCGGCGCGCAGCACCATCAGTTCGGCGGCCGTCAGTTCCGACCAGCTTTCGGCAAGCGGATGCTGGATCGACTGGTTCTGTCCGATCTGTCGGCCGAAAACGACGCGATCCTTAGCATATTGCACGGCTTTGGATAGGGCGCGGCGACCGACGCCGATGCATTCGGCGGCGTTGAGGATCCGCTCCGGGTTGAGGCTGTCGAGAATATAGCGAAAGCCCTTGCCTTCCTCACCGATGCGGTCCTCGACGGGAATTTCAAGATTGTCGATGAACAATGCGTTGGAGTCCACAGCGGCACGGCCCATCTTGTGGATTTCCCGGGCCTCGATCCTGCTGCGATCGAAGTCGGTGAAGAAGATCGACAGTCCATCCGTGGGCTTCTTGCATTCCTCCACCGGCGTCGTGCGGGCCAGCAGCAGGATCTTGTCGGCGATCTGCGCCGTGGAGATCCACATCTTGCGGCCGTTGACGATATACTTGTCGCCCTGGCGCACAGCTCTCGTCTTCAGCTTGGTCGTATCCAGCCCGGCATCGGGCTCGGTGACGCCGAAACAGGCGCGGATCTCGCCCTTGATCAGCGGCACGAGCCAGCGCTCCTTCTGTTCAGGCGTGCCGTGGACCACGATAGAATGCGGTCCGAAGATGTTGATATGGACGGCCGAGCAGGCGGCGAAGCTGCCGGCGGAGCCGCCGATCACCTGCATCATGATCGCAGCCTCGGTGACGCCGAGCCCCGCCCCGCCATATTCTTCTGGCATCGCGATGCCGAGCCATCCGCCCGCGGCGATCGCCGAGGTGAATTCGGTGGGGAACGAGCCGGTCCGATCCTTTTCCTGCCAGTACTGGTCGTCGAAGCGATCGCAGATGGCCTTCACCGCATCGCGGATTTCGGCGCGGTCGGGAGTGGTGGCAAGAGCATCGAAATTCATGGGATTGTCCTCGTCATCTGGAGCGCGCGATATTAGTTCGCGGCGGAATTTCGGGCGGGCACGGAGCCCAGGACTTCCTCGGTGTGCTCGCCGAGATTGGGGGCAAGCCGGCGGATTGATGCCGGCGAGTCGCTGAACTTGATCGGAAAGCGGGCAAAGTTGATCGTGCCCTCGGTGGGATGTTCACGCTGTTCGAACATGCCGACCGCCTTCAGGTGCGGATCATCGAACAGATCGTCGATGCTGTTGACGCCCGCCACGGGAATGTCGATCGAGCGACAGAACTCAATCCACTCGGCATTGGTGCGCGACGGCAGGTAGGTCGCCAGATACTGGCCGGCAAGCTCCGCATTCTGCGTCCGCAACTCCTGGGTCGCGAAACGCGGGTCTCGTTCGATCATCCCGGGATCGCCGACCAGTTCGCAGAAGGCGTGCCAGTGCTTGTCAAGATAGACGACAAGCGACAGGTATCCGTCCTTGGTCCTGTAGGGTCCGCGGGAGCGCGACAGCAAGCGCTTGTAGCCCATCTGGCCGAGCATGGGCTCGAAGGCGCGGCCTCCCATGTGGTCGGCGACAACGAACTGCGCCATGGTCTCGAACATCGGCACCTCGATCTCCTGGCCCCGGCCGGTGACGGAGCGGTGATAGAGCGCGCTGGCTAAAGCTATCGTAAGGTAGAGGCCGACGACACGGTCGCAGATGTTGACGGGGGCATAGCGCGGCGCTCCGTCCACAGCCTGGAACAGGCCGGAAATGCCGGACGCCGCCTGCATCAGATCGTCATAGACCGCCTGTCCCGAGTTCGGACCGTCGCTCCCATAACCGACCGCCCCGCAGAAGATCAGCCTCGGATTGATGGACGACAGCGTCTGGTAGTCGATGCCCAGCCGCTTCATTGCCTGGGGCCTCACATTGTAGACGAGGACGTCGGCATCCGGCACCAGCGACAGAAGGGCTTCCCGGCCTTCACTCGACTTCAGATCGAGGACGACGCTGCGCTTGTTGCGATTGGACTGCAGATAGAGCGGGCCCATGTCCTGATGGTGGGCGGGGCCGATGTAGCGCATGGAATCGCCACCGGGATTCTCCACCTTGATCACATCGGCGCCGAGATCGCCGAGGATCTGAGTGGCGGCCGGCCCCATGATGACGGTTGTCAGATCAAGCACGCGCACGCCCGCTAGCGGTCCGCCGACCGCGTCCAGCCTTTCAGGCCTCGAATCCTCGTTCATGAAACCTCCCGCACACTTCGGCAGAGCGAGTATTCCGCGTTACCGAAAAAACTTTCATCAAAGCGAATTGTTACCGGAATGCTTCGACCGGTGTCAAGGAGCCTTGGTGCCAATTCCGACGACGGTTTTGATCAATCCATGGACATCGCGAGCATCGCCAAGCGTCTCGATGGTGGCGGCCAGCCGCTCCATGGCCGCAGCACCTGCGCCGATCTCCCCCGCAAGTCCCGCCGCGAAAGCCCGGATTTCCTCGGGGTGCGGCCGGCCTACCGGCGTATCGAGGCAGCGGTCGATCTCGCCGCCTGCCCTCGTGCGAATGCGGATGCGACAAAAGCGCTCGGCGATGGACGGCGTGGGAACCACGCGCACTTTGTCTGCCTGGGCCAGCACATCTGGGTTGCCGAGTTCTTCCAGGTCGTGCAGCGCGAGACGACCGTAGGTGAGCGCGTTGCCGAGGCAGAACTGCGCGCTCATCTTTGTCGCCGTCGCGCTGGCAAACGGACCGCGATTGTCGATGCCGGTGTAGGCGGCCTCATAGGGATTGAGCTGCAGCTCGAGGCAGACGACGTCGGCGCAGGACAAGCCCTCCTCATCCAGGATGCGGCACAGCAGCTGCAGCGGCCCCTGCAGGATTGCGCAGGCCGGATAGGGTTTGACCGTCACTTCCTCGATCTGCCAATGGTCGAGCTCGGCCCGGGGTTCCGTCATCGCCGCCGTCATGCCGGCATAGGCATGGTAGAAGCCACGCGGGCCTTCAAGGGCGAAGGTTGCCGCCGTCGCCCCGGCTTCGGCCGCCCGTGCCGCAATGATACCGTTGCGGGCGGCGAAACCCAGCTGCAGCGGAAACTCAGCGCTGCCCTCGTGCCAGACCTGTGCCAGTCCGCCGGCCATATGCGACGCCAGTCCGAGCGCGTGGCCCGTCTGCACCGCATCGAGCCTCATCAGTCGGGCCGCGGCCGCAGCCGCGCCGAAGATACCGAAAACGGCTGCTGCTCGATAGCCGCGTTGGGTCACCTGCTGGTCGAAGTCCCTCCCCACGCGACACAGGATCTCATAGCCAAGGATGACGGCGTCGATGAAATCACGACCGCTGGCTCCTCTCTCCTCCGCCAGTGCCAGGGCGGCGGCCATGACTGGCGCTCCGGGATGCGAGGTGGAATCGGGATGGGTGTCGTCCTGAGAGCGCGCATGAAACAACGCGCCATTGGCAAAGGCCGCGGCATCGACCCCCACGCGTGCGCCATTGTGAAGAAGCGTGGCGAGCGACGTGGCCTGCTCCGACTGGGCAATCCGATAGGCGACCTGTTCACGCCGGCGGCCCGCCATGGCGACAGCGAGATTATGGACGAGGGAAACTCCCGCCCTCTGACGCGCGGAGGCGGAAATGTCGGCCGAGGCCGTTGTTGCGACAAGGTCGCCCAGAAATTCGGTGATGCTGTTCGCCATGGTGTCTCCTCCGGCAGGCGCCTGCAACTTTTCGGGAGCGCCAAACAAATTCGTGCTGGCGAATGTTTATCCGCCACAGGGAATTTGATAGTAGGTCGTTGCACCGACCGTCAAGACACGACGCGCGCCAAGCTTCGGAGGAGAACCCACGTGACAAATTCCCTGCCTGCCTCAGAGACCGGAATTCGGGCGTCCCTACGTCACCGCCGGTTGCGCGACATCCACACGCCGGCGGATTTTCGGGCGGCGGCGAAACGGCGGCTGCCCGCCATGTTGTTCGACTATGTCGACGGTGGCGCGGGAGGTGAGCTGACGGTGCGGGAAAATCGGCGAGCGATCGAAGCCGTCCGCCTGCTGGCATCCGCCCCTCACGACGTCAGTACCTGCGACACCAAGGTCTCCCTTTTCGGACAGACGCTGTCGCTGCCGGTCATCATCGGGCCGACCGGGCTTGCCTCGGCGTCATGGCCCCGCGGCGAACTGGAATTTGCAGGAGCCGCCGCGCGTGCCGGCACCCGCTATGTCATGCCGAATGCCGCGAGCATCGCCCCGGGCGAGGTCGCCAGGGCGGCAGAAGGCAATGCCTGGTTTCAGCTCTACCCACCGCCGGACCGTGAGCTGGCACGGAAATGGGTGGCTCAGGCTCAGGACGCCGGCATATCGGGACTGGAGGTGACCGTTGATGTCGCCGCACCGGGGCAGCGGCTTCGGGATGCCCGCAACGGCTTCGTAATGCCCTTCCGCTGGGGACCTAAAAAGGCGTTTGACTGCGCCTTGCGGCCGGTCTGGGCCATGAAGATGCTCTATCACGGGCAGCCGACGCCCTATCTCGAGATCGACGGCGGCAAGGCCGCAAGCGCGGCTGCCAATCAGTCCGAAAACCGCCGGCATCGCTTCACCCGTGCCCTGAGTTGGGATCTGCTCAAGCTGTTGCGGGACGAGTGGCGAGGACCCCTGCTGGTCAAGGGCCTCGTCGATCCGAGCCAGGCCCTGCATGCCGTTGAGGCCGGCTATGACGGGATCGTCGTCTCGAATCACGGCGGCCGCCAGCTTGACGGCGCCGTGTCATCGATGGAGGTCCTGCCGGAGTTCCGGGCCGCCGTGGGTGCCGGCTTTCCGCTGCTGGTGGATGGCGGATTTCAGTCGGGTGTGGATGTGGTCAAGGCCATCGCCTCGGGCGCCACGGCCGTCCAGATCGGTCGCGTCGGGGTGTTCGCGCTGGCGACGGCTGGCGGCCAGGGTGTCGATCACCTGCTTGGGCTGTTTCGCGCGGAAATAGAAAATACAATGGCGCTGTGCGGGGTGACCCGCCTCGACCAGCTCGGACCCCACTGCATCCGCCCCCAATCCTGGAGGAGTTTCGAATGCTGAGAATCGCAGTCCTGGACGACTACCAGAGGGTTGCCGCCGGGTTCGCGCCGTGGTCCGAGCTGGACGGCAACGCCTATGTCACCTTCTTCCATGATACGCCGCCGGACCGGGATGCGCTCGTGGAGCGCCTTGCCGGTTTCGACGTCGTATGCGTGATGCGCGAGCGAACCCCCATTGATGCAGTCTTGCTGGCGCAGTTGCCCCGGCTCCGGCTGCTCGTCACCACCGGCATGCACAATGCCGCCATAGACGTGGCAGCCGCGTCTTACCATGGTGTGACCATGTGTGGCACCCGCTCGATCGGCCATTCCACCGCCGAACTGGCTTTCGCTTTCATTCTCGGCCTGGCGCGCGGAATTCCCGGAGGAACCGCCTCGCTGGAGCAGGGCGGCTGGCAGTCCGGCGTGGGCAGAGATCTTCACGGCGCGCGCCTGGGGCTCATCGGCCTTGGCCGGCTCGGCAGTCTCGTGGCGGGTTACGGTCGCGCCTTCGGCATGGATGTGGCGGCCTGGAGCAGCAATCTCAGCGGAGAGGAGGCCGTGGCCAAGGGAGCGCGGCGAATGAACAAGGCGGAGCTGTTCGAGACATCCGACTTCATCAGCATCCACACCCGCTTGTCGTGCCGCAGCGAGGGACTGGTCGGCAGGGAGGAACTCGACCGCATGCGGTCGGACGCCTTCCTGATCAACACCTCCCGAGCCGCGATCGTCGACGAGGACGCCCTGGTGGACGCGCTCCGCGAGCGGCGCATTGCCGGTGCCGCCCTCGACGTCTTCGATATCGAGCCGCTGCCGCGCGAGCACAGGCTGCGGACCGTACCGAACCTGCTGCTGACCCCGCATATCGGTTACGTAACTCGCGATACCTATCGCGCCTTTTACGGCGATACGCTGGAGGCCGTACAGGCCTGGATCAGCGGGCAGCCTATTCGCGTCCTGACCTGAGCAACCTCAGACAAACAGGCCGCGGTCGCGGGCCAACCTGGAGACTATGGCGGCGATCGTTTGGAGCGCCGGCGCGTCGATCCCGGCCGATCGGGCGAATTCGAGCGGCGCCAGCACGATCTCGGCTACTTCCATCGCCCGGCCTTGCTCGTAGTCCTGGAGGATCGATGGCTTGTGGTCCAGCGTTGTCTTCAGCATGTCCTCCGGCACAAGCTCCTCCTGCAGGCGGTAACCATGCGCGGCCGCGATGGCCAGCCCCTCCCGGACGATGCGAACGTAGACCTCCGCCAGACCCGGATCCTTGCGGGCGATAGAGGACTGGTTGCCGGTTGCCAGCGCAATGACCGATCCGCTCATGTTGAACAGCAGCTTCTTCCAGATCGCCTCGCGGATATCGGCAACCGGCAACGAGGCGATCCCTGCCCGGCGGAAGACCTCGCGATAGGGCTCGGCATCGGTGTCGCCAGCGGCGATCGCGCCGATGTCCACGCGGTTTGCGCCCGGCGAATTGTTGAACACGACCCCCGGCTCGCGCACCTCGTTGGCCGAATAGACTAGTCCGCCAAGGATGTGTTCGGCCGGCACTGCGGCCAGAAACGGCTGCGCCAGTCTAAATGACGGTAGCTCGGGCGGAGTAGCCAGGTTTTCCGGCGAACCGACTGGATACCACCAGGGCATGCCGTTCTGGGTGAACAGAACCCGGGTCCGCTCGCCGACGAGCGGCTTCAGGCCTTCAGCCACGCCGGCGAGGGCTGTCGCCTTGACGGTGACGATCACCAGGTCCTGCGGACCGAGGCTTGCCGGGTCATCGGTCGCCACCGGCCGCGCGACCAGCCGTTCTTCCCCTGACAGAAGCGTCAGGCCATTCTCACGGATCGCCACGAGGTGGTCGCCCCTGGCGATGACCGAGACCTGATGTTCGCCCTGAGCCAGGCGTGCCGCGAAGTGACCTCCGCCGGCGCCGGCGCCATAAATGCAGATCCGCATGGGTAGGACCTCCTCCCTTATCCACTATAAATTTCGCATTGTCGAAAAGAAATTCTCTATCACGGAGGTAGTTGCTGTCAAAGGCAGTCTTCCCCATAATCATCGGGGCAGGCGCAGCGCTTAGCTTGACCTGGCCAACGCGATACGGGAATGAGACGTGCCGGAGCGAGCATCGGGGAAATCATGTCGAAGATCGTCAAGAGAACGCTGGAATTCTTTGAACTGTTCGCAGAACACAAGCGCCCCCTGTCGCTGTCGGAAATATCCAAGCTGTTGGACATTCCGGTTTCCAGTTGCCACGACGTGCTGCAATCGTTGCTAGAACGCGGCTATATCTACGAAATCGGTCCGCGGGCCGGTTTTTACCCGACCTTAAAGCTCGATAACCTCGCGGGAAAAATCGCGGAGAATGACCCTATCCTGATGCGGGCGGACATGGCGTTGCGCGAACTGCGCGACGAGTTCGACGAATCCGTCTCTCTGGCCAAGGCAACAGGCGCCAGTGCCACCTACCTGATCGTATTTGAACCATCCCATGCCCTGCGCTTCCTCGTTCATATAGGGGGACAAGTGCGAAGTCTCTACGCCACCTCGGCGGGTAAGGCGGTGCTGGGGACGTTGGGGCCGGAGGAGCGCGAGAAGGTCTATCGAACGCTGAAATTGGTGCCATTCACTGAGCACACCATTAAGACCATCACTGAATTACGTGAGGAGGTCGATCGCGGCGTGGAGCGCGGCTGGCATCTCAATCGGGAGGAAAGTGTGCCGAGCGCCACGACCCTCTCGGCAACCTTCGTCTGGAACCGCACGTCCTTCATCATCACCGTGGCCGGCCCGACATTCCGCATGGAGCCCAAACTGCAGCAGGTGGCTGACCGCATGCTTCAGATCTGCCGCGGTCTCGAGGCTCCCGGCATGGAGCCGGCATCGGGTAACACGCGGCCGCGAAGGCGCTAAGGAATACGCACCGCCCACTGCATCCTCACCTCGTCACCCCTTAGCCACCTAATCAGACAGCCGGTCGACTTTATTAGGGCGGGATGAAGCGTGGCCCCTATCCGAAGCCGACTGCAGGCCTTTCGACCTCGGTCTTCCCCGCGCCGGCATTGCCGCCTTCCCCACCGGACTGCTTGACTTCACGCGCTTGATCGCATCTATTTGATCGCAGATACGCAAACCTTTTCGTGGAGGCGAATAAGCTGCGCATCTTCTTGTCCGTCGGACCGCACTTCCGAGCAAACGGACCACATTGGGAGGAACACTTGAAAGCAGCATTCAGACTTCTGTTCGCCGTCGGCATCGCATGTGGCCTTGCCGGCACAACCTCTGCGCAAGATTATCCATCGCGCGATATCACCGTAATGGCACCCTACCCGCCAGGCGCCCTCACTGATGGCGTGGCCCGCCTCCTGCAGCCGAAGATCGCCGAGTACCTCGGTGGCGCGACGATCCTGATCGACAACAAAGCGGGCGCTGGCGGCGCTGTCGGCGTCGGCCAGGTAGCTCGCTCCAAGCCTGACGGCTATACGCTGTTGATGGTCGTCAACGCCCCGATCGTCATGGCGCCGTCTCTGCAGGCGAGCCTGCCCTACGACCCGCGCAAGAATCTCAGGGGCGTCGGAGTCATAGCGGAGACGTATCTCACGCTCGCCGTCCACGCGGACTCACCAATCAAGTCGCTCGACGATGTCATTCGCATGGCAAAGGAACAGCCCGGCAAGCTCACCTTCGGCAGTGCCGGAATCGGCTCGGCTCACCACATCGCCGGAGAAGTGCTCAATAGGAAAGCCGGAATCAAGATCACCCATGTGCCCTTCCAGGGCGGCGGCCCGGCCATTCAAAACCTCGTCGGCAAGCAGCTCGACATGAGCTATGGCACGTTACCTACCGTCCACGCGTTCGTCGAAAGCGGCGACCTGCGCATAATCGCCATGGCAGAGCCTAAAAGGGTGGAGTCTCATCCGGACGTGCCGCTGATCACTGAAACCATTCCCGGCGTCGAAACCACCACATGGCTCGGCTTCTTTGCGCCGGCCAATACGCCCGATGACGTAGTGGCCAAGCTGAACGAAGCGCTGAACTACGCCCTCGCCCAGTCCGACGTGCAGGAAGCCATGACCCGTCTCGGCCTCGTCGTGCGCCCCAGCACCCCGGCAGAACTGGACGCGCTGGTTGCCAAGGATCTCGATTTCTGGGCGGAGGCCGTCTCGACCGCCGGTATAGAGAAGCAATAGGCTTTGACGGCGCGTACCGCCGTCGGCGCAACAGCGTCGACGGCATTTTCTACGCCCGATGCGGGTCATGAAAGGAGGAGCCGATGCTCATCAACAAAAAAGACGGAGCAGCCGGCCTGTTCTTCGTCGCGGTGGGACTGCTGTACGGCGGCATCGCCTGGTCGACCCTGCCCTTCGGCAGCGCCCTTCGAATGGGCCCTGGCTACTTTCCGATCGTGTTGTCCGGCATCCTAGTCGTGCTTGGTGCCGTCATCTTCGGTCGGTCGTTCTTCAGCGGCCCCGGCATGCCCTTCGGCATCGTCCCATGGCGTGGGCTCTTGATGATTCTGCTCGCCACCGTCATCTTTGCCGCCTTCATCGATGACCTGGGAATGATCCCCGGGTTGTTCGTGACGACCCTGGTGGCGACCCTTGCCAGGCCGCAGACGACGATTGGCCGGGCTTTGGGTGCCAGCATCGGCATCACCGCCTTCTGCACGCTGGTGTTTTCCTTCGCCGTGCGCCTGCCGATCCCGGTAGTCGGCCCCGTCTTTGACGGACTGAGGTAGAACGATGGACCTGCTGACCAACCTAGCGCTCGGCTTCGGTGTCGCCTTCCACCCGATGAATCTCGTCTATTGTTTCGTCGGCGTGCTTCTCGGCACGGTGGTCGGCGTTCTGCCCGGTCTCGGGCCGCTGGCCACCATCGCCATGCTGCTGCCGCTCACCTTCGGTCTCGAGCCGACCGAATCGCTGATCATGCTCGCAGGCATCTACTACGGCTCCCAGTATGGCGGGTCGACCACCGCCATCCTTGTCAACCTGCCCGGCGAAAGTGCCTCGGCAGTAACGACCATCGACGGTTACCAGATGGCGCGCAAGGGTCGCGCCGGCCCGGCATTGGCGGCGGCGGCCATCGGCTCCTTCTTCGCTGGCACGGTGGCCACCGTCCTCGTGGCTGTCACCGCCAAGCCTCTGACCGCCATCGCGCTAACTTTCGGTCCCGCCGAATATTTCTCGCTGATGGTGGTTGGCCTGATCTCCTCGATCGCCCTCGCATCCGGATCGCTGGTCAAGGCGCTTGCCATGATCTGCCTTGGTCTCCTCGTCGGCCTCACGGGCACCGACATCTATACAGGAGCGCCGCGCTTCACTTATGGCCAGTTCGAGCTTCTTGACGGGATCGATTTCGTGGCGGTCGCAGTCGGGATCTATGGCGTCGGCGAAATCGTTCGCAATCTCGAAAGCCGCTCGGGCGCACAGGCCTTAATCGCCAAAATCACCAGCTTATGGCCGTCGCGGGACGATCTGCGCCGTATGATCGGCCCCTCGGTGCGCGGCACCGCCATCGGCTCGATGCTTGGCGTGCTGCCCGGAGGTGGGGCCCTGCTTTCGTCCTTCGTGGCCTATAATGTCGAGAAGAAGACGTCGCGCAACGCCGCCGAATTTGGCCACGGCGCTATCGAGGGCGTGACCGCTCCGGAGGCTGCCAACAATGCCGGCGCACAGACTTCCTTCGTGCCAATGCTGGCGCTCGGGATCCCCTCCAATGTCGTCATGGCATTGATGATTGGGGCGATGATCATGCAAGGCATCGTGCCGGGACCCAATGTCGTTGTCAACAACCCCGAGCTGTTCTGGGGCCTGATCGCCTCGATGTGGATCGGCAATGCCATGCTGGTGGTTCTCAATCTGCCGTTGATCGGCCTCTGGGTCTCGCTCCTGCGCATACCTTACTGGATCATGTTCCCGGCCATCATCGCCTTCTGCTGCATCGGGGTGTATTCCGTCTCCAACAGCGCCTTCGCAGTCTACACCGTCACCATCTCCGGAGCCATCGGTTATTTCCTGATCAAGCTCGACTGCGAGCCGGCACCATTCGTTTTGGGCTTCGTCCTGGGGCCGATGCTGGAGGAACACTTGCGCCGCGCCATGCTGATTTCGGGCGGGGATCCTGGTATCTTCGTCACTCGGCCGATCAGCGGCGGACTGCTGCTGGTGGCTGCTGTGCTGCTCGTGATCGTCAGCCGCCCGACCGTTGCCCGGCGGCGCGAGGAAGTTTTTGTTGAGGATGACTGAGCCCCCCGCAACGGCCCTTGTTGGAGGAAATACCGGCATGACCGCCGCCAGCGAAGGCGTGGAAGCGGAGTTAAGAGAGCCGCTCCCCGGATCGCTGATGTTGCTGCTGATGGGGATAGCGATGCTGGGTTCCCTTGCAACGCATCTGGTGGTGCCGTCGCTTCCCCAGCTCCAGAGGGAGTTTTCCACCGACTACGGCACGGTCCAGCTGCTGGTCTCGCTGTTCGTGATAGCCTATGGCGCATCGCAGATCGTCGCCGGTCCTCTGGCCGATGCCTATGGCCGCCGACGGATGCTGATCACGGGCCTCTCCGTATTTACGGGCGCCAGCCTGTTATGCGCGGTGGCAGCGAACCTCGAAACGCTGATCCTCTTCCGTATCCTGCAGGGCAGCAGTGCCTGTTTCGGCCTTGTGATGGCACGCGCCCTGATCCGCGACATCTCTGCAGGCCGCAACGCTTCGGCCCTCTTTGGCTACCTTGCCGTTGGAACCTCGGTCGGCTCAACGCTGGCACCGCTATTTGGAGGTCATCTATATCAGTCGTTTGGCTGGTCCGGGCCATTCTGGTTCATGGCCGCCTTCTCGCTGGCCGGTCTCGCCCTTGCCATTCGCCTAGTTCCGGAAACCGTCTCTACGGCCACCGGCTGGGCCTCGCTGCGGCGCATGCCGTCAGACTTTGCGGGGCTGCTGCGGCAGCCCTCCTTCCTGATCCACAGCGGGAATATTTCTATCAATACAGCGCTCTTCTACAGCTTCATCGTCGGCGGTGCGCTTGTATCCAATCGCGATCTTCATCTCTCGCCCGCAGAGTATGGGCTGTGGTTCTCCATGACCGCTGTCGGATATGCGATGGGCAATGTATTGTCCGGGCGTGCCGGTCAGCGCTATTCCGCCCGCCCCACCATCGTGGTTGGTGCGGTGGCTGTCCTGGCTTCAATGTTGGCCATGGCTCTCCTTGACGCGTGGGTGGAACGGAGTCCGCTGACCTTCTTCCTACCCATGACAGGCGTAACGCTTTCCAGCGGACTTATCATGTCTAATTCGATGGCCGGCGGCATGGCTCTCGATCCCCGACGTAGCGGCTCTGCCTCTGGCCTGCTGGGGTTTTTGCAATTCGCAGCGGCCGCCCTCTTCTCTTTCATCGCCGGACATGTGGCGCAGGTTTCCCAGTCCGCTCTAATACTGTTGATGCTCGCACTGGCAGTATCTGGTCTCGCCAATGCGACCATCGTCCGACCCGCAACTAACTGAATGCCTGGACGATGCAGTCATTGCGGTGCTCGCACCACAACGGCAAAGGCTGGCGCTTACCACCGCGTACGTCCGGGGTGGCCTGAGACCCAACTTCCCTCCAGTTTTCGAGAGAGTCTGGGTTTTCAATCTGGCCTCATGCGGCCTGTTTTTCCATAGCCATTTTCATTGCGAATTCGCTGGGGGTGATATTGCCCAGCGACGAGTGCGGTCTGTTCCTGTTGTAATCCTCCTTCCATGCAGTGATGGCGGCGCGGGCCTGGGTGAGCGACGAGAACAGCGTCTCATTCAGGCACTCGTCACGGAAGCTGCCGTTGAAGCTTTCGACGAAGCCGTTCTGCATCGGCTTGCCGGGGGCGATGTAGTGCCAGTCGACCTTGGTCTCCTGGCACCATTTGAGGATGGCCATGCTGGTCATCTCCGTGCCGTTGTCCGAGACGATCGTCCTCGGTCTTCCGCGTCTGGCGATGAGACTATCCAGTTCCCGAGCCAGCCTTGCGCCAGACAGCGATGTGTCTGCCACCAGGCACAGGCATTCACGGCTGAAGTCGTCGACGACCGCCAGCACCCGAAACCGGCGACCGTCGGTGAAGGCATCGCTGACAAAGTCCAGGCTCCAGCGCTCATTGGGGCGTAAGGGCAGAGCCAGAGGCCGCCTTGTCCCCAAGGCCCGTTTTCGGCCGCCACGCTTGCGCACCGTCAGCTTCTCCTCCCGGTAGAGACGCCGAAGCTTCTTCAGGTTCATGACGATCCCCTGCCGGCCCAGCATGACGTGGATACGGCGATAACCGAAGCGGCGTCGCTCAGATGCCACCTTCTTCATCGCCTCACGAATGACCGCATCGTCAGGCCGCACGCTGCGATACCGCATGCTCGAACGATCAACCGACAGAACCTCGCACGCCCGACGCTGGCTCACCCCGTGCTGCACACAGACATGAGCCACCGCATCCCGCTTCACATCGGGCGTCACCATTTTTTTGCAGCGACATCCTTAAGGATCGCATTGTCCAGCATGGCCTCGGCGAGCAGCTTCTTCAGTTTGGCATTCTCGTCCTCAAGCGCTTTCAGCTTGCGCGCATCCGACACGTCCATGCCGCCGTACTTCGCCTTGTATTTGTAGAAGGTCGCACCCGAGATGCCGTGCTTGCGGCAGACATCAACTGTCTTCGCGCCCGCCTCCTGCTCCTTCAATATCCCGATGATCTGTTCTTCCGTGAACCGTGAACGCTTCATCCGTCCGTCTCCTAGCTGTGACGGACTCTACCAAATTCTGGAGGAAGTTCAGGGGCTCAGGTCATCGGCAAAACGCCGGGACATCAGCCGGCGAGCCTGCAGGTCCACGGTCTGATCGGTTCGATCCTGGCTCAGATGGATGTCCTGGACTACATGGAGCGCCGTTTCCTAGCAGAGGTGCACGAAGATTTCGTAGACAAGCTGGACGCTGGCCTGATCGAGACCAAGAACAAGCAGGAGGCACTCATCGACAGCTACTGTGAGGAGATTTTGAAGCGCTATCCGGAATGGGCAGATTTACAAGTTTCGGTGGTTGCGGGGGCAGGATTTGAACCTGCGGCCTTCAGGTTATGAGCCTGACGAGCTACCGGGCTGCTCCACCCCGCGTTGTTTTTGTTTCGGGTTTATGGCCCGTGAGGGAGTGTTGTGTGTCGAGAAGATTGGGATCCATCTTTTTGTGATGGCATTGCCTTTAATAGACCTGGCAGCGACCTACTCTCCCGCGTCTTGAGACGAAGTACCATTGGCGCTGGGGCGTTTCACGGCCGTGTTCGGAATGGGAACGGGTGCGGCCGCCCCGCCATGACCACCAGGTCAATTAAGGGCAATGCGATGAGAAGCTGGTTCACTTTGTGAGTGATTGTCTTGAACACGTCTTTTTCAGCGTTGCGTCTGCCGCTGTCGGCCAAAGGCCGCAAGCGCAAGGCGCGTCGCCGGTCGTCCGGCGCCCTCGCGGAGCATAGGCTCGTTTACGAGCCGCTCATGCGTGAGCGCTGAACGGATGGCACATCTTCGCGTCTTGCGACGCGTGATGAGCATGGTCAATGGGAACGATGAAGTCGATCGGGCTATTAGTACCGGTAAGCTTCATGCATTGCTGCACGTCCACACCCGGCCTATCAACGTGGTCGTCTTCCACGGCCCTGATAGGGAATACTCGTTTTCAGGTTGGTTTCCCGCTTAGATGCCTTCAGCGGTTATCCATTCCATATATAGCTACCCTGCTATGCCCTTGGCAGGACAACAGGTCCACCAGAGATATGTCCATCCCGGTCCTCTCGTACTAGGGACAGATCCTGTCAATATTCCTACACCCACGGCAGATAGGGACCGAACTGTCTCACGACGTTCTGAACCCAGCTCACGTACCGCTTTAATTGGCGAACAGCCAAACCCTTGGGACCTGCTCCAGCCCCAGGATGCGATGAGCCGACATCGAGGTGCCAAACAACCCCGTCGATATGGACTCTTGGGGGTCATCAGCCTGTTATCCCCGGCGTACCTTTTATCCGTTGAGCGATGGCCCTTCCACGCGGGACCACCGGATCACTATGACCGACTTTCGTCTCTGCTCGACTTGTCAGTCTCGCAGTCAGGCGGGCTTATGCCATTGCACTCGACGACCGATTTCCGACCGGTCTGAGCCCACCATCGCGCGCCTCCGTTACTCTTTCGGAGGCGACCGCCCCAGTCAAACTACCCACCATACACTGTCCCGGATCCGGATAACGGACCGCGGTTAGACATCCATGACGATAAGGGTGGTATTTCAAGGATGGCTCCACGAGAACTGGCGTCCCCGCTTCAAAGCCTACCACCTATCCTACACATGCCGACACGAATGCCAGTGTAAAGCTATAGTAAAGGTGCACGGGGTCTTTCCGTCTAACCGCAGGAACCCCGCATCTTCACGGGGAATTCAATTTCACTGAGTCTATGTTGGAGACAGCGGGGAAGTCGTTACGCCATTCGTGCAGGTCGGAACTTACCCGACAAGGAATTTCGCTACCTTAGGACCGTTATAGTTACGGCCGCCGTTTACTGGGGCTTCGATTCAAAGCTTGCACCTCTCCTCTTAACCTTCCAGCACCGGGCAGGCGTCAGACCCTATACGTCGTCTTTAGACTTCGCAGAGCCCTGTGTTTTTGATAAACAGTCGCTACCCCCTGGTCTGTGCCACCCCTTCATACTTGCGTAAAAAGGGGTCACGCTTCTTCCGAAGTTACGCGTGCAATTTGCCGAGTTCCTTCAACATAGTTCTCTCAAGCGCCTTGGTATACTCTACCTGACCACCTGTGTCGGTTTCGGGTACGGTCTGTACGGTGGAGCTATTTCCTGGAACCGCTTCCCCGCCCACTCAATCCAATAAGAGTGAACAAGTTACGCAATCCGTCACTACCACCAGGCCCACGAATATTAACGTGGTTCCCATCACCTACGCGTTTCCGCCTCGGCTTAGGGGCCGGCTAACCCTGCTCAGATTAACTTTAAGCAGGAACCCTTGGTCTTTCGGCGAGAGGGTCTCTCACCCTCTTTATCGTTACTCATGTCAACATTCGCACTTCCGATATCTCCAGCACTCCTCACGGATATGCCTTCACAGACTTACGGAACGCTCCGCTACCACGTGGATAAATCCACATCCTCAGCTTCGGTGCATGGCTTTAGCCCCGTTACATTTTCGGCGCAAAGACCCTTATTTAGACCAGTGAGCTGTTACGCTTTCTTTAAATGATGGCTGCTTCTAAGCCAACATCCTGGTTGTTTTGGGATCCTCACATCCTTTCCCACTTAGCCATGACTTGGGGACCTTAGCTGGAGGTCAGGGTTGTTGCCCTCTTCACGACGGACGTTAGCACCCGCCGTGTGTCTGCCGACTAGTACTCCTCGGTATTCGGAGTTTGGTTAGGATCAGTAAGACGGTGAGTCCCCATAGCCCATCCAGTGCTCTACCCCCGAGGGTATTCGGTCGACGCTCTACCTAAATAGATTTCGCGGAGAACCAGCTATCTCCGAGTTTGATTGGCCTTTCACCCCTAGCCACAAGTCATCCCAATCTATTGCAACAGATGCGGGTTCGGTCCTCCAGTTGGTGTTACCCAACCTTCAACCTGCTCATGGCTAGATCACTCGGTTTCGGGTCTAATGCAACTAACTAAATCGCCCTGTTCAGACTCGCTTTCGCTGCGCCTACACCTACCGGCTTAAGCTTGCTAGTTACACTAAGTCGTTGACCCATTATACAAAAGGTACGCCGTCACTCTTTCGAGCTCCGACTGCTTGTAGGCATCCGGTTTCAGGTTCTATTTCACTCCCCTTGTCGGGGTGCTTTTCACCTTTCCCTCACGGTACTTGTTCGCTATCGGTCATGCACGAGTACTTAGGCTTGGAGAGTGGTCTCCCCATGTTCAGACAGGATTTCACGTGTCCCGCCTTACTCAAGGACAATCAGTGTTCTACGCCTACGGGACTATCACCCGCTACGGTCGACCTTTCCAAGTCGTTCGGCTTTATTCCTGATTGCCACTGGCCTGGTCCGCGTTCGCTCGCCACTACTTGCGGAGTCTCGGTTGATGTCCTTTCCTGCAGGTACTTAGATGTTTCAG
>NZ_CP025513.1:547500-1172176 GCF_003491345.1 Neorhizobium sp. SOG26
ATGGTCGTGGTCTTCCATGATCTGCACATACATATCCCACTGCGGATACTCGCCGCGCTCGATCGAGGTAAAAAGGTCCTTCGATGCCGACCCGAAATCCTGCCCCTGAACCTTGGCCGCCTCCTCCGCAGTGAGGCTGGCGATGCCGCAGCGCGGGTGGAAATGGTACTTCACGAGCACCGTGTCGCCCTGTGCATTCACCATCTTGTAGGTGTTGACTCCAAAACCTTCCATGTGACGGTAACTCGCCGGAATGCCGCGCGGCGAGAACAGGTGGGTCAGCATATGCATGGATTCCGGGGTCTGCGACATGAAGTCGAAGATGCGGTTCGGCTCCTGCCGGAAGGTCACCGGGTCAGGCTTCAGGGAATGAATGACATCCGGGAACTTGATGGCATCACGGATAAAGAAGATCGCCAGGTTGTTGCCGACCAAGTCCCAATTTCCGTCTTGGGTATAAAACTTGACGGCAAAACCGCGGGGATCGCGAGCGACTTCAGAGGAGTCGCGACCGCCGATCACGGTCGAGAACCGAATTGCGAGCGGCGTCCTTTTGCCCGCCTGCTGGAACAGCTTGGCGCGAGTATACCTAGAGGCCGGCTCGTCGCCGATCTTGCCGGTCGCCTCGAACTCACCGTAACAGACGAAACCGCGCGCATGCACGACGCGCTCGGGAATGCGTTCGCGGTCGAAGTGGGTGATCTTTTCGAGGAACTGGTAGTTCTCCAACGTAGCCGGGCCGCGGGAACCCACGGTGCGCTGCGACTGGTTGTTGGTGATCGGGTGGCCCTGTCGGTTGGTCAGGATGCGGTCGCTGGTGCTTTCATGCATACCATTGCCGCCATGTGACATGTTCTTGTCGTCCATCGTCTTCCGTCCTCTGTGTGTTCCGGATATGAGGCGCGGTGCGTGCGCGCAAACTACCCCGGCAGTGAACTTTTCGCGGCCTAATAGGTTCCCTCTTCTGTCGTCTGGCGATCATGTGGGGTCCGACGAAGAAGAGCACATTGCCCTGGCCACTGGTCATGGCCATGTACGCATCCCGCCCATGTATGACCGCTTCGACCGTCACTCCAGAGATCGTATGACCGATACCATTGCCGTTTCCACCGCTGCCCGTCGCCATCCTCTTCTCTGGCCGCTGCTCGCTACGCTCATGATCATCGGATGGAGCTCCGGCTTCGTCGGGATCCGGTACGCCAACCAGCAAACGAGCGTTATGCTGCTGCTTTTCTGGCGAACCTTGATCTCGGGCCTGATCCTGCTCCCGTTCGCATTGACGATCGGGCCAAGGATTTCACTGCGGGCAATCCGCGACCAGGCACTGTTCGGCGTCATGGCCGTCTTCATCTATCTCGGCGGGTTCGCACTTGCGATCGAGCAACGGGTGCCGACAGGGCTTGTGGCGCTGATCGCAGACCTTCTGCCACTCGCAATCGTGGCGCTTTCGCAACCGGTGCTGGGCGAGACGCTTTCTGCGAAACAGTGGCTGGGCACATTGATCGCCGTGATCGGCGTCCTGATCGTGTCGTTCGACAGCCTCGCGGTCGGTACCGCTCCGCTTTGGGCTTACGGGTTGACCGTCGTGTCGATGCTGGTTTTCGCCGTGGCTTCGGTTCTGCACAGGAAGCGTCGGGCGACGAGCATGCCGGTGCACCAAGGCTTGTGCATCCATTCGCTGACCGGGTCCGTTCTGTTTGGAATATGTGCGTGGACGCAAGGAACGCTCGCGCCACCGATGACGCGCGAGTTCCTGATCGGCATGATGTGGCTGGTACTGATCGCGACCTTCCTTGCCTATGCCGTTTATTACACGAGCCTGCGGCTGTTCCCGGTGGCGAAGGTCAGTGCCGCGATTTACCTGAGTCCGCCGGTGACAATGCTGTGGGCCTGGATGCTGTTTTCCGAGCCGCTGACGGTGGCGATGTTCGTAGGGCTTGGTGTGACACTGGTCGGCGTCTGGATGACGTCACGCAACTGATCCCGAAGGGCTTGTGTGCGCATTAAAGTGCGAGAGGAGCACAGGACTCCCCTCACCGTTTGGGCTAGGCGCCGAACGCACCATCGATCGTATGCATCGCGCCGGTGACGAAGCCTGCTTCGGGTCCGGCAAGCCAGGCCACCATTCCGGCCACTTCTTCCGGGCGACCGTGGCGCTTGATTGCCATGAAGCTGTGCATCAGATCCTTCATCGGGCCATTTTCGGGATTGGCATCCGTATCGATCGGGCCGGGCTGCACGACATTGATGGTGATTCCGCGCGGCCCGAAGTCGCGCCCGAGCCCTCGCGCCAAGCCTTGCAGCGCCGACTTGCTGACGGCATAGGACGCCATGCCTGGAACCGGCATCCGGTCACCGTTGACGGAGCCGATGACGATGATACGGCCACCTTCCGGCATCTGCTTCGCAGCTTCAACGGAGGCATGATAGGGCGTTTGGATGTTGATCTGGAAAAGCCGGTCGATCGTATCCGGATCCTGCTCAAGTGCGTCACCGAAGATGGCGATCCCCGAATTGACGACGAGGATGTCGAGCGGTCCAACCTCACGTACAAGATTGAGCACCGCGTTGCGATCCGCACTATCAGCGCGGACCGCGGTGCTGCCCGTGTCACGTGCCAGCTGTTCTGCAGCTTCCTGCGATGCGCCGTAGGTGAAGGTTACCTTTGCGCCCTCGGCCGTAAACCTTTTGACAATGGCCGCTCCAATGCCGCGGCTGCCACCGAGCACCAATACCGATTTTCCTTGATAAGATGTCATTGTGCTTTTCCTTGAAAATTAACTTAGCGAACGATACATAAATATCGCCCCATCCATTCGTCAAGGCTTTATGTAATGTCGACTACAAAAAATGTGCGTACGCGTGGCCGCCCCCGCCGTTTCGATCCTGATGAAGCGGTGGCAACGGCAAAGCATCTGTTTCATGCGCGCGGATTTGATGCTCTGGGTGTTGCTGAAATCACGTCGGCTCTCGGGATCAACCCACCGAGCTTCTATGCCGCATTCGGCAGCAAGATGGGCCTCTATAACCGGGTTCTGGACCGGTATGCTCAGACGGATGCCATTCCGCTTGCCGAGATCATGCGGCCGGACCGCCCCGTGGCCGACGCGCTTACAGCCGTTCTCGAAGACGCTGCCCGCCGTTATGCGGCTGACCCGGTAGCGACCGGATGCTTGGTCATCGAAGGCACGCGTTGCGATGACGAGGAGGCACGGGCAGCAGCCTGCGCTTTCCACGATGCTGCCGGTGAAATGATCCGCGCCTATGTCGCCGAACGATACCCTGACGATGCCCAACGCATTGCAGACTTTGTATGCTCAACGACGGCTGGTCTGTCAGCCATGGCGCGCAACGGGCTTGACCTAGAGAGGCTCCTGGTTGTGGCACGACTTGCTGGAAAAACGCTGGCGCAAGAGCTCCCGTCGTAGACGTAGCAGACAGCAATCACAACACGGGCGGGTTCGTGCGGTGATTGAAGCCTGCAGGACCACCGCCGATGTCGTGGAGCAGGATGTCTCCCTGTTGCCGCAAGAGGGCTGCAAGCTCCTGTCAGGAGCCGCTGCGGCATTTCTGTCAGTGAAACGCTAGCCAATATCCTTTGCGCCGAGCTGTCGCAGATGCGAGCCAGAGACGGACAATGACAGCCGTCTTGGAAGCATGGAGACAGATTTGGCTAACCCGACGATCATCAGCTGCGCCGTGACCGGCAATATCACCAGCGTCGATTCAACGCCTTATCTGCCGATCACCCCGGAGCAGATTGCCAGTTCCTGCCTTGAGGCTGTGCGCGCCGGTGCAGCCATTGTTCACATCCACGTTCGGCATCCGGATGGCCGGCCAAGCATGGAATTGAAGCACTATCGCGAGGTGATGGATCGTCTGAGGGCGGCCGATGAGGATGTCATCATCAATCTCACCACCGGCCCCGGAGGTCGTTTTGTGCCGGGCGAGCACGAGCCGAGCGTTGCTGGGCCTGGTACTACCTTGTTGCCACCTGAGCGACGCGTCGAGCATATTGCAGCACTTCGTCCGGAAATCTGCAGCCTCGACTTCAACACGATGTATTCCGGCACCTCAGTGGTCATCAACACGCCCCGCAATCTCGGGATCATGGCCGACATCATCCGCGAAGCAGGCGTCCTACCGGAACTTGAAGTCTTCGATACCGGCGATATCCAGCTTGCAAACCAGTTCATCCATGAGGGCCGTCTCGACGCTCCGGCTCTTTTCCAGATCGTGCTCGGTGTACGATATGGCGCGATCGCGACGCCTGAAACCCTCGCCTACATGAAGTCCCTGCTGCCGGCCGGATCACATTGGGCAGCCTTCGGCATCGGCCGGTGGGAGTTCCCAATGCTGGCGCAGGCCTGGCTTCTGGGCGGGCATGTGCGCGTGGGGCTGGAGGATAACATCTACCTGGAAAAAGGCGTGCTTGCCAAAAGCAATGCCGAGCTTGTCCAGAAGGCCGCGCGGATCATCCGGGAGCTCGGCGGCACAATCGCTACGCCTGGGCAAGCGCGCGAAATCCTGAAGCTGAAGAAGCAGTTGCCTCAGTGAGCGCGGCGCTGCCGGCTGCAATTCCAAACTGAAGGGGAGGATCCTATGTACGACCAGAGTGACCCGAGAGCCAGCCTGGCGCAGCCAGCTGCGCCAAAGCAGTCCCACGTCCACGAAAGCTATTTCGGCTCGCAGCTCAGCCTTTATTACGGGACTGAGCCACAGGTCTCAGACGAGAACGGCAAGACATGGATCAGCCGCGGCCAGAACTTCGTGATCGTCTATAGCGAGGCACAGCAGGGCGGCGTTTTCTCCCGCAGTGCCCAATCGGATGAATATGCTCTCATCATTCCCGACGTTGATACCCAGGTCGCGATCACCACGAAGGATGGCACCACGATCGTCCCCGGCTACTCCGTCGCGTTTATCCCGCCCGGTGACACCAGCATCCGCATGCTGACCGACGGCAACATCGTCAGGCTGTTCACACCGAAGTCCGAGGACTTGGCGAGTGCGGCCTCAAATGCGGACGCATTCGCGGAACCGCATCCCAATGTGCCACCGTTTGAGCCGTGGCCGGAGCCGCCAGGCGGATTGAGGCTCAAGTGGTACACGCTGGATGTGCCTGACGATCCATCACGGTTTGGCAGAATCTATCGCTGCACGACCTTCATGATCAACTACCTGACGCCGCGCGTCGGACCGCGCGCACGTGACAAGGTCTCGCCGCATCATCATGACGATTTCGAGCAGTGTTCGCTGGCTCTCAGCGGCGCCTTCACGCACCACCTGCGTTGGCCGTGGACGACGAACATGCACATCTGGCGGGAGGACGAACACCTTTATTGCGGGTCACCTTCGGTCTGCGTGATCCCGCCGCCGTCGATCCATACAACCACGGCTGAATCGGCCGGCGTGAACCAGCTTGTCGACATCTTCGCGCCGCCGCGCATGGATTTCTCATCAAAGCCGGGTTGGGTTCTCAACGAGGGTGACTACCCGATGCCGAAGATCTAGGGCTGCAGATCACGTGCACATGAAAAAGCCCCCGGTCACCTGGGGGCTTTTGCCATTCAAGTTGAAGGCTGCTCTACTCAGGTCGGCTGGACGAGGCCCGCTTCAACGAGGGGACGGATGGACTCGATTTCCTGCTGGATGCTCGCCCGCATCTCATCCGGCGTATTGGCAACCGGCGACAAACCGAGCGACTTCAACTTCTCCTTCGTCGCCGGCATGTCGGTCCACTCCTTAATGGCTCCGTGGATCGCCTCGACGATCTCCGCCGGCATGTCCTTCGGGCCGACCGCGCCGAACCATAGCGTCTGGTTGTAGTCCTTGAACCCCTGCTCCGCGACGGTCGGGACATCAGGCATTTCGCTTGCACGCGTGAGCGAGGTCACGGCGAGACCGCGGATCTTTGCGTCGCGCACATGCGGCAAATAATTCGACGGCGCGTCGAGCGCGTAGTGGATATGGCCGCCCAGCAGATCCGTGAGCAGCGGTGGCGAACCCTTGTAGGGAATGTGGTTGATTTCGACGCCCGCCATCTGGCCGATGATCGCGGCCGCGATGTGGCCCTTCGTGCCTGCGCCGGGGTTGCCGATATTTACCTTGCCCGGATTTTCCTTGGCATAGGCAATGAGTTCCGGAAGCGACTGGGCCGGCGCATTGGCGCTTGCCGTCATCAGGGCGGGACTCTCCGCGACGATGGTGATTGGCGTGAAATCCACCTGGGGATCGTAGGCGAGGTTCTTCTGGACAACCTTGTTTGCAGCAATCGGCGCGCTGCCACTCACCATGATGGTGTAGCCATCGGGCGCGGCGCGCGCCAGCCGACCGCCTGCCAGTGCTCCGGCCGCGCCAGCATGGTTCTCGACGACGAACTGCTGGCCGAACTTTGCGGACAGCACATCCGCCACCAGCCGCGTGATGATGTCGCTTGTGCCACCTGGTGGGTAGGCAGATATCACCACGCCGGATTTACTTGGCCATTTGTCGGCCGCCCAACTTGTGCCGCTGGCTACCAGCAAGGATGCCGTGCCGCCAAGCACCATGAACCCGCGTCTCTTCATGTCTTCCTCCCACTCATGATCGAGCCTGGATCTGACGTTACGGCACCGCACCCAGTTACAAAACAAGGCGCTGCTGACGTTTCGTCCGATGGAACGTCACGGCCGTATGCTTTTCACTCGGCACCTGCCAACCAGCGTTCCTCATCGGCGTGAAAGGCGGCAAGTTCATCCGGACGATCGTCACCCAGAAGATCAGGGTTCACCTTCACCCCGCGAACACTCTGGATATAGGTAAGGAACTTGTAGGACGGCCGCATTGCCGAAAGCCTCTCCCAATCGATCGGAAGCGTTTCGGACGGGTTCACCGGTTTCATGACGTCCCGCTCGAAGAAGACATGGAAGGACAGGAGCTTCCAAACGCCCTCCTCCCTTACCGCGCGGGAAAAGAAGCGGCAGAAGACATGGAAGTCCACCTCAACGTCCCCTAGCTTGGCGCGGTTGAAGATCATCGCGGGGCTTTCCACCGTCGCCCGGCCTCGCATGACCTGGGCAAAGGCCGGAAACACCCAGTGTTTGCTGTTACCGGTGTTGCCCATCCATTTGCGCGTCGCCTCCACATATGCATCCCCGCCATGGCCGTCATACCAACTGGTTCGCACATAGGCATCACGATGGAAACACTGCGCCATCACGTCGAAGCGGCGCTGATCACGTGCGAAACGCTCGCGGCGCACGAGGTCGAAAAGCTCTTCCCGGTCGAGATGTTCCCGCAGGCGAGCGTCGAGTTCCTGTGCCATGTTTCCTCCTGATCTATTGGCTGTTGATGGTGCGAATTGCAGGAAGCAGACGGTTCTCAATCCGCTTCCTGCAGCCCTTCCTCGCGCACCTTGCGGAAACGGGGCGATATGATCGACAGAAGCAGCAGTGCTGCCACGATCAACGTCCCGAGGCTGAGCGGGCTTGTGAAGAACACGCTGGCGTCACCATGCGAGATCAAAAGTGCCCGCCGCAGGTATTCCTCCGCCATCGGTCCGAGGATCATCGCCAGGATGAGCGGCGCAGGTTCGGCACCAACCTTGCGGAAAAAATACCCGAGCACACCGAACAGAGCCATCATGTAGACGTCGAAGACGCTGTTGTTGATGCTGTAGACGCCGATCGCCACGAAGACGCAGATCATCGGGAACAGGTAATGATACGGCACCGAGATAAGCTTCGCCCACATGCCGACGAGCGGCAGGTTCAGGAACAGCAGCATCAGGTTGCCAAGCCACATGGAGACCACGAGGCCCCAGAACAGCGACGGCTGCTGTGTCAGTATTTCGGGCCCCGGCTGGACTCCCTGGACAACGAGCGCGCCGATCATCAAGGCCATCGTGGCGGTACCCGGCAGTCCAAGCGTCAGCATGGGGATGAAGCAGGTCTGTGCCGCGGCGTTGTTGGCCGCCTCTGGCGCCGCGACGCCCTCGATTGCACCCTTGCCGAACTCTTCGGGATGTCTCGAAACCTTCTTTTCCAATGCGTAGGCTGAGAATGATGCAAGCAGGACACCCGCTCCCGGCAGAACCCCAAGCAACACCCCAATGCCTGTGCCGCGCAGCACCGGCGCGGTCATGCGTTTCCAGTCCTCGCGGGTGGGAAAAAGGCTGCTGACCTTTGCGACACCGGCCGCGCGGCTACGTTCGTCCTCAAGGTTTGCAAGGACATCGCCCAGACCGAAGATGCCCGTTGCAACCACGACAAAATCCAGGCCATCCAGCAGATGCGGTGTGCCGAAGGTGAAGCGCGCGGCACCGGAGTTAACGTCGGTGCCGATCATTCCGAGGAGGACGCCAAATAATGCCATGCCGAAGGCTGTGAGTAATGAGCCGCTCGCAAGCACCATGGAGGTGATGAGGCCAAGCACGATTAGCGAAAAATATTCGGCGGGACCGAATGTGAGCGCAAGGCTCGCGAGCAACGGGGCTGAGACGACGATGAAAAGCGTACCAACCGTGCCGGCAAAGAAGCTCCCCAGGGCCGCTGCCGCCAACGCCCGGCCAGCCTTCCCTTGCTTGGCCATCGCGTGGCCATCCAGCGTCGTCACGACCGACGAAGCCTCGCCCGGTAGGTTCATCAGGATGGCGGTTGTGGATCCGCCATATTGCGAGCCGTAGAAGATGCCGGCAAGCATGATCAGCGCGGTGTCCACCGGCAGCCCGAAGGTGAAGGGCAAGAGCATCGAGATCGTCGCGATCGGCCCCAGTCCAGGCAGGACGCCAACGGCGGTGCCAAGAAGCACCCCGAGGAAGCAATAGACGAAGTTGGTGAACGTCGTAGCGGTCGAGAAGCCCAGCAGAAGTCCGTCAAAAATATCCATTTCGAGAACCACCAAGCCTTATTTGAACAGGGTGCCAAGCACCGGGATCGGCAAGCCAATCAACTGAATGAAAAGCGCCGTACAGAGCGTGGCAAATACGAGGGCGCCGAGCGCCGACTTCCATTCCCGGCGGAACTTGACGCTGGTCGCGGCGCAGAGGACGAGAAGCAGCAGCACTGCTAGGAAGAACCCAAGGGGCTCGATCGCCAGGCCGAAGGCCACTGCAGCGGCCGGTACCATGACCACCGCCTTCCACTTGACGGCTGATAGGAGTTCACCGGGTGACGAAATCGAGCGGACGAGGACGCCAATGCCCGTCAGCACCAAAAGGCCGGATACGCCGACCGGGAAAAAACCCGGTCCCATCCGTCCGGCCGTCCCGAGCGGATACTGGATAGAGATCCAGAGCGCGACGATGCCGGTGATGGCAAAGAATAGCCCAAGTATGCTGTCTTGACCGATCTTCATCGGTTGTCCTCCCGAAACTGCAGATCCGTCTCGCCGCGACGGCGAAGGTGATCCGAGATAGTGTGCCCGGCTCCTCCGCCTGGGCCGCCGGCAGCCGCCTTACGCGGGATAGCCGAGAATGGCCTTCACCTCGAGATATTCTTCGAAGCCGAACAGACCGAATTCGCGCCCGTTGCCGGACTGCTTGTAGCCGCCGAAAGGCAGGCTCCGATCAAAACCCGCGCCATTGAGATAAACCCGTCCGGCACGTATGCGGTTGGCGACCTGGCGCGCCCGGTCAGGATCCCTCGACTGCACAAACCCTGCCAAACCGAAAGGCGTGTCATTGGCTATCGCGACCGCCTCCTCTTCCGTGTCGTAGTTCAGGATGGACAGGACGGGACCGAAGATCTCTTCGCGGGCAATCGTCATCTCAGGCGTCACATCGCCGAACACCGTCGGACGCACATAATAGCCGAGGTTGAGTTCTGCGGGACGACCCGGACCGCCGGCAACGAGCGTTGCGCCCTCTTTGATCCCAATTTGAATCAGGTTCTGGACCTTTTCGAACTGCTGCTGGCTGACCAACGGCCCCATCATCGATTTCGGATCCATCGGATCACCAAGGCGAATTGTCTCGACCGCCTTGCGGGCTGCCTCGAACGCCTGTTCGCGCTTCGAGCGATGAACCAGCATGCGCGTCGGTGATTGGCAATTCTGCCCGGCATTGGTGTAGCAGGCATGCACGCCAGCCTGGACCGACGCCTCAAGATCTGCATCCATGAGGATGATGTTGGCGGACTTTCCGCCAAGCTCCTGCGCCACCCTCTTGACTGTATCGGCTGCCAGCTTGGCAACCCTTACACCTGCGGCTGTCGAACCGGTAAAGGAAACCATGTCGATCTCCGGGTGGCTTGCAATCGCTTCGCCAACCGTCGGTCCGTCGCCATTGACGAGGTTGAAGACGCCAGGCGGAAGCCCCGCATCGTCGATAATCTCGGCAAGCAGCATCGAACTCAACGGCGCAATCTCGCTTGGCTTCAGGACCACGGTGCACCCTGCGGCAAGCGCTGGCGCAACTTTCGAGGCAACCTGGTTCAGGGGCCAGTTCCAGGGCGTGATGAAGCCACAAACGCCAATCGGCTCACGGCGCACGATGCCGACGCCCATGCGGTGCTCGAACTCGTAACTCGACAGCACGCGAACCACTTCTTCAAAGTGAAACAGAGCGACGGTCGCCTGTCGTTCGGTGGAGAAGGTAATGGGTGAACCCATTTCCAGCGTCATGAGCCTTGCCAGTTCCGGCAGATGCGCTCGGAACCCGCGGATGATCTTGTCGAGGTACCCCAGCCGCTCATCGACGCTGCTTTCGCTATAGGTTGCGAAGGCACGGCGCGCTGCCCTTGCTGCCCGGTCGACGTCCTCACGTGTTCCGAGGCTGATGCGCGCGAAGCTTTCCTCGGTCGCGGGATTGGTAACGCCGATCGTTAAAGGCACTGCCGGATCGACCCACTGCCCATCGATGTAAAATTGCAGCTTGTCCATGGTCCGTCCATCAAACATGGTCGCAAAGAATAGAGTGGCTCAAAGCATTGCCGGACAAGAAGCCGCTGGCAACGGCTTGTCGCGGTCGTTTCGCCAGACGACGATGGGCTTGGCGAGCAGCATTGCTCACAGATGCCTGCCTTCATCCACAGGGACGATGAGACCGGTTGAACTGGTCAAATTGACGATACATGCGATCACCGCCCGCGCCACGTCATCCGGCGTTGTCACCCGTTGCAGCGGCAGCTTCTCAGCTGTTCTTTCCAACTGTTCACGCGTGCGGTTTGGCACGAAGTTCGTATCGACGCCCGCCGGAGAAACCGAAAAAACCCGCACTTTCGGCGCCAGCACCTTTGCAAGCGCTATCGTTAGCGAGTCTAGTCCACCCTTGGCTGCGAGGTAGGCGAGGCTGCTGCCCATCCCTGTTCGCGCCGCGATAGAGGAGAGGTTCACGATCGCGGCGTTCTCTCCCTGGTCGAGCAGCGGACGGAAGGCGCGGATTACTGCGAACGGTCCGCGAAGGTTCAGCGTAACGGTGCGGTCGAAGATCTCGTCGCTGAGGCCATCGAGATCTCCCGTCGGAACTGGCGTTGTAGCCCCGCCGCAATTGATAAGTGCATCAATGCGGCCGAAACGCTCTTTCACGGTAATGGCTGCCTCGGCAATCGAGGGTGGATCATCGAGCGAGATGCGCAGGGCGACATGACCGCTGCCGGCCAAGCTGCGCAGCACATCGTTGGCGGAATCAAGCCGGCTGTTGTAGCCCACGATAACCGTTGCCCCGATCTGGGCAAGACGCGCCGCAGTCGCTCGGCCGATCCCACTGCTTCCTCCGGTGACAACGGCAACCTTCGGGACAGGGAGCACGGGGATATCTATCGCAACCAATGTTCTCTCCGATCGTCTCTCGAGCCCCAAGGGTTCCGTCAGTCCGAGAAATCGTTGATGGTTTTCGCCGCAGCCGATCGGATGAAGCCGTGATCGCTCGACAACAGCATCGCGCTCGCACCGATCTCCTTGACGAACTCTAAATCGTCCTTGCTTGTCGGCAGCATCAGGAGCGGAACACCAGCGTCGCGGGCTGCGGCCGCCACCGTCCTGCTGATCTCGGCGACCTTGCTCGCGGCGTCCGGATCATTTCCGAATGACGCGGTCAGGTCGCCGCGACCGATGAACAGCGCGTCGACGCCATCGACACGCGCAATGTCAGCGGCATGCTCAACCGCGTCCTGGTCCTCGATCATCACGATACAAGCAACCTGGCTGTCCTGCGCTGCCATGTGTTGCGTACCGCCAACACTGCCCCATGAACTGGCGCGGGTAAGGCCCGCGAACCCACGCTGACCGCCTGCATAGCGGCAGCTTTGCGCAACCGCCTTTGCCTTCTGGACCGAATTGACGTGCGGCACCATGATGCCCATCGCCCCGCAATCAAGTGCAGACAGAATCGCCGATGGGCTGAACTCGGGAATGCGGACAAGAGGCGCGATGTTCGAGGCACGCGCCGCAAGTATCATCAGATCGGTGATCCCCCGGTCGAGCGGCGCATGCTCCTGGTCGATCACCACGAAATCGTAACCAAGCGGGCCGAGCATCTCGACCACCTGAGTGGTCGGCAGCTTGAGGAAGGTGCCGAGCATCCGCTCCCGCGCAAGAAGACGGTCCCTAAACGTGGTGAAGCTTGGGCGTTCGTTCGTCATCAGTGTCTCACGTCAACTGGAGGGCCGGCAGAGGTTCGGGCACGGTGGCTGCCATGGTCGGATCAACGACCAGCACAACCTTGCCGATCTGCCGGTTGTCATCGAGAATGGCGTGCGCGTCCCTCACCTGATGGAACTCGACCGCCTGGTGGATATACGTCTTGATGCGGCCATCTTCGATCAGCGGCCAGACCTGAGCGATAAGTTCACGCGCGAGCCGACCCTTGTATTCCGCAGGCCGAGGTCGAAGCGTCGAACCCGTGATCGTAAGCCGACGACGGACCAGTGATCTGATATTGACCTCGGCCGTCTCACCATCATGGCTGGCGATGAAGACCAGGCGGCCATCCGGCTTCAGTAGGTCGAGCTGACGCTGCGTTCTCGGACCGGCCTGCCCGTCCAGGACAACGTCGACTCCCAAGCCGCGGGTCTGATCGCGTATATCGTCATCCCAGGCGCCTCGGTAATCGAAAGCCGTCGTTGCTCCAACCGAGAGGCAGATCTCGCGCTTCTGCGGCGTGCCTGCGGTTGCGAACACGATCGCGCGCCGCAGATGCCGGGCGATCTGGATGCCGGCCATTCCGACGCCGCTGGCGCCCCCCTGGATCAGCAGCGTTTCGCCTTCCGTCACCCGGGCAAGCCAAATCAGGTTGTTCCAGGCGGTGAAGAAGACTTCGGGAAGCGATGCCCCTTCAATGAAGCTGAGCCCGCGTGGGATCGGCATGCATTGCACCGCTGGCGCAAGGCAGAACTCGGCATAACCACCGCCGTTCACCAAGGCACAGATAGGAGTGCCGACCTGCAAGGTCTCCACGCCCTCTCCGACTTCCTCGACGATGCCTGCGACGTCGAGACCGGGTATGTCGGAGGCACCCGGCGGCGGCGGATAAAGTCCGCGCCGCTGCTGGACATCCGGCCGATTTACGCCCGACGCAATCACCCGTACCAGTACCTCTCCGGGGCCAGGACGAGGCCGTTGCCTATCAACGACCTTAAGAACCTCCGGACCGCCCGGCTTTTCGATCTCAATGACTATCACCAGCTCACATCCGCCCCTGTATCACTCGGCCAAGCCTACCAGACGGGCAGGATTGTCAGCCACCATTGTGCGCACTTCTGCTTCGGTAAAGCCGAGCGCAAGGCAGAGCTTGATCGCCTGCCGCATGCCTTCAACCGGTGACGGATTATCCACCTGCCCAAGGTCAGACCCGATCGACGAATGTTCGACGCCGGCCGCCAGGATATGCTCCTTCAGTTCCTGGGGCGTGTACACGTTGAAGCGGCTGTCGACATACATGCCAGCTGATTGCTCAACGAGTGCCCCCATGTTCGCCAAGTCGCGGATATCGTCATAGGTAAAATGCAGGCCGTACATCGGATGATTGATCAGCAGGCGCTTCACGCCACGCTTTTTAGCTTCCTCAAACAGCCGCCAGATCTCCCAGACGTGTAGGTGGCCCGACGAAAGGATGGCATCGAATTCCGCGATCGAGTCGAGGATCTGCTTCACCTCGTCCAGGATGTTACCATAGGCATCGATCGGGCTGAGCAGGGGAGAACTCTTCAGCGCAACGTTCGACGCGAGCCGCACCTTCCGATGAGCGCTCCTAACGTGGTTGGCAGCCTGGGCCGTCGGCATCCAGATGAGCTTTGCGCCCATCTTCAACTGCGCATCGACCACGAACGGGTTGAAACCGCCTGTCGAATTGTTGAGCACAAGGCCGCTATACATAGATATGCCGCGATCACCCAGCACCCGCTCCATCAGCGGGATGAACGGTGCCACCGAATAATGATGGTCCTTGAACAAGAGGCCGCGCATGCCCGCTGCGGCTGCTTCTTCCGCCGCCTGCAGGTGATCGATTTGTCGTGGCATGGTCGAGGGGCCTGAATGCACATGGAGATCAAGCGCGCCGCGCAAGATGCTGGCGGCCAATGCTTCATCAACGCCAGCGATCAGCCTGCGCACCTCCTCCCGATTACGTTTGGTATCGTCTGCCGTCGCCATGAATCGTCCTCCCTGTATCTAAGGCAGCCGTAGACCTTGACTTGGTGCGCCGACAACTTATCGTCGGAAGCGTTTCGCGGGCCGAAATGTCCTGCGGGCGTCTGGGAGGAGGACCCATGACCATTCGAGCCATCGAGCGCGCTATGAACGTGCTCCAGGAATTGAACCAGCAACCGATCAACACGATTGCGCAACTTCACGCGCGCACAAAGCTGCCCAAGCCTACCCTCGTGCGAATCTTACGCACGCTCGAAGAAGCGGGTTACGTGGAAAACGACACCCGCCAGGGCGGATATCAGGTGAGCGCGCTCGTCACGTCCCTTAGTTCGGGATTCCATAAAGGGCCGCTGGTAGTCGAGGCCGGGAGGGCGTGGGCGATCGCCATCACCCGCAAGCACAAATGGCCGGTTGCGATCGGTCTGCCGGAATATCACGACATCGTCGTGCGCTTCAGCACTGTGCCGGACAGCCTGGTGTCGCCGTTCCACAGCACGGTGAACAAGCGTCTTTCCATGCTCAGCCGTGGAATGGGGCTCGCTTATCTCGCCTTCCTCGAGCCCGAGGACCGGGATGTAATGATCGACATTCTGCAGAAGTCAGATGATCCCGAGAACGCGCTCAGCCATCACCGCGAGGAGCTCCTGCGCGTACTAAATCACGTGCGTAAGAACGGTTACGCGACGCGCTCTCCAACCGTCGAACCAAGGAACTCGGACACCATTGCGGTTCCGATCATCGCCAAGAATGGGCGGGTACTGGCGAGCCTCGGTCTCACCTACTTCAAATCCGCTTTTGCCTCCGACCAAGAGGCGCGCGAACGTTACGTCCCGATCCTCAAGTCCGCAGCGGTCGCGATCTCCGAAGACCTGAACCGTTTATCGAGCAGCATGGCGATCGAGGAGACCTCGCCCGAACTGGAGATCTGCTAGAGACTATGGTGCGAGCCGCATCGCGTCTCGCACCCGAAGATTCAGGGAGCGATGATCCGCGTCTCCATCGGGAAATGCGAGTTTCCGCCCTCGAATGGCGGGAAAGTCTTGAAGTCTTCACGCATTGCCACCCGAGCCGGGGACTGCAATGCGGCCTGTAGCGCGGCAGGATTATCGAACATCACCCGGTTGCGCTGCATGTGGTTGACCCGCTCCCACGGCAGAAAGCCACACCAGTCGATCCGCGAAAGAACTTCGATCTTGCGTATGCCAGGGAAGGTCCGCATCACCTGCGGGTGGTGAGTGACGTAATGGTGCATCCAGATGTTCAGGTCCTGCGCTGGCCCCTGGTAATGCACCACATAGGAGCACGGGTTACCATTCCTTTCGACGTCAAGCGCCGCGTCGTCTACCGGAAAGTGCCGGACATACATGGCCTGCTGGGTTGCCTTCGCGCCGCGGATGCTTGAGAGCACGCCGGAAGCAGCGAGCTGCTGCAGGTGGCCAGCCGGCGCCATCGCATCTTCCAATTCCGAAAGCTCATCAAAGTGCAGTTGCATGCCGAACACCGGCGACCGCTCATCCTTGTTATACATGTCCTTGGTGACTTCCGGCGTGTACAGATTTGCAGACGTCAGGCCAGGCGTTAGCCGCACGATTTCGGCAACGGTCTCCACGTCTTCCTTGCTGACAGCAAGCTCCGTGTCCCCGGTATTATTGAAGAAGGCAAGATAGGCAAAGCGCATACTAGACCCCTCGTTGTGTCGGATACGCAAGCGCTTGCGGCATCCGATGGGCATGTTTTGCGTCAGTATCCGGCCGCCCAGCGAAAAAGACAAGTTTAGTCTTAAAACTTTCCTTGAGGGTCTCAAGAGGAGTTGCACCCGGGGTCGAGGCGTATAGAAATGGATGGAGAGCCATTCGATATGCCGTGCCGATGGAGCAGACATGCAGGATCATTTTGCTGAAGCACTGACGGCCGAATTCGGCCAGGATGTCTTATTCGGTCACGATATCCCGCGCCGCTTTTACAACGACTGGGCAGGCCTTCCGCCTGTGGCTCCACGGGCGCTTGTGAGGCCGCGGACGACGAAGCAGGTCTCCGCGGTGATGCGTATTTGCAGCGAGTTCAGAGTTCCCGTCACGCCTCAAGGTGGGCTGACCGGACTAAATGGCGGTGCAAGGCCGATCGAAGGCGGCGTCGCGCTTTCGCTCGACCGCATGAACGAGATCGAGGAGATCGACACCGTCATGGCGACGATGACGCTGCAGGCCGGTGTTGTGCTCGGTGTCGCGCAGCGGGCTGCCGAAGACGCAGGACTGTTCCTGGGGCTCGACCTCGGAGCCCGGGACTCCTGCATGATCGGCGGCAATCTCTCGACCAATGCCGGCGGCAACCGCGTGATCCGCTTCGGCATGGCACGCGAGCATGTGCTGGGGATCGAAGTCGTGCTCCCGAACGGCACGATCGTTACCTCCCTCAACAAGATGCTGAAGAACAATGCCGGCTACGACCTTAAGCAACTCTTCATTGGCTCCGAAGGCACGCTTGGCATCATCACCCGTGCAGTCTTGCGGCTGCAGGCAAAACCCGCAGAGCTTGCCAGCGCCTTTTGCGGCTGCCCGGACTTCGCCTCGCTGCTCTCGCTGCTGAAAAGCGCGCGCCAGCGTATGGGCTCTGCCCTGACCTCGTTCGAGGTGATGTGGCCGAGCTTCTACGATTTCATGACCTCGGGCCTGCCGCACCTGCGTCGCGCGCTCAACGATCGGCACGGAATCTATGTGCTGATCGAAACGGCTGGCCGGGATGCGGCGGAAAATCGCCTGCTGCTAGAGCAGGTGCTGTCGGAAGCGCTTGAATCCGGCGCTGTAACGGATGCTGTTCTGCCCTCGTCCGAACGGGAGACGCGCGACCTATGGGCGGTGCGCGACAGCGTTTCCGAATATGGTAAGCTCATGGGTCCGCTCACTGCATTCGACGTAGGCTTGCCGACAAGCAAGGCAGGCAAGGCAGTTGAACAGATCGAAGCGGCAATCAGGGCACGGTGGCCAGATGGAATTGCTTTGTGTTACGGCCATATCGGCGATAGCAACCTGCATATCGTCTGCAACATCCCCTCCGCAGGCGACGAGCAGCCGCACGAGGCGATCACCAAGCTCGTCTTCGGCTTTGTCGCCGAGCACGGCGGCACAATCTCTGCAGAACACGGCATCGGACTTCTGAAGAAGCCCTATCTCAAACTCTCGCGTTCGCCTGAAGAACTTGAGCTGATGGCGCGTATCAAGCGCGCGTTGGATCCAGATAACATTCTGAACACCGGCAAGGTGCTTTCGATCTAGCGAACCGCCCCCACCCGGGGTGCCGACTCAATTCGGCCATCTCCGGTAGCTTGGCAAAACTTCTTGCTCGTTTGATCAAACACGCTTGCATGTTTTCCCAAAGCGCATATTGTCTCCTCAAGCCTCAAAGAAGGCACCGCATAAAGGGAACTTCGAACTGCACTTGAAGAAGGGCAGTTCACGCCGGTCCGGAACATGGATTCGGCTTTCGTGCACTTGCCGACAGCTGGGAGATCATGATGTCGCTGCTCTTTTCCAAACTAAAACGTCAATTGATGCTCGGCGTGTTCACGGCTGCGATCGCCGCGCCGTTCGCGGGAAGCGCCGCGCATGCCGCCGACTTCAAGTTCGCCGGCCCGCTGGACGCGTACACGCTTGATCCGCACGCGGTCTCCAACACGCTGATCTTCGCGGTCCTGGCCAATGTGTATGAGCCGCTCGTGCGACGCGATGCGGAGCAGAAGCTCGAGCCGGCGCTGGCAACCGACTGGAAGCAGATCGACGACACAACTTGGGAGTTCAACCTCCGCAAGGACGTGAAGTTCTCGAACGGCAATCCTTTCACGGCCGATGACGTCCTATTTTCGCTCACACGCGGCCAGGCTGGCGGCATCAAGGCAAACCTGAATTCAATTGCGTCTGTCGAAAAGGTCGATGACTTCAAGGTCCGCTTCACGACACGCGCTGTGAACCCCATCCTGCCGAACCAACTGACGAACTGGTTCATCATGGACAAGGAATGGGCCGAAGCGAATAATGCCGTGCAGCCTGGCGCTGCCAACAACGCAACCGAGACCTTTGCGAACCGCAACGCGATGGGCACCGGCCCTTATGTCATCAAAGAACGCGATCCTGGCGTCAAAACTGTCTTCGCGAGCAACCCAAACTGGTGGGACAAGAAGACGGGCAATATCGACAACGCCACCTTCTTTGTGATCGCCAACCCCTCGACTCGCGTCTCCGCGCTGATCTCCGGCGAAGTCGACATGATCGATGGCGTTCCTCCGCAAGATGCAGACCGTATCGAGAAGGATCCGAAGCTCCATGTAAAGGCAGGGCCAGACCTGCGTACCATCTACATTCAGCCGGATGTTGCGCGTGACAGCCTGATTTTCGGCAGCGAAAAGGCAAAGAATCCATTCAAGGAGCTGAAGGTTCGCCAGGCGATGGAAATCGCTGTGGACAGCGGTGCCATCCAGAAACGCATCATGCGCAACTTCTCTGTCCCCGTTGGCCTACCAATCGGCAAGGAGGTGAACGGCTTTGACGAAACGCTGGGCGCCCCGGTCAAGCCGGATCTCGACAAGGCGAAGGCCTTGATGAAGGAAGCAGGTTACGAAGACGGCTTCTCCGTCACGCTCGACTGCACCAACGACCGCTTCATGAACGACGAGGCGACATGTCTTGCGGTGGCGGCGTCTCTGGCGCGCATCAATATCAAGGTTGAGCCGCGGGCTCAGCCAACGGCGAAATGGGCAACCCAGGTCAACCCGCCGGAATACAATACCAGCCTTGCCATGCTCGGCTATTCGCCGAACACTTATGACGCCCACATCTTCCTGACCTCGATCGCAGCGACGCGCGATCCAAAAAGCGGGCTCGGCGCCTTCAACATCGGTGGCTATTCCAACCCGGAGGTCGACAAGCTTATCGATGCCATCGGCAAGGAAACCGACCAGGAGAAGCGCTCAGGCCTGATCAAGGACGCTTTCAGGCTGATCAAGGCCGATGCAGCCTTCATCCCTCTCCACCAGTTGAACATTCTATGGGGCGTGAAAGACAACGTCACGGTCGTCCAGCCGGCTGACCTTGCCTACCCTCTGCGCTATTTCACGGTGAAGTAATGACGATTGCAGCAGACGTTACCAAGCAGCTCGCAAGCCTCGTCTCCTTCCCAACCGTCAGCGCTGTGTCGAACCTGGAGCTCCTCGATTATGTCGAGGAGCAGACGGCCCGGTACGGCGGGCGCGCGCGACGCTTCCTGAGCCCGGAAGGCGACAAGGCCAACCTCCTGGTCTCGATTGGGCCAGAAGCACCCGGCGGCATCATCTTCAGCGGACATACCGATGTGGTACCGACTGAAGGCCAGGCGTGGACGGGTGATCCTTGGACACTTCGCGAGCAGAACGACAAGCTGATCGGCCGTGGCGCGACCGACATGAAAGGCTTCCTCGCCTGCTGCCTGGCGGCCCTGCCGGGTATCACAGCCAAGAAGCTGACCAAACCCATCCACCTCGCATTCTCCTATGATGAAGAAGTTGGCTGCACGGGCGTGGGGTCCATGGCGGAATGGGTTGGGCAGAGCGACCTGAAGCCGCGGCTGGCGGTTATCGGCGAAGCCACGAGCATGGACATGATCGCTGCCCACAAGGGCGGAATGATCGGCTGGTGCCGGATCAAGGGCAAGCCAGGTCATTCTTCGCAGCCGGATCGTTACGTGAATGCGGTGATGGCTGCCGGCGACATGATCGCCGAGATCAACCGCATCCGCGAAGACATGCGCAACGGTCCGACATTCGAAGGGCTCGATCCACCTTATTCCACTATCCAGGTCAACCTCATCAAGGGCGGCCTGCACGGGAACATCGTTTCGGAGAGCTGCGAGTTCTTCTGGGAGATGCGGCTTGTGCCCGGCGAAAGCGATCACGCCGTGCTGGAGCGGATGAAACGATTTGCTTTCGAAAAACTAGAGCCGGCAATGAAGGCGGTGAATCCAGAGTGCGGCGTCATATTCGACGTGCAGGCGCGCATCCCTGGCTTGAAGCCGAATGATGATCCGGCGCTTGCGCGGGAACTTCTGGCACTGCTCGGGCGCAAGGAGCCTCGCTACGTCCCCTACGGTACCGAGGCCGGAATCTTCCAGCTCGCTGGCGTTCCCTCGGTTGTAATCGGTCCCGGCGACATCGCCGATGCACATCAGCCGGATGAATCTGTGGCTATTTCCGAACTCGAGAAATGCGTCGCCTTCCTCCACCAGCTTGGTGATACCTGCTGCTGAGGTTCTGAATGCTGAACTACGTCGCATCGCGGGTCGTCCAGACCGCCTTCGTCCTGCTGGTGATCAGCTTCATCGCTTTCCTGCTGGTCGCCAATATCGGCGACCCATTGGCGGCGCTGCTGTCTGCCGATGCGACGGTGACCGAACGTGCGGAGCTGGTGGCGAGGCTCGGCCTGGACCAGCCTTTGTTAGCGCGTTTCCTGCACTTCCTGGGCAACCTGCTCCAGGGCGATTTCGGCCTGTCTTACCGAACGCAGGACCCTGTTTCGCAGCTGATCCTCGAGCGCATGCCGGCAACGATCGAACTTGCCTTCGTCAGCCTGCTGATCACCATTGCGGTTGGGGTCCCGGCAGGCATCTATTGCGGGGTTAACCCGAACTCCTACTTCGGCCGCTTCATCATGCTGATCTCAACGGCGGGGATCACGCTGCCGAACTTCGTGGTGGGCCTGCTGCTAATTGCAGTTTTTTCGGTTCAACTCGGATTGCTGCCGTCGTTCGGGCGCGGTGACGTGGTGCAAATCGGCTTCTGGAGCACCGGCCTCCTGTCCGTCTCCGGCTGGCGGGCGATCCTTCTGCCGGCAGCGACGCTCTCTACCTTCCAGGTCGCCTTCATCATCCGCATGTTGCGCACGCAGTTGATGGAGGTTGGGCAAAGCGAGCATATTCGCTTTGCGCGCGCCCGCGGGCTTTCCGAGGCGCGGATCTGGTATGTCTACGCCATCAAGAACACGCTCCTGCCGGTGATTACCATGCTCGGTTTGCAGCTTGGCAATATCATCGCCTTCTCGGTCGTGACCGAGAACGTCTTCGCCTGGCCGGGCCTCGGCTCGCTCTTCCTGCAGTCGATCCAGGCGGCGGATATTCCCGTCATCGCCATCTACCTGATCTTCGTCGGCGTTGTCTTCATGGTCATCAACCTGGTTGTGGAACTGCTGTATCCGGTGGTCGATGCCCGCGTTCTAAGGAGGCAGTCATGACGTCTGTCGTCAACACACCGTCAGCTGTCCGGCCGCGCCGCAGCCGCCTCTCGAAGCTTTTTCACGCCGTATGTTACGCACCCGGTGCAACGGTTTGCGCAATCGTCATTCTCCTGATGTTCGTTTACGCCTTCGTCACGCCCCTCTTTTCCCAGAACCCGTTCGAGTTTGCCGGCATGTCAGTGCTCGACTCCTTCATCCCGCCGATGTGGATGGAGGAAGGCATGAGCGACTTCCCTCTAGGCACGGACGATCAGGGCCGGAACCTACTGACGGCGATGGCCTACGGTATGCGCACCTCGATCGTCGTCGGCATCTTGTCGGTGGTGATCGGCCTCGTGCTGGGCGGCGGACTCGGTCTCATTGCTGGATTCGTTGGCGGCAAGGTGGATGCGTTCATCATGCGTGTGGCAGATGTCCAGCTTGCCTATCCGGCACTCCTCCTCGCCATGATCATCGACGGCGCAGCGCGTGCGGCTCTCGGTGCGGAGCGCAACGTCACGACCGCCATCACCATTGTGGTTCTATCGATCGGCATCGCCTTTTGGGTGCAGTATGCGCGCACGATCCGATCTTCTGTCATGATCGAGCGGGACCAGGATTATGTGTCTGCGGCACGCATTACTGGCCGCAGCAATCTCTCCATCATCGCACTGCACATCCTGCCGAACGTGATGGCGCCGGTGCTGGTCATCGCCACGATCAACCTCGGCATCGCGATCATTACCGAAGCGACGTTGAGCTTCCTCGGTATCGGGATTCCCGTCACAACGCCTTCGCTCGGCACCTTGATCCGCAACGGAAACAACTTTCTGCAGTCCGGAGAATGGTGGATTTCGGTCTGGCCTTGCCTCGTGCTCGTCCTGTTTGTCGTTTCGGTCAACATCCTCGGAGACCATCTGCGGGACGTATACAATCCGCGCCTCAGGGGCCGCTCATGACAACACCTTTGCTTGACGTTCGCGATCTGACCGTCACCATCAATCGTGACGGTCGCCCGATCACAGCCCTCGACAAGGTCTCGTTCTCCGTTAACCCGGGTGAAGTCCTGGGCGTGGTTGGAGAATCCGGCGCCGGCAAGTCGATCACTGGAGCGGCGATCATCGATCTTCTCGTTCCTCCGTTGAAGCGCACCGGTGGCACGATCAGTCTGAACGGCGACCGGCTAGACCAGCTTTCGCCAAAAGAAATGCGGCGCGTGCGCGGCGGCAAGATCGGCTTCATCTTCCAGGACCCGATGACAAGCCTCAATCCGGTCATAACCATCGGCCGGCAGCTCTGTGACGCGATCGAGACGCACCTGAGGCTCGGCGGAAACGAAACCAAACGCCGTGCCCTCGACTGGATCGCCCGCGTTGGCTTGCCGAACCCCGACGTCCAGTTCAAGCGTTACCCGCACCAGCTTTCCGGCGGAATGAGGCAACGCATCGTCATCGCGCTGGCGCTTTGCGCCAACCCCTCGCTTGTGATTGCCGACGAACCGACAACGGCATTGGACGTATCGGTCCAGGCGCATATCCTGCAGTTGATGCGCGACCTGCATCGGGAGAGCGAGGTCAGCATGATGCTGATTACGCATGATTTGGGAGTCATCGCGAAGATGGCGGACCGGGTCGCTGTGCTCTACGCGGGGCGCGTTGCGGAGATCAGCCCGGTCGCTGAACTGTTTGCCAATCCAAGTCATCCTTATACGCGCGGGCTCATCCGCGCGACGCCTATGCCGACAGCTGATGGTGGCGTGCAACTGGACCAGATCCCTGGAGCGATGCCGGGGCTGGGTGCCGTTCCACCCGGCTGCGCCTTCAACCCCAGATGTTCCCGCGCGCAGTCTGACTGCCGATCGGTCGTGCCGCCGCTCGTGACGCAGGAAAGCTCTGCTTTCTCCTGTTTTCATCCTTTGGAAAGGGACGTGGCATGACCAGCCAGACCCCATTCCTAGTTCTTGACCATGTCAGTAAGGTCTACCGCCGCAACCAGAGCCTGATCGAACGGATCCGGAAGATGGAAGAGGGCGGCACCAAGGCCGTGAGCGATGTCAGCCTGGTGATTTCCGAGGGCGAAACCGTCGGTCTGGTTGGAGAAAGCGGCTGCGGAAAATCGACGCTGGCCCGGCTCGTCTCGGGGCTGATGGCGCCGACGCAAGGCGACATCGTCTTTCGCAAGGACCCGGCAGGAAAGACGCCGCGTCTGCAGATGATCTTCCAGGATCCATACTCGTCCCTTAACGGCCGCTGGACGATCGAAGACATCATCGCCGAGCCGATCAAGGTCCACAGGCTGCGCCGTGGCAGGGCAGCAATTCGCGCCCGGGTTGACGAACTACTGGTGCAAGTGGGTCTCTCTCCGACGGATGCGGAAAAGTATCCGCAGGAGTTTTCAGGTGGGCAACGCCAGCGTATCAGCATTGCGCGCGCACTGGCCGGCGAACCGCAGTTCTTGATCCTCGATGAACCGACATCCGCGCTGGACGTCTCGGTTCAGGCCCAGATCTTGAACCTGTTGCGCGACCTGCAAAAGAACCTCGGCCTGACGAGCCTGTTCATCACGCATAACCTCTCGGTCGTGCGGATCATGGCCGATCGCATCGGCGTCATGTATCTCGGCGAACTTGTCGAGGAGGCATCGGCCGAACAGCTTTTTCGCAAGCCGAAACACCCCTACACGCGACTTCTGATCGACGCTGCCCCGAACATGGATACGAGCGATCGGTCCTTGCACCCGATCGCCGGCGAACTACCCAATCCGGCCTTCCCGCCGGCCGGCTGTCGCTTCCATACGCGCTGTCCGTTCGCACAAGATGTGTGCCGCACGGCAGCACCGCCTCGAAAAGCTACGCCAGAGGGCGGCATGTTCCGCTGCCATTTCGATCTCGACCTGTCGAAGGAAGTTAAGACCCCGCCGCTTGCGAAAGTAAAGACAGCCTGATCCTGCCGTCATAATCCGCCGACTCTACCAAGCATAATAAAACGGCCGAAGGAGGTTTCAGCCCCTCCGGCAGTGATCGATGTCCGCGGTGAGCAGGGAACGAACCCGGTTACAACTGATTGAAGAAGGACGACAGGCGTGTCATCGCCTCGTCGATCCGCTCGATGCTTTCCGAGCCGAAGCAGACGCGGAGATGGCCTTCGCCGAGGTTGCCGTAGAAGCTGCCAGCCTCGACGACCACCCCGGTTTTTTCAAGAATGAGGTCTGCCGCTTCTTGCGACTTCAAGCCGGTGCCACTGATGTCAGGGAACGCATAGATCGTGCCCTCAGGCCGCGCGCAGGTGACGCCCGGCATCTGGTTGAGGCGCGACACCACAAGATCGCGCTTCTTCAGGTCATCGTTGACCATGTACTCGAGCGTCGAGGCAGGCCCGGTGACCGCAGCAAGCGCACCATGCTGGATGAAGGTATTGACGTGCGTGACCTCCGTCGCGGTCACCTTCAGCAGACCGGGGATCAGGCTCGCGTCCGCGGCAATGTAGCCAAGGCGCCACCCATCCATCGCGTAGGCCTTGGTGAAGGCGTACATGCTGACCGTGCGCTCTTTCATGCCCGGCAGCGACGCGATGCTGACATGTTCTGCACCATCGAAAAGAATGTGCTCATACACCTCGTCGGAGAGCACGACGAGATCATGCTTGATCGCGAGATCTGCAACAATCTGCAGTTCGTCGCGTGAATAGACACGACCCGTCGGGTTGACTGGGTTCACGAGCACAATCATGCGCGTTGCAGGCGTGATGCGAGCCTCGATCAAGTCCTTGCGGATCTGGAAGCCGCTTTCCTTGTCGAGCGGCGCAATCACGGCCTTGCCGCCCGCCATCTCGATCTTGCCCAGATGCTGGGGGTAGTATGGTTCAAGAAGGATCGCCTCATCACCGTCGTCGATGAGCGCCATGAAAGCGGCGAACGACGCCTGCGTCAGGCCGTTGGTGACGATGATTTCGCCCGCCGTGACGTCCATGCCATTATAGTCACGGAGCTTGGCAGCTAGAGCTTCGCGCAGTTGCGGCAGGCCCTGCAGATCGCTGTAATGCACTTCGCCCCGGCGAAGCGCTGCAATGGTCGCTTCTTTGATATGGTCCGGTGTGTCGTGGAATGGCCGGCCCAGCTCAAGATGGATGAGGTCACGCCCCTCCCCCGCCATGGCGGCGGCCTTGGCATACATGCCGAAGCTCTTTTTCGATGTCTGGGTGATGCGGCGTGCTAAACGGACCATAAGGGTTCCTCATCTGTTTTTTATTGCTGCGACTGCATCTTGAGCATTTGATCAATATTGCGCATCGCGTATGATTGGTTGGCGAAAAGCCAGGAGAATTCAATGCTTCGTGATATGGATGCCCAATTCAGCCTCGACAGTGTTTCCAATCTGGAGACCGTTTTCGAACAACGACAGGCGGCGGCGGATGCTGCGCTTGCTCGTTTTGCTGTTCACCGGAAGCTCCCCTATGGTGATGGCCCCGGACGGACCCTCAACATCTTCCCCGCCGAGGGCGCCGATGATCCTGCGCCGGTTCAATTCTTCATCCACGGCGGATTCTGGCGTTCGCTCGACGCGGATCTCTTCAGCTTCCTGGCACGAGGCTTCGTGCCGTTCGGCGCGATGCTGGTTGTGATCGATTACCCGCTGATGCCGCAAACCCGGCTGTCTGAACTGGTGGAGGCTTGCCGCCAAGCGCTGGTCTGGACGCACGCCAACTGTGCAAACTACGGCGGCGACCCGTCCCGCATCTTCATTTCCGGCAACTCGGCCGGCGGCCATCTTGTCGCCGAACTCGCCGATCGTCCGCTGTTGCTCCGGTCGGGCCTTGCCGAAGACGCCATCAAGGGTGTCACTGCAGTCAGCGGAATATACGACATCGAGCCGGTCACCCGATCTTTCCAGGATGACTTCCTGAGCCTGACGCCCGAAGAAGTCTCTGCCTTCAGCCCGCTGCGCCGCCCATATGATCTGGCAGCACCGATGATCGTCACCTTGGGCGGCGACGAAACGGAGGAGTTCCACCGTCAGTCCGAATTGTTCGCTCGCCACTGCCATCAGGAGAAATACCCGGTTTCGCTAGAGATAGCGCCTCGAACCAATCACATAACCGTACTCACCGAGGCACTGGCAGAGCCGGAAAACGAACTCAATCGATCGGTCCGCCGTCAGATGGGACTTCTCGCTTGAGGGAACTGGCGCGGCGGCAATTACCGCCGCGCCCGGAAGAGTTTCACTTGTCGAGTTCTGCGATCGCGTCCGCGACGCGCATCTTGTCCCACGTCTCGACGGTGGTCAGCTTGCCATCCGCAACGCCCCAGATGAGGTAAGGGCCGGTCACGTCGCCGTTCGCGTCGAACGAGATCGGGCCGGTTGCACCTTCGTAGCGGATCGGCTTGCCGGCCTTGATCAGTTCCTTGGCCTTCTTGAAACCTTCCGGACCCGGATAGATCACTTCGCCATCGCCCTGCGTGATCTCGCGGATGTTGTCGCGGATCGCAGTGCCATCCGGCTTGCCAGCCTTTTCCATGGCGAGCAGCGCGACGGCTGCGGCGTCATACATCGTGTGCAGGCCTGGGCCGTTCGGAGCCTGGCCGAACTTCGCCTCCCAAGCCTTGTTGAAGGCTTCAACCGAAGGACCTTCGGTCTGGGCGTTGTCGATACCAACCGCATTGGTCAGGAACTTCGCACCAACCGACTTAACAAATTCGTCGGCACGTAGCGCGTTGCTGAGCAGCAGGTTCTGCGTGCCACCGAAGGAGATCCATTCGCGCAGCGCCGTTGCACCGTCAGCCGGGAATGCAATGAGGAAGAGTGAGTCCGGATCACCCTGCATGGCGGAGTTGACTTCGGCGCGGTAGGAAGCCTGTTCCTGGTTGTACGCCGTCATGCTGGTGACGGTGCCGCCGAGCTTCTCAAACGAGGCCTTGAACGAACGTGCAAGGGAAACGCCATAGTCAGAGTTAACGTAGATCACGGCGATCTTCTTGTAATCCTTGGCCTTCGCGATGTTGGCCATTACCACGCCCTGCGGACGGTCGGTAGGCAGCGTGCGGAACCAATAGCCGTCGGTGCCGCCTTCCTGGGCAAGCTGGGTGAAGCTCGGAGCCGACGAGCAGCAGGAGATTTGCACGACCTTGCCCGGCACCGTCACCGAGGTCAGGATCGGCATCGTCACACCCGACTGGATGGCACCGAGAACGATCGGCGCCTTCTCGATTTCAACCAACGTCTTGGCTGCGTCGACGCCAACGTTCGGCGAACCCTGGTCGTCGCGAAGAACGTATTTGGCGGTGCAGCCAGCAACACCGCCGGCTTCGTTGAACTGGTCAACGGCGAGCTGGCCGGCGTCGCCGATGGCCTTGCCGATGGCGGCGATCGAGCCGGTGATCGACAGCACGGCGCCGACGGGGATTTCGCAGGAAGCGGTTTGGGCAGCGGCCGGCATGGCGCCTGCCATCAGGCCGAGACCGAAGACACTCGATAGAAGCATTTTCTTCATGGTTGCTGTTCCCTTGCTTTTATAAAGCGGTTGATGATGCTGGTATTCTTCTTGAAGGTTGAGGGTCGGCGCAGGGCAGTTGTCTCTGAGGGAAAGAAGGGCTGCGTCTGCGGGCCGACCGGTGGCACGTGTCAGGACACGTGCCGGGAGACTGACTGGGCTTCCCCAATCAGACCGCGCGGACGGAAGAGCAGTGTCAGCACGATCAGCAGGCCGATGATGATGACCTGGATCGCGCCCCCCTGGCTCTGGTACTCCACCGGCAGCAGTCGGCTGATTGCAAAGCCGCTCATGGTCCAGAGCGCCCAGACACCGACGGCTCCGACAATCGCGCCGCGGTTGTTGCCGCTGCCTCCGACAATCAGCATCGCCCAGATCTGGAAGGTCAGGATCGGCAGGAAGTCCATCGGGCTGACATAACCGATGAAGCCGACGTAAAGACCACCAGCGAGCCCCATCAGGGTAGAGCCGAGGACGAAGGCCTGCAGGCGGACCATCGCCGGGTTCTTGCCAAGCGACGCCGCGGCTGTTTCATCTTCGCGGATTGCCTTCAGCAGCCGGCCCCATGGAGAATGCAGTGCTGCCTGAAGCCCGAAGTAAACAACGGCGGCAACGGTGGCGACGAGGCCAAGGTAGAAGAGGTTATAGGCGCCCGGAGATCCGAAGGTTGCAAACAGCGGTCGCGGGATGCCGGTGAGACCCTGCGCGCCGCCTGTCAGGGTGTCGAAGTTGAGCGCCACCAGCTGGATGCTGATCGCGATGCCGAACGTCGAGATCGCCAGATATTCCTCGCGCAATCTCAATGTCGCGAGACCGACGACAAGAGCCGCCAGTGTTGACAGGATCATGCCGCCGATGACGCCGACAGGGAACGGTAGCCCAAAGCCGCCGATGAGTTCAGCACGGTCGGGCCCTGTGAGCACTGCCGTACCGTAAGCGCCAATCGCGAAGAAGCCTACAACACCGGCGTTGAAGAGGCCGGTGAAGCCCCATTGCAGGTTCAACCCCATCACGACGATCGAATAGGTCAGCGCGACGATGAGAAAGAAAACCAGGTAAGCGATGTAACCGCTCATTTCGCACCTCCGCGCATTCCGCCAAACAGACCGCTCGGCCGAACATAAAGAACCGCCAGCAGGATGATGAAAGGAACCGCCATCTTGTAACCAGCCGGGATGAAGAGAACCGAGAACGACTCCGCCAGGCCGACAATCAGTCCGCCGACGACGGCACCGAAGACATTGCCGACGCCACCAAGGATCGCGGCGGCAAACAGCGGCAGGAGCAGTTGGAAGCCGATTTCCGGACGAAGCTGAACAGTCATGCCGTAGAGAACGCCGGCAACGGCGGCGAGAGCGGCGCCAATGATCCAGGTCCAGCGCACGACCGTGCGGGTATCGATACCGTTGATCCGGACCAGGTCAGGGTTCTCCGCCAGAGCACGCATGGAGAGACCAAGCCGCGTCCTCTGCAGGAAGAAATGCAGCGCGATCACGATTACCAGCGTCAGGCCGAGCGTGAAGAGGTGGTCCGGCATGACGCGCAGCCCGGGCATCAGCCGAACGGCAATCTGCAACTCATCCGAATAATATTCAGCGCTGCCGCCGAAGATCAGCAGGATCACCATGCGCACCAGCAGGGACACACCGAATGAGGAGAACACTACGGTCATGTGGTTGGTGTGGCTGCGGAGCGGCCGGAACACGAGGTAGTCTACGACCAACGCCAGCGCTGCGGTCAGGACCGCGGCAACAAGCGTCGCCAGGATCAGCGGGAGACCGAAGGAGAAGGGCCCGATCGGGCCGGCGAAGACCCCAGTGATGGCGAGGACGCCGAGCGCCATGTAGGCGCCCCAGGTGATTAGTTCCGCATGCGCGAAATTTGCGAAGCGGAGAATGCCCATGGTGAGCGTGAGACCGATTGCGCCAAGCGCGATGATCGATCCGGTAAGGATACCGTCTGCGAGAGCCTGCAGCATTAACGTTTACGCCCCCCAGCGCCGAGATAGATGGTGGCGACCTGGCTGTCGCCTGCAAGTTCGGATGATGGTCCGTCGATACGGTTACGACCTTCGGCCAGCACATAGGTGCGGTCGGAGATGGCGAGCGCCGCCTTGACGTTTTGTTCGACCATCAGAATAGCAACTCCGGTGGAAACAAGAGACTTTAGGCGCTCGAACACTTCGCTCACCATCAGCGGAGAAAGGCCAGCGCTCGGTTCGTCCAGCATCAAAAGTCGAGGCTCGGTCAGCAGCGCACGCGCCACGGCGAGCGTCTGCCTTTGTCCGCCAGACAGCACCTTGGCCTTGTGGCTACGGTACTTCTGGAGCACCGGAAAATTGTCGTAGGCCATGGCGATGCGCCGCGCACCTTCCGCCTTGGAAAGCGTTGAAGCCCCAAGCTTCAGGTTCTCGTCGATCGTCAGCGTTGTGAAGACGTTTGCCGTCTGTGGCACGTAGGCGATCGAAGCGGTCGCCAACTTGTGGGTCAGCAGGTTCGTGACGTTCGACCCGGCAACACTGACCGTACCGGACGAGATTGGCACGAGCCCGGCGATTGCCTTCACGAGCGTGGATTTACCCGCGCCGTTCGGACCGATGATGGTCACCATTTCGGCTTCCGATACGGAGACGGAGACACCGTGAAGGATCGGGAGGTCCGGGCGATAGCCTGCGGTGATGTCAGAGACTTGTAGAAGCGCGGTCGTCATGCGGCTGCACCTCCCAGATAGGCTTCGACAACCGTCTTGTCGGCGCGGACGTCTTCCGGCAGGCCCTCGGCGATGACCTTGCCTGCCGCCATGACCACGACCTTGTCACACAAGGACATGATGAAATCCATGTTGTGTTCGATGACCAGAAAGGTCATGCCCCTCTGATTGAGCTCGACGATGCGATCCACGATCGTGTCGAGAAGCGCGGGATTGACACCAGCGCCAGGCTCGTCGAGCAGGATGATCGCCGGATCCGCCATCAGCGCGCGGGCGAGCTCCACAAGCTTCTGCTGGCCGCCAGAAATGGCACCCGCAAGCTGCCGCTCAACCTTGGTCAGACCGCAGAATTCGATGATGGCGCGCGCCTTCTCAAGGTTCTTCCTCTCTTCCCTGGCAACAGCGCCGGGGCGCAGCCAAGTATTCCAGAAGCGTTCGCCAAGCTGGGCTGAGGGAACGAGCATGACGTTCTCAAGTACGGTCATGCCGCCGAACGGGCGCGGGATCTGAAATGTGCGCGCAAGGCCTTTTGAGAATACCTTGTGCGGCGGAAGGCCGTCGATCCGTTGGTCGTCCAGACGGATCTCGCCACTGTCAACACCAAGCTCACCGGCGACAGCGTTGAACAGCGTCGTCTTGCCCGCGCCATTGGGGCCGATAAGGCCGGTTATCTTGCCCGGTTCGACGCTGAAGCTTACACCATCTACAGCGCGCACGGCGTTGAAGCTTCGCACTGCATTTCGGATGTCGAGGCGACCGGATCTCCTCTTGCCGCCAGGCGACAAGGCGTCAATGCTCATACTGTTCCTCTTTTTATGTTCCTTGACTGCAGACACTAAAGCTGATCTTTTGATCAAACAAGATGCATGGAGAAAAAATGTCGGATAAAACGCGGTGGACGATCAGCTCCGGTTCTAGGTTCGAGGAAATGGCCGGGTACTCCCGGGCCGTCGTGGAGGACCCGTGGGTGTTCGTGTCAGGCACCGCCGGATATGATTTTGCAGGCGGCGGCACGATCTCGAGCGATCCTGCCGAGCAGACCCGCCAATGTCTGAAGACGATCGCAGCGACGCTTGAGAAGGCTGGCTCGTCACTTTCGGATATCGTGCGCGTTCGCGTCTATGTCGCCAGCCGCGAAGATGTGATGGCGGTCTCCAAGGTGCTTGGCGAGACCTTCTCCGACCCGCGCCCCACCAACACGACCATCGTCTGCGGCTTTGCCATGGAAGAAATGAAGGTCGAGCTTGAGGTGACGGCGCTCAAGCAGAAGTCCGCCTGATCTAGCGGGCTGCTTGCGCTGAGGCACAACGTGCCTCAGCTACCATTGAGCACCTTCAGTAGGTCCGTCCTGACGGACCCAATATGAAGTTTAAGAAGTTCCGCTGCCTCATCGGAACGGCGGGCCTTGATCAGGCGGATCATCTCAGCATGTTCTGACATCGCCTTTTCCATGGCCGCCTGGCTTGATAGCTGGAGGCGGGTATAACGGTCGCTGGTCTGCAGCAGGGACGCGACAATCTGCTGGCTCTTCGGCATCGTTGCGCGATGGTAAATCGCCATATGCAGTTCGGCATTCAGGCGGCCGTAATTGTCCCTTTGCCCCGTTGCAATTGCCTTGACGTAATTGTCTTGGCGCACATCAAGCGCGGAAAGATCAGCTTCATCGAGAAGCGGAGCAGACGCCAGCAGCAGACGCGGCTCGAGAATCATGCGGAGATCGAAGACGTCATCGATATCCTCGCGCGAAATCTCCGAGACCACCGCTCCCCGCTGCGGCAGGATCTTGACCAACCCCTCGGCCTCGAGTTGCAAAAGCACTTCACGCACCGGGATGCGGCTCACGCCATAAGCCTCTGCAAGCGCATCCTGCCTCAGCTGCGACCCGCTGGCGTATTGCCCGGACAGGATGGCTTGGCGGATCTCATCCAGAAGCGCCCCGGACAACGTCTTGTGCTTCAGTTTCGTCACCATCTTCCAACTTCCAAAGCGCCAGAAACCGCTTGACTCCCAAAATGTATAAAATCTACATTATACGTCTACTGCCGCAATGACAACGCTTAAGCTTGAGGACGAGAGATGAAAGCAAGTATCTTTTCAGGAGTTGTTCCGGCGCTGATGACGCCCTGCACTGCCGATCGGAAGCCGGACTTCGACGCGCTCGTCACCAAGGCCAAGGAACTCATCGCAGCCGGCATGTCGGCCGTCGTTTATTGCGGCTCAATGGGGGACTGGCCGCTCCTGACTGATGCGCAGCGCATGGAGGGCGTAGAGCGGCTGGGCCAGGCCCGCATCCCCGTCATCGTGGGCACCGGCGCCATCAACTCGGCCTCCGCAGTGGCACTCGCAGCACACGCCCAAAAAGTTGGCGCACAAGGCTTGATGGTCATTCCCCGCGTTCTGTCGCGCGGCTCCGTCATTTCGGCACAAAAGGCCCATTTCAAAGCGATCCTTTCCGCAGCGCCCGATCTGCCCGCCGTCATCTACAACAGTCCGTATTACGGCTTTGCCACCCGCGCTGACCTTTTCTTTGCGCTTCGGGCGGAGCACCCGAACCTCGTAGGTTTCAAGGAATTCGGCGGACCGGCAGACATGCGTTATGCGGCCGAACACATCACCAGCCGGGACGATGACGTCAGCCTGATGATCGGCGTCGATACCGCAGTCTATCACGGCTATGTCAATTGCGGGGCTACCGGTGCCATCACCGGCATCGGCAACGTGCTGCCAAAGGAAGTGCTGCACCTCTGCAACCTGGCGAAGGGCGCTGCCGGCGGCGATGCCGATGCACGGCTGCGGGCAAAGGAGTTAGAAGAAGCACTCGGTGTGCTGTCCTCCTTCGATGAAGGTCCGGATCTAGTTCTCTACTTCAAGCACATGATGGTGCTGAAGGGTAACCCGGAATACGCCCTCAACTTTGTCGAGACGGATGTCCTGAGCGACAGTCAGCGCGGCTATGTCGAAGCGCAGTTGAAGCTCTTCGATACCTGGTATGCCGACTGGAGCAAGTTGCCCGGAGCGGTGCAGAAATATAAGGCTTGACGCACCGCTAAAGCTCTCGCGGCGCGGCGCCTGCAGGTCACTGCCGCGCCCACCTCACGAGACGAGCATGTGAGCAAACAGCCCGACAACCAGGCCCGACACAAACAGCGCTCCACCCACCACATATAATGGCGATTCCGGAGCGCTGCGTTGACCGGGATCGACTGCGCCTGAAGTCTCAGCCTCCTTGGCCGCAACCAAGGGAGCCTTCAGTTCCTCCGCGGGGAGATCGGGAGTAACAGGCTTCGCCGGTTTCGGCCTATTTACCTTGATCTGATGAACCGAGCTCTCGTCGAACTTCACCGTGAAGTTGATGCTGCGCGCATTCTGCAAAGTGTCAGCCACCTGCCGTGCCGCAGCCACCTCATCATTTGCCTCCACAAGCGAGGTCTGCGTCACAAGATAATAAGGCATCTGCTCTCCGTCCCTGACGGCGCATAATGCCGTTGCGGCTTCGCTTGTCTAGAGTCGACGACAGAAGATAACCAGAGATTTGCGGCCTCACGCGCTCTTTGCCAACCTGGACTTAATTTTGGACAAACGGACCCGTCCTGGTCCCTTACATCACAAGACAACCTCCCCCACCCTCTCACAAAGTTCCATTTGATCAAAAGATCTCGCTCAGCTATGTCTGGGATTGACGTATCGCGTGTTGGCGCGTGAAGGATATTTCGATGCAAGCTCACCGACAGAAGACGCTTTGGACCCTGACTGCCAATCCGGCACCGGCTCTTGAATCCGCTTCCATTCCGACAACGGCGGATGTCGTCATCATCGGCGCCGGCTTTACCGGACTTACCGCCGCACGTGAAATCGCCAAGAGCGGCAAGACTGTAGTGGTGCTTGAGGCGAGTTATATTGGCGCGGGTGCGACGGGCGTGAACGCCGGTTTCGTCGTTCCGAACTTCGCAAAGGCGGATCCGGCAACAGTCTACCAGAAGCTGCCCCGCAACAAGGCGGATGCGCTTCTGAGGCTGGTTGGCGAGGGGGCGGACGCCGTGTTCTCCACCATCCGCGAAGAGCAGATATCCTGCGACGCCAACCAAGTCGGCTGGCTGCAGCCGGCCTATGGCACGGCAACGGCCGATCTCCTGCGCAAACGTACGGCGGACTGGCAGGCTCTCGGTCGCCCTGTCAGGTTTCTATCGCCCCAGGAAGTCGAGCAGCAAACCAGCTTGTCGATCTACTCCGGAGGACTTCTGGATGAGTCGGGCGGCACCATCCATCCGTTGAACTATGCGATGGGCCTCGCCCGGGCGGTGAAGCGCCACGGCGGTGTGATCCGCGAAGGCGCCGAGGTGCGAGATGTTCGTCAAACCAGTGGCGGCTGGACAGTCATCTTCACCGGCGGCGTCATCCAGGCTGGTGCGGTCCTTCTTTGCACCAACGCATTTACGACCGGTGCCGCGGGTCGGCTCGGTCGCACGACTGTGCCCCTGCGCGTTTACCAGGTCGCAACGCGTCCGCTGCCGCGCGAGACGGTCGAGCGCATCTCGCCAAACCGCCGCCCCGTTGGTGACACACGCTCCAACCTGTTCACCTATCGCCTGGACCGCGACAACCGGCTGATCAGCGGCGGCATGGCCGTTATTCCAGTCGGTGCCTTCAAGCGGATTGGGAAGGCGGTGGTGGATCGCCTGGTATCCGAACTGAGACTGGAACAGCATCCGGGCGTGGAAATCGTCTGGACCGGCGTGGCAGCCATGACGCCGGACTTCCTGCCGCGCCTCCACGAGTTTGGTCCTGGCTTCTTCGGCGGCATCGGCTGCAACGGCCGGGGCATCGCGATGACGGCACAGCTCGGTCGTGTCCTGGCGCGCGCCGCACTCGGCGAGCCGCTCGAAACACTTCCCGTTCCCACAGTCAAAGCCCGACCGCTACCCTTCCACGCCTTCACGCCGATCGTCGCATCCGCCGCGCTCGCGCATGCACGCTTCAAGGACTGGATGATGAAGTAAGCCTTTTCGTCAGGCCGGAGCGGCTTCCCGCACATCATCCAGAAGGAAATGCACCACCACATGCTTGGTCACCGGCAGCTTGACCGGATCTGCGGTTTCGCCCTTTGATTCATCGTCTGCCGGATGCCACTGATGATAAAGCGGGTTGTTGACGATCATGGTGATTGCCTTGCCGGCAAACCTGCCTCCAAGCCTAAAGCGTGTATCAGCCAGGGGCCAGATCCGCTCGTAATCCTGCTGGAGCAACCGCACCCTGAGCGCCTGTCGCCGCGTTACCGGGTTGGCTGAACCACTCGCTTCGGGAGCGTGAGGAACATCGATCGTCACCTCTTCAGCATGATCCAGTATGAAGTTGAACTCCTCCGGCCACATCCGTCTCATGAAATGCTCCTCCCAAGCTGGTTCATTAGCCGGTTTCAATGTAGCGGGTTCAACGCCGGGTGCAACTTACTTCGGCACCGGCACGCGCGGGTCGAGCAATGCGCAGGTCACATAGCTGCACTGCACAATAAATGTTTTCCTTCTGGTCAAAAAAGGAGCACAAGGCCCTCAGCAGATGCACATCAGCGGTTTCCTCCCAGTGCCGCTATCTGCTGTTCCCCTCTGGAGGTTCTTTAACCTTCACACTTTATGGGCTCCGGGCAACCGTGAGCCCTTTTTTTTACCTTCCCGTCCGTCGTCGGGCTCTAGTACGGCCACGGCGCCTGAGTGAACAGGCCGCCATCCACCCAGATCGTCTGTCCGGTGATGAAGGACGCAGCGGGGGTTGCCAGAAACAGAACAGGTCCTGCGATATCTTCTGGCGTGCCGACGCGACGGAGTGGAGTAATCGCACTCCAGGTCTGCGGATAGTCGGGCGCTTCCTCCAGAGTGCGTTCGGTAACGATCGCGCCCGGCGCGATGCAATTGACGGTGATGCCGTAGGGACCAAGTTCGGCGGCGGAGACCTTTGTGAACTGCTCGATCCCGCCTTTGGACGCGGTGTAGTCAACAAGCTTCGGAAACGCCAGCTTGTTGCATCCAGAGCCGATATTGACGATCGCCCCTCTCTTGTTTTCCGCGATCATCAAACGGGCCGCCACTTGTGTGTTGAGGAAACAGCCCTTGAGATTGGTTCTGATGACGCGGTCCCAGGACGCTTCATCGAGTTCCAGCAGCGAAGACCATGTCTGCACACCGGCGTTGTTCACAAGCACATCGGGAGCGGCGCCGAACCAGGACGTCACCCTTTCGAAGAAGGCGTTAACTTCCTTGGCCAAGCCGACATCACATTCAAGCCCCAGCGCGTGACCACCTTCTTCTTCCACCTCGTGAACAACATCGGCTGCAGCGGCGCCGGTGGCGAGATAACTGAACGCCACTGAATATCCCGATGATGCAAATGCCTTGACGAGGCGGCGACCTATTCCTGTACTCCCGCCCGTGATCACTGCGAGCCTGTTCATCTGCCCTCCTCCTTTCGAAAGCAATATTGTCTCACAAAGATCCGGCCTTGCGACGTTCGCGCGAGCCGGAAACGGTTTGGTCGAGAAGCGAGAAGGCGTAGCTGAGGTGTCCCTCGAACAGCAGCGACTGCTCGTCGGTCATCACCCTCAGTTCAGGCATCCCGCCGAGCCGAACCGAATGACTTTCGGCCAACCCCTCGCGCAGGCCCTCCTCAAGCAGATCGTAATATCGAACGCCGGGCCCGGTGATCACCACCGGCATGTGTCCATGAAGGCTGAGCAAGCGCGACAGGCCATTGCCGATCGCGACGCCGGCCTGCCGGAAAGCGAACTTGGCGTTGCGGTTGGCTTGTCGAGCATGCCCCGCGATCTTGTCGATCTCGTTGAGCGGCACGAACTTCGCCGGCACCGTGTCGATCGGCACCTCGAAGGCCGTCCGCAGGATTGCATAGAACCCCGCATAGGCCTCGACACAGCCTCTTGAGCCACAACGGCAGACGGCGCCATTCGGCACGTGCAACATGTGACCAAAGTTCGGAGCGCTGACCTCCCGGCCACCGGTCGCGCCCGCGCGGCCAATGCCGAGCCCGATGCTATGGCCAAGCGACAGCGCCGCAACCGCAGCCCCGCCGCTCGCTGGCGTCCGCGTCTCGCGCTCCAGCAGTGCACTCGCGACAAGCAGGGTCTCGTTGTTGAGGATGACCTTTGCCGACCAATCCTTTGCCAGAGCTTGCGCGAAATCGATCGCATCAGATCCATAGACAGGCGACCAGGTCAGCACCGGCTCCGTGCGATGCACGAGGCCCTTGCTGCTGATCGAAACAAGCATGACGTTGTCGGCACTGATGCGGGAACGCTGCAGAACCCTGTTAATCGCTGTCGACAAGGAGGCAACAAAGGCGCTCGGCCCACCCTGCTCCCGCGGCTCGCTGAAGCGGTCCAGCAAAGTGCCGGCGTAATCTACCAGCGAGTACTGCACGGCATCAGACGAGATGCTGATGGTGATGACATAACCGCAACTGCGCCGCGGACTGAACAACACCCTCGGGCGCCCGCGGCCACTTGGGGGCTGTTGTTCGATCTTCTCGATAATGCCGCCGGCTTCGAGTTCATTGGTGATGGCGGAGATGGTCCCGGATGCGAGGCCTGTCGCGTCCGCGATCTCGGTATGGGCAATCGGACCACGGCGACGGAGTGCCGATAGCACCAGCGCGCTGTTCTGCTGACGAACCAACTCAGTGCTAGACTTCGCCAGCATCCTGCCTGCTGTGCCTCCGATTCACCATCTCGATAAGGCACCGGATTGTGCCCCACAAGCCCTGATTGACAGCGTTATAAATCTCTGACATTTATTTTCTCGACTGTCGAGAAAAAGCTTCTCACAGCTAACTTGGCGCGGGGGAGAGCGCGGAGGCTGAGGCCCCATCGCCGTCAATCGGGAGGACATTATGAGATCATTTGTGAAGCTGATGGCCGGCGCGGCCATGCTTGTTTCCATGCATACGGCATCAATGGCAGCCGACACGGTCGTCGGTGTGTCTTGGTCAAACTTCCAGGAAGAGCGCTGGAAGACGGATGAAGCTGCGATCAAGAAGGCCCTTGACGCCGCCGGCGCGAAGTACATTTCGGCTGACGCCCAGTCGTCCGCTGCCAAGCAACTGACGGACGTTGAATCGCTTATCTCGCAGGGCGCAAACGCGCTGATCATCCTGGCGCAGGATTCCAGCGCCATCGGTCCGGCTGTTGAGAAGGCGGCTGCGGAAGGCATCCCGGTGGTCGGTTACGACCGCTTGATCGAAAATCCGGCCGCCTTCTACATCACCTTCGACAACAAGGAAGTGGGCCGCCTGCAGGCGCAGGGTGTCTACAAGGTCAAGCCGGAAGGCAACTACGTCTTCATCAAGGGCTCGTCATCGGACCCCAATGCCGACTTCCTGTTCTCGGGCCAGATGGAAGTCCTGAAAGAAGCCATCGACTCCGGCAAGATCAAAAATGTCGGCGAAGCCTACACCGACGGCTGGAAGCCTGAGAACGCTCAGAAGAACATGGAGCAGTTCCTCACCAAGAACAACAACAAGATCGACGCGGTCGTGGCATCCAACGACGGTACGGCTGGTGGTGCGATTGCGGCACTCGACGCCCAGGGCCTCGCTGGTTCGGTTCCGGTTTCCGGACAGGACGCCGACAAGGCAGCGCTCAACCGCGTGGCACTCGGCACGCAGACGGTTTCCGTCTGGAAGGACAGCCGCGAGCTTGGCAAGAACGCTGCCGAAATCGCGCTCGCGCTCGCCGGCGGCAAGAAGATGACAGAGATCGAGGGGGTCGAAACCTTCGACGGTGGTCCGAACAAGGTCCAGATGCAGTCGGTCTTCCTGAAGCCGCTTGCAATCACGAGGGACAACCTCAACCTCGTGATCGACGCTGGCTGGATCAGCAAAGCTGAAGCCTGCCAGGGCGTCAAGGCCGGTTCTGTCGCCGCCTGCGACTAAGCGCCAGCCTAACCCACCAGCGTCGCTGCTCCCGCATCGGCGCTGGTTTTGGCTTTCGATGACGATATCTGCAGCGCTGCTGCGGCGTTACCGAGGTGGTTCATAAGCGAACCGGATGCCTCGACACATGGTAGGGAACGGCAACTCATGGCCGATACGATACAATCTACGACCAGTTCCGATGCATCCGCCGGACAGCCAACCGGCAGTGTAATCCGCCGCTTTTTCCGCGCGACCGAGATCGACACCCGTATGCTCGGCATGGTCGGCGCACTGCTGATCATCTGGGTCGGCTTTCACGTCCTGACGGGTGGTCTGTTTCTGACCCCACGCAACCTGTGGAACCTCTCCGTGCAGACAGCATCGGTCGCGGTCATGGCGACGGGCATGGTGCTCGTCATTGTCACCCGCAACATTGATCTGTCGGTCGGGTCGATCCTCGGCTTCACCGGCATGGTGATGGGGGTGATGCAGGCGCGTTTCCTACCCGAGATCTTAGGCTTCAACCACCCGGCGATCTGGATCCTCGCGCTTCTCACGGGGTTGGTCATCGGTGGCTTGATCGGCACGCTACACGGCGTGATCATTGCATTCCTTGGCGTGCCTTCGTTCATCGTCACGCTCGGCGGCCTGCTTGTATGGCGTGGCGCGACCTGGTTCGTCACGAGCGGCCAGACAGTTGCACCAATGGACCCAAATTTCAGGCTGATGGGTGGCGGCACGGAAGGATCGATCGGCGCAACGTGGAGCTGGATCGTCGGCCTTCTGGCATGCGTCGCCATCGTGGTGGCCATTGTGAATGCTCGTCGCCAACGCAAACGCTTCCATTTCCCGCGTCGGCCGGTCTGGGCTGAATACGTGCTGGCTAGCCTGGGGTGCGCCGTCGTTCTGGGCGCCGTTGCAGTGGCCAACCAGTATTACTGGCCGATCAATATCGCCCGCCGTTATGCCGAAGCCAACAACATCGAATGGCCGGAAGGCGGCCTGCTGATCTCGCAGGGCATTGCAGTGCCCGTCCTCATGGCCATCGCCGTCGGCGTCGTCATGACCTTCATCGCCACGCGCCTTCGTTTTGGCCGCTATGTCTTCGCGATTGGCGGCAACCCTGAAGCCGCGGAACTTGCCGGCATCAAGACCCGCTGGGTGACGGTGAAGATATTCGCCCTCATGGGTGTGCTCTGCGCCATTGCTGCAGCCATCTCGACCGCACGCCTCAATGCGGCCACCAACGCGCAAGGCGAGCTCGACGAGCTCTACACCATCGCGGCAGCCGTTATTGGCGGGACCTCGCTTTCCGGTGGCATGGGTTCGATCGCTGGTGCCATGCTCGGCGCGCTTGTCATGCAGTCGCTCCAGTCAGGCATGGTCCTGCTCGGCATCGACACGCCCTTCCAGCGTATCGTGGTCGGGGCGGTGCTCGTCACCGCCGTCTGGCTCGACACCGTCTATCGCGCCCGGTCCAAGTGACCGGCGGAATCACAGGAGTTTCATCGTGACGGACCACACCACTCCGCTCGTGGAAATGAAGAACATTTCCATCTCCTTCGGCGGGCTACACGCTGTGGAGAGCGCCTCCGTCGATCTTTATCCCGGTGAAGTTGTGGCCCTTCTCGGCCACAACGGCGCGGGCAAGTCGACGCTGATCAAGATCCTTTCCGGCGCCTACAAGCGCGACGAGGGCGAAATACTGATCAATGGCGAGCCAGCCGACATCCGCAACCCGCGTGACGCGAAGAAGTATGGCATCGAGACAATCTACCAGACGCTTGCCGTTGCCGATAATGTCGACGCCGCTGCCAATCTCTACCTCGGCCGCGAGTTGCAGACGAAGTGGGGCACGCTGGACGATGTCGCCATGGAGGCCAATACTCGCGAGGTGATGGGGCGCTTGAACCCCAACTTCAAGCGCTTCAAGGAACCCGTAAAGGCATTGTCCGGCGGCCAGCGGCAGTCGGTGGCAATTGCACGAGCGATCCTCTTCGATGCGCGCATCCTCATCATGGACGAACCGACGGCCGCACTCGGACCGCAGGAAACCGCACAGGTGGGCGATCTCATCAAGCAGTTGAAGCGCGAAGGCATCGGCATCTTCCTGATCAGCCACGACATCCACGATGTGTTCGATCTCGCTGACCGGGTCTTCGTGATGAAGAATGGCAAGGTTGTCGGTCATGCACGCACGCAAGATGTCACCAAGGACGAGGTGCTCGGCATGATCATCCTCGGCAAGGTACCGCCTGGCGCAACCGCAGGTCCGGGCGCGATGGCGGTTGCCTGAGGCCGACGCACTGGAACTTCCCTCCAAGTCTCGCCATTGAGGTCTACAATGGCAGCTGAATATCCGAATACGCCTGATGGTCGGTATTTCATCGTTCGCGGACGTCTCTGGCGCCGAAGCAATCCGGCGCTCACCGAGAAGGAGCGTGAGCACCTCGTGAAAGAACTGATGTCCGCGCGCCGCGCGGTTCGCGATGCGAAACACGATGAGCACGCTATGGCACAAGCTCGCAAGGACGTCGACAAGGTGAAAGTCGCGTTAGGTGAACGCGGGCCAGTCTGGTGGAGTGACGGCGTCCCAGATCTCAACCGGCATCTGGTGAAGAACACGCCCTATGCGGCCTGGTTTAACGGTTTGCTCAAAAGCAGCGACACCCCGCAGAACCACGAGGCGAAGGGTAAACCCTCGTAACATGAAGACCCGTCAGCCGCTCATCCTGGCGGCCCAAATAGAAGACGGCGACCTTGAGCCGTTCGACGTGTTACGGCGGGCACATTTTCCGGCGGAACGGAATTTCCTGCGCGCGCACCTGACAATGTTTCATCGACTGCCGGGCGAGCATCTGGAGCGGATCATCGGAGCACTACATAACGTTGCCTCGAACGCTTCGCCGATCTCAGCCGAGGTAGCAGGGATCCGCCATCTTGGCCAAGGCGTGGCCTTCACGATCGAGAGCGCCGACCTGTACAAGGTCCACGCGGAACTGAGATCGATTTTCCTGCCCTGGCTCGGCGGACAGGACCTGCAGAAGTGGCGACCGCACATCACGATCCAGAACAAGGTTTCCCGGCAATCGGCGGATGCGCTTTACCGCACATTGTCTGAAGGCTTCGAGCCAAGCCAGATCACCATCATCGGCCTCGATCTCTGGCACTATATGAATGGCCCGTGGAAGCACGAAGCCACCATTATGTTCTAGCGTTTGTTTTCCTGGATCAGCAGTTCCAGAGCGCCGACCGCAATTGGATAACCCGTCGCTCCCAATCCGGCCATCACCGTTGTTGCGGTCATTGAAACGTAGGACCGATGATAGATCGGCTCGCGACGGTGCACATTGCTGATGTGGAATTCGATGATCGGTCCCCTGAACATCTTCAGCGCATCGAGGAGCGCCAGCGACGTGAACGTGAACGCGGCCGGATTGATGATGATGCCGGCCCCCTCGTCGATCGCCTCATGCACCCAGTCGATCAGCTTTTCTTCGCTGTTCGTCTGCCGGAACTCCACCGGCCTCTCGCCCGCCGCCTCACGGCACCAAGCCTCGACTTCAGCGAGCGTCGTGGTGCCGTAGATTTCAGGTTCACGCTTTCCGAGCCTGTTCAGGTTCGGGCCGTTCAGGATGTAGATCGGTTTCATGAGATTATCCCTGGTAGCCGAGCAGGCGCGGCAGCCACAGCACAAAGTCGGGCATGAAGGTGATGATGATCAGGGACACCACCATCCACAGGATGAATGGCATCGCATCGCGGATGATGTCCTTGACCGGCGCACCCGAGATATTGGTCATGATGAAAAGAAGTAGTCCATACGGCGGCGTCACCAAGCCGAGCATGATGTTCACCACGACCACCACACCGAAATGCACCATGTCGATTCCAAGCGCCTGAGCCGTCGGAATGAAGACCGGCACGATGATCAGCAGGATTGCCGTGCCCTCTAGTACGCAGCCGAGAAGCAGCAACAGCACGTTCACGAGAATGAGGAAGCTCTTCGGGGTAAGGTCCCAACTGGTCAACATCACCTTGATCGTCTCTGGAATATTCTCGATCGTCACGACGTAGTTGAACACCAGCGAACCGGCGATCAGCAGACCGATCGAGGCCGACGACTTGGCGCTGAGCAACGTCGAGTCGTAGAAGGCTCCCCAGGAAATGCTGCGGTAGACAACAAGCGAGATGACCAGGGCATAAGCGGCCGCAAGCGCTGCCGCTTCCGTTGGCGTGGTGATGCCGGTGTAGATGCATCCGAGCAGCACGACGGGCATCATCAAGGCCGGGAATGCGCGCAAGGTGATGCGCGGAATCTCGCGAAGTGCCACCGGTTCTTCAACCGGAAAGTTCTTCCGGTGCGCGGTGATGGCCACCTGCACCATCTGCAGCGCCGCCATCAGGAGCCCCGGCACCATACCCGCAATGAAAAGGTAGCCGATCGAGGCATCCGAAACGAGCGCATAGATCACCATCGGGATCGACGGCGGGATGATTGGGCCGACAACGGAGGTCACGGCGGTTAACGCGGCAGCGTAGCTCGGCGTGTAACGACCGTTCTTCGTCATCATTGCCTGCATCATGCGGCCGCTACCAGCCGCGTCAGCGACCGCCGATCCGGACATGCCTGCAAATACGATGCTCTGCACGATGTTGACATGCGCAAGCCCGCCGCGGAAGCGGCCGACGAGCACGTTGCAGAAGGCGAGCAGCCGCTCGGTCATTGAGCCGATATTCATGAACTCTGCGGCGAGGATAAAAAGCGGCACCGACAGGATCACGTAGTTGGAATACATTCCGTTCAGGAACTGCTCAGCGACGGTGCCCATGTCTGCACCTGCAAGATACAGGTAGAGAATGGAGCCCGCCATCATGGACAGCCCGATCGGCAGGCCTAGAAACGCCAGTGCCGTAATGATGACGAGGGCGATCGAAAAGGGGCTGGTCAGGTTCATACGCCGGAGCCTGCTTTTGTAGGATCGAAAGCTTCCGGTGCCTTGCCTCGAACAGCAAGGACCGCGAGCCACATGTAGCGCACGATCATCGCGATCGCGAAGACGACATAAATCGAGTAGAGGTAGTCGAAGCGGATCTTCAGGTAAGCAGTGCTTTCGACCTTCATGAAGGTCACGTAGTCGATGACCCCGGGCAGGGAGACCCCGAACAGCGCCACGAGCGCGCCCGCGCAGATCAATTGCATTACCCGGCGTGCATTGTTGCTGGCACTTGCCCAGAAGAAGTCAAAGCGGATCTCTTCGACCTCGCGGATGACGAAGGCCGATCCGAAAAGGACGATCCAGATCCAGAGGACAACGCTGAGCTCATTGGTCCAGCCGATCGACAGGTTCAGCATGTAGCGGAACACGATCTGCAAAACAAAGACCACAAACATCGCGAGCAACATCAGCGCGAGAACGTTCTCCGCTCTCCGCCTTAGCCAGGCGCCCGTTTTTGAAAGCCTGTGCTTCATCGCCACCCCTCCCCCATGGTTTCCAATGAACAGGCCGGGCGGTTACCGCACCGGCCTGTTCTGCAGCATTCAAAGCTCTCGTTTAAACACGATCAGATGGCCGCGACCTTTTCCAGGATCCCCTGCGGCCAAGACTTTGCCAGATCCGAAGCCAGGTACTTCTCCTGAGCGAACTTGCGGAAGGCGTCGACATCCGGCTCGTAGACGTCGAGGCCGGCTGCCTTGAACTCCTCGACTAGCGTCTTTTCCTGTGCCAGGTGCTGGTCTTCGCTCCACTTCATCGCCTTGTCGGCAGCGGCCTGCAATTCCTTCTGCTGTTCCGGGCTCATGTCCTTCCAGATCTTGCTGGAGATCGTCAAAAGGTCGTAACCGATGAGGTGCGACGTCAGGACGATCTGCGACATGACTTCGTAGAACTTCATGTTCTTGACGTTTGGCAGCGGATTGTCCTGCCCGTCGATGGCGCCGGTCTGCAGGCCGGTATAAACTTCGGCATAGGCCATCGGCGTCGGGTTGGCGCCGATCGCGCTTCCCAGGAACTGCCAGGCATCGCCACCCGGCATGCGCAGCTTGATACCTGCCATGTCGGCCGGAGTGGTGATTTTCTTGTTTGGCTTCAAGCCGACCTGACGCGCGCCGAAATAGGTCGGGCCAAGGATCGTCACGCCGAGCTTCTCATCGGCCATCTTCTTGAATTCGGCACCCGTCTCGCTCTGGAAGAACTTCGTGACGTGCTGTGCATCGCGGAACAGGTAGGCCGAGGTTAGAACGGACCACTCGGGAATCTGGTTGGAGATATCCTGCGGCGCGATGTTGCCCATCTGCAGGTTGCCACGCTGGATGGCCACAAGTTCGGTGCCCTGTTTGAAGAGGTTACCACCGTAATAGGGCTCCAACTTGAATGAGCCGCTGATGTCCTCAGCCAACATTTTCGTCATCTGTGCGCGGATGTCCTGCTCGGAGAACACTGCGGAGAATTTCAGCACAGGCTTATCCTGCGCCAGGGCCGGCAGCGAGAACGCAGCCGTCGTTGCAAGCGTGGCACCAAGTAAGCCACGACGGGTGATATTGGTCGTCATCGGGTTCTTCCTCCTCCTAGCCGGCGCTTTGAGCACTCGGCATCCTCCAATAAGCTTCCTCAAGCTCGATTTAGTGTACGAAATAGTCCGTTTATGTCAACGCCGGACTTTTCATCATCCTAGTAACGACAAGAAAAATGGTCAACGACGATTTACCCCATGGATTTCATTTCATATGATATTACTCGTTACATCGGAGGCAGTGATAGTGAGCGAAGTGTCCGCGACCGTCGCAGAAGCGGTGTTGAGCTTAATACGGCAGGACATCATTTCCGGTGCACTGCCTCCAGGTTCCAAGATCAAGCTGGAGCAGGCACGCGCGCGTTATTCCGCCAGCGTATCGACGCTTCGGGAAATCTTGAACAGACTGGTCGCCGACGGCCTCGTTGTTGCAGAAGGACAGCGGGGCTTCGAAGTAAGCCCGGTCTCAAAGAAGAACCTGATCGAACTTGGCGACCTGCGCCTTCTCCTTGAGGGTCACGCCATTTCGCTCTCGTTCGAAGCTGGCGACTTGGACTGGGAGGCCCGAGTGGTCGCCGCCCATCACAAGCTCTGGGCCATTGAGCGCCAGCTTCTCGAGGGTGACGGAACACGGACGGCAGACTGGGTGCGCTACGACTGGGAGTTCCACCAAGCGTTGGTCTCCGCCTGCCAATCGCAGACACTCATAGCAACCCTGTCGTCCGTCTTCGACCGCTTTCTTCGTTACCATCTCCTGGCCGAAAGCTTTCGGGGAAAACCAGTGGTCGATGACCACCGGCTTCTGTTCGAACTCGCTATGAAACGAGATGTTGCCGGAGCGCAGAACATGCTGGCCCGCCACATCCGCAACGGGACCGAACACGTCATCAAGAGCGGACGCATCCGCTAGACGAACACCGCTTTAGACTCAGCCTACTCCCTTGGCAGGCCGCCGGGGCGCATTTGCTTTTTCAGAGCCGCGATACGGAAGATCGCGTTCGGTGCGCCGTAGCCGTGATAGCCGCGGCGTTCGACGATTTCGAAGAAGAAGCCTTCACCGAAGGTGCTGCTGTAGAGCTGGAAATACTCGCCGTGCTCATCCTGATCGTAAAGGATGTTTTCCGCTTTGAGCCGTTCCGTCAGCTCGGGATCTAGCCCGAACCGCGCTTCAACGTCGCCATAATAGTTAGGCGAGATCGGCAGCGGCCGGAAACCGTTCTGGCGCAGCGCGGCAGCGGTCGCGAAAATGTCCTTGGTCTCGAACGCGAGATGCTGCACGCCCGAGCCAAAGGTTTCTGCAATGAAGTGGCCGGCAAGCGTGCGGCGGTTCTCGGCGCCGTTCAATGTCAGGCGCAGATCGCCGCTATCGTTCTCGACCACTTGGCTTCTCACCACACCCGAGGGGTCGATGATGTCGACCATGGGCGTCTTATGCGCTTCAAAAATCGAGGTGTAGAACAACAGCCAGGTGAGCATCTCGTCGTAAGAAACGGTCTGCGCGATATGGTCGACCCGCTCCAGGTTTGCAGGGACGAGGACCGCGGCTTCGTCCTCGAGGGGAATGAAATCGATCTCGGAGAAGCGACCAAGGTCGCTTCTCGTATCGATCAGGTAGATCAGCCCGCCGCCGACACCATGGATGGCGGGGATATCGACCTCCCCCTCCCCGACCGGCTGCCTGAAGGGCTCTGCACCGAGCGCCACCGCACGAGCCAGCGCATCCTGGGCGTTCTCGACCTCCAGCGCCATGGCATAGGCGGATGTGCCGTGAACGGCGAAGGATGTGTTGGCGAATCCCTTCTCTTCGGTGTTCACCAACAGGCGGATGTCGCCTTGGCTGTACAGTGCCACTTTCTTGCTGCGATGGATCTTGGTCTTCCGGAAACCCAGTGTCTTGAGGATCGCGATGAGGTTGGCCGCGTCTGTCTCGTCTGCCGTGAACTCGACGAAACCAACGCCCTTCACCTTGGCGCGGTCCGGCATCGGTGGGACGTTGAGCCTTTTGGAATTGGGCAGACGGCGCACCTGGTCCCCGAGATAGATCAGGGAGCGGTGACCATCCGCCGCGATCGACCGGGTCGAACCGCCGCGGAACTGGTCGTTGAAGATCTCAAGCGAGAAATAGCCATCATAGCCAGTTTCTGCGATTGCGGCTGTAAAGGCCGTCACCGGCAGATCCCCCTCGCCGGGCATGTTGCGGAAGTGCCGGGACCAATACAGGAGATCCATGTCGATGAGCGGCGCATCCGCCAGTTGAACGATGAAGATCTTGTCTTTCGGGACTGATCGGATCGAGTTGATGTCGATCTTGCGCGACAGCGTGTGAAAGCTGTCGAGGATCAGGCCGATATTCGGATGGTCGGCGCGACGCACGATCTCCCAGGCATCACGGTGATCGTTGATGTGGCGTCCCCAGGCCAGAGCCTCGTAGCCGACACGCAGGCCACGCTTCGCCGCCCGTTCCCCAAGCTCGCGAAAATCATCCGCGGCGCGATCTATGCCGCCAAGCGAGACGGGCGAAACATTGGAGCAGACGAGTACAAGGTCGGTGCCCAGTTCCTGCATCACATCGAACTTGCGTTCGGCGCGATCAAAGGTCCGTTGCCGGTGCGAGGGCGGCATGCCCTCGAAATCCCGGAACGGCTGGAAGAGCGTGATCTCAAGCCCGAAGTCGCGCACCATCTTGCCGACGTCACGCGGGCTGCCGTCGAAGGCGAGAAAGTCATTCTCGAAGATTTCGACCCCGTCAAAGCCCGCCTTGGCTATCGCTTCCAGCTTCTCCGGCAATTCACCGCTGATGGATACGGTGGCAATGGAGGTCTTCATGGTGCTTGCCTACCTTCAGCTCGTCAGCGTCTTGAAATGGTCCAGCATGCGTTGTTCATCCGGCTCGCGCCCCGTGAAAAGCCGAAAGGCTCCCACAGCCTGGAACACGGCCATGCCGCCGCCGTTCAACACGCGACACCCGATGCGGGACGCTTCCTTCAGAAGCTCGGTTTCCAACGGGAAATAGACGATCTCCGCGACCCAATGCGCCGGCTGCAGAAGATGGGCGGGCAGAGGAAGGCCAGGATAGTTCTCCATTCCCGTAGGCGTGGCGTGGATGAGACCGCAGGTATCCTCCATCGCCTCCTCGGCCTGAGCGCAGGTGACAACCTGAGCCTGCGGGAAGAGGGCCGTCATTTTTTCAGCCAGCTGCTCGGCCCGCTCCATTTCGCGATCGATCACCATGAGCTTTTGCAGCCCCAGGGACAGGATCGCGTAGGCTGTTGCCACACCGGCACCGCCTGCACCCAACTGAACAGCCGAGCGGAGATCCGCACCGGGCAGGCCGCGCTTGAAGCTCTGGGCGAAACCCCACCAATCGGTATTGTGTCCGATGCGCTTGCCCTGTTTGAAGACAACAGTATTCACCGCGCCAAGCGAACGCGCGTCGTCCGAGAGTTCGTCCAGGAATGGGATCACCGCCTGCTTGCATGGATGGGTGATGTTAACCCCGGCCAGTCCTCTGGCTTCGGATTCTGCCAACAGCTTCGGCAACTGGTCGACCGAAACCTGAAGTTCGTTCAGGTCGATCAGCTGATACTCGTAGCCAAGGCCTTGAGACGCGCCTTCGCGCATGTGCATGGCGGGCGTGAGAGACGCCTGGATGCCTGAACCGATCAGGCCGGCCTTTAGATTTCGTAGAAACGTATCCATCCACATCGAGCGGCGACATCCGGGACATTGCCCAGGCTCGCTGCTTCTCCTCCATGATCGTGGCAGCGGCCGATGAGGTAATGAACGAACTGGTTCGTGTCAATATTGTCAGCGGCGCCCGTTGAATTCCCTGTTTCACCTGAACTATGAACGCTAATGCATCCGGCGCAACTGCGCTGCCATTCGCGTTCTTGGAAAGTGTCCATCATGCCGGCACCGAAAGCCGAAAGCCGAAGAAACGACCCCGACAAGACGAAGGAGGATATTCTCCGCGTTGCAACGGAAGAGTTCTCCGCGCTGGGACTGGCCGGCGGCCGGGTTGATGCGATTGCGGAGCGCACGAAAACTTCCAAGCGGATGATCTATTACTATTTCGGCAGCAAGAAAGGACTTTACCTCGCCGTCCTCGAAAAGGCCTACCGCGAGATCCGCTCCCTTGAGGCAGACCTCGAGCTTTCGGGAATGGCACCGGAAGAGGCCCTGAGGACGCTGATCGCCAGCACCTTTGACCACGATGAAGCCAATCCCGATTTCGTCCGTCTCGTCAGCATTGAGAACATTCATCAGGCGGCACATATGAAGCGGTCGACGGAGATCCGCGACCTCAACATCTCGATCATCGAGACCTTGGCAAACATCCTGAAGCGCGGCAGCAGTGAAGGCCTGTTTCGCGAAGACGTCGATCCCATTGACGTCCATATGATGATCAGTGCCTTCTGTTTCTTCCGCGTTTCGAACCGCTATACGTTCGGCACGATCTTCAGGCGCGACCTTTCGGCACCGGAGCATTACGAGCGGCACAAGACGATGATCTGCGACGCGGTGCTCGCTTATCTGCGTCGCTGATCCGAAGTACGCCGTTTCGCACCTTAAGGCGCCGCTTTCTTCTCGCGCCGACGCTCGCGCGATCTGGCCGCACGCCGCGCGTCACGAAGTTCCTCCAGCGTTGGCTGCCACCAGCCACGTTCACGCTCCTCAGCGGCGGGCGCTGCGCGCGCGGGCCATGTGTGGACCAGTTCTTCAAGCGTGGCGAAGCGCCAGCCTGCCCAGATGTGTTCCGCGCCCGCGTTAGGGTGGCGCTCGGCGATCTCTTCCGGGTCTACCAGTTCGCCTGTTACTTCCGTGATGACTATGATGCCGTAAGCCGCAGTCGCCACCGGTCTTTCCAGTGGCGGCAGGTGGTTACTCGGCAGAGGAATCCGGCGGCGGCGCCGCTCCAGCGACTTCTGTTTCGATCTTGCCTCCTCTTCCGTACCCTTGCGCGCCTGCGCACGTTTCCGCCGCTCTTCCGGTTCGTTTCGCTTGGCCGCCGCTTCTATCGCTTCCCATCGGCGCTGAAGGTCGTCATAGAATGCGAAAGGCACCTCCCAGCACTTGTCCTCGCCATTCCAGCGTGCAAACGGGATCTGCCTGAGCTCCTCGACCACGGTTCTGGAGAACGGCGTCCTGATCCGAAAACCACGGTCAGATACCGAGAGATAAGAACTGAGGATCGGTTCGAACTCGTAGGCGTCGCGTCCACGCTCGTCATCGAAAGGCGCCTTGCGACTCGCTTCTGCTGCAAGCCAGCGGTCAATCCGACGCCGTGCTGTCTTTCCCGGAACCGTCCAAGCCTGCAGCGCGTCGCTCCAGCGGGCGCGGGGAAACGTCTCACGAAACCGCGCAACACTCATCCGGTCGAATGGAAACGCCACCGTTTCCACCGAATGCGGGTGTTCTTCTTCGGCATCCTCTTCATCAGCCATGGTCGTCAAACGAACGGCCATCGATGCAGTTTCCTTCAGCCGAGGCTTGTTTGCAGGAAATGAAGCGCCCTCTCCGCCCCTGCCGGCGCAATCGTGTGTCCGACAGCTGGCATGATTTCCAGATCAACCGCAAAGCCAGCGCGCTTGAGCTGTCCTGCCGCCATAGACGACGCCATTGAAGGGATCGTTCGGTCATCCTTCCCATGAACAAGCAACACCTTTGTCTGCTTGCTCTGGTGTGAGATAGGCATCGGTGCGAGAAGGCCCGCAAAGGAAACCAGCGCGCCAACCTGCCATCGCCCGGTTGCGACAGCGTCGAGCGCGACAATCGCACCCTGGGACACGCCGACAAAGGCGACGCGGGCGTGGCGATCGTTAAAGTCATGCCTCTTGATGATCTCAGCCAGGGTTCGGTCAAAGCCATCACGAGCGCAGCGTATGTTGTCGGCTGCCATCGGATTGGCATCTACGCGAAACCACTGGTGCCCGTAAGGATGACTGAACGGCGCGTCCGGTGCCTCAAACCTCGCTCCCGTAAGCCTCTCACGCCAGTCCGTTGCCAGCGGCATCAGCTGTGCGCCCGACGCTCCTATTCCGTGGAAGAAAATGATGAGGCTGCTTGAGGCTGACATATCGGTCCTGCATGGTGGCTAAATACAAGCCGAGGGCGCTCGACCCACCACGGGGAGCGCCCTCAAACCCCACGCACGAGATCAACGCGCGGGGAGAGGTCGCGCGAATGTCATGCTCTTGTGGGGCGGCTTGATTTAGATGGTGCTTATGGGACCTGATCACAAGACCGGGTGACACGATCCCTCGACGTCCGGGAGCGGTTTTTCCCCGGCGATCGCCAAGACGTCGGGGAAATGGCGGGCGGCTCCACGCCACAAAGCTTCTTCGCGTCATCCACGGCACATGAATGCGCAATGACGCCGTTCAATCCCTTCGACGTCAGTTTGTCAGGCGCGTGCCTGTTTTGGCAGCCTTGCGGGCGATGTCGCCGAAGCTTTTCACCAGCGCCGTCATATCGTTGGGCTGGTAATAGTAATCCGCGCTCGTGGCACAGGAGCTCAGCAACGACTGCCCTTTGGAGGGCGCCATGAAGGCAATGGTATAAACGTTGATGCCGTCGTTCTTCGCCTGATTGCAAAGATTGCGCACCTTGGTGTCGATGCTTGAGTTCCACTTGTTGCTGTTACCGGTCATCTCACCGTCCGTCATGAGAACGATGAAGCGCTCGAAGCTGGTGTTGTTCTTCTTGGAATGCTCGGTCACCTCTTTGGGATTTGCCTTTTTCAAGGCGTTGAAGGCGTTGGTCATGGCACCCGTTGCGTCAGTACCGCCGGCAGGAACATCGGGAAGATTGCCGACATAGGACGCCGCTGATGCAGTTCCCCACTTTACCGTCTGTTCGGGTTTCGTGGTGTCGTTGTAAGAAACCGCGCCGATGCGGATCAACTCGCTCTGCGGATCGACGGCCTTCAACTGGCTGAACATGCCTGCCGCAGCCGCCTTCAGCGACGCCATCTTGCTCAGGTAGTTATTCACGGTGCGGGTGCAGGTCTTATAAAAGAACAAGGTGCTGCAGTCATAGGACTCCTGCCTCGTTGGCTGCGCAGGGTTGATGGTGCTCGTCAGCTCCTTCATCGAGCCCGACTCATCGAGAGCGAGATACATGGACAAGGCATTGCCTTCCCGTCCGCTCTGGCTGTCGCCCGTCACGCTGATCTGCAACGTCTTGAAGCCGAGCGCTCGGCTCAACCCGTTCAGAGACAGCGGGTAGGTCATCGTCATCCTGACGTTGAAGGTCTGGCCGTTCCCCGAACTGTTCGTCGTAGTGGCACCTACCGTCAGGCCGTTGAGCAAGGCCGCTTCCCTTGCCGCCTTTTCTTCCGGCGTTTCATTGGGCGGCGCGGTGACCTGGTCAGCATGGGAGGTGAAATACCGTTTGGCGAAAGCCTGAGCTTCCGCATCCGTCATGTCCTTGTCACTCATGGCAGAGGCGGTGGCGAGCGCTGCCGCATCCACGAGCGCCTGGAGTTCGGTCTTTTTCTCCAGCGCATTTGTGAAATCGATGGCCATGCCGGCCGTGCCCAAGAGCACCGGCATCAGCAGAGCGGTGGTAATGGCAAAATTACCCGCGCGGTCTCTCACGAGCCGCGTCAATTCTGGCAGGATCATCCTGGCCCCCTAACACATGTTCAAATCATTCGAACAGCATGGGGGTAACACGACGGGTTGTAGGGATTCCTAACGCCGAGGATCGCATTTTAACGAATGCAGATCTTCTTCAGACAAACAGGATTAGAAGCTGGTTGTTACTGTCGCATTTCCCAAGTCGATACATCGCCCGCTTCAATATGGGACAGCGGTTACATGGCATGACCGAATCTGTCAGCAGCCTGCTCAAGCAGGTTGCTACAGACCAGCCTTATGCCCGCCCTATGGACTTGATGTTCCCGACGAGTTCCATCGCGAGTCGCAATGAGGCCCCGGTTGCCATCACCATCGGCGGCAGGAGCAGCCATTCCAGCGTCCAGGCGGCACCCGAACGCTCCTGCTCGTGCACCATCGACTGCTGCATGCCAGATACCTGCACCGCATTGAACCGCGCCAGCGCAACGAGCGCCTCGGCAGTGACCGGGTTCTGTTTATGGGCCATCGCCGACGAACCGCCGCCGCCAGCGAGCGCTATTTCCCCGCCCATCTCTGCCAGAAGCGCGACGTCCTGGCCAAACTTGCCAAGCGTTCCGGTGATCAGGGTCAGCACGCCTGCTAAGTCGACCAAGCGGTCTCGCTGGCTTTGCCACTGCAGCGCGTCGGTCAGTTGAAGCTCCTTGGCAAGCGCTTCGCGGACTGCTGCCGCCTTGTCACCGAGCCTTTCGAGCGTGCCGGCAGCGCCACCGAACTGCACCGGCAGCCCGGTTTCGACGATGGTCGCCAGCCGGTCACGATGACGGGTGAGCGGTTCTGACCAAGCCCGCAAGCGGTCAGAGACGCGGATCTCTATTGCGGCCTGCATGCGGGTGTGGCCCATCAAGGCACGGGAGCCATACTTGGCATCGACTTCCGCGAACTGTGCCTCCACCGACAGCAGTCGATCGATGAATATATTGCAGGCGCGCTTCAACCGCAGAACCAGAGCCGTATCAATAACGTCCTGGCTGGTCGCGCCGAAATGGACGTGTCTTGCAGCATCTGCGCTGCCAGCCTGCTTCTCCACGGCTGCACGCAACTGCTTGACCAGATCCGCCACGACGACCCCATCCCGACCCGTGCCCATGCGCAGTTGCGCCATGTCCGGTTCGAATACCCGCGAGGCTTCAGTAATGAGTTCGGCGGCCTCACCGGGAATGAGGCCACAGGCCGCTTGTGCGCGGGCGAGACTGGCTTCGAAGGCCAGCATCGCATCTATCTCGGCTTTTACTGAAAACACCTCTGCGGTCTCTCCGTCGCCAACGAGACCTGAAAGGTAGGGGTGTTGGAAAGCCGATACGCTCATGCCCGCGCTCTTATGTCCGCGTCAGATGTCAAAGAAGATCGTTTCGTTCTCACCCTGGATGTGGATGTTGAACGTCACGGTGTCCCCTTCCCGCTTGCCGATCAAGGTCGGCACGCGAACGCGATGCTCGATGCGCGCCAGGATCGGATCTTCCGCATTCGCCTCTTCTTCGTCAGAGAAGTACATGCGCGTGTTCAGGCCGAGGTTAATGCCGCGAGCGACAATCCAGAAGCTGACGTGCGGCGCCATCAGGCGACCATCGCGGAACGGCACCCGGCCGGGCTTGATGGTCTCGAACACGAACTCGCCTGTCGCCATGTCACCCGGGCAGCGAGCCCAGCCAAAGAAGTTCGGATCGGCCTTGCCGCGTGTTTCCGACGGGCTGTTGTAGAAACCATCGGCATCGGCCTGCCAGATCTCGATCAGCGCGTCCTTCAATGGCGTCATGGTGCCATCGTAGACAAAACCGCGGATCGTGATGCGCTCGCCGCGTGTGTTCTCGTTGACCATCGGACCCGAACCCAGATCTTCTGGGTAGACGCCGGTGATGCCCGCAAAGTTGGGGGTGCATCCGATGTGGACATAAGGGCCTGCCGTCTGCGAAGCGGATTCCTTCAGGTAGTTGAGCGGCTGTACCATGATCAGTTCCCCTCCTTGCGGTTCTCGAAGAAGGTCGAGCGTCGACCACGCAAAATGATATCGAATTTGTAGGCGCGCATGTCGTGCGGAATCGTGTTCTGCATGTCGAGAGCCGCGATCAGCCCGTTGATGGCTTCCTGATCCGGAATCGTGTTGACGATCGGGCAGATCTTGATCATCGGATCGCCTTCGAAATACATCTGCGTCACGAGGCGCTGCGCAAATCCATGGCCGAAGACGGAGAAATGGATGTGCGCCGGGCGCCAGTCGTTGACGCCATTAGGCCAAGGATATGCCCCGGGCTTGATCGTCTTGAAGTAATAGCCACCGTTCTCGTCGGTGATGGTGCGGCCGAAGCCCCCGAAGTTCGGATCGAGCGGCGCCAGATACGTTTCCTTCTTGTGCCGATAGCGACCGCCGGCATTGGCCTGCCAGAATTCGACAAGCGCGCCGGGAACGCCGAGACCACGTTCATCCAGCACGCGACCGTGAACCAGAATACGTTCGCCGATCGCGGACTCGCCCGGCTGGGCATAGTTGACGATCAGGTCATTGTCGAACTCGCCCAGAATGTTGTGACCGAAGACCGGTCCGGTGATTTCAGTCTTCGTGCCTTCAAGCGAGATCAGGGCGCGCTGCGGCGACCGGAGAACGGAAGTCTTATATCCCGGCGTATATGCCGGCGGATGCCACAACCGGTCGCGCGCAAAGAAGGGTGTCGTTTCTGGGGGCGTGTTCTTCATTTCATCTCTCCCGCGGCTTGTCCGTCAGATCCTGTTTTGTCCATTTCGGCATATGTTGCCTTGGCAATCTTAAAAGCATGGTTGGCGGCTGGCACACCGGCGTAAATCGCCACATGCATGAGCGCCTCGCGAATGTCCTCGGGCGTCGCACCCGTGTTTGCCGTGGCGCGAATGTGCATGGCAACTTCATCATGATGGCCGAGTGCGGCAAGCAACGCGATCGTCACGATGGAGCGTTCGCGCTTGGTCCAGTTCGTGCGCGACCAAACCGTACCCCATGCGCCTTCAGTGATGAGCTCCTGGAATGGCTGGTCGAATGCCGTCTTGTTTGCCTCTGCACGGTCGACATGCGCATCGCCGAGTACCGAGCGGCGCGTTCTCATACCCTGCAGGAAACGTTCGGATGGAGCCGGATGATCTGCCATGGAAGCCTCAGTCGAGTTGGTCAATGAAGCCGCGGATCAACGCAGCATGAGCGGCGGGCGCTTCAACGCACGGAATATGCGCAGCGTCTTCGAGGATTTCGTATCGTGCGCCGGGAATAAGGTCTGCAAGAGACTTCACGAGCTCCGGGGGGGTGGAGCCGTCCTGCTGCCCAGCAATGCAAAGCACCGGGATGGCGATCTTCTTGGCGTCTTCGGTAAAATCAGCGTCACGTATCGCTGCACATGTCCCGCTGTAGCCGGTGGCTGGCTGGCGAACCAGCATGTTGCAATAGGCGCGATAGGCCGGGTTCTCCGGCTTCCGGAACGGCTCCGTAAACCAGCGCTCCATAATGGCGTCGAGGATGCTGCCGATCCCGTTCTGCTCGACCGCGGCTATACGATTGTTCCACGTCTCCGCATTGCCGATCTTGTGGGCCGTGTTTGAAAGGATCAGCGCCTTCACAAGATCCGGGCGTTTTGCATAAAGCCCCTGCCCAATCAGACCTCCGACGGACAGACCGCAGACGATGACCTGCGAAAGCCCGAGATGATCAAGCAATCCTGCCAGGTCTGCCACATGGTCAGCAATGGAATAGGGCGGATTGGCGAGGTCCGAGAGGCCGTGACCACGCTTGTCATAAGTCAGGACTGTGTAATGATCCGTCAGCTTCGGCAGTTCGTGATGCCAGATGCGGCTGTCCGTCCCGAGCGAGTTCACGAACACCAGAACCGGCCGCTGCTCATCCGCCCGCTGAAGACGATAGTGAATCAAAACGCCGTTGATGTGTACAAACTGCATCTAGCCTCTCCCTTCCTTCTTCATTGCATTCCTATAAAGTTAAGTAAAATGACATTTTAATGCCATTACATAACTCATTGGCTATCTGATATGATCGACACCCGCATCAAGTTTCGCCACCTGCATACATTCCTGGAAGTCGCGCGACAGAAAAGTGTCATGCGCGCGGCTGAGATCCTGAACGTCAGCCAACCTGCGGTGACGAAAACGATCCGCGAACTGGAAGAAGCTCTCGGCGTCACCGTTTTCGAGCGCGACGGACGTGGGATTCGTATTACTCGTTACGGCGAGGTGTTCTTGAAGCATGCGGGGGCGTCGCTTGCTGCGCTTCGCCAAGGCATAGATTCCGTTTCGCATGAGCTCTTCACCACCGCTCCGCCGGTTCAGGTTGGCGCGCTGCCAACCGTCTCAAACCGCATCATGCCACGCGCAATCACGTTGTTCCTAGCCGAAACGACGGGTGCCCGGGTCAAGATTGTCACCGGCGACAATGCGGTGCTGATGGAACAGCTGCGGCTGGGGGAGCTTGATCTTGTTGTTGGGCGGCTCGCGCCACCAGAGAAGATGACCGGCCTCTCGTTTGAACATCTTTATTCCGAGCAGATTGTTTTTGTGACGCGGACCCGCCATCCGCTGCTGGACCCCAGGCAATCCATCTTCGAGAGGCTGAAAGACTTCCCGGTGCTGATGCCGACGCGAAGCTCGATCATCCGACGATCCGTGGAGCAGTTCCTGATCGCCAATGGTGTCGCGAACCTTCCGGTCCAGGTGGAAACGGTGTCGGATGCTTTCGGCCGCGCCTTCGTGAGCTCCAGCGATGCCGTCTGGATCATCTCGGCGGGCGTGGTCGCGGAGGACATCAAGCACGGGCTCCTGGCAACACTGCCGATCGACACCAGCGAGACCAAGGGGCCGGTAGGGCTGACCATCGCGGCTGATGCCGTGCCGTCTGCCCCGCTCTCCATCCTCATGCAGACAATCCGGCAGGCAGCTATGGAAATCATGCCAAACAGCTGAGGCATAGCCGGTTGACGCTTCGCACGTGCCATGGAAGGTACCGCGTGCTGACAGGGGAGAAGCCAATGAAAGACCGGGAACTGCTCGAGGCGATGTTTGCGGAAGCCGTCAAGGCAGCCGAACCCATCAACGGCATCAAGAAGCATCTTCCGACCCCTCCCCCGAATGGACGCACCGTGGTCATTGGTGCCGGTAAGGGAGCCGCGCAAATGGCAGCGGCTCTGGAGCAGGTCTGGCCGGGCGACCTTTCCGGCGTTGTCGTGACCCGTTATGGTTATGGCTGTGCCACCCAATCAATTGAGATCATTGAAGCTGCCCACCCGGTGCCGGATGCCGCCGGTCTTGCTGCGTCGGAACGCTTGTTCGCAACCATCGCTGATCTGAAGGAAGACGATCTGGTGATTGCGCTGATCTGCGGCGGCGGCTCAGCGCTGCTGCCCGCTCCGCCTCAGGGGCTGACGCTCGACGACGAGATCAAGCTCAACGAGATCCTGCTCGCCTCAGGGGCACCGATTTCCGCCATGAATGTCGTGCGGAAACACCTTTCGAGGATCAAGGGCGGACGATTGGGCGCTGCGACGCGGGCCCGTGTCGTGAGCCTCATCGTATCCGACATCCCCGGAGACTACCCTGCATTCGTGGCCTCAGGCCCAACAGTTCCAGATCCCTCGACGCGGCACGATGCACTCGAAATCGTAGAACAGTACAAACTGCAGCTTCCGCCGCCGATGATGGAGTATCTCAAAACACCTGATGCCGATGCTCCCCATCCGGATGACGCCTGTTTCGCAGGTCATGAGCATTTCATCATTGCTTCCGCGGCAGTGTCGCTGGAAGCCGCAGCCGAGGTCGCGCGGCGTCAGGGCGTCACCCCTTATATTCTGTCGGACGCGATTGAAGGCGAAGCGCGCGACGTTGCCATGGTTCACGCGGCGATTGCTCGGGAAGTTTCACAGCGCAAAAGGCCCTTCGCCAAACCCGCGGTGCTGCTTTCTGGTGGAGAAACGACCGTCACCTTGCGCGCCAAGGGTGGCAAGGGAGGCCGAAATGGCGAATTTGCCCTCGCCCTTGCGCTGGCGATAGATGGAGAAACGATTTCAGCGCTTGCCGCCGATACCGATGGAATCGACGGATCAGAGAAAAACGCCGGCGCCTTTGTCGATGGCACGACCGCCCGCCGGCTACGCGCCACCCGGCTGAACGGTCGCCAGCTCCTAGCCGACAACAACAGCTATCACTGCTTTTCGGCCTTGGGAGATCTGTTCGTGACAGGTCCAACGGGAACGAATGTCAATGACTTCCGGGCGATCCTGATCCGCTAGGGCGAACGGCTGCCAAGCTACTGCAACTGCGGCTTGCGGAGGAAATCGTTACGGTCTGCCGACTTGATGCGCAGCCAAGCCTCGCGACCATCGCGCAGCACTCGCATCGGGATCTCGGCACCAGGAGCGCCGCTGTCCCAGATCTTGCGGTAGAAATCGGCCAGTCCATCGACTTCACCATCGCGGATCTCGGAGATCACATCGCCGCGTCGCAGGCCACCGCGCGCGGCGGGGCCGTTCTCGGTCACGCTCATCACGACGACCTCACCGTTCGTTTCAGCCGACATTGCGCCGAGCCACGGCCGAGGCGGACGCTTGAACTCGCCCTCGTGCAGCAAACCGTCGAGGATCGGCTTCACCAGGTTGATCGGGACGATCATGTTGATGTCCGCGATCTCACCGCCCTTGCTCATCTGCAGACGCAAGGACCCGATGCCGACAAGCTGGCCGCCATCATCGATCAGAGCCGCACCGCCCCAGGAGGGATGCGCCGGTGTGGTGAAGATTGCCTCGTCCAGCAGGTATTCCCAGTACCCGGCAAATTCCTGCTTGGCGACGATGTTGCCGCGCACATACTGGCCTTCGCCGTCGGCAACGACGATAGCATCACCGACATCGGCCAGATTGGAATCGCCGATCTCGATCGGCGGCAGGTCGAGCGGCGCCAGCGCCTGCACCAGGCCAAAGCCGCTCTCCTGATCGTAAACCAGGGGATGGGCAGGGACAACTTGTCCGTCGTGGCGGGTGAGCCAGACATCTTCGGCCTCGGTAATCAGGTAACCTATGGTAAGCACCAAGCCATTCTCGCGGATGACAACACCGGAACCCTCGCGACGGGTGCCAAGCGTATCCGCAGTGAAGGCATTGTCTGGAATGGATGCGCGAACGGCCACCAGCGACCGCATAACTTTTTCTAGGTCCATAGAAACATTCCCGAAGCAGTAGCCCCGCATCGGTCAAATGCGGGCTGTTATTAACTACTTAGGTAGGGACCGTTTCCGGCACTGCAAGCTTTGCGGCTCGAGCCGGCTGATCAGATATGCCCACCAGAAAGATGCGTACGGCGCTCAACGAGGCTTTCGCGCCAGTCTCCCGCAAAGCCGAAGGTCGGTGCCGCAATCTGATCAGCAAACCAGAACGAGCTCAAGTGCGAGGTGTTGGGTGCACAGTACCAGTGCGCCTTGCCGTCTTCATCAACGGCCCACCATCGTGCATGTGCAGGTGCCAGATCCCAATCCACCTCTATGGCTGCAACGGCAGCAGGTGTTGGTTTTTGTAAATCTTCCATGGCGGCCGCAACTTAAACCTCCGCCCTGAACATCTTCTGAAAAACCCGGTCATCCCGGGTTCAGGTTGGGCCTCCGCCGCCGGGGGCGGCGGCAAGAGGCCACAATTGTGACCGTCAGCCCGCAGGCGTCAACGTCACGGAGGTGCCGGTCGCTGCGACGTTCAGGCCAAGCTGCCCGGTGACGCTCACCGTCTGCAGGTGGATTGAGCCGGCGGTACCCCCAACGAGGATATTGGCGCCAACGCCTGCACCCACCGTCGCTTCTGCGGTGGCTCCTTGGTAAAGTCCGCCAAGCGAGCCTGGATGGTAACCGGCCGTCGGTGCGAACACTGCCCAGATTAGCCGCGAACGCGTCGTGAAGCCGAGGTCGACGCCCATCTTGCGAACGACGCCCGTGTAATAGTCGAGCGGCTCACTTCCGATCGTGCTCGTGAACACACAATCGGCTTCCTTGGCCGAGCCGATAACATAGCCGACCCCGCCACCGATCGAGCAGTCGAGATAGCCGATGCGGACGCCTCCGCGCGACCCCGACTCCTCATAAACCGGCGCCTGTTCGCGGCGGACGAGATCCGCGGACACGGCGACACCGGCACTCGTTAGCAATGATGACGTAGCAAGTGCTGCGGCAACGATCTTCTTCATCCCTGTACTCCTTGTGGTCATTTATCGCCCCCAAAAGGCACCACCAGATCCGTGGTGGAGCGTCGACAACGTCGCCGGTCCATTTTTGCTCCCTCAGGAGCGATCACGTTTCTTTCGCAGATATTGCGGTTTGTGACTTCAAGCCGGGCGGGTTGTCCCGCGGCAGAGGATCAGATTAGGCCCCAGGCGCGGAACCGGCCCCTTCCCGTCAGCTCACGCAGCCCGAGTTCTTCGATAATTCGCAATGCGGCGCGCGGCGTTACCTTCAGCGTCTCGGCGATCATAGTCGCAGACACCAGCGGTCGCTGGACGACGAGCTCGGCCAGTTCCGGAAGCTTGGAGGTCGATCGTTTGCCGATCAATCTCCGCTGCAGCATCTGACTTGCAAGGCTCAGGCGGTCGTGCTCCTTCAACCCCATCTCGCCTGTCGTCTGCAGCGCGCGTACGACAGCGAGCAGCCTGACGCCGCGATCTTTTGAGCGTCGTCGATCGACCGGGATCGACTTCAAGCCGACATTCAATGCGGCGAGATGCTGTCCAGAGGTCACGTTTTCCCGATGCAGAATGGCGGAGGCAAGAAGACGTCCAAGCCACGGCATGTTTTGGAGAACCTGGATCTCCTCCCAGGCATCCAGGGCGACCGCAGCCTGCAGCACCGGCGGCAGATGTTCGATCTCGCCGACCACCCTTTGCCATTCGTGCATCCGCGCCTCTTCGTCCCAATCCAGATCGTAGAGAAGCGGATCCTTTTCACGTGCCGGGCGCGGAACAGCATTTCCAATGTCGTCGAGCGCTGCAGCGGAGCGTGCGAGTAGGGCGTCGATCTCCGAGTAGTCGATCTCGAGGTCGTCCTGCCCTTGAAGAAAATCCTCTTCCTGGTCCTGCAATCCGGGCGGCGAACCGCCAAAATCCCCCTCAATCGAACCCGAAGGCATTGCTTGCGGTGATGTGCGCTTGGCGCGAAGGACGGAAAGGCCGTCTGAAGACAATGCCCATCCCGGCTTCTGCTGTGCGATCCGCCGGCGAGCCCGAAGCACATCTCGCGCAATGACGAGTTCATGGGTGGGCGAGCGAACATCGTGGCCGGTGTCGTGGAGGACGAGATCCTCGAGGTTGACCAACTCACCATCCACCCAAAGCGATGCGCAGGCATCGGCGAAGTCGAGCCGCTCAACGACACCGTTGGCGAGCGAAGACCGCGCCGTGCGCTCGTCGAAACGAACGAGCGCTATCTCGGCGCTTGAAACCGCCTTTAGCAGCGTCTGGTCAGTCAAATCGGGTATGGCGTAAGTCATTGAAGAATCGATACGCGATTCGTCAAACAGACGCTATCGGGCCGTTACGGTCCGTCACTGCGTATTGCGGTTGAATAGGCTTTAGGGGAGAGGAAGGGCCGCTAGGTCAGTCTTGCCGTGACTGTCGAGTTCTAATCGAGATCCTCTAACATCGCGTTAGCATGGAGGACGCTACAGAGGATTTTTTACCGACGCAAGCCCCCTTCAAGTTAGATCCACCACCTTAGTCGCGGGATCATTGGCGCGCCAAGAACTGTTGAAGACCCCGCCAGCAGCGCGTCAAAGCTAGCTGGGGGTCCGCGTTCAAGATCACGCGTTGAAACCTGCCCGGTGCCACGTTTCCTTATGTTGATTCTCGTAGCTTGCGCTCCGGCAGGCGGCGATTCTTCCGAAACCAGCCGCGGCTGTTTCCTCTGGCGCGCGCCATCTTTTGCAGCGGACGCCTGTACGGCAACGCCGGGGCTTTCCTCGCCCGTTTCCTTTAAGCAACCTAAACCCTCATTTTCATTGGGCAATCCATCATTGTTGACGGCCGTCAACGATCTATCCGCAGCATTGCCACTGGCTCAGCCCGCCGGCTTTTAGCGAGTGTTGGGGGCATTAACCTTCCGTTAACCCTATTCTCCTTGTCAGATAAAGAGAATCGCGGATAATGACGGCATATTGCCATTTAAGGCGCTTCTATCGACAGAATGGTCCAAGAGAGAATGAACGCGTTCAGCAACCTGCCGACGTTTGAGTTTGACGACAAGATCCTGATGCAGGGCGCAGAGATCTCGCGCAAGCTGGACCAACTGCGTCTGGAGAACTTTCCGCCGAATGCCCGCAAGACGCTTCGCCCATTCTCGGTCGCCGAAGTCGCCCACTATCTCGGCGTCACGCCCAGTAACCTAAAGCGTCTGTATCTCGAGGGTAAAGGTCCGATGCCGACAACGATGTCGGGCAATCGCAAATATTATACTGCCGAGCAGATGCAGGAGTTGCGCTTCTTCCTCGACAAAACGGGCAAGAGCGAAGCAAAGAAATATGTTCCACATCGCAAGCCTGGCGACAAACTCCAGGTGATCGCGGTCGTTAACTTCAAGGGTGGTTCGGGCAAGACAACGACGGCCGCGCATCTTGCGCAGCATCTGGCTCTGACAGGTCATCGTGTCCTGGCACTCGATCTCGACCCGCAGGCTTCCTTGTCTGCGCTGCACGGTTTCCAGCCGGAACTGGACCGAAATCCCTCACTCTACGACGCCATTCGTTACGACGGCGAACGCAAGTCGATCGAAGAGATCATTATCCCGACCAATTTCCCGGGGCTGGATATCATCCCAGCTAATCTTGAGCTTCAGGAATACGAATACGACACGCCGCTGGCGATGCAGTCCGGCACCGAAGGCAAGCGCTTCTTTACGCGTCTTGGCAAAGCGTTGGAGACAGTGGATAGCCGCTATGATGTGGTGATCGTTGATTGCCCGCCGCAGCTCGGTTACCTGACGCTGACAGCGCTCACCGCAGCAACGTCCGTACTTATCACGGTTCATCCGCAGATGCTCGACCTCATGTCGATGTCGCAGTTCCTGCTGATGCTTGGCAATATTACCAAGACGATCAAGAAGGCCGGAGCCAATGTCCAGATGGATTGGCTGCGTTACCTGATCACACGCTTTGAGCCGTCGGACGTGCCTCAGGTGCAAATGCTTGGCTTCATGCAGTCAATGCTTGCCGAGGAAATCCTGAAGAGCCCGATGGTGAAGACGACGGCGATTTCCGATGCCGGATTGACAAAGCGCACGCTCTACGAGCTCGACCGCTCCAACTTCACGCGCGAGACCTATGACCGTGCGATCGAGTGCATGGATGCCGTCAATTTCGAGATCCAGGGCCTGATCCACCGTGCATGGGGGCGGCTATGAACATGTTGACGCCCGTCAAAACCGTTGAATTTGCCATGAAGAACAAGCTTTTAGCGTCATTTGGAGGCGACTGAGATGGCTCGCAAGAACCCATTCTTGAGCGTCATGAACAACGAGCAGTCCGCCGCCGATAAACCGGCTTTGGACTATACGATCCGTGGGGCGTCCAAGTCGATCCTCAACTCGATCGGTGAAATCGCGGCGCGCGCCGACAAGCTCCTCGAGGGCGAAACAATCGTTGAACTTGATCCTGAGATTGTCGACGGATCCTTTGTCCGTGATCGCCTTGAAGAGGACGAGCAGGAATTCAACGAACTGGTCGAGGCGATCCGGGAGAGGGGGCAAGACAGCCCTATTCTTGTTCGCCCACATCCTGAAGCCGCTGGTCGCTACATGGTCGTCTTCGGCCATCGTCGTCTTCGTGCTGCTAAACAGCTTGGCCTAAAAGTGCGTGCGGTCGTAAAAGACCTGAAGGATGCCGATCATCTTCTCGCGCAGGGACAGGAGAATTCTGCTCGCGCAAGCCTCTCTTTTATCGAAAAGGCGATATTCGCCCACCAGATCGCACGCCGTCACCCGGATAATGACAACCGTCTCGTCATGTCGGCGCTGTCACTCGACAAGGCAACGCTTTCCAAGATGCTGTCCGTCGCGAGCCTTCCCCCAGAGATCATCAGCGCCGTCGGCGCCGCAAAGGGCGTTGGACGCGATCGCTGGTACGAGCTCAAGTCGCTTCTCGAAAAACCATCGAACCTCGACAAGGCGGCCCAATACATCGCTACGGATGAGTTCACGGTGAAGAGAGGAGACGAGCGCTTCAACAGCCTACTCGCCTGGATAAAAACCTCTTCCAAGGGAAGTAAGGCACCCGCTGCACGGACGCAGAAGTGGACCTCCTACGACAGATCACTGGCGGTCGATTCCAAGACCGACGGTCGTACCTACACGTTTGCTTTGAAGGCCAAGGAGGCGGTCGGTTTTGGAGAATTCCTCTCCGAGCGCCTGCCTGAGCTCTTCGAGGCGTATCGCGAGAAGACCCAACAAGGAGACTAAACCGCAAAAGAAAAAGGCCCCCAAACGACCAAGTCGTGGAAGCCTTCCTCCGATTTGTAGCAAGATCGAGAATCGCATTTCCACGAATCACAGTCAAGAGTCTTGAGCGTCATTTTGGCGGGTGGATTTCTTTTGCCTTTAAAAAGGTGAAGGAAAATGGAGAGTGGAAGTGTAACGACGCCGTTTGGGCGGCGGTCGATGACGCTTGCCATGTTGTCGAGGCAAGTCGCCTCGCAACAGATCGTGGCAAACAAATCAGTCGACAAATGGAAATTGTTTCGTAACCTCTGCATCGCAAAGCCTCGTCTGGGTGTAACAGACCGGGCGCTTGCGGTGTTGAACGCACTGCTGAGCTTTTATCCCAAGAATGAACTGGCGGAAGAGCATGGACTGGTCGTATTCCCGTCCAACGTCCAGCTGTCGATCCGTGCGCACGGCATGGCCGAGCAGACGATCCGGCGTCATCTTGCGGCATTAATCGCTGCTGGTCTGTTGATCCGCAAGGACAGCCCCAACGGAAAGCGTTACGCGCGCAAACGCAGGTCCGGGGAAATCGGCGAAGCCTATGGCTTTTCTCTCGCGCCCCTGCTTGCCCGGTCGGAAGAGTTGGAAAAACTCGCAGCGGATGTCGATGAAGAACGTCTGTGCCTGCAGCGGCTGCGGGAACGCCTCACGCTGTGCAGGCGCGATATCACCAAGTTCGTGACCGCTGCGGTTGATGAAGGCTGCGATGGGGACTGGCTCAACTTTCGCTTCCAGTTGTCAGCGGCTCTGGGACGTCTGCCACGCGTGCCTGACGTCAAACAGCTATCGGAAGCCGTCGCGGAATTGGAGCGCCTTCGCCAGGAAGTTTTCAACCAATTGGAGAGACAGCAAAATTTCGGGAAACAGAGCGGCAATCCCAATCAAACTGAGCGGCACATACAGAATACAGAATCCGAATCTATAAATGAAGAAGCGGTCGTCGTTTGCGCGAATGAAGAGCGAGCTTCGCAAGCCATGCCCAATCGAGATTTGAGCCGCTCATCGGCGTTTTTGTCCGAACGCCAAAGCGAGAGCACTCTTCCACCACTCTCGTTACCGCTCGTCCTGCAAGCCTGCCCTCGAATTACAGACTATGGTCCTCACGGTCGAGTGTCGAACTGGCAGGAGCTACTGTCGGCTTCCCATGTTGTGCAGTCGATGCTGGGGGTAAGCGCCAGTGCCTACAGAGACGCGTGTTCCGTTCTAGGTCTTCAACAGGCGTCAATACTGATCGCTTGCCTGCTGGAGCGTGCTGAGGAACTCATTTCTCCTGGAGGTTACCTGCGTGAACTCACACGCCGAGCCGCGCAGCAAAGGCTTGCGATCGTGCCTATGCTGCTAACTCTCCTGAAGACCAAGAGTCACGAGGCTCACCGGACGCATCAGATTTCAGTCAACAAGCCGATGCCGACGTTATGTTAGTGGTTAAAGATCCTGTTGACATCCACTTGCGACGGACGGGTTCCTCCAGCACTCGGGAGGATTGGAAGCTTGGTGAAACCAGGAGATGTTTCTGAACCAATCAACAGCTCTGCGTTGCTTGGCTGTTCGAGTTGTTCGCGGCGCTCTTGCTGCAATACCGGATGATCGGCGGTTGGGGGCGCGCGGCCCTCGATCAACGACCTCGCGTGAAACTATTTAATCCCTTTCTTGTTCACGCGGGAGAAGAGGGAGGTGAGACGTGCGTAATGCTGTGGAAGGTGGTGCCTATGCTGGTGATGAGAAGTCCACGGCCTGTGCCGGGTACATGCTCGGCTTTGCGTTTGGCGGCTTCTTTGACGGAATCCTATTGCATCAGATCTTGCAATGGCATCATCTGCTGAGTGGGCTTGAGCAGGTAGGGCAGGACATTCGGGCTCTGATCCTTACCGACGGGCTCTTCCATCTGCTGATGTATGTCGTTGCCATCGTCGGGCTTTGGCTCCTCTGGCGATCAAGGTCGAACTCGCATGCTACCACGGTCGGAGGAGGCGCACTCCTTAGCAGCGTGCTCATTGGTTTCGGTGGATGGCATGTCGTGGACGCCGTGTTGTCTCACTGGATCCTCGGCATCCACCGCATCCGCATGGATACGGAAAACCCACTTCTATGGGACCTGCTTTGGTTTGCGATTTTTGGCGTCGTTCCCCTGGTGGCGGGCCTTGCACGGCGCGCATCTAAACCCACGCCCGGCCGATTGTTGGTATCGCCAACTGCTTTGGCCTTCTCAGTCGTAATCGCCGGCCTGATATCGGCCTTTCCTCCGCAGCAGGAAGGACCCGTTACCGTTCTTTTCGCTCCGGGTGTCTCTCCGGTAAGAGCAATGACCGCGATCGGTAGCGTCAATGGCCAGGTCATCTGGACGGATACTTCGTCTCAAGTGTGGACCATCGTGCTGCCGGAAGGCCAGTCATCAAAGGCGCTCTATCGCCACGGAGCCTTGTTGGTCAGCGGTTCACTTCTGCCAGCCGGCTGTCTGGACTGGGTGCGGTTGTAGCAACTGGAACCAACCACCGGCCCATCGCATTCGGATCACAACCGGATCCGGAACACCATGACAAACAACCTCACCTCCTATCGCGCCAAGCGTGATTTCGAGAAGACAAGCGAACCAAGCGGCGAAACTGCGGTCAATCCGTCGAACCGCCGTCGCTTCGTCATTCAGAAGCATGATGCCACCCGGCTTCATTATGACCTCAGGCTGGAGCTCGATGGTGTCTTCAAATCTTGGGCGGTCACCAAAGGTCCTTCGCTCAACCCGCACGACAAGCGCCTCGCCGTGGAGGTAGAGGATCATCCGCTGGATTACGGTGACTTCGAAGGCACTATTCCGAAGGGCCAGTATGGCGGTGGCACCGTGATGTTGTGGGACCGCGGTTACTGGGAACCCGAAAGCCAGAGGTCACCGGAAGAAGCGCTGAAGAAGGGCGACTTCAAGTTCGTGCTAGAAGGCGACCGCCTGCATGGCAGCTTCGTGCTGGTCAGGATGCGCAATGACAGGGAGAGGAGCAAACGCACCAACTGGCTCCTTATCAAGCACCACGATGACTTTTCCGTGGAAGAGCATGGTGAAGCAATCCTTGAGGAGAACATGACGTCCGTCGCGTCCGGCCGCAGCATGGAGCAAATCGCCGGTGGCAAGGGGCGCAAGCCGAAGCCCTTCATGCTGAAGGCGGGTCAAGTGGAGGCGGACGCCGTCTGGGACAGCAAGACCGGGCTCGCGGCCGACCAACGAAAAACGAAGTCGGGTCCAAGTGCCAAAGCCAAGAAAAACAAATCCGTTGTCATTCCGGAGTTCGTCGCACCGCAATTGTGCCAGACTTCCAATCGGCCACCATCGGGCAAGAACTGGCTGCACGAGATCAAGTTCGATGGCTACCGTATCCAGATCCGGGTGGCGGATGGTGAGGTTACGCTGAAGACGCGCAAAAACCTGGACTGGACGAGCCGATATCCCGAAATCGCCGAGGCTGCGAGCGGTCTGCCAGACTGCCTGATTGATGGTGAAATCTGCGCCCTGGATTCAAGTGGCGCGCCTGATTTCGCTGCGTTGCAGGCTGCCCTATCTGAGAAAAAGACGAACGATCTGGTATTTTTCGCCTTCGACATCCTGTTCGATGGTGAGGAGGACCTGCGTCCTCTGCCGCTGACTGACAGAAAGCAACGCCTGCAGGCGATATTGGAGGATGTCGAGAACGCCACGCGTCTGCGATTTGTAGAGCATTTTGAGACCGGTGGTGATGCGGTTCTTCGCTCGGCCTGCAAGCTCTCGCTGGAAGGTATCGTTTCCAAGCAAGCGGACGCGCCTTATGTGTCAGGCCGAACGGAAACCTGGGTCAAGTCCAAATGCCGGGCCGGCCACGAGGTCGTCATCGGCGGTTACGCCACGACCAACGGCAAGTTCCGTTCGCTTCTGGTGGGTGTCTTCCGCGGTGACCACTTTGTTTATCTCGGACGGGTTGGAACCGGTTTTGGTGCGGCGAAGCTCAAAACCCTGGTGCCGAAGTTCGAAGCGATGCGAACGACAAAATCTCCTTTCACCGGGGCGGGGGCGCCAAAGAAGGCGAAGGAGATCGTCTGGGTAAAGCCTGAACTCGTCGCGGAGATCGAGTTCGCCGGCTGGACCGCGGACGGTCTTGTGCGGCAGGCTGCTTTCAAAGGCTTGCGGGAAGACAAACCCGCGATGGATGCCAAAACCGATGAGCCGGCACCGCTTGAAGACAAGGATGCCAAGGCCCCGAAACCGTCGAAACGAGCAGGTCGTCTAAAAAATGCAAAGGCGGAGGTTATGGGCGTCCTGATCTCAAACCCTGACAAGGCATTGTGGCCCGAAGCGGGAGACGGGAAGCCTGTTACCAAAGAAGAATTGGCCCAATATCACGAGGTTGTCGGCGAGTGGTTGATCAATCACATCAAGGGAAGGCCGTGCTCAATCATCCGTGCACCCGACGGAATTGGCGGGGAGCAGTTCTTCCAGCGGCACGCTATGCCGGGCACATCCAACCTGCTCGAACTGGTGAAGGTGTTTGGCGACAAGAAACCTTACCTGCAGGTCGATCGGGTCGAGGGCCTTGCCGCTATCGCTCAGATCGGCGGCGTCGAGCTGCATCCCTGGAATTGTGAACCGGGGCAGCCGGAAGTACCAGGCCGCCTCGTGTTCGACCTTGATCCCGCTCCGGACGTCGCATTCTATGATGTTGTTGCCGCAGCCCGTGAGATGCGGGATCGTCTCGATGAATTGGGGCTCGTCAGTTTCTGCAAGACGACGGGCGGCAAGGGCCTCCATGTCGTGACCCCGCTCAAGGTCAACAAAAGGAAGCCGCTCGCCTGGGCCGACGCAAAAGCCTTTGCGCATGACGTGTGCCAAGCCATGGCGCAGGACAGCCCGGACCGCTACCTCATCAAGATGACCAAGAGCCTGCGGAACGGGCGGATCTTCCTCGACTATCTGCGCAACGATCGTATGGCCACCGCCGTGGCGCCGCTTTCACCAAGAGCGCGTCCGGGAGCAACCGTGTCCATGCCGCTGACTTGGAGCCAGGTGAAAGCCGGACTGGATCCTAAACGGTTCACCATCAGGACAGTGCCGGCGCTGCTGGCCAAGACATCTGCCTGGCAAGACTATTGCGACGGCGAACGGCCTCTCGAGCAGGCGATCAAGAGGCTCGGAAAGGCAAGCAAGGCGGCCTAGTCCTATTCTGGAAGCTCGTAGACCGCCGCATCGTCCTGTGCTTCCCGAAGACCCTTGAACGAGGCATGCCGCAGGCTTCCGTCACCGGTCCAGCCGCGAAATTCGATCTCGGCAACAAGTGTCGGCTTCACGAACACCATGCGCTTGCCCTTCAGCGGAACCACTGGCTTTGTCGTCGCCCTCTCGTCGAGGGCGCTTCGCAAATTCTCGGCAGTCTGACGTGTAAAACCGGTGCCGACAGCACCGACATAGGCCCACTCACCGCCGCGTCTTGCTGCGAGGAGCAGGCTGCCAAGCCCACCGCGCGCAGATGTAGAGCGCTCATAGCCGATGATGGCAAAACTCTCGCTCTCGATGCACTTGATCTTCAGCCAGTCGCCCGTGCGACCGGATCGATAGGGGCGGTCTCGGTGCTTGGCAATGATGCCTTCCAGCCCAACCCTGCAGGCGTGGCTAAGAAGCGTATCAGCCGCGATCTCCATTTCTTGCGACAGCCTGATGTCGCCATCAAGCTCACGTGGAACTACATCCTCCAGCAAATGACGCCGCACCGATAGCTCGGTGTCACAGAGATCGTAACCGTCTAGGTATAGAAGGTCGAAGGCGTAGAAGATCGCTTCCACGGACGTTCTTTTCCCGCCACGGCCCCCGAGTGAACGCTGCAGCGCGGAGAAATCTGACCGACCTTGTTCGTCCAGAACCACCGCCTCGCCATCCAGGATCGCGCTGTTCACCCCAAGTGCCTTCGCTGCCGCAACGATGGTCGGGAAGCGGTGTGTCCAGTCGTGCCCGCCGCGGGTGAGAACGCGCACCGTGTCGCCTTCTATGTGCAGGGCAAGCCGGTAGCCGTCCCACTTCACCTCAAACAGCCAATCCGGCCCCTCAGGCACCGAAGGTTTTAGCAGCGCCAGGCACGGCTCGATGCGTTCCGGCATCGGATCAAAGGGCAGGTCAGGCTGGGCGTGATTGGCCTTACGCAGCGGGCGAGACCGAATGGCTGCTGGTTCTTCGCGAAGCAGGGACTGCTTGCTCCTGGTCACGGTCAGCGTTTCCCTGTGCGGGTTTCGGCCTCGACGGATTTGCGCAACGCATCCATGATATTGATGACATTGCCCGTTGCCGCGTCGGGTTTCGATTTCGAGTTTGTCTTGCCAGCCTTTTTCGCCGCGCGCTTCTTCAACTCGATCAGTTCGTGAAGCTTCTCCTGGATCGGGTCCTCCACCATCTTCGGGCTCCAGTGGACCGTCTGCTTCTTGATCAACTGCTGGATGAGCGGCATCATCGCTGCTTCAGCCGGCGCCTCATCAATGCTGTCAAAATAGACAGTCTCGTCACGCACCTCGTCGCCGTATCGAAGCGTCCACAACACGATGCCCTTGTCCCGCGGTTCAAGCATGATGGCGCGCTCACGCCGGGAAATGACCAGTCGCGATATGCCCACCATGTTCTCTGCGGCCATAGCGTCGCGGATCACCGAGAAAGCCTCTTCGCCGACCGGATCATCCGGGGCGAGGTAATAAGGCGTGTCGAGCCAGATCCATTCAATGTGGTCGCGCGGGGTGAAGACATTGATGTCGATTGTCTTGGTGCTCTCGAGAGCAACATTCTCCAACTCTTCGTCCTCCAGCAGAACGTAGTCGTTTTCGCCGCGCTGATAGCCTTTCACCTCGTCACCGTCATCGACCTCCTCGCCAGTAACGCTGTCGATGTAACGGCTCACCACCCGGTGCTTTGTCTTGCGGTTAAGCGTATGAAATCGAACCTTCTCGCTCTCGGACGTCGCCGGCGTCATCTGCACGGGGCAGGTGACGAGCGACAGCTTGAGGTATCCCTTCCAGTAGGGGCGGAGTGCCATGTCCGCCTCCTATCAACCGGCTCGGCGCTGCTGCGCGCTCGTCGTCTTGCTTCCCTTGGCCACTGCTGCGGTTTTGCCTCGTGCCGCGCCGCGGTTGCGGGTGGCGGGTGCAGGTTTTGGTCGGGCGGCAACAACGCCGGCGCTTTCCCGAAAGGCCTCCAACAGGTCGCTTGTTTTGGGCTTCGGCGCCGCCTTGCGCTTCGGCAGGGTCCGGCCTTCCAGCTTTGCCTTCACCAGTTCTGCAACAGCTTTCTCGTAGCGGTCGTCAAAGGCCCGGGTGTCAAATTCGCCCGCCTTGGTGTTGATGATGTGTTTGGCGAGTTCGAGCATCTCGCCTTCGATCTTCATGTCCGGGATGTCATCGAATGCCTTGGCTGACGAACGCACCTCGTAATCGAAGTTCAGCGTCGTCGCGATCAGTCCCTTGCCATGAGGACGGATCAGCACTGTACGCAACCTGCGAAACAGAACGGTCTTGGCAATTGCCGCCACCTTGGCCCTCTTCATCCCATCGCGGAGAAGCTTGTAGGCATCAGCGCCCATCTTGTCGGGCGCGAGGTAATAGGGTTTGTCGAAATAGACGTCGTCTACCTCGCTGCAGGGGATGAAGGCTTCAATGCTCAGCGTCTTGTCGCTGGAGGGAACTGTCGCGGCCACTTCCTCCGGTTCCAGAATGATGTACTGGCCATTCTCGATCTCATAGCCTTTCACCTGGTCCTCACGGCTGACCGTGCGACCGCTTTCGCTATCAACGAACTCCCGCTGGACACGGTTACCAGTGGTCCGGTTGAGCGTATTGAAGGTGATGCGGTCAGACGAGGAGGCCGCCGTATAGAGAGCTACGGGACATGCGACTTCTCCAAACTTGATGAAGCCCTTCCAATTCGCTCTCGGTGAGACCATTTACTCGCACTCCTGACACAACCAATGCGAGTCAATCGAATCAGTATCGCTATGGTTCCGAGTCGAAATGAATCTTAAATCAAACACTTAGCAGATCGATCCGGACCCGTTTTACGAGTCAGCATCAACATCCTGATTCAGCTAACGAATCAGCTTGGACGCATAATCTGGTGGCTTTTCCCATGTCGACCTGCTGCCTCACGGCGCACATTCAAGGCAGCGCGTAGGCGCTGCGCATTTCTTGAGCAGACGACACTTTTGCATAAGAAGTGACTTGACGAGGGCAAGAAAATGTCGTGACTGGGGACCAATTGGTAATTGGTTCACATAATGGTTCATTCTCCCGCCCTGCCGGAGCCGCCGCACGAGAACTCGTATTATGCCCTTGAGAAGCTGCGCGAGGTCGTCCGCTCGGAGACTTTTGCAGCACAAGGACGGCTTCCGACGGAACGGGCTCTCGCAGAGATGCTCAATGTCGGGCGGCGAGCTATCCGCCGTGCACTTGAGGTACTTGAATCCGAGGGGTTGATCTGGCGCCGGCAGGGTGCGGGGACTTTCTTGGGCGAGCGGCCGGATAGCTGGAGCGACCATGTCGATGCATTGATTGCCGGCACCGATATCATGGAAATCATGGAGGTCCGGCTGCGGATCGAGCCGCAGCTTGCACAGTTGGCGGCCATGCGTGCCAAGCCTGCGGAAGTGGACCGCATGCGAAAGCTTATTGAGAAAGCCGATGCGAGCATCGATGCCGATGCCAAGGAGCTCTGGGATGGTGCGCTCCACCGGCAGATCGCACAAAGTGCAGGCAACCAGCTCTTCCTGTCGATCTTCGACGTCGTCAACCGGATCCGACAGGATGATGCCTGGCAGGCGATCCGTGAACGTGCCCGCGGCGCGGGAACGGGGGCAGGGGAGTATCTTCGCCAACACAATGCTATTGTGGACGCCATCGCCGCAAAAGATCCAGCGAAAGCGGGTGAAGCGATGCGGCAGCATCTGCTGATGCTTCAAGCAAACCTGATCCGGGCAACGTCATCCGCCGATGGGGATCACGTGCACGAATTCAGCCAGGAGACTAGCCTGCGAACGGCATCTTAGGAGCTGTTTACCGGTGTTCAGATTGTAACCTTTACTAACACCAACCAGAGGATTGAACATGAGCAGACTTTCAACTCTAACCGCGGCATTGCTCGCCGGTGCCTTCATGGCATTCCCGGCAATGTCTTCTGAACTGCGCATCGGCATCAACGACGATGCGGACGTTCTGGACCCGGCGCAGTCGCGCTCCTTTGTCGGCCGTATCGTCTACACCGCGATGTGCGACAAGCTCGTCGACATCGACCAGGACATGAAGATCGTGCCGCAGCTCGCCACCGAGTGGGAATGGTCTGAAGGCGCAAAGGTCCTGACGATGAAGATCCGCGAAGGCGTCAAGTTCCACGATGGTGAGGACCTGGACGCTGCCGCCGTCGTTGCGACGATCGAACGCAACATGACGATGCCGGAATCGCGCCGCAAGAGCGAGCTGTCGTCGGTGGAAAAGGTCGAGGCAACCGGCCCGCTGGAAGTCAAGTTCACCCTGAAGTCCCCGGACGTCACGCTGCTCGCGCAGCTTTCTGACCGCGCCGGCATGATTGTCGCCCCGAAGGCCGCCAAGGAGCTCGGCGCCAACTTCGGCTCCAAGCCGGTTTGCGCAGGTCCGTTCAAGTTCGTCGAGCGCATCCAGCAGGACCGCATCGTGCTCGAGAAGTTCGCTGACTATTGGGACAAGGACAAGGTCCTTGTGGACAAGGTAACCTACCTGCCGATCCCGGACACCACGGTAAAGCTCGCCAACCTGCGTTCCGGTGATCTCGACATCGCCGAGCGTATTGCTGCATCCGATGCCGAGTCCGTCAAGAACGATCCGAGCCTCACCTATGCTGACGTCATCGGCCCGGGCAATATGGGCGTCTATGTCAACATCGGCAACGGTCCGCGTGCTGACAACCCGCTCGGCAAGGACAAGCGCCTGCGCCAGGCATTCTCGCTCGCGATCGACCGTGAAGCGATCAGCCAGATCGTCTTCGAAGGCACCGCTATGGCCGGCAACCAGCCCTATCCGCCGACCAGCCCATGGTACAACAAGGAAATCCCGGTTCCGGCACGCGACATCGAGAAAGCCAAGCAACTGATGAAGGAAGCTGGCTACGAGACGCTCGATGTTGAGCTGCAGCACGCTAACAACACCATGCAGACGCAGATGATGCAGGTCGTCCAGTCGATGGTTGCCGAGGCAGGCTTCAACGTCACGCTGAAGGCGACTGAGTTTGCAACGCTGCTTTCCGAGCAGACCGCTGGCAACTACCAGATGAGCCGTTCCGACTGGTCGGGCCGTGTCGATCCGGATGGCAACATCCACCAGTTCATGACCTGCAAGGCAGGCCTGAACGACATGAAGTATTGCAACCCGGAAGTCGACAAGCTTCTTGATGAAGCCCGCGCTTCGACCGACGACAAGGTCCGCAAGGAAAAGTACGACGCAGCAAGCGTCATCCTCGACGACGAGCTGCCGATCATTTACCTCGGCCACCAGCCTTACGCATACGGCGTCTCGAACAAGGTCGAAGGCTGGAAGCCTTCGCCGGATGGCATGATCCGCCTGCTCGGCGTTTCGAAGAAGTAAGCGTACCAGAGGCCGCGCGGCAGGTTCTGCGCGGCCTCACCAACAAGGGGGCGATGTCATGCCTGTCTACATCGGCAAGCGGCTGCTGGTCGCGATTCCGACTTTGCTGATCATCTCGATCTTCGTCTTTTCGCTGCAGAAGCTCCTGCCGGGCGATCCTGTTCTCGCCATGGCCGGTGAGGATCGTGATCCGGCAACCATCGAGATGTTGCGCGAAAAGTACCATCTGAACGAACCGGTGGTGACACAATATGTCCGCTGGGTCGGCGGCATCCTCGTCGGTGACTTTGGCGTATCGCTCCGAACCAACCAGCCGGTGCTGGAACTCATCGGGCAGAAGCTGCCGGTCACAGTCCAGCTCGCTGTAATGGCGATGATCTTTGCGCTCCTGATTGGTATCCCGACAGGCATCCTGGCGGCGGTCTACAAGAACCGGACGCTCGACTACATCTCCAACCTGATCGCCCTGTCAGGCTTGTCCGTACCGAACTTCTGGCTGGGCATCATGTTGATCCTGCTGGTGTCGGTGAACCTCGGCTGGCTGCCTGCATCCGGATATGAATCCATTTTCGTGGATCCGGTCCGGTCGATCAAGACCATGATCATGCCGGCCTTCGTCCTGTCGACGGCACTGGCTGCCCAGCTGATGCGTCACACCCGCTCAGCGATGCTCGGAGTATTGAGCTCCGACTATATCCGTACAGCGCGGGCCAAGGGTCTGTCGCCGCGACAGGTCATTCTCAGCCATAGCTTCCGTAACGCGCTGCTGCCGATCGTCACGCTCTCGGCGCTGCTGTTTGGCGAACTGCTCGCCGGCGCCGTATTGACCGAGCAGATCTTCACCATCCCAGGTTTTGGCAAGCTCACCGTCGATGCCGTCTTTACTCGCGACTACGCAGTCGTGCAGGGCATCGTCATGTGCACGGCAATCGGCTTCATCCTGATGAACCTGATTGCTGACGTGCTTTACGCACTCCTCAACCCGCGCCTGAGGGCAAGCCTATGACCGTCATCGAACAGACAGCCCCGATCCCTGAACCGCGGCAGAAGAGCCGCGCATGGCGCAAGATGCGCGCAAACCGCGGCTCGATGGCCGGATTGTTCATCATCGCTTTCTTTGCGGTGCTCGCCGTTGCCGCGCCGCTTCTGCCTATTCCCGATCCGGTCGCGACAAGCTGGTCGGCACTGCGCAAGGCGCCATCGGCAGCACACTGGCTTGGCACGGACGATCTCGGACGGGATATCATGTCGCGGATGATTTGGGGCGCTCGTGCATCTTTGATGGCTGGCGTCATTTCGGTCGCAATTGCCGTGGCGATCGGCGTCCCCTTCGGCCTTCTGTCCGGCTATTTCGGTGGTTGGATCGACCAGGCAATCCAGCGCATCACCGAGGCTCTTCTGGCGATGCCGTTCCTGATCACCGCCATTGCGCTCGCGGCCTTCCTCGGCCCAAGCCTGATGAATGCGATGATCGCGATCGGTCTTTCCGCCATGCCGATTTTCGTGCGGCTCACCCGCGGTCAGGTGCTGGCGGTGAAGACGGAAGACTATGTCGAAGGAGCGCGCTCCATCGGTCTCGGCCATTTCGACATCATGGCCCGCTACATCCTGCCGAACGTCTTCGCCCCGATCATCGTCCAGGCGACGCTGACTGTCGCGACGGCAATTATCGCGGAGGCCAGCCTTTCATTCCTGGGCCTCGGACAGCAGGCTCCTGCTCCAAGCTGGGGTTCAATGCTGAACGTCGCGAAAAACTTCCTCAGCCAAGCGCCCTGGATGGCCATGTGGCCGGGCCTCGCCATCTTCCTCGTCGTGATCGGATTTAACCTGCTCGGTGACGGGCTGCGGGATGCGCTCGACCCGCGCGAAGCCTGATTGCGAAACACTCTTTTACAAGGACTTTATCAGAATGACCGATTTCACCACGCGGCCTGAGATACTGGGCACCTTTGGCGTCGTTACGTCCACCCACTGGATTGCGTCCGCCGTCGGCATGGCCATCCTTGAAAAGGGTGGCAACGCTTTCGATGCCGCCGTTGCCACGGGTTTCGTGCTGCAGATCGTCGAGCCTCATCTTTGCGGCCCGGGCGGCGACATGCCGGCCGTGTTCTATTCGAAGAAGAAGGACAAGGTCGAAGTCATTTGCGCTCAGGGTCCGGCCCCGGCAGGTGCGACCATCGAACATTACACGGGGGAAGGCCTGAAGCTCATCCCGGGCGACGGTCTCCTCGCAACGGTCATTCCCGGCGCATTTGACGGTTGGATGCTTATGCTGCGCGACTACGGCACCATGAGCGTGCGCGAAGTTTTGGAGCCCGCCATTTACTACGCGGAGCAGGGGCATCCGGCGCTGCCGCGTGTCTCGGCAACCATCAAGGATCTCGCGGACTTTTTCCAGAAGGAATGGCCGACCTCCTATGAGACTTGGCTGCCGGGCGGTGTTGCGCCTGAACCTCACGGCAATTTCAAGAACCCGGTGCTGGCCGAAACTTGGAAGCGAATTGTTTCTGAGTCCGAAGCAAAGGCATCGCGCGAGGATCAGATCGAAGCCGCACGCGACGCTTTCTACAGGGGGTTCGTCGCAGAAGCGATCGACCGCTATTTGAAAACCGCTGAAGTCATGGATGCGAGCGGGACCAAGCACAAAGGCGTGCTGACGGCCGACGACATGGCGAATTGGCGCGCGACCGTAGAAGCTCCGCAAACTTACGACTACCTCGACTGGACGGTGGCGAAGACGCCGGCCTGGGGGCAGGGGCCAGTTCTCTTGCAATCGCTTGCCCTGCTGAAGGGTATCGACCTGAGCTCCATGGACCCGTCAGGTCCGGACTTCGTCCATGCCGTCGTGGAGGCCATGAAACTCGCCTACGCCGACCGCGAGGTCTATTACGGCGATCCGGAATTCGGGCAGATCCCAACGGAATACCTGCTATCGGATGCCTACAACAACGAGCGCCGCAAGCTGATCAGTGAAAACGCTTCGCTCGACCTGCGGCCGGGCGTGGTTCCCGGTTACGAGCGTCAGGTCGATGCAACGATGGCGATGCTTGCCGAAATGAGCGGCACGGGCGCGGTTTATGAACCGACGATGGCCCACCTGACGGAAAAGAAGGGCGATACGGTCCATATCGATGTCATCGACCGCTGGGGCAATATGGTGTCGACCACGCCGTCCGGCGGCTGGCTGCAGTCCTCGCCGATCGTGCCGGGACTAGGTTTCGCGCTGAACTCGCGCGCTCAGATGTTTTGGTTGAAAGAAGGCCTGCCGACCTCGCTGGCACCGGGCAAGCGTCCGCGCACGACGCTCACGCCGTCGCTCGCCCTGCATCAGGGCAAGCCGTCGATGGTGTTCGGCACGCCGGGCGGCGACCAGCAGGACCAGTGGCAACTGCCTTTCTTCCTGCGATATGTCCACCACGGCAAGAACCTTCAGGCCACGATCGACATGCCGCTGTTCCACACCTCGCACTTCCCGGGTTCGTTCTACCCGCGAACCAGCTCGCCGGGCGAGATCATGGTGGAAAGCAACATCGGAGAGGCATCGCTTGCCGAGCTGCGACGTCGCGGACACAAGGTCACCGTTGCCGACCCGTGGACGGTAGGTCGCCTGACGGCTGCAAAACGCGATGCCGATGGCTTGCTTCGTGCTGCTGCAACGCCACGGCTCATGCAAGCCTACGCGATCGGACGTTGATCCATGACTTGGTCGATTGTCGCGCGGGATCCTGAAACAGGGTACTTGGGTGTAGCGGTCGCCAGCCGGTTCTTTGCCGTCGGCTGCGCGGTGCCGCATATCAAGGGAAGGGTAGGGGCTGTTGCAACGCAGGCCTTCGTGAGCCCTCTTTATGGAACAGACGGTTTGAAGATGCTCGAAGAAGGGCTTGCCCCTGAAGAGGTCATCAGGACGTTGACCTTGCGCGATGACGGCCACCGTCAGCGCCAGATGCATCTCATCGATGCTTCTGGCCGAAACGCCGCCTTTACCGGCGAAATCTGCGTGCCGTGGGCCGGACACCTCGTCGACAACAATGTTTCGGTTGCCGGCAACATGCTCGTTGGGCCGCAGGTGATCGCGGAAACCCTGAAGGTTTACAATGAACGGGCTGCGTCTGGAGCCCCGCTCGCGGAACGGTTACTGGATGCGATGGATGCCGGCGAAGCCGCCGGTGGCGACAAGCGTGGACGCCAGTCCGCAGCGATTGTCATCTACCGAGACCAGGATTATCCGTGGCTGCGTATCCATGCGGACGATCACTCAGAACCGCTTGTCGAGCTGCGACGACTTTACGCCGTTGCGCAGGAACGTTTCCTACATGTGGCCGAGACCATGCCGACTCGGGAGAACCCCCACGGCATGACGGATCGGCGCGTCATCGATGAGCGGATCGCAGCTCTGGAAGCCGCCCGCCAAGAGCAGGGGCGTCCATCGGCGTCCTTTGCCACCCCGCCTAAGGCATGATGAGAGATGCTCCTATGAGTGATGCACCCATTCTTTCGGTAAAGAACCTGACCACGTCCTTCCTCGTTGACGGGCGTTGGAAAAGCGTCGTTCGTGGCGTCTCTTTCGATGTTCGTCAGGGGGAGACGGTCGCGATCGTCGGTGAATCGGGTTCGGGAAAAAGCGTAACCTCGCTGTCGATCATGCGGCTTCTTGCGCCTATGTCGAGCCGAATTGAAGGCGAGATCATCCTCAACGGGCGTGACCTGACCAAGCTCACCGACAAGCAGATGCGCGAGATCCGGGGCAACGAAGCCTCGATGATCTTCCAGGAGCCCATGACGTCGCTGAACCCGATCTTCACGATCGGGCGGCAGATCTCCGAGGTGCTGACGCGCCACAAGGGCATGTCCAAGACCGACGCCCGCGCGGAAACGGTCCGGCTTCTCGAAAAGGTGCGCATCCCGAACGCTTCGTCGCGCTTTGACGAATACCCGCATCAGTTCTCCGGCGGCATGCGCCAGCGCGTGATGATCGCGATGGCCCTGGCGTCGAAGCCGAAGTTGCTCATCGCCGACGAACCGACCACCGCGCTCGATGTGACGATCCAGGGGCAGATTCTCGATCTCATCAAGATTCTTCAGGAAGAGGAGGGGATGTCGGTCCTGTTCATTACCCATGACATGGGCGTGGTGGCCGAGATTGCTGATCGCACGATCGTCATGTTCCGTGGCGAGCAGGTGGAGACCGGCCCGACCGAAGACATCTTCAACCGGGGCCAACATCCGTATACGCGCGCGCTGCTTTCGGCCGTACCAAAGCTGGGTTCGATGCAGAACCACAAATGGCCGACCCGTTTCCCGATCGTCGACATGAAGACCGGCACGGCGGAAGAGCCGATCGAGATTTCCGGAACTGTGGTGGCGGAGAAGGCGCCGGTGCTCAAGGTCAAGAACCTGGTCACCCGCTTCCCGATCCATTCAGGGCTCTTGTCGCGCCAGACCGGTGCGGTTCATGCCGTGGAAGACATCTCCTTCGACCTGTTTCAGGGAGAGACCCTGTCGCTCGTCGGGGAGTCGGGCTGTGGCAAATCCACGACGGGCCGTTCGATCATGCGCCTTGTGCAGCCTACCAGCGGCGAAATCCTGCTGGACGGCCATGATGTACTGAAGCTGCAGCCCGCCGAACTGCGCAGCATGCGCAAGTCCGTGCAGATGATCTTCCAGGACCCGTTCTCCTCGCTCAATCCGCGCATGTCGGTGGGCACTGCGATCTCCGAGCCATTCATCAAGCATAAGCTTGGTACGGCGAAACAGGCCAAGGAAAAGACCGCCGACCTTCTCGAGAAGGTCGGGCTTTCCGCCGATATGGCAAGCCGCTACCCGCATGAGTTTTCCGGCGGTCAGCGTCAGCGCATTGCCATTGCTCGCGCTCTTGCGCTCGATCCCAAGGTGATCGTGGCCGATGAGAGCGTCTCGGCACTTGATGTGTCGATCAAGGCGCAGGTCTGCAACCTGCTTCTCGACCTGCAGCAGAGCCTCAACCTCGCCTTCCTGTTCATCTCGCACGACATGGCCGTCGTGGAACGTGTCAGCCACCGCGTTGCGGTGATGTACCTTGGCGAAATTGTCGAGATCGGGCCGCGGGCTGCCGTCTTCGAGAACCCGCAGCATCCCTATACAAAGAAGCTGATGTCAGCCGTCCCTGTGCCTGATCCAGCACGTCGCGGCATTCGCCGCGGGATCACCAACGACGAACTTAGGAGCCCGGTTCGTAAACTGGACTACCGGCCGCCCGTCCGGCAGTACCGGCAGGTTTCTGAAGGACATCTGGTCCAGGTCGCTTGAGCTTTAGCTCCATTTGAGATCGGTCAGGCGACCGATCTAATGAAGCCGCCGAAGAAGGCGCTTAGCCGCTGATGGGCGTCCATCGGCAATACAGTCGCGACATACTGGTCCGGTCGGACAACCACGATGCACCCGGCAGCGCGATCGATACCGCGCATCGCAAAGATGTCCTTGCCGCCCTTGTAGTCCGGGCAGAAGACCTTTTCGTAGTCGCGCAAGCCGTAGCGGCCCTTCGGCGGAAGCAGGAGAGGCGGTACATCCTCGACCTTCAGGTCGCGGTGGGGTTGCTGCAGGACGGCCCGCACATCGACGACTGAATCTGGGTCGTTGCCGTCTTTGGTGAACTTCTTAAGCGGCGACGAGGGGTCGCCGGAGAGAAAAGCGATCGTCGCTTGAAGCGCAGAGCCGGCCACGAAAGGTCCTTCCGCCCCCGCAAACAGGAAGAGGCGCCAGCGTCCGTCTGCCTTTATGGTATGGCCAAGCTGCATTGGCTTGCCATCCGATAACCTGATCACGGGCGCCGAGTGGAAGCGCATCCCGATCGAAAAACCTAGCGCCAGATACTGATATTCTCCGTCCTCCGTCAGAACGGAGGGTTGGTAACGGGTCGCGGTGCCGGCGGTATAACGGCCATGGCGCACGAAATAATCCTGTGTCTTTGCGGGGTCGACGGACCCTGCGGATGAGGCGCTGAGCATGCGTGCCCATTCGCGGTCGAATTCGATCAACTCCTTGGCGATAGCCTGGCGCTCAGTCGAATAGGTCGCCAGAAGCGAAGGCTCGCTCTGCCCCTTGAGGACCGATGCCAGTTTCCAGCCGAGATTGAAACTGTCCTGCATGGAAACGTTCATGCCCTGCCCAGCCTTCGGGCTATGCGTGTGGCAGGCGTCGCCGGCAATAAAGACACGCGGGATTAGGGTCTCGGCCTGATCTTGTGGCACATCATCAAATCGGTCGCACAACCGCTGGCCGATCTCGTAGACCGACCACCAGGCAACCTCCTTCACATCAAGGCTATAGGGCTTGAGAATACGCTGCGCGGCGGCGATCAGGTAGTCGGCATTGATGTCCAGGTTACCAGCGCGTTGCCCTTCGCTCAGCTTGTCCAGTTCGACATAGATGCGAACCAGATATCCGCCTTCCCGCGGGATGAGTACGATGCTGCCTTCGCCAGCAGACTGGATCAGCGCCTTCAGCCGGATATCCGGGAAATCAGTGACCGCCAGCACGTCCATGACGCCCCAGGCATGGTTGGCGGAATCGCCATGCAACGTCTGACCGATCGACTTGCGCACCTTGCTGCGGGCACCATCGCAACCAACGACATACCGGGCTCGCACGATTTCCGTTTCGCTGCCGGCCTCGCCGCACCGCTGGAGGGTCACCGTGACCGGATGGCTGCCCGCGCTCTCCGATCTGTCGATCGTCAGGTCATGGAGCTGCCGATTGTAGTGTGGCTCAAGCTGGGTTTTCGACTTGCGCATCACGTCGAGGAAGAAGTCGTGCACTCGCGCCTGGTTGAGGATGACGTGAGGGAATTCGGACAAACCATCTTCGGTGTCGTAGATCCGGCCGCTTCGCGTGATCGTGCCCGGCACGGCTTCGTTCGGTCTCCAGAAGGAGGTCTCATTGACCCAGTAGGACTCCTTGAGCACCCGTTCTGCAAAGCCGAAGGCCTCGAACATCTCCATCGTCCGGCAGGCGATACCGTCCGCCTGGCCGCGCAGAAGCGGGCCGGGTTTCTGGTCAACGATGCAGGTTTTGATGTCCGGGAAAGCGGAAAGCTGCGCCGCGAGTGTCAGGCCTGCCGGTCCGCACCCGACGATCAGCACATCGACCTCCGTCGGAAGCGGGCCTTGCGTTCCCGTCGATACCGTGCGGGCGTTCGGGTCCAGGATTTCCGGGTCCCCCGGCTGGTACCCATCAAGATGAAACTGCATATGACCTTCTCCTCTAGATTGATCAGCATACTGAAGATCATTATACTGTCAATTCGCAGCGTGCCGGACGGAGGTTCAGGTGAAGGTGAAGTCGAATGATGAGATGCCGGGACACCTGGCGCGCCGCTTCCAGCAGATCGCGACGGCGGTCTTCCTGTCAGAAACAACAGCGGCCGGTTACGATCTGACGCCGGTTCAATACGCTGCACTGTCGGCGATCAAGCTTCACCCCGAAATCGACCAGATCACACTCGCCGGGCTCATCGCATACGACCGCACGACAATCACCGGCGTCGTTGACCGTTTGGTGGAGAAGGGATTGATCATCCGCACTGCGAGCAGCCGCGACCGGCGTTCGCGCGAACTTACGCTGACCGCTCGGGGTGAGGAGGTGCTTGCAGGTGTCACGCCCGCCGTGGAAGCTGCGCAACAGATGATGTTGCGTGGGCTGAGTCAGACTGAAGCCGCGCAACTCATGCGACTGCTGCGCAAGGTCATTGACGACGCGAACGACCTAAGCCGCGCCCCCTACAAGCCTCTCCCTTCGCGATAGAATAGAAAATTCCGCCGCGAATTGACAGCTTGGAATAATCGAATAGGGTCTCTGTAGACACCCCTCATGCAGACTGGGGCCGATCAGGGATTTGCACATGGCTCAGTTGACTTTGAGCGGGATCAAGAAGGGGTTCGGCCCGGTCGAGGTGCTTCATGGCATAGATCTCGAAATCAAGGACAAGGAATTCATCGTATTCGTCGGCCCCTCGGGGTGCGGAAAGTCCACGCTGCTGAGGCTGATCGCGGGTCTCGATACGATCAGCGCCGGCGAGTTCCGCATGAACGGTCGGCGCATGAACGAGATCGCACCGTCGCGCCGCGGCATCGCCATGGTGTTCCAGTCCTACGCGCTTTACCCGCACATGGACGTCTACGAAAACATGGCTTTCGGCGTTCGCCTGATGGGTCTGGACAAGGCCGAAATCGAACGACGTATCGCAGACGCCGCGCAGATGTTGAGGCTGGGGGAGTTGCTGAAGCGCAAGCCGCGCGAGCTTTCAGGCGGACAGCGCCAGCGCGTGGCGATCGGGCGGGCGCTTGTGCGCAAGCCGCAGTTGCTCCTGCTGGATGAACCGCTTTCCAACCTTGATGCGGCACTACGCTCGGATGTTCGGCTCGAGATCGCCAAGCTGCACCGCGACATCCAGGGGACAACGATCTACGTGACCCATGACCAGGTCGAGGCGATGACGCTCGCCGATCGGATCGTGGTCATGAACAACGGCCGTGTGGAGCAGTTCGGCAGCCCCCGGGAGCTGTACGAGCGTCCTGCCAACACCTTCGTGGCCGCCTTCATTGGCTCGCCCCGCATGGCTCTCCTGGACGTCGAGCGCCAGGGGAACAGGCTCGGTCTTCCGGGCTCAGGGTCACTGTCGTTGACGCGGCTTCCGCAGATTGACGAACGGGAGCTCGTCCTGGGCGTTCGCCCGGACTCGCTGACCATCACGACGGATCTGGCTGCCGAAGGCTTCAAGGGAAGCGTGATCTACACCGAGTATCTCGGCGACAACACCTTTATCTATGTGCGCCTGGGCAACGGCACCCTGGTCAGCATACGCACCGCAGACGCTGTCGAGCTCGCGCCCGATACGCCCGTCGTCGTGCAGGTTTTGCCGGATGCCGCGCATTATTTCAGCCGGTCGACCAGGGAGAGGTTGGCGGCCTGAACGGGAATTGTCTCCCGATAAAATGAGAGAGGAAGGAACACGATGAAGAAGTTGATTTTGAGCGGCATCGTGGCGCTCAGCGCGCTGGGAGTGAGCATGCCGGCCTGGGCCCAGGAGCTCAGCTTCTGGAGCTGGCGCCAGGAAGACAAGGCCCAGTACGAAAAGTTCATCAAGGCGTTCGAAGAAAAGAACCCTGGCGTCACGGTGAAATTCGAAACTTTCGAAGCCACCAACTACAACACCATCCTCTCAACGGCACTTGCCGGTGGATCGGGGCCAGATGTCCTGTTTGCCCGCGCCTATGGCGGCCTGGAAAACGTCGCCAATGCTGGTTACCTGCTGCCGCTCGACAAGTCCAACGTGCCGGCGCTTGAGAACTTCGCTCCCGCCGCGATTGCCGCCGAGACCATGCGCTCCACCAAGGTAACCTATGCGGTGCCCTTTGCCAGCCAGACGATGCTTGTCATCTACAACAAGGACATCTTCGACGCGAACGGCCTGAAGGAGCCTGAAACATGGGATGAACTCGTGCAGGCGTCGGAGAAGCTGAAGGGCGCGGGCATCATGCCATTCGGCAACGGTACGGCGACCGCTTGGCAGAACGAGGTGATGGTCGGCGGCATCGCATCGACGCTGATGGGCCGCGGCTTCTACGACGACCTGATGGCCGGAAAGGCTGATTTCACCGATAAGCGTTATGTCGAAGCGCTGACCAAGCTCAAGGAGATCACCAAGTATTTCCCGGATGGCTTCATCGGCCTCGATTATGCATCGTCGCAGCAGCTCTTTGCATCCGGCATGGCCGGCATGTTCGTCGGCGGTTCCTATGAACTGGCGAACTTCAAGAAGCAGAACCCGGACATCAAGATGGGCATCTTCGCCATGCCCGGCATGAAGGCGGACGATGAGAAGCTGGTCGCGCAGTATTTCGATGGTGGTTATGCGGTCAACGCCAAGACGCCACACAAGGAAGCCGCGCTGAAGTTCGTCAACTTCCTGGCGAGCCAGGAGTTCGGCCAGATGTTCGCCGACGAGCTGAACAACATCTCGGCTGTTCCCGGCGTAAGCTTCAAGGATCCGCTGTTGGCGGAGGTTGCCGAACTCAACAAGAACTCGATCCCCTACATCATGCTGGTGCACTTCCGCTTCGGCGAACCGTCGGGCTCGGTTCTGTTGCAGGGCGAGATCCAGAAGCTCCTGAGCGAGAAGGCGACGCCGGAAGAAGTCGGCAAGAACCTGACGACCGGTCTTGCTGCCTGGTACGAACCCTTCAAGAAATGACGCAGGCGGTGGCGGTCGGAACGCGATCGCCACCCTTCCCAAACCCGAAGAGTTCTTGATGCACGGATCACCCCTGCTGGCGCGGCGACTTTGGATAACGGCGCTGATCGTGCCGCCACTGGCTTTTGTCGCCCTGTTCGTCGTTTATCCGATCATTTCCGCCTTTGCTTATGCCTTCTTCCAGTGGCATGGCCTGGCGCGGGGCGAATTCGTCGGTTTTGCGAATTTCTACAAGGTTCTGTTCACCCAGCCCTATGCCGATTGGACGGTGAACGCCTTCCTCAACAACGTCCTCGTCTTCTTCGCCCTGATGGTGCTGCAGAACGGGGTCGGCTTCCTTCTTGCATATTTCCTGTGGCGCGAACTTCCAGGTGCTGCCTTCCACCGCGTCGCGGTGTTCCTGCCGGTCGTGCTGTCGACGATCATCGTCGGCTTTCTGTGGAAGCTCTTCCTGCACCCGCTGTTCGGCGTCGTAAACATATCACTGCGAGGCACCGGCCTTGGGTCGCTTGCGCAGCCCTGGCTCGGTCAGGAGGGAACGGCGCTCTGGGCGCTCATCATCGCCAATGCCTGGCACATGGTGGGGTTCCCCACCCTCGTATTTCTCGCAGGCATGCAGCGCATCCCGGGCGAAATCCTCGATGCGGTGCGGATGGAAACGGAAAGCGAGTGGGTGAAGATCAGCAAGATCGTCTGGCCGCTGGTTGCGCCCAGTGCGACGATTGTCTTCACGCTGCTTTTCGTCGGCAGCTTCAATTGGTTTGAACTGCCTTACATCATGGCCGGTGTCGACGGTTCGCCACACAAGGCAACGGATGTGCTCGGTCTGTATTTCTACCGCACCGCCTTTGGAGACCAATCCGGTTCCGGCCAGGACTTCGGCGCCGGTAGCGCCCTTGCGGTCTTGATCTTCATGTTCATCGCGGTGGTCGCGGGCTTCATCACCTTCCGGCTGCGGGCCCGAGAGATCCAGATATGAGCACCGCCGAGACCTACTACGATCGGAAAGGCCTGCTGCAGACGCTCGGCCGTGACGGACTGATCCAGATCATCCTGATCCTCAACACGATCGTGATGCTCGGGCCGCTGGTGATCATGTTCTTTGCGGCGTTCAAGACGAACGCGCAGATCTTCCAGTCGCCGTTCTCTTTCCCGGACTTCACGAATGTCACGAATATCGTGAAGATCTGGACGCAGACGAACTTCCTTCGTTACCTCCTGAACTCGGTCATCGTCACTGGATCCTCCATCGTCATCATCCTGACGCTCGGTACAATGGCAGCCTATGCCATCGCGCGTTACCGCTTTCGCGGTTCAGGCTTCGTGTTGATGTTCTTCGTGGCTGGGCTGACCTTGCCCCTGAAGCTTGCGATTATCCCTCTCTTCATCCTTATGCGCGACCTCGGCATCCTGAACACGCAGTTGTCGCTTATCGTCATCTACGTGGCGATGGGCCTGCCGACGACCGTCTTCATCATGACTGGCTTTATCCGGACGCTGCCGAACGAACTGGAAGACGCAGCGCGAATGGATGGGGCCAGCGAGCCGCGTATCATGTGGTCGGTCATGTTGCCGCTGGTGCGTCCAGCGCTGGTGATCTCGGGCATCCAGAACCTGGTGCCGATCTGGAACGACTTCTTCTTCCCCCTGATCTTCATCCAGAAAGACAACCTCAAGACCCTGCCGCAGGGCCTGACCACCTTCATGGGAGAGTATACGACGGACTGGGGCGTGCTCTTCGCCGGTCTGATGCTGTCGTCTGCGCCGGTGATCATCATCTACATCATCCTGTCACGCCAGTTCATCAACGGCATGACGGCGGGCGCAGTCAAATAGACGGCTTGCGGACGAGATCTAAACTCGGCAAAGAGTAGCGCCATCACGGTCGGCGGTCCCTCCCATCCAATGCAGCTCCACAACCGGTTCAGCACGTTTCGGGTTTGGCCGCGGTCAGGGAATTGCATTGTCGATAAGAGGTCAACAGATGGATCAGCTTCTTCCGGACCCAGCGCGGTCCTTGCTTGCGCAATTGCAGGAGAAGCTTGATCCTGCTGCGATCGTGCTCGATCCCTCGCTTCTCGATGCCTATGCCGCCGACGCGACGGACCGTGGTGCGGTGCCGCTGGCGGTCCTTCGCCCCAAGACGACCGAAGAGATCTCCACCATCCTGCGTCTGGCAAACGATCTGCGGCAACCGATCGTCGTGCAGGGCGGCCGCACCGGTCTGTCCGGTGCCTCCCGGCCGCAGGCGGGTGAAATATCGCTATCGCTTGAGCGGATGAACGGGGTGGAGGCGATCGATCGGGCGGCACAGACCATGATTGCTGGCGCCGGAACCCCAATGCAGACCATTCAGCAGGCAGCCGAAGAGGCCAATCTCTATTTCGGCGTGGATATTGGCGCTCGCGGTTCTGCTACAGTCGGCGGCAATATCGGCACCAATGCCGGCGGCATCCGGGTGTTGCGATATGGCATGTACCGCGCGCAGGTGCTGGGCGTGGAAGCTGTTCTCGCAGACGGGACCATCGTATCGTCCCTAAAGGGGCTGGCGAAGGACAACTCCGGCTACGACCTTTCACCGCTTTTTATCGGCACCGAGGGCACGATTGGCGTCGTCACCCGCGCCTGCCTGAAGCTGCATCCGAAGCCGAAGATCGAGCGCAACGCATTTGTGGCGCTGCCGTCGCTCGCTGCCGCACGGGAACTGCTGGCAAGGCTACGGGTGGAGCTTTCCGGCTTGCTCTCCGCCTTCGAGGTTATCTTCCCGAATGCCTACGAGAAGACCGTGCATTTCATGGGCATCCGACCTCCGGTTGAAATCGGCGCCGGGATGTATGCGATGATCGAGATCCAGGGTCAGTCTCCCGACCAGGATAACGAGCGCTTCGAAGCCTCCCTTGCGCAGGCGCTGGAGGATTGCCTGGCTACCGATGTTGTGCTCTCTAATTCCCTGCGCGATGCCGCAGCGTTTTGGGCCATCCGTGATGGCATCAACGACTTTCTGGATAGCGCCCACGTCCATACCAGCTTTGACATCTCCGTCCCGCTCCGGCGGATGGAGGAGTTCCTGGATGCCGTGAAGGGACCGATTGATGCGGTCGACCCGCAAAACCAGACCTATATCTTCGGGCACATGGGCGATGGAAACCTGCACTACTGCATGTCGACCATTGCCTATACGGCCGTGGCAGACATCATCTTTCGGGGCATTGCTAACGTCGGTGGCGGTGTGACTGCCGAACACGGCGTTGGCACGGACAAGAAACACTATCTCTCCTATGTCCGCAGCGCCGCCGAAATCGACGCGATGCGCCGGCTGAAACGGGCCTATGACCCGAACGGTATCCTCAATCCCGGCCGTGTCTTCGACCCGGCCTGATAAGCGACAGGCGCAAAGTCCCGCACTGGACTCTGCGCTCGTAGCTGGGGTAGGGATCAGCCCCACCACCAGCGCATTGCAGACATCACATAGAGTAAGCCTCATGGTAGAAAAGATCATCATCGACACAGATCCGGGCCAGGATGATGCCTTGGCGATCCTTCTTGCGCTGGCTAGCCCGGAGCTTGAGGTGCTCGGCATCGTCGCGGCGGCCGGCAATGTGCCGCTGTCGTTGACCACCGTGAATATCCGCAAGGTCTGTGAACTCGCCGGGCGCTCCGACGTGAAGGTCTTTGCCGGCTGCAGCCAGCCGATGGCGGGTCCGCTGGTGACGGCGGAGTACGTCCATGGCGCAACTGGCATGGACGGCGCGGACCTGCCCGACCCGACGATGCGGCTACAGGAGCAGCACGGCGTAGACTTCATCATCGACACCCTGATGCGGGAACCTGCCGGAACGGTGACGGTCTGCACCCTTGGCCCAATGACCAACCTCGGGCAGGCCATCACCAAGGCGCCCGAGATCGCTACCCGCATCAAGCGGGTGGTCCTGATGGGCGGCGGTTGTTTCGAAGGGGGCAACATCACCCCGGCCGCAGAGTTCAACATTTACGTTGATCCAGAGGCCGCTGCCGTTGTGTTCGCTTCCGGTGCGCCCATCGTCGTCATGCCGCTTGATGTCACCCACAAGACCCTGACGACGCGTCCGCGGGTCGAAGCCTTTAAGGCGATCGGAGGGCAACTGGCTGAAGTGCTTGTCGGCTGGCTCGACTATTTCGAGCGCTTCGATGTTGCCAAATACGGCAGTGACGGCGGCCCGCTGCACGACCCGAACGTGATCGCTTACCTCTTGAAGCCGGAGCTTTATTCCGGCCGCCATTGCAACGTGGAGATCGAGGTCAACTCGCCGCTCACCCGGGGCATGACCGTCACGGACTGGTGGGGCGTGACCGACAGGCCGAAGAACGCGACCTTCATACGTGATGTGGACGCCGATGGTTTCTACGGACTTCTGACAGAACGTCTGTCGCGTCTTCGCCGCTAATGGTTCAGAGCGAGCCGACGGGTCGGCTCGCTCGATTTCTTTCGGTCGTGATCAGCGGTCGGATTTCTTCATCGCGGCGTAGGCCACCGCCATCTGTGCAGCCAAACGGGCGTTATTTTTCACCAGTTCGATATTGGCCTTGAGGCTTTCGCCATTTGAAAGCTCGTTGATGCGCGCCAGCAGGAAGGGCGTCAGCTCCTTGCGGCCGATGCCTTTTTCATCAGCCTCGCGGACTGCATCAGCAATCGTGCCGTCGATGAACTCATGCGTCAGAGCCGCAGATTCAGGGATCGGGTTGGCGATCATCAAACCGGTGCCGGTGCCAAGCTTGTGGTGCAGGTGCATGGCCTGCGCGATCTCTTCCGGCGTGTCGAGGCGGTGGTCGGCCTTGTAGCCACTCTCGCGCGTGAAGAAGGCGGGAAAGTCTTCGGTGCCGTAAGCGATCACCGGCACCCGCTGCGTTTCCAGATATTCGAGCGTCTTGGCGATATCGAGGATCGACTTCACGCCGGCGCAGACGACGGCGGTCTTGGTGCGGCCGAGTTCCGTCAGGTCCGCAGAGATATCGAATGTCTGTTCAGCGCCGCGGTGTACGCCACCGACGCCGCCGGTTGCAAAAATGTCGATGCCCGCAAGATCGGCAAGCAGCATCGTGGCGGAAACCGTCGTACCCGCCGACTGCTTCTTGACCATCGCGACGGCAATGTCGCGACCGGACGCCTTCACGACGTTCTTGGCTTGCGCCAGTTCGTCCAGTTCATGGCGCTCGAGGCCGACGCGCAGTTCACCATTGATGACCGCAATGGTCGCCGGCACGGCGCCATTTTCACGAATGACGGCTTCGACGCCCAGCGCGGTCTCCAGGTTTGCCGGATAGGGCATCCCGTGGGTGATGATCGTTGATTCCAGAGCGACAACAGGGCTGCCGCTTGCAACGGCATCGGCAACTTCGCGGCTCAGCTTGGGTTTCAGAAGGGTCATCTGCCTATTCCTTGATGTTGTTGCGGCCCAGTCAGCCGACGAGACGGTGCATATTGGCCTGCAGGAAGTGTTCGGAAAGTTCGGTATGGACGCTGCCGTGACTTTCGGTGGTGAGCGTGCCGAGGAGGGAGCCTGTGCGGGCGGCCTGATAGATGTCGTCCCCTTGGAGGATGCGGTGGAGCGTCCCGGCGATCATGGCGTCACCCGCGCCGGTCATGTCCACCGGTGTGGCTTGAACGGCGGGGAAGCTTCGCACGCCCTCCTTGCCGGCAACAGCGATACCGCGAGCCCCGACCGTGACGACCGCCTCTTCAGCGCCTGCCGCTTGCAATGCCAAGGCCGCTTCTTCCGGGTCAGTGATCGCATCGCCCGCGCCACGCCGCAAGACGGCATTGGCCTCGTCGATGTTCATGAACAGAAGGTCGATACCGCTCAGATTCTCGGGGAGGCGGGTAGCCTTCGGTGTCGACACGGCGTCGATGGCCAGTTTGAAGCGCGAGCTCTTGCGTTTCGCGATGATGGCGGCAAGCGTCTCGGCAGGCGGATTCGTATCACTGAAGACCCAGTTCGCGGCGGCGAGGTGCGGCCAGATGCGGTCAAAATGCGCCGGCAGCAGAAGGTCGAAGATGCCCATGTCGGCGATGCCGAGCACGAGGTCACCCCTCATGTCGAGGATCGCTACATATTCGGCGGTGGACCGGTCCTTGGAGGTGACAACCTGGCTTACATCGATGCCGCGGTCGCGCATGTATTTCAGCAGCGCGTGCCCGCCATCATCGTCACCAACAATTGAAACGAAGCTCGTCGTGGTGCCAAGCAGGGCGAGGTTCTCGGCGACGTTGCGCGCCACGCCACCCATCGAACGGACGCTGTCTGCGGGATTGGACGTCTCGAATACAATATCCGCTTTGGCGCGATATTTCCGGTCCAGCACCGCGCCGCCAATGCACACCGCTCGGGCATCCGTCGGCACGACGTAGCCTCGGCCAAGGATGTAGCCCTTCTGCATGAGTTGCACGATATGAGCCGCAACCGTCGATCGGGCTACATTCAGTTGGTCAGCAATCTCCTGCTGACCCGCAAAGGGATTGTCTCTGATGATCGCGAGGACGGCAGCCTCTTGAGGAGAAAGGTCTTCCAATGACGGGCACTCTTTGAACTGCCACCGTCATGGACAACATTTGTTTTGATGTCAACAAATGTTGTAAGTTGTGGCCGCTTAAGGTAGATGAAAGACGGGCACAAGATCCTTGGCTACTGGGGAGCCATCCGGGTTGGTCTCCATGATGTCGCCCATATGCGCCCACCACTTCTTCATCACCGGGTGCTCTGGCAGGCTCCCCATGCCGTGGTCAGCGGGCCGGCTCAGGATGGCGAACAGTATGTTGGACTCCGGATCGAGGTAGATCGAATAGTCGCTGACGCCGGCGCCGTGGAGCAGATCCACCAGTTCCGGCCAGATTTCATCATGTCGCCTGCGATACTCCGCCTCCATGCCAGGATTGAGCTTCATCTTGAAAGCGTATTTCTCTGTGGCCATCAACGCATCTCCCGGATACGGCGGACAATGATCGGCACGGCGATCGTGATGATCAGCAGCAGGCCGACAAAAATGGACATCACGATCCCCGGCACGTTGAGAAGCCCAAGGCCGAAGGTCACGAGCCCCATGACGAAGGCGGCGATAACCACGCCACCAATCGTGCCCGCGCCGCCCAGGATGGAGACGCCGCCAAGCACCACCATGGTGACGACTTCGAGCTCCCAGCCTTGCGCAATTGACGGGCGCGTCGACCCGAGACGAGAGGTGAGGCAGACGGCTGCGACACCGGACATCAGGCCCGTGAGCAGGAAGAGAATGAACTTCACGCGCTCGACCGGGATGCCGGAAAACCGTGCAGCGAACTCGTTATTGCCGATAACGAAGACCTGGCGGCCGAAGTTGGTGGCATGCAGCAGTATCGCGAAGAGGACGGCCAGCACCCCGAACAGGACAAACTCGAAGGAGAGCACCCAGGCGACATAACCCTGCCCGAAGAAGGCGAAGCTTTCAGGGTACTTGCCATAGGCCTGGTCACCCAGCACGATATAGGAGATGCCGCGGAAGAGGCTCATCGTGCCGATGGTGACCACGATCGAGGGGAGCCTCAGGCCTGAGACGAGCAGCCCGTTCACCGCGCCGCAGCCCAGACCGACACCCAGACCGATCGCCACAAGGCCTGGGGTGCCGATGCCGATCTGAGCGGCTGCACCCATGGCCGTCGATGCCAGCGCGATGATCGCTGCAACGGACAGGTCGATCTCGCCGGAGATCACCAGCATCGCCATCGCGAAAGCGATCATGGCTTTCTCAGTGAAATTGAACGTTGCGTCTGACAAGTTCCAGGCGTTCAGGAAGTATGGGGAGGCGAGTGCGTTGAAGATGAAGATCAGCACCGCCACGCCGAACAGCAGAACCTCCCAGCTGGCAAGAAGACGAGAGGTTCTGTTTCCGAGCCGATCGGGAATGACGCGTTTGGTGGAAACCGCTTCGTTCATGGGGACACCTCCGGTGCCGCTCGGTCACGTAGAATGATGCGGCCGACCTTGCGTTCGGCACGCGCATTGAAGACGACTGCGAGTACGATCACGACGCCGGAGATCGCCATCTGCGCGAATGGCGAGATGCCGATAACCGGGAGCGCGTTCTTGATGATACCGAGGAAAAGAGCGCCAAGCAGGGCGCCCGCAACAGAGCCGACGCCCCCGGCAATCGATATGCCCCCGATGACGCAAGCGGCTACAGTATCCAGCTCGAAGCCGATGGCCACGTCGACATAGGCGACGGCGTAGCGGGAAACCCAAAGGTAACCGCACAGCCCCGCCAGCGCTCCCGAGAGCATGAAGGCGAAGAACCGTGTCTTGCCGGTGTCGATCCCAGCATAAACGGCCGCCGTCGGATTGCCGCCAGAGGCGTAAGCCGCGCGGCCGAAGGGCAGCCGTGTCATCACGAACCAGGCGCCGACCACGATGATGATCGCAACCCAGGACAGGATGGGCAGGCCAAGCACCGGCAAGCGCGGAGCGTTGAGGAAGGATTGTGTCATCTGGTGCGCGTTCACCCAGCCACCGCCTGAAAGCACGAAGGCCATGCCGCGATAGATCGTGAGGGTCCCGAGCGTGACGACGATCGGCGGAATCTGCAGCGCCCAGATAAGGTAGCCGTTGATCGCACCCAGGAAGGCGCCGATGCCGATCGCCATGACGATGAGCAGAGCTAGCGGTACGTCCGGGTAAGCAGCATTGGTCATCGCAACGGCCATGCCGGTAAAGGCGAGGTTGGCTGCGACTGAGAGGTCAATCGATTTTGTCAGGATCACGGTCATCTGGCCGAGCGCCAGGATGATCAGGATCGACGTGTCGTTGAAGATGTTGGCGAGATTGCCCGGCGCGGCAAAACCGGGTGCCCGGGTGGCGAAGCCTGCAATCATGATCGCGATGATCATGACAAGCAGGGATTCCCTGTTTCTGAGCAGCTTTTTCATGATGTGGCCTCACGCATTGCCGGTCGCCGCTCGCACAAGTGTTTCCGCCGTCGCCTGCTCGCGCCCGAACATGCCGGCGATCAGGCCTTCGCGCATCACCATCACCCGATCGGACATGCCGAGGATCTCCGGAAGCTCGGAGGACACCATGATGATCGACAAGCCTTCTGAGGCGAGCTCACTGATGAACCCGTGAACCGCCGCCTTCGAGCCGATGTCGATGCCTTTGGTCGGCTCATCGAGAATGATGACCTTCGGCTGGGTGGCCAGCCATTTGCCGATCACCACCTTCTGCTGATTGCCGCCGGAAAGCGTGCCGACAGGCACGGAAAGCGCAGCCGCGCGCAGATCAAGCCGCTCGGCGTATCTTCGCGAGAGCGCCAGCTCGTTTGCAGCCTTCAGGAAGCCGCCGCGCGAGGTGCGGGAAAGCGAGGGAAGCGACATGTTCTGGAAGATCGGCATCGGCAGTGCCAGTCCGTGGCGACCACGCTCCTCAGGGACATACACGATGCCGGCGCGAATCGCGTCTCCCGACGAGCTGATCTGAAGCGGCCTGCCTTCGAGCGTGAGGGTGCCGCCGGAGGGACGTGTGACCCCGAAGAGTGCCTGGCAAAGCTCCGAACGGCCTGCGCCGATCAGGCCGTAGATGCCGAGAATTTCGCCCCGGCGAAGCTCGAAGGAAATGTTATGGAATTCCGTCGGATGCGAAAAACCTTGTACCTGGAGCACCGGCGCCCCGATCTCGACCTTGGTCTTCGGGAAAACATCCTTGACGTCGCGCCCGACCATCAGCCGGACAATCTCGTGCTGGCTCGTGTCCCGCAGCTTTCCATGGCCGACCGCGCGTCCGTCACGGAACACGACGAAGTTCTCTGCGATCTCATAGACCTCGTCAAACTTGTGGCTGATGAACAGGATCGCCTTGCCTTGGCGCTTCAAGCCCTCGATGATGCGGAAGAGGTCGTCGATTTCCTTGCGGGAAAGGGCGGCGGTTGGTTCATCCATGATGACGATGCGCGCTTCCACCGACAATGCCCGGGCAATCGCCACGAGATGCCGCTGGGCGATCGAGAGATCGCGCAGGCGGATTGTCGGGTCGATGTCGCTTTCGAGCGCCCGCAGCAGGTCCCGCGACCGCTTGTTGATCGCGCTCCAGTCGATCATGCCAAACCGTGTGCGAGGCGCATGGCCGATAAAGATGTTCTCGGCGACGGTGAGGTCGTCGAAGAGCACGGTTTCCTGGTGAATAGCGGTCACACCGGCATCAATGGCCGCCTGGGCGGCACTGAAGACGACCGGCTGCCCGTCAACCAGGATTTCGCCCTCGTTGGGGCGGTAGATGCCGGTCAGGATCTTCACCAGAGTCGATTTGCCGGCGCCGTTTTCACCGATGAGCGCCGTGACTTGGCCCGGGTAGAGCTTGATATCTACCTGATCCAGCGCCTTAACCCCGGGGAAGATCTGGCTGATACCGCGCATCTCCAGGAGCGGCGCAGTTTCGACCAGCGGTGCCGGGCGAGGAGGGCTATCCTGGACTTGGGTAACGCCGTTCATCATGCGTGGCCGTTGTTCTCGCTGCCGCAACTTCAGACGTTCTTCTCCCCTCGGGGAGAAGGTGCCGGTAGGCGGATGAGGGGTCTCCACCGCCTACCGTCGACAATGTGCCGATCAGAAGATCTTTGAGAACTGGTCGATGTTCTCAGCGTTGTAGACGAAGGGATCCGCCATGGCTGCTTCGCCATCGTCGCCGATCTTGATCGTACCCATGCGGCCTGCCTGAATCTCGGATCCCGGCTTGCCATCCGCATCACCCTTCACGAGGTGGTAGGCGATCTGGGTGGCAGAGTAACCGAGATCAATCGGGTTCCAGATCGCGAACTCCTTCGTCGCGCCCGACTTGATGGCGCCGGCCATTTCGGAAGGTAGGCCAAGCCCGGTCACGTAGACCTTTCCGATCATGCCGGCATCCTTCACAGCTTGCGAGGCAGCCAGAACGCCAACGGTGGTCGGTGCGACAATGACTTTGACGTTTGGCTGCGACTTCAGGAGCCCCTGAGCCTCGCGGTAAGACTTGTCGGCCAGATCGTCACCATAGACGGTCGTGGCGAGGTTGAGGCCGGGGAAATCATTCAATTGCTTCTTCATCTCGGCAATCCAAGTGTTCTGGTTCGTCGAGGTGGTGGTGGCGGAAAGAATGGCGAAGTCACCCTGGCCACCTTCCAGATGGTTCTTGGCAAGCGTCAGGCACATCTTGCCGATCAACTCGTTCGACGACGGGTTGAGGTGCATGATGCGGCCTTCCTTGGCGACTGCGGAGTCCCAGGAGATCACCTTGATGCCGCGCTGCGCGGCTTTCTTCAGTGCCGGGATGACGGCGTCCGGGTCGTTGGCAGAGATAGCAATCGCATCCACGCCCTGCGCGATCAGCGAATTGATCACCTCGATCTGGCCTTCCGCGGTTGTCGTGGTCGGGCCGGTATAGATGATCTCGACCCCGCCGAGTTCCTTGGCGGCTTCCTCCGCCCCCTTGTTGGCCGCTTCGAAGAAGCCGTTGCCGAGCGATTTCACGACCAGTGCGATTTTCATGTCAGCGGCGCTGGCAGCATTGGCCATGGCGGCGACTGCCAGTGCCACGCCGATCATCAGTTTCCTTGCAAGTTTCATGTTCAGTCCTCCCGTTGACGTTACCTTCCTCCCGCCGGTCGCGCTCCTCATGCGACAGACGTGAATTCCTCCTTGTCGGTGCCCGCTGCCGCCGCCTTGGCAATCAGCAACTTGGCGCCTGCGTCCTCGATCATCTTCGCTGCCTGGTCCTCGATTCCCGGATCGGTGATGATCGTCGTCACCCGATCGAGCGGGCAAAGGATGAGGCTCGACCGGCGGCTGAATTTCGATGAATCCGCCATCACGATCAGTTCTTCCGCTTGGCTCATCAGCTTCTGCTCGCTCTGGATCACCAGCGCATCCGCTTCCATCACGCCCAGCGGCCCGATCCCTTGCGCGCCGATGAACATGCGGCGTGCGTAGAAATTGCGGATCGCATCATTGTCGAACGGCGACAGGATCAGACTCTGCTCGCGGTAGATGGCACCGCCGGGCACCGTCACGGTGCTCTTGGAATGCTTCACCAGGTGTTCGGCGATGGCGAAGGAATTGGTCATCACCTGCAGCCGCCGCGCAGACATGTAATGCACCATCTGGAAGGTCGTGGTGCCCCCATTGATGATGATCGAGTCACCGTCGCCGCAGAGTTCGACCGCACAACGGGCAATCGCGCGCTTCTTGTCGATGTTGACGGATTCGGAAACGCGGAACGGACGTGCGGCAAGGTTACCCAGTGTCGGTGGATGCATGGCTTCTGCGCCACCGCGAACCCGGCGAAGTTTCCCCTGGATATGCAAAGAGGCGATGTCGCGCCGTATCGTTGCCTCGGACGCCTCTGTCAGTTCGGCGATATCCTGGACCGTGACAACCGCCTTCTCCTGGATGGCGCTCAAGATGATCCGATGGCGCTCGCGCTCGTGCATATGCATCCTCCTGAGGCTCATCATGTTCCGTTTTCTGCGGCTGTCAATCATAATCAATCAAGGTCAACTCTGACGCGCTGCAACATGAACGATAATGATCGTTTGTGATTGACAGCTGGCGCGATGCGGCGTGATAACTGCGGCCACGGTAGATGACGTGTGATGCGTCATCAGGAGCCGGAACAGCTTGGGAGGAATGCGATGACGGGCCAAACCCGGCTTCTCGAAAACCGTTGGGATGATGCCTTTGCTGCGACGCTCGATGAGCCTGGCAAGCTGCTCTATCGCTCCAACCTCCTCGGTGCAGACAAGCGCATCACCAACTATGGCGGCGGCAATACGTCGGCCAAGGTCATCGAGACCGATCCGCTCACGGGCGAGCAGGTGCGCGTGCTGTGGGTGAAGGGATCCGGGGGCGATGTCGGCACGATCAAGCTCGACGGCTTCGCGACCCTCTATCTCGATAAGCTGGAAGCGTTGAAAGGTATCTACAAGGGTGTCGATGACGAAGACCGGATGGTCGGCTTCCTGCCGCACTGCACCTTCAACCTCAACCCGCGCGCCGCATCCATCGATACGCCACTGCACGGTTTCGTGCCGTTCGCGCATGTGGACCACATGCACCCGGACGCGATCATAGCGATTGCTGCTTCCAAGAAGTCGCGGGAGCTGACGCAGCAAATCTTCGGCAACGAGATCGGCTGGCTGCCATGGCGGCGGCCGGGGTTCCAGCTGGGGCTTGATCTTGAAGCTTTCGTCAAGGCCAATCCCAATGCCAAGGGCGTTGTGCTGGAAAGCCACGGGTTGTTCACGTGGGCGGATGACGCAAAGGATTGTTATGAGCTGACGCTCGATATCATCAACAAGGCGATCGAGTGGTTTGCTCGCGAGACCGAGGGCAAGACGATCTTTGGCGGCGCGGTGGTCGAAAGCTTGCCGCAGGCGGAACGGCGCGCCATCGCCGCGCGCCTGATGCCGGAAATCCGCGGGCGCATCGGTCATGTGGAGCGAAAGCTCGGCCATTTCGATGATCAGGATGCCGTGCTCGAATTCGTCAACTCGAAGAACCTGAAGCCGCTCGGCGCACTCGGCACTTCTTGCCCCGACCACTTCCTGCGCACCAAGATTCGGCCGCTAATCCTCGATTTTGATCCTGCCAAGCCGGATGTTGATGCCGTGATCGCAGCGCTTGACCAGGCGCTGGAAGCGTATCGCGCGGACTACAGCCGCTATTACGAAAGCTGCAAGCACGGCAACTCGCCCAAGATGCGTGATCCGAACCCGGTCATATTCCTGGTGCCGGGCGTTGGAATGCTCTCCTTTGCACGCGACAAGGCAACGGCGCGCATCGCTGGCGAATTCTATGTCAACGCCATCAATGTCATGCGTGGTGCGTCGACCGTCTCGGAATACCAGGGGCTGCCGGAACAGGAGGCTTTCGACATCGAGTACTGGCTGCTCGAGGAAGCAAAGCTCCAGCGCATGCCGAAGCTTAAGAGTCTCGCCGGCCGCGTGGCATTCGTGACGGGCGGCGCCGGCGGCATCGGTCGGGCCACCGCAGCGCGGTTGATGGGCGAGGGGGCCTGTGTCGTGCTGGCCGATATCGACGGTGCGGCGCTGGAGGAAACGAAGACGGGGTTCGAAAAAAGCTTTGGCAGGGATGTCGTGCGTGGCGTACTGCTCGATGTAACGAACGAGGAAGGCGTCACCAACGCTTTCCGCGAAGCCTGCATTGAATTCGGCGGCATCGACATCCTTGTGTCCAATGCAGGCATCGCTTCGTCTGCTCCGGTTGAGGAAACGAGCCTCGATATGTGGAACCGGAACATCGATATCCTGGCGACTGGTTACTTTCTGGTGTCTCGCGAGGCATTTCGGCTGTTTCGCCGCCAGAAGCTCGGCGGAAACGTCGTCTTCGTCGCCTCGAAGAACGGGCTCGCTTCCTCGCCCGGCGCGTCCGCTTACTGCACGGCAAAGGCTGCCGAAATCCATCTCGCCCGTTGCCTGGCATTGGAAGGTGCGGAGGCAGGAATTCGGGTCAACACCGTCAATCCAGATGCCGTGTTGCGGGGCTCCAAGATCTGGAACGGCGAATGGCGCGAGCAGCGCGCCGCGTCCTCCAAGATCGAGGTAAGCGAGCTTGAGGAACATTACCGAAAACGGTCGCTGCTGAAGCTCAACGTGCTTCCGGAGGACATCGCCGAAACCGTCTACTTCCTGGCGTCGGATGCATCGGCGAAATCGACGGGCAACATCATCAACGTGGATGCCGGCAACGCACAGAGCTTTACGCGGTAAGGCGCTTTTGGGAGGAGCACATGTCTGAAATGAAGATCGCCGCGGATGTAATTGCCGCGGAAAACGGAGCCTGTGCGCAGGCGCTCGACGCCGATTATGCGGCGCTTGGCGAGACGCTTGCTCGGCGCGGGATCGAGATCGATAACATTACGGACAAGGTGTCGGAGTTCTCTGTCGCCGTACCGTCCTGGGGCGTCGGCACCGGCGGCACCCGCTTCGCACGTTTCCCTGGAGGCGGCGAGCCGCGCGGAATTTTCGACAAGCTCGATGACTGCGCTGTCATTCATCAGCTGACGCGAACGACCCCTACAGTTTCGCTTCACATCCCATGGGACAAGGCAGACCCGAAGGAATTGAAGGCGAAGGGGGAGGCGCTTGGCCTCGGCTTCGACGCGATGAACTCAAACACCTTCTCGGATACAGTCGGGCAATCGCAGTCGTACAAATACGGCTCTCTCAGCCACACGGACGCAGCCACCCGGGCCCAGGCAATCGAGCACAATCTTGAATGCATCGAGATCGGCAAGGCGATCGGCTCGAAAGCGCTGACCGTATGGATCGGCGACGGCTCGAACTTTCCGGGCCAGAGCCACTTCACGCGACAGTTCGAACGGTATCTCGCGTCCATGGCGGAGATTTACAAGGCGCTGCCGGATGACTGGCGCCTGTTCTCCGAGCACAAGATGTACGAGCCGGCATTCTATTCGACCGTGGTTCAGGACTGGGGCACCAACTACCTGATCGCCAACACGCTTGGTCCGAAAGCCTTCTGCCTCGTTGATCTCGGACATCACGCGCCGAACACCAATATCGAGATGATCGTCGCCCGGCTCATCCAGTTCGGCAAGCTCGGTGGCTTCCACTTCAATGACTCGAAATATGGCGACGACGATCTCGATGCCGGGGCGATCGACCCTTACCGGTTGTTCCTCGTGTTCAATGAACTGGTCGATGCAGAACATCGAGGCGTGGATGGCTTCCACCCGGCGCACATGATCGACCAGAGCCATAACGTCACAGACCCGATCGAAAGTCTGATGGCGAGCGCCAACGAGATCCGCCGCGCTTATGCCCAGGCGTTGCTGGTCGACCGAGCAGCCCTTGACGGATACCAAGACGAGAACGACGCGCTGATGGCGACGGAAACGCTCAAACGCGCCTACCGGACAGATGTAGAGCCGATCCTGGCGCAAGCCCGACGCCGTGCCGGTGGCGCGATCGATCCCATTGCCACCTACCGTGCCAGCGGCTACCGCAAGAAGGTGACGATGGAGCGGCCCGCATCTGTGAGCGGTGGCGGCGGCATCGTCTGAGGAGCAGCAACAGCGATGCTGGGCTGAAAACCAGTCTCCGGTTAGTCCGCCTAGATCAACCTTTCTCTCCGGCCCGCGTGATCTCGCGGTTCTGCGCCTCGGCGACCCGCCGGAACAGGCTCATCTCACCCAGTGCCTCGAGCGAGACTTTCAGCTTCAGTCGCCAATTCGGGTATTCATCGACTGTGCCGGGTACGTTGGTTGATCGGCTCTCGCCCACCATATCCGCGAGCCTCACGGCGACCAGCATGCTCCGCGTTTGCAGGAGAAACCGGTGAGCCGCCACCAGAAGCTCGTCTGTCATTTCCGGCCAACGGTCGAGATTGGCTTTACTTGAGGGCATGAGTTCCGCCTTCGCCAAGGCCTGGAGCAGTGTCAGTTTACGTTCCGCGCGCTCTTCACGAAGACGAACCGCGGCTTCGGCATCGAACAGCCCGACCTCTTCGGCAAGCTCTATGTCGGCACCGCGCCACCAGCCTTTCAGCGGCGGCAGGTCATGGGTCGAGAGACACCCTAGCGACAATGCAAGAGGCGCGTCCGCGGCCGGTTGTTCTTCCGCCAGATCTTCGAAATAAAGAACCCGGTAACCCAGCACACCAGCTTTCTGCAGCGCGGGACGGAAACCATCCGGTACATTGCCGAGATCTTCTCCGATTACGACCGTCTGGCGCTCTTGCGAAACTTTCGCCAGCGATGTGATCATCTGCGTGAAGGGGTAGCGGAGATATCCGCCTGCCGAGGCTTCCTGGTCTTGCGGGATCAGGAAGAGCTGCCACAGGGTCATCGCGTGGTCGAGGCGCAGCGCGCCTGCAAACCGGGCGGAGCTGTCGATCAGCCGGCCATAGTGTGATGTGTTGGGATCGAGAAGATGCTGCGGATGCAGCGGCACCAGACCCCAGTCCTGCCCCTTGGAGCTGAAGGCGTCCGGCGGTGCGCCAACCTTCATCGACGGCAGAACCAGGCCGGGCGTTGACCAGGTTGACGAACCATCAGGCACTTCACCGACAGCGAAATCAAGGTAAAGCCCAAGCTCTAGGCCGGCCCTCTTTGCAAAATCTGCCGCTTCCTGCATCTGACGCGATGCCAGCCATTGCAGCCAGGCATAAAATTCGATGTCATCGCCGTGCTCTGCAGCATGACGTTCGACAGCCGGTGCGTGCCGGTCCCGATACTCTTCCGGCCAATCGCGCCAACCGCTGCCGTGCCCACGCTTCACCATCGCAGACGACAGGCTCTCGAACAGACAGTGGCCGAGGAGCGCATCACCTTTCTCGCTCTTGAACTGCTCAAAGTCGTTGCGCGAGAATTCTTGCCATTCCTCCATCTTCCAGTCGTCCCAGAGCTTTCGAAGAGCCAAGAGCTTGAGCCTTGCAACAGCGGGATAATCGACTGTTTCTGAGGACCGCAGCCGCGCCAGTTCCGCCCGGTCAACGAGATCCTCTCGAAACCCTGGAAGCTGGTCGACGGCGATATGCAGCGGGTTGAAGAACAGGCGGCTGGATGGGGAATAGGGACTGTCGCGCTGCGGATCAGACAGGAAAAGCGCGTGCAACGGGCTGAGCCCGATGAAGTTCGCGCCGACCGAGGCCGCAATGCGGCTCAGGGTCTTGATGTCCTCGAAGTCACCGATGCCCCAGTTACGCTCGGACAGGATCTCATAGATCTGGACGGAAATGCCCCAGGCGCCATCCCTCTGCAGCCATTCGGGGAGATAACATTTGACACCGTCCGGAACGTCGAGCGCCGGTTGCGGCCAGCGCTTGTCGGCGGTGGGATCAGGCTCCTGTTCGATACCCAGCGCCTTCAGGATTTCCCGGCGCGTGGCATCCGGGATTTCCTTTGTTTCACCCTGAAGGTCCTCGTAAGCTTTCGTCACCCCCAGCTTCTCGGCCCAGTCTTCGACCTTCGGGCGATCTATCTTCTGTTGTTCGGGCATCGGCTTGTCCTACGGCTTTGAATTTCCGTGGCAATCAACAAGCTTTCGTTCCCGAAGTTCCTCAAGCGTCCATCTTCCTGCGCCGGTTCGGCTAAGGCCAGGCCGCGTAGCTATCCTGCGCGGCACCTCGTCGGTCTACCGCTTGCTGCCGATACTGTCTCGGTGACATCCCCATCAGCCGCTTGAAGAACCGGCTGAAATAGGCCGCATCGCGAAAGCCAAGAAGCTCGGCAATCTCCCCAGTCTGCATGGCAGAAGAGTGGAGCAGACGGGCGGCTTCCGTCAGCATCCGCGCATGGACAAGTTCCATCGGTGACCGTCCGGTGGCGCGGCGAATCGCCGTGTTGAGGCGGTCCGAGGTGACACCCAGCGCGGACGCATATTGCGGCACGCCCCAGTGGTTGCGGACGTGAAGTTCAACGAGATGCACGAAACCACGCACGATCATCCGCGGCGAGGGTTGGCCCGGATGCTGGACCGGATCAGACATACGCCAGATCTTCAGGAGCAGGAGTGCGATGTAGTGTTGAACGGCTTCACGGCTGCCCGCTTCGTCGCCTTTCAGTTCGCCCTCGATCGAACCCAGCAGGTTCAGCATCTGCCGCGCGTCTGCTGCTGCCGATCGACTGATGAGAAGCCGGGAGATGGCCTCGCGAACCTGCGTCGACACAGCGCCCGCCGGCAAGGCCTGACCAAGGATGACATCCGGAGCAGCCAGCATCCCGCCTTCCGATCCCGCCTCCAGACTGATCGCCCCTTCCGTTGCCGGCGACCATACAACGACCGGGCCCTCTAGTGCGGAGTGCCGACCGTTCGCGGTGATGCTTCCGCTCCCGGAAAGGATGATGAACAGGTAGTCGAGGTTTTTCCGCAGCGTCCAGATCAACGGATGGAGGCTGCTACCGAACAGGCGGGCCTCCATTGCCGATGCCGTTGGCGGCGCGAACGTGATCGCAGATTGGACAGGTTCTCTCAAACGGCGCCTCCTTCGCAAAAGTACAAATTTCTCCGCTGAAAGTCTATTGTGTCCGCGTGGTGCTCCCCTAACCTGTGCCCGCTTGCCGAGGCGGATGTTTACAAACCGGCAAGCTCGAATCCGTAGGAGCGGACCGCAAGGGAGGACCATCACGACCATGAAAAGCGAAGACCGATCCTGACGGCACAGCACCCGTCCGAAGCTTTGCCAGCCGCGCCGTACGATGCGCCTCGCACGGCGCCACCAATCAATACAATGAGGAGATGCCCATGACGGTACTTGGATTGAAGATCGACAACCGCGAAATCGACGCCGCTGACGGTCGTACATTCGAACGCCTCAACCCGATCACAGGCGAAGTGGCGTCGACCGTCGCTGCCGCATCAGTGGAGGATGCCCGCAAGGCTGCCAATGCCGCAGCCAAGGCCTTTCCCGCCTGGGCCGCCACAAGCCCGGGCCAACGCCGCAAGATCCTCAATGCCGCTGCCGACAAGCTGCAGGAAAAGGCGCCGGAATTCGTCGCCGCCATGGCAGGCGAAACCGGCGCTACGGCCGGCTGGGCGATGTTCAACGTCACGCTTGCTTCCGACATGCTGCGGGAGGCCGCCGCAATGACGACGCAGATCACGGGCGAAGTGATCCCGTCGAACCGTCCGGGCAGCCTCGCCATGGCGGTGCGCCAGCCTGCGGGCGTGGTGCTCTCCATGGCGCCTTGGAACGCACCGGTGATCCTGGGGGTCCGTTCGATCGCAATGCCGCTCGCCTGCGGCAATACCATTGTGATGAAGACATCCGAAATTTGCCCACACACACACCGACTGATCGTGGACGCGCTTCATGATGCCGGTCTGCCGGAAGGTGTGCTGAACGCCATTTCGAACGCGCCGGAAGACGCCGGCCCGATCGTGGAGGCGCTGATCGCGCATCCGTCCGTGCGGCGCATCAACTTCACCGGCTCGACCCGCGTTGGCCGCATCATTGCGGAAACCGCCGCTCGTCACTTGAAGCCGGCGCTTCTGGAACTCGGGGGCAAGGCACCGTTCATCGTTCTCGATGATGCTGATATCGATGAAGCTGTCGCGGCCGCAGCCTTCGGCGCCTACATGAACCAAGGCCAGATCTGCATGTCGACGGAACGTCTGGTTGTCGATGACAAGATAGCCGACCAGTTCGTGGAAGCCATGACGGCGAAGGTGAAGACCCTCAAGGCTGGCGACCCGCGCCGGAGTGATGCGCCGCTTGGTTCGCTCGTTGATCTGCGTGCGGCGCAGCGCATCGAGGCACTCGTGCGCGACGCTGTATCAAAGGGCGCGGTACTGGCAGCAGGCGGACGTGTTGAAGGCACCATCATGGATGCAACTCTGCTCGACCGTGTGACGCCGGCGATGCGCATCTATGGCGAGGAAAGCTTCGGCCCGGTCGCTTCAGTCGTGCGTGTTGGCTCGATTGATGAGGCTGTAAGGATCGCCAACGATACGGAATATGGTCTCTCGGCCGCAGTGTTCGGTCGCGACGTCAACCGTGCGATGAGCGTGGCGCGGCGGATCGAAAGCGGTATCTGCCACATCAACGGCCCCACCGTCCACGACGAGGCGCAGATGCCGTTCGGTGGCACCAAGGATTCGGGTTACGGACGCTTCGGCGGCAAGGCCGGTATCGCGGAGTTCACCGAGTTGCGCTGGATCACCGTCCAGGACGGCCACCTCCACTACCCGATCTAAGAACGAAAAAGGCGATGCAGCCCGCAGCGGCTGCATCGCCTTCCAAGTCAGTTCTCCGACTCCGATTCAATACGATCGAGCACCGCCTCGGGCGCGACATCCTTCTTCAATTCGTGGACTTCGTGATCGGCATCCGTTGAGACGTCGAGCTTCTTGGCGATCGCCTCGACCATGGCGATGAGCCGCGTCGTCTCATGCTCATTGAGCAGGTTTACCTGCAGGTCCAGGTCCGCTCGCATGTCATCCTCGGCAGCCATGCGGTTCTGGTTGATCAGCACGAAGGTCGACAGGAAGATCGCCTCCACCGAGGCTTCCATCGCCAGGATCACCAATGACGGGTCCCATGGCTCGATGATGGGGATCCATCCGAGGTTCACGATGATCCAGGTGCTATAGAGGACGAGGTGGATGTAGACGAACGCCATCGATCCGGCGAAGCGGCTAATCGCCGCCGCAGCCCGTTCCTGCAGCGACGCTGACTTCTGCGCCTCTTTGCGCCGCTGCATGACGGCATCGATGTTACGCGCAAGAGCAGGCGTCAAGCCGTCTGCCGCTGGATTGGTCGGGCTGCCGACCGGAGTTTTCGCTGTTGCCATGGAGGGATCAACACCATCATCTATCTATCGAGCGGCCGCCGCTGATCATCACGAACATCCGGCGGCGCGGCAGGTTCCTCATCCAGTCAAAGTCAGTGTCGATCAGGTTCGGCGAGGAGCTTGTCGATCGTCATCGGGAAGTGACGGATCCGCTTGCCCGTGGCGTGGAAGATCGCGTTCGAAACCGCAGCGGCAACGCCCACGATGCCGATTTCACCCAGCCCCTTCACACCGATCGGGCTCACCTTGTCGTCGTCTTCCTTCACGAAGATCACCTCGAGATCCTCGATATCGGCGTGAGCCGGCACATGATATTCCGCAAGGTTGTGGTTCATTACGCGCCCGGTGCGGTGGTCGACCATGCCTTCTTCATGCAAGGCCATGCCGACGCCCATAACCACGCCGCCGAGGATCTGGCTGCGCGCCGTCTTCGGGTTCAGGATCCGGCCGGCTGCCACCGCTGTGACAACGCGGGTGACGCGCGGAATCAACAGTTCCTCGTCCACCTTTACTTCAACGAATACGGCCGAATGCGTATAGGCTGAAAACTTCTTCATTGTCGCCGGGTCCGGCGCCACCTTGCCATGCTCCTCCACTTCCGAAACGCCGGCAGCTTCCATGATGTCAGCGAATGCGACGCCGACCTGATGATTGGCCTGCAGCACAAGCCGCCCCTCGGCGATCTCGACCTGGTCTTCTGAAGCATCGGCCAGCGGAGAGTTCGGCATGGACTGCGCGTGCTTCAACAGCGTTGCGACGACGGCTCTAGCAGCAACCTGAACGGCCGATCCGGACGAGGCGGCGGTCCATGATCCGCCTTCGACGCTCGTCTTTGGAAGGCTGGAGTCGCCGATGCGGACAGTGACGGCCTGGGGCGAGACGCCGAACGCTTCGGCAGCAACCTGGTTGAGGATAGTGTAGGTGCCGGTGCCGATATCGGATGCGGCGGCCGAAACGACCACCTTGCCGTCGGATGACAGGCTGACCTTTGCTTCCGCCTCGGAAAGCTGGGCTTCCCAGAACCCGGTCGCCATGCCCCAGCCAACAAGTTCATTGCCATCTTTCATCGAGCGCGGTTCGTGGCTCCGGTTCGCCCAGCCGAAGCTCTCTGCTGCTTCACGATAACAGGCGTGCAGAGCCTTGGATGTCAGTTCCTTGTCCTGGTTCTGGTCTACATGGATGAAGTTGCGGATGCGCAGCTCCAAGGGATCTATCCCGACCTCGTAGGCGAGTTCATCCATCGCCGTCTCCAGTGCGGTCACCCCGGACGCTGCACCTGGCGCACGCATATCGCCGGGCGTCGAGCGGTCGAGCTTGGCAATTTCATAGGAGATCTTCACGTTGTCGCACTTGTAGGCCATCCCCGACCAGTTGGCGACGTTCTCCTGGTAATCCTCGTAACGCGAGGTGCCGCCGAGGGCGTGGTGCATGATCGATTGCAGGTTGCCTTCGGCATCGGCCGCCAGTGAAACCTTCTGCAGGCAGACCGGCCGCCAGGTCAGGTAGAACATCTCGCGCCTGCTCATCTCGGCCTTGACCGAACGCCTCAGGTCGAGGCTCGCCATCACCGCCAGGAAGAGCTGGTATTTGGGGCGCAGACCCTGTCCGAAGGCACCGCCGACGAACTTGTTTTGCACGACCACGTTCTCAGGCTTCAGGCCGAAGACATTGCAGACGTAGTCATGTGAGTTCTGAGGGCCTTGCGTCTTGTCGTGGATCGTCAGGCGGCCGTCTTTTTCCCAAAGCACCGTCGAGCCAAACAGCTCCATCGGATTGTGGTGCTCTCCTTCCATGTAATACTCAAAGGCGATCTTGTGGGGCGCCTGCGCGAAGGCGCCTTCCGCATCCCCGCGGGGCTTCGGCGGCATGAACTCCTTCATGCGCGGTACGGGCGGCTCGTAGCTGTTCGCCTGCTCCTGGAGAAGATCGGTATGAGGATCGTACGCGGCGTAACGGACGCGGATCAGTTCCGCCGCATCACGTGCGGCCTCGAAGTTCTCGGCGACGACGAAGGCGATCGGCTGACCGTCGAACTGGACATGGTCGTCCTCGAGCGGCCGCATCGTGTAGCCCGGAAGGGCGACTTCGTCCTTCCACTTTGACTCGCGCTTCGCCACCGTCGGACGGTTCTTGTAGGTATAGACCTTCACCACGCCCGGAAAACGTTCAGCCTCGGAGACATCGATGTCGGTGATGCGACCCGTGGCGATGGTTGCTGGCAGGACACGGCCGAACAGCATGTCCGTTGCAAAGTGTTCTGCGGCATAGCGGGCTTTGCCGGATACCTTCAATGGACCGTCGATACGTGCAAGCGGAAGCCCGACCACCTTGGATTCGTTCAGCATGATCTTGGCTCCTTATTGTATCGCCTTGACGACTTGGTCCTGCGGGCGGCCAGCGGCAGCCTGCTTGAGCGCGCGAATGATCGCCTTCTCGGCGAGCGGGATCTTGAAGTCATTGTGACCCTGTCCCTCAGCACCTGACAGCAGGCGGTCGGCGATCTGCATGAACGTCGCCTCATTGGCCTCCCGACCTGCAAACTCGGCCTCCGCGAGCGCGTCCCTCCACGGCTTGTGAGCCACACCGCCGAGAGCGATGCGCAGGTCGACGATCTGTCCTTCCGCGACTTCCATGGCGGCTGCAACCGACGCGAGCGCGAAGGCATAGGAGAGGCGGTCGCGCAGCTTCAGGTAGGTGTAGTTTCGGTTGAAGTGGTTCCTCGCAATCCGCAGGGCTATCACCATCTCGCCAGCCTGAAGCATGTTGTCCCGTTCAGGATGCTCGCCCGGCAGACGATGGAAATCGGCAAAATCAATATCCCGATTCCCGTCCGGCCCTTCCACTTCGACAGTCGCCCCCAACGCGGCCAGGGCGACGCACATGTCCGACGGATGCACCGCGATGCATTTGTCGCTCGCGCCGAGAATGGCGTGGATGCGGTTGACCCCACCAATCGCCGAACATCCGGTGCCGGGCTCGCGCTTGTTGCAGGGGGTCGACGGGTCATAGAAATAATAACAGCGGGTTCGCTGCAGCAGGTTGCCGCCGGTGGTGGCAGCATTGCGCAGTTGTGGTGAGGCGCCTGCCAGGATCGCGCTCGACAGTAGCGGGAACCGCTCCTTCACCCGCTCGTCGTAGGCAAGCGCCGAGTTGCTCACAAGGGCGCCGATCCGCAGACCCCCATCGGGAAGCTCTTCGATGTCCTTGAGCGGCAGGCGATTGATGTCGATGATCGCGCCGGGGCGCGCCACGTCATACTTCATCAGGTCGATAAGGTTGGTCCCACCGGCAAGCAGCTGTGCATCGGGATTGGCAGCCAGAGCAACAACGGCGTCATGGACCGTCTCGGCGCGGGTATAATCGAAGCGTCTCATTCGGCAGCCTCCTTGTACGGCTGTGCCCCTTCCGCGCCCAGCACCTCTTCGATCGCATCTGCAATGTTGCTGTAGGCGCCGCAACGACAGAGATTGCCGCTCATTAATTCGCGGATATCGGCGCGCGAACGGGCGCGTCCTTCCTTCACCAGTCCGACAGCCGAACAGATCTGCCCGGGCGTGCAATAGCCGCATTGAAAGGCGTCGTGCTCAACGAACGCCTTCTGCATCGGATGCAGGTTATCAGGCGTCCCGAGGCCTTCGATCGTGGTGACTTCGGCACCGTCCAGAGAGACTGCGAGCTTGAGACAGGAGTTGACGCGCTCGCCGTTGATCAACACGGTACATGCACCGCACTGGCCGTGGTCGCAGCCCTTTTTCGTGCCGGTCAGCTCCAGAGGACCACGCAGAAGATCCAGCAATGTCACCCATGGCGGGATGTCGAGCGACCGGTTTTCGCCATTGATGGAGATGTTGACGGAACAGGTCGGGAGGCCGGAGCCGAGAAGCGCGGAATCCATGAAGCTTGCCTTTTCTCGATAGAACCAGCCGGTAACGGCAGCCGGTGCGGATTGTTCCTGAGCAGCGGCATGAGGGGGCGGTCGGGCCTGTTACAGTCTGTTACAAAACAGCACCATTTTTCACACGTCAGGCATCAGCGTGTTACGGCCGCGCGACCATAAGGCTCCATCACAGAATGGAGACCAAGCCCGTGTTTCTCACCGCTTATGCGAATGCCCATCAGGTCGCCAAAGCAACGCCCTTCGCGGAAGCCGAAAACCTGCATTCGCTATTTGCGAAGCAGCCTCTGGAGCAGCTCGGCGCCGGTCAGTCCCTGTTCTTCGAAGGAGATGAAGCAAAGCACGTCTTCGAGATCGTCGAAGGCACCTTCCGACTCTTCCGGATCCTTGGGGATGGTCGCCGCGTCATCACCGGCTTCCTTTACGCGGGCGATATCGTCGGAATCTCGATGAAGGACTGTTACCTCTACAGCGTTGAGGCAATCGCGTCGGCCAAGATCAGAAGACTGAGCCGCCGGGCATTCCAGTGCGCCGTGGCAGAATCAGAAATACTGAGCGCCCTGGTTTTCGAGCATCTCTGCGACGAGATGGCTTCGGCTCAGGATCAGATGGTCCTGTTGTCGTGCAAGAGCGCGGAAGAACGGCTCTGCACCTTCCTGCTTCGGCACATGAACCGCACGAAGGCCGACGGTGCCGGACGTTTCGTCATCGAGATCCCCATGCCGCGCCAGGATATGGCCGACTATCTCGGCCTCACCATCGAGACCGTGTCGCGCACCATCACAAAGCTCATCGGCAAGGGTGTTCTCACCGTCGTTGATCCGGCGGCGCGCCACTTTATCAAGGTCGACAAGCCCGCAGCGCTTGCACAACTTGCCGGAGACGGCGATGAATGCATCGACATGCGTCGCGACCATGCCGTCTCTGGAGGTCGCCGGCGTCACTGACGGCTAGCATCCATGGGTCCATCATGAGCGGTAAGACACCGAACGACAATAATACCGATTATCTGCTCGATGCTGTCACCAACGTACTCAACGCAGCAAACCTTATCGTCCATGGGGAGGACGGCGTCATCAGCCGATGGACGGCCGGATGCCAACAGCTTTACGGCTGGGCTGCGGAAGAAGCGATCGGCAAGGTCGTTCACGAGCTTCTCGTTACCCGCTTTCCCGAGCCGCTCGATGCCATTCGCCGGCATGTCCGGCAGCACCATCATTGGCAGGGTGAGGTCGTCCATCGACACAAGGACGGCCGTTCGGTCGTCGTGGCGACCCGCTGGGTTGCCGTCAACCCGACACCCGGCGGCCCGACCATCATTGTCCAGACAAACAATGATGTCACGGAGATGAAGAGGGTGCAGAACAATCTGGCCGAGCGCGAAGCGCATCTTCGATCGATCCTGGACACGGTTCCGGAAGCCATGGTGGTCATTGACGAGGTCGGGATCATCACCTCCTTCAGCGCCGCTGCTGAGCGGCTTTTTGGATTCACGGAAGACGAGGTCGCCGGCAGAAACGTCAAGATGCTGATGCCGTCTCCGGACCGCGAAGCGCATGACGGCTATATCTCCCGCTACCTGGAGACGGGCGAACGGCGCATTATCGGTTATGGCCGGGTGGTGACCGGGCAGCGCAAGGACGGCTCCACCTTCCCGATGGAACTGGCGGTCGGGGAGGCGCTGACTGACGGCAAGCGCATTTTCACCGGCTTTATCCGTGACCTCACCAGCCGCCACAAGATCGAGGACGAACTCCGGCAGTCCCAGAAGATGGAAGCGATCGGGCAGCTCACGGGCGGTCTTGCGCACGACTTCAACAACCTTTTGACGGTCATCAGCGGCAATCTCGAGATGATCGAGGACCGGCTCGCCGACGACAAGCTGCGCGTACTGCTGCGAGAAGCCCAGGACGCCGCGGAAGACGGCGCCAAGCTGACAGGGCAGCTGCTTGCGTTCGGACGGCGCCAGCCTCTCAACCCGAAGCTTGTCGATATCGGCAACCTCGTCTCCAGCTTCTCTGACCTACTTCGGCGTACTCTCGGCGAAGCGATCGAGTTCCGCACCATCGTCAACGGCGCCTCCAACGAAGCCCTGGTGGACGGCTCGCAACTGCAAAACGCATTGCTGAACCTCGTGCTCAACGCGCGGGACGCGATGCCGCGGGGCGGTAAGCTGACCGTCGAGATCTCGCGTGTGCGGCTCGATGTCGATTATGCCCAGATGTATCCGCAGGCGCGCACAGGAGACTACGTGCTGATCTCCGTGACCGACACTGGCGAGGGCATGACCGCCGACGTGCGTGAGAAGGCATTCGAGCCCTTCTTCACCACCAAGAGCGTCGGCTCCGGCACGGGCCTTGGTCTCAGCATGGTCTACGGCTTCGCCAAGCAATCGGGCGGTAACGTCCACATCTACAGCGAGCCTGGTCAGGGCACGAGCATCAGGATCTTCCTGCCCGCCGCAGTGAAGGCCGAAACAACAGGCATTGATGCTGATGCCGCCGGTCCGCGCCCGACCCAGAGCATTCCAACAGGTACGGAAAAGATCCTGGTGGTTGAGGACGATGCACGCGTCCGTCGTGTCACGGTCTCGCGGCTTACCGGCCTTGGCTACGACATTGTCGAGGCGTCCAACGGCATCGAGGCGCTCGAACGCCTGAGCGAGCACGATGACATCGCGCTCTTGTTTACCGACATCGTCATGCCGGGCGGCATGGCAGGCGACGAGCTGGCGGCGGAGGTGCGTGTGCTTCGGCCTGAGATCAAGGTGCTCTTCACCTCGGGCTATGCCGAACCCACCATCGCAGGGCGTGAGCTTGCGCAATCCGGCAACTGGCTGAAGAAGCCGTATACAGCGCGCGAACTCGGCACCCGCTTGCGTGAACTGCTGGACTAAGAATTTCAAGAAGCGGCGAGGTCGCCGCTCCAATTCTTCCTGCATCTTCTATTTGTGCTGCTGTCGGTCTTCGGGAGGCTCGTCACCGAGGGCACGCCAAGCTGCGCCGTCCAGGTCTTCGTATTGACCGGTCTTGATCGACCAGAGGAAGGCAAGCAGACCCAGTGCGCCCAGGAAGAGCGCGATCGGGATGAGGTAGATGAGCATGTTCATGCTGCTTTAGCCTCTGTGAGCGACGGCTGCGTCGCAGCCGCTTCGGCCTTGTCCGCCCCCGAGTGAACCGAAAGGTTCAGCCGCAAGGCATTGGCGACCACGATCAGCGAAGACGTCGACATGGCAACGGCCGCAATGAGCGGCGTTGCATAGCCGGCGAGCGCGATCGGCACGGCGATGATGTTGTAGCCGATCGCAAGCGCAAAGTTCTCGCGGATCAGCCGCCCAGCCTTGCGCGACACGTCGATGGCCATGGGCACGGCTTCCAGGCTGTCGTGCATGAAGACGAAATCTGCAGCTTGACGGCCAATATCGGCGGCTGTGGCCGGGGCCATGGAAACATGCGCTGCAGCGAGCGCCGGTGCATCGTTGATGCCGTCGCCGACCATCAGGACACGTTTGCCGTCTTGTGCCAGCGACGAGCAGAATTCTGCCTTGTCCTTTGGCGATAGCTCGGCATGCCAATTCTTGATGCCGAGCGTGGCGGCGAGATCGGCCACAACAGCCTTTCGATCACCCGAAAGAATGCCCGCCGAAAGCTTCATCTTCTGCAGGGCCTCGACAGCAGACGGCGCGCCGGGACGGAGGATGTCCTGGAACTCGAACACCGCCACTTCCTTGTGATCGAGCGACAGGACCACTTCCGAGGCAGCATTGCCGGATGCGGTATTGTCCATGCCGAGCGCAAAGCGCCGGTTACCCAGGCGATAGATGCCCTTCTCGGTTTGCGCCTCAAGCCCGTTTCCCGGCAGCTCAATGACATTGTCGAAGACTGCGACCGGACCCGAAATAGCGCGCGCAAGTGCGGCCGAAAGCGGATGTTTCGAATGGAGTGCCAGCCCTGCAGCAACCGCCAACTGTTCGCGGCCGTACCTACCGATATTGAGGACGCGCGGGCGGCCCACGGTCAATGTTCCTGTCTTGTCGAACAGGACGGTATCGGCTTCCGCAAGACGCTCCATGGCCGAACCATCCTTCACCATGATGCCGTTCTTGAACAGGCGCCCGGCTGCGACGACCTGGACGACGGGCACAGCAAGCCCCAGCGCACAAGGGCAGGTGATGATGAGCACGGCGATCGCAATCAGCATCGCCTGTTTCCAGTCCCCGCCGATGATGCCCCAGGACAGGAAGGCGACAAGCGCAAGCAGATGGACCGCCGGTGAATAAATCTGCGCGGCGCGATCGGCGATGCGGCGATAGCGCGCCCGGCCGCCCTCGGCCGCTTCCATCAAGGATACAACCTCCGACAGGAAGCTGTCCTTTGCCGCCGTCGTAGCCTTGACGATGAGCGAGCCGGTGAGGTTCAGCATGCCGGCCTGGAGCGCATCTCCGGCCTTGACGGAAACCGGGGCGCTTTCGCCATTGACGATCGAGATGTCGAGATCGCTGGTGCCGCTCACCACGGTGCTATCCACCGGTACGCGATCACCTGCCGCGACGGAGACTTGATCGCCTGGCCGGATCTCTTCAACCGCTCGATATTCACGGGTCCCGTCAGCCGCCACGACCATCGCACCTCGCGGCGAAAGACGCGTCAGGCCGCTGATTGCCGAACGCGCACGATCGCGCATGATGTGATCAAGCGTCCGGCCGATGAGCAGGAAAAACAACAGCGACACAGTTGCGTCAAACCAGGCATGCGAAGCGTGATGAAGCGTCTCCCAGAGCGAAACGACGTAAGAAAGCGTGATCGCCAGCGCGATCGGCACGTCCATGTTAGTGTGGCCGCGCTTCAGAGCCGCCCAGGCGGAGCGGTAGAAGAACCGGCCACCATAGATCAGCGCCGGCGCCGCGATCATCGCCGAGATCCAGTGGAAAAGGTCGCGCGTCGCCGTATCGGCTCCGGACCAGACAGAGACCGAGAGCAGCATGATGTTGGCTGCCGCGAATCCGCATAGTGCCACGGCGCGGATCAGGTCCTTCTGGAGCTTGTCACCAGCGTCTTCGGCATCATGGAAGAGATGCGCCTCATATCCCGTCGCGTCGGTAATCGCCTTCACAAGTTCAACCGGGTCCGTCGGTTCTCCGGACACCCCTTCCTTCCAGACGATTGACACGCGCTTTGTCGAAAGGTTGACGCGCGCACGTTCGACGGACGGACGTTTGGTCAGTGCGTTTTCGATCGCCGTGATGCAGGTGCCGCAATGGACCTGCGGCACGCTGAGGTCCATCTGGCGAAGGCCAGGACCGACGGAGCGGCTCGACAGCACGAGTTCCTCAGAAGACGGCAGCGGATGATCCAGCGAACCTTCGACGCCGGGCGCACAGCAGGTCATTGTTATCTCCGCACCGAGATGCGCTCTACCTGGTGAAGGATGCGTTTGCCGTCGCGCGTGGCGCTGGCGTCAACGATCCACTCTCCTGGCAGGACTTCATGTTGTGTCGTGAACACGCCCTGAGAGACCGGAACGAGATCAAGCTCGAAATCCTGATGCTCGCCGACCGGCCGCTTGAACGCGAGGACGAGTTCGTCGGCAGCGACTAAGCCGTCGTCCGGATGGCTGATCTCGAAGCGGATGTCGGACCCGTCGATCAGCAAGGTTCCGACAACACCCGATGCTGCCAGGGCGCGAGCCTCGGCCGCCTTGCCGTTGAACTGCTGGCTGGCGACATAGGTGTTTTGAGCCACCAGACCGCTCCAGCTCGTCACGGCGTTGTAGGCCATGTAGACGTTGACGGAGATGATGGTGCCGAAAAAAAGCACCATCACGCCAATCATGTGCCAACCCGTGAAGACGAAGCCCTTGCCGTTGGAGAGGCTTGCATTGCGGCTCATTTCTTCGCTCCTGGTGTGTTGAAGGTGGCGGCATATCTGTCGGCTTCGTGGCTCGACCGGTCCTCAGCGATGAAGTGGAAGTCATTGACTTCGGACGCGATCGCCTCCTTCGGTAGCGTGACGAACACCTTGAGGGCCATCGTCTTGTCGGGTTCTACCTGGACGGCAAAGAGCCTGCCCGGAACCTCGGTGATACCGGTGATCTTCATCGTTGCTTCCGGCAGCCCGTCCATCGACAGCAGGATCGTGCGCGGTTCGGGGATCATGTTGAGCAGCCGGATGGTGTAGCCGTTGCGGATCGACCCGTCAGACTCCAGCACGAACTGGGGGTTGCGGTCGTGGAGCACGTTGATTTCCAGGCGGTCGCGCGACAGCAGGGCGTAGACAAGGCCGAGGCCGACCAGCGTCCAGACACCGAGATAAAGCAGCGTGCGCGGCCGCAGGATGATCCGCCAGTTGAAGTGGCGGACCTTGTCGATGAACGATCCGTCCGGGTTGCGCACCTTGGCCGGGTCGATGGCGGTCGTACCGTGCTCGGTCGCGAGTGCCATATTGTGCTCGTATTCGCTCAGCGTTGCATAAGCGATCAGGCCGCGTGGCTTGCCGATCTTGTCCATGACGCTGTCACAGGCATCGATGCAGAGCGCGCAGGTGATGCATTCCATCTGCTGGCCGTCGCGAATGTCGATGCCCATTGGACAGACGGCGACGCAGGCATTGCAATCGACACAGTCGCCAACTGGTTGGCCTGCAGCGGCGGCCTTCTTAGCATGCCGGCTGCGTGGTTCACCGCGCCAGTCGTTGTAGGTCACGACCAGCGAATGTTCATCCAGCATCGCGCCCTGGATGCGCGGCCAAGGGCACATGTAGATGCAGACCTGCTCGCGCATCAGCCCGCCCAGTACGTAGGTCGTGGCGGTCAGGATAGCGACGGTGGTATAGGCGACAACCGCGGCATTGCCAGTGAGGAAGTCGAAGGCAAGCGTCGGCGCATCAGCGAAATAGAAGATCCACGCACCGCCGGTTACCACCGCAATGACGATCCAGGTGGCGTGCTTGACGACGCGGCGCCAGAGCTTGTCAAACGTCCACGGAGCCGCATCAAGTTTGATGCGGGCATTGCGGTCACCTTCGATGAAGCGCTCGACGGCAAGGAAGAGGTCCACCCACACGGTCTGGGGACAGGCGTAACCGCACCATGCGCGGCCGACGGCCGAGGTGACGAGGAACAGCCCGAAGCCCGCCATCACCAGCAGGCCGGCGACAAAGAAGAATTCCTGCGGCCAAATTTCAATGAAGAAGAAGTAGAAGCGGCGGTTGGCGAGATCGACCAGCACGGCCTGGTCCGGGGCATAAGGCCCACGATCCCAGCGTATCCAAGGCGTCAGATAATAGATGCCAAGCGTGATGAGCATCACGAGCCACTTGAAGCGCCGGAAGCGACCTTCCGCTTTTTTCGGGAAGATTTTCTTGCGCTTGGCGTAAAGCGGCTCGCGTGGCTTGTTGCGTGAATGGGCAGGCTGGACGTCGATGCGTTCAACAGACGCAGGCTCGGTTTCCAGGTGGGGGGCTGTGTAGAGATTCATTGGGCCTATCCTTCTGGCCCGGTTGTGGCATCCGCCACCTATTCCCGCTTTGACCAATGTCAACTCGGCAGCGTGTGCCGCCCAAAGAAAAGGCCGCCCGGTTGCCCGAGCGGCCTTCGTTCAATGTGTTCAGGTCTTACTGCCCGCCACCCAGCGAGTGGATGTAGACGCTGAGCTGCTTGACGGCGACTTCACCCAAGCGACCTTCCCAAGCGGGCATGACACCATGCCGCGGGGCGACGATCTGCTGTGCAATGCCTGCCTCTCCGTCGACCTTCAGCCAGATGGCATCGGCCAGCGCAGGTGCACCCATGTCCTTGTTGCCCTCGGCACTCTCGCCATGGCACGAGGCGCAGTTGTCGGCGAAGAGCTGCTGGCCGGGAGCGACCATCGAGGGATCACGCGGCGTGCCCGTGAGGCTGACGACATAGGCGCTGATCTGGCGCACCTCCTCAGGCTTCAGCATATCGCCAAACGCGGGCATCTCCGAGACACGGGTATCAGGATCGGCGGGATCACGGACGCCATGGGCGATCGTCTGGTAGATCTCGTCGAGACTACCGCCCCAGAGCCATTCATTGTCGTTCAGGTTCGGATAACCCTGGCCGCCCGCAGCACCGCTGCCATGGCAGGGCGTGCAGTTGACGCGGAATGCTGCCGCACCGGCTGCGGTCGCGAACTGCGACAGTTGAGGATCCGCCACGATATCCTGCAGCGAGGAACTCGCAATCTTCTCGACCACCGCACCCTGTGCCGCCTTTGCGGCATTAAGGTCAGAGGCGAGTTCCGCGCGGCTCGAATATCCGAGCACCCCTCTGGTCGCTTCGTTGATCAGCGGCCAGGCGGGGTAGAAGATGCAATACGCGATCGCCCAGAGGATTGTCGCGTAGAACGTCAAGACCCACCAGCGTGGCATGGGGTTGTTGAGTTCGCGAATGCCGTCCCATTCATGGCCGGTTGTTTCGACGCCGCTGACGTCATCGACATGTTTTTGCGCCATCTTAGTCTTCCTTCAGGGGGATCTGTGCGGCCTCGGTGGCACGGGCCTTAGCAGCAGGACGAAACATGAAAAGAACCACGCCGAGGAAGAAGAGGGTCATGGCGAGCAAGCCCCAGCTGTCGGCGAAGTGACGCATGGCAGTGTAGATTTCCATCGTCTTAGCTCCTCAGCGGTAACCGGCAGCGTCGTCATAGGTGGAGAAGTCCACCAGCGTGCCGAGCATCTGCAGGTAGGCTACCAGTGCATCCATTTCGGTCAGCTTTTGCGGGTTGCCGTCGAAATCACCCACCTTCGCCTTGGGATAGCGAGCAAGCAGGCCCGAGGTATCGGCGTCCGGATCGGCTTGGGCCGCAAGGTCTGCCTTGGCGTTCTCGATCATCTCGTCCGAATAGGGGACGCCGACGGCCTTGTTGGCCTTCAGCTCCATCGACACGTCGGTCACCTTGAGCGGCGTTTCCTTGAGGAAGGCGTAACTCGGCATCACCGACTCCGGAACCACATCGCGCGGCTCGGTCAGGTGCTGCACATGCCATTCGTTGGAGTAGCGGTCGCCAACGCGGGCGAGATCAGGCCCGGTTCGCTTCGAACCCCACTGGAACGGGTGATCGTACATCGACTCCGCAGCAAGGCTGTAGTGACCGTACCGCTCCACCTCGTCACGGAAGGGGCGGATCATCTGACTGTGGCAGACATAGCAGCCTTCGCGAACATAGATGTTGCGGCCGGCGAGCTCGAGCGGCGAGTAGGGCCGCATGCCCTCCACCTTCTCGACGGTGTTCTCCAGGTAGAAGAGGGGCGCGATCTCGACGATCCCGCCGATGGAGACGACGAACAGCGAACCGACGAGCAGGAGCGTGGCGTTGCGTTCGATATGATGATGTTTGTCGAGGATTGACATCGAAGGAACTCCTTACTCGGCCGGCTGCAGGGCAGGGGCCTTCGCAGCAGGACGGCCGATCGGGGCCTCGTCGCGCTGGTGACCGAGGATGGTCATGGTGATGTTGAAGGCCATGATGAGAGCGCCCGCCAGGTACAACCCGCCGCCAATGGCGCGAAGGACGTAGTAGGGGATCATCGCGGCAACGGTTTCAGCGAACGAGTAGACGAGGAAGCCCTGGTCATCGTATTCGCGCCACATCAGGCCCTGCTGGACGCCGGCAACCCACATGACGGCTGCATAGACGACGATGCCGAGCGTGGCGAGCCAGAAGTGCCAGTTGACCATGCGCAGCGAGTAGAGGCGCTCGCGGTTCCACAGCTTCGGTACCATGTAATACAGCGCGCCGAAGGTGATGAGGCCGTTCCAGCCGAGCGCACCCGAGTGAACGTGACCGATGGTCCAGTCCGTGTAGTGGCTGAGCGAGTTGACCGCCTTGATCGACATCATTGGACCTTCGAAGGTGGCCATGCCGTAGAAGGCGACTGCCATGATCATCATGCGGATGATCGGGTCCGTGCGGATTTTGTCCCATGCGCCCGAAAGCGTCATCAGGCCGTTGATCATGCCACCCCACGAGGGCATCCACAGCATGATCGAGAACACCATGCCGAGCGTCTGCGCCCAGTCGGGCAGCGCGGTGTAGTGGAGGTGGTGCGGGCCGGCCCAGATATACATGAAGATCAGGGCCCAGAAGTGGATGATCGACAGGCGGTAGGAATAGACCGGGCGGTTCACCTGCTTCGGAATGAAGTAGTACATCATCCCCAGGAAGCCCGCGGTCAGGAAGAAGCCGACGGCGTTATGGCCATACCACCATTGGGTCAGCGCGTCCTGGACACCTGAGAATGCCGAGTAGCTCTTGATGCCCAGGAACGAGACCGGAACCGCCAGGTTGTTGACGATGTGCAGCATCGCAATCGTGATGATGAAGGCAAGATAGAACCAGTTCGCCACGTAGATGTGGGGTTCCTTGCGCTTCAGGATCGTGCCGAGGAAGACCAGCAGGTAGCAGACCCAAACGATCGTCAGCCAGATATCGACATACCATTCCGGCTCGGCATACTCCCGGCTCTGCGTGATGCCGAGGAGGTAACCGGTCGCAGCCATGACGATGAAGAGCTGGTATCCCCAGAAGACGAACCAAGCCAGGTTGCCGCCGAAGAGCCGCGCACGACAGGTGCGCTGGACCACGTAGAACGAGGTTGCAAGCAGCGCGTTACCGCCGAAGGCAAAGATTACCGCGGACGTATGAAGCGGGCGCATGCGGCCAAAGCCAAACCACGGCTCGATGTTGAGATCCGGGAAAGCGAGCTGCAGCGCAACGACAACGCCGACAAGGAAGCCTACGATTCCCCAGAACACCGTTGCGATCGCACCGTAGCGGATCACCTCGTCAAAGTATTCGGATTGTCGGGCGGCCACCGCGGCCGGATCAGGCCGTGTGAACGAGATGCGGCGCATCAGGACGATGGTGCTGATCAGCAGCACCACGAAGAGAACCCACATATGGGCTGCGAACTGACTATCGTGCGCATAGGCCGCGCCTAGAAGAGCGAGGAAGGTGCCGATCGCCAGGATGATCGTCTCGGAGACGTAAGTCATGGTCTTTGAACCTCACAGCGCACCCGCGCTGCCAGTTGATGGATTGTCACTACTGTCTGCTGACATATCGGAGAGAGTTCCGGTTTGACCTGCATCAACCAGACGGTCGCGCCTGTTGACAGCCGGCGGCAAACATTCCAGTCTGCGGAAATTCCGAGGGGGGCATCGTGCGGTGCTGAGATGGCGGTGAGCCGGACCCTTGAACCTGATCCGGGTCATGCCGGCGTAGGAACGGAAACGGCGTCACCTCTCGCGATGACACTTTCTCTTCTCCGCTTCACCTGGGTCTCCGTGATTGGTTTATCTGGAGATCGCCCATGATGTTCGAACACGCTTACCCGATCGCGGGATCCAGGGCCTTCCTCACCTCGTCTGAGTAGGCCGCGATGCGCACTTCCCATGCCGGCCTCGGCACCCTCCTGCTGCTGCTCTTGTGGCAGGCGGGTGTGATGCTGTTCGAGCCCCCGCGCTACGTGCTGCCATCACCGCTCACTGTCGGAGCCGCTTTCCTGCGGCAGCCAGCCTACCTGCTTCACCATGCGATGATCACACTGACGGAGATCGTCCTGGGGTTGCTGATCGGATCGACGCTCGGTGCCGCCATTGCCTTCGCTGTCGCGGCCTGGCCGCGGATCGGACGCCTGGCCTGGCCGATGGTGCTGATCCTGCAGGCGTTCCCCGTCTTCGTGCTCGCCCCGATCCTTGTCATCTGGTTTGGCTTTGGACTGGCTTCGAAAGTCGCCATGACGACGATCATCATCTTCTTCCCGGTCGCGTCATCCTTTGCCGATGGCCTGCGCCGTACGGAGCTGGACGTGCTCGATGCCGCGCAGCTCGACGGGGCGGGCCACTGGGACGTCCTCAAGAACATCCGCCTGCCGCTCGCTATCCCGAGCCTGATATCGGGGCTGCGCGTCGCCGCACCCTTGGCACCGCTTGGTGCCGTCGTCGGCGAATGGGTGGGGGCGGCGGGCGGGCTCGGCTTCATCATGATGCAGGCGAACGCGCGCATGCAGACCGAAACCGTCTTCGCCGCAATGCTCATTCTAGCCGCCCTCACCCTCGTCTTGCGGCTTCTCGTTGACCGGTTGACCCGTGGCCTTGCGCCTTGGGCGCACGAACAGCCCGAAGAGCCATCCCTTTTGCCCACAACGTCAAGAAGGTGATCTCATGATCCGTGTGTTTTCTGCTGTCATCATCGCCTGCGGCAGCCTCCTCTTGCCTGTGCCGTCGCAAGCGGCGGACAAGCTCTCTGTCCTGCTCGAATGGTTCGTCAATCCGGATCACGCGCCGATGGTCATTGCCCGCGAGCGTGGGCTGTTCGCGGACGCAAATCTGGAGGTTGAACTCATTCCGCCGTCCGATCCGTCCGTGGTGCCGCGTCTGGTTTCAACAGGCGAAGCGGACATTGGCATCCACTACCAGCCGAACCTGTTTCTGGATCACGACGCAGGCTTGCCGCTGGTGCGGTTCGGTACGCTCGTGGAAACGCCGCTGAACACAATCACCGTTCTCGCCGATGGCCCGATCAAAAGCCTCAAGGACCTCAAGGGTAAGAAGGTCGGCTACTCTGTTAGCGGCTTCGAGCAGGCGATGCTGAAGAAAATGCTTCAATCCGAAGGTGTTTCAAGCGAGGACGTCGAGTTGATCAACGTCAACTTCTCGCTATCTCCGTCGCTGATCGGCGGCAGGGTGGACGCGACACTGGGCGGCTTCCGCAACTTTGAGCTGACGCAGATGAAGCTCGAGGGGAAGACCGGCCGCGCCTTCTTTCCGGAAGAGCATGGCGTGCCGCCCTATGACGAGCTGATCTATGTCACACGCAGGGACCTGATTGGCGACGAACGGCTGCCCCGGTTCCTGTCTGCCGTGGAGCAGGCATCGATCTTCCTCACCAACCATCCGCAGGAGGGCTGGGAGTTGTTCATCAAGGCTTATCCCAATCTCGATGACGAGTTGAACAAGACAGCCTTCTTCGAAACGTTGCCGCGTTTCGCCAAGCGCCCCGCGGCGCTGGACCGCGGTCGTTATGCCCGCTTTGGTGCGTTCATGCAGGAGATGGGCCTGATCAAGGCCACTCCACAAACGGAAGACGTGGCGGTCGAGATCCGCTGACCGTCACCTGAGCCCGTAGCGCGGATGCGACAGCGCCCGCTCTATGCCGCGAAGCTCGGCGAGACCTTTCAAGCGACCGATCGCCGGATAGCCAGGCTGGGCACCGCGCTGCAGGTCATCGAGGATCTCCTGCCCGTGGTCAGGGCGCATCGGGATCTGGTGGTCGCTGCGTCCCTCCTGGCCGCGGCGGCGCTCTTCCGCCAGGAGCTCGGCGATCACCGCCACCATGTCGGTATCACCCTCAAGGTGCTCGTCTTCGAAGAAGGAGCAAGGGCTTGATTGCTCCTCGCGGCGGACGTTGCGAAGATGGACGAAATGAATGCGTGGCGCGAGGCGACGCACCATGGCGGGCAGATCGTTGCTGGCAAGGGCGCCGAGCGAGCCGGTGCAAAAGGTGACACCATTCGCGCGGCTATCGACCGCATTCAGCATGTGAAGGTAGTCGGCTTCCGTGGACAGGATGCGCGGCAGGCCGAGCAGAGGCCATGGCGGATCATCCGGGTGGGCACAGATGTTGATCCCGACCTTTTCCGCAACCGGCGTCACTTCCGAAAGAAAGTCGATGAGGTTCTGCTGCAGCCTTTCGCGGCTGATGCCCGAATAGGTTCGGAGGAGTTCAAGAAGCTGCGGCAGTGTATAACCATCGGCTGAGCCGGGCAGCCCGGCCCCGATGTTCTTCGACAAGGCGGAACGATGCTCATCACTCATTCGAGCGAACCGCTCCGCCGCCTTGTCACGGATGGCCTCGTCGTAATCGTGCGAGGCTCCCGGCCGGTTCAGCAGGTGGAGGTCGAAGGCGACAAAATCGATCAGGTCGAAGCGCATCGCCTTTGCGCCGTGGCGGGTGGACCACCGCAGGTCGGTGCGCGTCCAATCAAGCACCGGCATGAAGTTGTAACAGACGGTGCGGATGCCGGCCGCGGACAGCCGGCGCAGCGTCTCCTGCCAGTTGGTGATATGGGCACGCCAGTCCCCGGTTTGCGTCTTGATGCTTTCGGAGACGGGGACGCTCTCCACGACATCCCACACGAGACCGCCAGCCTTGATCTCCTCATGCCGCTTGGCGATCTCGGCTTCGGGCCAGGCATCGCCCGTGCGGATGTGATGCAACGCACTGACGATACCGACGGCGCCGGCCTGGGCTGCATCACGAACGGTAACCTTGTCGATGAGGCCGAACCACCGCCATGTATGTCTCATTCTCTTGTCCTCACGGCAGAAATGTCAGTTGCACCTTGCAGGCGGTACTGCGGTCGCCTGCGACTTCAAAGGCGGCGGCAGCCTCGTTGATCGGGAAGCTGTGCGAGATGATCGGACGCACATCGATGCTGCGCGACGAGATCAGGTTAACAGCCACGGCGAACTCGTTGTCGAAGCGCTGCGAGCCAATCCAGAGGATTTCCTTGCCGACAATCATGTTCAGCGGCACGGCGGTATCGCCGCCGACGCCGACCTGCACGATGGTGCCGCGCGGCTTCACCGCCGCAATGGCGTTTCGAATGGCCGGACTGGCCGCGGAACATTCGAAAACGACATCGAACCAGCCTTTGTCGGCCTCGAACTCAGCAAGCGCCTCAGCTTGTTTTGCGACGTTGATGGTCCGGCTCGCGCCCATCGCTTGTGCGCGCTGCAAGGCCGCATCCGTCAGGTCGGTGACCACGATCTCGTCCGCGCCGGCATGCCGCGCGGCCGCGACAACCAACGTGCCAATGGGACCCGCACCGGTCACCAGAACGCGCTTACCGACCAGGTTACCCGCGCGCGAAACGGCATGCAGGCAGACGGCGAGCGGTTCGGAGCAGGCCACTTCACCGGCACTGACGTCGCCACCCACCCAAAAGCATTGTTGTGCCGGAACAACCAGGTGATCCCGGAACATGCCCTGCGCGTGGGGAAGCCGCATTGCGCTACCCATGAACTGCATGTCGAGGCAATGGATTGCCATACCCTGAAGGCAGAAACGGCAGCGGCCGCAGGGTTGGCTCGGATTGACCGCAACAAGCTGGCCGATGGTCAGGCCGGAGACGCCGCTTCCGAGCGCTTCGACGGATCCGGCTGCCTCGTGGCCAAGGATGATCGGCTCGCGAACCCGAACAGGGCCGAAGCCACCATGCTGATAATAGTGAAGATCCGAGCCGCAGATGCCTCCAGCCGCCATCTTGAGGAGTACCTCGCCAGCGCCGGGCTCCGGTACCGGTGCCATCTCGATCTTCAGGATTCGCTCGGCATGCAGCCGCACGGTGCGTGTCTGCATGATGCGCTACTTGAGCAGGCCGAGCTGAGTCGGCAGCCACAGCGTGATCTGCGGTATGAAGGTGATCAGCAGCAGCGCGACGAAAAGCGGAATCATCCAGGGCAAGATTGCCATCGTCGTCCGTTCGATCGACAGCTTCGATATCCGCGAGAGCACGAACAACACCATGCCAACGGGCGGCGTCAACAGGCCGATCATCAGATTCAGCGTGAAGATCAGCCCCATATGCACCGGGTCGATGCCATACCGCGCTGCAATCGGCATCAGGATTGGCACCAGGATGCTGATCGCGGCAATGGTGTCGAGGAAGGCGCCAACGATCAAAAGCAGAATGTTGACGATGATCAGGAAGGTCCACCAGTTGCTGGTGAGCGAGAACATGAAGTCAGAAAACAGCTGGGCCGCTTGGCTGACGGTCAGGAGCCACGCAAAGATCGAGGCGGTCGTGACGATGAAGAGCACTGAGGCGGTGGTCTCGATCGTATCGAAGCTCGCCTTGGCAAGCGTGCGCAGCGTCATGGTGCGATAGCGCACCAGCCCGAGGAAAAGCGACCAGATCACGGCCGCAACTGCGGCTTCGGTTGGCGTGAACCAGCCCATGGTCATGCCGCCGATCAACAGAACCGGCGTCATCAGCGCCATCACGGCGGAGAAGTCATAGTACCAGTCGAGCGCTATCAGGACGACAAGGGCGATGAGGACCGCGATGTTGATGGAAAGCCCTGCCAGAACCAGCAGGTAGACCGCAAGGGGAAAGCAGAAAACGATGGCAATCTCGAGCGAGGCGCTGGCGAGCCTCTTGAGCTCGAAAGGCGTGTCCGATCCCCAGCCCTTGCGGTAGGCAAAGATGACAACGGTCAGCATCATCAGCACCGTCATCACCACACCTGGCAGAATCCCGGCCATGAACAGCGCGCCGATGGACACGTTCGCCATCATGCCGTAGATGACAAAGGGCAGCGAGGGCGGGAAGATCGGGCCGAGCGTTGCCGACGCGGCGGTCACGCCGACAGCGGCCTCGACCGGATAACCGTGGTCCTTCATCGCCTTGATCTCGATCGTGCCGATGCCTGCGGCATCCGCAAGCGCGGTGCCGGACATGCCGGAGAAGACGACCGAGCCGATGATGTTCACCTGCGCCAGGCCGCCCTTCATCCAGCCGACGAGCGACAGGGCGAAATGGTAGATGCGACCGGTGACCCCGGCGATGTTCATCAGGTTTCCGACAAGAATGAAGAAGGGCACCGCGATCAGCGGAAAGCTTTCCACCCCCGCGATCATGCGCTGGGCGGCGATGATATCCGGCGCGACGCCATAGATGACGAGATAAAGCAGCGAAGAGACGCCGAGCGACACCGCAATCGGTGCACCAATGATCAGCAGCAGCAGGAATGATCCGATAAGAAGCAGCATTGGTCAGATCCCCTGCACACCGGTTTCGTTCGCCTGCTCGCGAACCGTTTTTTCGTTGATCATGTCTTTGATGAAGTTCTGGACCGAGCGCGCGAGCATCAGCGCGAAGGCGGCGAAAACGGTGTAGAAGACGTAGCCGCGCGGCAGGTTGACGGTTACCATGCGCTCATTGCCGACAATGGCGATGTAACGCCACATCAGCCAGGTCGTGTAGGCGAAGAAGCCGATGACGATGAAGTCGACCAGAAGTTCGAGCGCCCGCCCGACCTTGCGCGACAGGAAGCGGTAGAGCATGTCCACGGAGATATGCCGTGCCATCCGCACGCACATGACGGAGCCCAGGAAGACGAGAACCACGAGGCAGTTGGCTGCAATCTCCTCGGTCCAAGCCAGGCTGTTGTTCAGAGCGTAACGCGTGAAGAACTGCAGGAAAACACAGGCGGCCATGGCCCAGAAAATCGCCATGTTGACCCAGTCCTCCACCGCGTAAGGTGAAAGATCCACGGGGCCGGCGCTTTCCTCGAAGGCATGCGCCATCTCGTCGACGCTAACCGGAGCGTGCTGTTGTTCGTGCATGGGAAACTCCGCCAGTTCAGGAGATGGAGAGAGCGCCCGGCAACTCATCGGGCGCTCCAGGAGGCGAGCTTTATTGGACGGCGCGGATGGCTTCCCAATCTTCCTTCTTGTAGCCGAACTCTTCGAAGGTCACCTTTTCCATGACGGTTTTCTCGAAGTCAGCCTTGTCCACTTCGGTGACCGACAGGCCCATTTCCTTGAACTTGGCGACGAGCTCTTTTTCGCGCTGTTCAATGATCTTAGTGCCACGTTCTGCAGCCTCAGCCATGACTTCGGAGAAGATCTTCTTGTCCTCGTCGGAAAGCTTCGCCCACAGGCTCTTGGAAACGACTGTGTTCAGATGGTCAACGATATGGCCGGACAGGATGATGTTCTTCTGCACTTCAAAGAACTTCTTGGCCTCGATCGTTGTCAGCGGGTTTTCCTGGGCTTCCACGGTGCCGTTCTGCAGTGCCAGGTAAACCTCTGCGAAAGCGATCGGCGTCGTGTTGGCTCCGCAAGCACGGGGCATGGCGAGATAGGCCGGCACGTCCGGAACGCGGATCTTCAGGCCCTGCATGTCGGCGCATTTGGTGATCGGCTTGTTTGCCGTCGTATGGCGGGTGCCATAATAAGTGACGGCGGTGATGTGGTTGCCCGAAGCCTCTTCATACCCTTGGGCGAGCCGCTTGAAGACGTCGCTCTTCGTGTATGAGATCAGGTGGCTCGGATCGCGGAAGATATACGGGAAGTAGGTGACGCCGATCGGCGGATATTCGCGGGACGCGAAGCTCGAACCCGAGATAATGATGTCAACGGTGCCGAGCTTGAGGCCCTGGTTGATGTCAGATTCCTTGCCAAGCTGCGAAGCCGGGAACACATCGATCTTGTAACGACCATCGGTGCGCTTGTTGATCTCTTCTGCCGCCCACACAGATTCCGTGTGGAACGGCTCGGACGTCTCATAGACATGCGCCCATTTGAGCGCGGTCTGTGCCTGTGCTGCCGCCGCGGACGCCAGAATGGCGACGGTGGCTCCTAAAATCGCAAATTTCACTTTCATGCCTTCATCCTCCCAGTTGAAGTCGATCCTGCCGAGACTACGGCGCTAGTGCATGTCTTCGCTCTTCGAGTGCGAGCCAGTCGGTCTCTCCACCGAAGCTTTCGGACAATCGTCGTTGCGCGAGTTCGAGATGGATACGCATCGCGTCCCGCGCAGCAGTGGGGTCACCCGCCGCAAGAGCGTCGCGGACCGCCCGATGTTCATTGAGAGCGGTCATCCAGGTGTCGCGGTTTTCGAAATAGCCGGCCAGCTTCTCGAAATATGGCGTCAGGCGCAGGTCATGAAGCTCACTAACCAGCCGTTCGAGCGTGGAGTTGCCAATGATGCCGGCGATGAGCGCGTGAAATTCGCGGTCGTGCTTCAGCGCCTCCGGTCGGTTATCCAAGGACTTGGCCATCATGGCGATGTTTTCGTTGAGTGCGGTAATGTGGTCAGGCCGCACCAAAGCCGCTGCCTGTTCTGCGATCGCGCATTCAACTAAAGATCGCGCCCGGAGAAGCTCGAATGGACCTTCGCTGTCAGGGACCGCGGGAGCGACCGGTGCTTTTCGCGAGGTGACGTAGACGCCCGATCCCATACGGATCGTGATGAAGCCTTCGACCTCGAGGACAATGAGCGCTTCGCGCACAGTGGGGCGCGACACGCCGAGCAATTCGGCAAGATCGCGCTCGGCCGGAAGACGGCTGCCGACCGGAAATTCCCCCTTTTCGATAAGCGTGCGCATCTGCTCCGCGGCCAGCCGGTAAAGCCGGCGCGGTTCCACAACCGAAAACATCAACAGGTCCTCCCCGTGCGCGCTACTCCTCCCGCGCACTGGTTAACTGGTCTTACCAGTTAACCAGATAATATGCTTGAGAAGAACAATGTCAACGGGTGTTTACTAGAGGTTGCCAAAGAGCAGTTGCTGCTGCTTATGTGGTTGGAAGCCCAAAGATTTGAGGCTTAAACGCCACCGTCTTGCTCGACCGTCCTTCACCAGCGGTCGCCTCCCGCACAAGCCTCGCGGCAATCTCACCGATCTCCCGCCGTGACGATTCCGATGTCGCGATCTTCACCGGTAGCGCATGCGCCAGTTCCAGACCGTTGAAGCCGGCGATCAGGATCTCGTCCGGCACGCTGACACCAAGCTCCATGCAGGCGAACAGTCCGCCAGCGGCCATGTCGTCGTTGGAGTAATAGATGCAGTCGAGCCCAGCCGATGCCTTCACCATCTCCATCGTAAGGCGCTTGCCGAGCACGATGGAAGAGGACCCGGGGTCGATGTGTTTGGCTGCAAAGCGCAGTCCGTGTTGGTCGAGAACACGCTCGAAGCCCCGCCTGCGCTTCTCGGCTCGGGTATCCCGGTTCAGCGCGCTGCCGATATAGCCGAAACGCCTGCGGCCCGCGGCAATCAGAGCCCGCGCCATGTCCTCTCCGGCGCCGCCTTGCGACAGCCCGACACAATGATCAACCGGCTCCCCATCCAGATCCATGATCTGGATGACCGGGATGTCCGCGTCCTTCAGCATGCGACGCGTGTCTTCCGGCTGGTCGAGTCCGGTGACGATGATCGCCGACGGCTGCCAGGAGAGCATGTCGCGGATCACCTCGCGCTCCTTGTCCACATCATAGTCGGATATACCGAAGACGGCTTGCATCCCGGAACCTTCAAGGCCGGCTGAAATGCCAGCCATTACCTCCGGAAACACGATATTCGACATGCTCGGCACAACGACCGCCACCAGCTTCGTCCGTTGCGCCGACATCGACAGAGCCAGTCGGTTTGCAACGTAGCTCAGTTGCTTGGCCGCCTGCAGCACTTTTGCGCGTGTTTCTGGTGAGACATCCGTCGTGCCCCGCAATGCCCGCGAGGCCGTCATCTTGCTGACGCCGGCGGCGGAGGCGACCTCTTCCAGTGTAGCTTTGCGCATTTTCCGTCCCCTCGACGGCCGACGATCCCGCATAAGCCATACGCTCACGAGCAGGGGAAAGTAAACCGGACGGGGCTTGACTTCTTCGACAAAAACCAATGGTGATAGCGATACCGGTACCGGTAACACCGTATCGGAACTTGAGTTGCACCTGGGGAGGAGCAGCCGTGCAGGAAGCTGAGAAGATCGCCGTGATCGGGCTCGGATCCATGGGTTGGGGCGCGGCCGTGTCCCTGCTCAGGGCTGGCTTTCGCGTAACGGGTTGCGACGTGCGCCCGGATGTTCTGCAGCGTTTGGAAGATGCCGGCGGCACACCCTGCGGGACCGCTTCAGAGGCGGCCAAGGATGCTGCTGCGGTCTTCATTTACGTGGTCAATAGTGCGCAGGCCGAAGAGGTTCTTCTCGGACAAGGTGGAGCGCTTGAGACCGCGGATCCCGGCACGGTTTTCATGCTCTGCAGCACCATGGCGCCAAGCGCCACGGTCTCGCTCGCCGATCGGCTGGAGGCTGCGGGGATGCTGGTCATCGATGCGCCCGTGTCAGGAGGACACCTGAAGGCCCTTTCGGGCGAAATCACGGTCATGGCATCCGGGTCCGATGCTGCCTTCGCCAAGGCGCAAACAGCGCTCGATGCTGTTTCTGCGAAGGTGTTCCGTCTTGGCGACAAGCCGGGCATGGGCTCGCAGGTCAAGATGATCAACCAACTCCTGGCAGGCGTCCATATTGCCGCAACGGCGGAGGCGATGACGCTCGCGGCGAAGACCGGCATCGATCTGCAGACGCTTTATGACGTGCTGCGGGTTTCCGCCGGCTCATCCTGGATGTTCGAGAATCGCGGCGAACACATCATTGCGGGCGATTATGCGCCGCGTTCGGCTGTCGACATCTTTGTGAAGGATCTCGGAATCGTCACGGCCGAGGCGGCACGAAACGGGGCGACAACGCCTCTTGCCAGCATCGCACTTGACCTCTTCAAGGAGGCCTCGGCGGCGGGCCTTGGCCGAGAAGATGATGCGGCAGTCGCAATAATCCTGGCGAAAAAAAGCGGTGTTTCCCTGCCCGGCATGGAGGGCCAGGCCTGATGGTGACGTTGCTCGGCTGCATTGCCGATGACTTCACCGGCGCCACGGATCTCGCCGCCTTGCTGGCGCGCAGCGGCCTGCCGGTCTCGCTGCGCATAGGCGTGCCGCAGGATGATCCTGATGATGCGGCGGCTCTGGAAGTCATCGCGTTGAAGATCCGCACCGTTCCCGCAGCGGACGCTGTTCAACAGGCCCGCGACGCAGCCCACTGGCTGAAGCGTGCCGGTGCAACGCGATTCTTCTGGAAATATTGTTCGACATTCGACAGCACCGCCGCCGGAAACATCGGCCCCGTGGCCGAGATGCTGATGCACGAAGTCGGCGCCGACCAGACGATCTATTGCCCGGCCTTTCCAGAGAATGGGCGCAGCGTCTTTATGGGGCACCTGTTCGTCGGCGAGCAACTGCTCGCGGAAAGCCCAATGAAGGATCACCCGCTGACGCCCATGAGGGACTCCAGTCTCGTGCGGTTGCTCGAACCACAGGTGCGCGGGAAGGTGGGGTTGGCCAACCGCCATGCGGTCGCGCAAGGCCAAGCCGCTTTGAATGAGCGGCTTCAGGAGCTCGTCACGGGCGAGGTCTCTCACGTCATCGTCGATGCCGTTTCCGAAACTGACCTCAACATAATTGCCGAAGCCGCGGCGGACATGCCGCTGGTGACGGGCGGCAGTGCAATCGCCGGCCAACTGGCGCAGGTTTATCTGCAGCGAGGACTGATCGCCAAACCCGAAGGCCGGGTGTCGCTAAACGTCCCGGCAGGCGGACAGCTGGTGCTTTCCGGCAGTTGCTCAGCGATGACGCGCAGGCAGGTCACTTCCTACAGCGCCACGAGCGCCAGCCTTAAGCTCGATCCTCTACGCCTTGCGGATGAGGGCGAGGTTGCCGCCGGTGAATGGCTCGAGAGGCAGCCATCCGAAGGTGCCAAGGTCATCTATGCAACAGCCGAACCGGACGAGGTGCGCAGCGCGCAGCAGAAGCTCGGCACCGAGCGCGCCGGCCAACTTGTCGAGCAGGCGATGGCGCATCTGGCGCGGCGGGCGTTCGATCTGGGCGTGCGCCGGTTCGTGGTGGCAGGCGGTGAGACGGCTGGCGCGATAACACAGGCCCTGGGCATCACACGTCTGGAGATCGGGCCTGAGATCGCGCCGGGTGTTCCCTGGGTTTTTGCTGATATGGAGGGCGAGCGCGTCGCATTGGCGTTGAAATCAGGCAATTTCGGCAGTGAAACCTTCTTCGATGACGCCTTCAAGCTTCTGGAGGCTGCATGAGCGAGGAAGCGTTGTTACGAGAAGACATTTGCCGGATGGCAAAGTCGCTCTACGACCGGGGGCTGACGGCTGGTTCTTCGGGCAACATCTCCGCGCGCTTGTCGGACGGGCGGCTTCTCGTAACGCCGACGGGCAGTTCCTTTGGCCGGCTGGACCCGGCCCGCCTAGCCTGTTTCGAGGTGGATGGGAAACAGACAGGCGGCGACAAGCCGACGAAGGAGATGCCGCTGCACTCCGCCTTCTACGAGACGCGGCCTGGCAAGACAGGTGCCGTGGTACACCTTCATTGCAGCCACTGCGTGGCACTCTCGCTGCTGCCGGAAGTCGATCCTGACAACATGGTGCCGCCGCTCACAGCCTATTCCATCATGAAGCTCGGCAAGGTGAAACTCTTGCCGTATTTCATGCCGGGCGACCCGGCCATGGGTGACGCTATCCGGGGACTCGCAGGCAAACGCAGTGCCGTGATGCTCGCGGCGCACGGTCCCGTCGTCGCTGGAAAGGATCTGGAAGCCGCCGTTTATGCGATCGAAGAGCTTGAAGAGACGGCCAGGCTTGCCCTGCTAACACGTGGCGCCAATCCGGACCTGCTCAGTGCCGGTCAGATCGAGCAGATCGTCCGCACCTATGACGTCGAGTGGGACTGATATGGCACGCTTCTCCGCAAATCTCGGGTTTCTATGGCAGGAGCTGCCGTTGCCGGATGCCATCCGCGCCGCAAAGGCGGCCGGATTCGACGCCGTCGAATGCCACTGGCCTTATGAAGTGCCAGTCGAAGCGGTGCGTTCGGCGCTGCGCGAGACAGGCCTGAAGATGCTTGGCATCAACACGATCCGAGGAGATGTCGCGGCGGGTGAAAACGGCCTTGCGGCGCTGCCGGGCCGCGAGAACCAAGCACGAGATGCGATCCAGCAGGCGGTCGCTTATGCCACGGAAATCGGTGCGGTCAACGTGCATGTGATGGCAGGCAGGGCATCGGGCGAGGCTGCGCGCGAGACCTTCATCGCCAACCTCCAGTTCGCGTGCGAGCTTGCGGCAGAGCCCGGCATCATGATTCTGATCGAGCCACTGAACCATCGGGATGCGCCGGGCTATTTCCTGCAGACTTGCGAGCAGGCGCTGGAGGTGATCGAGGCGGTCGGGCGGCCGAACATCGAGCTGATGTTCGACTGCTACCACCTGCAGATCATGCAAGGTGACTTGACCTTCAGGTTGCAAACGTATCTGAATTCGATCGGACATATCCAGATTGCGTCGGTCCCTGATCGACGCGAACCGGACCATGGGGAGATCAACTACCACCACATCCTGGCGCAACTGAACGAGCTTGGTTACCGGCAGCCGATCGGCGCCGAATACAGGCCGGCAACGTCGACAGATGCAGGATTGGGTTGGCTGAAGACGTTTCGGGAGAAGACATCGCTTTGACCTCGTCGAGAGGTGAAGTCCAGGGTGATACGGCTGAACTGGGAGGAGAAGGCCGAATGCATGTAATGGTCTTGGGTGGAGCAGGCATGATCGGTCGCAAGCTTGTGGAAATGCTTGCGCGGGAACCGGGCGTGCTCGGCGGCTCGATCGAGCGCTTGACGCTTGTCGACGCGTTTCAACCACCCGTACCAGAGGCTCTGCAGTCCATCTCGACGGCAATGACCGCCGACCTTTCTCAGAACGGTGTCGCCGAGAAGGTGATCGCTCTGCGACCGGACATCATCTTCCACTTGGCAGCCGTTGTTTCGGGTGAAGCGGAGGCCGATTTCGACAAAGGCTATTCCGTCAACCTCGACGGCAGTTGTGCGCTTTTCGAAGCCATCCGGCAGCAGGGGCAGAATGCAGACTATGTGCCGCGGGTGGTCTTCGCCTCATCGATCGCTGTCTTCGGGACCCCCTTCCCGGAAGTCATTCCAGGCGAGTTCTTCACGACACCGCTCACCAGCTATGGCACCCAAAAAGCAATCATCGAGCTGTTGCTTGCCGACTATTCCCGCCGCGGCATCTTTGATGGCATCGGCATCCGCCTGCCGACGATCTGCGTGCGCCCGGGCGCTCCGAACAAGGCCGCATCCGGGTTCTTTTCGAACATCCTGCGCGAACCATTGGTTGGCAAGGAAGCCGTCCTGCCGGTCAGCGAGAATGTGCGCCACTGGTTCGCGAGCCCGCGCTCGGCGGTCAACTTCTTCATTCATGCCGCGACGATCGATACGGCAGCCGTGGGACCGCGCCGCAACCTGACCATGCCGGGGCTTTCTGCCCTGGTCGGAGAAGAGATCGAGGCTTTGCGTCGTGTCGCGGGTGACAAGGCCGTTGCGCTCATCAAGCGCGAGACCGATCCTGTCATCGAAAAGATCGTCGCCGGTTGGCCGACACAGTTCGATGCCAGCCGCGCCGAGGCGCTGGGTTTCCAGGCGGAGAAGGATTTCGACCAGATCCTGCAGGCGCATATCGAAGATGAACTGGGTGGGAGGATCGCTTGAGCATGGAATGGACCAAGATTGCACTGGTTACCGGTGGCGGGACGGGGGTCGGCAAGGCGATCGCCAAGGCTCTGGGCGTTGCAGGTTACAAGGTGGTCATTTCAGGCCGGCGAAAGGAAGTGCTGGAAAGCGCGGCATCTGAGCTGGAAGCTGCCACCGGCAGCGAATATCTTGCCGTGCCGGCCGATGTTGGAGATGCTGCTTCGGTGCGAAGGCTATTCGATACGATCGCCGAAAAGTACGGGCGGATCGACCTTCTGGTGAACAATGCGGGCATGAATGTGCCGAACGTGCCAATCGAGGAACTTGAGGTCGAGCACTGGCATGCGATCGTCGCTGCAAACCTGACGGGCGCCTTCCTGTGCACCCAACAGGCAGTGCGGATGATGAAAAGCCAGACGCCGCGTGGCGGGCGCATCATTAATAACGGGTCGATTTCGGCGACCACGCCGCGTCCGCATACGGCGCCTTACACGGCGACCAAGCATGCGATCACCGGCTTGACCAAGTCGACGGCGCTCGACGGACGCGACTTCGATATCGCATGCGGCCAGATCGATATCGGCAACGCCGCAACCGATATGACCAAGAAGATGCAGGCGGGCGTCATGCAGGCGAATGGCGAGGTGGCGATCGAGGCTACCATGGATGCAACGCACGTTGCAGACGCGGTGGTCTACATGGCGAGCCTGCCACTTAGCGCCAACGTGCTGACGATGACCGTGATGGCGACCAAAATGCCGTTCGTCGGACGAGGGTAATGCTGCGGGACCTTCCGCAGATACATGAAATGGCATGCGTGGTGCTCGATATCTGGGAGGAGTAGAGTATGGCAGATGTGCAGTTCGCCGATGTGCGGAAATCGTTCGGTTCGTTTCCGGTCATCAAGGGCGTCAACATCGACATTGCCGATGGGGAATTCGTCATCCTCGTCGGGCCCTCTGGCTGCGGGAAATCGACGCTTCTGCGGATGCTTGCCGGCTTGGAAAACATATCCGAAGGCGAGATCAGGATCGGCGGACGGGTCGTCAATACGCTGCCGCCGAAAGAGCGCGACATCGCCATGGTGTTCCAGAACTACGCGCTTTATCCGCACATGACGGTGGAGCAGAACATGGGCTTTTCGCTCATGCTCAACAAGGCGCCGAAGGCAGAGGCCGAGAAGCGGGTGAAATACGCCGCCGGCATCCTGGGGCTCGACAAGCTGCTCGACCGTTATCCGCGCCAGCTCTCCGGCGGCCAGCGCCAGCGCGTCGCCATGGGCCGCGCCATCGTGCGCGACCCAGAAGTTTTTCTGTTCGACGAGCCGCTGTCGAACCTCGATGCGAAGCTGCGCGTGGCGATGCGCGCCGAGATCAAGGAACTGCATCAGCGGCTCAAGACAACGACCGTCTATGTCACGCACGACCAGATCGAAGCCATGACCATGGCCGACAAGATCGTCGTCATGCACGATGGTGTTGTGGAGCAGGTGGGCTCGCCGCTGGAACTCTACGACAAGCCGGCGAACCTCTTCGTCGGTGGCTTCATCGGCTCGCCGGCCATGAACATGATCAAGGGCAGGCTCGACACTGCCGATGGCGGCCGGTTCATCACCAGCGATGGCACAGCGCTGCCCGTGTCGAACCCGCCGGCGGCGGCTCAAGGCCGCGATCTGGTCTACGGTCTGCGCCCGGAATACATTTCACTGGCAGATGATGGTCTGCCCGGTGAAATCATCGTCATCGAACCTACCGGCTACGAAACGCATCTTTCCCTTCGCCTGGGTGGCAGCGACCTGAACTGCGTATTCCGTGAGCGCGTCACCGCGCGGCCCGGTGAAACTCTGCGCGTCGCGATCGACGCGACCCATGTGCATCTCTTCGACGCTGAAACGGGTCGAAGATTGACAGACTGACGTTGGGCGGCGGTTCGGGAAGAGGAGCCCGATCAGCCGCTCAGCACGCAACCCGCTACGGGTGCAGCAGGCTGTCGTTCGCCAGCGGGAGGCGGATGACAGAGAGTTCGCTCCCGCTTTGCAAGAGGAGGAATATTATGACGATCAGAAGACGTGACTTTCTAGCTGCTTCAGCAGCCGTCGCTGGCGCAACCGGCTTCGGCATCCGCCCTTCGTTTGCGCAGGCGGAACCGAATTACACACCTGAAAGCGGTGCGAGCCTGCGCCTTTTGCGCTGGACACCTTTCGTGAAGGGCGATGAAGAAGCCTGGCTCGCCAACACCAAGAAGTTTACCGAGGCGACGGGCGTCGAGGTTCGCATCGACAAGGAAAGCTGGGAAGACATCCGTCCGAAAGCCGCCGTCGCGGCCAATGTCGGCTCCGGCCCGGACCTTGTCATGTGCTGGTTCGATGACGCGCACCAGTATCCGGACAAGCTGGTCGACCTGACCGAACTCGCCAACTATCTCGGCAACAAATACGGCGGCTGGTATGACGGCGTGAAGGGTTATGCGTCGCGCGGCGATCAGTTCATCGCCATGCCACTCACCGCCATCGGCAACGCCGTCGTTTACCGCGACAGCCACATGAAGGCGGCAGGCTTCAGCGAATTCCCGAAGGATACGGCAGGCTTCCTGGAGCTCTGCAAGGCGTTGAAGGCGAAGGGCACACCCGCCGGCTTCCCGCATGGCAAGGCCGTGGGTGACGGCAATAACTATGCCCACTGGCTGTTGTGGAGCCACGGCGGCAAGATGGTCGATGAAAGCGGCAAGGTGACGATCAATAGTCCCGAAACGCTGGCATCGATCAACTATGCCAAGGAGCTCTACGCCACCTTCATCCCGGGCACGGAAAGCTGGCAGGACGTCAACAACAACCGCGCCTTCCTGGCAAACCAGGTCTCGCTGACGGCCAACGGCGTCTCCGTCTATTACACCGCCAAGGCAGATCCGAAGCTTGCCGAGATTGCCCAGGATATCCGCTCGACCAACTTCCCGGTCGGCCCGGTCGGCCAGAGCGTCGAACTGCACCAGACCAGTTCGCTGCTGCTGTTCAAGCACACCAAGTACCCGGAAGCTGCCAAGGCCTACATCAAGTTCATGATGGAAGCGGACCAGATGAACGCGTGGCTGGAGGGCTCGAGTGCCTATTGCTGCCAGCCGCTGAAGGCCTACGCGAAAAATCCGATCTGGACAGCCGACCCGATCCACGCGCCTTACGCGCGCGCCTCGGAAACGCTGCGCCCGAACGGGTATGCCGGCCCGCTGGGTTACGCTTCGGCAGCCACGATGGCGGACTATGTGCTCGTCGACATGTATGCGGCAGCCGTCACCGGCCAGTCGTCTCCGGAGGACGCCATGAAGGAAGCGGAACGCCGCGCGAACCGCTACTACCGCGTGTAACAGACAAAGCGCCTGCGGCACTCATCGTGCCGCAGGCCAACGACTTTTTCAGGCTGGAGAATAGCAATGGCGACCGTAGATTCCAGACGTGGCCAAGGCCGCCGCCCGTCGCTCCTGCAGAACAACAACGTGCTCGGCTTCCTGTTCATGTTGCCGGCTGCCGTGTTTCTCGTCTGCTTCCTCACCTATCCGCTCGGTCTTGGGGTGTGGCTTGGCTTCACCGATACGCGGATCGGCCGTGACGGCATCTTCATCGGGCTTGAGAACTACCAGTTCCTGATGGACGACGGCGTCTTCTGGCTCTCCGTCTTCAACACGGTGCTTTACACCTTCGTGGCGTCGGTCCTGAAGTTCGCGCTCGGGCTCTGGCTCGCGCTGTTGCTCAATCAGCACCTGCCGTTCAAGAGCTTCTTCCGCGCCATCGTGCTGTTGCCATGGGTCGTGCCGACGGTGCTCTCCGGCCTTGCCTTCTGGTGGATCTACGACTCTCAGTTCTCGATCATCTCCTGGTCGCTGATGCAGATGGGCCTTATCAACGGGCCGATCAACTTCCTGGGTGATCCCACCAATGCTCGTATCTCTGTCATTCTTGCCAATGTCTGGCGCGGGATCCCCTTCGTCGCCATCTCGCTGCTCGCCGGCCTGCAGACGATCCCGGCATCGCTTCAGGAGGCGGCCTCGCTCGATGGCGCGAGCAACTGGCAACGGTTCCGCTACGTTACGCTGCCGATGCTGACCCCGATCATCGCCGTGGTCATGACCTTTTCTGTCCTGTTCACCTTCACGGATTTCCAGCTGATCTACGTGCTGACAAAGGGCGGACCAGTGAACGCCACGCACCTGATGGCAACCTTGTCCTTCCAGCGCGGTATCCCCGGCGGGCAGCTCGGCGAGGGCGCGGCAATCGCCGTTGCCATGGTTCCGTTCCTGTTGGCCGCGATCATGTTCAGTTTCTTTGGCCTGCAACGCCGCAAATGGCAGCAGGGCGGTCAGGACTAAGGGAGAACCATATGTCGACCAATTCCAACGCCGCTGACCCGATCCTGACCGACAATGCCGAAGGCATGAGCTACCTGAACCGCCTGCCGCGGCGGATCGTGATGCTCTATCTGCCGATGGCGGTGTTTGTCTTCGTGCTGCTTTTCCCATTCTACTGGATGGCAATCACGGCGGTGAAGCCGAACGACCAGTTGACGGATTATTCGAACTACAGCCCCTTTTGGGTCGTGAAGCCGACGTTGGACCACATCAAGTATCTGTTTTTTCAAACGTCCTATCCGGGATGGCTGTGGAACACGATGCTGGTAGCGGTCTGCTCCACCTTCCTGTCGCTTCTCGCCTCGGTCTTCGGCGCTTATGCGATCGAACGCGTGCGATTCACGGGTGCGCGATCGATCGGTCTGGTGATCTTTCTCGCCTATCTGGTGCCGCCGTCGATCCTGTTCATTCCGCTCGCCTTCATCGTCTTCAAGCTCGGCATCTATGATTCGCGCCTTGCGTTGATCTTCACCTACCCGACCTTTCTCATCCCCTTCTGCACATGGCTGTTGATGGGCTATTTCCGGTCGATCCCCTTCGAGCTGGAAGAGAGCGCGCTGGTCGATGGCGCCAACCGCTGGCAGATCCTGACGAAGATCATCCTGCCGTTGGCGGTGCCGGGCCTGATCTCGGCCGGCATCTTTGCCTTCACCCTGTCCTGGAATGAGTTCATCTACGCGCTCACCTTCATCCAGTCGTCGGAGAACAAGACGATCCCGGTTGGCGTGCTGACCGAACTTGTGCGTGGCGACGTGTTCGAATGGGGATCGCTGATGGCCGGTGCGCTATTCGGCTCCCTGCCGGTCGTCATCCTCTATTCCTTCTTCGTCGACTATTACGTGTCGTCAATGACCGGAGCCGTGAAGGAATAGGAGCAGGAAAAGGCCTCTTGCCGGGCAAGAGGCCTTCAATATCGCTGAGGCTTCAAGCTTTGATCTTGTCCTGTGTCTTCGTGTCGAAGTCGGATGCGTCGTGGCGCTCGTGCAACTGTTCCGAGAGCTCTCCGCTCACGCGGTTCACCATCCGCCCGCGCTTGACCGCAGGACGGGCCAAGATGGCATCGGCCCAGCGGATGACGTTCTTGTATTCGTGCACCGAGAGGAACTCGGCCGCGCCATACTGCCAGCCCTTCACCAGCCCACCATACCAGGGCATGACGGCCATGTCGGCGATCGTATAGTCGCTGCCTGCCAGGTATTCGTTCTCGGCCAGACGCCGATCGAGCACATCAAGCTGTCGCTTGGTTTCCATAGCAAAGCGGTCGATCGCGTATTCAATCTTGGTTGGAGCATAGGCGTAGAAATGACCGAAGCCCCCGCCGAGATAAGGCGCGCTGCCCATCTGCCAGAACAGCCATGACATGCATTCCGCACGCTTTGCCGGCTCCTGTGGTAGGAACTCGCCAAACTTCTCTGCAAGATAAAAGAGGATCGATCCCGACTCGAAGACACGAATGGGTTCAGGCCCCGAGCGATCCATGAGGGCCGGGATCTTGGAATTCGGGTTCACCTCGACAAAGCCCGAGCTGAACTGGTCGCCGTCGCCGATCCTGATCAGCCAGGCGTCGTATTCGGCACCGGAATGGCCGAGCGCCAGCAATTCCTCCAGCATTATGGTGACCTTCTGGCCGTTCGGCGTCGCCAGCGAATAAAGCTGCAGCGGATGTTTCCCGACCGGCAGTTCCTTGTCATGCGTCGGCCCGGCGATCGGCCGGTTGATGTTGGCGAACTGACCACCATTCGCCTTGTTCCAGACCCAGACCTTTGGAGGTGTATAGTCAGACATATCTGGCCTTCCCATTCGTTTCGCTTGGTGAGGTTGAGGGTGAACCCGCGGCTAGAGCAGCCGCCGCTTGGCAAGGTTCTGCATCAATGCACCGATACCGAAGCTCCAGGGAGAGCATTCGGTCGAGCGGCGTACGGTGTTGCGCAAAGTGCCCAGCGCCGCAGAAGAGATCTCCACGACATCGCCGTCCTTGTGAGTGAAGCCCTGGTTCGGCGTGTCGCGATCTTCCGTCGGCGCGAACAAAGTGCCGAGGAACAACATGAACCCATCCGGATACTGGTGGTGGGCGCCGCAGGTCTGCGAGACGAGGTCGAGCGGGTCGCGGCTGATCTGCGACATCGAGCTCTTGCCGTGCAGCACGTAGCCATCTTCGCCAGTGACCGTCAGGTCAAGCTCCGCCTGGCGGATATTGTCGAGCGTGTAGCTGGCATCGAGAAGGCGGATGAATGGGCCGATTGAGCAGGAGGCGTTGTTGTCCTTCGCCTTGCCGAGCAGCAGCGCAGAACGACCCTCTACGTCGCGCAAGTTCACGTCGTTGCCAAGCGTCGCCCCCTTGATCTCGCCGCGGCTGTTGACGGCAAGCACGACTTCCGGCTCCGGATTATTCCAGGTGGAGACCGGATGCAGGCCGACATCCGCACCCCAGCCGACGGACGAAAGCACCGGCGCCTTGGTGAACACTTCCGCGTCCGGTCCGATGCCCACTTCAAGGTATTGGGACCACATGCTTTCTTCGATCAGCGCCTGCTTCACGCGCTGAGCCTCCGGCGAGCCGGCCTTGAGGTTCTTGAGGCTTCCACCAATGAGGGACGCGACCCGCTCGCGGATGGCGGCAGCGCGATCCGGGTTCCCGGCGGCTTTTTCCTCGATCACACGCTCGATCATGGACTGGGCGAAGGTCACGCCGCAGGCCTTGATGACCTGCAGGTCCACCGGCGCGACCAGGTACGGCTTCGACGGGTCCGGGGTGCCTTGGCTGTTCGCTGCAACAGACGCCAGATCTGCAACTGTCTCGCCTGGGGCGCGAGCCACATATTCTGCCGCGTCGTCCCGTTCCAACACGGCACTGATCGTCGGTGCCTCAGCTGTCGTGATGTCGACCAATGAGCCATCTCGTATCGTGACGACACTCGGACCCTGGACATCGGGCCGCCAGATGCGGCCGAGGAGAAGTGCTTGTTCGGGCAGGTTCAGAAGATCAAGGCTCATCAATCACAATCCGCTCGTATATCGGGAGGTCTGTTGTAGATGATATTGTGCCGTGAGCGCCAGTGGGGAGAGGCAGAAGCGCAACATCCGGGACGTGACTTTACAAACCTTCACAGGACGCTAACTTCAGCCCGCGCTGAAGAACTGGAAACCCAAAAGTAAGGATCAGTTGAGTGGACCATCCCGCGACGGATCTCGAAGCCTGTGCTCAAGAGCCCATCCATATTCCAGGCGCTATCCAGCCGCACGGGGTGCTCTTCGTCCTGCGACCGCCGCATATGGCGGTGGTGCAGGCAAGCCAGAATGCGGAGCGCTTTCTTGGCCAACCGGTACAATATGGCGAGCCTCCGCGCAGACGCCTTGATCCGATCCTGCCAAAGATCGCCGCATGGCATGGCTCCAGCGAGCCGACATTCCAGATGCCACTCACGAATGAGCAGGTGACGGTCAGCGCCCACAGGTCTGGCCGCTCGATCATCCTGGAAATCGAAGAGGCAAGCTATCCGCCGCTTGATGATCTTCTGCCGAAACTGAGGAGCTTCGGCCAGATCCTTGCGGGGCAATCGGATATCGCGGGCTCGATGGCCGCATGCGCACGGTTCATCGCGCAACTGACGGGTTTCGACCGCGTGCTTGTCTATCGCTTCGACAAGGACTGGAACGGCCATGTTGTTGCCGAGCACGGTAACGGCAAGCTGCCGTCCTATCTGGATCTGCGGTTCCCTGCAAAAGACATTCCTGCGCAGGCGCGCGCCCTGTACGCCGCCAACCCGATCCGCATCATTCCGAACGCTTCCTACCAGCCGGTCCCGATCGAGCCTTCGGTTGATCCTGAGCACGGCAAGCCGCTCGACCTCAGCAACGCCCAGCTGCGCAGCGTTTCGCCGGTGCATTTGGAGTATATGCGTAACATGGGGACGGCGGCTTCCATGTCCGTTTCCATCATGGTGAATGGGACGCTCTGGGGTCTCGTTTCATGTCACAGCGCCAACCCGCACATGGTCTCGGCGCCCATCCGCGACGCCTGCGATTTCGTGGTTCAATCGCTCGCGATCCGGATTGCGGCCCAAGCTCACTCGGATGACTCGGCAAGGCGTGTGGAACTCGGCCGTGTGACAGCGCAGTTGCTTGCCTCGATGACCACAGAAGCGTCATGGCTCGAGGGCCTGGTGGGAGATGGTGAGGCGCTGCTTGCGCAAGTAGGGGCTAGCGGCGCGGCCATCGTTGCCGAGGATGCCTACCTTACAACAGGTAGCGTCCCGCGCGAGGAAGAGGTTCGCGAGCTGGTGGAATGGCTGCGCGCGCAAGGCGAGGCGGAGCTTTTCTCAACCGCGTCGCTTGCGCAACATCTCCCAGGCAGCGGGCGGTTCGCGGACGTTGCAGCGGGTGTCATCGCGGCTCGCATCTCGGAACTGCACTCCAGCTGGCTCATCTGGTTCCGGCCGGAGGTCGTGCGAACCGTTCAATGGGGTGGTGATCCGCACAAGGAAGTGCGCGAAGAGGGGAGGATCCACCCGCGCAAATCTTTCGATGCATGGCGCGAACAGGTGCGCCTTACTGCGCTGGAGTGGACTGGTGCGGAACTCGCCGCAGCGCGTGACCTGCGCACTGCGATCGTGGGGATCGTGCTGCGCAAGGCAGAGGAACTTGCCTCGCTCTCCGCGGAGCTGCAGCGTTCCAACAAGGAGCTCGAAGCCTTCTCCTATTCGGTGTCACACGATCTCCGGGCCCCCTTCCGGCACATCGTCGGTTTCGCGCAGTTGCTGCGGGAGCGGGAGTCGGACATGGATCCGAAGTCGCTGCATTATCTCAACACCATATCGGAATCGGCGCTTGCCGCAGGCCGGCTCGTCGACGACCTGTTGAATTTCTCGCAGCTCGGACGCACCTCGATCACCTACAAGAATGTCGACATGAATAAGCTGGTCGCCGAGGTGTTGCGCAGCGTCATGCTGACCAACGAAGGTCGCAACATCGACTGGAAGATCGCCGATCTGCCGCCTGCATGGGGTGACGCGACATTGCTGAGGCAGGTCTGGTTCAACCTCATCGAGAACGCGGTCAAATACACCCGCCCACGCGAAACAGCCCATATCACCGTTTCCGGCAACGGCTCTGACAGCGCGACGACCTATACGGTGTCAGACGATGGCGTCGGGTTCGACATGACCTATTCCGGGAAACTTTTTGGCGTTTTCCAACGTCTTCAGCGCCAGGAAGACTTCGAAGGAACCGGGATAGGCCTTGCTCTTGTTCGACGCATCATTGAACGGCATAACGGCACGATCACGGCGACGGGCGAGGTCGACAAGGGCGCCTCGTTCACCTTTGAGCTTCCCACAGTCCAACCGAAAGGCCATGCCTTTGCCTGAATTGAGACCAATCCTTCTCGTGGAAGATAGCCCGCGAGACTTGGAGTTGACGCTTGCAGCATTGGAAAAGTGCCAGCTGGCGAACGAAATCATCATTGCGCGCGACGGCGCGGAAGCTGTCGACTACCTCTTCTCCACGGGCGCCCACAGTGGCCGCAATGGAGGAGATCCAACCGTGGTCCTCCTGGACCTGAAATTGCCAAAGGTGGATGGGCTGGAAGTCCTTGAGCGGGTCAAGAAGGACGAGAAGCTGCGACACATCCCAATCGTCATGCTGACCTCCTCCCGCGAGGAGCAGGATCTCGTCAGGAGTTATGAACTTGGCGTCAACGCATTCGTGGTCAAGCCAGTCGAATTCAACGAATTCTTCAAAGCCATCCAGGACCTGGGAGTCTTCTGGGCTCTCCTCAACGAACCCCCACCGGGATATCGGGGACAAGGTGCCGGCTAGCGCTGCAGCCCCAGTGCCCCGCATTCTGCTTCTCGAAGACAGCCACCTGGATGGTGAGCTGATCTGCGAACATCTCGAGCGCATGGATCCGCGGCCGCAGGTGCGGCGTGTCGCCAACCGGGCCGGCTATATGGAAGCTCTTCAGCAACGGGACTTCGACCTGATCCTGTCCGACTTTTCGCTTCCGGATTTTGACGGGATGAGTGCACTTGAGCTTGCGAGCGCGGCGCTGCCGGAAATCCCATTCATCTTCGTCTCAGGCGTGCTGGGTGAAGAGGCGGCGATTGAATCCTTCCGGCACGGCGCCACTGACTACGTCTTGAAGCAGCGGTTGATCCGCCTGCCCGCGGCAGTCGATCGAGCACTGGCGGAAGCGCGTGAGAAGGCGGAGCGCAGGCGGGCCGAACATCAGAAGGAATTGCTGGTTCGCGAGTTGAGCCACCGCGTCAAGAACACCATGGCGATGGTGATGTCGCTGGTGCGGCGCACTGCCAAGAGCAGCCTCACGGTTGACCAGTACACGGAAGTTCTGCTCGGTCGTTTGCGTGCCATGGCTGACGCGCATGCCCTTCTGTTCGAGACGAACTGGAGCCAGGCCGAACTTCTTGAGGTCGTGCGCCGTACGCTTGAGCCCCATCGCCAAGGACGTGGCGAGCGCTTCAGGATCGAGGCGGGCCCGCTTGTGCATCTTGACCCGAAGACGGCGCTGGCGCTGAGCATGGTGTTCAACGAGCTGACCACCAATGCCGTGAAATACGGCGCTCTGTCGCAGGATGGCGGCTACATCTCAATTACCTGGCACCGCGAGGAGGCCCAAGACGAGGCACGGGTTCATCTGAGCTGGGAGGAGCATGACGGTCCAGCGATCGCAGCTCCCGGCGACCAGGGTTTCGGGACGACCCTGATCCAGCGAAGCGTGCATTACGAACTGCAGGGTGAAGCGGTTCTCGACTACGCCGCGACGGGGTTGAAGTGCCACATCACCTTCCCGCTCCAGGCTTGATCCTTGCGTCAGACGCGGTTGTTGACGGAGAAATGCTCCTGCATCAGCCGCGACAGGATCTTGGCGTCCCAAGGTTTGGGAAGCAGCGGTAGCCCGGCAAGGCGTGCCTTAAGCTCCGGTAGTTCCGCATAGCCGCTGCAGACGATCACCGGGATAGAGTGCTGTTGCAGGAGCTCGATGACCGGGAATGACAGCTCCCCGTGCAGGTTGAGGTCGACGATCGCGCAATCAAGCTCCGTCCGCCCGATCGCATCAACGGCATCCGCGACGCGGCCGAACGGTCCGACGATCGTGAAACCCTTGTCGATGAGGTAGTCCTCCATATCCATGGCAAGGAGAAGGTCGTCCTCCAGCAGGAGGATCCGTTGGGTATCTTTTTGCAACACGTGGGTACCACAGGTTCGGGTGACAATTTCCTGTCGACAGACTTAGCGGCCATGATCAGATCATCAAGGCCCGTGCGTTCTCAGCGCGACATGAGGAAGATGAGAATTAGCGCTTGGTTAAGCCCCGCGCGGCACCCGTTAACCATTTGTTAACCATCGAAGCAGTAAATCCAATCAACGATTTGTTTACGTAGATGACCAAAGTGCTAACAGACGCTCGCTCGATCCGCATCAAGGGCCGCTCATTCCTCGCGGTCGTTCTTTCTCCGGACCTTCCGGTAGAAGACTGGTTGACAAGGCTCGATGATCTGGCGTCGCGTTCGGCCGGCTTCTTCCTGGGCCGTCCGGTGGTGCTGGACGTTAACGACCTTGATATCGGCAAGGCCGACCTGAAGGAACTCGTCGCGCAGCTTTCGCAGCGCAACGTCAGCATCATGGGCATCGAGGGCGCGCGTCCGTCACTGCTCGGTCCCGGCATGCCACCGGCACTGAAGGGCGGCCGGCCGGTTTCCGACGAGGCGATTGCCAAGGAGCCTGTTATCGAGCTTCGCAACAGCGAGGCAGAGGTAAAGCCTGCTCCGGTAGAGGTGCGGCCGACGCTCCAGTCGCTGGTGATCAGCGAGCCGGTGCGTTCCGGACAGTCGGTGATCTTCCCGGAGGGTGACGTGACGGTGATCGGATCGGTTGCTTCCGGCGCGGAAATCATCGCTGGCGGATCGGTGCACATCTACGGCGCCCTGCGCGGTCGAGCCATGGCGGGTTCGCTTGGCAACGCCACGGCGCGGATATTCTGCCGCAAGCTCGAAGCCGAGCTGGTGGCAATCGACGGCATCTACAAGATGGCGGAAGACATGGCCGAAAACCTGCGCGGACAACCGGTCCAATGCTGGCTCGACGGCGATTCGATTATTGCAGAAATACTGACGTGAGCCGAGGCGGGCTCTTAAAGGAGATCGAGATGGGGAAGGTCATTGTAGTTACCTCAGGCAAGGGTGGCGTCGGCAAGACGACGTCTACCGCCGCACTCGGCGCGGCCCTGGCGCAGAGGAATGAGCGCGTCGTCGTCGTCGATTTTGACGTAGGGCTACGCAATCTCGACCTCGTCATGGGTGCCGAGCGCCGCGTCGTTTACGACCTGATCAATGTCATCCAGGGCGAAGCCAAGCTTTCCCAGGCGCTGATCCGCGACAAGCGGCTCGAAACCCTGTTCCTGCTGCCGGCCTCCCAGACCCGCGACAAGGACAACCTGACGCCAGAAGGCGTGGAGCGGGTGATCAATGAGTTGAAGCGCGTCTTCGACTGGGTCATCTGCGACAGCCCCGCCGGCATCGAAAGCGGCGCAACACTTGCCATGCGGCACGCCGACGTGGCGGTTGTCGTCACCAATCCGGAAGTCTCTTCCGTCCGCGACTCCGATCGCATCATCGGCCTGCTCGACGCCAAGACGCTGAAGGCCGAGCGCGGCGAACGGATGGAAAAGCACCTGCTGCTGACCCGTTATGACTCCAATCGTGCCGAGCGTGGCGACATGCTCAAGGTCGACGACGTTCTCGAAATCCTGTCGATCCCGCTTCTCGGCATCATCCCCGAAAGCATGGATGTGCTGCGCGCGTCCAACATCGGCTCCCCTGTCACCCTGGCAGACGCACGTTGCGCACCGGCCATGGCCTATTTCGACGCTGCTCGTCGTCTCGCAGGCGAGTCCGTGCCGATCACCGTCCCGAATGAAAAGCGGGGTATCTTCGACAAGATCTTCGGAAGGAAGGCGGCATGAGCATCCTCAATCTGTTCCGCAAGCAGCGTTCTGCTCCGATGGCGCGTGAGCGTCTGCAGGTCCTTCTGGCCCATGAGCGCGCTTCTTCCAACTCGGATCTCGTCGCGGTCCTGCGCGAAGAAATTCTCGCCGTGATCGCCAAGCATGTCGAGATCGACAGCGACAAGGTCCACATCAAGATCGACCGCGACGAAAACGTCTCGATCCTGGAGATCGATGTCGAAATTCCGGTCGCCGTCGCAGCCGAAGCGGCTTAATCCATACAAGTGTCACCGTCGTCCGAACAGGGCGGCGGTGATGGGCTTCTAGTGGTTGCGGAAGACGGTGCACGGAACGCCCGCGGCCTTGATCTGACCGCAGAGGTCGTTTGCCTCGGCGCGCGTCTGCATCCCGATCCGTGCCGCATAACGCGGGCGACGTCCGAAATTCCCGCCGCGCTGCCTGACGATCAGGGCTCGCTGTTCCTTCAGGTTTTTCGGCAACTGATCGACTGAGCGGGTGAAAAGCCTGCTCGCGACCGACGGGTTGTAATGGGCCGCCAACTGGACGCCCCAAGGCGCCCAATCTGCCGATGCAAGGATGGGCTCGGTAATGGATCTTCGACGGGCGAGATCCATACAGGCTTCATGGAAAGACTTATCCTTATCAAGCGCCGGTGCCGGATCGGCCGGTGGGGAGGTTTTCCACGTTTCCGCCGTGTGGCCAGTGATTGCGAAGACATAGTCTCGCGTTTCGAGCGGCAGCGCTCCTGATGAGAGGAACCGCTGGGCTCCGGCTTCACCCGAATTATAAGCCGCCGCCGCCAGGCCAAAATTTCCGAAGCGCTCCTTCAGTTCTTTCAGATAAGCGGCCGACGCCGTAAGCGCCTCGACGGGATCGAAGCTGTTCTGAAGCCCCTTAAGCTTGGCCGTCGCAGGCATGAATTGCGCGATGCCTTCCGCGCCTTTGGGGCTGACCGCATCGGGCTTGAACAGGCTCTCTCGCCAGATCAGCCGCGCAAAGAAATCAGGTGGAACGGAGTTTCGGAGGGCCACGGCCTCCATATGCGTGCAGAGATCCTCATGGTACGAGCTTCTCCGGATGCAGGCCGGAGGGGCGGCCGGTCCGGCGGGTCCGGAATAAAGGCACTGCTCGGGTTCGTTCTTTTTCTCCTCCGCCTGAGCAGGAATAGGAGATAGAAGCTGCGTCAGGCCCATCAAGGATCCTGCCAACAACATGCGGTAGGTCGGTTGGGCCCGCGGACTGCCAACATCATCTCCCACAACAGCAACATTCATGGTGATCAATCCGTCGTCGGTGATGTGTCTGTCGCTAGCATGCTCGCAGTGTTGGCCTGGTTCATCTGCCGGACCAAGGTATGGCTCGGCAGCTCCAGATCAAGCTCCAAAGCCTTGTGGTCTCGAAACGGCGCGAGTGGAACTTCTCGGCGGACTTGAGGTTGGTAGGGCCAAACAAGAGGAGTATCCGATGTCCCAAGAGCCGCGCGAACTATTCATTACCGGACTTAAAAATGCACATGCCATGGAAAACCAGGCATTATCGATCATGAAGCCGCAGCTTCAGCGCATCGAGAACTACCCGGAAGTCGCCGCCAAGCTTGATCAGCATATCCGCGAAACGGAAGGCCAGATCCGGCGTCTCGAAGAAGTTCTGAGCGGCCTTGCCGAGAGCCACTCATCAATCAAGGACGCCGCGCTTTCCTTCACGGGCGCGATGGCAGCGCTCGGGCATACGGTTGCCGGTGACGAGATCCTCAAGAACTCGATGGCGAACTTTGCCTTCGAGAATTTCGAGATCGCAGCCTACAAGTCGCTGATCGCGTTGGCTGACTATGCGGAGCTTCCGGCGCTTGCAACGCCGCTGAAGGCAAACCTTGAAGAAGAACTCGCCATGGCGAAGTGGCTTGATGAAAACATCGGCACCCTGACCACCAAGTTCGCCGCACTGAAGCAGCAGGGGGCGAGTGCCAAGGTTTGATTACAGCGACAAACGGCCGGCTCGAAGTCGATCCGGCCGTTGAAGTCCGTTGCCGCTCAGGCTGATCGGGCAGCCGAAACGGCAGATGCCACGCCCGCGCCGAGGAACATCGTGTCGCTGGCGATGAGGTAGAAGGTGATTTCGGCGTCCCTCCATTTTCCAACATCATCTGGCGATGGCCGGAAGATGCCGACTGCCTTGCCAGCGGCGCGCGCGGCCTTTGCGATCGTCAGGATCGCCGCTTCCAGTTTTTTCGCTCCCTCCGGCCCAAGAGCGTTTATAGAAACTGAGAGGTCGCCCGGGCCGATGAAGATCACATCCACCCCTTCAACGGCGACGATCTCCTCAACCTTCGCCAATCCTTCCGCCGTCTCTATCTGGACGGCGAGCAGGATCTCGTCATTCGCGCGCTTCAGGTAGTCCGGAATGCGGTAGCCATAGCCGGCTGCGCGCCCCGGGCCAACCCCACGTTCGCCAAGCGGCGGGTAACGCGTCGCCATCACGGCTGCCTTCGCCTGGGCGGCTGTCGAGACTCGTGGAACAAGAACGCCAGCGGCCCCGGCATCGAGAACCCCGGCAATGGATTCGGGGGCATGACCCGGCACGCGCACGATCGCCGGTACCCGGTGAACATCGGAGGCGCGGATGAGGTTTTCGATCAGTTCTCGTCCGATCTGCGAGTGCTCGGCGTCGATGCAGAGAAAGTCCACACCAGCCGCGGCCGTGACCTCGACAGTCACCGGATGAGGTACGGCGGCAAAGGTGCCGATCAGCCGTTCACCGCCAAGGCATTTCTGTCGAAAGTCACTCATTGTTCTGCATCCTCGATGATCAGGGTGGTGGAACTGGCCTCAATCAGCTTTAAGCCTGAAACGTCCCGCCCTACAAGATGTGGAAAACCGTATACTGATAACACGGCCGGTCTTCACATTCTATGTGCGGTAGCCGCTCATTCCCTTGAATATAGCCATGAACGGTATACGGTTTCGGCAGGAGATGGGATGTTGAAGCCGGTTGATAATCTCGTGGATGGAATTTATGCCGACCTGCGCTTGAAGCTGCAGCGGAGTGCGATTGCACCATCGGAAAGGCTGGTGGATACCGAGATTGCAGCCAGACACGGCATATCGCGCATGCCAGCCCGTGAAGCTTTATTGCGGCTGGTGGCGGAGGGTTATCTTGTTGGAACGACGCGGGGGTTTGCCGTGCGAGAGCTCTCGCCGGCCGACATCTCTGGCTTGTTCGAGGTTCGCCGGCAACTTGAGCCTCGCGCTGCGGCCTCAGCCGCGCGTGACCTGACGCCCGAGGTTGCCGGGAAACTATCGGAACTGTTCGCACTCATTGAAAAGGCGCTTGCTGAGGGAGATCTCCCGGCACTCCTGGCTGCCAATGTGGATTATCGCAATGCCTGGCTTGAGGCTGTTCGCAATCCCCACATGGCGGCAACGATCGCGCGCTTCATAGACTACTTCCAGTCGGTCCGCATCGGTACGTTCGCCGATCCCGCCACGGCCGCGACCTACATCTCCAGTCTTTCTCGAATCCAGTCAGCCTTCATGGCGCGCGATCCGCTGATGGCGCAGGACCGGATGATGCTTTTCCTATTTGCGGCGGAGGAGGCCTTCCTCTCCGTCCGTCATCGCCAGTTGCAAGAAGCCGAGAGGCAGGCGCTCTCGGGTCGAAGAAGAAGTCGGAGGACGAAATGAACCGCAGACCACACCCGCTCAAAGGTGCGAGCAAGCTGAAGCTTGGGGTATTTTCCGCCAATGCAGACGGTGGATTGGCTATTACGGATGTGCCGGAGCGGTGGCAGGCGCGGTGGGAGGACAACTTGAACGCCGTCCAGATCGCAGACCGCGGTGGTCTCGATTTCTTCCTCCCGATCGCGCGCTGGAAAGGTTTCGGTGGCAAGAATCGGGTGAGGGAGTGGTCGTTTGAAACTTTCACCTGGGCAGCCGGCCTTGCCTCGGTAACCGAACGGATAGGCCTCTTCATGACGGTCCACGTGCCGCTCGTGCATCCGCTATACGCGGCGAAGGCGCTCGCGACGGTCGACCATATCAGCGGCGGACGCGCCGGGCTCAATATCGTCTGCGGCTGGAACCCGAAGGAGTTCGGGATGTTTGGCGTACCGCTGGTGGAGAAGGGTTATGACCAGGCCGCGGAATGGCTGGAGATTGTCGAACGGTCCTACACTTCCGACGCTCCCTTTGACTTCAACGGCCAGTATTACAAGCTGAAGGACGTGGTCACCCGCCCTGCGAGCATCCAGACGCCGCGGCCTGTGACGATGAATGCGGCCTTCGGCGGACCGGGGCGGGATTTCGCCGCCAGGAACTGCGAATATCTGTTCACCACCTTCACGGAACTCTCGGAAGCCGGCAAGCATGTAGAAGACATCCGCAACCGGGCCAGCGTCATCGGCCGCGATGTTGGTGCCTATACCGTCTGCCACGTTGTTTGTCGCGAGACGCAACAGGAGGCGGAGGATTATTACGAGCGTTATGCAGTGACGCTTGCCGATCATGAGGCTGTCGACGCCCATATGGCAGGCAAGAAGGAGTTCTCGCAGTCGCACGACAAGGAAAGCTACGACCGTTACCGCAAGCGCTTTGCCGGGGGCGCCGGCGGATATCCGCTCGTTGGCACGCCGGAGAAGATCGTCGAGGACATGCTGGCGATCTCCCAGCAGGGCTACTCCGGCATTGCCTTATCCTTCGTCAACTACACTTACGAACTGCCATTCTTCTGCGACCGTGTTATGCCGCTGCTCAAGAAGGCAGGACTGCGAAGCGAATGACGAGTGAGATGATGCAGGACGACATCGAGGCGAGCCGCCTCGCCTTTCGAGAGGGTATGTCGCGGTTGGCGGCGGCGATCAATATCGTCACCACCAACGGGGCGGCCGGCGTGGCAGGGTTCACTGCCTCGGCTGTCTGTAGCGTCACAGACCAGCCGCCAACGCTGCTGGTTTGCCTGAACCGCTCCAGCTCGGTCGCGAAGATCTTCGAGACGAACCGGGTGCTTTGCGTCAATGCGTTGACGAGCCGGCACGAGGGTTTGTCCAAGCTCTTCGGTGGCGCAACGCCGCAGGAGGAGCGGTTTTCTCGCGGCAACTGGACCGCGAGTGAGACGGGATCTCCGGTGCTCTCCGATGCAGTCGTATCCTTCGACTGCGAGGTTGCGGACGTCGTCCAAAGCGGCACGCATCATGTGCTGTTCTGCCGGGTGCGCGGCGTCATCCATGGCAATGACAATGACGAGGCGCTCGTTTATTTCCGTCGCCGTTATCATCACATCCGCTAGCAAATCGAGGGTCAGGACCGGATGAGGCGCACCGCTGAGGTTGAGCAACATGCTGTCGCGGCCCGCCACCGGGATTGCTCGCACCGAGACGATGCGAGGCGCAGTTTGTGCAAGGTGCGGGTCAGTCCTGCCTGCCGTGGTGGCATCCATTGGCATCATCTCGTCCTCCTCGGCTCGACCTATGGGCGGCCGCGCTCGCCGTTGGTGACTCATCCACCCTTTCCCAAGCAAGGCGTCATCCGGCTGCTGGTGACGAGAGCTGATGCCTAAAGCCTGGCCATAGGCAGTGCGCGGATGACGATCTCCTCCTGCTGGAAGCGATCCTCCAGTGCCTTGCGATAGGCATGCCACCAGTCGCGATGCAGGTCATCGATCATCACCTCTGCAATGATGATGGCGTCCTTCTCGACGTCATCATCATTCGCCCAGAGCCCTTCGGCGGGCGCGTTCTTGTGGAAGGTCATCCCGCCAAACCGGCTGGTGAGCTCCTCGCGAAGCATTTCGTACGGATCCGGTCTGTCGCTCTGTGGGCCGATCACGGGCAGGAGGATCTGGATGAGGTACATTTCAGCCATGCGCGTAGCCCATGCGAACGAGAGCCGGTTTAACCAGGTTGAAGGCGACGACCGCGGCAGCACCGATAACCAGGCCCAACACCGCCTGCTGCAGGGACGTAGCGAGCCACCCAACGACCGAAGGTAGCACCCGTACGACGGCGGCGGCCTGTTCTGCAACATGTTCGATCATGTGCTCCGGTGCGTGGAAGCCGAGCTCCGCCAGACCGTGGACGATGATGCTGCCACCGACCCAAAGCATCGCGGCAGTTCCAATGCCGGCCAGCAGTTGCAGAAAAACAGGCACGCCGCGGACGAGCAACTTTCCGAAACCGCGCAGGGCCGCGGAGCCGCTCTTTGCCAGCGCTAGCCCGATGTCGTCTGCCTTAACAATCAACGCGACAACGCCATAGACCGCCGCGGTGATGAATATGCCGACGCCAGCGAGCACCGCAGCCTGCGCGTAGAAGCCGGACTCCGACACACCCGCCAGCGTCAGCGCCATGATCTCGGCCGACAGGATGAAGTCGGTACGGATTGCGCCGGACACTTTCTCCTTCTCGATTTGACTGGCATCCGTGCCATCCACTTCCGTCGCGCCTTGCTCCCCATGATGGCCGAACACCGCTTCATGAAGCTTCTCCGTACCTTCAAAGCACAGGTAGATGCCGCCGAGCATCAACAGCGGCATGATCAGCCATGGCGCGAAGTAGCCGAGCAGCAGGCACAGAGGCAGGAGAAAGATCAGCTTGTTCTTGAGCGAGCCGAGGGCGATCTTGCCGATGGTCGGAAGTTCGCGAGCAGGCGACAGACCGACGACATATCGCGGGGTGACCGCGGTATCATCAATCACGACACCCGCAGCCTTGGTGCTGGCCTTGATCGTTTGCGCGGCCACATCGTCAAGGGACGATGCCGCGAGTTTTGCAATCGCCGCCACGTCATCAAGAAGAGCAATCAATCCCGTTGCCATTCAACTCACCGACACTATCGTTGCATTGGATGATGAAGGCGAAGCCATGGCAGATGGTTCCGTTGAGGCGGGGGATCGTAGTTATTTGCTGCGCTCCGGTTTGCCAAAGCTCGTCCATCTTGTCGATGCCTGCGACAACGCAGGCCTCCGGAGCAATCCATGGCCAAGACCAGTGCAGGTCTCTTGATCTATCGAATGACGGACAGCGAAGCGGAAGTTTTGCTGGTGCATCCGGGCGGACCGTTCTGGGCGAAGAAGGACGAGGGCGCCTGGTCGATCCCCAAAGGCTTGGTGGAGGACGACGAGGAACCTTTGGACGCGGCCATTCGCGAAGTACAGGAAGAGCTGGGCGTAGCGGTCGACGGCGACTTTTCCGAGCTTGGGAGATATCGCCAGCCTGGCGGCAAGATCGTTCTGGTTTGGGCGGTGGAGGCAGAACCGGATTTTGACCTTGACCACCCACAAAGCAGCCCGTTCCAGATGGAATGGCCGCCGAGGTCGGGACGGATGCAGTTCGTTCCCGGAGGTAGATCGCGCTGGCTGGTTCGACATCGCCGCCGCGCGCACGAAGATTCTGATCGGCCAAAAGCCGATGCTCGACGACCTTCTCAGCAGCCTGGGCAAGGCGAAGGCTTCGGGCTGACAGCGGTCTAGGTCGTGGTCAGGTTGCGTTGATCGTCGGCAGATGAAGCTCCACCTCGCGGCGCTTGTCTTCCGGCAGCGACTGGATGTGCTTATCCCAGAATGCGGCCGCTTCCGGAGGGTCATTCTCCCACAGCCGTGTATTGACGATGTTGTCATCGATCTTGGCTCTCCGTGCGCCGCCCAAGGAAAGGTACTCCTTGGCAAGCTTCAGGCTCTCCGTTTCCATCTCGCTCATCGATCGTCTCCACGTCATGTGTTGGGTTGTTGTCCTAACAACCCCTGATGCTGGAGAAGGTTTCGTGCAAGCCGCCTCGCTGGCCACGCGAGCAGCCGACGCTCGCGGCGAAGGTTGATCGCGGCCATCAACTTTCTTGCGACGCGACGAAACTTAATGCCGATCTCGTTGTTCTTTGCGCTCCCCCAACCAAAAGGAGAGCTTCATGTTCTACACTGACGGCAAGTTACAGTATCCGGTCCGCGTCGAGACCCCCGATCCTCTGTTTGCACGGGCGCTCCAGCAGGCGATCGGTGGTGTCGAAGGCGAGATCCGTGTCGCCATGCAGTATTTCTTCCAGGCCTGCGGTGCGCGTGGTAACCCGAAGTTCCGCGACCTGTTGATGAACACTGCTGCCGAAGAACTCGGTCACATCGAGATGCTGGCAACGGCTGTGGCTCTCAACCTCGAAGGCGCTCCGCTGAGCGTGAAGGAATCGGTTGCTGCTGACCCTGTGGGTGGTGCCGTGCTCGGCGGCCTGAACCTGAAGAACCTTCTGTCTGCAGGCCTCTCGGCTATGCCGGTTGATTCCGACGGAGTGCCGTTTGACATGTCGCACATCTATGCGAGCGGCAATATCGCTGCCGACATGACGGCTAATGTTATGGCCGAGTCGACCGGTCGCGTTCTCGCCGTTCGTCTCTACAACATGACAAACGATCCGGGCATGAAGGACATGCTGTCTTTCCTGATTGCCCGAGACACCATGCACCAGAACCAGTGGATGGCTGCGATCGAAGAGCTCGGCGGTGCTTCCGGCGCCTTCCCGATCCCGAACAGCTTCCCGCAGGAGCAGGAGAACCAGGAGTTCAACTACAGCTTCCTTGGATTCCAGGCTGACGGCAGTGATCCGGTTCCAGGCCGCTGGTCGGAAGGTGCATCGATCGACGGCAAGGGCCAGTTCAAGCCGATGCGCATGACCGAAGCGCTTGGCGAGAAACCGGTTCTGGGACCGGCCAAGCCGAACAGCGGCGCACAATCCGAGCAGATGTAAGGACCAGTCGACGCCGGCAGCCATGCCGGCGTCCTCTTCATGTATGAGCAAGCATCCAGGCAGGGTACATCCATGGCGGAAGGGCGGGACCCATTCGGCGCAAAGGACGAAAATACGGAGTATGACGGGCAGCAACGGCCCGCACCTCATACCGGAAATGGCCGGTCCGCGTGGTCGGTTGCGATAGCCGCCGGCGTTCTGGCGTTGATCCTCGCCATCATGTTCCTCCGGACACCGGAGAATACCGAGACTGCACCGAACCGGCCGACAACGGGTTCGGGTATTGACGGTAGCGCAGGTCCAACGGCGCCGAGACAGTGATGCCCTATCGCGTTTGAGTGTCCTTGACCTTCGCCGGAATTGGCGTGGTCGAGAGATAACGCCGTGCAATCAGCCAGCATCCGAGCGCCCACGTCGCGCCCGCGCACCAGCCGCCGAGTACGTCTGTCGGGAAATGCACGCCGAGATAGATGCGGCTGATGCCGATGAGCAAGGTCAGGAAGATCGCTGCGCCAAGAAGAAAGATCCGTGTCGAGCGATAAGGCTGCGCGCGGGACAGAAGGGCGCCAAGGGTGAGGTAGGTCGCGGCCGACAGCATCGCATGACCGCTCGGAAAGCTGAGGCTGTGCACATCCACCAAATGCGGCACGATGTCTGGCCTTGGGCGAGCAACCCCGAGCTTCAGCAGTGAACTTACCAGCAAGCCGCCAGCGATCGACAGAAAGGTGAAGATGGCAATTGCCCGCTGCCGCGACAGAAACAGGAAGATGGTGGCCATGATGGTCATCAGGCTGAGCACGGTGTGCCCGCCAAGGGCCGTAATATCGCCCATCGCCTGGCCGAGCCAAGCCGGCCCGAGCGGCGTCCCGAGGTCGGTGGTGTTACGAAGGGCAAGCAGGATCCGCTCATCGAAGGCATGGGTATTGCCCTCCATCACTTCGCCGGTGAGTTGGAAGAAGAGGAACAGGCCGCCCGCCACGATCGCGACCATGATGAGCCCCAGCGGCTCGAAGCTCTTGAACTTGTCGAGAACCCTGCGCGCGTAAACGTGATGAAAAGCCATGCCGAACCCCTAGATTGAGGCTCTAACCTAACGCCGAGCGCGCAGCGCTCAAGGGTCTCTGTAAGTCGGGGCTGCGGATCATCCTGTATCGGCTTGCGATCAGGCCATAGAGCCCGAAAGCAAACAGGCCAACGGCGACGAGAAGATAGAGTAGCGCGCCGAAAGGAAGCTCGCGGATCCATGACAGCGCATCCGCTGTTCCACCCGCTTGTTCTGGATCGATGGTGAAAGCAGCATAGGCAAGGAAGACGCCGAGTATCACCAGAACCGCTCCGCGGGCCACCAAGCCATAGATGCAGGCGGCGTTGAGGACCTTCTTGTGTTCGAAACTGTGTGAGAAGTACTTGAGGTACCCGCGCTTGGCACCCTTCAGGATCTGCGCTCCACCGGCACCAATGACAGCCAGGGCGACGAGGCCAACGACATAGCGGCCGAAAGGCTGCTGCATGAGCCATGCCGTCCAGTCCTGCCGGCTGTCGGATGATCCGCCGCCGAGGCTGAAATGCAGGGCGTGACTGATCGCATAAGCGGCAAGACCGGTATAGGTGGCTGCGCTGATCAGCAATCCGCCCCGGACTACGTAGCCCTTGAGGTCCTGCCCGTGCCCATCGGTATCAAGCGTCGCCTGTGCAATGCGCCACAGGATGAAGCCGACCAGTCCCAGGCCGATCAGCCCGAGCCAGATCTGACCGAAAGGTTGCTCGAGTACAGTCGTCAGCGCTGACTTGGAATCAGCCTTTCCGCCACCAAAGATCGGAAGGACTGCCAGGGCGGCGACGAGGATATAGACCACGCCTCGCGCCGCATATCCTCCACGCGCCAGCCATTCCAGTCTTTTGCCAGTCATACGGCCACCAATGTCTTTCAGCGAAGTCTCATGGAGGATGGAGCAGGTTGATTGCCAAGCAGTTCAACCTGCTCGACGTGTCATGCGTCGGGGGCTTAGCCGCTGGTCGTTTCAGACACGACCTCAGGCACATAAACCTTTGCCGAGGCGACCTTCGCGGGATCGTTGAGGAACGCCAGCGTAGCCGTCATGCCTACCATGAGAACGAGGATCGAGAAGATTGCAGATTTCATGCTCTTGAACCGTCTGTTGGATGCTGAAGGCGCGGTGGCCTTCATGCGAGTTCAGTTGATGGCGGGATAACGCAAGCTTCCTCCAAGCGTTCCGGCCTGGGCCTTAAGTCCCACCTGTTTTTGATGATGTTCGTTGACCGGGGACAGCAACCTTCAGAGTGCGTGATCTTGTATGAAGACGTGAATCGTGCGATATCGTGCAAACAACGTGGGAGGGTGTAATGGCGGTGGCGCAGAGAGTTCGGGTCGAGGATGTGACGATCCTTTCCGATGACTGGTATGTGCTGAAGAAGACGACCTTCAGCTTCCTGAGATCGGACGGGACGTGGCAGAGGCAAAGCCGCGAGACCTATGACCGCGGCAATGGCGCAACCATCCTGCTTTATGATCTTGAGCGTAGAAGGGTGCTGCTCACCCGCCAGTTCCGTTACCCCGCCTTCGTCAACGGGCATGACGATCTGCTGATTGAGACGCCGGCGGGGCTTCTCGATCACGCGAGCCCGGAGGAGCGGATCCGGGCCGAGGTGGAGGAGGAAACCGGCTATCGGGTGAGCGACGTGCGCGAGATCTTCGACGCCTTCATGAGCCCGGGCTCGGTAACGGAGCGGCTGCATTTCTTCGTTGGCGCTTATTCAGCCGCTGATCAGGTTTCTACTGGCGGCGGCAATGCGGAAGAGGGCGAGGACATCGAGCGGCTGGAGCCGACGATCGAGGAGGCGATGCAGATGATCTCGAACGGCCGGATACGCGACGGCAAGACGATCATGCTGTTGCAACACGCGGCGCTGAACATCTTCAAGGAGAGCAGGTCACCTTGAAGCGCGGCGGCGGTTTGCCGGTCTAGCATACCTGACGTGAAGCCATATATCCTTCCAACCGACGACGTTAAATGGAGAGGTGGGATGGGTATCTTTGGTGCGCGCCAGCGCAGATTTGTCGCCCGGATGCTCGCAATTCTGTGGATGATCATGCCAGCTTCACTGTGGGCGCAGGACCGGGTGACTGTCTTTGCAGCGGCAAGTCTCAAGAACGCGTTGGACATGGCCAACAATGCCTGGGCCACGCAGGGCCAGCCACCGGTCACCGTTTCCTATGCCGCAAGTTCGGCGCTTGCCAGGCAGATCGAGGCAGGAGCGCCAGCCGACATCTTCATCTCCGCCGACCTCGACTGGATGCAATATCTATCCGAAAAGGGTCTGCTGCAGGAGGATTCGCGGACCAATCTTCTCGGGAACCGCCTGGTGCTCATCGCGCCGAAGGCCCATGCGACCCCCATCCAGATCGCGCCTGGATTTGATCTCGCCGCGCTGCTGAACGACGGCAAGCTCGCCATGGGGGAGCCGAACTCGGTGCCGGCCGGCAAATATGCCAAGGCGGCGCTGGAAAAACTCCGCCTTTGGTCGGTGGTCGAAAAGCATGTTGCGGGCGCCGAAAATGTTCGCGCGGCCCTTGCTCTAGTCTCGCGCGGAGAAGCGCCCTATGGCATCGTTTATCAGACGGATGCCGCGGCAGACCCGGGTGTCGCGGTCGTTGGCACCTTTCCCGAAGATCTCCATCCGCCGATCATTTACCCGATCGCGCTGCTGAAAAGTTCGGGGGCTAGTGCGGCGTCATCTTACCTAAATTTTCTGAATTCTCCGAAAGCGGCACCTTTTTTCGAGAAGGAAGGCTTCACGATCCTCCATTAAACGGCTTTGTTGTGCCTGCGTCGAAACGAGGATTGCGTTCTGTTGGAATGGCTTCATCTCAGCGAGGATGAATGGGCGGCGGTCAGGCTTAGTGTGTGGGTGTCGACGATCGCGACACTGGTGGCGCTGCCGTTCGGCGTGTTCGTTGCTTACCTCCTGGCGCGGGGAAGGTTCTGGGGCAAGTCGGTGCTCAACGGCCTCGTGCATCTGCCTCTCATTCTGCCGCCGGTCGTGACTGGATATCTGCTGCTCATCGCCTTCGGCCGCCGCGGTGTGTTTGGCGCTTATCTCGAAAGCTTGTTCGGGATCGTCTTCTCGTTCCGCTGGACAGGGGCGGCACTGGCCTGTGGCGTGATGGGCTTTCCGCTGATGGTGCGTTCGATCCGGTTGTCGCTCGAGGCGGTGGATGGGAAGCTCGAGGAGGCCGCTGCGACGCTCGGCGCCAACCGGGCCTGGGTTTTTCTGACAGTGACGCTCCCTCTGAGCCTTCCCGGAATCATTGCCGGTATGGTCCTGGCGTTTGCGAAGGCGATGGGCGAATTTGGCGCGACGATCACATTCGTGTCCAACATTCCGGGTGAGACGCAGACCTTGTCTGCTGCGATCTACACCCTGACCCAGGTCCCGGGTGGCGACGCGGGCGCAACGCGCCTGACGCTGGTGGCGATTGTAATCTCGTTCTCCGCGCTGATGGCTTCGGAGCTCTTGGCACATTGGGCTGGGAGGAGGCAGCACCATGATCCTGTCCGTTGAAGCACAAAAACATTTTGGTGCCTTCGCACTTGACGCAGGGTTCACGTCTGCGGCTGGTGTGACAGCTTTGTTTGGTCGCTCGGGATCGGGCAAAACAACGTTGCTGCGCATTATTGCGGGGCTTGTGAGACCGGATGTTGGACGGCTGACTTTTGAGGATGCGGTTCTGGTGGACACCCAGCGCAAGGTCTTTGTGCCGGTCCACCAGCGCCGCTTCGGGTACATCTTCCAGGACAGCCGGCTGTTTCCGCATCTTTCGGTGCGCAACAACCTGAACTTCGGATCCTGGTTCACGTCGCGAAAAAGGCCGGCAGATTTTGACCACATCGTGCATCTTCTCGGCATCGAGGCGCTGCTGGATCGCAAGCCTCACGGCCTTTCCGGCGGCGAGAGGCAGCGCGTCGCGATCGGCCGTGCCTTGCTGGCGTCCCCGCGTCTCCTCTTGATGGACGAGCCGCTGGCGGCGCTGGATGATGCGCGCAAGAGCGAGATCCTGCCTTATCTCGAAAAGCTGCGCGACGAGATGAAGACGCCGATGATCTACGTCAGCCATTCGGTCGCCGAGGTCACGCGGCTGGCAGATCGTGTCATCGTCCTGGCCGATGGAAAGATCGAAGCTGCAGGATCCCCGGCCGAGGTGCTGGCGAGCCCCTCGATCGACCAAAGAGACACGGGGGTGATCATCAGCGGCACGGTGGCGTCAGCCGATGCGCAGCACCGTGTTTCCCATGTCACGCTGAGGGCGGGGGAGGTGATCTTACCAGCCGCAGGACTGGAGCGCGGCCGGCGGGTGAACATCCATATTGCCGAGCGGGATGTCCTGGTCGCCGTCCAGCAACCAGAGGGCCTGAGCGCGCTCAACATCCTTGAGGGGTACATTATTACCCTGGAGCCGCAGCGTGAAGGTACGGTCCGCGTGAGGATCGACGCCAAGGGTGATATCCTGCTGGCGCGCGTCACGACGCTTTCCGTCGACCGACTGGGACTGACCGTCGGCCGACCCATATTTGCAGTCATCAAGGCGATGGCGCTCATCCATTGACGCTGCCGATCCAACAGTTCACGAAAGTCTCATGCCCGTCGAAGATCGCAAGAAAAGCCGAGTGACCCTCTTGGATGTAGCGCAGCGCGCGGGCGTGTCTCGCGCCACAGCTTCGCTCGTGGTCCGCAAGAGCCCGCTTGTCGGGGCACAGACGCGTGCCCGGGTCGAAGAGGCCATGGCGGCGCTTGGCTACGTCTACAACATGGGTGCCGCGAGACTCAGGGCTGAACGCAGCAATGCTGTCGGCGTCGTTGTTCCGAATCTGACCAACCCGTTCTTCGCCGAGCTTCTGTCCGGCATCGAGGCGGTCATCGACCGCGCAGGTATGGTGGTCTTGCTGGTCAACAGCGGCGATACGGTGGAGCGACAGGACGTGTTGATGCGCCGCCTTCGGGAGCATGGCGTAGACGGCATCATTCTGTGCGCCGCCGCGGGCACGCAAGCCGGGATTGTACAGCAATTGCTCGACTGGGATCTGCCTGTCGTGCAGACCCTGAGACATATTTCGCCAGAGCTCGACTATGCCGGTGCGGACTATGCCGCCGGTATGCGTCAAGCCGTTGATCATCTCGCAGACCTGGGTCACACGGCGATTTCCTTTGCCGTGCATGGTCCGGTTCACTCCGCCTACGACGAACGCATCAAGGGCTTCGATGAAGCGATGCGGGCGAGGGGGCTCAAAAGCGATGATGTCATCCGCGTGCCGGACCAGACGGCGCAGATCCCCCACGCTGCCAAGGCGCTCTTCGAAGCGTCACGACCCACCGCGATAATCTGCTTCAACGATGTCATTGCGGTCGGGCTAAATGCAGGACTGAGCGACCTTGGGCTGAAAGTCGGCGAGGACGTATCCCTCGTCGGCTTCGACGATGTTACCGAAGCTGACATTACCCGTCCGCGGCTGACCTCAATATCGACTGAGCCCGTGACCATTGGCGAGGATTCCGCGCGGCTGCTGCTGGATCGCATCCGCGAGCCGCAACTGCCGCCCCGCTGGATTATCAAGCCGACGCAATTGCATGTGCGGCAGTCTTCTGCGGCGGCTGCGCTATCTTTGGGAATCCATAAGGCGGGTTGACCTCGCACTCGGACCCTATTAGATCGATCTAAATCGCAGCCTGCTCTGGGAGAAGAGACGGCTGCAAACGTGGTCGGGAGGTCACAGGTTGTACAACTTCAACTTCGAACCGGTACTCGCAGGCTTCGACAAGCTTCTGGTGGGTGCGGCGCTGACGATCCAGCTTTCTGTCGGCGCGATGCTGATCGGCCTGATCGTCTCGATCTTTTGCGCCTGGGGCAAGACATCCGGCCCTCTGCCTCTCCGCTGGTTGGTCAACGCCTATATCGAGATCATCCGCAACACGCCGTTCCTGGTGCAGATCTTCTTCATCTTCTTCGGTCTTCCATCGCTCGGGCTCCGCCTGACACCGAACAGTGCCGCGCTTCTTGCTCTGGTCGTCAACTTCGGCGCCTATGGAACGGAGATCATCCGCGCCGGCATCGAGTCGATCCAGAAGGGGCAGGTGGAGGCTGGCACGGCGCTCGGCCTGTCGAAACTCCAGATCTTCCGCTACATCGTCATGAAGCCGGCGCTGCGCACCGTGTACCCGTCGCTGACCAGCCAGTTCATCTACCTGATGCTCAACACCAGCGTCGTTTCCGTCATATCCGCTGACGACCTTGCTGCGGCCGGGAACGACCTGCAATCAGCGACCTTCGCAAGCTTCGAGGTCTATGTCGTCATCACGGCTATGTACCTCGTCATGTCGGTTGCCTTCTCGACGCTGTTTGCCGCCATCCAGAAGGTGGCCTTCAAATATCCGCTGAGCCGATAGGGGAAGACAGACATGCTGATCAGACCTTTCGGCTGGAACGAGTTTTGGATCATCGTCATGGCGGCGCAGTGGACGATCGCGCTGTCGGCGATCGCCTTTGCGGGCGGCGGTGTTGGTGGACTTCTCGTTGCTCTCGCCCGTGTTGCCGACCACAAGGTGCCGCGCCTCCTCGCCACGGGCTTCATCCGCCTTTTCCAGGGAACGCCGCTACTGATGCAGCTTTTCCTGGTGTTCTTTGGCATGAACATCTTTGGCTTTGCCGTGAATCCGTGGATCGCTGCGATGATTGCGCTGACGCTTCATGCCAGCGCCTTCCTTGGCGAAATCTGGCGTGGCTGCATCGAGGCGGTGCCGCCGGGCCAGCGCGAGGCCGCAACCGCACTTGGCCTGCGTTACATCAACCGCATGAGATACATCATCCTGCCGCAGGCGACCCGTGTCGCGGTCGCACCGACCGTTGGCTTCCTCGTGCAGCTCATCAAGGGCACGTCCCTTGCGGCAATCATCGGTTTCGTTGAACTGACGCGCCAGGGCCAGATCATCAACAACGCGACGTTCAGCCCCTTCCTGGTCTTCTCCACGGTGGCGGCGATCTACTTCATCCTGTGCTGGCCGCTGTCGCTGCTGGCCGGACGCATGGAACGCAAATTCTCCCGCGCAACAACACGTTGACGGGACCCGCGCCGGAGGGAGGTAAACCGGCATAACTGAAAGGGTAGGAACATGGAAATTTCCAGACGAATGCTGACGGCAGCCATTGGTGCCGGTCTTCTTGCGGGCGCGATCGCATCGACCGCCGCCGCACAGACGGTTGAAAGCATCAAGTCGGCCGGTACCTTGAAGGTCGGCATGTTGGTTGACTTCCCGCCGTTCGGCATCATGAACACGTCGAACGAGCCGGACGGCTACGATGCAGACGTTGCCAAGCTTCTGGCCGAAGAACTGGGCGTCAAGCTGCAGATCGTCCCGGTCACTGGCCCGAACCGCATTCCGTATCTCCAGAGCAACCAGGTCGACGTGCTCGTTGCGTCGCTCGGCATCACCGAAGAGCGTGCGAAGAACGTGGACTTCTCCGCGCCTTACGCTGGCATCTCGGTTGGGGTCTTCGGCGGCAAGGACATCCAGGTTTCGAAGCCCGAGGATCTTTCCGGCAAGACCATTGGCGTCGCACGTGCATCCACGCAGGACACCGGCGTCACCAAGATTGCTCCGGCTGACGCCAAGATCCAGCGGTTCGATGACGACGCGAGCGCCATCCAGGCCCTGCTTTCCGGCCAGGTTCAGCTGATCGGCGTATCCAACGTCGTGGCGGCGCAGATCGAGACGGCGGCTCCGGGCAAATACGAGCAGAAGATCCAGCTCAGCCAGCAGGTCCAGGGCATTGCCGTGCGCAAGGGCTCCAGCGAGCTGTTGACTGCAGTCAACGCCTTTGTCGACAAGGTCAAGGCGAGCGGCGACCTCAACAAGATCCACGAAAAGTGGCTCGGTTCCCCGCTGCCGGCTTTCGTCACCGACGCCAAGAAGTAAGCTAGTCAGAGATTGAAAGGAGTTCCTCGCATGGCTGAGGTAGGCGCAAACGCACCGGCATCGGAGATGCGGGGAGCTTCAGATCTGGCAGTACAGATGGAGGGCGTGAACAAGTGGTATGGTGCTTACCACGCCCTTCGCGACGTCAACCTGTCGGTGAACCGTGGCGAGCGCATCGTCATCTGCGGTCCGTCTGGTTCGGGCAAATCCACCCTCATTCGCTGCATCAACCAGTTGGAAACGATCCAGAAGGGCCGGATCGTCGTTGACGGTCACGACCTAACGGCTGGCGGCAAGAATGTCGATATCGTCCGTCAGGAGACCGGTATGGTCTTCCAGCAGTTCAACCTCTTCCCGCATATGACGGTGCTTGAGAACTGCACGCTTGCGCCGATGAAGGTCCGCGGTATTGCCAAGGCGGAAGCCGAGGCAACCGCCCGTCGCTACCTGGAACGCGTTCGGATTCCTGAGCAGGCGGAAAAGTATCCGGCACAGCTCTCCGGTGGCCAGCAGCAGCGTGTTGCCATTGCCCGTGCGCTTTGCATGAATCCCAAGATCATGCTTTTTGATGAACCGACCTCCGCGCTTGACCCGGAAATGGTCAAGGAAGTGCTCGACACCATGATCGACCTTGCGAAGGAAGGCATGACGATGTTGTGCGTGACCCACGAGATGGGCTTCGCTCGACAGGTGGCGGACCGCGTGATTTTCATGGACCAGGGCCAGATCCTGGAGTCGGGCGCACCGGATGAATTCTTCGGCAACCCGAAGAACGAACGCCTGAAGCTTTTCCTCGGCCAAATCTCCTGATTTTTTGAAAGAAGCGATATGAAACCGGATCTCCTGCTTGTCGAACCGATGATGGAATTCATCGAAGAACGTCTCGATGCAAATTACACGGTGCATCGCCTTTATGATGAGTCGCAGAAGGAAAGCCTCGAGGCCGCGCTTCCCAAGATCCGCGCAGTTGCCACGGGTGGCGGAACGGGCATCTCCAACGAGTGGATCGACAAGATGCCGTCGCTCGGCGTCATTGCCGTCAACGGCGTCGGCACGGACCGCATTGATCTCGCCCATGCGCGCAGCCGCAACATCGATGTTGCCACCACCCTCGGCGTTCTGACGGATGATGTGGCCGATCTCGGCATCGCCCTGATGCTCGGCGTTCTGCGCCAGGTTGCGTCAGGTGATGCTTACATGCGCGCCGGCAAGTGGGGCAAGGAAGCCTTCCCGCTGGGCACAAGCCCGAAAGGCAAGCGCCTCGGCATCCTCGGGCTTGGCCAGATCGGCAAGGCCGTCGGTCGCCGCGCTGAAGTGTTCGGCATGGATGTGCGGTTCTGGAACCGCTCGCCGATCACTGACACCTCGTGGAAGTCCTGCGCCTCGCCGGTAGAGCTTGCCGAAGACAGCGACATCCTTTGCGTCATTGTTGCTGCGACCGCCCAAACCCAGAATATCGTCAATGCTGATGTCCTCAAGGCGCTTGGGCCAAAGGGCGTGCTGATCAACATCGCGCGCGGCAGCGTGGTGGATGAGGATGCGCTGCTCGCGGCGCTCAACGATGGAACGATCGCCGGGGCCGGTCTCGACGTGTTCGTCAACGAACCGAACATTCGCCCGGAGTTCTACTCCGCACCTAACACGCTGCTCCTGCCCCACCAGGGTAGCGCGACGATGGAAACGCGCATCGCCATGGGCGAACTTGTGCTTTCTAATCTTGAAGCGCATTTCGCCGGCAAGAAGCCGCCGACCACAGTCAACTGACCGAAGAGAGTATCATGATCATTCGCCAGGCCTTCTTCGAAGGCACGATCAAGCCCGGCCAGGACGATGCGTTTCGCGCCTATGTCGCCGAGAAGCTGATGCCCATGTGGCTGGCTTTCCCGGGCGTGAAGGAAGTTCGCGTCCTCTACAACATCGAGCGGGACGAGGGCGCACCGTCTTACGTCATGGCTCTTTCAACCATGTACGAGGATCGGGCCGCGCTCGCAGCTGCCCTGGAATCGCCGGTGCGCTACGAGAGCCGTGAAATGACCAAGGGCTTGCTTGAGATGTTCGACGGCCATATCCATCACCACGTCTTCGACATGGGTCCGTCCAGCTAAGCCCGATCGGTTTCAAGCACAGATCTGAAAGGGAGCGTCTCCATCGAGACGCTCCCTTTTTATTGCTTAGTCCAGAAGGTCCGCGGGTACCTTGCCACCGTTCTCGGAGAGCTTCTTCAGCAGTGCCTTGTGCAGCCACATGTTCATGGTAGCCGAGTCGTTCTTGTCACCCGTGTAGCCCAATTCGTCGGCCAGTTCCTTGCGCTCGGTGAGGCTCGCGTCCATTCCGAGCGCCTTCATCAGGTCGACGATCGAGCGGCGCCAATCAAGCTTCTGGCCGTTCTTCTTGACGGCCTCGTCAAGGATGGCCGCCACGTCTACGTTCTGCGCCGGGGTGCTGCCGGCCGGCTGCGCTGGACTGCTCGATGCGGAAGACGGTGCAGCAGATGATGCCGGTGCGGGTGCTGCGGATGCCGCCGAGGGTGCGGCAGGCGATGCGGTTGCGGCTTGCGTCGGCGCCGTGGTGGACGTGGTCGGTGCGGCGGCAGGTGCGGCCTGTGCCGGGCCCCCAAAGATGGCCGACTTGATTTTGCTGAATATGCTCATGAAACCTCTCCTCTAACTGACAAGTGCCAACTCTGCTGGCATCTCGCTGTTCCGGCACTCCTGCCGTCTTGCAACGATAGAGCAGTTCTCGACATTGAACACGGGTGTTTCACAAAAACTTCAACATGGAACCTCCCGACGCGAACGGGGTTTATCCCTCCTGTCGTACGAAAGGATTCCACAATGCGCACAATGTCCAAATTGCTTTCTGCAGGCGCCATGAGTGTCATGATGTTTGCATCGTCCCTCACCCCAGCAGGCGCGGTCATGATGCCGAAGGTCAAGTCTCCTGAAGCTTCCGCCGTCGAGCAGGTGCAGTTTCGCCGGGATCGCCGCGACCGCCGTGGCTGGTATCATGGTCATCGTGGACATCGCGAGTACCGCCGTGGCTATCGCCGCCACAGTGACGGCTTCTGGTATCCGCTCGCCGCCTTCGGTGCTGGCGCGATCATTGGTGGCGCAATCGCCAACCAGCCGACGCGCGCTTACGCCGGTTCTAGCCGCCATGTTCAGTGGTGCACGGAACGCTATCGCACCTACCGCGCATCGGACAATACCTACGTCCCGCGTGTTGGCGTACGCGCGCAGTGCAACTCGCCGTACAACTAAGCCGTCTTCGGTAACCCGATTGAAAAGCCCGCCAACCGGCGGGCTTTTTTCTGCCTTTGAAAGTCGCCACTTTAGCCGAGCTTGGCTGGCCTTGGGCCGCCATAGGCCCAGTCCAACAGTTCCACCGTGTGAACGATCGGCACTGCTGTTCCGGATGCGATCTGCGTCATGCAGCCGATGTTTCCGGTGGAAATGATGTTGGCCTTCGTGGCTTCGATGTTCTTTACCTTGCGGGCTTTAAGCTGTGCCGAAATCTCCGGCTGGAGGATGTTGTACGTGCCTGCCGAGCCGCAACACAGGTGGCCTTCAGCCGGATCGCGGACGGCGAAGCCTGCCGCTCTCAGGAGCGCCTTCGGCTGCAGCGTGATCTTCTGTCCGTGCTGCATCGAACAGGCGGAATGGTAGGCGACGGTCTCGGCTCTCGGTTCCAGCTTCGGCAGGTCCAGTGTCGCCAGGTATTCCGTCACGTCCTTGGCCAGCGATGAGACCTTATCGGCCTTGGCGGCATAGGCCGAGTCGAGGCGCAGCATGTGGCCGTAATCCTTGATCGTCGTGCCGCAGCCAGATGCCGTGATGATGATCGCGTCAAGGCCGCCGTCCTTCTCCATCTCGCGACACCAGACATCGATGTTGCGGCGCGCGAAGTCGAGCGCCTGTTCCTCGCGGCCCATGTGATGCACAAGCGCGCCGCAACAGCCTTCGCCCGCCGGTGTCACCACTTCGACGCCGAGGCGGGTCAGGAGGCGAATCGCGGCTTCGTTGATGCCAGCATCGAGCACGCTTTGGGCGCAGCCGGCGAGGATCGCGACGCGCCCACGCTTCGGCACGTCGACCGGCGGCAGTGCGCGTGCGGAAGTGTCCGCCTTGCCCAGCCGAGACGTCGGAGCGAGATCCAACATTGCGCCGAGCGGCCTCAAGGCCGGCACACGTTTGAATAGCGGGGCAAGCGGTCGGCCGAGCTTTGCCAGCAACAGGGCGGCGCGGAAGCGGCGAGGGTAGGGTAGCACCGCGGCCAGGGTGGAGCGTATCAGCCGGTCCACCGGAGGCCGAGTGTATGTTTTCTCAATATGAACGCGGGCGTGGTCGACGAGATGCATGTAGTCGACGCCGGAGGGGCAGGTCGTAACACAAGACAGGCAGGAAAGGCAGCGGTCGATATGCGTGACCACCTCCTCGTCGGCTGGTCGTCCGTTCTCCAGCATGTCCTTGATCAGGTAGATGCGGCCACGCGGACTGTCGAGCTCGTTGCCAAGCGTCACATAGGTCGGGCAGGTGGCGGTACAGAAACCACAATGAACGCAACGGCGCAGGATTTTCTCCGACTCCGCCACATGCGGGTCGGCAAGCTGTTCGGCGGTAAAGGAAGTCTGCATTCTCTAAAAGCCCATCTTCCCTGGCGCAAAGATGCCCCACGGATCCAGTTTCTCCTTGACGCGAGCCGACAGTGCCGCGACGGCCTCTGGCAAGGGTTCGAAAGCCGGGGTCTGCTGCCGCACAAGCTCGGAAGCCCGCACGAGGGTCGCATGGCCGCCGCCAAGCGCGCGGATATAGCGGCGGATAAGCTCGGCTTCAGGGTCGGCCTCCATCCGCATCCAGACAAGGCCTCCTTGCCAATCGTAGAAAGCATCTATGCCCGCTTCAAGGCGAAGCGCTGCCACCAACTGATGCCCGGCCGACGGTGCGACTGATACCCGCCAGAGCGGCTTTTCCGTGCCGTCTGCATACGGATGGATGTCCCGGATCTGGCGCCAAAGAGTGAGGCTGTCGTCCATGCCAAGACGCGTTACCGGGCCGAAGGCCTGCATGACAGCTTCGAGTTTGTCTGCCCGGACACCAACGGATGCCTCTAGACCTTCGAGCCGCAGAACGGTCGCCTCACCCTCCGGAAGCTTGCCGTCGATGAATTTCGACCGCACCGTCTGCGGCAGGTGCGCGGCACCCGAGACCTCGACCGGCATCGCCATGGCTGCTGCCATCGCATTGGTCGCGGCGTCATTGTTAAGGCCGGAGATGACGATGGTTTCCACCGTCTGCGGCACCGGCAGAACCCGGAACGTCACTTCCGTCAGGAAACCTAGCGTTCCTTGGGAGCCAGCGAGCAGCTTCACCAGGTCGAGCCCAGTGACATTCTTCATGACCCGGCCACCGGCGCGCACCGTCTCACCTTTGCCGTTGATGAAGCGGATGCCGAGCAGGCTGTCACGCGCAGCACCCGCCACGAACCGACGGGGCCCTGAAATATTTGCCGCAAATACGCCACCGATGGTGGGCTCGCCGGAAGTCTTCAGGATCCCGCGGTGGTCCATCGGCTCGAACGCCATCATCTGGCGGTTTTCGGCCAGGGTCGCTTCGATCTCCGCAACGGGGGTGCCGGCGCGGGCCGTCATTACCATTTCGGCAGGGTCATAGGTGACGATGCCGGACAGGCCGCGCGAACTGACCACTTCTATGTCAGCAAGCGGATCGACGTCCGGCGAGCGGGTCTGCCCGCCGCACAGAATGAGCGCCTTCTTGTTTGCTGCCGCCGTGCGGATCACATAGGCAGCATCATTTTCGGAATGGGGTATCAGCATCACGCGTCTTGTCGGCCCTCGGGCCTCCCTTCGAGCGGGAAGACCTTTGACGGGTTGAGGATCCAGCCATCGTCGAATGCGGAGCGGACCGCCATCTGCTGGTTGAGATCCACGTCATTATATTGGTGGCGCATCAGGTCGCGCTTTTCGATGCCAACGCCGTGCTCGCCAGTCAGGCATCCACCGGCATCGACACAGAGCTTCAGGATCTCGTTGCCAGCCGCTTCGGCTTTTGCAGCATCTTCGGGATCATTGGCATTGAACAGGATCAGGGGGTGCATGTTGCCGTCGCCGGCGTGGAAGACATTCGCCACCCGCAGGCCGAACCGGTCGGTGATCTCCGATGTCTTGTTCAGCACATAGGACAGCTTGCTGAGCGGTACCGTGCCGTCCATGCAGATATAGTCCGCGATACGGCCTGTCGCGCCGAAGGCGGACTTGCGACCCTTCCAGATCAGTGCGGCTTCCGTTGCAGACTGGCATTCGCGCACCGTCTGCACGCTGTGGCGGCCAGCGATCTCGACGATGCTCTTCAGCATCGCGTCCATCTCGGCGTCCGACCCCTCGACCTCAACAATCAGCAGGGCCTCGACATCCAGCGGATAGCCAGCCTTGGCGAAGGCCTCGCAGATCTCGATCGCCGGCTTGTCCATGAACTCTATCGCAACAGGAATGATCCCGGAGCCGATGATGTCGGCCACACATGCCCCTGCGGCCTCGGAACTGGGAAAGCCGAAGAGAACCGGACGTGCACCCTCCGGCTTGGCAATCAGCCGTACCGTTGCTTCGGTCACGATGCCCAACTGTCCCTCGGACCCACAAACAAGACCAAGCAGATCGTAACCCGCGGCATCCAGGTGCTTTCCACCGAGCTCGATGATGGTGCCATCGACCAGAACCATCTTGACGCCCAGCAGGTTGTTGGTCGTGACGCCATATTTCAGACAGTGTGCACCGCCGGAGTTCATGCCGATATTGCCGCCGATTGTGCAGGCGAGCTGTGAACTGGGGTCGGGCGCATAGAAGAAGCCGTCGGCACCGACGGTTTCCGAAATGCTCAGGTTCGTGACGCCGGCCTGAACCATGGCCGTCCTGTTGGGGTAATCCAGTTCCAGGATGCGCGACATCTTGGAAAGGCAGAGGACAACCGCATCCTCCTGGGGAATGGCTCCACCGGAAAGGGACGTACCTGCGCCGCGGGGCACGACGGGGATCTTGTAGCGGTGGCAGTATTTCATCACCGCGGCGACCTGCGCCGTCGTCTTCGGCAAGGCAACCGCCAGCGGCACCCGCCGATAGGAAATGAAGGCGTCCGTCTCGAAGGGTACGAGTTCGCGAGCTTCATGCACAAGGCATTCGGCAGGCAAGAGCTCCGCAAGATCCGCGATGATGATCTTCCTTCGGGACAGGACATCTTCCCGTGCCGGCAGAAAGGCGATCTGGTTCAAGTGCTGCTCCTTCCCATTGCGGAACGACTCTAACTGAAAGAGCGAATACAAGACAATCGCCTTATGGCGAGCATCACCGGGTTTAGAGCCTATGTCAGAGGTGGGCGCGCCAGTGAACTTCGGAAACGATGGAAATAGGCACGCCCTTTCTCCGGTACTCAACAGCGTTGGAAATCGTGCTTCCGATGGTGGAGTCCTGCCAGATGTCGGTCGTGTACATGCCGATCACCAGCACGTTCGTCTTGCTGTTCAGCCCGCTAGTGAGCGCACCGCGTTCGATGACAGCCTCTTCGCAGAGACGCCGCCGGCCGTAGTTGAAGATGCCCGTGAAGCAATAGACGGTGGCGGGGAAAGCAAGAGCTGGCGCCGGGCTGCAGAGCGGCAAGGCGTTGCCGCGCAGCGCTTCGAGCTGCTTGAGGTCCCCGCCGGACAGGCGATGCAGGGTTTCCAGAAGCTCCGCCCTTTCAGCGTCATCGGCGATGCCGTCAGCCATGATTTCACGAACTCGGCGATAGAGCGTGTTGACGGCGGGAAGGTCGCTCATGTCCCGGTTGGCGATCAGCCAATTCTCGAGAAACTCGACTTCATCCTGGTTGATAACGCCATCGGCAACCAGACCACGCGCCACGCCGACAAGTTCATCCAGTTGACCAGCCGAAACACGGTCGTTTCCAGTCTCTTGAAGAAGCAGCCCGTCCACCTGACGCCTCGCGAGGATAGTTTCCGCAGAGGCAGTGTTTTCCTCTCCGGCTTATCACCTGTCAAGCTCGCGGCTAGAGGAGCCGCTTCCGCCAGATGACATAGGTGATGCCGCCACTCATCAGCGCCATGGAAAACCATGTCAGCGCGTAAACCAGATGTGTGTTGCGGAACCGGATGACGGTCAGGCCACCAACCGGATATCCGCCCGGATTGGGCGTCGCATCGGCGTCGATGAAATAAGGTGCCGTTTCAGGCAAGTCCTTGGCGGAAGCGATGGCCGAGACATCGCGTGAATACCAGCGATCTGCCTCCGGCGCGTTCGATCGCAGGAAGCCGCCGCCTTCTTCGCTGATCCGAAGAAGGCCCTTCACCTCGACGGTGCCTTCCGGCTGCCCCTGCGGACGGTTCGCCTGGTCCCGCCGTTCGGGCGGCACGAAGCCACGGTTAATCAGGATGGTTGAACCGTCTTGCGTTGCCAGTGGCGTCAGGACCCAGAAACCGGGCCCGAGCTCGGTGACAGCCTGCACGAAGGTCTCCTTCGTGTGATCGAACTGCCCGGTCGCCGTCACGTGCCGGTATTCGTCACGCTCCGCGGTCACGTCCGGCCATTGGGTGCGCGTCGGTGCCTGCACGGGTTCCGCATTGACCCGGCTCTCGACGCGTTCGATCAGGTCGAGCTTCCAGAAGAGACGCTGAACCTGCCATGCACCCAAAGCGGTGAACACCAACATGAGAACCAGCATGGCACCGGTAAAGGCGAGGCGGCGACGCGACGAGCCGTCGCGTTGGGATGGGCCCGCCGCCTCTGCACCGTTTTCAGGAGGATGCATGGCGATGCCTCGTCAGGGCATGTTCTTCATCATCTCCGGCGTCATCGGCATCATGTTGGCATTGAGGTGATGCATCACCCAAAGCGAGCCGGCAAGCGTGATGCCGACGAGCACGAGGGTGAAGATCAACGCCATCAATGTCCAACCGCCTTCCGAGCGCGGGTTCATGTGAAGGAAGTAGATCATGTGCACCACGATCTGAACAACACCCAGAGCCATGACCATGAAGGCCGTGGCGAGCTTGCTGTCGAAGACGCCGCCCATCACCAGCCAGAATGGGATGGCGGTGAGGATGACCGAAAGCACGAAGCCGATCATATAGCTCTTGAAGGAGCCGTGCGCCGCTTCATGACCATGGGAGTGGCCGTGATGCGTATTGCTCGCGCTTTCGTGCGAAGGTGCTTGGGTGTTCGAGGTCATCCGAGGACTCCCATCAGATAAACAAAGGAGAAGACGCCGATCCAGACAACGTCGAGGAAGTGCCAGAACATCGAAAGGCACATCAGGCGACGCCGGTTCTCCGGGATCAGGCCGAACTTGCCGACCTGCACCATCAGGGTAACGAGCCAGATGATGCCGAAGGTGACGTGCAGCCCATGCGTACCGACGAGCGTAAAGAAGGACGACAGGAAGGCCGAGCGCGTCGGGCCGGCGCCTTCATGGATCAGGTGCGCGAACTCATAGAGTTCGAGCCCGAGGAAGATCAGCCCGAAGATGCCGGTGATGCCAAGCCAGAACAACGTCTCGGCCTTGGCGCCCCGCTCCATCTGCAGCATGGCGAAGCCATAGGTGATGGAGGAGAGAAGCAGCATCGCCGTGTTGATGGCGACGAGCGGCAGGTCGAACAGATCAGCAGGAGAGGGCCCGGCCGCATAGGAGCGGCCGAGAACGCCGTGGGTCGCAAAAAGCACGGCAAAAATCAGGCAGTCGCTCATCAGGTAGAGCCAGAAGCCAAGCATCGTGCTGCCTTCTGGATGATGCTCTTCCGTCAGGTAGAACTGCGGAGCGTCCGTGGTGGAGCCTCGGGTTTCAACGTGTGTCTGGCTCATGGGTCAGCTCCGTTGCGCGAGCAGCTTGGTCCGCTCGTCTTCTGTTGCAGCCACGTTCTCGGCTGGGATGTAGAAGTCACGGTTGTAGTTGAACGTATGTCCGATCGCGACGGCGAGCAGCGCCAGGAAGCAGACGATCGCCAGCCACCAGATGTACCAGATCATCGCGAAAGCGAGCACCACGCTCAACCCGGCCAAGATCACGCCGGCGCCGGTGTTCTTGGGCATGTGGATCTGCATGAAACCCTGGAGCGGACGCTTGTAGCCGCGGTTTTTCATGTCGTACCAGCTGTCATGATCGTGCACGACCGGCGTGAAGGCGAAGTTGTAGTCCGGCGGTGGCGACGAGGTCGACCATTCGAGCGTGCGGCCGTGCCACGGGTCACCGGTGTCGTCACGCAGTTGGTCACGCTTCAGGAAGGAAACGATCAACTGGATGATGAAGGCGGCAATTCCGACAGCGATCATGGCCGCGCCGATCGCGGCGATGATGAACCAGATCTGCAGCGAGGAATCCTCAAACTGGCTCAGGCGGCGGGTGACACCCATCAGGCCGAGCACATAGAGCGGCATGAAGGCAACAAAGAAGCCGATCTGCCAGAACCAGAAGCTGATTTTGCCCCAGAACGGATCGAGCTTGTAGCCGAAGGCCTTCGGGAACCAGTAGTTCACACCGGCGAGCAGGCCGAACAGCACGCCGCCGATGATCACGTTATGGAAGTGCGCGATCAGGAAGAGTGAGTTGTGCAGCACGAAGTCGGCGGGCGGTACGGCCAGCATCACGCCGGTCATGCCACCGATGACGAAGGTGACCATGAAGCCGACGGTCCACAGCATCGGCACTTCATAGCGGATGCGACCGCGATACATTGTGAAGAGCCAGTTGAAGATCTTCGCACCCGTTGGGATGGAGATGATCATCGTGGTGATTCCGAAGAAGGCGTTCACCGATGCGCCCGAGCCCATCGTGAAGAAGTGGTGCAGCCACACGATGTACGACAGGATCATGATCACGCAGGTCGCATAGACCATCGAGGCGTAACCGAAGAGGCGCTTGCCGCAGAAGGTCGCAACCACTTCCGAGAAGATGCCGAAGGCGGGCAGAACGAGGATGTAGACCTCCGGGTGACCCCAGATCCAGATGAGGTTGATATACATCATCGGGTTGCCGCCGAGGTCGTTCGTGAAGAAGTTCGTGCCGGCATAGCGGTCGAGCGTCAGCAGAACGAGGGTGGCCGTCAGGATCGGGAAGGTCGCAACGATGAGGATGTTGGTGCAGAGCGAGGTCCAGGTGAAGATTGGCATCTTCATGAAGGTCATGCCCGGGGCGCGCATCTTGACGATGGTCGCTACGAGGTTGATCCCGGACAAGGTCGTCCCAACGCCCGCCACCTGCAGGCCCCAGATATAATAGTCAACACCAACGCCGGGGCTGTAGTCCGCGCCGGATAGCGGCGGATAGGCGAGCCAGCCTGTGCGGGCGAACTCGCCGACGAACAACGACATCATGATGATGACGGCGCCGGCCGTGGTCATCCAGAAGGAGAAGTTGTTGAGGAACGGGAAGGAAACGTCGCGCGCGCCGATCTGCAGCGGCACCACGTAGTTCATGAAGCCGGTGACGAACGGCATCGCCACGAAGAAGATCATGATCACGCCATGCGCGGTAAAGATCTGGTCGTAGTGGTGCGGGTTGAGATAGCCCTCATTGCCGTTGAAGGCGATCGCCTGCTGCACGCGCATCATGATTGCATCGGCAAAGCCGCGCAAAAGCATGATGATGGCGAGCACGATATACATGATGCCGATCTTCTTGTGATCGACACTCGTGAACCACTCGTTCCAGAGGTAACCCCAGAGCTTGTACTTGGTGATCAGCGCCAACAGCCCGAGGCCACCGATCGCGACCGCGATGAAGGTCACGACGAGGATTGGCTCGTGGTAAGGAATGGCTTCAAAGGAAAGCCTTCCGAAGAGAAACTGCGTCAGGGTGGTATTACCGAACATGGGTCCCTACCAAATATTGTCTGCCGAGTTCACGGCTGGGGTGCAGGCTGAGCCGGCGGATTGTTATTGAGCTGAGGAGGTGCGGCGCCGCTCTGATCTCGGTTCATGTCCTTCATGTCATGATCAGTCGTTTGCGGCTGGCTTTCCGTGCGATCGTTGACGCCCTGCGCAGGCTGGTCGGTCTTTGCCGGATTGCCCGTTGCCGGGAAGGTCGCGCCAGGGCCGGGGCGGCCACTTTCCTCGTTCTCATTGGCCTCGCCTGCATGGCGGTTGTCATGCTCTAGACGGGCGCGGTTCTCGTGGCTCTCGACCCCGGCACCGCCGGACATGTCGATATGCATCATTTCGTCCATGCACATCTGTCCGGGCCGCGTGCACATGTTGAGAATGGTGCGGTAGAGCCCTTCCTCGACATTGGCGTAGTAGCGCACCGGCTCCTTGGCGCTCGGCTTTTCAAGCTTGAGGTATGCATCGCGGTTGAGCGCCGTGCCGTTCTGCTTCACACGCGCAATCCACTGGTCAAAGCCGTCCTGGTCCGTGCCGTGGAACTTGAAGCGCATGTGGGAGAAGCCATCGCCGCTGTAGTTGGCGGAGATGCCCTCATATTCACCCGGCTTGTTGATGACCGCGTGGAGCTTCGTCTCCATGCCCGGCATGGCGTAGATCATGCCCGCGAGCGCCGGAACGTAAAACGAGTTCATGACCGACGACGCCGTGATCTTGAAGTTGATCGGCACATCGACCGGTGCTGCCATCTCGTTAACCGTGGCAATGCCGTAGTCCGGATAGAAGAACAACCACTTCCAGTCGAGCGCGACGACCTCAACCGTGAGCGGTTTGGTATCGGCGGGGACCGGACGTTCTGCGTCGATCCGCTCCAGTGGTCGGTAAGGGTCTAGCTTGTGGGTGCTGATCCAGGTGATCGCTCCAAGGGCGACGATGATCGCGAGCGGTGCCGACCAGATGATGACTTCAAGACGCGTGGAGTGGTGCCATTCGGGATCGTAGGGCGCATCGGTGTTGGAACTGCGATACCGCCAGGCGAAGAACAGGGTGAGGAAGATCACCGGGACAATGATGAGGAGCATCAGCACCGTCGACACGACGATCAGTTCTGCCTGCTGTTGCGCGATATCGCCAGAAGGCGACATCACCACCAAGTTGCAGCCTGAAAGCATCACCAGTGTCAGCAATGCCAACAAGCGTCCAACGATTTTAAACTGAGGGATCATCTCAAGCTCGATCTACGTTTTTGCTGGCCCGGACTACGCCCGTTCCAATGTCCACTGGAATGAGGCCGGTTGTCGCACTGCAGCAATCCGTCGCACTGCAACAAAAAACCGCATGGTATTCGCCTTGTATCTAAGGCATGAACCGGAACAGGCTCAGCCGGAAGTCCACTACCGGTCAATCTAGGTCATCGTTCCAAGGTGACCAGAGGCCGCAGCGGGAGGAACGCTGCACGTACTACGCAGGCTGTTTTTTGTTCGCCCTTCCTTGATCTCCAACGCGTGTTGATCAACATTCAAGGCAAGAGGCGAATATCGCCAGGAGGAATCTATGACCACGGCCGTCAACACCGCGTCCGCAGGCCCTACATCATCCGGCCTTGAAGAGGATGCCCGCCGCATCCACGACGACAAGCCCATCTCCGCCGGTAATATCGCGATCGGCGTGATCATCGGCCGCACATCTGAATTCTTCGACTTCTTTGTCTATGCGCTTGGCTCGGTTCTCGTCTTCCCGAAGCTGATCTTCCCGTTTGCGCCAAATCCGGTTGCAGCAACGCTGATGTCGTTTGCGATCTTCCCGCTGGCCTTCATGGCACGGCCGGTCGGATCCTTCGTGTTCATGTGGATTGACCGAAATTACGGGCGCGGCACGAAACTCACGATCGCGCTCTTCCTGCTTGGCGGCTCGACAGCATCGATCGCCTTCCTGCCCGGCTACGAGACCATCGGTTATTGGGCCGTCGCCTTGCTGGCGCTGTTCCGCATGGGGCAGGGCTTTGCGCTGGGGGGCGCCTGGGATGGGCTTGCTTCGCTTCTGAACCTCAACGCGCCGCAGAACCGTCGTGGCTGGTACGCGATGATCCCGCAGCTCGGTGCGCCGATCGGTTTTGCGCTGGCAAGCCTGCTGTTCGGTTATTTCGTCGCCAATCTCTCGGAAGAAGAGTTCCTGTCCTGGGGCTGGCGTTATCCGTTCTTCGTTGCCTTTGCGATCAACGTCGTCGCGCTGTTCGCTCGCTTGCGCATCGTCGCGAGCAGGGAGTTTGGTGCTGCGATGGACGCCAACGAACTGCAGGCGCGGCCGGTCTTCGAGATGCTCAGCAAGCACGGCTATGACGTGATCCTTGGCGCTTTCGCGCCGCTGGCAAGCTTCGCGATGTTCCACCTCGTCACGATCTTCCCGTTGAGCTGGGTGATCCTTAACGGCGGCCAATCTGCAGCGGAATTCCTTCTGGTGCAGGTTGCCGGTGCGGCGGTGGGCCTGGTTGGCATCGTGCTGTCGGGCATCATCGCTGACCGTATCGGCCGCCGCAGCCAGTTGATGATCGGCGCGAGTCTGATTGCCATCTTCTCGTTCTCGGCACCCTTCCTGCTCGACGCCGGCGGCAAGGGCCAGGATGCTTACATCATCATCGGCTTCTTTATCCTCGGCCTGACATTTGGCCAGGCGTCCGGCGCGGTGTCGTCGCGCTTCACCCAGTATTATCGTTATACGGGTGCAGCCCTGACATCCGACCTGGCATGGCTGGTGGGTGCGGGCTTTGCGCCGCTGGTAGCGCTGGGGCTTGCCACCAACTTCGGCATCATCTTCATCGGCGGGTACCTGATCTCCGGAGCCATCTGCACACTCGTGGCGCTGAGCCTCACCCGCGTGCTTGACCAGGCGAACGAGCCGGGTCCTCGCTAAACCCACAAAAAAATGCCGGGCCGAGGCCCGGCATTTGCTTTCCATGACGTAACCCGCTGCAGATCAAGCGAACGGTTCGGTCGGACCTTTCGCAGGCTCGGTAAACCATCTAGGGCCTTCGGCCGACATGTAGATATGGTCTTCGAGCCGGATGCCGAAACGGTTGGGATAGACGATCATCGGTTCGTTTGAAAAGCACATGCCCGGCTCCAGGCCCGTTCGGTTGCCGCGCACGATGTATGGCTCTTCGTGGATCTCCATGCCGAGCCCGTGCCCGGCGCGATGAGGTAACCCCGGCAAGGCATAGTCCGGGCCCAGGCCGTGGCGCGCCAGCACCGCACGGGCGGCATCATCCAGGCTACCGCAGGTGGCGCCGAGTTGAGCGGCATCGAACACTGCCTGCTGCGCCTCTCGTTCGATCGCCCATGCTGCCGCGAACTCCGGTGTCGGCTCTTCCATCACATACGTTCTCGTGAGGTCGGAGTGGTAGCCGTCGAGCCGGCAGCCGGTATCGACAAGCACCACGTCACCCGGCTGATAAGTCTGGTCGCCATCAGCGCCATGCGGAAGCGAGGTCGCCACCCCGAAGGACACGATGCAGAAGCTCGATCCGCTGGTGCCAAGCGCGCGATGTTGTTCATCGATAGAGCGAACCACCTCCGAAGACTTTACCCCCGGCTTGATCATCGCATGGGCGCGGCGGTGGACCTCCAGCGTCAGGCCCATCGCGTACTTGATCAGCGCGATCTCGTTCTGCGACTTGCGCAGACGCAGGCCGCGGATGAACGGGCCCCCGTCAACGAGGCGGTCGGCCCCGAAGACATGGGCAAGCTGATGATACACGAAGAGCGGCAATGCATCATCCAAGGCAAGCTTGCCGCCTTGCGGCATGAGGCGTGCAACGAGTTCTGCACTCGACTGATCTTCCTGCCAGACAACGATCTCGCCCGGAAGATGCGGCAGGCTCTCGACGCGGCTCTGCTCGAAGCCCGGGACGACATAGGTCCCCGCGTCCGGCGTCACCAAGGCGCCAACAAGCCTTTCGCTCGCGTGCCAGACCAGACCGGTGAAATAGCGGAGGCTTTCGGTGGATCCTAGCAGCAGTCCCTGGATGTTCTGCTCCGAGAGCCGCTCCTGCAGCCGCTTGAGGCGCCCGCGTCGTTCATCATCGGATATAGGGGGAACGGGGTGCTTCCACGACATTCTGGACCTCACTGCACTACAAGCTGGATGGCCACTGCGTTAGCGCGTCGTGGATGCAAAGTCGATCATGGATAGGTAGGATTGGACGCTGGCTTCAGCGTTACGAAGCGTGTGCTAGTCCATTATGGATCTGAAGCGGGCGCGGTCGGCGCCTGTCGCCGGGCGGCTGATGATCGTGCGTCCCCGTCGGTCACGCATGGTGTAACGATCGCGCGTCAGGACTTCCTGAATTCCCGAGCGGTGCCGCACCTCCACAGATGACCCGTTGACGCTTACGCTGTCTCCATTGCGCGAACTCGTGCGACTGCCTTGGCCCTTTGAGCCGCCGCGACCTGGTGAGCCTCCACTCGCACCTGAGCTTGCGCCGCCACGGCCGCTATTGCCTCCGGAGTTTCCTCCGCCATTGCTGTTGCCGCCGCCGGCACCACTATTCCCACCACCGTTGCCATTGCCGCCGCCGTTGCCTCCGCCGTTGCCGCCCCCGTTACCACCGCCATTGCCGCCGCCGTTACCGCCCCCATTGCCATTGCCTTGCGCAAAGGCCACCTGGCGGTTGAAGGCGGCCTCCAACAGCAGGGCAGTTGCACCCAAGAGGATCGTTCTGCGCGCTAACACCGGAAACTCCTAAAACTTCTCACACTCTACGCAAAAAGGGCGTCCCTTGACCATACCATCGGCAAGACGCGCTGCCGCGTGTCAACTTGCGAGGGCACCAAGAGTGGTCATTCCGACCGTCAGAGCAAAGATGATAAACAGCAGCCAGCGTGCTTGATGTATGCTTTCTTCCATGGTTGCCTCCTTTTTCAATGGGGCAACACCTGCTCCTTTGCGGCGGTTCCGCCCCAGGACCTTATCCTCAGGCTCCGCCGTCATAAGTCCGAAATCGGATGGCCATTGGTCCAGCAGCACGTCAGACTGAAGGCTGACGCGGGGTAGTGACGCGAGCGCGATGCCGCAGCCTGATTGATCGCACGTGGTCTCCCGCGATCAATCAATTGCTGGATAAGCTACATCAGGTCGGAGGTTAGTGGTCCTGCTGTTTCGATAACCGCATCGCCCGAAGCCGCGCGGTCTTCTCGTCGCGCGCCTTCTTTTCAGCTTCCGCCGCGAGCTTTGCGAACTCGGTCGTTTGCTCGAAAGCGGCTCGTTTCATTTCGGTGGTGGTGGGCTTTTTCTGTGTCGTGTCCGTCATGCACGAGTAGTTAGGCCAGTGTCGGGTCGCGGCAAGGCTGAACCTGAGCTTCCCACGCCAGAAATCAACGGGCGTGCTCAGAGGCCGGCTTGCTTGCGCAAACGGGTAAGTTCATCCTCAGTGAGCGGTCGGCTTTTGCCCTTGGCCAGCTGCCCCAGCTCGATATCCCCCATCCGGACGCGAACGAGCCTCAGGCACTCGAAACCGAGCGCTTCGAGCATTCGTCTGATCTGGCGGTTCTTTCCCTCTTGCAGTTCCACTTCGATCCAGGCGTTCTTGTCGCCCTGTCGGAGCAGTTTGACCGCAGAAGCCCTCAGGAACTCGCCGTCGTGCTGCACGCCGGCCGCCATGTGCTCCAGAAACTCGGTGTCTACCGATCCCTTGACCTGAACGTGATAGGTCTTCGCCACATGTGTTTCGGGATCGAGCAGCCGCTGCGCGAACACAGTGTCGTTGGTGAACAGCAGCAAGCCTTCGCTCGCTTTGTCCAGCCGGCCGACCGGCGACAGGTGGGGCACGTCATAGGCTTCCAGGCAGCTGAATACGGTCGGCCGCCCCTCGGGATCGTCCCTGGTCGTGACCAGACCCCTCGGCTTGTTCAGCAAGAGATAGACCTTGGATGCCGCGGCGACACGAATGTCATCGACGGAGATCTTGTCACGGGTGATGTCCACCCAGCTGTTCAGGCTTTTGTCGACGCGGCCATTGACCTTTACCTGGCCGCCCGCCACGAGCTGCTCCGCTTGCTTGCGCGAACAAAAGCCAAGCTTGGAAAGTGCACGGGGTAGCGTGACCCTGACGCCAACTGCCGCGGACCGGCTGTTCTTCAAGATCCACTCCTTCTTGCCGCTGCTTCGGTCTTTGACCTAACCTGACATTCCTGGAAGCGCCAGAGCTAGACGTTCTCCGTTGTGGCGGGTTGGATGTGCTGTGGTGCGTTCAACTGCAGGTCCGCCAGGCAGGTCTCTATCCTGTGCACCAATGCCTCGCGGGTCGGGCGAACCGACCACAGGATGTCGCTGAACAGCCTTTCGTTGATACCGCCAGCGATGTACTCGGACAGGCAGAAGGCAAAGCGACACGGTTTATGCCCCAGCACCTCCTGAACCTCTGCGATCGCGCAGAAAGCGTTTGCCGCTCGGCGGGACACGAAAACCACACCCAGTAGCGACCCACTGCGAAAAGCGTCGAGGGTCGTTTCGCGGACGTCCTCAACCTGGTCCGCCACATAAGCGGTGGCACGGCTCGCCTTGTACCCCCATGACCGAAGCTCGAGCGCGATATCGCATTTGACGTGTTTCCCGGAGACATGGACGATCTTGCCGTCGGTCGGTCTCCAGGTCGAGAAGATCAGGCGGAGCAGGCTGTCAGCGTCTCCCTCTCCGACGACCGCATCTCGATACCCGTGCTGTGCGAGGCAGGCTGCCGTCTGCGGACCCACCGCATAAAGCCGGACATTGTCACTGATCTGTCCCTGCCTGAGGAGGGCTTCAACACCATTCGCAGAGGTAAAGACAAGAGCGGCGGCATCCGCCGCCTCGTCTCTGTCAATGGGCAGGTCGCGCGTCACCAGCATAGGCTCTACCAGGCCACTGACGCCGATCCCCGCCAACGCTTCCACCGTGCCGCGCGCGTGCGGCGCGGATTGGGTCACCAGAAGCTTTGGTCGCTGAGCGTAGTGGTCGAAGTGCAACATCGACGTCAGGCGGCCTGGGACTTTGCCATTGGCTCGACGGAAAGGATCGTCAGCCGGTGGACCTGGCCGTCCCTGGCCGTCCAGTTGATGGACTGGCGCGGCGAAAGACCAAGAAGGGCCACGCCGATCGGCGTCATGACGCTGACCATTGAGCGGCCGATATCCGCTTCGCCCGGGTAGCAAAGGGTGACGGTTCGGGTCTGGCCGAGCTCGGTTTGGTAAGACACTGTCGAACCAATACCGACGACATTCGCCGGCAGCTTCTTGTCAACAACTATCTTTGCGCGTTCCAGTTCTGCAAGCAGTTCGTCTGCGACTTCGAGGTCACGCCCTGGAGCCGCCAGGGCAAGCGACGTCAAGCGAGCGTGTTCAGTTTCGCGAACGATGATCAGCGGCTTGCTCACCTTTTTCGATACGGAGTTCATGTTCATAGCCTCTCGCGCAGCCGCCAGCCGCGCACCGGATGTGTAGAAGATGGGTGATTGGGTCGCGCAAAAACTTAAGCGAGGTGCCTAAGAATCCCGGTCCTGACGCGCGACAGCAGTCAAGGAGCCGGGCTAGTGTCCTTCGATGGGACACTCACGGCGGAGGCGATAGCTATGGAGATCCGAAATCTTCATCATGGCAGCCTGATGATGTCACGCTTCCACGGGAAGTCAACCACCGCAGCGGAGGTCGATCTGTCGCACAGTTTTTTATTTCCCTCGTCCGCACGGTTGGGTTACTGCACGCTTCCAGTCAATGGATAGCACCAAGGAGTGAAATAATTGCAGGTCCATGAGAAGCTGGAACCGATCCTGACAGAAGTACTGCGTCGCAATGGTGGCGAGCAAGAATTCCACCAAGCCGTGCGCGAGGTTCTCGAGAGCCTTGGCCGGGTGATCGCCAAACATCCCCGATACGCAGACAATGCTCTGATCGAGCGTATTTGCGAACCCGAGCGCCAGATCATCTTCCGCGTGCCGTGGGTAGATGACACGGGGCAGGTGCAGATCAACCGCGGTTTCCGCGTTCAGTTCAATTCGGCCCTTGGCCCTTACAAGGGCGGCATCCGCTTCCATCCCTCGGTCAATGTCGGAATCATCAAGTTCCTCGGTTTCGAGCAGACCTTCAAGAATGCGTTGACCGGCATGCCGATCGGCGGCGGCAAGGGCGGCTCGGATTTCAATCCGCGCGGCCGCTCGCAGGGCGAGATCATGCGCTTCTGCCAGTCCTTCATGACCGAGCTACACCGCCATCTGGGTGAATATACCGACGTGCCGGCCGGGGATATCGGCGTTGGCGGTCGCGAGATCGGTTACATGTTCGGCCAGTACAAGCGCCTGACCAACCGGTATGAAGCCGGCGTTCTTACGGGCAAGGCCCTGTTCTACGGCGGGTCGCGCGCTCGCAAGGAAGCGACAGGCTATGGCGCGACTTATTTCGTGCAGCGCATGCTCGGCACAAAGGGGCAGTCCTTCGAGGGCAAGCGCGTCGTCGTTTCCGGCTCCGGTAACGTCGCCATCTACACGATGGAGAAGGTCATCGAGTTTGGCGGCAAGGTGGTGGCCTGCTCGGATTCCAACGGCTTCATCATCGACGACAGCGGGATCGACCTGGACCTGGTGAAGGAGATCAAGGAAGTCCGTCGCGCTCGCATCAGCGAATATGCAAACCTCAAGAAGGGTACCGCGCGCTATGTCGAGGGCGGCTCGATCTGGGACGTAACCTGCGATGTGGCAATGCCATCGGCCACGCAGAACGAACTGACCGGCAAGGACGCACGCACGCTGGTGAAAAACGGGGTCATCGCTGTAGGCGAGGGTGCCAACATGCCCTCAACGCCGGAGGCAGTTCGCATCTTCCAGGATGCGGGCGTCCTGTTTGCGCCCGGCAAGGCAGCCAACGCCGGTGGCGTGGCGACTTCGGCACTCGAAATGCAGCAGAACGCCTCGCGTGACAGCTGGACCTTCGAGCAGACGGAGAGCCGCCTCGCATACATCATGGAATCCATCCATGACCGCTGCGCGGAAACGGCGGAAGAATATGGCGCGCCGGGCGATTACGTTCTGGGCGCCAATATCGCCGGCTTCGTACGCGTTGCCGAAGCCATGGACGCGCTCGGCGTCATCTGATCCACAGAAGTTGTTACAAGACGAAGTGCCGCAGGCCTACCGCCTGCGGCACGGCGCCGCGCGGCTTGACTTCGGTGATCGGCCAACCGATCTTATGGCCATGTTGACGAACCGCGACATACTTCGGCTGAACGCCTTTCGGGTGTGCCCCATCGCAGGATCCTGACCCGGGTCCGGTGTTTCGTCGCCTATCGGACCCTGGGATACAGATCAGCTTTAGCGCTGATTCTCGCGACAACCTTCATCACTTAGGTTGATTTGGGCAGACTGCCCCAGAGGTACTGACATGATTTCCGGAAATTCTCATTGGCCCCCTTTGGTGGGAATAAGCGACCATGCACGCCTGAGCGCGCTGATGCACAGGGCGCCTGCCGATTCCAAGCTGCGGCGGCGACTGGCCGAAAAGCTTCGGCAATCCTGCCTGATGCTGGACGACCAGCTTCCACCGAATGCGATACGGCTTGGCTCCACCGTCACCTTCGAGGCCGAGGGTGAGCCGGCGAGAACCATTACGGTGGTGCATCCAAGCGAGATCGATGCAGAGGAGGCCCGGATCTCGATCCTGGCGCCGGTTGGCCTTGCGCTATTTGGCCTGCGTCCACGCCAGCACGGCGAATGGATCGCCCAGGACGGGCGCAAGAGGCAGGCGATCATCCTTGGTGTGGAAGGCCGCGCTTAGGCTCCAGCCACAAACCCGCAGAACCAGTTTCGAGAGACAGGTGGAAATGATGCAGATCGTGTCCAGAGGAGGTTGCCTTACCGCAGGCCCGTAGCCCTGTGCCGCCGACACGGCCGGCACAGGGAGTTCTTGTTTCGCCCACTTGAACGCCATCGGGAGACGATTATGCCTGCCGCCAATGCCCTTGCATTCCTCACCGCCGAGGATGCTGCCGTCCTGCAAATCCTGCTTCAGGATCCTGCCCTTACGGATACAGAAAAAGCGACCATCTTCCGCAAGCTCGATACCGCTCGCATCATCGACGGCGGGCGGGTGCCTGCAGATGTCGCGACCATCAACAGCCGGATCACCTACCAAGTGAACGACGGCGTGCCCGTGTCCGCCTTCCTCGTCAATATCAGAAAACCGTTCCGCTCGTTCCAGGGCGTCATTCCGCTTCGCGGGATCGGCCTGTCTCTGCTCGGCATGCGGGAGGGAAGCCGAGCACAAATCGTGCTGCCTGGAGATGCAGCAGCGGAGCTTGTGCTGAAGCGCGTGCTTTACCAGCCACAGCGCGTGGGGGCAGACGTGTTCGGTTGTGTGGCGCAAAAGACGAAAGCGCACCCGGCACCACGTCTCCGGCCACGGTTGGATCAGCGTACGGTGCAATCGGCTGCGGGAGGGGAGCAATGACCGGCGTCCATGGCGACCTCGCGGCCCGCTCCAGGCCGTGGATCGATGTGCAACTGCATTACGATCACTTCAGCGGAAGGGCGCTGATCTGCTTTCCCTCGGGCGAGCGGATCATGCCGTCCCGGTACCCCAGCCGTGAAGCGGCCGCAGATGCGGCACGTGAGCTTGTCGCTCTCACGAGTGCGGAGAACGGCGCGCAGATTGAGCAAGATCGCATCCGCATCTGGCTGCGCTAGCCGATCTGCCACCGAATTCAAGACCAAACCTGGATCGCACCTGACGATCCTGTCGATACCAGCACGCTGGAGGATTACGATGTCCCGTGAAGCTTTTTGCCAACTGACTGCAGGCGATCTCAACGTCCTGATGTCGATGCTCGACCAGGAGAATGATTTCTCCGAACGCTTTCTCGTTCTGCTTCGCGAGAAGCTGAACCATTCGAGTATCTTCTTCCGCGAGGATATTCCCGCGAACGTGGTGACGATCGACTCGCAGGTTTTCTATCAGGTCAACGGGGTGCAGGCTGGGCCGCATGTGCTTGTCCGCAACCCCGGCGATGACCTTCCCAACTTCGCGATCTCGGTGCAGTCGCTGCGCGGACTGGCCCTGCTCGGCCTCGCCGTCGGCGAGTCCACCGAAATCTGCACCGATGACGGCTACTGCGAGACAATCACGGTCGAGAAAGTGGTCTTCCAGCCGGAGGCTGAGGCGCGACGCAGGTCTGCGCGGGTTGAGCCGCGCGAACTGCTGGATCACGCCCCGCAGATCCTGAGCTTTCGACCGAAGCCGCGAAGGGTGTTCACGGGTTACGACGACGATCCCGGTCCCAGCGCGGCCTGATCTTTATTCAGACACTCCGGTGACCATGGCTGCAGCCATGGTCACGCCTGTATAATTCTCATCTCTGCTAGGCTCCGGGCACAACCGGCGTGGATGCTTGCGCCTTTTCGCGGTCCCGGCCTGTCAGGAATGACTTGTATTCCCAGCCGCCGTCGTGGCCGCGGTTGCGATAAAGCGTCTCGAGCCAGAACAGCCCGTCGTCGTCATGAGGCTGGACCGGATACCAGGCATACCACTCATGCCAGATCGTCTTTCTGCCTCCAGGTTGCATGCCGTGCCTCCTCCTTGCATCAACAATACGCCTGAACCATTGCTACCGTTCGTGAGGGTCACGAGCGGGTAGACTCTTCCTGCTCGTCCGATGGCGCACTCCGCAGAGCCGTGGCATCCTTGTTCTTCTTGCGCTCGTTCTTGCGCGGCAACGGCGTGTCGAGCCCCATGTACGCGGGATCCACTTCGTGCATTAAACATGCCGGCGAAGAATACTCGTTCTGCTCGTCTTTGCTCATCTGGACGCTCTCCTAGAAAGCCTTTCCTATCTTCGAGATGATTTTGGTCATCCGAACTCAGGTCGGCCATTGCCATCATTCTATTTTACGGAATAATAAGCAAGAATTTTCCAGAAGTGAGATCGATGGATCTGTCCTCAGTTGAAATCTTCGTTGCGGTGGCCGACAGCCAGAGCGTGACGCGTTCCGCGCAGCGGCTTGAGCGTGCGCCCTCGAACGTGACGACGCGCATCCAGCAGCTTGAGCAGAAGCTGGGCGTCAACCTTTTCAGCCGCAATTCGAAGAAGATGACGCTGACGGAAGAGGGCAGGGCCTTCCTGCCCTATGCCAAGAAGTTGATCGCGCTGGAGCAGGAGGCGAGAAATGCCGTCAAGGCGCTCGACGTCCCGCCCGTCCTCAACGTCGGCACGATGGAAAGCACGGCCGCAAGTCGCCTGCCGCCCGTGCTGGCCGCCTTCAGCAGCGAGTGCGGCACGCCTCTGCAACTGACGCTCGGTGCGACGCGCGAGCTGATCCGCGCCGTGGAGTCCGAAGCACTCCACTGTGCGTTGATCGCGGCGCCGCATGACGAGCCCGAGTGGTTTGCGCAGGCCGTTGGACGGCTCGATCACCTGCATTCGGTCCGCGTGTTCCAGGAAGACCTGCTGCTCGTTTTTCCCTCGACACACCGCTCTGTCGAACAGCCCGCTGACATCGCCGTGCCGTCGCTGGCCGCGCTGGAGCCCGGTTGCACCTATCGACAGGTTGCGGAACGCTGGATCGGCTCATCGGCGCGTTGCCCGACGCTGGAGCTGTCTTCCTATCATTCCATTCTCGCGCATGTCGTTGCCGGCAATGCGGTAGGCGTCATGCCGCTTTCGGTGTTGAACATGCTCCCCTGGAACAGCGAGGTTCGCACCCGCTCGATCGGGGTCATCGACACCCTGCTGATCTCCCGCGCAGGCGATCGGCCCCCAACGCTCGGGCAGTTCGAGCAGATCCTTCTTGCATCATCGGCTGCAACGGCTGACAAGATGCTGCAATCCCAGTTCGTCCAATAAACTCCCAAGAGCGTTCATGCCTCCTTCCTTGCCTGATGAGCCATCTCATCGTTCAGAGCCGTCACGCTGGTTCAACCCGATCCTGGCCGGGGCGACGCTCCCCGATCGACTGCTCGCCTGTGCGGCGGCGCTGGTTGCGATCATCCTGACGGGGCTGATTTGCGGCCTCATGTTTGGCGAAGGCTCGCACCTGCCCCTCATCGTTGCCCCGATGGGTGCCTCGGCTGTTCTTCTCTTTGCAGTGCCTTCCAGTCCGCTGGCGCAGCCTTGGCCGATCATCGGCGGCAATACGATCTCCGCGCTTATCGGCGTTGCTGCCGCGAGCGCCATCAGCGACCCGATCATCGCAACCGGTGTTGGCGTTTCGCTCGCCATCGCGGCGATGTCGTTTACCCGTTGCCTCCATCCACCCGGAGGTGCCGCGGCCTTAACGGCGGTGCTCGGCGGTCCGGCTGTTGCGAGTTGGGGGATGCTGTTTCCCTTCGTACCGGTTGCGCTGAACTCCTGCCTGCTGGTCGCCATTGGCCTGGCGTTCCACAAGCTCTCCAAACACAATTACCCGCATGTCGCGACGCCGCCCGTGAACACCCACCTGACCGCCGATCGCCCGGCGGCCGAGCGCGCGGGCTTCCAGGAGCAGGATGTGGATGCGGCACTTGCGGCCTTGAAAGACAGCTTCGACATCGATCGCGACAGCCTCCTTCGGCTCTTGCGCCAGGTGGAGCTTGAAGCCGTTGCCCGCTCTAACAGCGAGATCAAGTGCGCCGACATCATGTCGCGCGACGTCGTTTCCGTCGATATCGATGCAAGCGTTGAACAAGCGCGATGGCTGCTCCTGCATCACAATGTCAGGACGCTGCCGGTGAGGGACCACGACCGGAAGCTTGTAGGGACCGTCGGCCTGCGCGAACTGGCCGTGGCCGCCGGCTCCGTCGAGCCGCTGATTGCGCGGCCGATTTCAGCCCGGCCTGACGATCCGGCGCTGGCACTTCTTCCGGTGCTGACGGATGGGCGGGCGCATGCCGTCATCATCACGGACGCGCAGCGCAACATTCTGGGGCTGATTTCACAGACGGATCTGCTGAGCGCAGTTGCCCGGTCACTGCCCAAGGCGGTGCAGCCTCAGACCGTTGCAGCGTAGGCGTCAGCGCGCTCCAACGTAGGCGAGGAGACAGGCCGCCGCGCAGAGAACGGGAAGCACCGAGCGCGTCGGATTTCCTAAGAGTGCGATCGGCACCGCTGCCGCGAGGATAAGGCTGAAGGCTGTAAGCTCGGTGTCCGCCAGCGCCAGTCCCAGCGCGCCGAGAAACACGGCGGTGGCAATCGTTGGCATCAACGGCGAAGCTTCAACTCGCGCGGGCGCTGCCGTGTAAAGCAGCATGAACTGCCTGAAACTTAAGCCCGCGGCGCAGGCCAGGAGGAAACAGTTGAGGAAGACCTGCATTTTGCGCCTCGCCGACTGATTGTTTTCAGTTCACGTTGCAATCTTCGTGCCAGTGCGGCAGGGGGCGGATTCTCGCGATCCTCTTGATCAACGGGCTCTAACCTGATCAAGACGAAGTTGTCGCCATAACCGGGGCGGGATCACGCAGGAAATCGGCAGTCTATGGCTCGTGAATTCGAAAGAACTGGCAGCGAAACATCCGGGTCGGTGGCATCGGATGCATTCCTTCGTCTGCACCAGGTCTCCCGCTCCTTTGGCAAGACAGCGGCGGTCAAGTCGGTGTCGCTGGCGGTGCGCGCCGGCAAAGTGCTGTCGCTCGTCGGTCCTTCCGGTTGCGGCAAGTCCACGCTCCTGCGCATGATTGCCGGCGTCGAGCATGCCGATCAGGGGCGGATCGTTATTGATGGTGTCGAAGTGGACGGCGCCAGGTTCGTACAGCCGGAAGAGCGCAGCGTCGGCTTCGTGTTCCAGGACTACGCGCTGTTTCCACATCTGACGGTGCGGGAGAATGTGCTTTTCGGTTTGAAGCGCTTCGACCGCTCGTCGGCCCGCGCGAAGGCGGACGCGGTGATCGACCGCATCGGCATCATGCACCTGGCGGGGCGTTATCCAGCAAGCTTGTCGGGTGGCGAGCAGCAGCGTGTCGCCCTGGCGCGTGCGCTGGCGCCGGACCCAAAGATCGTCCTGATGGACGAGCCCTTCTCAAATCTCGATCAGGGGCTTCGTGCGCAGGTGCGGGGTGAGACGCTGGCTCTTTTGAAGGGGTTGGAGACCACGGTCGTTCTTGTGACCCATGATCCGCAGGAGGCGCTTTCGGCCGCCGACCAGGTTGTTCTGATGAAGCGGGGTGAGGTTATTCAGGCTGGCAGTCCTTATGATGTCTACGATCGGCCAGTCAGTGCATATGCGGCCGAGTTCTTTGCGCCCTCCAACAAGGTGCAAGGCGTCCTGCGTGGCAATCGTGTTGACACGCCGCTCGGAGCGTTTCCTGTCCTTGAGCGTACGTTCGAGACGTCTTCTCCCATCGTCTACATCCGCCCGCACATGATCACGCTGTCGCCGGACGGTGGCGAGATTGTAGGCAAGGTGGAGCGCCGTGTCTTTTCTGGCGACACCGAGGAAGTGGTGCTGCGGATCGAGGGATTGCAGGAACCGCTTCGTGCGGTGGCGTCGAAGCGCCTGCCGCTCAACACGGATACGGTTGGGATACACATCGAGCGCGACAAGGTGCTGATGTTCGACCCGGCCTGAGGGCGCGGCGCGTCACCGTTCACGTTATCGTGAACCGCAGTCAGTATTAGAAATTAAACTTGACTGTCAGCATCCACAAATGCTGGAAGCGTTCCCGTGTTTCTCACGTCTCGGGGGGAGTTCCAGATGACATCACGCACGATCCTTCAGGCCGCTCTTATGGCAACGGCCGCCATGTTGCCGTCCTATGCCGTGTCGGCAGAGCTGAACCTCTACACGACCCGCGAACCCGCTCTGATCGCTCCCTTGATCGAAGCCTTCACCAAGTCGAGTGGCACCAAGATCAACACCATCTTCCTGAAGGACGGCCTCGCTGAGCGGGTCGCCTCGGAAGGTGAAAGCTCTCCGGCCGATATCCTCATGGCCGTCGATGCGGGCAACCTTGTCGATCTTGCCGAGAAGGGTGTGACGCAGCCGGTTGATTCAGAGGTGCTGAAGACAGCCGTTCCTGAACAACTGCGGGATGTCAACGGGCACTGGTTTGCGCTTTCGATGCGCGCTCGTGTTCTTTACGCGGCCAAGGATCTCGATCTGGTCAGCTTCAATTACGAGGATCTGGCGGATCCCAAGTGGAAGGGCAAGGTCTGCATTCGTTCTGGCCAGCACCCTTACAACACTGCGCTTTTTGCGGACTACATCGCCCACCATGGCGTTGAAGAAGCGGAAAAGTGGTTGGCCGGCGTCAAGGCCAACCTTGCCCGCAAGGCCGCCGGGGGTGATCGCGACGCTGCCAAGGACATCCTTGGTGGGATCTGCGACATCGGCATCGCGAACTCCTATTACGTCGGCCTGATGAAGTCGGGTGCCGGCGGTCCGGAACAGGAGAAGTGGGCAGAAGCCATCAAGGTCATCCTGCCGACCTTCAAGGACGGTGGAACCCAGGTCAACATCAGCGGTGCTGCGGTTGCCAAGCATGCACCGAACAAGGCCGAAGCAATCAAATTCCTGGAGTATCTGGTCTCGGACGAAGCACAGCAGATCTATGCCAAGGCGAACTTCGAATACCCGGTAAAGGCTGGCGCCCAGATCGATCCGATCATCGCGTCCTTCGGCGAACTCAAGATCGACAACAAGTCGCTCGCCGAGATCGTCAGCCATCGCAAGGAAGCCAGCGCCCTTGTCGACAAAGTCGGCTTCGACAACTGAGGCGGAGGAGGGCGCCGTTCGTGGCGCCCGCCTCTTTCGCGTGATCGGCGTCTGAATGCTGCATCCGTTCCAGTCAACCTCTGCTTCCAAGTCCGGCGGCGCAGTCATTCCAACAGCTTTGTTGGTAATTGCGCTTCTCGTCATTTTGCCGTTCGGCGGCCTGGTTCGCGAGGCACTGCGCGGCTCACCCGGGCTTTGGGAGCATCTCGCTTCCACTGTTCTACCCACCGCTTTGCTCGACACGGCGATCCTGCTTGCCGGCGTCGGGGTGATTACGACCCTGATAGGCACATCCGCCGCCTGGCTCGTCAGTGCCTACCAGTTTCCGGGACGAAATGTTCTCCAGTGGGCGCTGCTGCTGCCGCTCGCCGTTCCGACCTACATTATTGCCTATGCCTATCTCGACATCCTGCATCCGGTGGGTCCGGTTCAGGAGGCCGTTCGCTGGCTGCTGGGTTATGAGAGCCCCCGCCAGTTCCGCCTGCCGGATATCCGCTCTATGCCAGGATGTATCCTGCTCCTGGGTTTCGTCCTTTACCCCTATGTCTATATTCCAACGCGGGCGATGTTCCTGACCCAGTCGGGTAACCTCGTCGATGCTGCGCGCACGCTTGGCGTCTCCAGGCGGGCGATCTTCTGGCGGGTGGCGCTTCCGCTTGCGCGGCCCGCGATTGCCGTGGGGGTCAGCCTCGCGCTGATGGAAACCCTGAATGATGTCGGTGCCGCGGAATTCCTGGGTGTCCGGACGCTGACGGTCACCATCTATACGACCTGGATTACCCGTACGGACCTGCCCGGCGCCGCGCAGATCGCTCTCGCGCTTCTCACCATTGTGGTGTTGCTGGTCATGCTGGAGCGCTGGGCGCGGCAGAAACAGAGTTTTGTCACAGACGCACGCCGTAACCGTCCCTTGCCTTTGCAACAGACCTCCATGCTTCACGGTCTCGCCCTGCTCCTGGCCGGGACAATCCCGGTTGTCATTGGTTTTGCAGCGCCGGCGCTCTACCTCGTGAAGGAGGCCTGGCAGCGATACCAGTTCGCAGGCATATCTCCCCGGCTGTTTGATGAAGCCATTGCGACGCTTGGCATTGCTGCTGCCGCGACCGGCGCGACCATCCTGCTCGGACTTGCAGCCGCTCATGCGATCCGGTTCAACAAGGGGCGCCCCGTCTCCGGGTTGTTCCGGATCCTGATGCTGGGTTACGCCGCTCCCGGCACGGTAATCGCCATCGCGGTCCTGATCGTGCTGGCTGGCGCGGATCGTGCAATCGACGCTGCCTTGCGCCAGTGGCTGGGTGTCTCTGTTGGCCTCGTCTTCCTGGGCTCGGGCGTGGCTGTCGTCTACGCGCTGACGGTGCGGTTCCTCGCCATCTCCGCCGGCAGCATCGAAGCGGGCTTTGCGCGCATCCCCGGCTCCTTCGACCAGGTTGCCAGAACGCTTGGCCATACGCCTTCCGACACGTTTCGCAAGATCCACATCCCGCTGTCGAAGACGATGATCTCGGCCGCCGCCATTCTGGTCTTCGTGGACTGCGTCAAGGAACTCCCTGCAACGCTTCTTCTGCGCCCGCTGAACGTCGAGACATTCGCCACGCACCTTTACGGCGAAGCAGCCCGAGGAACCTATGAAGAAGGATCAATCGTCGCGCTGGCGATCGTGGCAATCGGCATCATCCCGGTCATCCTGCTGTCGCGTGTGGGCGCGAAACATTAGGCGGGAAGCGCTCCTTGAGTGTCTCTTCAAGCACGTCCCAGACTTGGGCGTCCAGCATCTGTGAAACGTTGAATCGCATGAACCCGGTTGCGGATTGTGACAGGCTGAAAACGTTGCCGGGTGCTAGGATCACCTTCCGCTTCAACGCGCTTCGAGCGATATCCGCGGCATCCACGCCCTCCGGCAGCTGGCACCACAAAAACATGCCGGCCTGCGGCTCCAGCCATGGCGTGACACCGAGGTTCTTGAGCTTTGAAGATGCCTCGCGCATCGCCTTCGACAGTCTCACGCGCGTCGCTTCAAGATGTTTTCGGTAGCCGCCGTCGCTCATGACGTTGAACACAAGTTCTGCCGCCAACCGGCCGCCGCCGAAGGAGGTTGCAATCTTCAGGTCCGTCAGACCTTCAATCCAATCCGGTTTGGCGATGATGAAGCCGCAGCGGGCCGAAGCAGACAGCGTCTTCGAAAAGCTGCCGATGTGGATGACGCGGTCTAGACCGTCGAAGGCTGCGAGTCGCGGCGCGGGTATGTGTTCGAAGTCGGCGAAGATATCGTCCTCAACGATGGTCAAGTCGAACTGGTCCGCCAGCTTCAGGACCTTATGCGCAATGACAGGCGACAAGACGGCTCCCGTCGGATTGTGGATCCCGGAATTGGTGATGTAGAGGCGCGGCCGGTGCTCCCGCAGAATATGGGCGAAGGCCTCAACATCTGGTCCAGCCGGTGTGTAAGGCACCCCGACGATCTTCGCCCGGTGCGCCCGAAGAAGCGCATGGAAGTTGAAGTAGCAGGGGTCATCGACCATCACCGTGTCACCGGGCTCCAGCAGGAAACGACACAGGAGGTCGATTGACTGGGTACCGGATTCGGTGAGCATGATCTGGTCAGGCGAGGCTTCGATGCCCTTCTCGGCCATCCGCCGGGATAGAAGCTGGCGCAGCGGCGGCAGCCCAAGTGGCGAACCGTAGTCACCGAGCGTGCCTTCCCCGGCACGTGCAAGTTTCCGGAGCGCGCGACGGAGCGCATCATTGGGCAGCCAGGACTGGGGAAGCCAGCCGCAACCTGGCTTCAGATCATCCTCACCCGCTTCGAGCGACTGCCGCGACACCCAGAACGGGTCCACTGCGCGGTCTGTCCTCGGCCCGGCCTCAGCTACCGTGAAAGGGAGCGCCTGGTTGGCAACGTAGAAGCCGGATCCTGGCCGGGAAAAGATCACGCCTTCTGCGGCGAGCCGGTCATAGGCCTCGACCACGGTGGCGGGAGAGAGCTTCAATGATGACGCTAGGCTTCGGACAGATGGGAGCTTCGCACCCGGCCCCAAGGCGCGGCCGGCTATACGCTGGCGGATCGTGTCCATCACCAGCGCTATCCGCGTCTGCCTTACGCCATGCTCAACCATCTGTATCAGTCTCTCGCCCATAACAGTTTTGCTCAACTGTATCAGACTGTAACTAGCGCCGCCACGGCTCCTCGTCGATGAATATCACCTTTAGCATTGGAGCAGATGATGGATCGGACAACAGCTGGCTGGATCAACGGCTTTATCGGGATGGTGATATTCAGCGGCTCGCTGCCGGCGACACGGGTAGCGGTGATGCAGTTCGATCCGGTGTTCCTCACCGTCGTGCGAGCCGCCATTGCGGGGATGCTTGCGCTCGCGCTTCTCCTTCTGCTCAAGCAGAAGCGGCCGCCTGCTGGAGATGTGATGTCGCTGGTCATCGTCGGAGCCGGCGTGGTGGTGGGTTTTCCGTTGCTAACCGCGCTGGCGCTGCAACACGTGACTTCAGCACACTCCATCGTCTTCATCGGCTTGCTGCCGCTCGCAACGGCGTTCTTCGGTGTCATCCGCGGCGGTGAGCGGCCAAGGCCAGCCTTCTGGTTGTTCTCTGGCCTGGGCTCCCTGCTGGTTGCCGGCTTTGCCCTGTCGCAAGGGTCGGATCTGTCGCCGGTGGGAGATCTCCTGATGCTTGCCGCCGTCCTCGTCTGTGGCCTCGGATATGCGGAAGGTGCCAAGCTTTCGCGTCAGCTTGGTGGATGGCAGGTCATCTGCTGGGCACTCGTCTTGTCACTGCCGCTGATGGCGGTCGCCGCCGTGATCACTATGCCGCCCACATTCGCCGGAATAGGCGCGCCCGCATTGATCAGCCTTGGATATGTCTCGCTCTTCAGCATGCTGATCGGCTTTGTGTTCTGGTACCGCGGGCTGTCGGAAGGCGGTATTGCTGCCGTGGGTCAGTTGCAGCTTCTGCAGCCGTTCTTCGGACTGGCGCTCGCAGCGACGCTGCTGCGCGAGCCGGTCTCTCTCGGCATGGTTTTTGTCACCCTCGCCGTTATCCTGTGTGTGTTCGGCGCCAAACGGTTTGCTCGCTGAGGCGACCGGGACGGTAACTTTCGGGTCGCTTACGCGTTCTGGAAAACCGTGACCATCAGGAGGCTGGGATGCCGGTTCGAGTGTTGTTGTGTAAGAGACCCAGTTGTGCCCATGCCTGGGCCAAACAGTGAAGATCGCCACTTATAACGTCAACGGAGTGAATGGTCGCCTCGAAGTCCTGCTGCGGTGGCTCGAGCAGGCCTCCCCGGACATCGTCTGCCTGCAGGAGTTGAAGGCACCGGACGAGAAGTTTCCCGCCAAAGCACTCGAGGCTGCCGGCTACGGGGCGATCTGGCACGGCCAGAAAAGCTGGAACGGCGTCGCGATCCTCGCGAAGGAAAAGGAGCCTCTGCTGACCCGCAAGGGTCTGCCCGGCGGTTTCGATGACGTGCAAAGTCGTTACATTGAGGCGGCGATCAACGGCATGGTCATCGGCTGCCTCTATCTTCCGAATGGTAACCCGTTTCCCGGTCCGAAGTTCGACTACAAGCTTACGTGGTTCGAGCGCCTTCATTCCTATGCTGCAGAGCTTCTCGCGCTGGAAGTCCCCGTGATCCTCGCCGGCGACTACAACGTGATGCCCACGGATCTCGACGTGTACAAGCCGGAGCGCTGGAAGAACGATGCCCTGTTTCGCATCGAGGTGCGCGACGCTTTCCGCCGCCTCGTGGAGCAGGGTTGGACGGATGCGCTGAGAAAGCTTCATCCTGACGAGCGCGTCTATACGTTCTGGGACTATTTCCGGAATGCCTTCGCACGGGACGCCGGGCTGAGGATCGACCATTTCCTGCTTAGCGCAGACATTGCCGCGCGATTGTCGGCCGCAGGCGTTGATCGGGAGGTTCGCGGCTGGGACCATACCAGCGACCATGCCCCCACCTGGATCGAAATCTCCGACAAAGCCACCAAACGCAGGAAGGTGCGGTAGCCACACACACGGAACAAGTCAGGGCTCTTCGTGTTGACCACCCTCAACAACGAGGAGACATCAATGGTAACGATGGTAGGAAACGAATCCGACATCAAGGGTCTGGTGAAGGACCTGATCTATCTCGAGCACGATGCAATCGCCGCTTACGACTCCTGCATCGAGCGGCTGAACGATAGCAGCCTCTCTGCGCAAATCGCGACGTTCAAGCAGGATCATCTCCAGCACCTCGTGGTGCTCAACGACATGGCGCGTGAGCTCGGAATAGAAGCGCCGACAGAAGGCGACATGAAGCAGATGCTGACCACCGGCAAGATCGCCCTCGCCGACCTGCTCGGCGACGCTGCAATCCTCAAGGCCATGAAGACCAATGAGGACGACACGGTCACCGCCTATGAACGTGCGGCGCGCCATCCCAATGCCATCCCGGCATCCAAGGCATTTTTCGAAAAGGCCCACCAGGACGAAGAGCGTCACCGCGCCTGGATGGAAACCACCGCCATGGCCCTTTGAGCCGCGATCAGATGGAGACGCCTGCGGCGTCTTCATCTCCTTGCACGGAGCGCGCATTTTGGGGAACGTCATCGGCGGTCGCTAGTTCTTCTTCCCGAAAACAAGGAGATCGGACCATGAAAGTGCTGTTTGCTGCGGCGCTGGCGTCGGCCGCAATGTTATCCGGCAACGCATATGCGGCCGAAGAAGACTTCCTGAAGTCCATCGAAGGCAACTGGACGGGCGGAGGCAAGGTTCTTCGAAAGCTCGGCGGCGAGAATGTCAGCGTGACCTGCAACATGAAGTCGGACGCACAAGCGTCGAGTTTCTCGATGGACGGTTCTTGCCGTGCGCTTGTGGTCGTGACGCGCGGCTTCAATGCCAAGGTCAAGACGTCCGGCAACTCCTATTCCGGCACCTATGTCGGTGTATCAGGCAAGCCTTCCACTCTCTCGGGCAGCCGGAAGGGTAACACGATCAATCTCAACGTCACCTGGGCGAACGAGATGTATGGCGACCGGAAGGCAACCATGACCATCCAGAAGGTCGGAAACGATGGCCTGCGCATCCGCACGATCGATCGTGATCCGTCGTCCGGCAAGTCCATCGTTACGACGCATCTCGACTTGCGGCGAAGCTGATCGCTCTGGCGGAGCAGAACTAGAGGCCAAGGTCGAACTGCTGTTCCGTCACCGTTGCGTTCCGCCGTTCAAGCGAGGAGAGGGTGACCCCAAGCAGCCGCACACCTTTGTCGCTTGGAAACTCGCCTGCGAGGATCGTGTTGCAGATCTCGCGGATCATTTCGACCGACTTGATCGGCGTAGCGGTTGATCGGCTGCGCGTCACCTGCCGGAAGTCCGCATACTTGATCTTCACCGTCACAGTTCGCGGCCGTATGTCGTTTGCCTCGCAATAGCGCCAGGCTTTGTTGATCAGCGGTACGACCTCGGTTTCCGCCGCTTCCAGTCTGTGGATGTCCTGCGAGAACGTGTCCTCAGCACCCACGGACTTCCGAACCCGATCTGGCCGCACCTGCCGCTCATCGATCCCCCGCGACAGTCCGTAGAAGTAGGGACCGGATTTGCCGAAGTGCTGGACCAGGAAGTCGAGCGACTTTGACTTCAGGTCGGCGCCGGTCTTGATGCCAAGCCGGTGCATCTTTTCGGCTGTCGCTGGGCCGACGCCGTGAAACTTCTTGATCGGAAGGGCCTCCATGAAGGCCGGCCCATTCTTTGGCGTGATCACCGCCTGGCCGTTCGGTTTGTTGAGGTCGCTCGCCATCTTCGCCAGGAATTTGCAGTAGGAGATCCCGGCAGAGGCGTTGAGGCCGGTGGCCTGCTTGATCTTTGCCCTGATTTCCTGCGCGATCTCCGTGGCGACCTGCATGCCCTTCAGGTTTTCCGTCACGTCGAGATAGGCCTCATCGAGCGATAAGGGTTCTATCAACGGCGTATATTCCAAAAAGATCTCCCGGATCTGCAGCGACACCGCCTTGTAGACGTCAAACCGCGGCCGCACGAAGATAAGGTCCGGGCACTTCCGCATTGCCGTAACGGAGGCCATGGCCGAATGGATGCCGAACTTGCGGGCCTCGTAACTTGCTGCGGCCACGACGCCACGGGCCTGCCCATGTCCGACGGCGACCGGCTTGCCTCGGAGCTCAGGATTATCGCGCTGCTCGACGGAGGCGTAAAAGGCATCCATGTCTACATGGATGATCTTCCGGATCGGCCGCGCGTCGTTCTGGTCAGGCACCGCGCCCATTAAACCTGCCTGTCCTCTTCATCCGCGTTGCAAAGGTCTTGCTGTTCAATCGCTACCTAATGGAACAGATACGGAACATCAATGACTATTAACCGCGACCGGAAAATGTCGCCGCCCACCGATTGCAACCGGGGGTAACCTCATCCATCTTCGCACACGACCATGTCGCTCCGGAGCTTGCTGCATGCCACAGCCACGTCCGCCACGTCTTGCGGTGCTCATCGATGCGGAGAACGCATCGGCCCGGATCGTCGATGGGCTGTTCGACGAGATTGCCAAGATCGGCGAGGCGAGTGTCAGGCGCATCTATGGCGACTTTACCAGCAGCCGCTCCAGACCATGGATCGACGTGTTGGCGCGGCATGCGATTATCCCTCAGCAACAGTTTGCCTATACGACGGGCAAGAATGCCTCGGACATCACGCTCGTGATCGACGCGATGGATCTGTTGCATAGCGGGCGGTTCGACGGCTTTTGCCTCGTCTCCTCCGATAGCGATTTCACCCGCCTTGCTTCCCGTATCCGCGAACAAGGCGTGGATGTGTTCGGTTTTGGCGAACAGAAGACACTGGAGAGCTTCCGCCAGGCCTGCCGGCGCTTCATCTACACAGAAAACCTCATACCGCCTCAAACGGTAGAGGGGGCAGATGCTGCCCCACCCGCACCGCCACTTCAGCCACTGAGTGCCGCCACGCGCATCATCAGGAAAGTGATCGCCCAGATGGAAACGGAAGATGGATGGGTGTCTTTGGGCCCTGTTGGAAGTCAACTGGGGAACATGGCGTCAGACTTCGACCCGCGAACCTTCGGGTTCAAGAAACTGAGCGACCTAGTCAAGAAGACGAATGCCTTCGACGTCGATCATGTAGAGGGGCGACCTCTGCGCATCAGGTTGAAACAGCATCCAAAGCCGGTGCAGGTCAAGGCCGCTAACGGATCAGCGTGATCAGCTTCTTCCGCCAGAAGCGCGTTTGGGGCTGCTGGCGGGAGTATCTGCCTGATTGTCAGGCTTCTGTACCTCGTGATCTCCGCCGCTCATCGAGAGCGCCGCAAACGGGACACGGATCTCGCACTCTACCCCTCCCGGCTTGAAGTGCCAGGCGACATCGCCGCCGACGCTCTTGGCGAATGCCATCTTGATCATCCGTGAGCCAAATCCCTTGCGGGCCGGTTCCGCTACAGGCGGGCCATTTCGCTCGACCCACCGGAACACCAGTTGCTCTGGATCGGTTGCACCGTCATGGCGCCAAGTGATTTCCACTTCGCCCGCGCTGTTGCTGAGCGCCCCGTATTTCGTGGCGTTGGTGCAGAGCTCATGAATGGACAGCGCAAACGGCAAGATCAGTTGCGACGGCAGCCGCACGTCTGGTCCCTGGACCTTGAAACGCTCGCTACCATTGCGGAACGGCGAGGTCGCCAAGTTGTCGATCAGGTCGTGCACTCTGACGCTGGTCCAGTTCGTTTGTGTGAGCAGGGATTGCACGCGCGCGAGCGCCGTCAGGCGTTGCTCGAAATCACTGTAGCGGGATTTTTCGACATGCCGTCTCAGCGTGTTGGAGGCGATGGCACTGACGACAGCGAAGGAGTTCTTCATCCGATGCGCCAGTTCCTGCAGCAGAAGATGGCGTTGCTCGCGACTGCGCTCCCTTTCGATCGCAAGCGAGGCAATCTTGACGAGCAGTGTGACGATCTCGATGTCTCGTGGCTCGGGTGAGCGAGGCTCGCGGTGATAAACCGCAAAAGTCCCCAAAACCGTATTCATGCGTGACATGATCGGGGTGGACCAGCAGGCTCGGAGTTGGTGCTGCCGCGCCAAGGCGCGAAAGTCTGCCCATTCGGGAGCCGTCTCGACATCGGCAACATAAACTGGCTGTGCGCGAAATGCGGCCGATCCACATGACCCGGCCGATGGTCCGATCTCCAATCCGTCGATCGCCTTGTTGTAGCTGTCGGGCAGACTGGGTGCGGCACAATGGCGGAGACGCTTGCCATCGTCATCGAGCAGAAGAACGGATGCGAGGACGGTATTGTCTGAATACACCTCGATTGTCCGCGCAACGCTGGAAAGCGTCTCGGCCAGCGGCTTGTCTTCTGCGATCAACGTCAGCGTGTCGTTTTCGGCACTGATCAGCCGCATCTGTCGCTCGGTCTGCTTCTGGCGCTCCTGCGAACGCCGCAGCAGGCGCCGATATTCATCCGAAATCCAGATGATGAGGCCGGAGATCAGTGCATATTGAAGCAGGCCGGTGACGGAAAACTGCTCGGGCACATGCTCCACGAACACGAACCACGCCAAAACAACCCCGAGCACCGCGCCGACGAGGCCTGCCATGCTGCCTGCGACGATCGCCGTGATCATCGTCGCAACGAGAAATGCGGGGAACGGCGGTGCAGCAGGATCAAGCATTCCAATCGCTGCGCGAAAGCCCAGTGCCGCTGCCGAACAGATCACTGCAAAGGCAAACGCTTTCCCCGTCCGCGGTTCGATGGTGACAGTGGGCAGTCGTTCGAATACCCGGATCCCCGCCTGGGGCATTTGCGCCTCCCTTCCGTCAACCACGCTGATTATGCATGAGTCTGGAGGCGTGACAACGCCCCGTCGCTATCGCGGAAACCGGAGTCCTTGGCGCCGGGCGGTAGGCTTAACGGCTTCTTAACCTCTCGAGACACACGGACGATCCGATCGAATGAATGGCTACAGGCGGTATCCGTTGGTCCGGAAGTAGGTTTCGAGAGACTGATCGGCATTCGCGATAGGTTCATTCAGCGCGACATATCCGTCCGGGCGCAGAAGGATGGCGCGATCCGCCGTTTCGGCTGTTTCTGAAACAACAATACGCAGTGGGGCCGCAAGGCCTGCCGGAGGTTCGAATGTTGACGAGCCGGTGACAAGAACAAAATCTTCAGCCGGCCGGATCGGTCCTGGATCGACACAGTCAGCATGTCGCGACAGCTTGAAGCCTGGTAGGGCCGAGAACTGATGGCTGCCGAGGGCCGAGGGGAGGCCTTGCGTCCCATAAGATAGAGGCGAGCCGGTATAATGCGGCGCGAACTGCTCTACCTCGCGAACGCTGAACTCGCGCCGACGTGCCAGTTCGGCGGCGAAAGCCTCTGCATTGCGATCAGGGTGGAAGTTGTTCAGGAAGTCAGCGTCGCTCTCGATGGATCTGCGAATAAAATCGCGGATGGTGGAGTCGAACACATGACGGCGCTCGAAGTCATAGGTATCCAGAAGACCGTCCGAGGCCCAGCCTTTGACGATGGCCTCAAGCTTCCAGCCGAGATTACGGGCATCCTCGAAGCCGGAATTGATCCCGTAACCACCATAAGGTGGGTGGGAATGTGCCGCGTCTCCCGCTATCAGCAGCCGCTTGTTGCGGTAGCAATCCGCAAGAGCAAATCGCAGGTCCCAGAAGCCGAGGTAGACAAGCTCGACATCAAACGGCTTGCCGACCACTGTCGCGAGCAGTTTGGCGAGGTCGCCAGCGCTAAATTCCTGTTCGAGCCCCACGGGGGCATGAAAAAACCATTCCCGCTGGTCATCAACACGCCCGAGGAACTGCCAGTAACCCTTCAACTCAGGCGACAGGTTGTTGAAGATGGAATAGTGCCGATGCTCGCCGAGCACTTCGTCAAGCTGGGTTGAGCGAAACACCGCCAGCAGCATGCGCTTGTCGTGGTCGTCCACGGTCTGGACGAGGCCAGCTTGCCCGCGCAAGCGGGACCGGCTTCCGTCACAGCCAACGACGTAGCTGGCGGTCAGTTGGAGTTCCGTCTCAACCTCCTTGCGACTGGCGGACACGCGGCAGCCGGACTCGTCCTGGGTAACATTCGTGAACTCCACACCGTATTCTACAATTACTGTGCCAAGCTCCGCCGCGCGTGCGCGAAGTGCTTCTTCCGTCTTGTACTGTGGCAGACGCTCGTTCGGCTCGTCGTAATAGCGTGAAACCAAACCGCGGTTCAGCCACTCGTAGTTACACCCTGAGAGCAGCGTCCCCCAGCTAACCAAACCGCCGGTATTCTTGGCGCGATCTGTGGTGCGCAGCGCGCGAAGCCGCTTGTCGACGCCCCAGCTGACCGCAATCTCCATGGTGCGGCCGGTGAGGTTCTGGCCCTTCGGTACCGGCTGAGGCTGCGCGTATTTCTCAAGAACGGCGACGTGGAGCCCGCGTTGTCCAAGATCGATTGCCAGGCCCATGCCGACCGGCCCACCTCCAACGATGATGACGTCATAGTGGCTCATACGCGCCTACAGCTCGTAATCATTCTCGAGATAAACATGCTTGGTCTCCTGGAAATCCAGAAGCGCCTCGACTCCGTGCAGCCTACCGATGCCTGACGATTTGTAGCCGCCGGTCTCCACCTCAACGAACAGCCGGTTATGGCAGTTGATCCAAACGGTCCCGCTGTCGATGCGGCTCGCTACCCACCGCGCGCGGTTGATGTCTGTGCTGTGGACGCTCGCCGCGAGCCCGAAATCAGGAACGTTGGCAAGCGCGACGGCCTCTTCGGGGTTGTCGAAAGTCTCGAACGACGCCATCGGCGTGAAAAGTTCGTTCTGGATCAGCGGATGGTCGGTGGTGCGGCTCGAGAACAGGGCCGGCGTGACAAAACAGCCGCCAGTTTCATCACGAAGGTCCTCGCCCGCCAGCAGGACTTCCATGTCAGGGTGAGCGCGTGCCGTCTGCTGGTTCGTCATGTGACGCTCGACCGCGCCGTCATCGAACATCGCACCCATGGTTGATGATGGGAGGTGTCCCGGGCCCGGCCGGACCGCTGAAAGCTCCCCTATGAGCTTATCCCGGAACGCCTCTGCAATGTGGCGGTCAACGAGAACGCGGGAAACGCAGACGCACATCTGCCCGGAAAGAACGGTGATGCCCTTGGCGATCTCGCGCGCTGCACGATCGAGATCGGCATCTTCCAAAACAACGGCGGGCGCCTTGCCCCCGAGCTCAAGGGATAGCTTCTTGAAACGAGAGGCCGCCGAACCTGCGATTTTCGCCCCGGTCGCGGTGGAACCCGTGAAGGAAATGACCCGAATATGTTCATGGTTCACCAGCCGTGCGCCGACCCAATCCCCCGGATCGTTGAGCGATTGAAGGACGCCCGTTGGTAGATTTGGGACCGATGTGATCGCGCGCATGAAGAGATTGCTGACAACAGTCGTCGCCCGGTGCGGCTTGACGATGACGGTGCACCCTGCAGCCAGGGCAGGACCGAGCGAGCGCACAAGGAGCGTCAGCGGTGCGTTCCATGGCGTGATGACGGCGCAAACACCCGCAGGTTCCTTATCGATCAGAGACAACTGGCCAGGCTGCCCGGAAAATGTCCTGCCGAAGATATCGCGTGAGAGCCCCGCGTAATAGCGAAGCTCAGAAATAGACGCCATTACCTCACCGGTCGCTTCGGCGCGTAGCTTGCCGTTCTCCCGCACGAGAAGATCGATAAGGTCATTGGCGATGGCGGCAACCGCATCCGCCATCGCATTCAATGCGGCAGCGCGCGTCCGGGGACTGCGCGCCCATTGGCCTTTGCGGAACCCGCGCACGGCCGCCGCAACGGCTTGTTCAGCGACAGCCGCGTCCGGACCATGCACCTCGCCGACTGGCGATCGATCAGCCGGATTGAGGCTGACGTAGCAACCATTGATGCCTTGAAGCCAGACGCCATCCACAAGACTGAAGTGACCGTGGTCCATCATGCTCGCTCTCCTCAAACCTTCAGCCCGAGGAGATTGGCGGCATTATCTTGGTAAAGCTTACGGCGAACCTCCTCCGAGACGTCGAGCTCATCAAGGATGCGGATCGTCTCGCGGATATACATCGGGCCGCCTTCCGGATCGAAGGGAGCATCGGAGGCAAACAGCACGTGGTCTTCACCAAAAAACTCGATTGCATGCTTGATCGCCATGCGTGAGCCGAAGCTTGCTGTATCGGCGTAGAAGTCCTTGAAATACTCGAGGTGGGGCCGCTTGAGAGAGCGGCGCACCGCTGCCAGATCACGGTCCGTCGTGCGTTTGCCCATCTGGTCCCAGCCGGGGCCGACGCGACCTTCGAAGAAGGGGATCATGCCGCCGGCATGGTGCGTGATGACCTTCAGACCCGGGTGTTTGTCGAACATGCCGGAGAACACCATACGCGCCATCGCGGCTGAGGTCTCGTACGGCCAGCCGAAGGTCCACCAGATCTCATATTCGGAGCGCTTTTCGCTGAGGTAGTCCGGGAAGTTCTCGCCGCGGGCAGGATGCATCCAGACCGGCTTGCCGACGGAGGCCATGTATTCGAAGAATGGACCAAACCCTGGAAGATCGAGCGGCTTACCGCCGACATTGGTGAAGATCTGCATGCCGACGGCGCCGAGATCTTCCACAGCGCGCCGTGCCTCCGCAACAGCCGCGTCGGGATTGTTAAGCGCCGCCGTGCCGATGAAGGCCGGGAAGCGTTCGGGATACTTCTGGCAAAGCTCGGCCATTGAGTCAGAGCCGATGCGGCTGAGATCGGCGGCCTTTTCAGGTCCGGCAAGCTTTTCAAGCGGGGGCGAGGCGAGGGACAGCACCTGCTGGTAGTCCTCGCCGAACATGTCCATGACCTCGAACCGCCGATCCAGTTCCGTCATCATTGGGACGGCGCCGGAGCGCATGGTGATGTCGGTCATCGTGCCGATGTGGTTGATCAACGCATCGAAGAAGGGCTTTGGCCAGATGTGGTTAAAAATATCGATCTTCTTCATGGATGGCCTCCTCCTGCCATGCTGCCGGGCCCACTCCAGAGATGAATGGCCCGTCCGTTCGTCGTGAGGTGAGGCTAGGCGATAGCTGATGCCCCACGCTCCTCCCTCAGCCAAGATGCGGAGGGGCACCGCACAAGTCAACACGTTTTCTCTTATGATGAGATTTTATGATGTTTGTTGATGCCGGCGCGAGGCAAGGGCGGTGCTAAGTTCGCCGCCTGCCTGGCGAACTTGCTGGCCAATTGCATCGATGGTGGTCCCGTCAACGAGGCTTCCGGAAATCGTGCAGCAGATACTGGCGATCGGGCTACGCCCGGCGTCGAAAACGGGCGCGGCGATACCAACCACACCTGGCGTGACTTCACCATAAGCGACGGCGAAGCCGGCCTTTCGCACTCGCTTCAAGCTCTCCTGAACCTCTTCTGGTGTATCTCCAAGCCCCACTGCCTTCACATCGGCCATGGTCTTTTCAATCAGCGGTACCAGATGACGCTTGGGTAGGAACGCCATGATGGAGCGACCGATCGCGCCGCGGCTCAATGGCATTGGCCGCCCCCGTGGATAGGAACTGATGGGGTTCTTTGCCGAACTGCGCGAATCCACGCAGAGGATCTTTTCACCATACCAGCGCACCAGAAGCGCCGTGCAACTGTATTGCGAGACGAGATTTTCGAGAAATGGCGCGCCACTGTTCATCAACGCGTCTGATTTTCTCAGGAGGTAGTCGAGCTCGACGATCTTGGGGCCGAGGGTAAAGCCGGTATTGGGCATTGACGTCAACAGACCAGCGGCCTTGAGGATCTTCAGGTAACGATAGAGGGTCGGGCGGCTATAGCCCAGCGCCTCCATCATTTCCTCGGGCGTCCATTCCAGGCGGTCTTCGGTGAAGACCTCCAGCACAGCCTGTAGGCGTTCGAGACTGTTGACCGCCGTTGTCGTCAAGTTGCCGCCTGCTGAACCGTTTTTCTACCGTTGACGTAGGCGAATATCATTGCCGGTACCCCTACCACAAGTCCAACAGCGTCCGTGTAAATCGCGCCTGGGAAAGCGCCGGCAGGGATGAGCGCAAGCAGGCCTGCCACGGCGAAGATGATCCGCATCTGCATCGACAGACGGTTGGCGAAATATCCCGCAAGCGCAGCCGAAACGAGCCACATGCCGAAGGTTGCCGTGATCACGGCCCAGGTCACCTCACCCGTGTCGCCGATAAGAAGCAGGCTCGGCGAATAGGCGAACATGAACGGGATCACGAAGGCGATCCAGCCGAACTTGCAAGACGCAATCCCGGTCTTGATAGGATCGGCCTTGGCGATGCTTGCGGCCGCAAACGAGGCCAGCGCGATGGGTGGCGTTATCATGGACATCATGCCGAAATAGAGCACGAAGAGATGTGCCGCCATCGGATGCAGCCCCACCTCGACCAGTGCAGGTGCAACAAGCGAAGCCAGCAGCACATAAACGGCAAGCGTGGGAAGCCCCATGCCAAGAATGATGCAGACCACGGCCGACATCAGCAGCAGCACGATTGCGCTGCCGCCGCCGAGTTGCACGAGCGCGTAGGTAAGGTTGAAGCTGAGGCCGGTAATGTTCATCACGCCGATGACGATGCCGGCGGCGGCCGAGATGACCACGATTTCGACCACGGCCTCTCCGGTGTCCACGACGGTCATCAGAAGCTGGCGGAGAGAGGCTCGCATCCCGTCATAACCGAAGACGGCTGCTGTCGCGACGACACTCGCGCAGGCGAGGAACGCCGCGCGCTCTGGAAGCCAGTTCATCGAAAAGAGGGCGTAGATCAACAACCCGAACGCGATGAGGAAGTGCAGGCCGCCGACAATGGTTCGGCCGCTGGGAATTTGGTCTTCGGGCGCGCTCTTGATGCCAAGCTTGGCTGCCTCGAGGTCCGCCTGGATGAAGAGTGCGCCGTAGTAGAGCAGCGCAGGAACGAGAGCTGCGAGCGCAACATCGGAATAAGGTACCTGCAGGAATTCAGCCATCAGGAACGCGGCCGCACCCATCACGGGCGGCATCAACTGTCCGCCGGTCGAGGCAACCGCTTCGATGGCGCCGGCCTTGTGCGCAGGATATTTGTCGCGCTTGATCATCGGGATGGTGACGACGCCAGTCGCAACGACATTCGCCACGGCAGAGCCGGAGATCGAGCCGAACAAACCGGAAGCGGCTACTGCAATCTTCATCGAGCCGCCGCGATAGCGCCCCATGGATAGAAGTGCTGCATCCGTGAAGAACCTGGCGCCGCCGGTCGTCTGCAAAAGCGCGCCGAAGAAGATGAAGGCGACAACGATGGTCGCGCCAACTGAGAGCGACAATCCGAAGATGCCGTTCACGTCATAGGCCATGTAGCCGGCAAGCTTCTGCCAGTCCTGGGGGCGGCCAGCCAGGCGGCCCGGGATGACATTGCCGAACATCGCGTAAAGCAGGAAGACGACCATGATGACGACCAGCACCCAGCCGGTCGACCGCCGCAATCCCTCGAGAAGCAGGATCAGCAGGATGACGCCCGGCAGCCAGGCTTCAACGGGTCGGGTGAAGACGAAGTTCACCACGGATGCATAGTTGATGGCGATGTAGGCACAGGCGCCGAGGCTCAGGATCGCGCAGGCGATGTCATGCCAGGGCAGGGTTTCGTCGAGCCGCCGCTCGCGATTGGGCCGGTAAAGCATGAAGGTCAGCGGCAGGGTCAGTGCGAGGATGACGGCCAGGAACTGCTGAGGATAATACGACACGCCCATCATGCGCGGCACGTCCAGCGACCATGCCATTGCGGCGAGCGTGATAGCCGCGGCAAGCGCCGCAGCTATCGGTTTCCACAGATGGGCGGGAACGCCGAAAGCGGGCTCCCTCGTGCGTTCCGCGTCCATGGTTGTCACTCTTTCCAAAGCCCCACTTCCTTGTAGAAGCGGATGGCGCCTGGATGATATTCGCCGGGTGCTGTCTCGCCGACCATGCCCTTCGGCTCGAACTCCGCGAAGGGCGGGAAGGCAGCCTTCATGGAATCTTTGCTCTCGTAGATGACCTTGGTCATCTTGTAGACCGCTTCCTCATCGGCCGCGGCATTGGTGAAAACGAGCTGCGGGTAGGCGATGTAAGTTCCCGCTTCCAGCACCCCTGGCGTTGCCGGTCCTGGCTCCATCTTCACGACATAGCCGGATTTCCAGTGCTTGCGGATCGCTGCCTTCGCCTCTTCCGTGTCGGGAATGGTCAGCGCGCGCAGCCCGCCAACGGCCGCATCTGCCTCTCGCACCTTGCCAGCGCCATGGGCGAAGATGAACCCGACACTCTGGCCGGAAATGAAGGCATCGGCGCCTGCAACGACGCTTGGTACCTGCACCGGCTTCATGTCGGCGCGGGTCAAGCCCGCCGTGGCGTAGATCGCGTCGAGCTGCGGCAGGATTGTCTGCTGCGCGGTATACCCGTCCACCATCGGTTTGCCCTTGAGGTCAGCCGTTGTCTTGATGTCGCTATCGGCGCGAACGAAGATCGCTTCCTTGATGGGCATGATGAGCCCGACCACGCGAAGGTTTTCGTTGACGCTGCCCTTGAACCAGGCCTCACCCTTCAGGGCATTATTGAATTCTTCGAGATTGCCGACGCCGAATTCCACGTCGTTCTGATTCACCAGCGGCATGTACTGATTGGGGCTGGTGGCTGGTTGAATGGTGGCGTTGAGGCCTGCATCGTTGGCCGCTTTTGCGACTGCCGTGCCGATATTGTGGAAGATCGAACCAGGGTTCGAGGTAGCGATGCCCACGGTCTGGGCGTCTGCATTGCCGAAGACGGCAAGGCCGGCCGCAAGGGCGACTGCGAACAGCGTATGCTTCATGTCTTGTTCCTCCCGCTCGTTTCCTCCATCGGTCGAGCTACCGATATAAAATCTCAATATGAGAGATTATTGCCGGATACTCTCTTGCATTTGTCAATTTTACAAGTGCATTTTTGGTGCAGGAGCTTCAGTGCGTGCCATCGAAGGCTTCGCCATGAATGCTGTCTGGGAGGAAATCGTGGACGTAAAAAATGAAACATCGACATCGCAGTCGGGGATGACCGGGGCTGAATCCCTGCTGCTGGGGCTGAAGCGCAACGGGATAGATTACATCTTCGCCAACGCTGGGACCGACTTCCCGCCAATCATCGAGGCGTTTGTATCGCTGTCGGAGGATGCTGTTCCCGAGCCGATCACCGTTCCTCATGAGACGGCAAGTGTCGCAATGGCACACGGCTACTACCTCGTGACCGGCAAACCGCAGGCAACGATGGTGCATGTGAATGTGGGGTTGGCCAATTCAGTGATGGGAGTCATCAACGCGGCAAGCGACAATATTCCCGTCGTGGTGCTGTCGGGCCGCACGCCGATAACCGAAAGCGGTCGTCGCGGTGCCCGGGTGACGCCGATCCAATACGGTCAGGAGATGTACGATCAGTCGTCGATGGTCAGCGATGTCACCAAGTTCCATTACGAGATGCGGTATCCGGAGCAGGGAGACTTGCTGGCGGGACGTGCAACGACACTGGCGATGAGCGAGCCGCGCGGCCCCGTTTACGTCAGCCTGCCGCGCGAACCTCTCATGGAAACGGTGCCGGCCTCGGCGGCACGTCCTGCCTCGCCGCAGGCGGTGTCGTCGCGAGCCTACCCGGATCCGGAGGCAATCCGTATCGGGGCAGACTGGCTTTCCGGCGCGCGCGCTCCACTCGTCATCTGCCAGCGTAGCAGCCCCGATGGAAGTGCTGCTCAAGAGATCCTGAAATTGGCCGAGGAATTCGCGATTCCGGTGGTTGAGCCATTCACCGTCCGCAACGTCATGCCGTCGAAGCATCCGATGTTCCTCGGCTACGACGTGAAAGCGCCGCTCGCCGAAGCGGATGTCGTTCTCGTTGTGGACAGCGCCATTCCTTGGATGGAATCTCTGCATCGTCCGGGCGAGGGTACCCGAGTCATCCACCTTGGCCCTGATCCGCAGTTTCAACGTATGCCGATTAGAGGCTTCCGCAGCGATCTTTCCATCATCGGCGATCCCGCTGCAGGCGTCGCTGCGCTTGCGGAAGCGATGCGGCCTCTCTTGGCGGATGTTGCGGAACGGCGGAACCTGATCGCGGGGCGCAGCCGGGAGCGACTGGAGCGAGCAGCCTCGCTCGCGGTAGCGGGCTGCGAAGACCCGATGACGGCGGAGTGGATGAGCCACTGCCTCTCAGAGGCGATGGACGAGCGTGCAGTAGTGTTCTCCGAGCTTGGGATCGTGCCCGACATGATGAAGGTCACCGGACCAAACCGCATCTTCAACAACCCGCATTCCGGCGGCCTCGGCTGGGGGCTACCTGCGGCACTGGGCGCTCAGCTCGCGGACCGCGACCGGCTCTGCATCGCCTGCGTCGGCGATGGATCCTACATGTTCTCCAACCCTGTTGCCTGTCACCAGATTGCCGAGGCGCTTCAGCTTCCGGTGCTGACGATAGTGAAGAACAACGGGATCTGGAACGCGGTGCGGCGCTCGGTCGTGCGGAGTTATCCGGAGGGCGCTGCGGTAAAAGCCAACAGGATGCCGCTCGTGTCGCTCGAGCCGTCGCCTGACTATACAAATATCGCGGCCGCAAGCCGCGCCTATACCGAACGCGTCGAACATGGCCAAGACCTGCCCGCGGCACTTGAGAGGGCAATCGACGTAATCCGTCGTGAGAAGCGGCAGGCGATGCTGGAGCTCAAGATCGCCGTTTCTGACGACCGGTGAACGGCGTATCGGAGAGTGCTTTGGTCGCGGCTTAGAGCACCTTACCCAGCATGGTGGCCAACTGCTCCTGGGTATAGGGCTTTGCCAGGCGCGCCACGTCAATCTCTATGCCGACAGGCAGGTCGGCGTAGCCGGAGGCAAGGAGGATCGGCAGCCTCGGCAAGCGGTCGCGGGCGGCCTTCGCCAGTTCTGCGCCGGTCATGCCGGGCATCGAATAATCTGTAATCATCAGGTCGAAGGTGGCGCCGCCGTCGATCAAGGCAAGCGCCTCCTTGCCAGAATGCGCCTCGACCACCTCATGGCCGAGGTCGCTCAACATGTCGGCGGAGCTCATGGCGATCAGCACGTCGTCATCGACGAGCAGGATACGTTTTGGGCTGGCTTCGGCGGAGGTTTCGGTCGCTGTTCGTTGCTCCTGTTCCGGAACATCAGTGGTCGAGACCGGGATCCAGAGTTCGGCGGTCGTTCCCTTGCCCGGAGCACTCGTCAGCTTCAACCGGCCGTTCAGCTGCAGCGCAAGACCGTGGACCATCGAAAGACCGAGGCCGGTACCCTTGCCGAGCTCCTTCGTTGAGAAGAATGGCTCGATCGCCTTTTGCAAAGTGGCCGCATCCATGCCCTGACCCTGGTCGATGACCGCAAGCACGACATAGCGACCGGGCACAAGCCCATCGGCTTCCGTGGTGTGTTCAATCTCCTTGAGTTCGATGCGGATCGCGCCGCCGTCCGGCATCGCATCACGCGCGTTGACCGCGAGGTTGAGCAGGGCGAGTTCCACCTGGTTGGCATCGGCCGAAACCGGCGGAAGCCGTTCCGGAACGGCGACCCCCACCGCGATGCGCGAGCCGACTGACCGCTGCAAGAGGTCTTCCATCTCGGTGACGAGGCGCGCGAGATCAACCGGCCCCACCTGAAGGTCCTGCCGGCGGGCAAAGGCAAGCAGCCGCTGGGTTAGCGAGGCTCCGCGTTTTGCGCCCTGAAGCGCGCCATCGATCAGCCGAGTCGCCTTCACGTCGCCAGCTACGTGCTTGCGCAGAAGCTCCAGATTGCCCAGCACCGCCATCAGCAGGTTGTTGAAGTCGTGTGCTACCCCGCCCGTCAGCTGGCCGATCGCCTCCATCTTCTGTGCCTGGCGAAGCTGTTCTTCGGCACGTTCGCGCTGACTCACCTCCGCCAGCACCAACTGATGCGCCTCTTCAAGCTCGCGCGTGCGTTCGGCGACACGCTCCTCCAGAACCTCGTTAAGGTGACGTTGCTGCTCCTCCGCCTTCAGCCGTTCGGTGATGTCTGCCGAGACGCCGACGAGCTTGACAGGCCGCCCCGTGCGGTCGCGGTGAAGCTGTGCGCGGATTTCCGCGCCATGGACGGAGCCGTCGGGCCAGACAGTGCGATAGGCGACCGCGTAGTCAGCTCCCGTTTCAATCGTGTTGCGAACCGCTTCCTTCATGCGCTCGATGTCTTCGGCATGTATGGATTGCAGCAGGTCCTGATAGGTTAAGTCATCATCCGGCCCACGGCCGAATATGCCCCTGCAGGTGGAAGATGTCGTTAGTGCACTGGTTGCGAGGTCTAGCTCCCATGCGCCAAGCCGACCCGCCTGCAGGGCCGTCTGGAGGCGGCGCTCCCCTTCGTCCAGCGCTTCCATGCGCATCCGTGCTTCGTACTGCCGGCGGCGCGCGCGCATGGCGGAGCGGGTAACACTGATGAATGTCGTTGCGTGGAAGGGTCGCTCGATAAAGCTGACATTGCCGAGCACCTCCAACAGCCGGGCAGCAGCCGGATTATGCTCCGGCCCACCGCCGCGCGCCGTCATGATGATGAAGGGCAGGTCCGACCAGCTTGGCTGGGCCTCGATCCAGGAGGAAAGCGGACGCAGGTCTGCCCAGCGCAAGGACTCTTCGGTCATCACTGCGAAGGCGGTCCTGTCGTCGAGGCTTGCCACCAGATCATCCAACGTGGGCGCGACTTTCGCGCAGAGTCCCGCTTCCTTAAGCAAGGTTGCGGCGATCTGCGCATCGCGGCCCAGCGGGGCATGGATCAGGCCAAGCACGTCGCGCTCAAGAATGGGAGCCATCCTCGTCATGGTTCTGCAGCAAGGGTTGCCTGTCGCCCACAAAGATAGGGACGCCGCGCAGGATCCCCTGGAAGCCGGAAAGTGGCTCGCCGAGCGTCAGCCCCTTGGTGCCGATCTTGTATTCGCGAATGGTGTCCTCGTGATGGCCCGTACGCTTCTTGATGACGGAAATTGCGCGGCGAACCCGCCCTTCCGCCTCGAAATAACGGAGCAGGATGACGGTGTCAGCAAGGTAGGTCACGTCCACCGGGGACTTCATGTCCCCGACCAGGCCGTGTTGTGCGACGGTGATGAAGGTATTGGCGCCCTGCCGGTTCAGGTATTGCAGCAATTCGTGCATGTGGAGAATGAGGGCATTTTCCCCCGGCATCGCAGCCTGATATCCATTGATGCTATCGATGACGACGGTCTTTGCGGAGAAGCTGGCGACCCTGTCCCGTACACGCTGGGCGAACTCGCCCGGTGACAGTTCGGCGGCGTCGAGCTGCTCGATGTAAACGAGCCCGTCAGCCTGCATGGCCTCAAGATCGAGCCCCATGGCCTTGGTGCGGGAGAACAGCAGGCCGAGTTCTTCATCGAAGACGAACACCGCCGCGCGCTCGCCGCGTCGAATCGCAGCTTCGACGAAGTGCAAGGCAAACAGGCTCTTTCCGGTGCCGGCCGGGCCGATCAGCAGCGTGCTTGATCCGCGCGCGATGCCGCCGCCGAGCAGATCGTCAAACCCGCTGATGCCGCTCCGCAGGATCGTCCGCTCAAAGCTGGACCTGTGCTCGATGGAACGCAGCCGCGGAAACACGGCGACGCCGCCAGTCTTGATGATAAAATCGTGGTAGCCGCCGCGGAAGGCTTGGCCACGGTATTTCAGGACGCGAAGTCTACGCCGCTCGGATCCATAATCCGGTGCAAGCTGTTCCAGGTGAATGACGCCGTGCACGACGCTGTGAACCGTCTTGTCCATGGCTTCCGAGGTCATATCGTCCAGCAGCAGGACCGTGGCATCGGAGCGGGAAAAGAAGTGTTTCAGTGCCAGGATCTGGCGTCGGTAACGCAGCGAACTTTGGGCGAGCAGCCGGATTTCCGAAAGGCTGTCGATGACCACCCGATGCGGCTTCACCCGCTCGAAGGTTTCGAAGATGAGCTTGGTGGTTTCGCCGAGTTCCAGGTCGGAGGAGTAGAGCAGGCTCTGCTGCTGGTCCGCATCAAGCAGGCTCTCGGGCGGAACAAGCTCGAAGATCGTGACCTGGTTCCCTATTTCCTTGCCGTGCGACAGAGCGCTCTCGCGCAGCTCTTCTTCAGTCTCGGACAACGTAATGTAGAGGCAGCGTTCGCCGATACTGGCACCTTCCAGCAGGAATTGCAGCGCAATCGTCGTCTTGCCAGAGCCGGGTTCACCCTCCAGCAGGAAGACGTGACGGCGTGAAAGTCCGCCGGATAGAACGTCGTCCAGCCCCTCTACCCCGGTCTTCGCTTTCGCTGCTGAGATGTCTGTCATTCATCCTCCATGACGGCGTGTGGAGATAGTGCGATCGTTGTGTTTTGGTAGAAGGCAAGACGCGGAGGCAGTAAAATCGTTCCGGTTGAAGAAATGCCGGCGGGGATGGGTCGCAAATCGGAGTAACTGTTACTTTTACGTTCGGTTGCAGTTCGCTCACCAGTCAGGGCTCTCCTGCCTCGCTCGACCGACCGATCTTTCTGCGCAGGTTGGCGATGATCGTCTCCAGCCCGTTCAGTACCTCGTTCCGCTGTTCAGCGGACAGGTTCTCACAGAGCACCTGTTCGTGCTGGTCCGCCTGTTCCACCAGCGTGCGGACGACCTTCTCTCCCTCCGGCGTCAGCCAGACGGATTTTGCACGACGGTCTGTTTCCGAATTACGACGCTCCAGGAGCCCGTCGGCTTCGAGACGATCAAGGATCGTCACGAGGCTGGAGCGCTGCAGGGCGATTGCCTCTGCCAGCTTCGTCTGGGTCTGGCCGGGATTAGCGCGGATCACACAGAGCAGACCGAGGTAGCGAGGCGCGGCGCCAAAACCCTTAACCTGTTCCTCGAACGCCTGATAGGCCATGATCTGGGCAAGGCGCAGCTTGTAGGCGATCGACCGTTCTTGGGAGCCGGCTTTCAACTCACCGCCGTTCTGATCTTCCACGCTCAACCCCTCATTGACTTCGATCACATCAACTATATAGTTCGATATCGAACAATTCGGCACCGACCAATAAAGCCATTCTAGCGGATTGCGCGATCGTGTCGAAGACTTTCGTTTTCGGGGAGGAGAACGCAAGGTGGCAGTTCATGACGGCGTTGCACACTGGCATCCGGAAGGGGAAGGTGCGCCGCTACACGATCTGACGGTGGGCGAGGCGCTTCGGCGGCGCGCTCAAAAAGATCCGCAGGCGTCGGCCTTGGTCTTCGAAGATCCGGCGAGTGGTCGACAGCTCCGCTGGACGTATCGCGAGCTTGATCAGCAAGCAGACCGTGTGGCTCAAGCGCTGCTCTGCTGGGGTGTCCGCGCCGGCGACCATGTCGCTGTCATGGCCGTGAACTCTCCCGAATGGGTCCTGCTGGAATACGGTCTTGCGCGGATCGGCGCCGTTCTGGTGACGATCAACACCGCGCTGCGGCGCGACGAAATCGGCTATATCCTTGCCATATCCAAGGCGAGCGTCTTGTTCTTTAACGCCGAGCAGCGCGGGTATGATGTCTCCTCGGCCCTCTCCTCCCTGCGGCCAGGCCTCCCACACCTGGAGAAGCTCTGTGTAATTGGTGACGTGGCCGCGGCGGGTGCGATCAGGTGGGACGAGTTCATGTCGCTTGCCAACCAGTCCAACCCTGAGGCGCTGGCACGAGCGGAAGCCGCCGTATCTCCGTCCGATGTCGCCCAGATCCAGTTTACCAGCGGCACCACCGGCTCCCCGAAAGGCGCGATGCTGCGGCACCTCAGCATCGTCAACAATGCCAATCTCATGTCTGAGCGGGCAGGCTTCCATACGGACGACAGGCTTCTGAGCGCCATGCCCCTGTTTCACACGGCAGGCTGCGTCTGCAACGTGCTCGGAATGCTGATGTCGGGTGGATGCCTCGTGCTGATGCCGGGCTTTGATGCGCGTCACATGGTGGATCTTGGCGCAAGGGAGCGCATCACCGTCATCAACGCCGTACCGACGATGTATCTGCGCATGTTTGAAGAACTGGACCGCCTTGGGGATCGCGCACCAGACCTGTCTTCCCTTCGCATCGCCTTCACGGGAGGCACCTCGATTCCGCCGGAGATGATGCGGCGTCTCCATGACCGCTTCGGTGCCGAGCCGATGATTATCATGGGCATGACGGAAGCGAGCCCGATTATCACGCAGACGAGTGCGGATGACGACTTCGAGCAGAAGATTTCTACCGCCGGCATACCCTTGCCGCATACTGAACTACGCATCGCCCACCCAGAAACCGGAGCCACGCTGAAGTGCGGTGAAATCGGCGAGTTGAAGATCCGCGGCTACCAGATCACGGCCGGCTATTTCGACATGCCGGACGCGACGGAGAAGGCGATCGATGGAGAGGGCTGGCTCTCGTCGGGCGATCTCGCGGTTCTCGAAGCCGATGGCCATCTTCGCATCGTCGGCCGGATCAAGGACATGCTGATCCGCGGCGGCGAAAACATCTATCCGGTAGAGATCGAGACGTTTTTGCAGAGCCATCCGGATGTCGCGGATGCCTATGTGGTTGGCGTGCCCGACCGGGATCTCGGCGAGGAGATCTTCGCTTTCGTCAAGCTCCGACCGGGAGTGACCCTGTTGCCTGAAGCTCTGCGGCAGCATTGCAAGGACAACATGAGCCGCCAGAAGGTGCCGCGCTACATTCATTTTGTCGAGACCCTGCCGATGACCGCAAACGGGAAGGTGCAGAAATTTGCGCTGCGGGAGATGGCCGCGGCGATTGCCAGTGAGAATTTGGTAGGATGATGAAGGACCAGGAACCGGCCCTGCTCAGCGAAACGCGTGATGGCATTCTGCTGTTGACGCTCAATCGCCCACAGGCGCGCAACGCCATCAGCCCCGAAATTGCGTGCCGGCTGTCAGATGCCTTTGCCGCTTTTGCAGAGGATCCGGACCAGCGGGTGTGCATCCTGACCGGCGCGGGCGATAAGGCATTCTGTTCCGGCGGCGATCTCGCGCTCACACTGCCGCTTCTGACAGGTGCGCGCAGCCCTGAAACGGAATGGGATCATCGCGTGCTGGACGATCCGACTGTCATGAGCCGGTCGGCGCTGCGTAACTTCGAACTCAACAAGCCCATCATCGCTGCCATCAACGGCGCCTGTCTTGCCGGCGGCATGGAAACGATGCTGGCTACCGACATCCGCATTGCCGCGAGCCACGCCACCTTTGGCCTTCCGGAAGCCAAGCGAGCCCTGATTCCATTCGCCGGCTCGCTCGTCCGGCTGCCGCGGCAGGTCTCTTATTGCGTGGCGATGGAGATGCTGCTCGTCGGCGACAGCCTCGATGCAGAGTCCGCGCGCCTGGCGGGGTTGGTGAATTATGTTGTTCCGCCTGAAGAGGTGCTGCCGCGCGCTTGGGCGCTGGCGACCAAGATCGCGGCCAACGGTCCCGTTGCCGTCAGCGAGATCAAGAGGACTGTACTCGCCTCCAGCGGACGCACCCTGGAGGAGGGGTATGCGCTGGAAGACGCCGCCAAGGATCGCGTGATGGCGACCAGTGACGCACGCGAGGGACCGCGCGCCTTCATGGAAAAGAGGCAGCCTGCCTATGTCGGACGATAACATGGCAACATCGATCGACCTCTCGGGCAAGTCGGCAATCGTGACCGGGTCGGGACGCGGTATTGGCCGCGCCACTGCGCTCGCCCTGGCGCACGCCGGCGCCTCGGTTGTCGTCAATGATCTCGATGGTGATGCGGTGGAGGAAGTCGTTGCCACCATATCCGAGGCTGGCGGAAAGGCAGCGCCTGCCGTTCATGCCATCGGCTCCAGCGAGGCGGCACAGGCCTGCGTCGAGACCGCTCTTTCGGCTTTCGGTCGTCTCGACATCATGGTGACGAACGCTAGCAACCTTCGCGACCGCGTGCTCTGGAACACCGGGGACGAGGACTTCGACTCCGTCATACAAACGCACCTGCGCGGAACCTTCACCTGCGCACGCGCCGCTACTCGCCACTTCCGTGAAGCCGGCGGCGGTGGACGGCTGATCCTCGTGTCGTCGCTGGCAGGCCAACGCGGCAACTTTGGGCAGACGGCTTATTCCGCGGCGAAGGCCGGAATTGCCGCCATGACCCGCACGTGGTCGATGGAACTCGCAAAGGCGCGTGTCACGGTGAATGCGATCGTCCCGAACGCGCTGACGCGGATGACGAGCACGATACCTGCGCTTCAAGGGTATGCGGAAGCCGCCGAACGCGGTGAGCCCCTGCCGGACAACCTGCGCGCCAGCATCGGTATCGGCACGGCCGAAGATGTCGCGCCGCTTGCCGTGTTCCTGGCATCTGACAGGTCTGCAACGATCACCGGCCAATGCATCGGCATCGGTGGGGACAGGTTATCGCTTTGGTCTCACCCTCAGGAAAAGCAGGTGGCGCTTTGCAAGGGCGGTTGGAGCGCGGACGAGATTGCGGAACGATGGGCGTCAGATTTTGCCGGACTGGAGGAGAGTGTCGGCATCACGATGGACGGTCTTTGATCAACAGGACCGCATAGGAGAGCGGTCATTGGGAGGAGAAGGAAGATGAAAGCTACATTCACTTTGATAGCACTTGGCATGGCGGCGGTCGCCGCTCAGGCAGCAGGAGCCGCTGAGCTCAGGCTCGCCCACTGGCTGCCGCCGCAGCACACGCTGCAAACGACGGGCTTCGAGCCCTGGATCAAGTCGATCAGCGATGCTTCAGGCGGCAAGGTCACGATGACGATCTTCCCGGCGCAACAACTGGGCTCGGCGACCGACCACTATGACATGGCGCGTGACGGTATCGCCGACATCACCTTCGTAAACCCGGGTTACCAGCCGGGACGTTTCCCGATCATCTCTGCAGGCGAGCTTCCCTTCATGGTGACGAATGCCAAGGGCGGGTCCAAGGCGTTCGACAGCTGGTATCGTGCCTATGCCGAAAAGGAGATGGCGGACGTCCATGTCTGCATGGCTTTCGTCCAGGATCCCGGCACGATCCACTCGCGCGACGCGATGCGTGTTCCGGGCGACATCAAGGGCAAGAACATCCGGCCTGCCCAGGCGACCATGGGGAGCTACGTGAACCTGCTCGGCGGGGCGAGCGTCCAGGTGCCAGCACCGGAGGCCCGAGAGGTCATCGCCCGTGGTGCGGCTGACGCCATCACCTTCCCTTGGGATAGCGTCTATCTCTTCGGCATCGATGCGGTGACGAAGCACCATATCGACATGCCGCTCTACACGACGACCTTCGTCATGGCGATGAACAAGGCGAGTTACGAGGGTCTGGCTGACGACGCGCGCAAAGTCATCGACGACCATTGCACCAGCGAATGGGCCGAAAAGATCTCTGCGGGCTGGGCTGACCAGGAAGCATCTGGACGTGAGAAGGCGCTCTCGCAGAAGGATCACACGGTCTACAAGCCGACCGCGGAAGAGATGAACGCATGGAAGGAATCAGCCAAGCCGCTGACGGACAAGTGGCATGAGCAAGTGAAGGCCTCCGGTGGAGACTCGGAGGCCATTTTCTCGGCGTTCAAGTCTGCTCTCGCCGCTGAAAAGGCACTCGCGGAATAGGCTGAAAAACATGGACAGGCTGGAACGGGCCTTGAATCAACTGACGCTTGGCGTGGAAGTGATGGCGGGGCTTTGCCTCGCCATCGTCACCGTCGTGATCTTCGCGTCGGCGATCGGGCGGTATCTATTCGCTTACCCGATCCCGGATTCCTTCGACATCGCCCGGTTGCTGCTGGGCATCACCGTGATGTGGGGTTTTGCCGTACTTGGCTTCTCAGGCCGGCACATCACCGTCGACCTGCTGGCCGAAGCTGTGCGGCCAGCGCTCCGGCGTGCCATTGATGTCTTCGCACAGGCCGTCTTGCTACTGTTTTCGGTGCTTCTTGCATGGAAGATCTTTTCGCGGCTTGCCAGTGCCTATGCCAGCCACGAGGCAACATTCGATCTGAGGCTGCCGGTGTGGCCCTTCATCGGCATCATCTGGATTGGCGCACTCATGGCGGTGGCCATGGCCCTGCTGCGCTTTGGCATGCTCGCAGCCGGCCGGCAGGCAAGCCCGATCTCACCAAGCGAGAACATTCATGACTAGCCTGGACTGGATTGCCATCGGCGGCTTTGTCGCCTTGTTCGCCATGCTCGCGTTCCGGGTGCCGATCGGCGTAGCCATGAGCCTCGTCGGGGTCGGCGGCTTTGCCGTTGTTGCCGGCTGGAAACCGGCGCTGAACCAGCTCGCGATCTCGCCGATGCGTACGATCACCGACTACAACCTCTCCCTGATCCCAATGTTCGTGCTGATGGGGGTTTTCGCCACCCATTCCGGCATGTCGCGTGAGCTGTTTCGAGCGGGACAGGCATGGCTCGGGCAGTTGCGAGGCGGGCTGGCGCTCGCTACCATTTCCGCCTGTGCCGGCTTTGCCGCGATCTCGGGTTCATCGGTCGCAACGGCGGCGACCATGAGCAACGTGGCGCTGCCGGAGATGCGCCGCTTCGGATACTCCGACAAGCTTGCGACCGGGGTCATCGCCGGCGGTGGGACTCTCGGAATCCTCATCCCGCCATCGGTGGTGCTGGCGATCTACGGCTACATTACCGAGCAGGATGTGGGAAAACTGTTCATCGCAGGCATTATTCCCGGACTGGTCGCCGTCCTGATGTACATGGCCTGCGTTTACGTCGCCTACTGGAAACACCTCCCGCGGGGTGCCAAGGTGTCAGGCGGCGAGCGGCTGCAGTCGCTGAGGGCCATCTGGGCCGTTGCCCTCTTGTTCATCGCCATCATCGGCGGAATCTATGCGGGCGTGGTGACGCCGACGGAAGCCGCAGCCGCAGGTGCGTTCCTGACGGCGCTGATCGGTATCCTGCGCGGCAGGCTGAATACCCGCCGGATCATGGAGTCGCTTGTCGAGGCGCTGACGACCTCGGTCGCGATCTACACGATCCTGATCGGCGCGATGCTCTTCAACTACTTCCTGGTGATCACCCAGACGCCGCAGAAAATCGCCGCCTTTCTGGTCCATCTCGATCTCGGGCCCTATCCGACGCTGTGGCTGATCCTCGGCTTCTTCCTGCTGATGGGCTGCATCCTCGATGCAATGGCGATGGTGATCCTCCTGGTGCCGATCGTCTTCCCGGTGATCACCCAGCTTGGCTTTGATCCGATCTGGTTCGGCATCATCGTGGTCATGACCGTGGAACTTGGCCTGATCACCCCGCCGATCGGCATGAACGTCTTCGTCATTAACTCCATCAACAAGGACGTCAGCCTCGTCACGATCTTCAAAGGCATCATCCCCTTTGTGATCACGGACCTGTTGCGGCTGATCCTCTTCGTGGCGTTCCCGGCAATCGTGATGTTCTTGCCGAACTCGATGTAGCGACCAGTCTCAAGCCATGGCGGAAGCGGGCAACTGCTCGAGAAGAGCCGCGATTCTGGCGCGCGCATCGGCTTCGCGAACGTCGAGGAACATCATAGCGGCGCGTCGCGCAGCCTCGATGCCCTGCGTGCTGTCTTCCAGCACGAGGCAATCGGCAGGCGAGGTGGCGAGACGCTCGGCGGCAAGCAGGAACATGCTCGGGTCCGGTTTTCCCTCGGCGACATCGTCAACCGTGACAATTGCGTCGAACAGGTGAAGTAGCTGGCAGGCCTCCAGCGTGGCTTTCACGACGGAGGCCTCGCCGTTGGATGCCACGGCGGACGGCCGGGCTCCCCAAGCGTGGGCGAGTTCGGCGACCGGTGGATTGGGGGCCGCATGACCTCCAGCGGCAAGCGCACGCGCTTGCTCAAGGCTTTCTCGGTAAAGCCGGGCAGGTTCGACCTGCCGGGCTGAAGCGCTGTTCCACTCTTCGATCAGCGCCTGCCTAGAGAGGCCGGTGCGTGTGTCGTAGAACGAACGCTCAAGCTTTGCCCCTTGGGCAACGAAGGCATTCGCAAACGCCTTGAAATGCAGTTCGCCTGTGAGCGCGAGCGTGCCGTCGCAGTCGAAGATGAGGGCTTTGGGCATTGCGATCATGCAGGCAGGCTTTCATTGAGGCAGGCCGCCAGGGCGGCAGATGTCAGCGGTTTGGTGAGGCAGAAAATGCGGCCGGCAAAGCGACCGGCGAGAGGTGAGCTGTCCGGAAGATTGCCGGACACGACGATGACCTTCGTTTCGGCGGAGCGGGTGAGCGCCGTCTCAGCGATACGCCAGCCGGCGGCTTCGCCCAGCAGGTTGAAGTCTGTCACGACGAGTTCGAACGGGTCGCGTGAAGCAAGAATATCCAGCGCCTCAGCTACCGAGCAGGCTTCGATGAGCTTGGGAGTCTCGAGCAAGCGCCGGGCATGCGCGGCGTCGACGGGATTGTCTTCCACCAGAAGGACCGGGCCTGGAACGATGAACTTCCTGTGTTCGGCCGAGGCGAGAGGCAGAAGCAGGCGTACCGTCGTGCCATTGCCGACGGTCGAAGTCATTTCCAGGTCACCGCCCGACTGGCGGATGAAGCCGTATACCATCGCAAGCCCAAGCCCGGTCCCGGTGCCGTCAGCGCGGGTCGTGAAAAACGGTTCGGTCGCCTGTGCCAGTACTTCCGGCGACATGCCCCGCCCGGTATCCGAAACCTCTATCTGGGCGATTTCGTGTGACTTCAGGCTCAGGCGGATCTCGACGCGACCGGCCCCGCTGATCGCCTGCCCGGCGTTCAGGCAGAGGTTGAGGAGCGCGCTTTCCATCTGACCAGGATCGACCCTCACCATCAACGGCTTATCGGTCACCTTGATTTCGAACTCAATCTCTTCGGAGAGGGCAAACCCGATGAGATCCTCGACGCCCTGAAGCAAGGTATTAAGGTCCACGACCTCGGGCTCGAGGTTCAGCCGGCGCGCGAAGGCAAGCAGTCGTTGCGTGAGCGATGTACCGACTTCGAGCGCCGAACCGATCGACTGTCGCAGGCCCGACATCCGTTCTGGGGAAGCGGTTTCCATGAGGTGCAGGCTGGTAGAGATCGTCGAAAGAATATTGCCGAAGTCGTGTGCGACTTCTCCGGAAATCTTGCCCAGCGCTTCCGTCCGCTGGACCGATCGAAGTCTGTCTTCCAGCTCTCTTCGTTTCGACGCATCCGAGAACAACATCACCGAGCCGCCTGTCGCCAACCGGCTTTCGCGCAGTTCCAACACGCGTCCACTGGGATGATGCAGTTCGGCAAAGCCATCGGCACCATCAACGCGCGTCCAACCTGCTTCCGCTAAAAGATCAGCCATAACAGGTCGCCCAACCAATGCTTCTGTTGCGACCCCCGACACTTGCGCAAATCGGCTGTTACGCGCGACCAGGGCACCGGTTTCCGACAGGATCGCAAGGCCGTCACTCATTCCGTCATAGAGGTTCTGGAACAGCGCATTACGCTGGGCAAGCTGCCGGTTGGAGCGATCCAGCCGGAGTGCGTTCGCGCGGAATGCGCGGAAGGACTGGAATAGCTTGCCGATCTCATCGCCCGGGTGGGTGGTTCGCGGCAGGCGGCTCGAGCGGTCGCCGACCGCCAGGCGCGACATGGCCTCCGATATGGCTCGCAGGTTCGCTGCCACGTAAGTCGAGACAAAGATGCCGGCCGTGATCGCGACGACAGCGCTCGCAAGCACCGCAATCAGAATGATGCTTTTCGCAAGCGTCAACGAGGAGCGGGCGCGGTCCCGCTCGGCAGCGATATCCGCCTGCGCACGAGCGCCGGTTTGCGCTGCATAAAGATTGGTGGCTTCGGCTCCAAGCCGGATGCGATCGAGGGCAGCTTCCGCCTCGATCTGCCGCGCGAGCTCCTGCCTGCGCAGCTCAAACAAGCCGTCCGACCCCTCGGCGCGCGTACGAAGGTCCCATGCTTCGCCGGAGGCACGAGACCCCAGGCGGGCGATCATGACGCGAAACTCGCGTTGATACTCTCCAACTGCAACCAGATTTCCAGCACGTCCTGCGCCAATAAGTGCGCCAGCCATCCGCTGCAGTTCAAGCCATTGATGCGCCTCGGCAAGTGACCTGTCGGTTTGGCGGGCGTTGTCAGAATAACGCCGTTCAAGGATCGCGATCTCGGCATTGATGCGCAGGATCCGGTCGGTCAGGCGGGCACGTTCGCTCGCAACGTCCGCCAATCGGTTGACGTTCTCCGAAAGCTTGCGAAGATTGGCGACCATCTCGGCATCATCAGGCGAGACGCCGCCGAGGATCTCGTTGACCGTGCGGCTCGCCTCGTCCGCTTGCTGGCGAATGCGGAACGGGCTCGGCAGCGTCAGCAAATACGGCGCTTTGGTCGCAAGATCGGAGGCGCGACGCGACAGAGCGAGCGCCCGTTCCGCAGATGCCAGCGTCACGTCGTGCAGATGGTCGAGCTTGGAATTCGCGAGGCTCAACGCTGTCCAGCTCGTGCCGCCCACGACGAGGGTCGCCAGGGAAAGGGCGATCAGCGTGAGAAGCAGGCGAGTGCGGACAGACGTACGTGTGGCTGTCATGTGGTCGTGACGAAGATGTAGCCGTGTCCACGGCGGGTCTGGAGGTGGACGGGCTTGGCTGGAACAGGCTCGATCTTGCGCCGCAAGCGCATGATGAGCACGTCGATCGTGCGGTCCATGTATTGCGACAGGTCGCTGCCGAGTTCACGCAGGAGGTCTGTGCGCGGGATCACCCGGTCTGGATTTCGCACGAAATATTCGAGCATCCGGTATTCGGCATTCGTCAACGGTATTTCATTGCCGTCAGGGCCGATGAGCTCGCGCCGGCTCTGATCGAGGCGGAAGCGGCCGAAGGTGCGGATCTGGTTCTGGCTGCGGTCGGGCAGCGACAAGCTGGCATGCCCGGTGCGGCGCAACACCGCCCGCAGGCGTGCAACGAGTTCACGCGGGTTGAACGGCTTCATGATGTAGTCGTCGGCACCTGTTTCCAGCCCGATGATCTTGTCCGTCTCGTCGCCACGGCCGGTCAGCATGACGATGGGCAGGCCCATCCGCTCGCGAATATGAATTGCCAGTGTCAGTCCGCTTTCTCCCTGAAGGCGAAGATCGATCATGGCGAGATCGATCGTCTGGTTGGCTGCCGCCGCAAAAAAGCCTGCACTGTCTGCGACCGGTACCGGCACGAAGCCGTTGTCGATCAGCAGGGTGGCGATGGATTGACGCAGTTCCGTATCGTCGTCGACGATCGCAACCACGGCGCTTCCCGCAGGCGCAAGAGAAGACATATGACCTCCTTCGGCGAACCTCCCTGCCGTCATTCTCTATATTGCCGTATTACAAAGAACGGGACGAGGATTATCGCGTGTCGTTTATGACCGCCGGGAAGCGGCCTCTGTAACATTGTTCATCAAGTTCCCCGGTAGCTGAAGTGTTGTTAATCAATGACCATTAGTCACTGCTGAGGCGCCTGTGGCAGGTTCTCCGGGAGCGGATTTGGAGATCCGTGGATTCCCTTGGGAGGACATTATCATGAAGACGATAGCGATTAGCGCATTGGCGCTGGCAGCTTTTTTTACCGCCAATTCTGCAAATGCTGAACAGTTGAACGTCGTTTGCTCCAACGAGCAGGCGTGGTGCGACCTGATGGCGCAGAATTTCAAGATCGACACCGGCATCGACGCCGCCATGGTCCGCAAGTCGACCGGCGAAGTGCTGGCACAGCTGCGCGCTGAAAAGGGCAACCCGAAGGTAGATGTCTGGTGGGGCGGTACGGGCGACCCGCACATCATTGCGGCAAACGAAGACCTTACCGTTGCGACGGGCGTGGACGTTTCCGGCCTGCTCGGCTGGGCACGCAACATGACCGAGATGACCGGTGGTCGCGCCGTTGGCGTGCACGTCGGCCTGCTCGGCTTTGCCTACAACAAGGAATTCCTGGCCGAGAAGAAGATCGCGCCGCCGGCCTGCTGGCGTGACCTGGCGAAGCCGGAATACAAGGGCGAGATCCAGGTCGCCAACCCGAACTCCTCGGGCACGGCCTACACGGAACTTGCGACCCTGGTGCAGCTCTTCGGCGAAGACGAAGCCTACAAGCTGCTCGCCGAGATCGGCGCCAACGTCAACCAGTACACCAAGTCGGGCTCTGCGCCGACCAAGGCTGCTGCACGTGGCGAAACGGCAATCGGCATTGGCTTCATGCACGACATGGTCAAGCTGAAGAAGGAAGGTTTCCCGATCGAGATCGTCGCACCTTGCGAAGGCACTGGCTACGAGCTCGGCGCCGTTTCGGTCGTCAAGGGCACCCCGAACCTCGAAGCTGCCAAGAAGTGGGTTGAGTACGTGATCTCGGCCGAAGGTCAGTCGCCGGGTCTGGAAGTTGGTGTCTACAACATTCCGTCCCACCCGGACGCGAAGACCGACCCGGAGGCTCCGTCCATGGCCTCGATCAAGCTGATCGACTACAACTTCGCGACCTACGGTGCATCTGAAACCCGCGAGCGCCTGCTGGCGCGTTGGGAAAAGGATGTCAAGGGCGCAGGCGGCGCAGTCGAAAACTAAGGTCTTCCGGACTCGCGCCGCAGGGCGCGAGTCATCTCTTTTCAGGATATCGTTGCGATGACGCGCACCACCAGGCTCTGGAGCTCCGTGGGTTTGGCAGGCTTTTGCTTGCTGCCATGGTATATTGTGCCAGGGGGCTTCTGGTCCCTTAGCTGGTTGAGCGACCTTGGCAATCAAGGCGCTTCCGGACTTGTTCATGGTTTGACCGGCAAGTTCTGGCTGGTCGCGCCCGCCATCGCGCTCCTCGCGGCCCTCATCCTCAGCGGCATGCGGCTCTCTGCAGCCGCCCATGCGCGCGCCTCGGTCGCCGCTGGTGCTCTTGGTCTGCTGCTCCTGGTTGGCCAGGGTCTCATGGTCCTGCGGCAGGGATCGCGCTTCGACCTGTTTGGCGATGTTTCCCAGGCAGGCATGGGCGCGGGGGCGTTCATTGTCGCCTTGTCGCTGCTCTTCGTCATGACGACCGGCATTTCCGGCCTCGGCAAGGGCAGGGGCGACGCCTTCGTCACAGGCCTTGTCGGCTTGATCCTTGCGCTGGTCGGCGTGTTCGTTTTCTATCCGATGGCCTTCATCTTCGTGCAGGCTTTCCAGTTGCACGGCGGAGCGGGTTTCGGTGTATCCGAGTTCCTGCCACGTCTCTTTGCTCCCACTACATGGTCGCTCCAGTGCCTGGTCGGGCACGGATATTGCGGACCGGCGGTCAACTCGCTTGCCCTTGCATTGCTGGCAGGTCTTGGGACGACCGCCCTCGGCCTGGCATTCGCGCTGATTTTCACGCGCACCTCTTTTCCGCTGAAGAAGCTGCTGCGTGTCCTCACGGTCCTGCCTATCATCACCCCTCCCTTTGTCATCGGTCTGGCCCTGATCCTCCTTTTCGGCCGGACCGGGACGGTGAACGTCCTGCTTGCCGATGCCTTTGGCTGGGAGAAGACCCGCTGGCTCTACGGCTTCTGGGGTGTGTGGCTCGCGCAGATGTTGTCGTTCACGCCGATCGCCTTCCTGGTTCTGATCGGCGTTGTGGAAGGCATCAGCCCCTCCATGGAAGAGGCCAGCCAGACGCTCGATGCCAACCGCTGGCAGACGTTCCGCCGCGTATCTTTCCCGCTGATGCGTCCGGGTCTCGCCAACGCGTTCCTGCTCGGGTTCATCGAGAGCCTCGCCGACTTCGGCAATCCGCTTGTGCTTGGTGGCAACTTTAACGTCCTGTCGACCGAGATCTACTTCGCGATTGTGGGCACGGTTGCCGATCCGGCCAAGGCTGCGATCCTGTCGATGATCCTGCTTGCCATGACACTTGGTGCCTTCGTGGCGCAGCGCACATGGCTGGGCAAGAAGAGCTACGCGACCGTGACCGGCAAGGCCGACAATGGGCAGCATGCCAGCCTCAACCCGACGCTGAAGTGGGCCTGCTACCTCACCGCACTGCCGTGGGCTGCCTTCACGCTCGTCCTTTACGTGCTGATCGTCTTCGGCAGCTTCGTCAAGCTATGGGGCTACAACCACGCCTTCACGTTCGAGCACTATGAGAAGGCGTTCCGCATCGTCTTCCGCAACGGCGTGCATTTTGTCGGCGCGGCCTGGGACAGCTACTTCACCACGCTCACCATCGCTGCGGTTTCAGCTCCGCTAACCGCGATCGTCGGCCTGGCTACGGCCTACCTTCTGGTGCGCCAACGGTTCGTGGGACGCGACGCATTCGAGTTTTCGACGATGTTGTCGTTTGCCATCCCGGGGACCGTCATCGGCGTCGCCTATGTCATGGCGTTCAACTTCCCGCCGATCGAGCTTACCGGCACCGCCATCATCCTCATCCTGGTGTTCATTTTCCGCAACATGCCCGTTGGCGTGCGCGGTGGCATCGCAGCGATGAGCCAGCTCGACAAGTCGCTCGACGAAGCATCCATCATGCTGGGCGCCAACAGCTTTACGACGCTGCGCCGCGTAATCCTGCCGCTGATGGGACCGGCCATGCTCGCCGCCGTCACCTACAGCTTCGTTCGCGCGATCACCTCCGTCTCCGCCGTCATCTTCCTTGTGTCGGCGCGCCACAACATGGCGACGAGCTTCATCGTCGGGCGTGTCGAAAACAACGAGTTCGGCATTGCGATCGCCTATTCCACGGTCCTGATCGTGACCATGCTGCTTGCCATCCTGATGCTTCAGGCCGTCATCGGCCGACGTCGCCTGCGCCGCGCTGACCGCGTCGCGGCTTGACATGAAAGGGCTAGACACAATGACCAAAGGCTCCGTTCGCTTTGAATCCGTCACCAAACGCTACGGCCCGGTGGTGGCCCTGAAGCCGCTGACGCTCGAGATTGAATCCGGCACGCTGTGCACGCTGCTTGGGCCCTCCGGATGCGGCAAGACGACGACCCTGCGGCTGATCGCTGGCCTCGAGAGTGCGTCAGAAGGGAAGATCCTGATCGGTGGCGAAGACGTAACCCATCTTTCCGCAACCTACCGTCGCGTCTCGATGGTCTTCCAGTCGTATGCGCTTTTCCCGCACATGACGGTGGCCGACAACGTCGCCTATGGTCTTTCGGTCAAGCGCGTGCCGAAGGGCGAAGCGGCTGCACGAGCCGACGCGGCCCTCGAAATGGTCGGCCTCAAGGGCTTCGGTAAGCGCCTGCCGTCCGAGCTATCAGGAGGCCAGCAGCAGCGCGTTGCCGTTGCCCGCGCCATCGTGCTCGAGCCGGAAGTCCTCCTGCTGGACGAACCGCTCTCTAACCTGGATGCGAAACTTCGCCGGCATGTGCGCGAGGAAATCCGGCAGATCCAGCAGCGCCTGGGCCTGACCGCGGTTTATGTGACGCATGACCAGGAAGAGGCCATGGCCGTTTCCGACCGGATCATCGTCATGAACAATGCCGAGATCGCCCAGGCGGGCACGCCGCGCGACCTTTACGAGCGCCCGGCATCGGCCTTCATCGCCGACTTCATTGGCGATGCCAACCTTCTGGATGTCGACGTGGCGCAGGATGGGTCGGAGACAAAGGTCCAGTTGCGCGAGCACTCGTTCAATCTGCCGCGGCCAACAGACCTTAAGGGGGCGGCGAAGCTGGTTCTTCGCCCGCATCAGGTACGCTTGTCGCAGGGGCCGTCCGCGATGTCGCTTCCGGCCGAGGTTGCCTATGCCGCCTACCTCGGAAACTGCATCCAGTACACACTGGCGACGGCCGCCGGAGAGATCTTCGCAATCCTTCCTCCCTCTGGGCAGCCCTTTGCCAAGGGCGACACCGTGCACGTGACCTGGGATCCGGAAGACCTGCGCCTCGTCGCAGCATGACGGTGCGTTCGATGTAAATTGACTGGGGCGCCTAGCGCTTCCAGTCTTTTGACATCCGGACTTTGTCGCCCCACAGGAAGCGCTCTTCGTGCGTGCTTGCGAAATCCGGGTCAGCATAGATGTAGAGCCGTCTGATCAGGTCGCCGTCAAAAGCGAATACGTTGGCGAAACGTCCTTCGGAGCGCCCTTCAATAGGCCACGGCGTGCCGTCAGCCATCACACCGCTCTCGAACCCTTCGACGATCACATGGTCGCCGGCGACATGGAAGGTCAGCCGATCGATGTCATGGCGGATGCTCTTCAGCGAACCCATGAGCCCCTTGGCAAGCTCCATGAATTCCGCCTTTCCATAGCCAACGCCGAACTTCGGGAAGTACACCTCGACATCATCGGTAAACAGGTCGAGGATCGTTGGATCGCCTCGGTCGATCCTGCGGAAATACTCGGTCGCGGCTTCGATGCGACTGTCCGCAGAATGAGCCATGCTTTTTCCTCGCTGGTGGTAATCGGCCTGCCGAAAAGTATAGGGCGGGCAAGCAACAAACCAATGCGCTCGGCGCGGGAACCTCGCGAATCCTGTCACGTTTCCGCAAACAGGAGCATCAACAGGAGGTTCTTGATGATGACCACTCGCCCCAAACGCTTTTGCCGCACGGAGTTCAAGCATTGAGCCGCATTGCATCCATCTCAAAACACGCCGGGCACGCGGCGGTGCCACAGGAAGACGCAGGTACTGAAGTCGCGGAAACAGATGCGGCTCCCGATGAGCCGCGAGGCTTTCTCGCACAGCGTCAGCGGGCTGAACTGTCGTTGCTGTTCAACAAGGATGCCGGGCTGAAGGCCAAGGTTGAGGTCAGCAACGGTGGGCTGCTTTCGATCGCTGCACTCGTGTCGAGCATCCTGCTCACCACGAGTGTTCTTGTTCATGTCGCAGTTCGCGACGGGAAGCGGAGCCGCTGGCTTAGTTGACGTCGCGAAGATTTCACCGCTGAATTCCGTCTGAAAACAGGGTACTGCCGTGCGATTGAAGTCTTCGCTGTTGACTTTACTTTGCTCCTAATCGACCTGTTCCACTTTGAAGCAGTTGCTGAAGGTAAGGTAGATTGGCCAACGCAGTCGTAGGTGCTCACGATATCATTCTGGTCGTGCTGGCGGTGCTGATCGCAGTCGCTGCCTCCTATACTGCGCTCGACATCGCCTCGCGTATTGCAGCTGCCCCGACGCGCCTCGGATCTGCGGCATGGCTCGCGGCTGCTGCGGTGTGCATGGGCGGCGGCATCTGGTCGATGCATTTCGTCGCGATGCTGGCCTACGTCTTCCCCGGGGTGACGGTCGCCTATGATCCGGCGCTTACCATCCTGTCGCTGCTGATCGCTGTGGTCGTCACAGGCGGCGGGTTCGCGGTGGTCTCGCGGCCCCGAGCCGGGACAGTGGCCCTTGTTCTGAGCGGGCTCTTCATGGGAGGCGGCATCCTCGCCATGCACTATGTCGGCATGGCCGCGATGCGCATGCACGCGACCCTCTCCTATTCAATGACCTGGGTGGCGGTCTCCGTATTCATCGCGATGGGCGCGGCCATCGCAGCCCTTTGGCTCGCCTTCCGTGGCGGCGGCTATCTCCAGAAAGGTTTCTCGGCGCTTGCCATGGGTCTCGCAATCTCCGGCATGCATTTTGCTGGCATGCGCGCTGCGTCTTTCGGCATGCATGAAGGCATGGAAGCGGATGCCGATCTCGCGAGCGTCGATCAGGGCACGCTTGCGCTTGCCGTGGCGTCCATCACCTTCCTGATCCTTCTGGCGGCGATCGTCGCAGCGATGTTCGACCGGCGGTTTGCGGCACTCGCTACCAATGAGGCACTGGCCCTGAAGCGCAGCGAAGAACAGTTCCGCTCGCTCTATCGCCGCACGCCGCTGCCACTGCATTCCCTCGACGACGAAGGCCGCATCGAGGACGTCAGCGATGCCTGGCTCGCCATGCTCGGTTACCAGAGGCGCGATGTCATTGGCCGCCCGCTGATCAATTTCATGACCGAGGAATCGGCCCGGCAAAGACTTCTCGACTGGAAACAGCTCCTGGAGGCGGGCGAGTTGCGCGAGCGGGAATACCGGCTCGTGACCCGCGACGGAGACTTCATCGACGTTCTGGCCACCTCCCGCGTGGAGCGGGAGGCCGATGGGCGTTTCTTGAGAAGCGTTGGCGGGCTGGTCGATGTTACCGCGCGTCGCCGCGCTGAAGCTGCCTTGCGCCAGGCCCAGAAGATGGAGGCCGTCGGGCAGTTGACGGGCGGTATCGCTCACGACTTCAACAACATTCTCGCGGTCATTCTCGGGAGCCTGGAGATGATCCGCAAACGTGTGCCGGCGGATGAGCGTACGGCGCGCATGGTGGAGAACGCGATCGAAGGGGCCAAGCGGGGAGCGGCGCTGACGCAGCGGATGTTGTCCTTTGCACGCCGCCAGAGCCTGAACCCGCAGCCGGTTGACCTGCGTTCCCTGGTTGAAGGCATGCGCGACATGATGGAACGGTCTCTCGGCCCGAGGGTGTCGCTCCTTGTCGACCTGCCGCCGGATCTGCCAATGGTTCAGGCAGACCCACACCAGCTTGAGATGGCCTTGCTGAACCTTGCCGTCAATGCCCGCGACGCCATGGATGAGGGCGTGATCCAGATTACCTCCGACCCCGAGAAGATACCGCCTTCGACGCTCAGCAAGGGGAGGTTCTGTTGCCTCAGCGTCATCGACAACGGCAAGGGCATGGACGAGGCGACGCTTGCGCGAGCGCAGGAGCCGTTCTTCACTACCAAGGGCGTCGGCCGCGGCACCGGCCTTGGCCTTTCCATGGTCAGTGGCTTTGCCGAGCAGTCGGGCGGGCTGCTAGACATTATCAGCCGAAAGGGTAAGGGGACGCGAGTCGACATCTGGCTACCTCTGACGGATGCGTCGGCTCCGGCTGCTGATGCCGATGCGGACACCCCGGCAATCCCGGCTTTTGCACTGGCGGGCAAGTCGGTCCTGATCGTCGACGATGAACCGCTGATCCTCATCAACACGGAAGCCACGCTGCAGGAGGCGGGTGCACGGGTTCGGTCGGCCGCGACGGGGATCGAGGCGCTTGAGATCATCCAGAGAGACCCTGAGATCGCCTGCGTCGTCACTGATTATGCGATGCCCGGCATGACGGGAGCGCAGCTTGCCGCTGCGATCCGCGTTACGAAGCCCGGCATCCCGATCATCATCGCGACGGGTTATGCGGACGCACCGGAGGAGATCGCCAAGTATCCGCGGCTACAGAAGCCGTTCACAGCGGCAGGCCTTATCAGCTCTGTCACTGATGTGCTCTCCACGTCCACGGCCGAGGTCATCGAGTTCCCGAAAGGCCGCCCAGGTACGTCGTGAGGCAGTCGCCCCGGATCGAGGCTGCCGGCCATATCTCCGGTCAGTTCGCGAACAAGCCTTTGAGGCGTGACGGCTGGCATCGCAGGTATTGCGGTGCTGCCTGCACCTGTGCGCCAAGTTCAGCCGCGGCATGCCATGGCCAGCGCGGATCGTAGAGTACGGTGCGGGCGAGTGCGATAAGGTCCGCATCGCCGGTGGAGATGATCGCCTCTGCCTGCTCCGGATCGGTGATCAGGCCAACAGCTACAACGGGCATCTTGACCGCAGCCTTGACAGCACGCGCCAGCGGAACCTGGTAGCTTGGCCCAACCGGGATCTTCTGCTCGATATGCAGGCCGCCGCTCGACACGTGGATCGCGTCGCAGCCTCGTTTTTCTAGCATCCGCGCGAACTGGACGGTTTCCTCGACGCTGAGGCCGCCGTCCACCCAATCGGTCGCCGACACACGCATGGTAACCGCCTTGTCCGGAAATGCCTCGCGCACGGCTTCGAACACTTCGAGCGGGAAGCGGACGCGATTTTCCAGCGAGCCTCCGTATTCGTCGGTGCGCTGGTTGGACAGAGGCGACAGGAACTGGTGGAGAAGGTAACCATGCGCTGCGTGGATCTGCACGGCGTCGAGACCAAGCCGCGCCGCACGTACCGCAGAAGCAGCAAAGGCATCGCGGATGCGTGTAAGACCTTCCTTGTCGAGGGCAGTCGGCGGCGTGTACGCAGGATCGAAGGGTATCGCCGATGCCGAGACGGTCTGCCAACCGTTCGGGGCGTCGGGCGCGATCTGGCGACCGCCCATCCACGGCTTCTCCGTCGATGCCTTCCGGCCCGCGTGGGCAAGCTGGACGGCGATCGGCATGTCTGACCATTTGCGGATACTCTCGAGCGTGCGACCCATCGCCTTCTCCGTCGCATCATCGTAAAGCCCAACATCGGCATAGGTGATGCGCCCATCTGGCGTCACGCCGGTTGCCTCGATCGTCAGCAGGGCGGCACCGGACAGCGCGAGCTGACCCAGATGGATCAGGTGCCAGTCGGTCATGCAGCCGTCTTCCGCCGAATACTGGCACATTGGTGCAATGACGATCCGGTTGCGAAGTTCGACATTGCGCACACGAAGCGGCGTGAAAAGTGCGGGCGTAGCCATGTGATTCCTATCGTCTGGAGGAACAGCGGGGTTCCTTGGGGCAAGTAAAGCGGATGATAACGCTTGAGAGGCTCCGAAGTTTGGCAAACTTCGCCAGGAAGACAAGCCGCCTGTCGCGGCCTACAGGCGTGACAGTGCTGTACCGCGTGATGCTTGTGCCACATTGGCAGCTTCATTGCTGTCCCAGTCGCGCCAAAGCGATGAGTTGGAATTTGCCCTGCCCAAGACAGGCACTAAAGTAAGCGGCACTTCAAAAACATCCGCATGAAACAGGTTCGGCAGCTTTGGAAACCATAACGATCGCTCTCGTCTTGCTCGTCGCTGTCGTTCTGAGCGGCGCGATCTCGCGCAGCCTGCCAGCCCCGATACCCCTGCCGCTTGTCCAGATCACCCTCGGCGCAATGATCGGCATGGCGGCCGACCTGCGTGTCGCGCTGGAGCCTGACATTTTCTTCCTGCTGTTCCTGCCACCGCTCCTGTTTTTGGATGGTTGGCGGATCCCGGCTGATGAGCTGATGAAGGATCGCGCGACGGTTCTGGAGCTCGCTCTCGGACTTGTCGTGTTCACGGTCGTCGGCGTCGGCTTCTTCATCGACTGGATGATCCCGGCCATGCCGCTAGCGGTCTGCTTCGCGCTTGCCGCCGTCGTCTCACCGACAGATCCGATCGCCGTTTCCGCGATCGCCCAACGCGTACCGATCCCGCGGCGCATGATGCACGTGCTCGAAGGCGAGTCGCTGCTCAACGATGCCTCCGGCCTCGTTTGCCTGCGTTTCGCGATCGCCGCGGCCCTTACCGGAACCTTTTCCCTCTACGACGCCACCTTGACCTTCCTCTGGGTCGCAATCGGCGGACTGAGTGTCGGCGTCCTGCTGACTTGGGGCGTCACGCGGATCAAGGACTGGATCTCCCGGCGCATCGGCGAGGAAAGCGGCTCGCAGATCCTTGTCAGCCTCCTCATTCCCTTCGCCTCATATCTTGCTGCCGAGCACCTGCATTGCTCGGGCATTCTGGCCGCGGTCGCGGCTGGCGTGACCATGAGCTTTGCGGAAGGCAAGGGAACGGCGCTTGCTGCAACCCGTATTCGCCGCAACACCGTCTGGGACGTGATCCAGATCACCGCGAACGGCATCATCTTTGTCCTGCTCGGCGAGCAGCTTCCCGGAATTGTCGCTCGCTCGGCTGAGACGGTGAAGCTGACGGGCCATGAGAGCGCCTGGTGGCTTGTCGTATATGTCCTGGCGATCAATGCTGCTCTGGCGGCGCTTCGTTTCATCTGGGTCTGGGTTTCGCTGCGACTTACGATGTTCCGCGCCGGTCGTAGCAGCCATTCGCCGAATTGGCGGATTGTGGCGGCGATGTCCTTCGCCGGTGTGCGAGGTGCGATCACGCTCGCAGGTGTCCTTACGCTGCCCTTCGCCATGGGTGATGGATCACCGTTCCCGGCACGCGACCTCGCCATATTTCTGGCCGCAGGCGTGATCATCGTTTCGCTCATTGCAGCGAGCATCGCTCTGCCGCTTCTGTTGAACAACCTGCAGATGCCGGCCGAACCTGCGCATGATCGCGAAGAGGATATCGCCCGCATTCACGCGGCCGAGGCGGCGATCGCCGAGATCGAGCGTGTGCAGCATAAGCTGGCCGAAGGGCGCAAGGATGCCGACCTTTATGTCGCCGCCGCCTCCCAGATCATGGAGCTCTACCGGCACCGCATCGAAAGCCGCAACAGCGAAGGGGAAGCCGGCAATGCTCTGCGTCAATCTGAAAGGATTGAACGCGAGATGTGGCTTGCTGCCATCCGCGCAGAGCGGCGGGAGCTTTTCCGCAAGTTGCGCAGGCGCGAACTTGGAAGCGGCACAGCCCGCAAGCTCATCCGGGAACTGGACCTTCTTGAAACGCGATATGCGGACTGAAAGGCGGCTCTACTTACGGTCGTCAGTCTGCCAGATAAGCTATCCGGTGCGGTTTGCGCACCGCAAATGCGATCCCTGTCGCGGTTAACATTAACGCCCAAGCTGACTTGACCGAAGCAAAAGATCGGGTAGGGGACCTTGGCCACATTTCGTGGTGCAAGGGGAACTTTTAAATGAAACTTGATATTCGTGCGGCCTTCGCGGCAGCATTGCTTTCGTGTGTCTGTGCTACCTCCGCTCTCGCCACCGGTGCTATCGCAGTCAACGATGAAGCGGGCACTTCGGCTGAAGATGCCGGTTATGCAGTCGGTTACGGCGGCAACAAGAAGGAAGCCTCCGCCAGCGCAATGAAGGAATGCAAGGCTGCTGGCAACGAGTCCTGCGAAGTTGTTCTGACCTTCGAACAGTGCGGCGCCTATGTCGGCAACAAGGCCTATTATGCAACCGGCATCGGCTCGACCGAAGCTGCCGCGCAGAAGGCTGCGCTGGCGGAATGCCCGACCTGCAAGCTCATCGTTTCCGACTGCCACTAAGACACCGGCTTCCATGAACATGGTTAGAAGCTACGGCCTTTGCGGCGCTCGTTTGTGCGACGGCGCTTGGCGCCACACAATCATCCGCATTCGCATGGAGCTGCGTCGCCGTGTCTGATGAAGGCACTTACGGCTACAGCTACAACTACAAGACGGAGAACGCGGCGCGCAAGCGTGCGCTGAACGAGTGTGCCAACCGCACGACCGAGGACTTCGAGTGCGAAATCACCGAGTGCGACGAAGACGATTGATATAAACCTGACGAGCCGGAGAAAACCTCCGGCTCGTCCCCGGACTGTGTGAACCGCGCCCCTTACTCGAACAGTACCAGTATGTTTTCCGCATTGGTATTGGCGATCTGCAGGCTCTGCCGCGCCAGTTGCTCCTGCGTCTGCAAGGCCTTGAGCCGCGTCGATTCTTCGTTCATGTCAGCGTCTACCAGACGGCCAACGCCGGTCTTCATGACGTCCGACAAGGTTGTCGCAAATCCGGCCTGCATTTCGATCCGCTTCTGCAGCGAGCCGAGGAGGCTGGCACTCGAGATCGAGCGCTGCAGCATGTACTCCACGCCCGTGATGTATTCGTCGATGGTGAACAGCGACTGGGTGATGTCCACCTCATCCAGATTGAACTCCAGCGCCCATGTCGGGATCGACCACACATCGCCCACCGCAACACGGGCCGCACGATTGCCCGCCTCGGGGTAGATGGTCTGGTCGGCGGCGAAGGTGATTGTGTTGCCGCTGGGCGTCGCCTTCAGCCCGCTACCGGCAGAGACGAACTCGATCACCTTGGCAAGGTCCACAGCATTGGTCACGGCGCCGTCTGTCGTGCCTAAAGCGGCGTCCACGACCGGCTTGTCGATCTTGTATGTCGTGTTCATGCCGGGACCGACCTGTACATCGAAGTAGATCTCCGATTTCGGAGAGACGGTGAACGGCTTCGTGAAGCTGATGCTCGCCTGCGGATGCATGTTGTCATGGTTTCTTTCCCGCGGGTCCTCGAGAGAGAGTAACAGTCCGATGCCCAGGCTGATGAATTTACTGATATCGTATCATATTTTCCTTTGTTACTTCGTCACATTGGTAAACCGAAAGTTAGTTTGCGCAAGCCTTAGTAATTATGCGTTTTTATGCACGCAGCATCAGAGGGGGCGTAGACGAGTCTGTTTGGCGCAATGAACTCGAGTGTGTCTGGAATGAAGGCGCAGTCGAATTGGCTCGGAACAACGAGCGACAACATCGCAAACGCAAGCACAGTTGGTTATAAGCGTGCTGATACTGCCTTCTCAACACTCGTAATGCCCCACCAGCCAGCCGGAGGATATTCTTCCGGAGGCGTTGAGACGACTATTCGCAGGTCAATCTCGGAAGCGGGTTCTGTCTCTTATACCAATTCACCGACCGATATTGCGATCGTCGGAAAAGGCTTCTTTGTTGTGGAGGATGCCGATGGCACGCAGTATCTCACGCGCGCCGGCAATTTTCAGAAGGATGCCCAGGGGCATCTCCTCAACAGTGGCGGCTATCGGCTGGCAGGTTATGATTATCGCGACGGCGAGGGCCCTGGCGGCGATCTCGTAACCATCGACCTCAGCAATGCGCCGTTAATTGCCAGTGCTTCGACCGTTGGTACCTTCAATGTCAACTTGCCGATTGAAGCAGGCTCAGTCAGTTCCATCATGGTGGATACGCCCCCTTCCGAGAATGGACCCTCCACCCGCTATACCAAGCACCTGAAGATGACATCAACGGGCGATGGTGGTGGTCTCGGTGGTACGACGGACATCTATTTCACGAAGCTCGCCGAAAATAAGTGGGAAATCACGGCGTTCGTCACATATGGCCCTGGTGCGACTGGCTTTCCGTATGATCTGGATGGCGGCGATGTCTTCATGGCCTCCACGGTTCTCACGTTCGATCCGAACACGGGCGAAGTGGTCGACGGTGATCCGAGGCTGATGCCAGATCCCGCCGACAACTTCTACTATGACTTTTCTTCGCTGCTTGAAGAGGATACCGCGAACGCCGGGGCGATAAAGCTAAAGGGGAACTTCATATCCGACACTCCGCAAATTGATAGAGCTGCTGGCGAAGTCCCCCCTTCGGCGAATTTAGCGAGTTCGGTGTTCGCGCGGAAAGATACCTATTCCGGTTATGCTGGTTTGCCGTCTCATGTCGCCATCGACATGTATTCTACGAAGGTTGGCGATAATACCTGGGAGGTTACGTTCTTCAACCAGGCCGATTCGACCGCCGGCGGCTTTCCTTACGGCGAGCCAGGCTCTGCACCTCTCGCAACAAGAACATTGGTCTTTGATCCGGTTACTGGTGAGCTGATCAGCGGCGCCGGGGCCTTCCATGTTGCGATCCCAGACATAGGATCCTGGAGCGTAGACTTGAGCGATATGGTGTCCAAACAGGACTACTTTTCCACGATCGCTGATGGCATGAGCATTTCGCTTGATCTCGCTCGATCTTCAGAGACAATCCAGCCACATCTCGCCGGTTCGGTGGCGTCCCAGAACCAGGTGGGAGCGAAGTACACGAGCAAATCCGCGCTCACTGCCTATGACACTGCCGGCCGTGCCGTCATCGTCGACATCTATTATTCCAAGGGGCCAGACAACAAGTGGGAAGTGAGTGTGTTTGACCAGAGGGATACGCTGACTGGTGGCTTTCCCTACGGTGTTGCCGGCTCACCGCCATTGGCCACCACAATTCTGACTTTCGACCCGACCACCAATCGTCTAACGGGCAACGGCGTCCTGGAAGTCCCGATCGCCGGCGGCGAGACGCTGAAGCTCGACATGTCAGGTTCAACCCAGCTTGCAGCCGAATTCAATGTTTCCAAGGCGACCTTCGACGGAAGCAAGGCCAGCAACCCCACGGGCTACTCCATCTCCAGCGAGGGCATTGTTTCCGCCACTTATGATGATGGTCAGGCCGTAGCCCTTTATCGTATCGCACTCGCAGACGTCATGAGTCCCGATAACATGACCGCTGTGAATGGGACGGTCTATCTTGTGAATCGCGAATCCGGCGAGGCCGTTATGGGTTTCCCGGGTAGCGGCAATCTCGGGAAGCTCTACTCGGGAGCCTACGAGAATTCCAACGTGGATCTGGCTGACGAGATGACCAACATGATCGAGTCCCAGCGCGTTTATACGGCCAACTCGAAGGTGTTCCAGACGGGTTCGGAAATGTGGGATATCGTCAACAGCTTAAAGCGCTGATTTGGACCGGAGGGACATAGCTTAGTTGAAGCCTTCAGCCGAAATGGCTGGAGGCTTCGGTTAGGGCATGAGCTGCTGAAAGCGCTTGGAATGCAAGCGAGCATCCAATGGGCGGTGAAACCAAGTTGGATTACCACCCCATAAGGGGCGGATAAAAGTGGGACAATTTCGGGCAAAAAATCAAGCAAAAACAATGCTTGAAAAATGGAATGGTGCCCAGAAGAGGACTCGAACCTCCACACCCTTTCGGGTACCAGCACCTGAAGCTGGCGCGTCTACCAATTCCGCCATCTGGGCGACGGAGAGCGATGTACGGGTATGACCGATTCAAGTCAACATGGTTTTTTCAACTTTCTTGCCGACAGCGAAAATAGTTTCGGGTTGAAGGAATTTTGCACGCAGCAAGGGTGGCATGGCCACCAAACTGCAACCGCCGACAAGGTGCTAGCGCTGCCTACGGGACGGCTAGGCTTCTGACTCTGCAAGACTTCGAGCAGCGCCGCGATGTAACCGTAGGTGATGCTCTTCCTCCCGCTGAGGCGCTGTTGCTCCGAAAGCGAGCATAACCTCAGGCTCCTTTTGAACAGGTGGGAAGTTCGCGGTTCGCTAGAATGGAAGGCGCAATTGCAGTGTCCGCTTTAACATCGCTTTAATGAGAAGTTTCTAACGTACGCTCCAGGATCTCTGATGCCGTGGAGCGAGTGGCGAAGATGGTGCTGGGACTTCGTTCAGATCAGGGAGAGTGCCGGGCGTCAGCAGAACCGACGGCAGTGACCAGCGCATTGAAGGCCCTGCCGATGCCTCTCGTGTTGGTCAGCCCGTCGCTGGATATCGTCGCCGGCAACGATGCCTTTGGTCGGGCCTGGGCGCCAGCAGGCATGCCCGTCGACATGCTTGACCTCATTCACAAGGATGACCACGGAAAGCTGTCATTGGCCGTCAGGCGAGTGCTGGAGGAAAACAAGGATCAGGTCCTTGAGGCACGTTTCATGACCGGCGGCCTGCCGCGCTGGTCTCGGATGAGTCTGACGCCTGCCCCGTTGACCTCCGAGGATACGGGTTGCGTTCTGTTGGCACCGACGGACGCGGAGCGTGAGAAAGCGGCCCAGCTTGAACTGGAAGAGCGCGAAACGCGCTGGAACAACGCGCTCGTCTCGTCTGATCTCGGCGTGTGGGACCACAACAACGCACTGCGGCGCAAATACTATTCGAACACCTGGCGCAAGATCCGCGGGCTTGCGCCAGAGGATCCGCTAGCGGTCAGCAAGGAAGAGTGGCTGCAAAAGGTTCATCCCGATGATCGCGACAGGGTTCTTGAGGCGATGGAGCGCCAGAGCGACGGCGATCCGGACTACGCGATCTTTGAGTATCGCGAGCAGCACAAGGACGGCCACTGGGTCTGGATCGAGTGTCGCGGTGCTTGCGTGGAGCGCGACGCAAACGGCGCTGCCCTGCGTATCATCGGTACTGACACCGACATCACCGAGCGCAAGGCGGCAGAAGCGGAGTTCCTGCGTCTCAGCCGCCGGTTGGAGATGGCGCTCGAGATTTCCGGCGTGGGCGTCTTCGAGGCGGATTTCGACAGCGGCATCACCGAATGGGACGAACGCATGTTCGCCATCTATGGCCTGCAGGGAAGCGGCATCATCGAGATCGGCGGTTTGTGGGAGAGTCTCCTTCACCCAGATGACAAAGAACGCGTGATCGACAACGTCATTCGAAACTGGGAGCACGAGGCGCCGTTTGCGGACGAGTATCGCGTTATCCTGCGGGATGGCACGGAGCGCACGATCCGAAGCTACAGCAAATGTTTTGTCGACACCGACGGCCACCGCAAGATGGTCGGGGCGAACTGGGACATTACCCGGGACGTCGTTCTTCGACGTGAACTGGAACGTGCCAAGCTGCTCGCGGAAGCGCGAAGTGCCGAGCTTGAGGCCGCCCATGGGCGGGTGGAACATATCGCGCTCCACGACCACCTGACGAGCCTTCCCAACCGCCGCTATTTCGAAGACGTACTGGAAGCCGCCTCTGCCATCGAGCACAGCAAGGTCGCGGTCCTGCATATCGATCTCGACCGCTTCAAGCAGATCAACGACACCCTGGGCCACCTAGCAGGCGACCATGTCCTGAGGGTCGTAGCCGAGAGGCTGAAAGGCTGCGTGAAGGCACATGACTTCGTCGCGCGCATTGGCGGCGACGAGTTCGTGTTGATCTGCATGGATGCGGGTTCGGCGAGAATGTTGTCGGCACTCGCCCAGAGGATCATCAAGGAGATCGGTAAGCCGCTCACCTATGAGAGCAATACATGCCGGGTGGGCGCCAGCATTGGCATCGCGTCGGCCGATTCTGGGACATCCGCCCGCCAGCTTCTTTCGAATGCAGATATTGCACTCTACCGCGCCAAGAGCCGCGGACGAAACTGCCACGAGTTCTTCTCGCAAAGCGCGCTCCAGGAGATCACCAGCGCGAAACACCTTTCGGACGATATCCTGCGTGCCCTGGAGGCCAGGGAGTTCGTGCCATTCTACCAGCTTCAGTTCGACGCGAAGTCACTGGCGGTCGTGGGTGTCGAGACGCTTGTGCGCTGGGCGCATCAGGATGGGCGACTGCTGTCGCCCGACAGCTTCCTGCCCATGGCCGAGGAACTCGGGATCGTCGCCGATATCGATGCCGTGGTCCTGGAAACGGCTCTTGCCGATGCGCGGCGATGGCGCGGGATGGGGTTCTCGATCCCGAAGATCTCGGTGAACGTATCCTACCGGCGCCTGAGCGACCCGACGCTCCTGAAAAAGCTGGAGAAGCTTGCCATTCCGCCGGGCACGCTCGCCTTCGAGCTGCTGGAGTCGATCTTCCTCGACGAATGCGACGGTGAAACGCTTGAACGGCTTACGCAACTTCGGCAACTCGGCATTGAGTTGGAAGTGGACGATTTCGGCAGTGGCCATGCCTCGATCATCAGCCTGCTCAAGGTATCGCCGCATGCGCTGAAGATTGATCGCGAGCTCATCAAGCGCATTCCGCAGTCCAGGAAGCAGCAGAAGCTGATCAGCTCGATCATCGATATCGGCAAGTCGCTCGGCATCAAGGTGATCGCTGAAGGGGTGGAAACGAACGAGCATGTTCGCCTCCTGCAACAGCTCGGATGCGACGTGCTACAGGGTTATGCGCTGGCGAAGCCTACGCCGTTCGACGGGATCGTCGACGTTCTAACCATGCGGCGCCTTGCAGAGCTGCGAGAATGATGACCACGCCCACGACCACGCGCGTTTCCGGCACCTCGTCGAAGAAGACATAGCCGGTGATGGTGACCATGACGATCGACAGATAGCCGATCGGCGCCAGCACGCTCGCGTCCGCGATACGGTAGGCGCGCAGGAAGCAGTACTGGCCAACCTGCGCCAGGAAGCCGATGCCGAGCAGCGGGATCCAGTCGAACGGCAGGACCGGCTGCCAGGTGAACGCTGCTGGGATGGCCGTGATGACCGCAAGCCCGACGGTATAAAAGACCATCATCACCGTCGTGTTCTCGTCCTTCAGCGCACGCGTCTGGATGATTGCCAAGGCTCCGAACACGACTGACACCAACACGACCAGGACCTTGACGTCGAAACGCGAAGTTCCGGGCGCCATGACCACCAGCACGCCGATAAAGGCGAGCCCTGCGCCGACCCAGCGGATGCGGCTCACGGTTTCGCCGAGAATGGCCACGGCAAGTCCCATTGTCACCATCGGGCGGGAGAAGCCCACCGCATTGACCATCGCGAGCGGAAGCATGGTGATGGCAAGGAAGTTGCTGGTCAGAGCAATGGCGTTGCAGCAAATGCGGAAGAGGTTGCGCCAGGGATGCTTTATCCGCGTCAGTTCCACCCGATGATGCCAGATCAATGGCAGGATGAAGAAGAGGCCGATCATGGCCCGGATGAACACCAGCTGGAAGGCCGGATAGGTCGCCCCTTGCGCCTTCACGAGCGCCGTCATGCCGCCGGCGACCAGCGTCATGTCGAGAAGCAACCAGCCGATGGCGACGCGGGTATTGTTCTCCCGCATCGGTTCATCGGGTTTTGTATCGGTGGCAGTCACGCCGGCTGCACGAGGTTTGCCATCAGGCGGAAGGCGCCCGGCACCAGCTTGTCGAGCTGGTGATGCAGCACGAGGCTGGTGTGTGTATGCCGGCCCTTGCCGATGGCGCCGGATATCAGCGCACCCTTCAGCGGCTGTTCGTTCTGGTCGTGCATTGCGAGCAGCGGCTCATAGACGTCATCCCAGCGCGACACAAAATAAAGGCCGCGCTCCTTGTCCCATCCCTGCCAGTCTTCCGGTCCGATGACATTCGGCCCCTTGAGGAGGACGTGATCGGGCGCAAGCACCGTAACTTCCGAGCGAGGATCCGTCACCCGCCAGCGCAGGGACGGCGAACCGATTTCGATACGGCGCACCGGCGTCTCGTTAGGGTTCCAACCGTCACTCGGGCGATGGTAGAGGGTGACGAGATGGCCGCCGGCTTCCACGAAGCGGTGCAGGCGCTCGGTCGCGGCCGCGAGGTCCTTGCGGATGCCAAAGGCGAAGATGCCGACAACGATGGTCGTGTAGCGCGACAGATCCCCCGTCAGCGCCTGAGCATCAAGCTCGGTGACGTCGAGGCCCATGCGCGACAACCAGAGGCCGACCCGATCCGCGCCGCCGCCGACATAACCGATGCGCGCATCCTTCGGGAGCTTCAGGTCGAGCGACAGGATTTTCAGGGCCGACGGCGAGCGGAAGCTCGTGCGGCCGATATGGCGATAGGCAATTGGCGTTACCTGGTAGGCGGGACGACCGTCGACCTGCGGCTCAATCTCGATGAGGCCCGGCTTGGCGGCACTCGTTGCGGAAGCGATCCAGCCACCGTCTGCCTGTTTCATCGTCCAGCCTGCAGGGGCCTTGAAGGAGACAGGCGCGTTGACGCCGGTGATCTCTGCCTTGATCGGCCAGTCCTTTTGCTGCGCATCGAGTGGAACGATGAAGGCATCCGGGAACAGGGTAAGCGACTGAGCCGGCGTGACGGCGAAGGGTTCGGCGAGATCATAGGTGCCGGAAACGGTGCGTCCGCGGATTTCGGCGCTCACCTTCACATGTGCATGCCCGTTGCCGCCAAGCGCAGACCAGGCCGGCAGGTAGAGGCTGGAAAGCGGTGCGTCGGATGCGGCGGTCAGCGAGAAGACGCGCTCTCGCGCCAGCGACTGGACGGAGGAGGAGACACCTTCAGGCAGGACCGGCTCAACGTCCACCTTGAGGTTAGATGCACCCTCGCCAAGCTCCACCGTCAAGGTGGCGGCACCACCGGGCGAGATGACGGCCGGTTCGGCATAGGCCGCCTCGAAGACTTCGGCCGCTTCCAGGATAGCGGCATCAACCTGGCTGCGCTTGCGGCCAATGCGATGGCCATGCAGTTCACAAAACTCTGCCGGTGCCTGCGATGAGGCGATGTCCAGCCAGCCCGCAGCTTCGGTAAGCGCGCTGATAATGGCTTCCCGATCCGGGAAGGCGGTAATGGCTACGGCGATCGCTGCGTCTGCCGAGCGCAGCGCTTCGGAGACATTGGCAGGCAGGCTGGGGAAGTCAGCAAGTGCAGCGAGGGAGGCGGCCAGCCCTTCAAGCACGGACTGCTCCGGTTTCGAGCCGTTGTCGGAAAGCTTGAGATGCAGCGGCCAGGCCTTCTTCGCCTGCTTCGGCCAGTGGCCCATGCCCTGGGAGGCGTGGTAATAACGCGACCACTCACCGATGCGATCGTATTCGGCACCCGTTGCCGAGTCACGGCCCTCGGACAGGACATTCAGGGTTGCATCCGGAGGCGGCACTTCGTCGTCATAGGTGTCGCCGCCGCCAGACCACGCCGGGAGGTAATATTTGGCGACCTTCCACGGCTTCAGCCCTTCAGTGAAATGTTCAGGATAGGCATTGGGATCGGCAGCCAGTCCAATTGCCGTTTCCGCTGCGCGTGTCATCGCGCGATGGTGGCCATGCTGCCCGGGCACATCGAGGAAGGTCGGGATGACAATGTCCGGCCGCTCCGTGCGATAGGCGCGCACCAGGCGCTCGACGACACGCGCTTCCCCCCAACGGGTGAAGGTGGCATCGCCATCCTTGGAGAAACCGAAGTCATGTACGGGATCCGTCGGACCATGCCCGAGCCAGGAGACATCGGAATCAATGGCGCGGGCTGCCTCTTCCAGTTCGCGTGACCGCACCACGCCCAGTGGCCCGAGCCGTTCCGGGCCAAGAGCATTCTGGCCGCCTTCGCCGCGCGTCGAACACGCGATGATGACACGCATGCCAAGGCCAAGCCGGAACCAGGCGAGCAGACCGTTCTGCTCATCGTCGGGATGGGCGCCGGTGTTCATCATGGTCACGGTGGACTTCAGCCGGGAGAGCTTCCGATGAAGCCGAACAAGCGAGGGATCGGCCATCTGCCGTTCGATTCGTTCGCGGGCGGTCAGCATGAAATATCTCCTCAGTCTGTCATGCGGGATTGTCGGTGAATGCGGGAAGCGAGGTTTCAAGCTTCGGCGTCACCATGTCGAAAAGCGGAAGGGAGGCGGCACCAAGTGCGGCGGTCAATCGTCCTGTCTTGCCGCGGACAACGCGGGGGAGGTCACGCTGGCGTCGGCTCGCCACCGATGTCGGCAGGTTGCCCATCTGCGCGATAACGCCGTCGATCAGCGCATCCGGCAGAGCACCGCCCAGAACCACCGTCTGTGGGTCGAGAATGTTTTCCAGCATCGCCACAATGGGCCCGAGATAGGCGGCCGCTTCGCTGATCCATTCCTCGACGGCGGGATGCCCATCGGCATGAAGCTGTGCAAGGTTCGCCAGCGCATCGCCGTCCACGCCGTGGCAGGCGAGTTTTTCCTTCAGGACATAAACGGAAGCATAACCTTCCAGGCAGCCGAGTTGGCCGCAGGAAGGGCAGGGGCGCCCTTTCGGCACAACAGTTACGTGGCCGATTTCGCCGGCATTGCCGAAGGCGCCGCGATAGGGGGCGCCGTCCTGAATGATGCCGAGGCCGATGCCGACGCCGAAATAGATCATGCAGAAGTTCGAGATTGCCAAGCCCGCGCCGAACAGGCGTTCGCCGACGGCAGCCGCCGTGGCATCGTTCTCGACCAGAACGGTATGTCCACAGGCATCGCTCAAGGCTTGCGCTGCATCCATGCCAGCCCAACCAGGCAATGTCGTCGGGCCAACTGATGTCAAGCCTTCGATGCCGAACGGACCCGGCATCACAACGCCGGTGCCGAACAGTTTTGCGCCGACCGACGGCTTAATGGCGGACAACTCCGACGCGAAACAGTCGAGAATCGATTCAGGCTGGGTATCCTGCAGCGGCAGGAAGCGCTGTGCCTTCAGGCGACCGGCTAGATCGAGAGAAACGGTGACCATGTGGTCGGCGGCAATCTCGACACCGATCGTGCCGCCGGCTTCCGGATTGACCGCAAACTGGATCGGCGGCTGACCACGGCCGGATTTCAGCCGTCCCATCTCCATCAGGAGGTTCTCATCGACAAGCTCGTCAACGATGTTCGCGACGGCTTGGGCGGTCAGATGCGTGAGTTTTGCAATATGGGCGCGGCCCAGCGAGCCATTGCGCCGGACAACGTCGAGTACCACGCGGCGGTTGTGGTCGCGGCTCCGCTCGGGGTTTTTGCCGATCGCCACGGGATGTGTGCCCACTGAGTGTACCGTCATACGTTTCCTTCCCGACGTGATTGATAACGTCACTCCTCGGAGAACCGCAATAGGATAATTCAAGTAAATTATCTTATTGACAAAACGCGTGAGACACGGAAGCGTAAGGGGAGGGCTGAGGCAGCTCGGCACCGAAGGGAGAGAGGGAGAGCTCCTCCCGCGAAGAAGAAGCACGCATTCCGGTCGCTCGGATGCAGGGAACAACACGCTGCCGACCGCTCAGAGGGAGCTGGCGGAGCAAACGGAGGGTCAAATGCGCAAGGCAACCTTGTTCGCCGGACTTATCGCTGGGTTCAGCACATTCGCGTTCAACGCGGCTCAGGCTGTCGAAATCGAATACTGGCAGTATGTTTTCGACACCCGCGTCAAGGCGATGGACCAGCTCATCGCTGAATTCCAGAAGGCAAATCCGGATATCACTGTCAAGCAGGTGACGTTCCCCTACGCGGACTACCAGACGCGCGTCATCGCCGCCAACATGTCCGGCAATGCGCCTGACGTCATGCAGCTGTTCTACGGCTGGCTCGACAAGTTTGCGGCCGGTGGCATCCTTCAGCCGCTGCCGAAGGACGCTTTCCCGGCAGAAAAGATCGAAAAGGACTTCTTCCCGATCGTTTCCGCGATGAAGCGCGATGGGGAATATTACGGTCTGCCGACCGCCGTGCGCTCGCTCGCACTGTTCTACAACAAGAAGCTTTTCACCGAAGCCGGTCTTGACCCGAACAACCCGCCGAAGACGCTCGACGAATTCGTTGACGCAGCGCAGAAGATCGCCAAGCACGACAACGCCGGCAACATCACCGTTGCAGGTTCGACGCTCGACATGGGCGGCCAGGATCACCAGTGGTGGCGTGAAGTGCTGATCCGCCAGTTTGGCGGCGAGCCCTACACCGACAACGACAGCAAGGTTGCCTACAACAACGAGGCCGGCCTTAAGGCGCTCGAGTTCTACACCAGCCTGCAGATGGAAAAGAAGATCGGTCAGGCCGGCTTCATGGATGAAGGCCAAGCTGCCTTCCGCGCCGGCAAGGCTGGCATGACGATCGACGGCACCTTCCGCCTCGGCTCGTTCCGCACCATCAAGGACTTCGAATGGGGTGTGACCGAATTGCCGGCGAACGCAGAAGGCGTACGCTCGAACTATGCGAGCTACTTCGCCAACGGCATCAGCGCCAAGTCCTCGGGCGAAAAGCTCGAAGCTGCCAAGAAGTTCCTGACATACATCACCTCGCCTGAAGCCATGGACATCTGGCTGAAGACGGTTGGTGAACTGCCGGCCCTTCGCTCGGCCGCGTTGACCGACGAGAACCTGAAGGACCCGATCTACGGTCCGTTCCTCAAGGGCCTCGAATACGCGCAAACCACGCTGTTCAAGGACGAGCAGGCTCAGCGCCAGAACGCGATCGACATGGTCAACCGCGTGCTGCTCGAAGGCCAGTCGGTGAAGGAGTCGCTGGAACAGGCGGCCGAAGCCGAGCAGGAAATCATCGACGCGGCCCAGCCGTAACCCTCAGCCAGAAATGCGGATTCATTCATGGCAGTGATCGAGCAACAGGGGGCGGCAACTGGCCGCCCCGCCGGATCCCCCACGGGATCATCAGGCGGCCTTTCCATGCGGACCAAACGGCTTCTTTGGGTCTGGGGTTTCCTGGCGGTGCCGATCCTGTTCTACACGGTGATCCGGTTCTACCCGACCTTCCAGGCCTTCTACCTCTCGCTGACGAACTGGGATCTGGTTCGTCCGCCGAAGCTCATCTGGTTTGCGAACTACATCAAGCTCTTCAAGGACCCGCAGTTCTGGAAGGTGTTCAAGAACACGTTCCTTTACCTGATCGTCGGCACCCCGATCAGCCTCGTCCTTGCTTTCACGATCGCCTATTTCCTCGATCGTGTCCGTTTCATGCACAACTTCATTCGTGCACTCTACTTCCTGCCGTTCCTGACGACCGCGGCCGCCATGGCCTGGGTCTGGCGCTGGTTCTATCAGCCGCCACCGATCGGCATCATCAATGATGTGCTGGGCATGATCGGCATCCCGCAGCAGCCGTTCATCCGCTCGACGGACCAGGCGCTGTATTCGATCATGGTCACCGCCATCTGGGCAGGCCTCGGCTTCCAGATCATCATCTTCATGGCTGGCCTACGCGCCATTCCGAACACCTTCTATGAAGCCGCGCGCATCGACGGGCTCGGCGAATGGGCGATCCTGCGCAAGATCACCCTGCCGCTGCTCAAGCCAACGACAGTCTTCCTGGTTGTCTTCTCTTCGATCGGCTTCCTGCGCATCTTCGACCAGGTCTACAACATGACCACGAATGATCCGGGCGGACCGCTCGGATCGACCAAGCCTCTCGTGCTCATGATCTACCAGACCGCCTTCAACTCTTATGCCATGGGTTATGCCGCGGCGCAGACCGTGGTGCTCTTCACCATCCTGCTCATCGTTTCGCTGCTGCAGCTTTGGATCCTGAGGGACAAGAAATGAGCGACGCCGCAACCATCGCCCCTCCGCTCCACAAGGCAAACATCAGGCCCGGCCGGATCATCGCATGGACCCTGCTGTTCATCGGCGGATTGATCATGATCTCGCCGCTGCTCTTCATGTTCTCGACCTCGTTCAAGTCGGCCGACCAGGTCTATGACCTGCGGCTGATCCCGGCGGCACCGACGCTTGAGAACTACATCACCGTCCTTGCAGATGGGCGCTTCCTGCGCTGGTTCTTCAATTCGATGCTCGTCGCTGTCGTCGTGACGATCTCGAACTGCTTCTTCGACAGCCTCGTGGGCTACACGCTTGCGAAGTTCGAGTTCCGCGGCCGGTACTTCATCTTCCTCGCAATCCTCTCGACGCTGATGATCCCAACGGAAATGCTGGTGATCCCGTGGTACCTGATGTCGAGCCAGCTCGGATGGCTGGACAGCTACTGGGGGATCATGTTCCCCGGAATGATGACCGCTTTCGGTACCTTCCTGATGAAGCAGTTCTTCGAAACCGTGCCGAACGACTTCATCGAAGCGGCCCGCGTTGACGGCCTCAACGAGTTCCAGATCTGGTGGAAGGTGGCGCTGCCGCTTGTAACCCCAGCTCTTTCGGCGCTCGCCATCTTCACCTTCCTCGGCAACTGGACGGCGTTCTTCTGGCCGCTCATCGTGACCACCAGCAAGGAGCTCTACACGCTGCCTGTCGGCCTTTCGAGCTTTGCCGTGGAACAGCAGATCCAGTGGGAAATGATCATGACCGGTGCGGCCATCGCCACCATTCCCACGCTCATCGTCTTCATCGTGCTGCAGCGCTACATCGTCCGCGGTGTCATGCTCGCAGGCCTGAAAGGATAAGAACATGGCGAACATGAACCCGCGCCTTTCCGACACCAGCAAGTTTCCCGATCCCGTCTACAAGGAAACAGTGCTTCGACCGCTGTTCGACGGCGCCAAGAACCACCATGTCGACGGTTTCCGCCGCATTGACCGGGCCCATCTCGTGATGCTGGTCGAGACAGGCATCCTGGACAAGGATCTGGCGGCGAAGATCGCCGGCGCCCTGGAAGCAATCGACAAGGAAATCGATCCGTCCGCGCTTGTCTACACGGGCGAAGTCGAGGACTTCTTCTTCCTGATCGAAAAGGAGCTGAAGGCACGCATCGGTGTCGATATCGCAGGCCGCCTTCATACCGCGCGCTCCCGCAATGACATCGACCACACGCTCTTCAAGCTCGGCCTTAAGGAGCGGATCGATGCGCTGATGGAGAAAGCGCGCAAGCTGCTTGGCGCCATGATCGACGCCGCCGATCGGCATAAGTCGACGCTGATCGTTGCCTACACGCATGGCCAGCCCGCGCAGCCGACAACATTCGGCCATTACCTGTCAGCCGCGATCGAGATCCTGATCCGGGACATGGAGCGTTTTGCGGAAGCCCGCCGCATTGTTGACCTGTCGCCGATGGGCGCTGCAGCGATCACCACGTCCGGCTTTCCGATCGACCGCGCCCGCGTCGCGCAGCTCCTCGGCTTCTCTGCGCCGCTGCGCAACTCCTATAGCTGCATCGCATCGGTCGACTACACGACCTCGACCTACTCGGCGATCGAGCTGATGTTCCTGCATCTCGGTCGCCTGATCCAGGACTTCCAGTTCTGGACGAGCTTCGAGGTCGGGCAAATCTATGTGCCGAACGCGCTGGTGCAAATCTCTTCGATCATGCCGCAGAAGCGCAATCCGGTGCCGATTGAGCACATGCGCCACCTGGCGAGCCAGACCTTCGGCCGCGCCCGCACGGTGCTCGACGTGATGCACAACACGCCGTTCACCGACATGAACGACAGCGAGGGCGAGACGCAGGGAATGGGCTATGAGGCCTTCGCCTCCGCCTCCCGCGTGCTTGACCTTCTGGCGGCACTGATCAGCCAGATCAGCATCGATCCGGAGCGGGTGGACCAGAATATCCGTCGCTCTTGCATCACCATCACCGAATTGGCGGACTCGCTGGTGCGCATCGAAGGCCTGTCCTTCCGCGAGGCGCACGAGATCGCCGCTGCGACGGCCAAGAGCGTGGTAGCCGCCAAGGGCAGCCTGACGGACGACGGTTTTGAGCCGTTCCTGAAAGCGTTCGAGGAGTTGACCGGCCGCAAGCCGACTGTCGATCTTGTAAAGTTCAAGGAGATCGTCTCGCCCGAACATTTCGTTGCCGTGCGTGCACGTTTTGGCGGACCGGCTCCCGAGCCGATGGCTGAAGCGCTGAAGAGCTACCGCGACCGCCTGGCTGCTTTCGAAGAGCAAGCCCGGAAGGCCGCTGAAAAGGAAGCGGCTGCTGCCGCCGAACTCCAGGAAAAGTTTACTGCCCTGATGGGAGCCCGCTGATGGCGACGATCGAACTTGAGAAAATTGTAAAGCGCTACGGCAAGGTCGAGGCCGTCAAGGGTATCGACCTGCAGATCTCTGACGGCGAATTCGTCGTCTTCGTGGGCCCTTCGGGCTGCGGCAAGTCGACGACGCTGCGCATGATTGCAGGCCTTGAGGAGATCTCCGACGGCAAGCTGAAAATCGGATCGGAAGTCGTCAACGAGCGCGAACCGAAGCAGCGCAATATCGCGATGGTGTTCCAGAACTACGCGATCTACCCGCACATGACAGTCCGCCAGAACATCGGCTTCGGCCTTTACACCTCCAAGCTCAGCAAGGAAGAAAAGGACAAGCGGATCGAAGAGGCTGGCAAGATCCTTGGCCTCAGCGCATACCTCGACCGCCGCCCAGCCGCCCTTTCCGGTGGCCAGCGGCAGCGTGTCGCGATCGGGCGTGCCATGGTGCGTGATCCCTCGGCCTTCCTGTTCGACGAGCCGCTCTCCAACCTCGACGCCCAGCTTCGCTCGCAGATGCGCATCGAGATCAAGCGGCTCCATCAGCGCTTGAAGACCACAACGGTCTACGTAACGCACGACCAGATTGAAGCCATGACCATGGCCGACCGGATCGTGGTGATGAAGGACGGCCATATCCTGCAGGTGGGCACGCCGTCCGAGCTGTATGAAAGCCCGGTCGACGTATTCACCGCGCGGTTCATCGGCAGCCCATCAATGAACCTCGTGAAGGGCCGACGCAATGGCGCGGGCGTTGAGGTCGGCGCCGGCGACCTGCTGATCGGCGTTCGTCCTCACGATCTTATTGCCGGTGCAACGGACGGCCACTTCAGCGTGACCGGAACGGTGACGGCGGTTGAGCCGCTGGGGCCGGAGACACTGGTTCACCTCGACCTGCCGGAAGGAACCGTTATCGCCACCGCGCGTAACAAGACTGTGCCTGAAGTTGGCAGCCAGCTGACCTGCAGTGCGGCTGCGGGTACCCTCTACCTCTTCGACGCCAGCACAGAGAAGTTCCTGGGCCGTTCATGATGACGCAGACAGCGACGAGATCTGCGGTGCTCAGCATCGGGCGGGTCTATTGCGACCTGATTTTCACGGGCCTCGGCCACCTGCCGGTGCTCGGCCGCGAAATCTACGCGGACAACATGGAGATTGCGGCCGGCGGTGGTGCCTTCATCGCGGCTGCGCATCTTGCCCATGTCGGCCGCAAGGTCGCTCTCGTCACGCGTCTCGGCATGGATACGCTTTCGACGGACATCGAGAAGCAGATTCTCGAAAGCGGCGTTGATCTGCGTTTCGTCGAGCGTGCCCCCGACGCCGGGCCCCAGGTGACTGTGGCTGCCGTAGTGGGGCAGGATCGTGCCTTCCTTACCCGCCGCGCCGGTCCGGCTCTGCCCGCAACACTGGATGATGCATTCGGCTGGGAAGAGACGCGGCACCTCCATATCGCGGAATACGCAACGCTGCACGAGATCCCGGATCTTGTTTCCCAGGCAAAGGCCAGGGGCCTGACCGTGTCGCTCGATCCGAGCTGGGACGCGACGTTGATCTACGACCGCGGCCTGTTGAAGGCCTGCGAAGGTGTTGATCTTTTTCTTCCGAACCTGGAAGAAGCGGAAGCCATCACCGGATCGGCAGATCCGCAAGCCGCAATCGGGAAGCTGGCGCAAGCCTTCCCGATGGTTGCCCTGAAAGGTGGAGCGCAGGGTGCCTGGCTGATGTCACAAGACAAGCTCACGCATGCCCCGGCAGAGACGGTGCCGGTCATCGACACGACGGGTGCCGGAGACGCCTTCAACGCCGGCTTCATTCATGCCTGGCTTGATGGTGCCGATAACGATGCCTGCCTGAAGGCCGGCATTCGCGCCGGCAGCCTGGCGGTGCAGATGCGCGGTGGCGCGACCGTGCTGAAGTCGGACGCGGGCGTCTAACCAACTTGGAACGACTAAGTTATGCGTTGATGGGCGACTTGATCGCGAAGGCTTCGTATGGCTTCAGCGCCACCGTCTCCCGCAGGCTCGGCACAACCTCGTAGTTGGTGATCAGGCATTCGCCTTCGCATGCGAGTTCATGCGGAAGGTCGAGCCTGACTTCGTTGGGCTTGAAGTTGGCGACGACCACCAGTCGCTCGCCATCCAGCGTTCGTGTGTAGACAAACACGTCCGGGTGCTGGTCGAGCCAGGACTGGTACTCACCGTAGACGATGATCGGGTGCCTTTTTCGGAGAGCGATGAGCCTGCGGTAGTGGTTCCAGATCGAATCCTCGTCCATCATCTCCGCTTCCGCATTCACGGTCTCGAAGTTCGGATTGACCTCGATCCACGGCACGCTCGTTGAAAACCCGCCATTAGGGGCGTTGCTCCATTGCATGGGCGTCCGCGCATTGTCGCGGGCGTTCTCGTTCGCCCCCTTGATGAACTCGTCGGGGGACAGCCCAGCCTCGAGGTGCAGGCGATGCATGTTGAGCGTCTCGATATCGCGGTATTGAGCGATGTCATTGAACGGCACGTTGGTCATTCCGATCTCCTCGCCCTGGTAGATGAAAGGCGTACCCTTCATCAGGTGCAGCACGGTCGCCAGCATCTTGGCGGATTCCCTGCGGTAGCCAGTGGCATCGCCATATCGTGAGACGGCGCGCGGCAGATCGTGGTTTCCCCAGAACAGCGAGTTCCAGCCATCGTCAGCCAAGGCATATTGCCACTTGCTGAGCACGGACTTCAGCTTGACCAGGTCGAATGGCTTCGAGCGCCATTTCCCGTAGGTCTCATCCCACTGCTGCGTAACGTGCTCGAACTGGAAGACCATCGAAAGCTCATGCCGGTCGCGGCCGGAATAGAGCAGGGCGGAGCCTGGCGTCGCGCTCCAGGCTTCGCCCACCGTCAGGATGTCGCGCCGACCAAAGGTCTTCTCGTTCATCTCCTTCAGGTAGTCGTGCAGGTGCGGGCCGTCATGGACGATGCCCTGATCCACCTGCTTGCCGATGTAATCGATGACGTCCATGCGGAACCCGGCAATGCCTCTATCGAGCCACCAGTTCATCATGTCATAGATGCGCTGCCGCACCTGCGGGTTTTCCCAGTTGAGGTCTGGCTGGCGGCGCGAGAAGAGGTGCAGGTAATATTCCCCGGTTTCCGCGTCGAGCGTCCAGGCAGGGCCTCCAAATGACGACTTGAGGTCGTTCGGCGGCCCTCCATCGGGAGCGGGCTTGCGCCAGATATAGAAGTCGCGGAGCGGATTGTCCTTGCTCTTGCGGCTTCCCAGAAACCATGGATGCTCGTCAGAGGTGTGGTTGACCACGAGGTCGAGCACGATGCCGATGCCCATGTCGCGCGCCTCCGTCACGAGGTCATCGAAATCACCCAGCGTCCCGAACTCAGGCGCGATGTCCTGATAGTCCGAAATATCGTAGCCGTTGTCGTCCATCGGCGACTTGTAGATCGGTGATAGCCAGAGCACGTCGACGCCGAGGTTCTTGAGATACGGAAGCTTAGCAGTGATGCCGGGGATGTCGCCGATGCCGTCTCCGTCGCTATCGGCAAAGCTGCGTGGGTAGATTTGGTAGACAGTCGAGGTATGCCACCACTTGCGCTCGCTCGGCAGTTCGGCCTGGTGAAGCGCATCGGCTAGTTGGTCGAGTATATCCGCCATGAGGTCCTCCACTGAACTTGAGGGCGGAACGTTGCACGCGCGCAGCCAGTTCCCGGCTGCCTGTCAAGATTGGAACCTGTTTTAGCGCAAGCTGTTAGACAAACAGGAAGCCAGCCAATGGAGGCCCTCATGAGTAGCAAACTTCCCCCGACACCTTCGGAGAACCTGAGCCACAAAGGCACAGGCGAACAGACGCATTCGGATGTCAAGCGCGCCCATAGTGATGCGGCGAGCGACCCGGACAAGCGCGGCCAGCAGGGCAACAGCAAGGTGAACACGACCCACCAGGGCTACCAACAGGACCGTTGAGGAGCGAAGTTATGTCGACATCACAGAAAACACCGGCGAGCATCCGCCAGGGTGGGCCCGGGTCCAGCCACGAGAATGCGAAGGCTCCACTCGATCTCAAGAAGCCTGCGTCCGATGACTCGGATAACCGTTCGAGAAGCCGCGTCTCCGGTGGTGGCGGCGAGAAGGACAGCCACCACACGCATGAATCGGAAAGAAAAGGCGGCGGCAGCCGGCCTGCCCATTGATCAGCTTAGGTGCTGATCCACCTCAAGGGCATCTTCCGGTAGATCCGGAAGGTGCCTTTCTTTTCAAGCCTGTTGCGTCTTACGCGCTCTGACAGCTTCCCCGAAAGCCTGGAACAGCGCCCGGTTGATAGGGTTCGTCTGCGGGTCATACTCGGCATGCCACTGGACACCCAGCGCAAAACCCGGTGCTTCCTTGAAGCGGATCGCCTCAATCGTCCCGTCTTCAGCAACACCTTCGGCAATGATGCGTTCGCCAAGCTGCAGGATGCCCTGGCCATGCAGGGAATTGACGCGAATGGTGTCCTTGCCGAGCAATTTCGCGAAGACTCCATCGGGAAGAAGCTGCACCTCGTGCCGGTCCGCGAAAACAACGGCGGGATCCGGATGGATTTCGCCCGTCTCCAGACGCGGCATGCGATGGTTCATCCGGCCGGGAAGGGTGCGGATTTCTGGATGCAGCGAGCCTCCCGCTGCAACGTTCATCTCCTGGAAGCCACGGCAGATGCCGAAAACCGGAATGCCGCGTTCGACGCAGGCATCGATCAGCGGCAAGGCAAGCGAGTCACGGTTCTCGTCATAGGGCTCGTGGCTGACATCCGGCTCCATCTTGAAGTAGCGCGGATGCACATTCGCGCGTGCGCCAGTGAGCAGGATCCCGTCGACAACTGAAAGCAGGCTGTCGATATCGGTGATCTTCGGATTGCCCGCGAACATCATCGGCAGCGCGTCCGTCACCTCAGCAATGGCCTGCAGGTTCCGCTCACCTACCAATTGGGCGGCAAACCGATCCTCGACGATGAACGAGTTGCCGATAACGCCGATGACAGGCTTGGTCATTTCGCATCCTGAATGTTGTCGATTTTCTGCAGGCGGGTCAGGAGATGTTATTTGCGCACCATGCCGACGCGCGCAAGAACTTCTTTCGGGATATCATAGCGCTTGATGATGTCCCGGTTGTTCCGCATGCCGCACATCTCCCGCTGGATGAAAAGCGCCCAAACCGCATCGGCCGCGTGATATAGGAGATCGTCATCGGGTGCCCTCGCATCGTTTGCCCGCAAGGCAGCAAGCGCCTCCTCGACCTTGATGCCCTGTCGCGCGAGAGCCGCAGCCCGTTCGACCTGCATCTCGTATTCAAGGACATTGAAGCCGGTATTGGCAAAGCCTGGCTGCGACAGCGACTGTGGCGGGCGGAAGCTCATCGGCGACCTCCGGAAGAAAAAAGTGTCTCGGGCTCGGGAAGGAGCATGAGACACATATATCTTGCGCAAAGATGCGCTCTTCAACCGTAGGCGATGGGATTAGCGGCAGACGCGCACGCTTTCCAGGTGCCAGCCGCCGTTATAGGCATTCCGCACGCGCCTGTCCTCATACCAGCAACGCGGCGGTGGCGGTTCATCCACGTAGTAGCGCGGCTCGGCACTGTTGGCGAGCGCACCGCCGATCAAGCCGCCGATGACACCGGCTGCTAGCCCACCGGCAATGGCGGCACCATTGTCATGGCGATGACGGCGCGGCGGTGGTGGTGGCGGTCCGTGGCGGTGCCAGTGCCGGTATTCTGCAAAGGCAGAGCTTGTCGGCGCAACCACGGCGGTGGCGCAGGTGACTGCAAGGATGATGGCGGATGCTACAAGTTTCTTCATTTGGAAACGCCCCGGATGGCGCGGCCTGTCATTGGCCGGACGTAGGTAAACATGCACCTGCGACGCTTAATGGAAGCTGAAGATGAAGCGGCGACCGGAGTGAACTCCCGCAGGTTTGGCATTCACCTCCCGCCGTTCGACCGCTACAACGGAGCCGTATCTTCAACGAACGAGTCCTTTGCCATGACCGACAGCGTTACCGACCGTTTTCTCCGCTATGTTGTGATCGATACTCAATCCGATGCCAAATCGCTGACCCAGCCTTCAACGATGAAGCAGCGCAAGCTGGGCGAACTGCTTGTCGATGAGCTTAAGGAAATCGGCATCACCGACGCTCATCTCGATGAGCACGGTTATGTCTACGCGACCATCCCGGCCACGACGACGAAGAACAACGTCCCGGTCATCTGCTTTTCCGCGCATATGGACACCGCGCCTGATTTCTCCGGCACCAATGTAAAGCCGCAGATCGTCAGGAATTACCGCGGCGGCGACATCCCGCTCGTGGGTGACAAGAGCAGGGTCATTCGCACGGCTGAACACCCGATCCTCAACACGATGATCGGCCATGACATCATCACCACCGATGGCACCACGCTGCTGGGCGCAGACGACAAGGCCGGCATCGCCGAGATCATCACGGCCGCCGAATACCTGATCAACAACCCGGACATAAAGCACGGCGCGATCCGCATCCTGTTCACCACCGACGAGGAGATCGCTCGCGGGGTCGACAAGGTCGACCTGAAGAAGCTCGGCGCCGATTTCGCGTATACGCTCGACGGCGAAACGGCGGGCACGATCGAAGATGAAACCTTCTCGGCGGACAGCGCAGAGATCAGCATCCAGGGCGTCGCGATCCACCCAGGCTTTGCTTACGGCAAGATGGAGAACGCGATCCGCATCGTCGGCGCCATCATCGATCGCCTTCCGAAAGACCAGGCGCCGGAAACGACGCGGGGACGGGACGGCTTCATCCACCCGACGGATGTTTCAGGCACGATGGAAGGCGCCAAGCTTTCGCTCATCATTCGCGACTTTACCGAGGCGGGGTTGAAGACGAAGGCAGCGTTGCTGGAGGAAATCGTCAAGGAGGTGCTCAGCGGCTACCCGGGCTCCACCTACACGCTGCGCGTCAAGGAGCAGTACCGCAACATGAAGGTCGTGCTCGACCAGCATCCGGAGATTGTTGAATATGCCGAAGAAGCAATCCGGCGCGCGGGCATGACGCCGGTGCGGGGCAGCATTCGCGGCGGGACGGACGGATCGCGGCTGTCATTCATGGGACTGCCGTGCCCGAACCTCTTTGCCGGCGGTCATGCCTTCCATTCGCCGCTCGAATTCGTCAGCAGCCAGGACATGGAAAAAGCCGTTCACACCATCGTTGAGCTTGCGAAGCTCTGGGAGGAGCGGGCCTAAACGGATTTCGCCGCCGGGTGCCGGTCAGGCATCCAGCGGCGACATGGTGTCGATAGCCTGATTAGCGGCAGACACGCGTCGTGCGCACAACCATCTCGCCGTGGCGGTAGGTGCGGACCTTCTTGGTGAAGCAGTCACGTTCGCGCTGGCGTACAACGTGGCGGACGCGGTCACGCCCACGATGGTGGAAGCGGGGACGTTCACGCTCGCGGTGGTAACGGGGGCCGTCATCGCTGCGGATCGTGATGCTGGCGCTCTGCGCCATCGACGGGCCTGCTGCAGCAAAAACGGACGAAAGCGCAATCGCCGACGCGAGAATGATGTTCTTCATGGGATCCTCTCCTGTTCATACACCCGCAGGCAACGCGGTGCCCCCGGCCCATGTTCCTTTGAAGAGCGCCCGTCGACTTAAGTCCACCGTTGCTGCAGCTTCAGCCGAAGCGCATCAGAAGCGGTCCCGCTACAGGAAATATTCTTTAGACATGACTTCCGGAGCCTGGACATACTTCGTCTCACCACCGCTGATCTGCTGCATCTGCAAGAGATTTCGCAAAGCCGGCTACGGCCGGTCTTCCTCATATTGCGGAAGATCGAGAGGTGCCAGCCAGTTTTCCCGCCGCTTCGCCCAGACCTCATAGGATGGTTCGAGGTCTGTCGGAGCCATGTCGAGGGAGCCGACGCGGATCTCGATCTCGTCGCCTTCGCTCTCGTTGAAGACGCGCGAGCCGCATTCCGGGCAGAACCCGCGCCCCTGATAATACTTCACCTCGCCCTTGCTTTCGAAGGCATGGCGCGGCCAGACGCCGAAAGTGACGAAGCTGGAGCCACTTTCCTTGCGGCAATCGGCGCAATGGCAAAGACCGATCCGCAGCGGCACGTCTTTCACTGCGTATTGGATCTGCCCACACAGGCAACTGCCGGATCTGATTATCATCGCCATCCTCCAGATTTCCAAATGAGGTAGGGCGTTCGTCGGGCAAGAAAAGTCGATTGATGCTGATCATGGCAGCTGACGGCCGAGGGGGACATAAAGCCGCAAGCCGCGCGTCGTGCTTTTACGGCCGGGTTGGATGCATTACCTTCATTGGTAAATCTAGGAGTTGTCGGGATTAGGGTGAACAGCGATCTACAAGGACGAGCCGCGCATGTTGCCGGGATACGCGAGCGCGCCGAAGCAGAGATGGCTAAGATCGGCGTCGACCAGGCCTTCATCGATCGGCTGGTGGAGACCTTCTACGCGCGCATCCTGGAACACCCGGAACTTGGGCCGGTCTTCGATGCCAAGCTCGCCGGTCGCTGGCCAGCTCATATGGAGAAGATGAAAAGCTTCTGGTCGGCGGTCGCCTTCCACAACGGGGCTTATGGCGGCAAGCCGGTGCAAGCGCATGTCGGGGTGGCTGGCATGTCGCCCGAGCTTTTCCCGAAATGGCTGGCGCTGTTCTCCGATACCTTGTCCGACATTGCGCCGACCGAGGAAGCCAAGGCTTGGTTCATGGCAACGGCAGAGCGCATCGCCCGCAGCCTCACCCTTTCGCCGTTCTACAACCCGGCGCTCGACGATCCGGCGCGCAAGCAGGGGTGACGGTGGCTAGCGGCCGGTCGCAGGACCTTCAGCCAGCCTTTCCTGTGCTTCATCGAGCGACATCTGGAGCACCCGTTTGCCAATCTCGAAGCTGAAGCCGCCACGCGCGAAGGCGGACATCTCCTTGGCCTTGATCTTGTCGTCGAGTTCGCGCCTGCGGAACGGACCAAAGGCGCGTTTGCGTGCGAGCACAACGGCGGCATAAAGGTCGTCCGCATCCGCGACCGCCTCGGCCACGGTGTCTCGCGCAATCCCCTTCTGGGTGAGCTTCTGTGCGATCGCCCGTTTTGACCGCCCACCGCGCATGCCGGACCGCGTGCCCATCTCGGCAAAGGCTACATCATCAAGCGCGCCGTTGTCGTAGGCGAACTTGACGGCGGATTCTGCAAGCGCCTTGACCTGTGCGTCCGTGATGCCTTCGAACTTCTGCCGCGCCTTGCGCGAGATCGCGTCGAAGAGCTGCTTCTCCGTGTGCATCCTTCGCTCGATGCGGTAGATCGTGGAGTTGCGCGCCCAACTGAACATCCGCGGCGTCGGAGTGTCCGATGTGGTTATGTCCTCTTCCAAACGGACATGCCTTCCGTCTTTCCCAATCCGGTGCTCGTTATATCTCGTTCTAAACGAGATCGGCCAAATAAGTGTTTTCGGCCCTGGACTGAGCGTAAGCGGACGGATCGATATCTGCGAAGATCAGCGTTTCGCCTTCGGCGGGTGCCCTGGCAACCAGCTTCCCATCCGGCGCCGCGATCCGCGAGAGACCAGCATAGGCGAACAGCTCGTCTGATCCGCAGTGGTTGATATAGGCGACAAAGACCTGGTTCTCGAAGGCGCGCACCTGGATCATGTGCTCGGCGATGAATTGTCCCGACCAACCCGTCGGCAAAGCGGTGGGCACGACCACGAGATCGGCACCACCCTTTGCAAGATGCCGGACGTTTTCAGGAAACTCCACGTCGTAGCAGATCAGGAAACCGATTTTGACGTCATCGAGAGTGACCAGAACCTGTCGCCGGTCTTCTTGGCGGAACCACGCACGCTCATAGGGACCATAGAGGTTACATTTGCGGTAGACCGCCGTTTGGCCCTTCCCGTCGGTGAAGAAGGCGCTGTTAAAGGTCGCGTCATGCGTTTCTTCCGCAAATCCGGCAACGATCGCAATGCCGTGTCTCGCAGCAACCTCCGAAAGCTGATCGGTGACGGGCCCGTGCGCGGGTGTGGCAAGATCCGGAAACTGGTCGGCCGCGCCATAACCCGTGAGCGCCAGTTCCGGTGCAATCAGCAGTCGCGCACCCTCTGCGGCCGCCCTCTCAGCCGCCGCTTCAATCTTTGCCAAATTGGCGTCAACATCACCAACGATCGGCTGCATCTGGTAGCCGGCGATCTTCATGAGCATGCCTCTACTTCTCTTCCGACATCGCGCCCAACAATTTCGGCAGGTCACCGAACCTCGCGACCAGGCCAAAGACGACGGCTGCGACAAGCAGGAACAGCACCGTAACCGATGCCATGGTCGGCGTGTAACCATAGCGCAGGGCATTGAAGATCTTGATGGGCAGCGTTTCCATGGTGAAGCCCACCGTCATGTAGGCGACGATATATTCGTTCAGCGACAGAACGAAGGCAAAGGCATAGCCGGAAACCAGATAGGGCAGGATCAGCGGCAGCACGACAGTGCGGAACACAGTCCGGTCATCGGCGCCCATGGTCGCGGCCGCTTCTACCAGCGAACGGTCGATCGCCGAGAACCCAAGAGACAGCGTTACCAGCGGCAGGGTCACGAAGAAGATGCCGTGGCTCACGACCGCCGTCCAGGACTGGCCGTAGAAGCCGGTGGTCGCCCAGAAGGTGAGGAGACCGAGTGCGGTGATGACGGGCGGGAGCGTGAAGGGGGCGACGCCCAGAAGCTGGAAGATGTTAGCCCAAGGCGCAACGCGGCGCCAAAGGAACCAGGCAAGCGGCAACGCGATCAGCAGCGCCAGTAGCGCGGATGAGGCCGCGAGCGTCAGCGACGCGATGAGGGCATTGCGCCATTCCGGATTGGTAAAGATCTGGCCGTACCAGGACAGCGAAAAACCCTGCGGCGGGAAGGTGAGCGACTGGCGCTGGTTGACCGAGACGCCAGCAACGACGATCAGCGGGAGCGCCAGGAAAAGCCCGACAGCGAGGAAGAACAGACGGCGCAGAGCGTTCATTTCGCCTCCTTCTGCCGGCCGGCGTAGAGGGCGAGACCCACCAGCGCGAGCGACACGAGCACGAGGAACACGGCCATGGCCGCGGCGAACGGCATGTTGGATTGGTAGACCGCCTGGTCAGTAATGAGCACCGAGAGCGTCCAGTGCTGCGGTCGCCCGAGAAGTTGCGGCAGCAGGTAGGATCCCAGCGCGAAGATGAAGACCATGATCAGCGTTGCGAGGATCGTGTTGCGCAGCGCCGGCACGACCACGGTGAAAAAAGCCTTGATCGGCGAGGCGCCAAGCGTGCGTGCCGCTTCCGTCAGCGTCGGATCGAGCCGGACAAGGGCGGGATAAATCACCAGCACCGTATAGGGGAACGCCTGGTAGGTCATGGCTGTCATCACCGCGCCGAAGCTCGGGGTCAACGCCTGCGGCTGGCTCACCAGCCCAAGCCAGACCAAGAGGTTGGTGAGGCCGGCCGTGCGCGAGAAGAGCGTCGACCACGCAAAACCGATCATCACCTCGGAGAGTGAGAGAATGCAGAGCAGCGCCACCAGCCAGATCACTTGTATTCGGCGTTTCGAGCGGGCCAGCAGGTATGTGAAGGGAATACCGAGCACGACGCAGGCAATCGCGACTGCAATAGCCAGGAACAGCGAGAAGCCGAGAACCTTTCCGAAGAACAGGCTCAGGAAGCGGGCGTAGTTGTCGAACACGAAGTCCGGCGTGTAGAAGCCGCCCTGCTGGCGTTGGAAGAAAGAGACGGCGATCATCGTCGCAAAGGGCACGACGAAGAACAGCGTCAGCATGCCCGCCGGGAAGAAAAGCGGCCCGTAGTCAGCCAATCGCTGCGGCGGCTCGCGTCTCATCTCGCCAGCACCACACTGGTGGCCGGGTCAAGGCGGATGCCGACCTGCTGGCCAACCGAGACTTCAGGCCGGCTCCGCGGTGAGGAGACCGCGATGACTTGGGTGCCGCCTGCCTCCACAAAGGTTTCGATCGCGCCGCCAAGATCGCGGATGAAGGTAACAGTTGCGGGAATCGCACCATTGCCGGGCGCGGTAATCTGGACGTCTTCCGGCCGCACCGAAAGAACGCCCTTGGTGGTTCCCGCCGGCATCGAGAATGCTTCGATCGTCTGTCCGAGTATCACGGCGCGACCGGCACTGTCGGCTTCGACGGGAATAAGGTTCGTCTGGCCGATGAAGTCAGCAACGAAACTGTCGGCGGGGCGGCGGTAGATCTCGACCGGCGGTGCGGCCTGGCGAATCTCGCCCTTGTTCATCACCACGACCGTATCGGCCATGGTCATCGCCTCGCGCTGATCATGCGTAACCACGATGGTGGTGATACCAAGCCGCTGCTGGAGCTGGCGCAGTTCCACCTGCATTGCCTCGCGAAGCTTCGCATCGAGTGCGGAAAGCGGTTCATCGAGCAGGAAAAGTTTTGGCGAGATGGCGAGTGCACGGGCAATCGCCACGCGCTGACGCTGGCCGCCGGAAAGCTTGTTGACGGAACGGTCGGCAAAACCCGGCAGATGGATCATGCCGAGGAGTTCTTCGACGCGCTTCTTCTGCACGTCCTTTGCGACGCCGCGGATCCGCAGGGAGTAGGCAATGTTCTCGCCAACGGTGAGGTGCGGAAAGAGCGCCAGAGACTGAAACACCATGCCGAGTTCGCGCTTATGGGTCGGCACACCGGTAATGTCGGAACCTGCAAGCTCGATCGAGCCCTGGGTCGGGAGGTCGAGGCCGGCGATCATCCGCATCAGTGTGGTCTTGCCGCAGCCGGATGGGCCGAGCAGGCAGACGAACGTGCCTTCCGGCACGGAAAGGCTGACGTCGTTGACGGCGGTAAACGTGCCGAACTGCTTCGTCACGTGATTGATGTTCAGTCCGGACATTCGGTCTCCGCGGTTAAAGCCGCTTTTCGTAAATGCAGAGCAAGCAGCCCCCTCATCCGGTGCTGCGGACCACCCTCTCCACAAGGGAGAAGTGAGCTGCTGCGCCGTCGCCACTCCGCCTCCCTCTCAGAAAGAAGGTGGCCAAGCGTTAGCGGAGGTCGGGACGAGGGGGTTCCTCACCCCGACCTTAGCTGATTTCGGATCAGCCGGCGATCATCTCCGTCCACTTCTGGTTCAGGAAGTCGGACTTGGTCTGGTAGAGGTCGTAGCGCGGAATGATCGGCTCAATTTCGGAAGAAACGGCTGCAAACTCCTCATCGGTGAGGTCGAGCAGGCTGCGCTGAACAGTCGGCGAGGTGCCCACCTTGCGAGACAGGACTGCCTGCACTTCAGGCTGGCACATGTAGTTGATGAAGGTATGCGCTTCTTCGGTCTTCTTGGAGGCGCGGGAGATCGCCCAGCAACCGCTGTCCTGGATGCCGCCTTCCTTCGGGAAGGTCGAGCGGACCGGGTTGCCGTCGGCGGCGGCAAGGCCGGTGACGTCGTGGTAATACTGACCCATCGGGATTTCGCCCGACTTCAGTGCCTGTTCGAACTGCGCTTCGTCGCGGTACCAAAGGCGAACATTCGGCTTCAGTTCGGCGAGCTTTTCCAGTGCCTTGACGATGCCTTCGTCGGTGTCGAGCGCGTTGGTGCCACCCATGAAGGTCTTTGCTGTCACCTCAAGCAGGAAGGAGTTGGAAACGAGTGCCAGCAGACCAAGCTTGTCGGCCTTGTCTTCGGCCCACATGTCTGCCCAGGAGGTCGGCGCTTCCTTGAAGACGTCGGTGTTGGACACCAGCGTGATGTACCAGGAAACCGCGCCGATGCCCGCAACGCGGCCATCCGGATACTTGTTGACGAAGCGCTCGATAAGGTTCTTCGAGTTCGGGATCTTCGCCATGTCGAGCGGCGCCCAGAGATCTGTCGACTGGCCCTTCAGCATGGCGACCTGCGACATCATCGAGACATCGGCCGGGGCAGCGCCGGCGCGTGCGGCCTGCTCAAGCTGTACGAGCCACGCTTCGCCGGTCGGCTCGGCAACCGATTCAACGGCGATGCCCGTCGCCTTGGTAAATTCCGCAAAGATGTTTTTTTCGAAGGAGTCCTTGAAGTAGCCGCCGTAGACGCCAACCTTCAGGCTCTTGTCCTGGGCGCGCAGTACCGCCGGCATGGCCAGCATGGAAGCGCCGGCCAGGCCTGCCCCGAGCACTGTTCTGCGGCTGATTTTCCCGTTGAAAAGATCGGACATGTTTTTTCTCCTTTTGTTTGCCCGGGGGATGGTTCCGGCGGGCGAGTTCCCACTCTTGTTCGCAGTCTTACTTCGGCTTCAGCCCTTCACGGAAGGGCTGAAGACCATCAGGCTCAAGATTTCAAACAGCATTTGCGCGCCGGCATGCGCCGTATTGGTTGTTGCGTCGTATTGCGGTGCGACTTCCACCACGTCACCGCCGACGATGTTGATGCCCTTGAGGCCGCGGATTAGTTCCAGGACCTCCCGTGTGGTGAGCCCGCCGACTTCCGGTGTGCCGGTGCCTGGCGCAAAGCTCGGGTCGAGGCTGTCGATGTCGAAGGAGAGATAGGTCGGGCCGTCACCGACGATCTGCTTTGCTTTCTCGATGATCGTCGGGATGCCCATGCCGGTCACTTCTTCCGCATGGATCACCGTCATGCCGGACTCGTAGGAGAACTCCCACAGATATTCGGCCGGGCCACGGATGCCGATCTGGATGGTCCGGGTCGGGTCCAGCACGCCGTCGAGCACGGCGTTGCGCATCGGCCCGCCGTGATGGAACTTGGTCTCGTCGAAGAAGCCACCGGTGTCGCAATGGGCATCGATATGGATGAGACCGACTGGCGCCTTCTTGCCGACCGCCTTCAGGATCGGATGAGTAATGGAATGGTCGCCACCAACCGACAGCGGCAGCACACCGCCCTCAACGATCTGGCTGATGCGCTTTTCGATATCCTCGTGGCTCATCTCGAGCCGATAACGGCTGCGGAACGGCACGTCACCGATATCGGCCACACGCAGTTCGTGCGTCGGTGCACATTCGAGCACATGGTTGTACGGCCCGACGCGCTCGATTGCGCGCAGCGCGCGAGGTCCGAAGCGCGAACCGGGGCGGTTGGTGACGCCGAGATCCATGGGCATACCGATCATCGCAACCTGCAGGTCGCGGAAGTCCGGGTTTTCTGCATCGACCGCGAGATAAGGCGCGTCCAGAAGCGTCGGGAGCCCGGCGTAAGGTGCCACCCGCGTACCCGCGCTGTTGAAGATCTTCTCGCCGACCTTCTTGAACTTTTCGTCGAAGATCTCGCCGCCGGGGCTGTTCAGATACTTCGCTCGCAGTTCCTTGAGCCTCTTGCCGTCGAAAGCCATGATTGCCTCACCTGTATCCCGGCTGCCCGAGGCAGCCTAATTTTTGTTCCGCAGGGCTTACCGCCCTTGTTTTCATCATTATCCGACGAGACGGGGTGGAAAAGCAATTGAGATTGTTCTAGCGGATCGCGTGAGAAAAACTAACAGATGAGTGAGATGTGACGAGCCGACTGCCGCCCCTCAACCCGCTGCGTGCTTTTGAGGCAACCGCCCGCCGCGGGTCTGTTTCTGCGGCGGCACGAGAGCTCAGCGTGACGCATGGCGCGATCAGCCACCAGATCAGGGCGCTGGAGGTGGCTCTGGATGTCACGCTCTTTGAGCGCGGCGCAAAGCGCTTGAAGCTCACCTCCGAAGGCGCGCTACTTCTGCCGGCTGTCACACAGGCGTTCGGCGAGATCGCTGCGGCCACGGCACAGATGAAGCGCCCTGCTACGTCGGGCGAACTGTCCATCACCTGCGTACCGGCGCTCTTCTCGTTCTGGATCGTGCCGCGCCTGAACTCCTTCACAGATCAGTTTCCCGGTGTGCGGCTGAAGCTCAAGGCGTCCAACGATCCAGCGCATCTCCATTCGTCGGATGTGGATGTCTGCATCCTGTATGGTGACGGCAACTGGCCGGACGCCTGGACGCGGCTCTGGAGCAATCTAGAGCTCTTTCCGGTTGCGAGCCCAACACTCCTCAACAGCCGCCCGCTGCGCTCGATCCGGGATCTCGAAGACCATGTGCTGCTGCATGGAGACGACGACGGCCGCGAGTGGAACACCTGGCTTTCGGCCGCCAATGCAATCGACTTGCCGCGCCGCCAGCAGCACTTCATGGGCGATGCCCGCTTCTCGACGGAGGCCGCCGTCCACGGCCAAGGGATCGCGCTCGGCGACACGATCACCGCCAGCAACCTCATCGCGCGAGGCGAACTGGTCGTGCCCTTCGACCTGAGCGTTACCGCCAATGATTCCTTCTACGTTGCCTGCCGCCCGGCGATGCGCACAACCCCCATTGTGCGCGTCTTCATCGAGTGGATGTTCGCAACCCTAGAGGCTGACCAACTTGCAAAACCGCAGACGTCCGCCAGAACGCTCATCCGGAGCCGGCGTGCCTAGCGCCGCGCTTGTTGCCCTGACGCCCTTGTCGGATCGGTTCAGTTGAATGGAAACGTCACTTTATCAACCAGTGAAAACATTCCTGGAGACCTTCGGTTACGAGGTGAAGGGAGAGATCGGCGGCTGTGATGTCGTTGGCGCCAAACACGGTGACCCGACTGTTGTCGTGGTCTGCGAATTGAAGATGACCTTCAATCTCGAGCTCATCCTGCAGGCGGTCGACCGGGCGGCGGTCTCCGACGAGGTGTGGATCGCAGCTCGTATTTCGGCGAAGGGAAAGGGGCGAGAGGCAGACAAGCGCTATCGCGATCTTTGCCGGCGGCTCGGCTTCGGGATGCTGGGCGTGTCGGATCAGGGCGAGGTTAGCGTTCTCGTCAGCGCCGTTTCACCGATGCCGCGAACAAACCCGAAGCGCCGTACCAGGATCATCCGAGAGCATCGCAAGCGCATCGGCGACCCCGCGCTTGGCGGCAGCACCAAGGTGACAGTGATGACGGCATATCGGCAGCAGGCGCTGGCATTGGCGGCAGCTCTCGCCGCAGGACCGCTGAGACCACGCGATCTCAAGCAGGTGGCGGAGAATGCCGGCGGCATCCTGCGGGACAACTATTATGGCTGGTTCGAAAAGGTGGAGAGGGGCGTCTATCAACTGGCCCCTGCCGGGCATGACGCTCTGAGGGCGCGGCATGCCGCGACGACTTGAGCCAATCATGGCTTCAGGTTGCTGGCGAACGAAACAGGCAGGCCGCGACAGACCCGCCTGTTTCTCTTGTCACCTTACTTAGTGAACAGCTTCTGCAGGGCAGCGCCGTCCTGCGGGCTGACCTTCAGAACCTGCGCCCAACCGGCTTCCTGTGCCGTCTGCAGGAACTTGGCGGCAGAAGCCTCAGGCAGGTTGTAGGTTTCGATGCCGGCTTCACCCTGGCGCTTGCGCTCGGCGTCGGCATCCTGTTCGAAGCGGCTCGAGCCGTCTTCCATCGCCAGGATCGCCTTCTCGAAGACAGCCTTCTGCTCGGCGTTCAGCTTGTTCCAGGCCGCGAGGCTGAAGTAGACACCGGTCTCAACCTGGTAGAAGCCAGGGTCGACACGCGTCTTGGTCTGTTCCTGCCAGCCGAGGTCGAACACGCCGATTGAAGGCCAGCCGTACCCATCAATGGTGCCCCGCTCGAGTGCGGTGAAGACCTCACCTGGCGCGATCTGCATCGGGTTGGCGCCGAGCGCCGAGAAGAATGCCTGGTAGATCGGAACCGAACGGAGCTTCAGGCCATCGAAGCTGTCGCTCTTGGCGGGCTTGGACAGGTAGACGTGGTACTTGATCTTTTCAGCGAGGCGGCCGAGCCAGTGGATGCGAGCACGCTTCTCGTGGATCTGGTTCATCAGGTCATAACCGCCGTTCTGGCGAAGCTCGGCCATGCTCAGGTCGGTCATGGTCAGCGCGACACCTTCCGGGACGAGGTTGGCGTGGAAGACGGCCGTGGTGTTGGCGAGGTCGATGACGTTGCCGCGCAGCGCATTGCCCACTTCGAAGGGCGGCATGGCTTCCGGGCCGCCGAGCACCTGGATCTTGACGAGGCCCTTGCCCGCTTCGTTGACTTTCTGGACGAATTCATCGAACGGCTTGGCAAAGGCCGTGCCAGTCTGGAACGCGGAGATCGCGCGCAGGGTGACTTCATCAGCCTTCGCCGGTGCCGCGAGCGCAATGAGGCTGACGGCGAGCACCGAAAGCGTGGAGGTGAATTTGATTTTCATTGGAATCCCCTATTGTTGTTGTGTCAACGCACGAGTGATGGAAGGAAAAGAGTAAGCTGCGGCCACAGAACCATCAGTGCGAGAATAAGCAGCTCGATGATGATGAATGGCAAGGCGGCGCGATAGATCTGCAGTAGTGGTGTCGACCGGCTGACGCCCTGCATGACCATCAGCAGGATGCCGAACGGCGGCGTCAGTAGGCCGAGTTCAATTGCGACCAGCATCATCAGGCCGAGCCAGACGAGGTCGATGCCAGCGGCTTGCGCCAGGGGCATGAAGAACGGCAGCGTGATCATCATCATGGAAATCTGGTCGATAAAACAGCCCATGACCAGCAGGATCAGCAGCATGGCCACGACCAGCGCGATCGGTGACAGCTCCACAGTCTGGATCAGAGTCAGGAAGCCGTTGGTGGCGCCCGAGAACGACAGGATCTGCGAGAAAGTCACAGAGGCGACGATGATGAAGAGGATCGAGACCGAGACCTTGGCGGTCTCCAGCATCGACTTGACGAAAGAAGACCAAGTGAGCTGGCGGTAAAACAGCGTTGCAAGCAGTGCCGTGGTGGCGCCAAGCGCTGCCGCTTCGGTCGGTGTCGCAATGCCCGCCAACATGCCGCCGATGACGGCAATGAAGATGAAGAAAAGCGGAACGACGTCACGGAAGAACGGAACAACGCGTTCGCGGAACGGCAGTTGTTTGGTGTCGACATCGTTCGGTGCGCATGACGGATCAAAGCGGGCAGCCAGGATGACATAGGCGAGAAATGCAACACCCATCAGCATGCCTGGCAGGATGCCCCCGATCAGCAACTGCGAGATGGAGATGCCGGAGAGCGACCCGAGCATGACTGCGAGAGCCGAAGGGGGAATCAGTACGGCGATGCCGCCGACGGCCATGGCGGGCCCGAGTGCCAGCGTGGTTGAGTAACCGCGCTTCAGCATTTCCTGCGACAGCGTCCCGCCGAGGAGAGCGGTATTGGCGATCGAGGATCCGGAAAGGGCCGCGAACGTCGTCCCACCGACAACCGTAACGCAGGCGAGCCTTGCCGGCAGGCGGAACAACAAGCGCTCGATCGCGTCGATGGCGCGGTAGGCAAGGCCGCTGTGGAACAGCAGTTCACCCATCAGGATGAACAGGGGGATTGGCGCGAGCGAGAAGGAGTTCACCGATCCCGCGGCATTGCGCACGAGCTGTTCCAGCCCGACTTCGCCCCCAAGGAAGATCCACGCGCCGAGCAGGTTGACGCCGAGGAAGGCGAAGGCGACCGGAAGACCGATCGCGAAGAGAACGGCGAGCGTCCCGCCGAGCAGAAGAAGCGTTGCCCACCAGGTCATCGGGTTTCTCCTTCACCCGCAGCACGGAAGAGAAATTCGATGGCACAAAGTCCGAAACAGGCAACAACCGGTATCATCAGATACCATTCTGCAAAAACCAGGTTCTTGAAGACGAGCGATCCGACTTCGTAGGTATCGAGCGTGACGCGAATGCTTTGGTAGAGAAGCAGCAGGCAGATGACGAAGCCGGCGATGTAGGAGATCTTCATCAGCCATTGCGCCGCCGTCGCGCCCACAAGGCGCAGGAGGATATCGACATTGACGTGGCCGGCCTTGTGGAGGACCCATGGGGCGCCGAAGAAGGTTGAAATCGTGATGAGATATTCGGTGATCTCATTCAGCCACGGCCAGCGGGCCAGCGCGAGATTGCGCACGAAGACGTCGAGCGTCACGAGAACAGCCAGAAGGCCGAAGCCGACTGCTGAGATGAGCCCGCAGCATGAGGCGATGCGACCCCAGACAGTGTAAAGACGTTGAATCATAGAACCGCCCTAAATTAGGGGGTCAGGTTAGTTCAAACTTAAAATATCTGCAATCCCCGTCCCAGCCGGTCCACAATATGGCTCTCGCTCGCGCAAGGGGGAGGGATGTTGAACCAGCGATCCGGTCGAAGATGCAGGAACGTCCCACAACGAAAAAAGCCACTCGCTCGTGAGCGAGTGGCCTTTCATGAACGTTAAGAAGCTTACGGCTGGGTGCCCGTGCCACCTGCGCCACCTGCCGGCGGAGTAGCCGGGGCTGCGTCACCTGCAGGCGGAGCAGCAGGCGTCGTCGGAGCCGGTGCAGGCGCCGAGCTATCAGTGGTCGAGGAGCTGGTGGACGAAGTGGTCTGCGGGTCTGTCGAAGAGCCGCCCATCTGCGACCATACGAAGGCGCCGACCAAGAGAACGGCAATAACTGCTACCCACGGAACCCAGGACGAGCTGCCTGTGCGGACGTGAGTCGAGCTGCGAACCTCAGGGGTGCGAGGATCGAGATTACGGTCTTCCAGTTTTCTGTCGTTGGGATCAAAAGCCATGTTACTTCCTCCTTGTGCTGCCCTGACAATGCCGTCGCTACTGATTTGGTTCCCGAAAACGTGATCGTCTTGATCTCGGAGGGTGCCAAACGTGCGGGATTGGGTGCTTCTAGGGGGCATTCTGGAGGTTGAGACGCCGGGCCTTGGGAGGAGGGACGCGCCCGGCATCTCGCTTTGGCGGAGGAGACAGAAATGCTCATCTCCGCCGAAGTTCGTGTCGTCAGAGACTTACTCTTCGCGCTGGCCCGTGAAGTTCAGCAGCAGCTGGAAGATGTTGACGAAGTTGAGGTAGAGCGACAGCGCACCGAAGACCGCCAGCTTCTGCTGGGATTCCTGGTCGTAGTTTTCGGCGTACTGCTCCTTGATGCTCTGTGTGTCGTAAGCCGTGAGCCCAACGAAGACCACGATACCGATCACCGACACCGCGAACTGAAGCGCGCTGGAGGCGAGGAAGATATTGACGATCGAGGCGATGACCACGCCAATCAGACCCATGATGAGGAACGAGCCCATCTTGGAAAGGTCGCGCTTCGTCGTGTAGCCGAACAGGCTCATCGCGCCGAACATGGTCGCGGCAATGAAGAAGGTCCGGGCAATGCTGGCGCCGGTGAAGACGAGGAATACGGACGCCATCGACAGGCCCATGACCGCGCAGAATGCCCAGAAGGTCATCTGTGCTGCGGAGGCCGACATCGTCTGCATCTTGAAGGAGAAAAAGAACACAAATGCCAGCGGCGCAAGCATCACCGCCCATTTCAACGGGGACGAGAAGATCGGCACATATAGCGCCGGCGTCGTGCCGACGATGAAGGCAACGATGCCGGTAACAACCAAGCCAAGGCCCATATAGTTGTAGACGCGCAGCATATGCTGGCGCAGGCCCTCATCGAAGGCCGCAGCTGATACTTGCGAGAAGCCGCCGAAGCGGTTCTGGTTTGGATACATTCTTGTCTCCTGCTGGGTTAGTACAAAGAGTGCTTCAAGGTCTCGGCCTCGTCTGCGAGACCGATATTGGGTGTGCTTGAGACGAGGGCGTAGGCAACTTCACCCACCTGCCACCACGCCGCCCCGGCATTCGAAAGGTTCAGATCCTTGACGGGCTCCACGGCAAAATAGCCCGGCCTGCCGGCGAAGACCGAGATGTTGCTCCCGTCTGGGGTCCGGACGCTTGCCTCAACGCTCGGTCCGAAATCCGACGGAAAGATCTGGACATCGACGACCTTCCAGTCCGTCGGCAGCTCCGGCATGGTGATTGCCGTTGCGGCGCGGATCTCGTCGCGATCATAGGTCTTCACCTCCGGCTGCGACTGCATGGCTGCGCGGACGCGGGATGTGTGATGAGCGCGGACCGCCTCCTCGACAAAAGCCGGCGGCTGCACGGAAGCGTTGACCTCCTTGAACCCCATCGAGGAATGCGCAAACCAGCCGACGGAGAACAACAGTGCGACCGCCGCAATCTTCCGCAGGACATGCAGTGTCCGCGCCGTGGCAAGACCGGCGGAAAGGCGTCGCGCCGCTTCACGGGTCTCCGGGCGGCCTGATGCGTCCGTCGCGCTCATGGCGAGCTTCAAAGTCGATCGAACGCTGAGATCCGCCATGACCTGCGCTGCGACATCCGGATTCTTTGCCAGCCAGTTTTCCACCCTCAGGCGACCGGCTGGATCGAGCTGGTTGTCGATATAGGAGTCGAGATCGGTCGTCTGGACAGGTTCGAGATCAGTCATTGCCGCCTCCTTCGATCAGTCGCAGATGGCTGGGTTTGGCCGCCCCGTTCTCGTATTCGCGCAGCGCAGCCCGCGCTCTCGATACGCGGGACATCAACGTTCCGACGGGGATGCCGAGAATGTCGGCGGCTTCCTGGTAGCTCAGGTCCTCGACCGCAACGAGATGCAGCGCCTCACGCTGTTCTTCGGGAAGCGTCAGGAAGGCCCGCCGCACCTGCGCGAGGCGCACGTTGAGCTCCTGTTGGGCCGGATAGGCCTCGTCTACCTCAAGCGCGATGGTCTCATCGCGGCGCCCGCGCGCCATCGCGGAGCGGACACGATCGATGTGGGTGTTGTGGACTATGGCCAGCAGCCAGCGCCGCAGGCCCATGCCGGACTTATAGGTCGAGCGTCGCTCGTAGGCCCTGACCAACGCGTCATGCACCAGGTCCTCGGCATCAACGGCATTGCGCACGAGGGAACGCGCGTAGCGTCTCAAGCTCGCGAGTTGGCCGATGACATCGAAGGCGCGTCCGTCTTGTTTCATACCGTCGTATACGAAAGAGACAGCGCGCTTATTCCCGCCGGAGAAGAAAATTTTCCGACGGGTGTTTGATGACGGGTGACCGTCAGCCGCGCCAGCTCAGGAAGCGGGCTTCGATCTGTCCGATGACGAAGTTGACGATCAACCCGAGCACGGAAAGGATCGTCACGCCAGCAAACAGCTTCTCGAGGTCGTAAAGCGAACCAGCTTCGAGAATATAGGAGCCTACGCCATATTGAGCGCCGAGCATTTCAGCGGCGACCAGCAGGATGATGGCGATCGAGACCGAGACGCGGAGACCGGAGAGGATAGCCGGAAAGGCGCCGGGCAGCACGATCTTGCGAACGATCGACCACCAGCTCAGCCCGAAGCTCTGGCCCATCCGGATCAGTGACCGGTCGACATTGTCGACGGCGCCGTAGGTGGCGACGACCGTTGGCGTAAAGGTGCCGAAGGCGATCAAGGCGTATTTCGACATCTCGTCGATCCCGAACCAGATGACGAACAGCGGAAGCAGCGCGATCTTCGGAATTGGGAAGAGTGCGGCCACCAGCGGCACGAGCCCGGCGCGCACGTAACTGAAGAGGCCGATCAGCACACCAAGCGAAATGCCGGCCACGATACCGAAGGCACCGCCGACCAGAAGGCGCTGCAGTGACGGCAGCAGGTGGCGCCAAAGCCCACCGGTCTGCCAGAGCTGGACCAGTGTTTCGAGAACCGCCGATGGCCGTGGCAGCGTGAGGTTGGAAATAAATCCGACGCGTGTTCCGACCTCGGCAAGGAGGAGGAGTGCGACGAAAACCACCAGCGCCATGCCGCGCACCGGGATCGGCGAAAAGCCGCCGCCGCGAAACGGCACCTGCTTGACGCCGGCTGCTGCGGTCGTGCTCGTGCTAACGCCGGATGGCGTGGAGATTGTGCTGATATCAGACATTGGCCAACTCCTTGTCGGCAGCCATGGCTTCTTCGCGCATCAGCTCCCAGAGTTGCTTCTGCTTTTCTTCTAGAAGAGCGTGCCCGAGATGCCGCTCCGCAAGCGGGATGTCGATATCGACGATCTCCCGAACGCGGCCCGGCCGGCGCGACAGCACGATGACGCGATGCCCGAGGCGAACGGCTTCGCTGAGGTTGTGGGTGACGTAGACAGACGTGAACGGCTGGCGCGTCCAGAGCGAGACGAGGTCGTCCATCAGCAGTTCACGCGTCTGGCTGTCGAGCGCCGAAAGCGGCTCGTCCATCAGCATAACCGCGGGACGAACGGCCAACGCCCGGCTGATGGCAACACGTTGCCGCATGCCGCCGGAGAGTTGCTTGGGCAGGGCGTCGCGAAAATCCGAAAGGCGAGTGCGCTCCAGCACGTCTGCCACGATCGCTTCCATCTCGTCGCGTTTCAGGTTGTGGTCTTCAAGCACGAGCTTGATATTGCCTTCCACCGTGCGCCAGGGCAGCAGCGCGAAATGCTGGAAGACGTAAGTCAGCGGGTTGAGGCAGTCCTTGGGAGGCTGACCGATCTGGAGAACTTCACCGCTGTCGGGCCTTTCCAGCCCGCCCAGGAAGCGCAAGAGTGTCGACTTTCCGCAGCCGGATGGTCCGACGAGGCAGACGATCTGGCCTTGGGGGATTTCGAGCGAGATATCGCGCAGAACCTCGACGGTGCCATAGCGATGGGTGATGTTCTTGAGCTTCAGGTCCATGTGGTCTCCCGACGGAGGCCCGCTCGGGCCTCCCGTCGTCTTCGTAGCGTGTTCAGATCGTCTTGACGTAGGATGTGTCGAAGAGCTGTTCGCTGCTGATGGCGTCCTTGACCATGCCTTCGGACTTGAACCATTCCAACTGTTCGGTGCAGCTGTTGAGCGACAGTGCCAGCCCCTTGTTGATGCGCATCGCACCTTCAATCAGGTTCTGCTTGGCCACTTCGTAAGGGCTGTCCTTCTCGACATACTTGTAGACGAGCTTTGCCAGAGCATCCTGCTCCTCGGCGCTGGCCGTTTTGTCGACGAAGGCAGCGTTGTAGTCGTCGATCGCCTTTGTGTAGGCGTTGATGAAGGACTGCGTCAGCTCGCGGTTCTCGGCAGCGTTCTTCGACGAGGTGAAGGCGGTCGTGACCTGGTAGTCCGGCGCGTAGTCCGAAACGAGGCCGATCTTCTTGGCCGCACCTTCACGGATCATCTTGTTGGCGACGTTCGCCTGGATTGCCCATGCGTCGATCTGGCCGGTGGAAAGCGCACCGACGACGGCGCCGAGCTTCTGCAGCGGCCGCAGCTGGATGTCGGCAAGGTTGATGTTGTTTGCCGACGCGATCTTGTGCGCCATGAAATGGAAGGAGGAGCCTGCGGTGGTGATGCCGAAGCTCTTGCCGGCGAGCTTGGACGGATCAGTGAGGCCGGCCTCGTAAGCCTTGTTCGATGCCAGGATGACTGCGCCGACGATGCCCTTCTCTTCCGTGAGTGCACCGCCAACGACCTTCACCGCCCCCTTTTGAGCCAGGCTGATCAGGCCACCACTCATCGCGGTTACGCCAAACTCGGCGTCGCCGGAGGCGATGGCAACAGCCATCGGCTGGGCCGCTTCAAAGAACTTGAGCTCGATGTCGAGACCTTCTTCCTTGAAGTAGCCGCGCTCGAAAGCAATGAAGCTCGGCGCATGGCTGGCAAGGCTAAGAACCGCCAGGTTACGCTTTTCGGCGGCGCGCGCAGGCAGGCCAAAGGCTGCGGCGGCACTTGCAGCGCCCATGGCAAATAGCGTCTGGCGACGATTCAGGGTCACACTCATCTCTTAATCCTCCGTGATGACATAAGCGGCGTCATACCCTCAGTGCCACTCATTTCGGGCAAGCACAACAACCATGGTGATACGTGGCCTTGTTCGAGCGCATCTGATCAAACCTGCCTTGCGTTAGAACTTGGCGGGCGCGAGTTCAAGGTTTGGCCGCAGCTATATGATCACATCTTTTCAGGTTGGCGCGGATGCGCATGCCGGTTAGACACGAGCAAAAACAGAGTGAATCGCCATGATAGGAAGCAGTACTCGTCTGGTCGCGATGATCGGCACGCCGATCATCCAGGCGAGATCCCCCCAGAATTTCAACAGATATTTCGATGCCAGGAATGAAGACCGGGCGATGATCCCTGTCGACCTGCGGCCCGAACAGGTCGCGGATTTCGTCGCCGCCGCTCGCGGCTGGGATAATCTCGACGGCTTCGTTGTGACAATTCCTCACAAGACGGCCGTTGCTGGACTTGTAGATGATATGACGCCGCGCGCCAAATTCCTTAATGCGGTGAACGTGGTTCGGCGTCACCCGGACGGACGTCTCTCGGGAGACATGACGGATGGTGAGGGTTTCCTCCTCGCTGCCCGCGCCAACGGCTTCGACGCGGCGGACAAGACGGCGCTTGTTGTCGGAGCAGGCGGTGCCGGCCGGGCGATTGGCCGTGCATTGGCGGAAGCCGGTTTGTCGGAGCTCTTCATCCATGACGTGGATGAGGCTGCCGCGAACAGCCTTTGCTCCCGGCTCAAGGAGGCGTTCCCAAGCCTTGCCGTCGCTGCCGGATCGATCCCGCAGAGGAGCTTTGATCTTGTCGTCAACGCCTCCCCGTGCGGCATGGGCGGCAATGATCCCCTGCCTGTGCCCGAAGAGGTCATCAAAGCCATCAATCCGGGCGGCCTCGCTGCAGACGTCGTCACAAGTCCGGAGCGGACGCGGTTTCTGGAGCTTGCGGCCCATCACGGCGTGAAGATCCAGTTCGGGCATCAGATGGCCGGAGCACAAATGGAGGCGCTTGGGCGCGCCATGGGTGTGATGGGAGCCGATGCGAATGTCTGACAGGCGAGCGGAACGTTACGACGTCGTAGTCGTGGGTGGCGGCGCGGCGGGCATGAGTGCTGCCGTTGCGGCGGCAAGGACGGGTGCCAAGACCGCCCTGATCGAGCGGTACGGCTTTCTCGGCGGCGCGGCATCAAACTCGCTGGTGCTGGCCTATTGCGGTTTCTTCCAGAAGGGGGAACGGCAGGTCACCGCGGTCCGCGGCATCGGCGAGCATTTCTTGAACATCCTTGGCGACATCGGTCAGGACGTGTCGCCACTTCTCTCGCCAAGCGGCAACAGGATCATCCTGCTTGATCCCGAGGCGGTGAAATTCGCGGGCGACCGCCTTCTGGAGCAAGCGAATGTCTCGGTTTTCCTGCACAGCCGCGTCACCGGCGCGACGATGGAGGGTGACCGGATTAGCTCGGTCACCGTCACCGACCATGGCGGCAGCTTCGAGCTTTCCGCCGACGCATTCGTTGACGCAAGCGGCGAAGCCACTCTGTCTGCCTTGGCGGGGGTCGAGATGACCGCCGACAGCCTTATGGGTCAGCATGTCCAGCCGGCGTCGATGCCGGTGCGGATTGGCGGGGTGGCGCCGGGTATCGGGTTCGATCGTGAGCGCGTCGCCGCCATCATTGCAGAACACAACAAGACGGCGGATAAGCCGATCCAGCGTGCGGATGGCGGGATCATGTTCCGGCTGCCGATATCGAACGATTACTGGTGGATGGCGATTGACCTCGCCACAGACGGGTTGACGGGTGCCGATCTCGGCGCTGCCGAACGGCAGGCGAGGTGGGAGGCTTGGCGCAATCTCGGCCTGTTGCGCCAGCTACCGGGCTTCGAAACTGCCTACATCATTTCCACCGGCCCGCAGATCGGCATTCGTGAGACCCGCCGGCCACGGTCGCGAGAAGACTTGACAGGCGAAGCGCTGCAACAGGGACTGCAGCGGGAGGACGGGATTGGACGCGCCGCCTGGCCGATGGAGGTTCATGAGGCGCCGGGAAAGGTCCGCTTCATCGACATCGGCGGCGAGGGGTTCGCCGATATTCCACCGGGAGCCCTGCAGGCTGCGGGACGCGATAATCTGTTTCTCGCGGGACGCGTCGCCGGCGCGGATGCTGTCGCTTATGGCTCATCCCGTGTCATGGGAACCGCTTTTTGCACCGGACAGGCAGCAGGGGTCTTGGCGGCGCTCAATATAGCAGGCAAAGCTAATATCGCAGCTGTGCGCCGGGAGCTCGTCAGCCAGGGGGCCCTGATCTGTTGAGAGCAGGACGGATAGGAGCCGATGGTGGCTTGCAATAGGAAGCGATGGCTGTAGGAGGAACCTGGGACAACGCGATTTTTGGGGGAGAAATCAATGTATCGCGCATTGCTACTATCACTGTCGACTGCATTGCTGATGACCGCCGGTGCCGCCTCGGCGCAGGAAACGGTGAAGCTGGGTATGGTTGCTGAGCTTTCCGGTGCTGGAGCGCCGGCGGGCACCAATTGGCGGGACGGCATCAAGATCGCCGTGGAGGAAATCAACGCTGAAGGTGGCATCCTCCAGAAGAAGATCGAACTGACCGAATACGACACGCAGACGGACCCGCAGGTCTCGCGCGCGCTCGTGCAGAAAGCGATCGATGGCGGCGCCTATGTGATCCTCGGAACGATCTATTCCGGCTCGACCCTGGTCAACATGCTTGTGGCGCAGCAGAACAGCGTTCCGCAATTCGTTGGTTCAGAAGCTCCCAACATCGTGGAAAAGGGCAACCCCTTCGTGTTCCGCACCTCGTCAGGTGCCCAGAAGGGCGTTCCGGCGCTGACGCCTTACTTCAAGGATACGCTGAAGGCGAAGAAGGTGGCCGTAGCCTGGGTCAATAACGAGTTCGGCAAGGGCGGCCGCAACGTCTTCATCGAGGAGATGAAGAATGCCGGCATCGAGGTGATTGCCGACGTTCCTTCCGAGCAGGCGCAGACCGACTATGCGGCTGACGTTGCCAAGCTGAAGCAGGCCAATCCGGATGCCGTTTTTGTTTACATGAACCAGGAAGAGTCGGCCCGATTCCTCATCGAGGGCAAGAAGCAGTCGCTCGCCATGCCGCTCGTTGGTGAAGTGACGCTGACCGAGGCGAAGGTGATCGAACTGGCCGGTGGCGCTGCAGAAGGTGCGATCGCGCATGTTGGCGTCACGGCGACGGCAACCGACGTTCCGGGCATCGGCGCGTTCTCCAAGAAGTTTGAGGAGACCTTCAAGCGCAAGCCGACCCATGACGCGATCAAGGGTTATGTCGGCGCCTGGACCACGAAATACGTAACCGAACTGGTCGGCGAATTCGATGGCGAAGCGTTCTCCGAGAAGATGCACGGGCTTTGCCTGAAGGTCGCCGACCATCCGAAGATCCTGCTCGACACCTGCTGGGATGATCGTGGCGAAATGTCTCGTCCGAGCTTCATGGTCCAGGTCAAGAACGGTGCTCCGGTCGTTATCGGTACCGTGCCGGCCAACTAAGCGGCTCGATATTGCCGCGGCGGATCGCCGCCGCGGCTTCTTTCAAGAGAGACCTCCGTGTCACAGTTCATGCAAGTGTTGTTGTCCGGTCTTGCGACCGGCTCGATCTACGCGCTGGTTGCTATCGGCTTCACGCTGGTATGGCAGGCGGCGCAAACGGTGAATTTCGCCCAGGGCGAATTCGTCATGCTCCCGGCCTTCTTCGTGCTGGCTGGCGTGAGCTTCTTCGGCCTGCCGCTCTGGGCCGCCTTGCTGCTCGGTCTTGTCGCGTCCATCGTGGTTCTGGGCATCCTGTTCAAGAAGCTGATCGTCGAGCCGATCCTGCCGCATGGCGGCATCACCTTGATCATCGCGACCATGGCGCTCGGCATCCTGCTGAAGGAAAGCGTCAAGGAGTTCTATTCCGCCGAAGCACAGCCGTTCGCGTCACTGGTGCAGAGCGCGCACGTTGACGTGCTTGGCGCCGTTCTTTCGCTGCAGGATCTTGTCAATCTCGCCATCTCGCTGACGATTGTTGTCCTGCTGACCCTGTTTCTCAATCGGACGCGTACCGGGCGCTGCATGCAGGCGACCGCCCAAAACCCCGCGGTTGCGGAAATCCTTGGCGTCAACGTCAAGCGGATGATCCTTTACACCTTCATCATCAATGCCGCGCTTGCCGCGCTTGCATCCTTCCTCATCACTCCGATCTATCTTGCCAAGTTCTCCAACGGCGAGACGCTCGGCCTGATCGCCTTCATCGCGGCGATCGTCGGCGGCTTCAACCAGATCCGCGGTGCGTTGGTTGGTGGGCTTTTGATCGGGGTTCTGGACAATCTGACCGCTGCCTATGTTACGGCTGAGTATCGTGCGGCCCTTCCTCTCGTGCTCCTGATCGCGATCATTCTCCTGCGCCCGCAAGGCATCATGGGGACCTCCGAGGGGAGGACGGTATGACGCTCAACCGGTCGCTGCTGACCAAAATAGCCATCGCGGTCCTGCTGCTCGCGGCGATCGTCGCGCCGATTGGGCAGGGCAATTACATCACCTATGTCCTGACCTCCTGGCTGGTGTTTTCCATCGCCGCGATGGGGCTTAACCTGACGCTCGGTTACGCAGGCCAGATCTCGCTTGCGCAGGCGTCCTTCATGGCGATCGGCGCCTATACAACGGCGCTGCTCACGCTGGCGGGCTGGCACTGGGTTCTAGCCATGCCGCTTGGGCTTATCTTGTGCTTCGGCGTCGGGCTTCTGCTTGGTTATCCAGCGCTTCGGGTGAAGGGGCACCTTCTCGCCTTCGTGACGCTGGCCTTCAACACGCTGGTTTTCCTTGTGCTGCGCAATGAGGAATGGCTGACGGGCGGCACCTTCGGGCTCGTTGGTATGCCGCGTCCCGACTTCTTCATCTTCAAGACGATGAAGCAATTGCACTTCTATTACTTCACCCTCGGCATCACGGTGTTCGCGTCACTAGCCATGTGGGGCATCGTCCGGTCGCCCTGGGGTCGGGCATTCAAGGCTCTGCGCGAGAACCCCGTTCGTGCCGAAAGCCTCGGCGTCGACACGCGACGCATCACGTTGCTCGCTTTCGCAATTGGTTCCGCTTACGGCGGACTTGCCGGCGCGCTGATCACGCCGCTCGTGCAGTTCATCGAGCCAGGCTCGTTCGGCCTGGCGCATTCGCTGCGCATCCTGCTGATGGTTGTTGTCGGCGGTAGCGGCTTCTTCTTCGGCCCGTTCCTGGGTGCCGGCGTCGTGATCCTGCTCCCCGAGGTCCTTCGATTTACCGAGGGCTACTACCTGATCATCTACTCGGCACTGGTGATCGTGATGCTGGTCTTCGTGCCCTCCGGGCTGATTGGTCTTGGTGGCCGGTTGCGGGAAAAGCTGTGGCCGCGCCAGCAGGTGCGAGGTGATCTAGTTGAAGGGGCGGCGCAGAAATGAACATGCCGATCCTTTCCGTCCGCAATATCGAAAAGAGCTTTGGCGGCATCCGCGCCGTTCGCGATGTCTCTTTTGACGTGCAGAAGGGCGAGATCCTCGGCCTCATCGGGCCGAACGGCTCTGGCAAATCCACGCTGTTCAATTGCATTCTGGGCCAGCTGAAGCCGGAAAAGGGTGAGGTGGAAGTGCAGGGGCGCAAGGTATCTGGCCTGCGCGCCTCGCAACTGAACAAGCTCGGTGTCGGCCGCACCTTTCAGCAGCTTTCCGTCTTTCCGAAGATGAGCGTCCTCGACAACATCATTCTTGCGGGACAGGAGCATCATGGCAGCATGCTGTCGCGCCTGTTTGGGCCGAGCGACGCAGGATTGACGGAGGCTGCCGAACGGCTGATCTCGTTCTTCCGGCTGGATCACCTGCGCGACACGCTGGCAGGCTCATTGTCCTACGGCCAGCAGAAGCTGGTGGATGCGGCGATGGCATTCATGGCGGGACCAAGCCTGGTGCTCCTCGACGAGCCGGCCGGTGGCGTCAACCTCACGATGCTCGCGCATCTCAAGGAGCGGCTGGTCGCTTACAATGCCGAGCATGGCACGACCTTCGTGGTGATCGAGCACAATATGGAATTTGTCATGAGTCTGTGCACCCGCGTCATCGTGCTGGCCGAGGGGGAGGTCATCGCCGAAGGAACGCCGGCTGAGATCCGTGCCAACCCGAAGGTTATCGACGCATATCTTGGAGGCGGGGCGTGATCGAGCTCAAGGACGTCTACGGCGGCTATGGCCAGATCACCATCCTGAATGGCGTGTCCTTCTCGATCCCGAAGGGCTCGATCACCACGATCATCGGGCCGAACGGGGCAGGCAAGTCCACCGTCTTCAAGGCGATCTTCGGCCTGTTGAACATCCACTCCGGCCAGGTCATCCTCGACGGGAAGGACGTGACGCGCCAGACGCCGCGGCAGATGATCTCGCATGGCGTGACCTATGTGCCGCAGGGCCGCAACATCGTGCCGCAGCTCTCCGTCTACCATAATCTTGAACTGGGCGGCATCACCGCGCCGGATCAGGCGCTCGTGCGCCGGCGCATTGAGGTCGTCATGGACCAGTTCCCGATGCTGCGTCAGTTCCGCGACCGCAAGGCGATCGAGCTTTCCGGTGGGCAGCAGAAGCAGCTCGAGGTTGCGCGGGCGCTCCTTCTTGACCCCAAGCTCATCCTGATCGACGAGCCCTCGATCGGGCTTTCTCCAAACCTGGTCCAGGAGGTGTTTCGCACGCTGATCCGGCTTCGCGACCAGGGTGTGACGATCCTGATGGTGGAGCAGAACGCAAAGGCTGCACTCGCCATGTCCGACTACGGGCTTGTGCTGGAACTGGGCCAGACCCGCATGCATGACGAAGCAGCCAAGCTGCTGCGTGACCCCCGCGTCGGCCAGTTGTTTCTCGGCGGGCACGTCGCGGAAGCCTGACCGCGGCCGGTCTTCTAAAGAACCTCGCGGATCCGGGTCGCGGTATCACGGAGCAACTGAAGGTACTGGTTTTCCTTCTCCTCGGTGAACCGGGCGCTTGGTCCGAAGACGGACATACCCACCAGCATTGTTCCCTCCGCCGTAGTCACGGGAACGGCAACGGCGGACAAACCTGTCTCGCGTTCGCCGCGGTTGAGGGAGAACTTCCGGCTGCGAGTGAGCTCCAGGTCGGCTCGCAGGGACGCCGGATCGACTAGCGTGTTGTCGGAAATGGCGTCAAGCGTGGTGGTGCGGAAGTAGCTGTTGAGCGCCGTCTCGTCCAACGTGGAAAGCCAGAGCTTTCCGTTGGCCGTCGCATAAGCTTCCATTCGTGCGCCGACGCGGGCGTTAAAGCTGAACGTGTGCTCGGAATGGGCCGCCGCGATACACGTGATCAGCGAGCCGTCGAAGGTGGTCGCCATCGCACCCTCCTGGGTCGCGGCCGCCAATTCGTTAAGGAAGGGCTGCAACTGTGCAGCCAGCCGGCTGAAGCTCTTGGCGCGTTCCCCATAATCGACCAGCTTGCTTCCGAGCGAAAAGACGCCCTTTCGAGGTGAGCGCAGAACGCCGATCTGCAGCAAGGTCTTGAGGAAACGATGGGCGGTGACACCGTTCAGCCCCGTCAACTCCGCGACCTGGCCGGCCGTGACCTCCTGCCGCCGGTCGTCAAACAGGTCAAGGATCGCGAATGCCTTGATGATCGAGCCGTTAGACGGAGTAGGCATTGCCACCTATAGATGTTTAACAAGAAAACTATCGGGCGCTTGACCCATAGAATTATAGCTGCGATACTGAAATTACTATTTCAAATAATGAAATTCAAGCAGTCTCGGGAGGAGCGCTTGGACTCGTTGAGCGGGCGCGAACGCAAGGTCAGTGCCGGTAGCGTAATCTTCAGTCGCTTGAAGACGCTGGGCGTTGATTACGTCTTCGCGAACTCCGGGACAGATTTTCCTCCGATCATCGAAGGTTTGGCCGAGGCCGCTGCCTCTGGCACGGAACTCCCGCAGGCGCTGACAATCCCGCATGAGCATGCCGCCATGGGAATGGCGCATGGCTATTACTTCATGTCGGGAAAGGCGCAGGCCGTCATTCTTCATACCAATGTTGGACTCGCGAATGGCGCCATCGGCGCCATCAATGCAGCAACGGACCACGTTCCGATGCTGCTTATGTCCGGGCGGACACCGACGGTCGAAAAGGGCCGGTTTGGTGCTCGTACGGTTCCGATCGGCTGGGGTCAGGAGATGCGCGATCAGGCGGCCCTCGTCCGTGAGGCCGTGAAGTGGGACTATGAGTTACGCTTTCCGGAACAGATCAAGGAAGTGCTCGACCGGGGGCTGGCAATCGCCAATACCACACCGAAAGGGCCGGTTTACCTCAGCCTTCCGCGTGAAGTCCTGACGGAAACCATCGATGTGTCCGACATGCCGGCAACGCCGCTGATGGCGGCGGCCACTGCGCGCGGTGCCCAGGCGGATTATCAAACGGCTGCCGAATGGCTGGTCGCGGCGAAGAACCCGGTCGTCTTCGTGCAGCGTGGTGCAGGTGACGAGCAGGGTTTCCAAGCACTGTCGCAAATGGCAGACCGGTATTCGATCCCGGTTGTGCATTATTGGGCGACCCAGATCGGCATCCCGACGGACCATTCCATGTGGGCGGGTGGCGACCCGGCGCCTTGGCTTGCGGAGGCCGATGTCATTCTGGCGGTGGATGCGCTCGCGCCATGGATGCCGGATGCTCACGGCCCGCGTGCTGGCGCCAGGGTCATCCAACTGGGGCCGGACCCGCTCTTCAGCCGGTTCCCGGTGCGCAATTTCCGTTCTGACCTGTCGATCACATGCGAAACCTCGATAGGGCTTGTCGCTCTTGCCGCGGAAATGGACGCAGCCGCAGCCCGTCTTGGTCGCGACGGTCGCGACGAATGTGCTTGCCTGCGGGAGCGCCTCGCAGCTCAGAGAGACAGGGAAATCACTGCCGCGCGAGACGAGTCGGGGCCGCTGATGACGAAGGCGCATGTCGCCTGGTGCCTGTCGGAAGCGCTGAAGGGCTATGATGCCACAGTCCTGTCTGAGCTCGGTTGCCCGCTTGCGCCGATGACGCTGAGGACGCATCGGGGCTGGTATCAGGAGCCGCATTCCGGTGGGCTTGGCTGGTCCTTGCCCTGCGCCATGGGCATGAAGCTCGCAAAGCCTGACCACCTGGTCGTGGCGACGATGGGCGATGGCTCCTACATGTTCGCCAATCCGGTCGCCTGCCACCAGATCATGGAGGCTTGCGGGATCCCTGTGCTGATCCTGATCGTCAACAATGCGGAATGGGGTGCGGTGCGGCAGTCTGTATCAATGCTATATCCCGATGGTTACGCAGCAAAGGCCAACCGCATGCCGCTCACCGGCTTGTCACCGAGCCCGGATTTCACCAAGGTTGCCGCAGCCAGCAATGCCTGGGCGGCAAGGGTTGCAGAGCGCGAGGATTTACCTGGAAAGCTGCGCGAGGCGATAACGGAAGTCATGGTCAACAAGCGTACGGCGCTGCTCGATGTAAAGATCGCGTGAAATGGTCTCCGCCGCCGGCGGAGATTGGTCAACTGTCTGTTACGGGAGGAATGGACACATGAGACTTACCAAGACCCTGATGCTTGCGGGTATCGCGGCTATCGCCATGTCGACGGCGGCCGCCGCGCAGGAATTCAAACTCAAGCTGCACCATTTCCTCGGTCCGAAGTCACCGGCACAGACGCAGATGCTGGAGCCCTGGGCCAAGACGGTCGAGGAAAAGAGCGGCGGCAAGGTCAAGATCGACATCTATCCGTCGATGTCGCTCGGGGGCGGTCCGCCGGAACTGATCAGCCAGGTGCGCGATGGGGTTGTGGACCTTGTCTGGACCGTCAATGGCTACACGCCAGGCCTCTTCCCGCGCACCGAAGTTTTCGAACTCCCCTTCATTCACACCAACGACATCAAGGCGACGAACCTCGCCATGCGCGCCATGTTCGACGAGTATCTCGCCGACGAATACAAGGGCGTGAAGGTGATGTTCCTGCATGTCCATGGAGGGCAGGCGATCCATATGGCCAAGAGCGAGGTGCGCAAGCCCGGCGATCTGGCCGGCAAGAAGATGCGCATTCCGACGCGCACCGGCGCATGGGTGATCGAGGCTCTTGGCGCGGCGCCCGCCGCCATGCCGGTTCCGGATACGCCGCAGGCGCTGTCCAAGGGTGTCGTCGATGGTGCGCTCATTCCCTGGGAAATCATCCCGGCCCTCAACCTGCAGGAGCAGACCGATTACCAGATCGAAGGTGTCGACATGACGCGCTTCGGCAATACGACCTTCCAGGTTTCGATGAATGCCGATGTCTGGGAATCCCTGCCGGATGACGTGAAGAAGGCCTTCGAAGACGCGTCCAACGAGGAATGGGTCAAGAAGGTCGGCGACATCTGGCGCAATATCGATGACAACGGCATCAAGGTGGCAACCGATGCCGGTAACAAGCACATCCAGCTGACGCAGGAAGAGACGGATGCCTTCCGGGCAAAGCTCGAGCCGGTTGTCGATCGCTGGGTGAAGGAGGTTGCGGCCAAGAACATCGATGGTCAGGCCCTGGTTGCCAAGGCGCGTGAATTGATCAGCGCCAACGCTTCTAAGTAGGCAAACAATGGCAGACGCGGAGACGAGAAGGGAGGCGAGGCTGTTCAGCCTCGCCAGATCCGTCATCACCGGATGGGCGCTGCTGGGTGGCGTGGTTACACTCGCCGTCGTGGTCGTCCAAACTGCGAGCGTCGTGACCGGGATCTTCGGAGCGCCTGTTCCGGGCGACTTTGAATTGACCGAACTCGGCATCGCCGTCGCCGTCTTCGCGTTCTTGCCCTATTGCCAACTGACCGATGCCAATGTCACGGCCGACATCTTCACCTCCGGCCTTGGCAAAAGAACTCAGTCTGCCTTGGTGCTTCTGTCTTCGGTGATCGCGCTGGTCTTCGCCATTCTCATGGCCTGGCGCACCTGGCTCGGTGCGGAGAACCAGTTCGACTACGACTATCAGACCGCGATCCTGCAGATCCCGATCGGCTATGCCTTCATCGCGATCGTGATTTCCCTCATCCTCGTTGCGGTGGCGGCGATCATCACGATCGTCGAAAGCTACCAGGGCGTCGTAACCCGTAGCCAGAACGTGATCACAGATGGACCATAGCCTCTTCCTTGGCGTCGTTGGTCTGGTTGCGCTCGTCGTCCTCATCGGCATCCGCGTCCCCATCGCCTATGCGATGATCGTCGTCGGCGCGGTCGGAACGGTGGCGCTCAATGGGCCGAACGTCTTCCTCAACCAGTTGAAGACTTTAGGCTTCAGCCAGTTTTCAAAATACGACCTGTCGGTCATCCCGATGTTCGTGCTGATGGGATATATCGCCACCCGCGCCGGGCTGTCTCAGGATCTCTTCCGCGCCGCGAATGCCTGGTTCGGACGTTTGCGCGGCGGCGTTGCCATGGCGGCGATCGCCGCCTGCGCAGGGTTCGGTGCGGTCTGCGGCTCGTCGCTCGCTACGGCCACGACCATGGGGCAGGTGGCGTTGCCGGAACTGCGGCGCTACAGATACAAGGGTTCGCTGGCAACCGGTACGCTCGCGGCCGGCGGATTGCTCGGCATCCTCATCCCGCCTTCGGTTGTCCTTGTTGTTTACGCCATCATCGTTGAAGCCAACATCGTTTCGATGTTTGCGGCGGCCCTTATTCCCGGCTTCATCGCAGTCGCCATCTTCATCGTCGTCATTGCCGTTTTTGTCCGGATCTACCCGGATTCGGCACCGTTGAGCGGGTCGGTCGAGCGGGGCGAGTGGCTGGCGGCGACCCTTGGTGTCGTGCCGGTGCTCGGCATCTTCGTCATCGTGATCGGTGGCATCTATGCCGGCTTCTATAATCCCACACCGGCTTCGGCAGTGGGCGTCGCGTTGGTTGCAATCTACGGCTCGCTGCGTCGCGGCGTACGGCTTGCGGATTACAAATGGGCGCTGCTGGAAACCGCCAAGACAACAGGCATGATCTACCTGATCCTGCTCGGCGCCGAGCTGCTGAAGATCTTCATGTCGCGCGGCGGCGTGCCGCAAGCGGCGGCCGAGATGATGGTGACGTCCGGCCTTTCGCCGATGTTCATCCTGATCCTCATGCTGGTCGCGCTGATCTTCCTCGGTTGCCTGATGGACTCCATGTCCATGATCCTGCTGGTGATGCCGTTCTTCTGGCCGGTTATCAGCGAGCTCGATTTCGGCATGGACCCCAACGACGTGAAGATCTGGTTTGGTGTGCTGGCGCTGGTGGTGGTGGAGCTTGGACTGATCACGCCCCCTGTCGGCATGAATGTCTTTGTTATCAACTCCCTGGCGAAGGACGTGCCCATGTGGGACACGTTCAAGGGCGTATTCCCCTTCTTCATCGGCGAGCTCGTTCGCCTCGCGTTGCTGATCGGCTTCCCCGCGCTGACACTCTGGTTGCCGCACATGGTCAGTGGCTGACGCGACGACCGCGCAGCCGCTGCGTGATCCGCAAGGTGGTACGTCACGGCCACTGCTTGACATGCGGTTGTGCTGCCCACAGAAGTATCGGCTCCTAAAGCAGGTGAAGCAGGTTCCTGATGCATGACGAACAGGACACAGTTGGTCCGTTTTCGCGCAAGACCGACTGGCCCTACTACTGGGTGACGCGGGTCAGCGCCCGCTACATCAACGAGATGGAAAAACTGCTGAAGCCTGCCGGTCTGGATGTTCCGCGCTGGCGGGTGCTGTCGTCGCTTCGCGAGCACAGCCCCCTGGGTGTTTCCGAGATCTCCGACTACTGCATCCTGAAGCTGAACACGACGACGAAGATCGTGCAGCGTATGGTGGCGGATGGCCTGGTGACGACACGCAGCAGCCCACAGGACGCCCGGGTCACGGAAGTCAGCCTCACGAAGAAGGGAGAGGAGGCGGCCATTCGCGCCTCCCATTTCGCGGAAATGGTCTTCGACCGCACCTTCGCTGATTTCAAGCCGGACGAAATCGCCCAGATGAACCAGTTGCTGAAGCGGCTTTTCGAGAAGCTTGGCTGATCAGTCCTGCGCGATCGCCGGGATCTCCAGCGCCCGGCCCATGCGCGCTTCGATGCGCATATAACGCCAAAGCCGGTATTCCCCGACCTCGATCGTCCGGAACAGGTTGCAGGCAGCCTGCACCGTTTCCCGATCCGGGCAGTCGGCCATCACGTAACACGTCCACGGGAAACCGGTGGGCGAGGTGCCGACCATCGTCTCGTCGTCATCCAGCGTCCCGAGAACCGTTACGCCCGGAAGGTCCGCGACGCCGCGCAGGAAGGCGGAGAAACCTTTCCAAACCGGACCAATATCCTTGAATGGCAGGTCGAAGAAGTTCTGTTGGACGGCAATGCAAAACAGCGTTCGGATCGGCTTCTTTTCTGCCATGTCATCGTTCCCTTTGTTCATTTGACAGTGCTTGACCAAGCGTGTGGTCTGCGGTGAAGCTAGGGGAGATTACGTGAAAAGTACAGTAAGCTCCAGGCGCCACGTTGACCGCTTGAAAGGAATACGGTAAAACTACCGTAATAAGGGAACTACATCGGCGCATCAAAAGCCTCGCCATCTGCATCTGACGGATGCCCCGTCCGGTGCCACGCTGGACCTGGCCGCGTCTTGGGAGCGAGACATGGCAGAACCCCTTGCAGTACTACGCGACTCTTCGACCGAGCTTGCGGATCTTCTTGCAGAGATTCGCATGCGCAGAGGCGAGTTTGAAAAGCTGACCTATGTCCCGGTGGACATGGTCGCCAAGCTCCAGAAAATCGGCGTCTATCGCGCTTTCGTCCCCAAGGGGCTGGGCGGAGATGAAGTTTCCCCTGCTGAGTTCCTTCGTCTCATCGAAGCGCTGTCCACGGCCGATGCATCCACCGGCTGGGTGGCGAGCTTCGGAGTATCCTCGACCTATCTCGCATCACTGCCGAAGGAAACCTTCGAGCACATCTACGGCACCAACCCGGATACGGTTTTTGCGGGAGCTATCTTCCCGCCCCAGACCGCGAAAAGGACTGCGAACGGCTTCAAGGTGACCGGGCGCTGGCCTTATTGCTCGGGCAGCATGGGCGCTTCGCTCATCGGCGCCGGCATCAAGGTAGACGACGGAGAGGCGGGCGGTGGACTACCGCGCATGGCAGTCATGCCGCGCAACAAGGTATCGATCAAGCACACCTGGGATTCCGCAGGCCTGACGGCAACCGGCAGCCATGACATCGTCGCGGACGGCGTCGAGGTGCCGGAGGACTGGACCTTTGTCCGCGGCTCTCCCGCCAATCGCTCCGAACCTATCTTCCGTTATCCGGCGATGGCGCTGGCGGCCCAGGTGCTCGCCGTCGTGGGTCTCGGATCGGCACGCGAAGCCTTGGATTGGATCAGAGGCGAGGCTGCAGGCAAACCCTCCATTACCGGAGCCCCCTCGCTTGGGGCACGGCCGCATATCCAGTCAGAGCTCGGAAAGGCGGAGGCGCGACTGGGCGCTGCGCGCTCCTACTTCTACGATACGGTAGAAGGCGCATGGGAAACCGTGCTGGCCGGCGGCGGCCTCTCACAGGAACAGCGCGTGACGCTGCGGCTTGCCGCGACGAACGCGGCGAGCGAAGCTGCCTCTGTTGCTCAATCGGCTTTCTATATGGGTGGTACGTCTGCGATTGCGCGCGGGCACGTCCTTGTCCGTTGCATGCTGGATACGGCGTCGGTTGCACAGCACGCGTTCCTCGGTATTGGAACATGGACGTCGGCCGGTGCCGGGCTACTCGGTGAAAAGACACCTCCCGGTTATCCCTGATCAAGACCTATCGAGTTGAGGAGGAGCAAGCTATGACGGCACCCGACGGGATCGGACCGCAAACTGCCATTGTCACCGGAGCCGCGGCTGGTGTCGGCGCCGAGATTGCCCGCGCCCTGCACGCCGCCGGGCTGCGCGTTGTTGCAACCGATGTGGATGAAGCCGGTGCCGCTGCCTTGGCACATGCGTTGGATCAAAGCGGCGAGACGGCGCTTTCGCAGAAGCTGGATATCGCCAAGCCGGAAGATTTCCAGCATGTGCTTGATTGGACGGTTGAGCGTTGGGGTTCCGTTCAGGTTCTCGTCAACAACGCCGCGATGACCAAGGCGCGCCCGGTTCTCGAGATCGAGACGGACGAGTTCAACGAGATCATGGCGGTGAATGCCGGTGGCACGTTTTCCGGCTGCCGCATCCTGGGCCGGTATTTCAAGCAGCAGGGCTACGGGCGCATCATCAACATGGCCTCGCTGGCGGGGCAGAACGGCGGCACCGCCACCGGCGCGCATTATGCCGCATCCAAGGGCGCGATCCTCACGCTCACCAAGGTGTTCGCGCGCGATCTCGGACCATTCGGCGTGACGACGAATGCCATTTCGCCGGGCCCGATGGACACGCCTCAGGTGCGGTCGATCGTTCCGGAAGCCGCACTGCCAGGCTTGATCGCCGGCATCCCCGTCGGTCGTCTGGGCGATACCGGTATTGTCGCCGAACTGGTCGCCTTCCTTGCCTCTACCAAATCGGGCTTCGTGAATGGCGCATGCTGGGACGTCAACGGCGGCCTGTTCATGCGCTGACAAAAGAGGAGCCGGCGGCGATGCATCCGAAGGCACTGGATTTCCGCGAGGGCATGAGCCGGCTCGGCGCTGCCGTCACGCTCATCACCACAGATGGCCCGGAAGGCCGGCATGGCATGACGGCGTCGGCCGTCTGCTCCATCACCGATGACCCGCCGACTCTGCTTGTCTGCGTCAATCGCACCAATCGCTCGCATGACCTGTTCAACGGCAACGGAAACCTCTGCGTCAACATCCTTGCAGGGCGACATCAGGAACTGGCGAATGCCTTCGCTGGTCGCGGCGGAACCGAACGGTTTACCGGCGGCGAATGGAACACGTTGACAACGGGCGCACCGGTGCTGGTGGACGCCGTAGCCGCCTTCGATTGTCGCATCGTTGAACGCGTTGCCATTGGCACGCATTCAGTGTTCTACGGCCGGGTAGAGGCAGTGCATCTCAACGACGCGCCGCCCGAAGCGCTGATCTGGTTCGGCCGCGGTTTTCACACACTCGTCGCTCAATCGTAGACATCGGCGCGTTGGTTGCGCCGACGTGTCAGCGCGTGAGCTTGTAGCCTGCCTTCTCGCGATCCCAGGTGTTCTCGGTAACGCCCTTGGCCGTCAGCTTGTACTTCTGCACCTTGCCGTTTTCCGTGAGCGGGAGCTCGGTCACAAAGTCGATGAAGCGCGGAACCGAGAAATAGGACATCCGTGGTTGGCAGAAATCCAGAAGTTCTGCCGGTGTCACGCTCGTCCCCTGCTTCAGCACGATCGCCGCCATCACCTCGTCTTCCGCGAGTTCGGACTGGACGGGGAACACGGCGACGTTCTCGACAGCCGGATGCGCCACGATCACCTGCTCGACCTCGTAAGACGAGATATTCTCGCCCCGCCTGCGGATCGCGTCCTTCATCCGGTCGAGGAACTGGATATAGCCATCGCTGTCCATCACCACGCGGTCGCCCGTGTGGAACCAGAGATTGCGCCAGGCCTCAATGGTTTTTTCCGGCATACCGAAATAACCCGTGGCGGTCGAAAAAGGCTCGTGCGGGCGCACGACCAGTTCTCCTGGCGTGCCGGCCGGAAGGCTGTTGTCGCTTTCGTCAAAGACAGCCAAGTCAAACCCGGGACGCGCTTTGCCCACACGCCCCGGCTTCTGCTCATGATAAAGGCTGCCGATCACGAAATTGGTTTCGGTGGAGCCGTAGCCTTCCAGCATCTCGACGCCGAAGCGTTCAGTAAACGGTCCGTGGAACTGCGGCGGCACGCCGGGTGCAAGAGCAATACGCGTCTTGTGCGCGCGATCTGCCGGCGAAGCTTCCTTCGACAGGAGCATGGGGACCATGGCGCCGAGCAGATAGGTGACCGTTGCCCCGGATTCTGCCAGTGACGTCCAGAAGCGCGAGACGGAAAACTTCGGTTCAAATGTCACCGGCGCGCCCGTGAGCAGCGCCTGGTAGAAGGTGTTCAGCGCGTTGGTGTGGAACAGCGGCAGGCAGGTCAGCAGCACATCATCGTCATCGATGCCGAGAAGGGCTGCCGTATGAACGCCCCACCAGAAATATTGCGCATGAGGACAGCAGACGCCTTTGGAAAGGCCGGTCGTGCCCGAGGTATAGAGGATGGCGACGGTGTCCGAAGGCTTGCATGGATGCGCGTCGATATGGGCTGTCGGCTCGGGAAGCGGTGCGTGTTTCACCTTCAGATCGATATTGGCCGGCACCTTGCCGATCGTCCAGATCTGCTGAAGCGGCAGGTCTGTCGGAAGGTTTGCAAACACGTTGAGGAAGCTAGCCTCAACGATTGCGAGGCGAGCCCCGCAGTTCTTCAGGATGTGCTCCAGCTGCGCGCCACGCGAGGCGTTGTTGATCGGCACTGCAATTGCGCCAGACCATGCACAGCCCAGGAAAGCGGTTAGGAATTCGATGCGGTTGCTGCACATGATCGCGACCGTGTCGCCAGGCTTGATCCCGGCTTCGCGCAGCATGTGGCCCGCGCTTCCTGCCAATGCCTTCGTCTCGGCAAAGCTGAGGGAGCGATCACCAAAGGTGACGAGCCGTCGATCGCCGTAGCGCTCCGCCTGGCGGGTCATGATCTGCGGGAAGGTCCGCTCCTCGGGGGCGAACACGTCTTTCAGGCCAAAGACCTTTGCTTCGCGGTTCCGTTCGATCTCAACTCGGTTCATCGTCTCCCCCACTCCTTTTTCTCCGGCCTCGATCAGTCCTGAACCAGCGCCAGCACCCGCAACGGGCTCCCGGAACCGTTCTGGATCTTGAGCGGCGCAGCGAAGATCAGGCTGCCGGTCGGTGGAAGCTGGTCGAGATTGGTGAGGCACTGCAAGCCGTAGCGTCCGGCGCCATGCAGGTAGTGATGGGCGGGGTAAGGCGGCGAGAAATGCCCCGCCTGGCCCGCATCTGTTCCGATCGTTTCCGTTCCGAGCCCGATAATGCCACGCTCCTCGACGAGAAACCGCATGACCTCCGCGTCTGGCCCCGGCGTATGCGCGCCATCAGCCTGGAGGTTCGCGTAAGCGGCGCCGGACTTCTTCGACCAATCCGTGCGCAACAGCACCCAGGAGCGTTCGGGAATTCGGCCGTGCTGGTCCTCCCAGTGGGCGACATCCGACACGGTGAAGAGGAAGTCCGGATCTTTGGCGGATTGTTCGGAGCGATCGATGACGCAGGCCGGCGCGATCATGTCGGCGGGCGGAAGCGTGTCGACCGAGTTCAGTGGCAGGTCGCGGCCGGTGTACCAATGGATCGGCGCGTCGAAATGCGTGCCCGTGTGCTCGCCGAAGGAGAGGTTATTCCAGTACCAGGCAGGCCCGCCGCCGTCATAACGCGAGATGCGCTCCATGCGGAAGGGAGCCGACTGGCCCAGTTCCGGTGGCATAACGATCACCGGAAAATCGGGCGACAGCGTGTGGGTGAGATCGACGATCCTGACCTCCCCGCCGCCGAGGGCACTCGCCAGCGATGCAAGAAGATTGCTGCTCATTGCCCCGCCTCCCGTTCAACAGCCTTGGGATTGTCGAGGAGCCTGGCTTCCAGGTCCTTTGCGACATCGCCCACGTAAAGGTCTTCCAGTCCTCGCTTGAGGCCGTCTACGATGGCATCAGCAAGTGTCTTCGGCGCAAGTTTCGGCGGCGGTACCGTCTGGAACCACTCGGCATCGAGCGGTCCGGCAAACGCGTTCATCAGCCGTACCCCACCTTGGCGAAGTTCATGGCGCAACCACTGGGACAGTGAAAGGCACGCCGCCTGGCTGGCGGAATGGATTCCAAACTGGGGAACGCTGCTCAAGGCGTGTACGGAAAGCACGTTCACCCAGGCCGCCGCGCTGTTGACGCCATCGGCGCCGCGCGATCGCACGACCGGGCCAAAGGCCTGCGCCAGTCGCATCAACCCCATGAGGGTGTGGTCGAGCGTGTCGCGGGCGCTTGCGGCAGCACCAGCGTCGAACAGATGCACCTGCCGCACATGGTCAGCGGTATTGATTAGGATGTCGACCTTGGCCCCGATATCCTTGGCGAGATCCTGCACCGATCGCTCGCTCGTAAGATCCAGGTCGACAAGTTCGACGCCCTCGATGATCTCGAGTGCCGCCCTTCCATCGAAGGGTTTCCAACGATCAGCTATGCCGACGAAGATCTTCGCCGCGCCCGCCTTCTTGAGGGCCTGCACCAGGGGGGGCGCAAGCGAGCTGCGGCCATCGGTCAGCAGGATGCGGCGGTGCTTGGGATCGGCTGTCAGCTCTCGCAGCTGGCGGTCATCTTCCATATGAGGGGTCTCCGAAAGAGGCTTGCCGAAGAACACGGCTTGGCCGGCTCGGTCCAGTTGCAGGCTAAGCGTGAGCAGACTGCCCGGCCCGCCGCAGTCCCCGTGCAGATGCGCGACCACAGTTGGTCCGCAATCGAGCTTCACGAGACCCGCGCGCCACGGCATCCTTTCACGATAATAAGGATCGCTCGTGACGCCGATCTGAGTTTCGGACAACAGGGTACCGCTTGCCGGCGCATCGCGGAACGGCAGATTGGACGACAGGCAGTTCGGGCAGGCATCACGGGTGGGATAGGTGTATTGCCCGCACTCATCGCAGCGCTGCAGCATGAAACGACCGTGCGCAGCCGCGCGGGTGAAGCCATGCGCCTTTCGGCTGCGCGACGAGGGTGGCAGAAGCGGTTGGTTGGTGCGCGCGAGCGGGTTCTTTCGCTTGGGCTTGGGAAGTGGCTCGGTCATTAGGGCCTCGCAAGGATGGCGGCGGCGGAGGCAAGGCCGCGGTCGTAGTTGATCATGCCGAAGCCGGAAACGATGCCCAGTTCGGCGTCCTTGACCTGGGTGCCGCCGGCGGTGCCGAGCAACTGGCGCATCGCCTCGGTGATCCCGAGGTGACCGCCGGCCGCCCCCGCCTGACCGACAGATAGCTGACCACCCGAGGTATTGTGCGGGATCGTCCCGTCGATCGTGAAGGTGTTGGAGCGGACGAAGTTCGCGCCTTCGCCCTTGCCGCAGAAGCCAAGGTCTTCGAACTGCATCATCGAGATGACTGGGTAATCGTCATAGGTCTGGACGAAGTCCAAGTCCGATGGCTCGACTCCGGCCATGCCGTATAGCTCGTCGCGATCGACCACCCAGCCGCCACGTACCTGCACGGGATCCTCGGAAAAGGCATTGTGTCGTTCGATCGCCGAAAGCAGCCGTACGAATGGCAGGCCAAGCTCCTGCGCAGTTTCCTCGCGCATCACCAGAAACGCTTCTGCACCCGCGCAAGGCATGACGCAGTCGAAGAGATGCAGCGGCTCGGCGATCGGTCGCGCCGACATGTATTGGTCGAGCGTCAGCGGCTTCTTCATCAGCGCGTTCGGGTTCTTCAGCGCATTATCGCGCTGCGCCACGCACAGCTTGCCGAAATCTTCACGCCGGGCGCCGTAGGTGTCCATGTAATGGCGCGCGATCAGCGCGAAGCTGCCGTTCGCGCCGCCAGCGCCATAAGGATAAACGGCATCCTGCGAGAACCGTGAAAAGCCTGCGAGAAGATGGCGGAAGCTGTCGACGCGGTTGGTGTCAGCCGCCACGCAGGCGACGATATCCGCGTCACCGGCCTGGACAGCGCGCGCGGCACGCCGAATAGAGACGATGCCGGCAGCACCACCCATCGGCACGTGGTCGATATGGCGCGGCGACAGCCCGAAATGCTGCGTCAGCCCGATGGCAACATCCGGGCCCATGGTGAAGCTCGCGACAGAGAACCCATCGAACTCCCGGTGGCTGATTCCTGCGCCCTCGGAAAGCGCGCGCAGCGCCTTGCCCATCCACCAGGGCGCCGCCTCGATCGAGTAGCGCTGATACGGCACGGTCACGGGGACAGCGAGGACGACGCCGTCATAACCGCGCCGTGCACGTGCAAACCGCCCGCGGCCATATGCTTCCGATGCAGCAACCGTCATGCGGCGCCGCCGAGATACGCCGTCATCAAGCGTGGATCCTGGAGCAGTTCCTGGGCGGGGCCGTGGTGGGCGATCTCCCCCGTTTCCAGCACATAGCCATAATCTGCTGTTTCCAGCGCGGCACGTGCGTTCTGCTCCACCAGCAGGATGGAGACGCCGGCCTTTCGGAGCGATGCGATGATCTGGAAGATCTCGCGAACGATGAGCGGCGCAAGGCCAAGGCTCGGCTCGTCCAGCAACAAAAGGCGCGGCTGCGACATCAATGCTCGCCCAAGGGCCAGCATCTGCCTTTCGCCGCCTGAAAGCGTGTTGGCCTGCTGACGGCGACGCTCAGCAAGGCGCGGGAACTGCTCGTAGACTGCCGCCAGGCGCTCCTGAAAATCGCTGCTCTTGTAGCGGCGCGAATAGGCGCCAAGCAGAAGGTTATCGGCGACCGACATTTCACCAAACAGCTCCCGCTTTTCCGGAACAAGGCAAAGCTTGCGCTGAACGCGTTCTTCGACATCCAGCCGTTGCAGGTCCTGGCCCTCGTAGCGGATGGTTCCGCGGCTCGGGAGCAAACCCATCAGCGCACTCAGCATGGTTGTCTTGCCGGCGCCGTTAGGCCCAATCACGGTGACGATCTGGCCTGGCTGGATGGACATCGATACGCCGCGGACAGCCTCCACCTTGCCGTAACCGACATGGAGGTCGTTTACCTCAAGAAGAGCTGTCATGCGGTACCTCCGAGATAGGCATCCTGCACGCGCTTGTCGGCGCGCACATCTGCGGGAAGGCCTTCGGTCAACTTGGATCCGAATTCCATCACCACGATTCGGTCGACGAGATCCATCACGAACTCCATGTCGTGTTCGACAAGGAGAATGGTGACGCCTTCGCCACGCAGGGAACGAAGCAGATCTGCAAGTGCCTTTTTCTCCAGCCGGCGGAGACCTGCTGCCGGCTCGTCCAGAAGGAGTAGGGCAGGGTCGGCGGCAAGGGCTCTGGCGATTTCCAGAATGCGCTGCTGGCCAAGCGCGAGGTTGCCCGCCAGCTCATGCGGATTGTCGCCAAGCCCGCATCGACGCAACTGCCGCATTGCCTCGTGCCGGGCGCGGCGCTCCTCAGCCTGGTTCAGCCGCAACGCGCCGGCAAGGAAACCAGACGAGGTTCTGCGGTATGCGCCAAGCATGACGTTGTCGATGAGAGACATCGTCGGGCGAAGCTTGACGTGCTGGAAGGTGCGGGAAAGACCAAGCGACGCGATCCTGCGCGGACCATAGGAAGTGATGTCCTGCCCAAGGAAGCGGACGCGACCTTCGGTGGGGCCCAAGACGCCGGAAATCAGGTTGAACATGGTGCTCTTGCCTGCACCATTGGGGCCGATCAGCGCGACGATCTCACCCGTCCTGACGGTGAAATCCACTTCATTGACCGCAACGAGGCCTCCGAAGCGCTTCACCACCTTGTCAACTTCCAGCATCAGCGAACCCGGCTCGGGCATTACGCGGCGTGGCATTTCCTCGGCCTCGGCCGGCATCGGGAGCGCCCGGCGCGGAAGCCAGCGCTGGACGGAAGCCACGATGCCCGTGCGTGCATATTGCAGCAGCAGGATGAAGATGACGCTGAAGATCACGGTCTCAAACGGCCCGGCATTCGAGGTAATGCTGGGCAGCACGTCCTGCAGGAAGTTCTTGGCCACGCTGGTGAAGGCGGAACCGACGATGGCGCCTGCAAGATATCCTGAACCGCCCGAGATCGCCATGAACAGGTAGTCGATGCTGGCGCGAACATCGAACGGGGCGGGGCTGACGAAACGGCTCATATGCGCGTAGAGCCAGCCGGACAGACCGGCGAGTAGAGCCGCGATGACAAAGGTGTAGAGCCTGATGCGGAATGTATTGATCCCGAAGCTCTCGCTCATGATCCGGCCGCCGCGCAGACTGCGGATCGCGCGGCCTTCCCGCGACCTCAGGAGGTTCCAGCACAGGAGGGCTGAGATGCACACCGTGATCCAGATCAGCACGTACATCGCGCCGTTGGTGGCAAAGGAGATCGGCCCCAGCGTGATCGGCGGCACGCCGGACAAGCCGCCGAAGCGGCCGAGGCTGTCCATGTTTCCGAACAGGAAATAGATCGAGATGCCCCATGCAATCGTGCTGAGCGGCAGGAAATGCCCACCGAGTCGCAAGGTCACGGTGCCGATGACCAAAGCAGCGACACCGGTCAGCACCAGAGCAAGCACGAGACCAGCCCAAGGGGAAAGGCCGTAGGCAGTCGTGAGCCAGGCGGTCGAATAGGCGCCAACACCGACGAAGGACGCCTGGCCGAAAGAGGTCAGCCCGCCGATGCCGGTCAGCAGCACCAGGCCGAGTGCGACCAGCGCATAGATGCCGATGTAGTTCATCAGCGTCACGGCAAAGGTCCCGGCAAACGACGGCAGCAGGACGAGCACGAGGAGGCCTGCGATCAATGGCAGCCGGGCGATCAAGCTGGAATTGCTCACTCCTCTTCCTCCTCTTCCTCATGGGATGCAGCGCTGATCGATCGCCAGAGCAGAACCGGGATCAGGAAACTGAAGATGACGACTTCCTTGAAAGCGCTGTTCCAGAAGGAGGCGTAGCTTTCCAGCAGGCCGACGAAGAGCGCGCCGAGTGCGGTGATCGGATAGCTGACGAGGCCGCCGATGATCGCGCCGACAAAGGCCTTCAATCCGAACAGGAAGCCGGAGTCATAGTAGATGGACGTGATCGGGCCGATAAGGACGCCGGCGACACCTGCAAGCAAGGAGGCCAGGAGAAACGCGACATCGCCCGTCACCGTCGGCCGGATACCCATAAGGCGAGCGCCGACGCGGTTGACCGCCGTCGCCCGCAGCGCCTTACCCGTATGAGTGAACTCGAAGAACAGGTAAAGCAGGCCCATGAAAACAACAGACGCCAGCACCACCAGCATGGCCTGGGCGGAAACCACCGTGCCACCGATCTCGTAGATCGCATCGCTCAAGGGTTCGGTGCGGAAGCCTTCCGGCCCGAAGAAGATCAGGCCGAGACCTGCCAGTGCAAAGTGAAGCGCGACCGCCACGATGAGCAGCACCAGGACGGGCGCATCCGCGATCGGTCGAAACGCGAGGCGATTGAGGAGCGGTCCAAGAGGAAGCACGAGCAGGACGGCAAGGATGACTTCGATCGCCATCGGCATGTCGGTCTGTGCCAGCGCAATGCACAGAAGCACGGGGATCATCGGCAGGACGAAATAGACCGCGGCGAAGGAGGGGATCTTTCGCGCGCGCCCGGAGCGTACAAGCCTCGCAGCCTCTGCAAGAAGGGTCAGGCCCGCCACCACTGCCACCAGCCAGACCGTTCCGGGCAGTTGACCGGACTGCAGTGCTGCAAGCGTCAGCGCTGTAAAGGCTGCGAGGTCTCCGAACGGCACGAAGACAACACGGGTGACGGAGAAGATCAGGACGATACCGAGTGCGACGAGCACATAGATCGCGCCGGTTGCAATGCCGTCCACTCCCAGGATCAATGCGATTTCTGCCGTCAACTAGTGCTCCCCACCATCAGCCTAGATTTGAAACAAAAATTTGCATACAAAGATACCAACTTCAAGGAGAAAATCATGAGCCAAACATCGGCATCTGCTACTAAAGAGACTGGCGCCACTGCTGACGCTGCCGTCGATGAAGGCGTGCGGCATGAGCAGGCCGTGAACGCGTTCGAATATGCGATCTGGCACCTTGGCTCCTCGTTTGCCCGCTGGCGCCGCGACTGTCTGGCATGCCTCCCCGAAACGTCATTGACCGGCGCCGAGGCCTCGATCCTGCATGTCATCCACCTGAATGGTACGGACAAGGGCATCACCGAAATCAGCCGATTGCTTCACCGCGACGACATGGCGAACCTGCAGTACGGGATCAAAAAGCTTCTTGCGCAAGGGTATATCGAGAAGGCCAATGCCTCCGCACCGAAGAAGAACGTCGCCTACCGCACGTCAAGCAAGGGTGCGAAACTTGTCGAGGACTACCTGACGGTTCGACGCGAAACGCTGATGAAACTTACGGACCGCATGCCGGGCATGACCGATGCGATCAACGAGGTGACGATGATGATGCACATCATGATCGGGATCTACGACCAGGCGAGCAACATCGTGGCCGGGCATGGCGGCCCACTTGGGCGTCTGCAGCCTTGACCAATAAATTGTGCTGACAACCCGGGGGCTTTGTGCAACAAATTTCCCATGACAGCCATGTCTGCGGCTGTTAACTGGGAGAAGATCATGAAAAAAATGAACATATGGCTTTTGGGTAGCGCCTTGGCGGCAGTTCTGTCTGCTGGAAGCGCGGTCGCAGCTGAAATCAAGGTTGGCTTTGTGACATCGATGTCGGGCCCGGCTTCCTCGCTGGGTATTCCGTATTCGAAGGGCTTGGCCGCTGGCCGCCAGTCGATTTCCGAGATCGAAGGGAACACGATCAAGGTCATCGAGCTGGACGACGCGTCCGATCCGACGGCTGCGGCGAGAAACGCGCGCAAGCTGGTCGAGGAAGAAAAGGTCGACCTGCTGATCGGCAGCGCCGGTTCGCCGGCCGCGCTTGCCATGGCGGCCGTCGCATCCGAACTGAAGGTTCCGCTGATCTCGATCGCCAATGCCAATCCGACCGGGGAGGCTGGTGCCTGGACGATCACGGTTCCGCAGCCCGCACCGCTGATGGTGAGCGCGCTGGTCGAACACATGAAGAAGAACAATGCCAAGAGCATTGGCTATATCGGCTTCAGCGATCCTTGGGGTGACCTCGTCTACGACGCGTTGAACGAAACGACCAAGGGCTCCGACATCAAGATCGCGACCAATGAACGCTTCGCACGCTCTGACTCGTCGGTCACCGCGCAAGCTCTCAAGATCGTCGCCGCTCGCCCTGACGTGGTGGTGACGGGTGGATCCGGCACGCCAGGCGCGCTGCCCCACATCGCTCTTGCCGAACGTGGCTTCAAGGGCACCGCCTACGGCACGCACGCGATCATCAACCCCGACTTCGTTCGCGTCGGCGGCAAGGCGGTCGAAGGCGTCATCGCTCCGAGCGGCCCTGTGGTTGTCGCCGAGCAGCTTCCGGATTCCAACCCCATCAAGAAGGTCGCGATGGATTTCCGCAAGGACTACGAGGCCGCCAACAAGGAAAGCAACTACAACGCTTTCGCGGCCTACAGCTATGACGCCTGGCTGCTGTTTGCGGATGCTGCAAAGCGCGCCCTGCCAAAGGCTACCCCCGGCACGCCCGAATATCGTGCGGCGCTGAAGGAAATGCTGACAAGCACCAAGGAAGTTGTCGGCACGCATGCCGTCTACAACTTCACGCCGGATAGCCGGTACGGAACCGACGAACGCTCTCGCGTCCTCGTCCAGCTCAAAGACGGCAAATGGTCGCTGGTCGAATAATGAACCATGGAAGCTCCCCAAGCTTGGGGAGCTTCTCTCTACGCCTGTCGTTCGTGACTCTTCAGCATTTGTAGAGATTTGCCGCTCAATCTGACCTGGCTGCGAATCAACAGCAGCTATGGAGAGAGAATGACGGTTCTACAATTTCCCGCCGATCGAAGAGCTGCGGATATCAAGCGTTGCGCAATGAGGCTACTTGATCTCCACGGTGAAGCAGCAAACCGTTTCTGGCGTGCAGAGATGGCAGAGCTTGCCGCTTCTTTGCGAGCTCAAGGCGCATCGGAAACTGAACTGTCACTGCAGGCCGGCATGTTCATGCAGGCTGTCCAGGCGGAAATGCAGCGCGCTTACGGGCCGGACCTCGCGGAATCGACCGCAGGATAACGGTGCGGGCGCCAGCGCCCGTCACTTAGGCGTCTCCGACGATGACCGTCACCGTTCCGGTGCCGCCGCATCCCGGGCAAGTATTGCCATCCACTTGTCCTTCGCCGCCGCAATCGGGGCAGATGCCATCGGCCGTCTGATCCGTGCCGGGTTTGGCTTCGTCGCCATGAATGGACTTCGCGTTCCCACCGTTTCTGTTCTCGCTCGGCTGCATTTGGTTGTCGCTCCTGGTTTCGTGGATTGAACTTCCCGGCGCGCGATCGAGTTCCCCGCGCGGATGCTCGCGTTCCGACCAAAGGCCGATGCGCCGAAACAAAGGTCCTAACCCGGAAACATCCGCCTCCTCCCGCCGTTTGAGCCAGAACTTCAGAGGACAACAGCTTCGGAGGGCAGCAGCATGAGCGACACAGGGCACAATCTGCGGCGGGTGGCCGCCGAACTGACGGCGGGCTCACGGCGCTACAACGACGGCGATACCGCCGCCGGGGCTCACGTGCTTGCTGGGCTTCTGTTGGAAGTTTCAGTTCATGATCCCGAACCGGATCCGCAGACCGTCGAGACCTTTCTCAGAGTGGCGGACAGGATCCTGGAGCGTTCCGTTCGACTGCACTAGCAGCCGGTCGTCGACTGGTCAGTTGGAGGAGACCCTGCGCATGCGGCTCGCGGCCTCCGGTTCAGCGCGATGAGCGTTGTCGAGCTTGGTTAGCAGTTCCTGGAAGACATCGGGCGTATCCTGCGGCAAAGCAAATGCCGGGAGTCGACCCAACTGCCGACCGGCATTCTGCACCGCATGCTGCGATATCAGTTTTGCTAGTTCGTTGTTTGCTTCTTTTGTCATGATCACACAACTTGGAACATCGAAAAGCGGTTCCAGATTTTCTGCAGCTTCTGCTTCAGCAGCCTCACGCCCACATCGTGACCTTGAAGGGTTTCCCGCTCGTTAGGTGAACGCGAGGCGACGTCGCCACGTGCTCCTATAGTTAACGATTTACCTACGGGATCTCCGGCTTAGAAATCGACCCAGTAAGCATGCGAAAGGCCGGAAAACCGCATTTTATCTGGTTTTAGTAACATATGTTCCATGGCGGGAAGCGGCTGCTTAACGGCTGCATGAGCAAGCCCGAAAACTTTTAATAAAACAGTCCGATATTCCATTAATAGGTCGTAACCATTGCAGGGGAATGGGTTTGAACCGCCCCCCCAACAGATCTAGGTCTCTGTCCATACGGCATCCCAAACATGAAGTTGGATAACGGCCTTGCAGATCAGAGCGCTCAGCAAAAACGTCATCGACATCGAGAAGAAGCGTGATCCGTCGAGCGTGATGCTGGGCGGCCTACCGATCGCTCGCTACTCGATGGACGAAGCCGCATCGAACATTGTCGAACACGCGCTTCGGGTTCGCGGTCGCAACCTGCGGCCTTTGTTCTCGACCTCCGCGAATGGTCAGGTCCTGGCGATGTGCCTGCGGCAGCCGGAACTGCTCGACTTGATGCACAAGGCGGACCACATCCACGCTGACGGCATGCCTCTCGTCAAATTCTCGCGGTTCTGGAGCCCGGAGCCGCTTCCGGAGCGCGTTTCGACCACCGATCTCGTTCACGCGGTCGCGGCGAAGGCCCAGGCAGCCGGCGCGAGCTTCTATTTCCTCGGTGCCACGGAGGAAGTGAATGCCAAGGCGGTCGACGCCATGCAGCAGGCTTATCCGCAGTTGAAGATCGTTGGCCGTCGCAACGGCTACTTCACGAGGAACGAAGAAGAACGGATTGTCGCGGACATCCGCCGCAAGCGGCCGGATATCCTGTGGGTCGGCCTCGGCTTCCCGCTCGAGCAACAGTTCATCGTGCGCAACCTGGACAGGCTTCGGGGCGTCGGTGTCGTCAAGACGTCAGGTGGGTTGTTCGACTTCTTGTCGGGCAGTGTGCGCCGCGCGCCGGAATGGATGCAGCGGAGCGGGCTTGAATGGGCCTACCGCGCCTACCAGGAGCCGCGTCGCCTCGCGCTTCGCTACCTGATTACCAATCCGCTCGCGGTCTACGCGCTCTGGAGTCGCTCTCCGCTACGCTGATGTCCATCACCCAGCGCAGCTAGCTGGCGTAGGACATGCTTTCGGTGCGCCGACGCCCGAACCCCCACAAGCCCCAGCCAACGGCTGCAGCACAGCCGATGATGCCACCAGCGACAGCCCCGCCTATCAGGAGGTAGAGGTTGCGCGGTGGAAAGCTGTGCGTCTTGGGGATCGCGGGCGGCGAGATGATCCGGATATTCGTCGTGCTGATCTGCTGGCGCTCGGCAATCTCGCGTGCGCGGCCCATGAAGGCGTCATAAACGGAAGACTTGGACTGGAACTCGCGCTCCAACTGACGAAGCTGGACAAGCGCCTCGTTGTCCTCGAACACGACAGACTTCATCGCATCGGCCTGGCTTTGTTGCGCCATCAGCGAGGCCTCGGCCTGGGCGAGTTCGGATTTCGCCGCTTCCAGCAGCCGCCTTTGTTCGGCGTTGATCTGCGCCTGGATTGCTTCAAGCTGCGGCCGCATTGTCGCAAGCCGTGGATGGCGGGCGCCAAAGACGGCTGCCTGAGCATCAAGCTCCCGCTTGACCGCCGAATATTGGGTACGAAGCGCCGTCATCGTCTGTGACTCGATGGATGCGCTATCGAGGCGGCTTTCCATGTTGCCGGTCGAGAGCTCCTGGTAACGACTGCGGGCCCGGATTACGCGCGCCTGCGCCTCCACCAGTTGTGTATTCGTCTGGTTCGCCACCAGCGTGCTCACAAGTTCGCCAGAGCTCGACAGGATGTTGTTCTCGCGGCGGAAGCGCTGCACTGCTTCGTCGGCCTTGGCCACTTCTTCCTTCAGCGTATCGAGGCGCGCGAAGAGCTCGGTTGCTGTGCGGCCTGCCTCGCCGGCTTGCGCCTTTATCAATTCCTCCCGGAATGTTTCCACGATCGTATTGGCAATCCGAAGGGCCTTGGGCGCCTTCTCGCTCCAGACGCTCAGGTTGACGATGAAGGATCCTTCTTCGCGGTTTGCACCGACATGCTGCTCCAGCGTCCGCAAGGCTTCCAGCTGACGTAACGACGCGTCGCCTCCAGCATCGCCGGCGAATTCGGGGTCCTCATCGAGCTTCAATGTCTGAATGACACTGTTGAGGACGTTGGATGAGGTCAAGATTCGCAGCTTGCTTTCCACGTCGTAGAGCTGCGCGTCGAGCTGGCTGTTCTGCGCGAAGAGATCCTCGGCCATCACCTTCAGGTGGCTGGGGTCGACGAAGATTTGGGCATTGACTGTATATTTGCGCGTCGCGACCTGGCCGAAGACGATGCCGGCAAGCGCCCCAATGAGCAGGAATACGCCAATCAGCACGCGTCCGCGCCAGAGCCATTGGATGACCATTTCGCCGGAAATATCCTGCCAGGACGGCGCGCCTCGCGAAACCGGTGCCCTGACTTCCCTCTCGGGAACGTCCGCCAGTGCCGGTCGTCTAAGCTCCGCCTCGTCCGCGGGATAGGACAGCAAGGAGGTGTAGCCGGGCCGGTAGCCATGCCTGCGCGACACGCTTGAATAGCTTGAGGCGTCGGACGCTCGGTCCGATTGGACTTCCTTACCGTGACGCGCTTTCTTCAAGGTGTACATCGGGTGCCCTGAGCTTCTCAAACACCAGATGAAATGCCATCGGCGCTAAGATTAGGTTAAGCATCCGCCCACGCGGCGTCCCCGAAGGGAAAATAGTTTGAAGTTTCCCTTTCTCATCACCCAAAGATTAAGGATTTTCGGCTTCCGTAGCGAATACTAACGCCAGCGGACGGGACCGGTTTACCATGACGCGCTATCTGGTTCTCACATCAGACGCCGAGACCCTCTGTGGCGTCGAGGCGTTCACGCGAAACCTGGCGGAGCATCTCGGCAGGTCGGCGCAGATGGCGCCTCTGAGCTTCGACATTCCCACATTCAGGCAACGCCTTCGCGACTTTGATTGCATTGTCTTCAACTTTCCGATCGTCGCATGGAAGAAGCGGCTGCTCGAGCCGATGCTCGTAGCGATGCTGGCGAAGCTGCGGGGCAAGAAGGTTGCGGTCGTCCTCCACGAGTGGACCAACCTCGATTGGAAGCGACGCCTGATCATATGGCCGGTTGTCAGGGTGGCGGATCAGCTATTGTTTTCGGCTCCCGAGATCGAGCGAGAATGGCGCGATAGCGCTGTCTCCCGGGGATCGAAGCAGCAGACAGCCGTCATACCCATTCCGCCGAACGTGGTTCCCGGCAACTCTGATGGCACCGGTGAAGCTGGTACTGCGATCTGTTCACTGCGAAAGCCCGGCCGCATCATCATCGGCCAGTTCGGCTCCATCTATCCGAAGAAGAACTGCGCAGAACTCCTGTCCATCGCGCGCGTGCTCATCGATGCCGGTCACGATGTCGGCGTCGCCTTTGTGGGCTCCTTCATCAAGGGCGTGGACGACGTGGAGCAAGACTTTTACCGGGAGGTGGAGGCTCGTGGCCTCGACGGGCGTGTGGTGGTGACTGGCTATCTCGCGACGGACGAAGAGGTCTTCGCGGCATGCCGCGAGATCGACGTGTTCTGTTATCGCTTCACCGAGGGGTTGACCGCGCGGCGCGGCAGCGTGCTTGCAGCCGCGCTGACGGGACGGGCGGTGGTCGTTAACGCGCCGAAGGTTGAGCGTGCGCTCGCGCACCACAGCCTTTTCACCAGCCTGATCGAGAACGGGAACGTCGTTTTGGCACCCTATAATGCCGATCCGACAGCCATGGCCGGGGCCGTGAAAATTGCGACCGCCAAACGCCCGCCGCAAGTAGAGGTGGAGAAGGAAATCGGGCGTCTCTGGCACAGGATCATCGAGACGCTGGACAAGGTGCAGCAGCGATAACGAGAGACGGAGCGATCAGCTTACGCCAAAAACGGCTTCTCGGATGGCGGCAGGCGAGGTCGCGGTGTGGGACTGGATGGCGATTGCGTATTGGGTTTCGTCGAGCCCGGCTATGAGGTTTCGGATGCCGTCAGTATCGAGCGACGGGCCGCTCCAATAGGTGGCGCACATGCTGTGTTCCACGAGTTCATGACGTTCTCGCAGGCTCGCCTGCGTCATCACCCCCACTCCATAGAAAATGTATTCGGAGAAATGCCTCACCCTGCATAGCGCCTTCCACCATGCACGCCCCGTCACGCTCTCCAGCCTCTCGACGACTTGCTGCAGGCTCTCGCGATCCCACACAATCATCTGGCCGATGTAATCGTCCCCCGGCAGCGGTGGTTCCTGCCTTCCAAGCATATGATAAGCGTTCTTCTGCCATAGAACATGGTTCGGGAGCTTCGAGGTGATGACGCCGCGGTCCAGGTAGAGCGGAGAGCGAAAGTCGCCCGCAGCCTTTGCAGCGTCAAACGGCCTGACGAAACAATTGTCAGAGTCGATGCAGATCACACGCGGGCAAGGTTGCGAGAGCGTCATCGCGATCTTGCGCAATTGCTGGATATGCCAGCCATAAACGGGAAGGCCGGCACCAGACACCCAATAATACTGACGGTTCTTCCACTTCAGGAATGTGGGGAGGGGATGCAAGGCGCCGGGCAGCAGCACCGAGTCCGGAAGGACGTCGCGCTTCGGGCTTCGGAACGACTGAAACAGAGGAAGGTCGGCATCCGCCACGACGAGGTAATGCTTGTCATATCCCGTCGCGAAGGCATCGATCGAGTCACACAAGAGGCGGCAGGACTCAAGGTCACCGCGATAAGTCGGCGTGATCAGGCTGACCGCTACGCCCATTACCCTGACACGCCTCCCGATCCTAGCAAGCCTCTAAACTGCACACCGTGTTCCTAATGGTCCGTTAATCGCGCTTGGCCATAGTGATGGCAGTCTCATTTCGGAAACGCTAAGGCGTATCCGGACAACGCCGGGATGATCTCGGCTGGCCAGCACTGATTGTCGGCAGGAGCTATGGAGATCCTCGCGTGAAGTTGATGCCCAAGCGCGATTTCAGGCGGCTCATCGGGCCGGTTAGCTCCTATCTGGGGTCGAGCAGCGCGTTGCTCGCATCAAGCCTTGCTGTCCTCTTCACCTTTGCGCTGTTGGCGCGCCATCTCGGCCACGAACAGTTCGCACTGAACGCGACCATCACGGCGTTGACCAATCTTGGCGTCCAGATCTGTGGCCTCGGCTCGCAGGAAGCGCTCGTTCGGCGGGTCGCACAGGACCGTAGCTGCTATCCTCGACTGCTGGGCCACGTGCACATCCTGAACCTTACGACTGGCGCGGCGCTGTTCGTGATCGGCATGATACTGATCCCGTGGATGTTTCCGATTTCAGCCGATCTCGGGGTAACACTTCTTGCCACAGCCCTCATTCTCTTCACCAACATCATCCTCCTGAAGATCGTGTGGCTGGCCACGAACAGCTATATTGCCCATGGCAGGTTTGCGGTCGCGAACCGGATCGAATTCATCTTCGCTGGCCTCCGGATGGCAGCGGCGGCCGTTGCTTGCCTGGTCGTCAACATCACGACAGTCGCAGAGTGGGCCATCTGGAATTTCGCCGCTCATGCGGTGGCGGCGGTTCTTTCGTTGGCCGCCATTCGACGTCTCGGTCGGCCACGGTTCGGTCTCCTTCGGGAAGAGCTGTCGATCGGCGTCATGTTCGCGAGCCAGTTTTTCTTCAAGGCGGGCCGCAACAATGCGGATATCCTGGTGCTGAGCGCAGTCGCCGGCTCGGAGCTCGTCGGTAGTTATTCGATCGCGCGGCGCCTGACGGAAGCGTCCTATATGTCCGTCGATGCGCTAAACCGCATCCTTTACCCCGGTTATGCCGCTGCAGCGCTCAATGGCGTGAGCAGGGTTTGTGCGCATGCAAAGCGCATGCTGAGCGTCACCGGCGGGATCGCCATCACGGCAGCCTTCTTTGTCTGGGCTATTTCTTCATTTCTTCCGCTCCTGTTCGGTGCGGAATATATATCGCTGCCGCTTCTTGCCCAACTGATGTGCTGGACGGTTGTGCCGATTGCCGTCGCTGCCGCTGCTTTCGAGGCACTCGGTGCCGCCGGGCTGCAGAGGATCCGTGCCCGGATCGTCAACCTCTCGAACCTGATCGGCACTGCGCTTGTCGCTGCCGCAGCCTTCCTGATTGGCTTGAGCGGGATGATCGTCGTTACCTACTTGCTCGAGATCATCATCGCCGTTTTGGCTTGGCGTGCGCTGACGCAGGCGGCCAGTGCTTCAGTCGCCGGTGGATCAGTAAAAGTAGACCCTGCCGAAAGCACAACTGATACGAAGGCCGCTTAGATTGGTGCGCGTCAGGTTTGCGATGATGTAGCGATGCGCGCGTCAGCCGCAGGAATAGCGCTCGCTTCATAGGGAGTTGGCAGGAAGCCAAGGCTCGCGGTGACGCGTCCAAAGGACATCAGGATGGGATGGGTCGCGGGCAGCAGCGCTTTTGTCTTGAAGAGAATGGCGATCGCCCGCGGAATGCTGAGACCAAGCGAGATGACGTTCTTCAACTGAAGCGCGGCCACCGTGACTGGCGACCTCGCACGTTTCCTATCGATCACGTAGTTAATGCTTCCGGTTCGGACAGACCGCCGCATCAGCCAGGATGGCGACGCGCGATCCGCAGCAACGGTTTCGTGGATCAGCACTTCCTGGCACCACCAGAAGGTGAAGCCTGCCTCCCTGCAGCGCCTGAAGAAATCCATGTCGCCGCCACCGAGGAAGTTGAACCTCACGTCGAAGAGGGAAGGGTCGAGCGTCTCGAAGACCTTGCGGCTGATAAGGCAGTTCCCGGTTCCATGGATGGCAGGCACCTGCCGGCTCGGCCCATCGATATATCCATAGAGGGCATGGGCGCTAACCGCATGTGACACCGGCACCTCGAACTGACGGACAACGGGGCCGCCGACGATATCGGCTCCGGTTCGGCGCGCGGTGCTGACCATCGCCTCAAGCCAATGCGGGTCTGCCACCTCGTCGTCATCGATCATCAAGAAGCAGTCGGCAGATGGATAGATTTCTCTTGCCTCGGAAAAAGCCCGGTTGATCGCGTGGCAGTTTCCCTGCTTAGGCTCCACGACCACGTGATGCGGCAGGGCGGCGGAGCCCAAGACCTCCCGTGCAACCTGCGACCCGAGAGGATTGGCGGCATCGTTTTCAACGACAACGATTGCGAACGGCAAGTCCGTTTGCTGCTGGATCAGGGACTGCAGGGTCTTGCGCAGGCCCTCAGGTCGCCGAAAGGTCGGGATGCAAACCGTGACTTCAATCGAGGCATTGCCGTCGGTCAATTTCGCCTCTCATCGCCAATGGACGACCATCTGTTCCTACCGTCTTACGAGAAGTCGTTTATCGGCGCAATTTGATGTCCGTCAGTGCGTTAACGTGCGGTTTCGATCCGCCTCGTCTGCGCTGCGCAGGGTGGCGCTTGCCTGCAGCCTGAGTCCGAACACGGCGACCAGCATGCTGAACCATGTCGGTCCGGAGTTGATGAAGAACACGCTTTCAAGCGACCCGAGGAGGACGCAGAAGATCCAGATCCTCAGGAACAGCCGGGTCAATGCCATGTCGTTGTTGCTTTCAAAGGCGGTGCCGGCATCGCGGATCGGCAGCAGGATGAGCCAGACCACGACCAGCAGGCAGCCCAGGAGCCCACCACCGAGAAGAAGTTCGAGAAACGAATTGTGGGAATGCGCCGCGAGATAAGCCCAGGACTCGGTCGATGTTTTGCTGACGATCTTACTTCCCCAGAACGACTGGAAGCCATAACCCGTCCAGGGACGATCTCCGATGCGGTCCAGTGCATAGGCCCAGATCGCGTCACGCCCGGTGAACGTGATGTCGATTCCAGCGTTATCCAGCAATTGCCGGACGCCCTCGAAACGCGGGAGCCCGATCAGGACGACGTTGAGCACTATGATCGATCCCAGCAGGATGACCATGCCCGAAAGCTTCGAGCGCTCAAATATCCAGACCATGGATAACACAAGCGGAAGCATTGCCGTTGCTGTCTTTCCTCGCGTCAGCAAGAGGAAGACCATGGCCAGCACGGCGGCCACCGTGCCAACCTTCGAGTAGCTGGTTTTGCGCAGGTAAAGGCCGAACATCACAGCGAGCGCCATGGCGGCAGCGGTCATGTTCTTGTGACCAAAAATGCCTCGCCAGTCCCCGGCAAGCGCGGCTTCCACTTCGCTGCTCTGGTGAATGCCGATCGACGGCACGATGAAGACCGCGAAATAACAAAGACCGAGAACAAGGATAACGGCGGTCGCAAGCAACTTGTCGAATTCCTCGCGACTGCGGGGCAACAGGATCGCGGCGCTCGCGCATCCACAAACCAGAACCGCATAGGCGATCCGGCGGAATGCCGTGGCTGGGTCAACCGCGAACATCGAAACGAGCGAAAACCAGCACAGGATGAGAAGCAGAAGCCCGTGAGGCAGGAAGAGTGCACTCCGATTTTCATCCCGCGCGACAGTCGCCACCGCGACCGTAAACATCAGGATGACGACCGTCTGATTGAGGAAATCTCCTCCTGCAGTCGCCGCGCGTTCAGCTCCCGGCGTCGCGAAAGGCTCGAGGCCGATCCAGAAATAACCGAATACGAAAAGCGCAATGACGGCGCCGAGGCTCCAGGGCGCGGCGCTGGATATCCTGCCCGCGTTCAAGCTGTCGAAGCTTGCCTGTTCCGGCTCATGAACGGTCAAGAAGTCCTGCTCCATCTGGCTGGCAGCGCGATCAGCCAACAGGAACACGAGAACGGTTAAATGCCAGTGAAGCTTGAGGCTCCCGAAGGCGTATTAACGTAACTTCCCATTAGTATTTTAGCCTGCGGTGCCGATATGCGACATTCCTCTCCAAACTTGGCGAGGAGGGATGGAATTATGCGCAGACGTGAGTTCATCCAGGGCAGCCTGGCCGTTGCGGCGCAGGTCGGCCTCCCCGCCGCGACCGCGAACGCAGCTCCCACTCTGACTATACCGTATGGTGCCGCCGTGCGCGGCGATGTTCTCGTTGATGACTACAATTACCGCAAAGCGCTGATCGATCACTGCCAACTGATTGTCGCCGAGGGCAGCATGAAATGGGAGAGCATTCACCCGACGCCCGACAGGTTCGACTTCTATGACGGCGACAAACTGATCAACTTCGCCGAACAGAACGGGATGAAGATGCGTGGTCACACGCTTGTCTGGTACGCCGCCATGCCGGAATGGGCGCTGGCGCTCAGAGGCGCAAACCAGGCGAACAGCGAAATGAGCCGCCACATCGAGACTGTCGTCGGCCGGTACCGTGGCCGGATCCCAAGCTGGGATGTCGTCAACGAGGCCGTAGCGGATGAGCCGACCGCTTCAGACTATCTGCGTCCCAACGTCTGGCTGGAGAACCTGGGCAAGGATTATCTGGCGACCGCGTTTCGTCGCGCCCATGCAAGCGACGACAAGGTACAACTGGTCATCAACGAATATGATATCGAGTGCGTTGGCGAACAGTACAAGCGGCGGCGCGAAGCGTTGCTGAGGATCGTGCGCGATCTTCGAGATAGGGACGTGCCGGTGCATGCCGTGGGGCTGCAAGGGCATCTTCGGGGCGAGTTGGAGATCGACAAGCACGCGCTTTCCGAATTCGTCTCGCAGGTGAAAGCGATGGGGCTCGATGTCCTGGTGACGGAGCTCGACGTCACCGACAACCTTCTGCCGCCAGACCAGCAGGAGCGCGACAGGATCGTCGCATCGCGTGTTGAAGATTTCCTGGGCGCCATTTTTGATGCCGCTCGACTGACCGCCATTGTCACCTGGGGTATATCGGACAGACATACTTGGGTGCCGATGTATTTCACCCGCGAAGACGGGCGCCACAACCGACCTCTGCCGCTTGACCGAAACTACCGGCCCAAACCGATGATGGAGGTGATCGAGCGGTTCACGCGGAAGACTGGCTGAGAAGGGCATACCAGCATCTGGCCCAAGCCGGCACACCGCAGACCGGCCGTAACCTACCATTAACATAGGTCGGCAGGACCTTCTAAACCCTGATCTGCTTTTCCTGGGCTCCGGCAGGCGATGTTAACTCTCTGGTTCGCGCCGGCAACGTAGTTTCCTCGTAAAGGCGCCGGGGCATGTTCGCCCAGCAAATACAATTGGTGCCAAAGCCAAGCAACGCGGCCTCGGTCGAGCAGACGCAGAAATGCACTGCCGACCAACAGTCTGACGTTGCTGAAGGGGACGTACCGGGATGAACCTGAGGGTACAGCAACTCATCGATGTGCCGCTGGCAGTTGACCTTGACGGCACGCTGATTTCGACGGACCTGCTTTGGGAAAGCATCTTCATGCTCCTGAAGCAGAACGCGCTGTACCTGTTCCTTCTGCCCATCTGGTTGATGTCCGGCAAGGCGCATCTGAAGTCCGAGATCGCCAAGCGCGTGACGCTCGATGCAACGACCTTGCCCTATCGCCAGGACCTCGTCTCATTCCTGCGGCGCGAGGTTGCGCGGGGCAGGGAGGTTCTCCTCGTCACCGCGGCGGCCGAGCCGTTCGCGCGAGCTGTCGCGGCGCATCTCGGTATCTTCAGCGGCGTCTACCACACGGATGGCACGAACAACCTTGCCGCCCACCGCAAAGCTAAGCTGCTTTCGGAGCTTTATGGCGAAGGCGGTTTTGACTATGCGGGCAATGACCGGGCGGATCTCGCCGTATTCAAGGCGGCCCGCAGTGCGATCGTCGTCGCACCGGATGCTGCCGCCGATCGTTACGGCAAGACGCATTCGTCCGTGCGCTTTGACTACGGACGGCCGAAGATCAAGACCTACCTGAAGATGCTTCGCGTGCATCAGTGGCTCAAGAACCTGCTGGTGTTCGCGCCCGCGGTTCTTTCCCACGACATCACCAATCCAGCCGTGTTCCTGGCCGCGACCTTGGGAATGATCGCCTTCTCACTGTCGGCGTCCGCCATCTACATCCTGAACGACATCCTCGACCTGCCGCTCGATCGACAGCACCCGACAAAACGGAACCGGCCTTTCGCGGCTGGATTGCTGTCGATCCCGTTCGGCCTGACGGTATCTGCCTCGCTGCTGGCGCTGACGGCGGTAATCTGCCTCTTCCTGCCGATCCAGTTTGCGCTCGTCATCGGCATCTATCTCGTGGCCACGACAGCCTATTCGCTTGCGCTCAAGCGCATGCTGCTGATCGACGTGATCTGCCTGGCGGGGCTCTACAGCCTGCGCTTGATCGGCGGCAAGATGGCAACCGGCCTGCCGCTTTCCTTTTGGCTGCTGGCCTTCGGTCTGTTCTTCTTCCTCTCGCTTGCGCTGGTGAAGCGATACGTCGAGCTTCAGGGCACAAAGATTGAAGAGAAAGACCGCATCGTCGGGCGTGGTTATCGCGCCGAGGACATGGATATCGTCGGCCAGAGCGGCGTTGCCGCCGCCTTCGCCGCTGTGCTCGTCCTGTCGCTTTACATCCAGTCGGACGAGATCCAGGGGCTCTACAGCGACCCGTGGCTGATCTGGCCGCTTGTCCCGATGGTGCTCTACATCAACGTGCGTATCTGGATCTTGGCTCACCGCCGGGAAATGTATGACGACCCGGTCGTCTTCATCGCTACCGATTGGCGCAGCCAGCTCTTCATCGGTACTGGAGTCGTGCTGTTCACCGTGGCGAGCGTGTTCTGATGTCCGGAACCTTTGAAAGCTTCGGGCGCATAAGACGGCATGAACGGCGTGCGATCGACCCAAGCTCGGCAATGGAAGCCCTTCGCGTCGGGCGATGCGAACCAGCCGGGCTGCTCGCCTTCGGTAATGGACGATCCTATGGCGACAGTTGCCATAACGACGCCGGTTCGCTCATCGCGATGCAGCGAGGGGCGCAAATTCACGCCTTTGATCCGACAACAGGCATTGTTGATGCCGATGCAGGTGTCACGCTCGCCGAGCTGATCGAATATGCGGCGCCGTATGGTTTTTTCCCGGCGGTCACGCCCGGCACCCGTTTCGTCACTCTCGGCGGTGCGGTTGCCAACGACGTGCATGGCAAGAACCACCACAAGCGCGGCACGTTCGGCTGTCATGTCGAGAGCTTCGAACTGCTGCGCTCCGACGGGAAAACCCATCACTGCACCGTAACGCAGAACCCGCATCTATACGCGGCGACGATCGGCGGCATGGGTCTGACCGGCGTCATCCTGCGGCTGCGCATGAAGCTCATCAAGGTCAATTCGCTCGACATCGAGCAACACGTTACGCCGTTCGCAAACCTTAGCGAATATTTCGATCTGGCGGACGCGGCGGACGAGGAGAACGAGTTCGCGGTGGCGTGGGTGGACCAACTGGCGACGGGGCGGTTTGAAGGCCGTGGGGTACTGATCACCGGCAACCACGCCGACAACGGGAATTTCGCCGCTAAGCGTTCGCGCCTGCCGCTCCGCGTCCCGTTTGATCTGCCGTTCGCCGCGCTCAACCGGACAACCCTCGGCCTGTTCAACAGCGCCTACTTCAACGTCAACAAACGCAAGACGTCTCCGCATCTGGCCAACTACCAGAGCTTTTTCTACCCGCTTGACACCATTGAGCACTGGAACAGACTCTATGGTCCGGCAGGCTTGTACCAGCATCAATGCATCATCCCGTTCGATGCCGCACGCTCGGTCGTTCCCGCCATGCTTGCGGCAAGCCGCGATGCGGGCCAAGCATCGTTCCTCACCGTGCTGAAGCGGTTCGGCCACGTGCGGTCACCGGGCCTGATGTCGTTCCCGCAGCCGGGTTACACGCTGACGATGGATTTCCCCAACCAAGGCGAGGCGACACTTCGCCTGCTCGACCGGCTGGACCGGATGACGGTGGAAGCCGGCGGCCGGATCAACCCTTACAAGGACCAGAGGATGAGCCCCGCTGCGTTCGAGGCAGGTTTCCCGGAATGGCGGCAGCTTGAGCGGCTGCGGGATCCGGCTTTTGTTTCCGATTTCTGGCGCCGGACTGCCCTGGCGCTCGGAGCAGACGCTGCCGCCCCCATGGCTCAATACGCACGAGGACATGCATGAAGTACATTCCGTTCATCCTGTTTACGGTGCTGACGAATGCCGCCGCCCAACTGCTCCTGAAGCATGGCATGATGACGCTTGGGCCAATCAGCTTTTCGGCGGAAACCGCCATCCAACGGATATTCCAGATCGTCTTCAACCCTTGGGTCTTCCTGGGCTTGAGCACCTTTGTCATCTCGATGGCCTCGCACCTTTACGTGCTGAGTAAGGTCGATCTTTCCTACGCCTACCCCTTCCTCAGTCTCGCTTATGTCGCTGTCGCCTTCTTTGCTTGGCTGCTGTTCAAGGAGGAGTTGGGTGCACTGAAGATTGCCGGCATTGCCTTCATCTGCGTCGGCACAGTGCTGATCGCGCAGAGCGGACACAAGCCGACCGAGGACGACGTTGCTGCCGTAGAGGAACTCAGCTCCTAGCGTCGACGAAGAACGAATGAAAAGATAGAACCACGAGGATCCGGGACATGAGACATATCATCTTTGGGGGAGACGGATTTGTCGGGCGCCACCTGGCGCCGCGCCTCGCCGCAGAAGGCCACGAGGTTATCGTCGCTGACATCGTCAAGAGCGACCTGCCGCATTACCGCGACGTTCGGTTCGAGCAGGTCGATGTCACCGACCTCAACTCGATCGAGCGGCTTGGCCTGCGCGCCGACGATATGGTCTACAACCTGTCAGCCAAGATGCTTTCGCCGATCCAGGTGAGATCAAAGCGGCACGATTTCTTCTTTCCCGTGAACTACTACGGGACGGAGAACATCATCAAGGCGATGGCGCGCGTCGACGCAAAGTCGCTCGTGCATTTCACGACCGACATGGTCTACGGTCATACCTATGTCTGGCCGCAGACGGAGGAGCACCCTTGCGCGCCTCTGGGCGAATACGGCCTCTCGAAGCTGAAGACGGAGGAGCTTGCCGCCGAATGGCGCGAGCGCGGAATGAACATCACGCTGTTCAGGCCGCGTCTCATCATCGGCCCAGGACGCCTCGGCATCCTGGCAAAGCTCTTCAAGCTGATCGACCACAACCTGCCGGTTCCGATGATCGGCGCCGGCAAAAACCCGTATCAGTTCATCTCGGTGTTCGATTGCGCGTCGGCGGCGCACGCCGCCTTCAGCGCCGGCGTTCCCAATGAAGTCTACAATCTAGGCTCCTTGAACCCTCCGCCGGTGCGCAAGCTGCTCGGCGACCTCGTCAAGCACGCGGGTTCTCGGTCGATCCTGCTCCCGACGCCCGCTTGGCTGGTGAAGCGGACGCTCGACCTCCTCGACTTCATGAACATGCCGCTGATGGATCCCGAACAGTATCTCATCGCGGATGAAATGTGCGTGCTCGATGTCTCGAAGGGAGAGCGCGAACTCGGCTGGGTGCCACGCTACCGGGACGAGGACATGCTGATCGCGGCCTATACCGAATACCGGAAGGTCGTGGAACGCGGCGTTGACGCCAAAGTCGCAGAGCCGAAAGCTGCTTGAGGAAAACCCCATGGCCATTCTAGCGCAAGTGATCGAAGACCAAGACGATATGCCCGCCGAAGCGCCGCGCGCTTCGACGTCCAAGCCGGCACTCCTCTCCGTGGAGGAGGCGAAGGCGCTTGATGTATCGCGGATGACGGAGCTCTTCCTGCGTCATCTCAACCCCGGCCAGCTTCACTTCATGAAGCTTCTCGGCTTCCACAAGGTGAAGATCGAGCGTGCCGAGGGCATGTACTACTATGACCAGAATGGCCGCGCGATCCTCGACTTCTTCGGGGGGTTCGGGTCGCTGGCGCTTGGCCACAACCATCCGCGGATTCTCGCGGCCCGCCGCAAGTTCCAGGAGGAACATCGCCAGGAGATTGCGATCGCCTTCATGTCGCAATACGCAACGGCCCTTGCGCACAACCTTGCTGCCTGTTCACCGGGCGACCTGGATATGGTCTTCCTCGGCTCTTCCGGATCCGAGGCGATGGAGGCGGCCGTGAAAGTGGCCGAACGTGCAGCCGGCCCGAAGCGGCCGAAGATCGTCTATGCCGAAAACTCCTTCCACGGCAAAACCAAGGGCGTACTTTCAATAACCGATGGTGCCCTTTACCGCGGCGACTTCAAGCTGGTTGACCACACCGTGCGGGTCCCGTTTGGCGATATCGCTGCGATCGAGCATGCCTTTCGCACCGACCCCGAGATCGGCACGATCGTGCTTGAGACGGTGCAAGGGGGCGGCGGGATCATCCAGGCGGATGCTGCTTTCTGGCAACGCCTGCGCCAGCTTTGCGATAAGTACGGCGTGTTCTGGGTGGCCGACGAGGTACAATGCGGCTTTGGCCGTACCGGCAAGTTCTACGCCTTCGAGCATTATGGCGTGGTTCCGGATGTGACGGCTCTCGCCAAGTCTCTGGGCGGCGGCAAGTCCGCCGTCGGCGCGATGATCGCCAAACGCGACGTCTACATGAAGGCCTATGGCTCTCCGAAGACCGCGATGATCCATGCCATGGCAACCTTCGGCGGCATCGGTGAGGCTTGCGTGACCGCGATCGAGGCGATCAACACGCTCTACGACGAGAACTTGATTGATAACTCAGCTGAGGTCGGCGGTTACCTTCTGGAGCGGTTGAAGGAGTTGCAGGCGCGTTATCCGAGCCTGCTGAAGGAAGTGCGTGGGCAAGCCATGATGGTCGGCCTTGAATTCCATGATTTTTCGCAGGCAATGCCGATGGTGCTGCGCCCGCTGATCGGCATGCTCGACGACAAGCTGAAGGGCTCGCTCCCCGGCTTCATCGGCAGCCATCTGCTGCGCGATCACGGTGTTCTCGTCGCCTTCACTGAGTATAACCGCAACGTCATCCGGCTGGAGCCGCCGCTGATCTGCGAACGGCAGCACGTGGACGCTTTCATCAAGGCGCTCGATGAAGTGATGGCGCGCGGCATCGTGAAGATCGTCAAGGATTTCATTGCCGCACAGGTGAAGTAGGATCGCAGACGAAGCGGCGGGCGAGCCCCGCGGCCGCGGCAGCGGAGATGCGCATAATGGTCCGGAGACGGGATGTAATGGTGGATCATCTGCTAGGTGCCCGGCTGTGGATGGCTCTGCTTGCGATCTCGCTGACCGTTTCGCCCGCTCGCGCCATGGCCGAAATCACGAACCTCTGCTCGGAGGAAAACTTCGAGGGCAGCAAGCTCACCGTCTGCTCGTTTGACCCCACAAAGACCAAGCTGCGAATGTTTTGGAAAGCGCCAGACGGCGCGCCGTTGAAGTCGTTCGCCCGCCTGGCGGAAGAGGTCACGAGTGGTGGCAAGCAACTCGTCTTCGCGGTGAACGGCGGGATGTATTCCGAAAGCTTTGAGCCGGTAGGGCTTTATATTGAGGATGGTCGCGAACTCAGGCCAATCAATACAAAGACAATGACTGGGTCACCCGGATCGATTCCGAATTTCTATAAGAAGCCGAACGGCATCTTTTTCCTGACGGGAAGCGACGCGGGGCTCCTGACGACCGAAGAGTATCTCGGCCGGCCGAGAACGGTACAGTATGCCACGCAATCGGGCCCGATGCTGGTCGTGAAGAACAAGCTGCATCCGGCGCTTATTCCTGGCTCGACGGACAAGACGCGACGTAGCGGTGTGGGTATCTCGAAGGATGGCATCATTCATTTCGCGATCAGCGAGGATGACATCAACTTCCATGCTTTCGCGCGCTTCTTTCGTGACCAAATGAAGTGCCCCAACGCGCTGTTCCTCGATGGCGGACGAGGGGCTGGGATCTATAGCGAGCGCCTGGGACGAAGCGATTGGTCGTGGCACGGCGGGTTTGGTCCGATGATCGGCGTTGTGGAGTGATAGCCTTGTCCGCCGTTCACGAGAGCTGCTCGTAGCAAGCCTGGGCGATCTCCTGCAGGCGTTGGCGTGAGACTTCACCGGTAACGGCGTACCCAAGCTCACCGTCGATCCAGTAGAAGGTTTCGATCGATCCGGCGGAATGAAAGCGGAAGCTCGTCGTGGTGTTGTCCCGGTTGCGCGCCAAGACGATGGTGACCCGCTGGCCGGCCTGATCCTCATACATGAACATGCCGCCGGGTTTGCCCGCCACCGGGATCAACCGTCCGCCGACAAGCTGGAAGCCGAGCGCCTGTAGCGCAGGGATCTTCAGGTCGGCGACCGCCAAGCGCTTGCCGAGCCAGGTCGCGAGATGAGCCTCTTCCTCGGCAAAAACTTCGACCGGATGGCGTACCTCGCCAGCATAGACCAGATAAGCATCCTGCGCTTCGCGCGGAAAGGAAGCAGCTGTGGTGACGGTCTCAATATCTTTCCCGCCGAGGGCGGGGCCGTAGTGACCGGCAGCCGCGCCGGTTAAAAAGATCGCCACGGCTGCCAAAGCAGACGCCAAACGCGCACGCGGCTTGCCGAGGCGAGGCCTGGTCAGGAGGAGATCGAGATCGTCAGGATGAGACCGCTCGTAGGGGGCGAAGGTGCGGCGGAGTCCGACGTTCTGGGCTTCCCATTTCGAAACCAGCTCGGCGGCATCTGGATTCCCTTCCAAATACCGTTCCACCCGCACGCGATCGGCCTCGCCAAGCAGTCCATCTGCATAACCGTGCAGATCAGCCTCGGTGATGAGGGAGGCTTCGGTCATGTGGTTCTCCGTAAAGGGACAACATTATCCTCCTGCAGCTTGTCTTGAAGCGCATGTCTGGCGCGCGACAGGCGGGACATGACAGTGCCGACGGGCACCTCCAGAATATCGGCCACCTCCTGATAGGAATACCCTTCAACGACCACCAGCATCAGCACGGCCCTTGCATCCTTCGGAAGCGCGTCGAGCGCGCGGATGAGCTTGCGTCGCTCCAGCGGATCGCTCGGCGACGTCTCCTCTGTCGCGTTCTCAGCAGCTTCGATGGGAACGGAGGGGTGTCGGGCGAGCGCCCGCCTCGTGTTGAGGTGAACATTGGTCATGATCCTGTAGATCCAGGACTTGAGGCTGCCTCCGCGCCACTGGCCCCGGTTCGCCAACGCCTTTTCGAGGCTATCCTGTAGCAGGTCGTCGCTTTCGGAATCCGAGCGCGTCAGGCTGCGCGAATAACGGCGCAAGCCAGGAAGCAGGGTCAGCACTTGCAGTTCAAAGGAAAGAGGCGCGGCACCCGGTGGCTGCCGCGTCGCCATGTCTGTCGCCGGGGGCGGCTCTGGTTGCTCAGGGTCTTGCAAGATCCCACACGCCGTTCACGCCGTCGCCTGTTGTGTCGCCTTCCTTCTTATCCTTAACCCAGTAGTAGAGCGGCATGCCATCCTTCGCCCACTGCTTTGCGCCATCCTTTCGCGTCACGAGCGTGTAGTCGCCTTCGGCATTGGCGCCGGATGCGGACAAGGCGGGAGGCCAGTTCGTTGCGCATTTGTCATAGCAGTTGGAGGTGCCGGGCTTGTCGTTCTTGAAGGTGTAAAGGGTCATCCCCTTGTTACCGGCAAGAACCTCACCCTTGTCTGTCTTGACGGTCTTGAACGGACCGGCAGCAAAAGCTGTCCCGGCCACTGCGGCGAATGCTGCCGCCAAAATAAGCATCTTCTTCATTACCATCTCTCCCATTGGAAGGCGGATCGCTTGACCGCCGAATGTAGAGACACTGCAGGGGCAGGATTTATTCCTTCAGCCGTCGAAAATTCGTGTGAAAGCCCATTCGGGCAGGATCACAGGCTGTTTATGCCGTTGCGCCGTCGCAACCTCGGCCTATGTAGGTGGGTATGGTAATGCATCAGAAATATCGGATAGCGTGATGGCCTGGGTCGTTGCCATCGCAGTCCTGGCTATCGGCCTCAGCTTCCTGCTCAATCGTCGCTTGGGATACATCCTGCTGGCCGCGGCCTTCGTGGCCGGATGCGGCCTGTGGTGGTACAGTTCGCAGCAGGCAGAGAAATCTGGACAGGTGAAGGATGCGGTCGCGGCAGAAGCATCGGCAGATGCAGCCTCCTGTCCTGATCCGGCCGCGCCCATCCTGGTGAAGTTCAGCAACGGCAATCGTCGTGCCATCGCGCGAATCTCCTTCAGCCTCACCGGACGCCTTAAAGGCCATTCCTCCGTTGCCTACCGCGGCTATCTGCGTGACGACAAGATCATCGAGCCGGGACAGACCTCACAAACCTGCTTCGGCTTGCTGCCGCATGGGTTTGCAGCGCCCCGGCCGGAGACGGTCGTCGTTGGCGACTATGACTGGATGGTGGACATCTCACTCGTCGATTTCCTCAACTAGGTCGGGCCGTCGGCTATGCCTCTCGGCGCCACATCGGGCCGAAACCTCGTCCGTCGAGGAGCCATAGAAGGCTCACGTCAAGCGTCAGGGCGACCGTTTCAAGAAGGTGGGTGGCTGGCGCGTCGCGATCGTTCTCCCATGTCGTCCAGACGTCCGGATCGACGTCGTTCAGGTTGGCAGCGTCTTCCACGGAAATGCCTTTGGCCGCGCGGGCCAAGGAGATGCGACCACCGAGCGTATCGCCTTGTCCGAAGGCCCGTTCGTTGGACATGTCATACATCAATCGTCCTCCGAGAAGGGGGAGTGGCTCCGGAAGGATCCGGAGCCAGCAGGATCAGTTCTTGTCGCCGAGCCAGGTTTTGACCTGGTCCGGGTGATCCGTGATGTATTTGGCAACTGCCTCGTCGTAGGAGGTTTCCTGAGCGGTGAACATCGCTGCTTCAAGATCCGCGATCGGCAGCTTCATGCGCGACAGGAAGCCTGCAACCTTCGGGTTGTCGGTGCTGAAGTCCTTGCGGGCAAGCACGTCGATATGTTCAGCTTCGCCAAGTGAGGTCTTTGGGTCGTTCAGGTAACGGAGCTTGTACTTGCCGAACATCCAGTGGGGGCTCCAGGAGGTGGCCACGAACCACTTCTCGCCCCGGTAAGAGCGGTCAACGCTGGTGAGCATCCCGGCTTCACTGGAAATTTGAAGCTTGTAGCCGTCGAGGCCGTATTCCTTGACTGCCTTTTCCGAAAGCCGCGTCAGGCCAGCGCCCGGATCAATACCTTGGATCGTGCCGCCGAGTTCCTTCTGCACGTTCGGCTTCTTCAGGTCCTCGATCGAAGCGATCTCGCTTTCCGGGATGTATTCCGGAACAACCCAGCCGAGCTTGGCGCCGTCGTAAACGGTACCGAGCGTCTCGACGCGGTCCTTCACCTTGTCGAAGTAGTCGGCATGCGTCTGAGGCAACCAGGCCATCATCATCGCATCGACGTCCCCGCGGCTCACGCCCTGATAAAGAGGCGCTACGTCCGTCTGAACCAGTTCTACGTCCTGGCCAAGTTCGTCCTTGATGAGCTTTGCGGCGAGCTTGGTAACAAACTCGGCGTCTGACCAGGCTGCCCAACCGATCTTGATCGGCTTTGCATCCTGGGCAGCGACCGGCATGGTCGATACGGACAGAACGGATGCCGCAAGCCCGAAGGCTGTCAGCAGGGCCGTCCGGCGAGTTGCAGATTTCAGTTTCAACATGGTAGCTCCTTTTTGTGGAGTTCGGTTTTGCGGGTTCAGCGCCCGCGCGGGTCCGGCACAGGAAAAAGCTCAGGCGGTCGCCGTCGTCATCTTCTTGCGCTCGTTCTTCCTGAAGAGGCCCTGCCAGAAAGAGGCGCGGGACTTCCCCAGTGACTGGGTAAGGCGGTCGAGAATGACAGCCAGGATGACGACAGCGAGGCCGCCCTCGAAGCCGGTGCCGACATCAAGGCGTTGGATACCGGTGAGTACCGTGTTGCCGAGGCCGCCCGCGCCGATCATCGAGGCAATCACCACCATCGACAGCGACAGCAGGATCGTCTGGTTGATGCCGGCCATGATCGACGGCATGGCGTTCGGAAGCTGGACCTTGAACAGCAACTGCCACGAAGTGCAGCCGAAGGCGTTGCCGGCTTCGATGAACTCGGGATGGACCTGTCGGATGCCGAGATTGGTGAGGCGCACGACCGGTGGCATCGAGAAGATGACGGTGGCGAGCGCACCCGGCACGGCGCCGAGGCCAAAGAACATTGCCGCCGGAATGAGATAAACGAAGGCAGGCATCGTCTGCATCAGGTCGAGGATCGGCCGCACGACGGCTGCGATTGAATCCTTGCGGGCCATGACGATGCCGAGCGGCAGGCCGACGATCATTGCCATCAGAGTCGACGCGATCACAAGCGACAGGGTTTCCATCATCGCGTCCCAAAGGCCCATCTGGTTGACGAGCCAGAGCGCAATGCCAGTCAATAGGCCGAAGCCGATGCCGACGCGCCAGAGTGACAGGAGTACGAAGATTGCCAGCGCAACGGGCATGGGAGCGGCTGTGAGCAGGTCGTGGATCGTACCCGTCACAAAGCCGATGGCCGCCGCGATGAAGTCGAGGACGGGCGAAAAGTTGTCCAGAATGTAATTGACGGCGGCGTCGATGCCGTCACCGATATCGAAATTCATATGTATCTCCGGTGGTTGGCCGGTTGGTCAAATCAGCTAGCGCGGTCGAGCGTTTCGAGAAGCGAAGACTTGCTTATGGAGCCGACATAGCGCCTGTTCTCATCGATCACGGGAACGGGCCATGGGCTGGCCGCCACGCGGCCGAGAACGTTCGAGAGAGGTTCGTTGGCCGGGATTGCCTCGACCTCTTTAAGGAACGCGTCGCGATAGGGATCAGCCGCCTTGAGGCGCATCTTCTCCACAAGAGACGCCTGGCTGACCATGCCGTGATACGTCTTGTCGCGTCCAAGAATGATCGCGTATTCGCGGTCAAAGTTCTGCATCCGCTCCAGCGCGGCGGCGGCAGAGACACCTTGCCGCTCGATGATCGTCACCTGTGTCTTGCGGGCCACGTCACCCGCCTTGAAGACGTGGGAGACGTCGACATTGCGGAAGAAGGAACGGACATAGTCGTTCGCCGGGTTCATGACGATCTCGTCAGGCGTCCCGACCTGGACCACCGCACCGTTCTGCATGATGCAGATCCGGTCTCCGATGCGCATCGCTTCGTCGAGATCGTGGCTGACGAAGACGATGGTGCGGCTGTGCTCCGCCTGCAGGCGGACCAACTCGTCCTGCATCTCGGTGCGAATGAGCGGATCGAGTGCCGAGAAGGCCTCGTCCATCAGAAGCACTGTCGGCTCGCTGGCAAGTGCCCGTGCAAGTCCGACGCGCTGCTTCATGCCGCCAGACAACTGGTCGGGGCGGCTATCGGCGTAACCGTCCAGCCCGACCGCCTTCAGCGCATCGAGCGCCTTCTGGTGCCGTTCCGCTTCGCCAACGCCGGCTACTTCGAGCCCGAAGGCGGCGTTGTTTAGCACGGTCCGATTGGGCAGCAACGCGAAGGATTGGAAGACCATGCTGATGTCGCGCCGGCGTAACTCGATGAGCTCGCGCCGTGACATGCTGGTGATGTCCTTGCCGTCGATTTCGATTGTGCCGGATGTCGGCTCGATCAGGCGGTTCAGGAGGCGAAGCAGGGTCGATTTGCCCGAGCCGGACAGACCCATGATCACGAAGATTTCGCCGGCCCTGATGTCGAAGCTTGCATCGTGGACGCCAACGAAGGCGCCGGTCTCGGCGTGGATTTCTGATTTTGTCTTCCCGGCGCGCACCATCTTGAGCGCTTCGTCGGTATTCTCGCCGAAGATCTTGTAGACGTTCTTAACACTGATTTTGGTCGTAGCCGGTTTGTCCAGCGCGTCTTCCTCAGTTGCAAAAGCCATTCATTCTAAGCCCCGCTCAACAGCGCAGGCATTCTCCTTATAGGTCTTCAGCCCAGCAGGATGCGTATCCTCTGAGCGGAAGAGCAGCAAATTGATTGTCGTAGGACGTATATCCCCCTCAGTACCTATGCAGTATGTCGATGATTGACAGGGAGTGTCCATAAAAAAACATATTTTTCGGATCGCGTTGTTCGAAGCGGCGCACTGATCTTTTAGGCGCATCGCCTTTTGAACCACCGGCTTTGGCGTCCTGTCTTTGCCGTGCGTGTATCTGCTCACAAAATCGTGAGCGGGGTGTCCAAGCCGTGATCGGATGCTGACATAAGCTTTGCGCAGGTGCACATGCTCCATGATCGTCGCACTGTCGCGCGAAACTGCTTGGGCTTGCGCCTCCAGTGACGAGACGTTTCTGCTTTACCGGTTTGAGAGAGCTACCATGGAACTGCTACAAAGCTGCAGCTCGCTGCTGGAAGATCATGAACCGCTGAAAGCGGCTGTTGAAACGCTTTCGAGCAGTGGCGCGCATGTCGACCAGAACCTGGTATTGCGGCTTGCAGTCTCCTTGTATCGGTCCGGGCTGAACGATCCGCAGCGTCTGGCGGACGCCGTTGCTTTCCTGTCCACGAGCAAGCTCTTCACGACAGGATTGTTCTAACCGAGCCTGCAGGCCGATTAACAACTGCGGTCAGGAGGAGTACACTAAATATAGGGGGCGGCTTGTTCAGAAGGAGAACATGCGATGCCTGCTGTATCCGAAGTCGGTTTCCAGGAAGTTTCTCGGGAAGATGGGTTCCACCGGCTGTTCGAGCATGACGTTCACAGCTCGCCCACGGCGAAGATGGAGACGCTCCGCGGCCTCATCTCACAACAGGGCTATACGCCGGAAGGCATGAACTGGCGCCTGCTTTTGCTTGAGTGGCAGTACGATCTCGACATCCTGTTCGGCAATGTCCGGAACTGGATGAGCTATGTTGACCGGCAGTTTGATCCCGAGGCGACGAAGGCCGAGCAACCCGGTGAAGGCCAGGCGCGTTGACGGTTCAGGGTGTAGGAGAGGCCCCGAGGTGAGGCCTCCCGATTTCTGGCTCAGCGGCCTGCCGCGAGGCCGAGGATCAGGCCAGTCGCCATGCTGACGAGTAGGTAGTCGTTGTCGACCTTGATCCACTGCTGGCCCTTGCCCGGTGCGCGCAGGCCGTAGCGGCGATAGTCGCGCACGTGCTGGCGGCGCTTCCAGTCGGAAACCTTGTGGCCACGCGCCCACTTGTGCTTCGGCGGCGGACGATGGGCCTGGGGCTTGTGCGACTGATGGAACGACGGCTTGCGGTCCGGATGGTGCGACTGCGCCTGGGCGGAAAGCGGAGCCGCAGCGCATGTCATTGCCAGGGCGACTGCAAAAGCGCGGGTGAATAGCTTCATAATGAAGTCCTCATGTTTTCGACGAGAACAGCCTTAGGAGCCGAGTGGTTAATCAAAGATGAATCTCAGGATTAAGCTTTGGTAAGGCAGATGCTGGCCCGTGCCTTCAACTTGCCTGGGTTGCCCGGGCATAGGCACCAGGCGGGGTTCCGACGTGCCGCGTAAAGGCTGCTTTGAAGGCGCTGGCGGAGCCGTATCCGACGCGGCGAGCGATCTCTGTGGTTGCCAGATCCCGGCGCAGGAACTCCTTGGCGAGCGCCATCCGCCATGCTGTTGCATATTCCATTGGGGAAACACCCAGCTCGCGGCGGAAGCGCTCGAAGAAGCTCGACCGGGATAGGCCGGCGCTGCGCGCCAGCGCCTCGACATTTACAGTTCGAGCCGGGTCCTCGTGGATGCCGCGTAGAGCGGGTGCCAGATGCCGGTCGCTCATGCCGCGCAACAGGCCAGGCGGCACCTCGCTGCCAGCGGTGCGAACCGCCTCGATGAGCAGCACCTCCAACAGACGGTGCAACACCATGTCCCGGGCAACGCGGCTGCTTCTCGTTTCGTCGTGGATCATGCCGACCAGCAATGCAAGCCGATCCTCGCCGCGGATGTGGATCACCTCCGGCAGCAGGGACACCAGCAGCGCCTTGTCATCGGTCGCAAAGGCGCAGTGACCTACCATCATCTTCACGTCAGCAGGCAGTCGCGGATCACCAAGCCGGAAGACACCTGGCGCGGTTTCCAACCGCTCTGCGAGCGCGCCGCGCGGAAGCGGGTCGATGCTTTCCATCGTGAAGGAGCAGACTTCTGGGATGAGCACGAAATCGCCCCCACTGAGGATGACGGGCTCGCGGCCCGTGATCGTCAACCGACAGCAGCCTTCTACCATGGCGCAATAGAAAGAACTGTCGAGGTCCTTGCGCTCCACCATCCAGCGTCCGCCGCCGGTGACGAGCTTCGAGATCGAGAGGCTTGGCTTCAGAAGCGATACGACTTCGGCGATCGGATCTGCCATTGTTGGACTTTCGCTAAAGCATGCTGGACTTCCAGATATATAAAGTCCGCCGCTGAGAGTCCATTTCTCCAGTGTCACACCACCAGGAGAAACAGAATGCCAAGAATTCTTATTACCGGCTGCTCGTCCGGCTTCGGCCTTGCCACCGCCCGCACCTTCCTTGCAGAAGGCTGGGAGGTCATCGCGACCATGCGCAAACCGCGACCCGGCGTGCTTCCGGACCATGAGCAGTTGAGCGTCATCGCTCTGGACGTTTCGGAGGCAGACAGCATTGCTGCTGCAGTGGAAAGCGTTGGCACCATCGATGCCCTCGTGAACAATGCCGGCGTCGGCATGCTGAACGTGTTAGAGGGTTCCGGGATGGATCAGGTCCGGGAGCTTTTCGATACGAACGTCCTCGGTCCTATTGCCATGGCGAAGGCTTTCCTTCCAGGCATGCGCAAGCAGGGTTCGGGCGTGATCGTCAATGTCAGCTCAGTCGTCACGGTGAAGCCGCTGCCGGCCCTGTCAGTCTACAGCGCCAGCAAGGCGGCCCTCAATGCCTTCACCGAAAGCCTCGCGCTGGAGGCCGCTCAGTTTGGCGTAAGGACGCGGCTCGTGCTGCCGGGTGCCGCACCCACCACGGACTTCGGCAAGAACGCCGTAGCTCGCATGGGGATGGAGGTTCCGGAAATCTACCAGCCGTTCGTACAGGAGCAGTTGCAGAAGCTGCAGTCATCGACCGAAGTGACGACAGCAGAAGATGTCGCGCGTGCTGTCTGGACGGCCGTGACGGAGCCGGACGCACCGATGCGGATTCCTGCGGGAGCAGATGCCGTCACCTCGTTTCGCGCAGCCGGCTTGAAAGCAGCGTGAGGACCTAAAGCCTCCATTCCCGTACTGCGAGATCAGCGAGTGGAGTTGCTCGCTGACTTGCGGGCGTTGGATTATTCGGCGTTGCGGGTTTGAGTGTTCGACCTTGCTCGGGTTGTGGTTCGAATGGTCGACGCATAGATTCGGGCGATGCTTGACCGTTCCTCCCAGCCCGTGACCCAAGCGCCTTCTGATCCCTTGAGCGAAGTCCTCCAGGATTTTCGTCTGAGCGGCATCACCTATGGTCGCTGCGAACTGCGCCATCCCTGGAGCATAACCTTTTCCCAACAACCGCTGCTTCGTTTTCACTTCGTGAGTGAGGGGCCCTGCTGGATCCATACCGAAATGCACGGATGGCAGGAACTGCAGAACGGCGATCTGGTCCTGTTGCCGCAGGGCGTTGAACACCGTCTCGCGAGCCAGCCGGATGTTGCCGCAGATACGTTTGACCGCTGCCACGTGAAAAGGTTCGGCGGTAATGTCTGCGAAGTGGTGCAGGAAGGCACGGGTGCAACAAGCACTCTCTTTTGCGGCTCGATGGCCTTGGGCGCGCATGCGCTCAACCCGTTGCTTGCGCTGATGCCGCCGATCATCAAGGGCTGCGACGTTGCGGGCAATGACCCCATTATCGGCCCACTGATTGCCGCGATGACCGCAGAATCCTGCGAGCGGCAGATGGGCAGCGCTACGATCCTGTCGCGCATGGCAGATGTGCTCGTTGCGCGGCTTATCCGCTGCTGGGTCAACTGCAGCGGCGCTTCGACCAGCGGCTGGCTTGCTGCCATCCGTGATCCGCATGTCGGCCGGGCACTTGCCGCCATTCATCGTGATCCCGGCCGGGACTGGACGCTGGAGGCACTTGCGGCGGTCGCCGGTCAATCGCGCTCCGTTTTCGCGGAGCGTTTCAGTGCGATTCTGGGAGAGGGCGCGGCCCGTTATCTCACGCGCCTGCGCATGCAGCTTGCCCGCGATCTCCTGCGCAAGAACATGTCTGTTGCCGAGGTCGCTTCGCATATGGGCTATGAGTCCGAAGCCTCTTTCGCGCGCGCCTTCAAGCGCATCACCAGCGTCTCTCCCGGCGTTGTGCGTCGCACCAAATCCGGACGAATGGACATGCATATCGGACTTTAAGCTACATATCATCCTGCCTGACTTCGTTATTAAAGGCCACCAATCTTGGAGGTACTTCAATGACGGACACAACATCTCAGCTAGACAGCGCCACCATTGATCTCGACGATGCGGTTCCGACGAGTTGGAGCCCGACGACCTGGTTTGCTGTTATTTCCATGGCAGCCACGAGTTTTGCTCTCGTCTCTGCCGAATTCCTGCCGGCCGGACTGTTGACGCCGATGGCGCGTGATCTTGGTGTCAGTGAAGGCACGGCGGGCCAGGTGGTTACCGCCACGGCATCTGTTGGTGCAGTGACCGCCCTGTTGAGCAATGTGCTCATCGGCAAGTTGAACCGGAAGACCGTTCTGGTCGGGCTAAGTGCACTGGCGATCATTTCCAACCTTCTCGCCGCGTTCGCGACAGACTTCTGGCTGTTGTTGCTCGGCCGCGCTGGGCTTGGCATTGCTCTTAGCGGCTTTTGGGCTCTCTCGGTGGCGGTAGTCGCGCGTCTCGTAGGCACGAACGCGACAGGTCGGGGGATGGCGATTGTGACGCTCGGCGTCTCGCTTGCCACCATTGCCGCACCTTCCATGGGGGCCTTGATCAGCGACTGGATCGGCTGGCGTGCGGCCACGGCACTGACGGCGGGCTTGGCGGCGATCGCCATGCTTTTGCAGATCCTGAGCCTGCCGAGCCTGCCCGCAAATACCAGCAACAGCCTGTCGGACGTGTTCCGGCTGACAAAGCGCCGCACCGTCCAGCTCGGCATGCTCGCCATCCTGATGCTGATGACGGGGCACTTCGCCGGCTCCGTTTACGTGCGGCCCTTCCTTGAGCAGGTAACGCTGCTGGACACCGGTCCGATCGCGCTCGCCCTGCTTGGCTTCGGCGTCGCCTCCGTGTTCGGCAACTTCGTCGGCGGCCGTCTGGCAGACGCAAATGTTCGTATCGCGCTCGCGGTCACCGGCGGACTGATGGCCTTCTCGGCTGTCTCGCTTGTCTTGTGGGGCGTCAACAGCAGCGTCGCGTTCACGCTTGTCACATCCTGGGGTCTCGCCTTCGGCATGGCGCCGGTCGTTCTGCCGACCAACCTCTCTCGTGGCGCGAGTGACGCATTGGAAGCGGCCGGAAGCCTGATGGTGGTTTCCTTCCAGGTAGCCATCAGCATCGGTGCGCTGTTCGGTGGCTTCGCGGTCGACCACTTCGGCGCGTCTGCACCGCTGACGCTGACCTCGATCCTTGCTGCGGCAACGCTGGCGCTGGCACTGCTTCAGCCTCGCACCTGAGGGCGCAGAACTCCGGCCAGGTTGACGGGAAACCGCACTTGGCCGGAGCCTTTAGTAGTACGGAATCATCACTCTCATACGGCTGAAGCGTGCAGGATCTACAATCCTCGCGCTACGCGAGTGATCATGAAGGCTCGGAACGAATGGCTCGCCAAGTCTTGAACCGTGAGCAAGATATGTTCGTCAGGCCCGGTTAGTTAGAATTCTTATGTCTACCGAATGAGTAGAGTTAGCTTACGGTTTTAGAGACGGAAAACAGGTCCTCTCTAGCTCTGGAGCTAACACATGAAGCGTCGAGACTTTCTGCTAACATCCGCAGCAGCGGGAGCAGCAGCGCTGGTAACACCATCGATTGGTCGAGCCGCAACCAAGCCAGGCAAGCTGGTCGTCGCGGATCAATCGGAGTTCGTCCGCAACCTTCTCAAGGCAAGCGGCGAAGGTGAAGCGCTCGATTTCGAGCTTGAACTTCCCAACTTTGCAGGCGGACCTGCGATTCTTGAAGCTATCCGCGCCGGGGCGCTTGATATCGCCTATGTCGGTGACACGCCGCCGATCCAGGCGCGTGCCGCGGGAACGCTCCTACCCATCATCGCCACCTTCACCCGCGAAGTTGCGCAGTATCGCCTCACCAGCCGACCGGACCTTGTCATCAACAAGCTCGCCGAGCTCAAGGGCAAGAAGCTGAGCTACGTGGAAGGCTCCGGCCGCCAGGTATTTCTCATTGAAGCGCTGAACAAGGCGGGCCTGACCCTCGATGACGTTGAGCTCATCAATCTGCGCGTCGCCGATCTGCCGGATGCGGTTCGGTCCGGTGCAGTCGATGTTGCGGTGCTGAGCGAACCGTTCGTCACCCGGCTTACCAAACAGGTCGGCGCGAGTGCGGTACGCGATCCGGAGGAACGCAAGATCCTCCCCAGCACCTCCTACATCTACGCACGTCCCGACGTTCTTGCGGACCCACAGAAGGTGGAAGCGATCAACCAGTTCCTGCCCGCCTTCGTGAAGGCTGGAATCTGGAGCAACAAGCACGAACAGGAGTGGGCGAAGTTCTACTTCACGGACTTCCAGCGTGTGTCGGCCGAAGACACGGCCGCGATCTTGGAGGGGCAGTCGCCGCTCGTCTTCCAGACTTCGGACGAAGCCATTCCCCACCATCAGAAGCTGATCGATATCCTTTATCAGGCGAAGTCCATCAAAGAGCGCTTCGACGCCAAGCAGTCCTTCGTCGGCACCTTCGACACGCTGATCGCACAGTCGCGGTAGGAAGGGGAGCCCCATGGTAGATATCTCCACGAGCGGCCTGATCAGGCAACCTGCACGCGTCGAACGGCGTACCACCACCGGTCGGCAGGCGACGCGGCTGACCCCGGAAAAGCTGCCCGCGGGCGTGCGCCTCCTGGGGCCCGCTATTGTCCTGGTCATCTGGGAAGCGGCATCGCGTCTCGGCTTCCTCTCGCCCGGCACGCTGGCGGCGCCTTCCACGGCACTCTGGACCGGCTACGAGATGTTGATGGACGGCAGCCTGCTGCCGCATCTGACCGCCTCGGCTGGCCGGGCCTATTCAGGGCTTCTCCTTGGGGTCGTCGCTGGCGTTGTCCTGGCGCTTCTGTCCGGTCTCACACGTACAGGTGAGGCACTGATCGACGGGCTCGTCCAGATCAAGCGGGCTGTTCCGACGCTCGCCCTGATACCGCTCGTCATCATCTGGCTCGGCATCGGCGAGGCGATGAAGATCTTCCTGATCTTCACGGCGGTGCTGATCCCCGTCTACATCAACACGCATGCTGCACTGCGTGGCATCGACATCGGCCATGTGGAGCTTGCCCGGACGCTGGGCCTCTCCCGCGCCGAATTCATTCGCCACGTCGCTCTTCCGGGAGCCTTGCCGGGCTTCTTCGTGTCGCTGCGCCTGGCGGTCGCATTGTGCTGGACGGCGCTCGTCGTGCTTGAGCTCATCAATACCCAGACTGGGATTGGCTACCTGATGAACCGAGCCCGAGACTGGGGCCAGACCGAGATCATCGTCGTCGGCATCATCATCTATGCCGTGCTCGGGCTGGTCTCGGATGCGCTGGTGAGGCTCCTTGAGCAGCGTGCACTGTCCTACCGGAGGGCGCTCGGCTCATGAACGTTCACGTGACCAACTCCGTCGTGCTTCGTGACCTGTCGCGAAGCTTCAAGGGGAAATCGGTTCTCGACCGCATCTCGCTTGACGTGCCGCGCGGCCAGTTCGTGTCGCTGCTTGGCGAATCCGGTTCTGGCAAGACCACGCTACTGAGGGCACTGGCTAGCCTCGATGACGATGCAGAGACCTCGGGACGCTACACAACGCCGGAGAGTGTTTCGGTGCTTTTCCAAGATGCGCGGCTCTTGCCCTGGAAAACGGTCATCGAAAACCTCACGCTCGGCCTTCGGGATCCCAACGCACGGGATGTTGCAGCGGCCATGCTTCACGAAGTTGGTCTTGGCGACAAGGCCGATGCCTGGCCGGCGACCCTTTCGGGTGGACAGAAGCAGCGCGCATCGCTGGCGCGCTCCCTGCTTCGTGCGCCCGACCTGCTGCTGGCAGATGAGCCCTTCGGCGCGCTGGACGCGCTGACGAAACTGCGCATGCAGGCTCTACTCATGAAGCTCGTGGAGCGCACGCGTCCGACAGTGATCCTCGTGACCCATGATGTGGATGAGGCACTGCGCCTTTCTGACCGGGTGCTCGTCCTGAAGAACGGCAGGATCGCCGAGGACCATGCCATTTCCTTGCCGCATCCGCGGCATGACCACCAAGCCGAAATCATCTCGCTGCGTGCGAGGCTCCTGAAGAGCCTCGGCGTCGACACCGACACTATCTGAAAGGGCGTTATACCATGTCGCGGCAGTTGCACCTCAACCTGTTCCTGATGTCCCGAGGCCACCATGAAGGCGCATGGCGGCATCCGAAATCGAACCCGAAGGCGCTCACCGATCTTAATCTTTATGTCGAGGCGGCGAAAATCGCGGAGGATGCAAAGTTTGATGGCGTCTTCCTGGCCGACACGCTGGCTGCGGGGAACAGCAGCGGTCTTGCTTCATCCGGATCGTTGGAACCGATCGTGCTCCTCTCGCTGCTGGCCGCGCATACGAAGCGCATCGGGCTCATTGGCACGGCATCGACCACATACAGCTTACCCTACACGCTTGCCCGGCAGTTCGCGACGCTCGACCACCTGAGCAATGGCCGCGCTGGTTGGAATATCGTGACATCCTGGGCACCCGAGGCGGGTGCCAACTACGGCCTTCAGCAGAACCTCGACCACGCGGACCGGTACAAGCTGGCGGAAGAGTTTGTCGAAGCGGTCGATGCACTGTGGAAAAGCTTCCCTGCGGATGCCATCATCGATGATCGCGAGGGCGGCCAGTATCTTGACGTGTCGAGAGTGACGCCTGCGAACTACCAGGGAAGCCACCACAAGACCAAAGGGCCGCTCAATGTACCCGGCAGCCCGCAGGGACGCCCGGTTTATATCCAGGCCGGTCAGTCCGATGCAGGACGCGCCTTTGCCGCGCGCTGGGCGGAAGCCATCTTCACCGCCCATATGGTAAAGGACACGGCCAAGACCTTCTACTCCGACGTCAAGAACCGCGCCGCTGCCTACGGCCGGCGTTCCGAAGACATCGTCGTCCTGCCGGGCATCAGCGCCGCCATTGGTTCGACCAAGCGCGAAGCGGAGCAGGTGTGGGAAGAACTTGACGCGCTGACCAGCACGGAAGTTGGCCTCACGCGGCTGTCGGCACGGTTCGGCGGCCATGACTTCAGCCACATCCCGCTCGATCGGCCGCTGACCAAGGATGATTTCCCTGATCCGAACTCGGTCGAGGCGTCAAAAAGCCGGGTTGTCGGTTACGTCGACATGACTTTGCGGGAGAAGCTGACACTGCGGCAGCTGCTGCGCAAGCTTGCCGGTGCACGCGGGCACTTTGCGCTCGCCGGAACGCCGGAGGAGGTCGCCGACGTCATCCAGGACTGGTTCGAGTCCGGAGCGGCGGATGGCTTCAACGTGATGCCGCCGATCATCAATAGCCAGCTTGAGCTGTTTGCGCAGGAAGTCGTGCCCATCCTCCAGAAGCGCGGGTTGTTCAGGGCAGACTACGAGGGCGCGACCCTTCGCTCCCACTTCGGACTTGCCGATGTGCAGCAGGAAAATCCGCTCGCCAAGTCTGCTTAAGAACGCCGCAAGGCGCGGCAACCCCTGCCGCGCCTTGCCTCGCCCGCCGCATTGAAGTTGGCAGTGACCTACAGGATCGATGCCAGGAACTCGCGGGTCCGTTCGTGCTTCGGCTGGCCGAAGATTTCTTCCGGCGCACCCTGCTCGCAGATCCGCCCCTTGTCGAAAAAGCAGACGCGATCCGACACCTCGCGTGCAAACCGCATTTCGTGGGTGACGAGCAGCATGGTGAGGTCGTGTTCATGCGCGAGCGCGCGGATGACGCCGAGGACTTCGCCAACCAACTGCGGGTCGAGCGCCGAGGTCGGTTCGTCGAAAAGGAGAACGCGGGGGCGCATGGCAAGCGCCCTGGCGATCGCAACGCGCTGCTGCTGCCCGCCAGACAGCTGCACCGGGTAATGGTCCTTCTTGTCCGCGAGGCCCACCATCTGCAACAGTTCGATCGCGCGGGCTTCCGCCTCGGCGCGCTGCATCCCGAGAACGCGAACCGGCGCTTCCACGACGTTACGAAGCACGGTCATGTGCGGAAAAAGGTTGAAGCTCTGGAACACCATGCCAACGTGGTTGCGGATCTGGCGCAGATGCTTTTCCGAGGCCTTGAACCGTCCTCGGGCGCCCGGCTCATGATAGGACGTGCCGGCGAGTGTCAGCGTGCCTTCCTGAAACGGCTCGAGCGTCATCAGGATGCGCAGTACGGTCGACTTGCCCGAACCGGAGGGCCCGATCAGCGTCACCTTCTCACCCTTGGCGACACTGAAGTTGAACTGGTCCAGCACCGTTAGCACGCCGAACCGCTTGGTCACGTCGGAAAACTCGATGATGGGCGGATCTGTCGTGTTTGTCATCGCATCGGGATCCCTGCTTTGGGAAGAGCCTTCTGCAGCCGGTGGAGCCCGGCCGAGCAGATCAGCGTTAGGAGAAGGAAGATCAGGCCGACGAGTGTCAGCGGCACGAGGTATTCAAAGGTGCGTTCGCCAATCATGTTGGCCAGTCCCATCATCTCGAGGACCGTGATCACGGAAAGCACCGGCGTCTCCTTGATCATTGCCACCATGTAGTTGCCCATGGCGGGCACGATGCGTGGAACCGCTTGCGGAATGATGATGTCGCGGTATGTCTGCATGCGGGTGAGGTTGAGCGCGGTCGCTGCTTCCCACTGGCCGCGGTGAACCGCCTCGATGCCGCCCCGATAAACCTCCGAGGTATAGGCGGCGTATTGCAGCCCGAGAGCGATTGCTCCTGTAAGGAAGGCTGGCAGGACGATGCCAAAGTTCGGCAGCACGTAATAAAGAAAGAAGAGCTGCACCAGAAGCGGCGTGTCACGGAGAAACTCGACCACGACAGCGGTTGTCCAGGAGATCACCTTCAGGCGGCTGCGACGCAGCAGTGCAAACACGAGGCCAAGCACCAGCGCAATAGCAAAGCCTGCGGCGGCTGCTTTCAGCGTCACCGTCAGGCCGATCAGGATGATCGGCAGGATCGAGATCGTGTAGGTCAGCCAGGTCGTCGTGTCCCACTCATAGCCATACATCATGTGTCAGGTCCTCATGAATGGGCCGAGCGCGGGAAGACATCGCCGCGCCTGACGAAATGCTCGATGATCCGGATGGCGATCATCAGCACGAGAGACATCGCGAAATAGCAGATGAGCGTCACGGAATAGATGCTGGCGCTGTCGAGCGTCAGGTTCCGGATCGACTGCGCGGTGAAGGTGAGGTCGGCAATCGAGATCAGGGATACAAGCGAAGAAAGCTTCAGCGTCTCGATTGCAAGGTTGCCGAAGGCCGGCATCATTTCGACGATGGCCTGTGGCAGCGAGATCCGGAACAGCGTCTGGAAGCGGTTGAAGTTGAGCGCTCGCGCCGCCTCCAATTGCTGCGTGGATACTGACGACAGGGCGCCGCGCACGATTTCCGCCCCATACCCGCCGGCATGCGCCGCCAGCACAAGGATGCCGGTGGTGATAGGCTCGAAACTGAGCCCGACCAGCGGCAGCGCGTAATAGAACCAGAACAACTGGACGAGCAGGGAGGTGCCGCGAAACAGCTCCGTGTAACAAAGCGCAATCGTCGACAGCACCGGGCCGCCTTCGACGCGCAGAATGCCGAAGAAGAACGCCAGCAGCGTGCCGACAACGATGGAGGCCAGCGTGATCGTCATGGTGACGCCGGCGCCCTTCAGGATCATCGGCAGGTATGCACCCCAGTCCATCCAAAACCTCCCTGCAAAAGGTGGCGCCCGGAAGGTGCCGGGCGCCGTCTTGAGCTATTTGCCGGCACAGAGGTCAGCGACGTTCTTTTCTGCAGCGGCCGCGATGCTCTGCTCGGACAGCCCGTATTTGCCGAGGATGGCCTTGTAGTCGTCGGTCTTGCGGAACTCGATCAGCGCCGCATTGAAGGCGTCGCGCAGTTCCTTGTCTTCCGGACGGAAAGCGAAGCCGCCATAGTTGCGCACCGGCTGGTCGTTCACGATGGGATCGGTGAAGGGCGAGACCTGCTCGACCTGGGCCTGGTCCTTGGCAAGTTCCGAGACAGTCAGTTCGGTTGCGGCATAGGCGTCAACACGGCTCTGGACAGTGGGAATGGCGTCGGCATTGGCCTGGATGAAGACGATCTGGTCGTCCTTCACGCCAACAGCGCGCAAGAAGTCGACATTGTTGGCGCCGGACACCACGGCAACCTTCAGCGACGGATCCTTGGCGATGTCGGCATAGGTCGTCAGCTTCTTCGGATTGCCCTTCTTCACCAGAAGCCCTTCGCCGTAAGAGGAGTTCGGCTCGGTGAACGCCACTTGCTTGCAGCGCTCGGGCGAGATGTTCTGCTCGGCGGCGACGAAATCATACCGCTTAGCCTTGAGGCCCGGAATGAGCGTTCCGAACGGTGTCACGGTCCAGTTGACTTCCTCGATCCCCATCGTCTTCAGCACCTGGTTGGCAACATCCGGACCAATGCCAGCGGACGTTCCGTCAGGCTGCATGTAGGAATAAGGAACTTCATTCGCGGTTGCGGCGCGGATGAAACCCTGCTGCTTAACCTCTTCGACCGTAAGGGCGGCGGCGGACGTGACGGTGGCGGCGAGTGAAAGGGCGGAAAGCCCGATAATTTTCGAAAACTGCATCTCTCTTCTCCTCTGGTTGACGGTTCTCCGTGGCCCGTTTTCGAGTCTCACGCGGTTTTGTGGCTAAGGTTGCTCCGTAATCGTGGCGATGACGGAAAGGCAGTCGCCCGCCTTGATAAGGCCGGGGACATGGCGCGCGGCCAGCACACCATCCATGGTGGCCGCGTAGGAAACTGGAGCGATGCCCGTCCTGCCGACGGGATAGACGCGGGCTATAGTGTCACCCCTGCGGACCGGATCGCCCAGATTGCAGGCGAAGGCGACAAGGCCGTCATCTTCTGCGAAGGTGAAACAGTCGCCGGAGGGCATGTCCAGCCAGCGGGTCGGCTGGAGCTCCGGCTCACCTGATAGTATCCCCGCATGCCGCAGCAGGTTGCGTGTTCCGCGTCGGGCGATGTCGATCGAGCGGGCGCTCGCTGTGCCGGCGCCACCGAGTTCCGTGGTTACGAAGACCTTACCCATTTCCTCAACGGTGGTGTCGAGCATGCCGACCGCGTCGATTTCCAGCATCTTCATGGAATAGGGGGCCGAGAACGCGGCCACCGCCCTGAAGCAGCGTGCTTCGTGGTCCTTATTTGGCAGGTCGTGGGCCGCCGCGTAGGGAAGGAAATCGAGGGTCTTTCCGCCGGAATGAAAGTCGAGCACGATGTCCGCCAGCGGGATCAGGTGGCGCGTCACGTAGTCGGCGATCTTCTCCGTCACCGAACCGTCGGGCCGGCCGGGGAAGCTGCGGTTCAGGTTTCCGCGGTCGATCGGCGAGGTACGTGTCCCGGCGCGGAAGGCCGGATAGTTTAGTGCCGGCACGATGATGACGCGGCCCTGCACGTGTGATGGGTCGAGCGTCTGTGCCAGTTCGAAAAGCGCTGCCGGACCTTCATATTCGTCGCCATGATTGGCGCCGGTGAGGAGGGCTGTCGGGCCATTGCCGTTGGCGATGACGCAGATCGGGATCATCACCGAACCCCATGCGCTGTCATCGCGGCTGTACGGCAGCCGCAGGTGACCGTGCTGCACCCCCTTGGCGTCGAAATGGACGGTCGGAGTAATCGGGGAAGGTCGTGGCGCCGTCGTCAGCATGGCGTCAGGCCTTCACGAACAACTGGCGGGGTACGTTGGACAAGCATTCGACGCCGGTCTCGGTGATCGCGATGCTTTCGGTGATCTCCAGGCCCATGTCTTCGAGCCAGAGGCCTGTCATGAAGTGGAAGGTCATGCCCGGCTTCAGCTCCGTGCGGTCACCCGGGCGCAGGCTCATCGTCCGCTCCCCCCAATCCGGCGGATAAGAAAGGCCGATGGGATAGCCGGTGCGGTTATCCTTGATGATCCCGTATCTCTTCAAGACAGCAAAGAAAGCGTTGGCGATATCTTCGCATGTATTGCCCGGCTTGGCGGCGGCAAGCCCCGCTTCCATGCCTTCAAGGGTCGCTTTCTCCGCATCGAGGAATGCCTGCGTCGGCTTGCCGAGGAAAACCGTGCGCGACAGCGGGCAATGGTAGCGCTTGTAGGCGCCGGCAATCTCGAAGAACGTGCCTTCGCCGGTGCGCATCGGCTTGTCGTCCCAGGTCAAGTGCGGTGCGGAAGCATCGGCGCCCGACGGCAGAAGTGGGACGATTGCCGGATAATCACCACCAAACTCGGCGGTGCCGCGAATGCCGGCGTCATAGATCTCGGCCACCAGATCGCATTTGCGCATGCCTGGCTCAACGACATCAACAATGCGCTTATGCATCAACTCGACGATCTTTCCGGCCTTGCGCATGTAGTTGAGCTCGGTCGGGCTTTTGACGGCGCGCTGCCAGTTCACCAAGCCCGCCGCATCCGTGAAGCGGGCATTCGGCAGATGTTTCTGCAGCGACGCGAATGCTGCGGCCGAGAAATAATAGTTGTCCATCTCGACGCCGACTGTAAGGCCGGACCACTTCCGCTCGTCGATGATCTGCGAGAGCAGGTCCATCGGGTGACGTTCGGTCGACTGAACATAGTGATCGGGATACCCGATGATATTGTCATGGGCGAGATAGGCGGTGCGCTTGGCGCCGTTGGCGTCCTGCTTGCGACCGTACCAGATCGGCTCGCCGGTCGGCGGTACCAGCACGCATTGATGCACATAAAAGGACCAGCCGTCATATCCGGTCAGCCAGTGCATGTTGGACGGATCCGTGACGATCAGGAGATCGATCCCGGCCTGCTCCATCGCGCGACGGGTTTTCGACAGGCGCTCGGCATATTCCTCGCGCGTAAAGTTCAGCGTCACGCTCACGCTGCATCTCCCATGTTCAGTTTGTTTTCGATGATCTGGCCGCGTCCCGCGTCTTTCGCGCGGGTGAGGGCGAGATTGGCAATTGCGGTGTCTTGCACGCCGGTTCCGGTGAGGTCGGCAAAGGTGATGTCACTGGCGGCAGTACGTCCAGATGCCTTCCCGGCGATGACGGCTCCAAGCTCCCCGAACAGCTCATCCGCGGATGCCACGCCCGCCTTGATCGCGTGGTGCAGCTCCCCGAGCACCCGCGTCTGCGTGATGCGGTCGGCGACATAGGTTGCCCGGGCAAAGACGGCCGGGTCGATCTCGTTCTTGTGCTCGGAGTCAGATCCCATGGCGGTCAGGTGCTGGCCAGACTCCAGCCAGTCCGCCATCAGAATGGCAATTTCCGCCGGTGTGGTCGTGACGATGATGTCGGCGCCGCTAACGGCCTGCCGCGGATCGGGTATCGCGGTGACCTCGATACCGTGGTCGCGCGAAAACTGCACGGCAAGTTGCTCCGCCTTGGCATAGTCACGAGCCCAGACGCGCGCCGACTTAATTGGCCGCACTAGCGTCAGTGCCTGAAGCTGCAGCCGTGCCTGCATGCCGGCACCGAAGATCGTGGCCACCGAAGCATCCTCGCGTGACAGATGCCGCGCGGCGACTGCCCCGGCCGCGGCCGTGCGCACGTCGGTCAGGTAACCATTGTCGAGCAACAGTGCCTCAACCAATCCTGTCCTGGCGCTGAGCAAAATCATCAAACCGTTGAGACTTGGCAGGCCGAGCTTCGGATTGTCGAAGAAACCAGGGCTGACCTTGATGGCGAAGCTGTCGAAACCGGGGACGTAAGCAGTCTTGACATCGACCTCGCCGCGGAACTCGGGAATGTCGAGACGCAGGATCGGCGGCATGGCGACGGCTTTGGTCGCGAGCGCGGCGAACGCCTGCTCAACGCAATCGACCGCAGAAGCATCGAGCTTCACGATGGCACGCAGATCACCTTCCGTCAGGATGCTGATGCGGCTCATCCGGCTGCTCCCACGATGTCCCGGTGTTTCTTGGGATCGATGTTGGCGCCGGAGACGATGATCGCCGTCGGACCAGTCGGCTGGATTTTACCTGCTAGGATGGCCGCGATGCCGACCGCGCCGGCACCTTCCACGACTTCGCCTTCCTCGTGCGTCGCATGCCGGATGCCGGCTGCAATCTCCTCCTCGCTAAGCAGGACCACGTCATCGAGAAGCTCGCGGCAGAGCGCGAAGGTCACTCGGTTTTGAAGCCCGATGCCACCGCCGAGTGAATCCGCCAGCGTCTCCTCCTCGCAGATCGGGACCGGCTTGCCAGCAGCAATGGCCGCATGCATGGCCGCGCCGCGCTGCATCGAAATCCCGATAATGCGCGCCTGTGGTCTCAGCGCCTTCACCGCCACAGCGATACCGCCCGCCAGGCCGCCACCGGATAGGGGGATCAGCACGGTCGCGAGATCCGGCAGGTCCTCGATGATCTCGAGCCCGATCGTACCCTGGCCGGCCACGACATCGACGTTGTCGAAGGGCGGGATAGGGGTGAGGCCGGCGCTTTGAACGAGACGCTCGACTTCTTCCTGTCCGTCATCCTGCGATGTGCCGACGATGCGGATATTGGCACCCAGCGCGCGGATTGCCTCGACCTTGTTCGCCGGAACAAGGGAAGACATGCAGATCGTTGCTGACACACCAAGTTCGCGGGCCGCATAAGCGACGGCGCGGCCGTGATTGCCAGTCGATGCGGTGACGAGACCACGCTGACGTGCCGCGTCATCGAGGGCGAGGGTGGCGTTTGTCGCCCCGCGAAGCTTGAATGCACGGATCGGCTGGCGTGTCTCGAGCTTGAGATGAACCGGATGGCCGCTGCGGTCCGAGAGGGTGCGGGAAAAGACGAGCGGCGTGCACGCAACGTGGCCTTTGATCCGAGCCGCGGCCTGTTCCACATCGGCCAGCGTCACCGGCAGGGGAGTATCTTCGCTCAACTTGGACAGGCTCGCGCTCTTCATGATTGTCATGTTGCGAGCGATGTAAAATCATGTCAATTGTTATATTGTCATGATTCAATATTCGTGGAGCGCCTTACCCGATTGAACCGATGTCATAGACCGGCGGCAGTTGTTCGAACGTATTGCGCACGGTGGTAAGGGCGTTGGTCAGCGTCGCATGGCTCATGCGACCGCCAAGACAAATGCGGATGCCGCCGCCGTGACCGGGCCCGGCTATGAAAGGTTCCGACGGCGAGACGGCAACATTCTGGTTGGCGAGCGCACGCACCAATCCATCTTCCGTCCAATGCGTTGGCACCTTCAGCCAGGCGCAGAGCGAGAGCGGGTGGCTGGAGGCGATGTGTTCGCCAAGAATACCTGTCGCGATCGACTGGCGCGCAGCCGCTTCCCGGCGCTGTACTTCCACCAGCCGCAGTGCTGTGCCGCTCTCCACCCAGCGGGTGGCAATCTCACCGGCCAGATAGGTCCCGCTCCAGCTTGAAACGCGCAGGATCGAGGCTGCACGGATGGAATAGGACGGCGGGACGACGAGATAACCCACGCGCAGGCCCGTCAGCACCGCCTTAGTGAAGCTGGTGACGAAGAAGCCGAGATCCGGCAGCATCTCGCTGATTGACGGCAGATCCTCATCGATCATCGGACGGCAGACTTCGTCTTCAACGACAAAAACGCCGTGACGAGCGGCAATGGCCGCGATTGCCCTTCGACGCTCGGCGCCGGAGACGTGACCAGTTGGGTTGTTGAGGGTTGGGATCAACACGAGTGCACGTACGCCGCCGGCTGCACACGCCGCTTCCAGCGCATCAGGCAGGATGCCTTCGTTGTCGGTCGGCAGGCCCTTGAGGCTAAAGCCAAGCACGTTGGAAAGGCCAATGATGCCGTGATCGGTCAGGTTTTCGCACAGCACCACATCGCCTGAACGGACGATGCAGCTCAGCGCAAGGAAAATGCCGTGCGCCGCGCCATTGGTGACGAGGATGCGGTCAGCACCGGCCGGTACTCCAAACCGCCGCAGCCAGAGGCTCGCCGTATCGCGATGACGCTGAAGGCCGGCGATCGGACGGCAGGGGCGCATGAAGCTCGCGATATCGCTTTCCGCCAACTCATGGAAGATCTCGCGCGAAGCCGTCTCGTGCTCTTCCAGATAAACGCCGCGGATGATCGACAGGTCGAGCACTTCATTGGGGCTGTGGTCGAGCATCATCCGCCCCGCGCGGTCCGTCACCCGCGCCTTGACGAAGGTGCCGCGGCCGATCTCGCCGCTGAGGAAACCGAGCCGTTCTGCCTCCTTGTAGGAGAGGCTGACGGTCTGGACGGAAAGACCAAGCTCGCGCGCCAGGTCCCGGTGCGTCGGCATCCTGTCCATCGGCTTCAACACGCCGGCGTCAATATCGGCGATGATCTTCTCGGTGAGAGCCGCGTGCTTCGTCACGCCCTTCTGCTTGGCGAGTACCGGTCGCCACGCCACCGGTTTTGTGGCAGGCACGGGATCCCTGGCGAGTGGATTGGCTTGACGAAGCATGAAATTGACTCGTTCTCGGCGGAAGCAATTTCATGACATTATGCACGCTCCCGCGGAAAAGCGGAAGTGCGATGAGGTGAGTCGGGCGGCGAACCGCCCGACCTCGAGGTGGATCAGATGGTTTCGCCGGCCCGGACGAGATCATCCATGACAGAGCGCACTGCCGCTTCCGCGATGGATACGATCTCATCGACCTCTGCCTTTGTCGTCACCAGCGGCGGTGCGAAGCCAAGGATGTCGCCATGCGGCATGGCACGAGCAATAAGTCCACGCTCGCGCGCCGCCTTCGATACCTTAGCGCCGACGGTGAGGTTTGGCTGGAAGCGGGTCTTCTTTTCTCGGTCTGCGACGAACTCGATTGCGCCCATCAAGCCGACGCCGCGCACCTCGCCCACAATGGGAAGCTGGGCGAACTTCGCCTTCAACTGCTCCTGGAAGTAGGTCCCGACCTCCCGCGCATTTCCTGGCAGGTCTTCCTTTTCCACGATGTCGAGGACGGCGTTGGCGGCAGCCGCACCGATTGGGTGGCCTGAATAGGTATAACCATGTGAGAAGGCGCCGACCCGATCCGCTCCGTCTTCAAGCACCTTGTAAACCTTCTCTCCGACGATCGCGCCAGACAGCGGGAAATAAGCCGATGTCAGCCCCTTGGCGACAGTGATCAGGTCCGGCTCGATGCCATAGTGTTGCGAGCCAAACATGGAGCCGGTGCGCCCGAAGCCGGTAATAACCTCGTCAGCGATCATCAGGATGTCGTACTTCCGGAGAACCTTCTGCACAGCTTCCCAATAGCCCTGCGGCGGCGGCGTAATACCGCCGGTGCCCAGAACCGGTTCGGCGATGAAGGCGCCGACCGTGTCCGGATCCTCGCGCAGGATCATTGCCTCAAGCTCGTCCGCCCGGCGGTTAGAAAATTCCTGCTCCGTCTCGCCTGCTTCCGCGCCCCAGTAGTGATGCGGGGCACCAGTATGCAGGATGCCGGCGCGCGGCAGGTCCATGTGGTCATGGTAGAAGCTCATGCCGGTCATCGAGCCTGAAACGACGCTGCACCCGTGATAGCCTCGCTCGCGCGAGATGATCTTCTTCTTGTTCGGCTTCCCGCGCAGGTTGCTGTAGTACCAGACGAGCTTCGCCTGCGTCTCGTTCGCGTCGGAGCCGGACATTCCGTAGAACACCTTGCTCATCTTGCCCGGCGCCATCTTCACGAGACGGTCGGAGAGGATCGCCAACTCGTCCGTCGTGTGGGCGGCATAAGAATGGTAATAGGCCAGCCGATAGGCCTGGCGCGAGATGGCTTCTGCCACTTCGGTGCGGCCATACCCGACATTGACGCAGTAGAGGCCTGCAAAGCCGTCGATCAACTCCTTCCCGTGCGCATCCTGAATGCGGATACCCTTTCCGGTCTCAACGATCGTCGGGTCGCCCATCTTGCCCAAGGCAAAGTCCTTCATCTGCGTGAAGGGATGCAAGACCGAGTTGCGGTCCATCTCGGCGATCTGGTTGAGGTTGATGGTCATCGATGTAGGTCCTTTCATGCAGCAAGATTGCCGAAGCAGACGTATTTCGCTTCAAGATATTCCAGAAGGCCGTGGCGGGAGCCTTCGCGGCCAAGACCGGACTGCTTCCAGCCCCCGAACGGGATCGGCGCGCCTGTAAACTTCGGCGTGTTGACGGCAACCATGCCGTATTCCAGCCGATCTGTAAGGCGCATCGCACGGCCCAGGTCATTGGTGTAGAGGTAGGCGGCAAGGCCCATTTCCGTGGCATTGGCACGCGCCAGCACTTCCGCCTCGTCATCGAATGGCAGGATCGCGGCCACCGGCCCGAAGGTCTCTTCCTGCGCGATCAGCATGTCGTCAGTGACATCCGCCAGTACGGTGGGCGTGACGAAGTTGCCGCCGAGCGGGCTGTCCTGTCCGCCGCAGACAAGACGTGCGCCCGCTGAAACGGCCTGGGCAATCTGCTGCCGGCATTTCTCAGCCACCGAGGCGCGCGTCATCGGGCCGACATCGGTTCCGGACTCAAGGCCGTGGCCGACCCTAATTTCCGCGGTTGCCCGGGCGAACTGATCGACAAAACGATCGTAGGCGCGGCGCTGGACATAAATGCGGTTCGCAGCAAGACAATCCTGACCCGAGGTCGCGAACTTCGCACCAATGCAGTCTTCAACAGACTTGGCGAGGTCGACATCATCGAACAGGATGAATGGCGCATGGCCGCCGAGTTCGAGCGAAGCCTTCTTCACGGTTGCCGCGGATTGGGTGAGCAGGATGCGCCCAACCTCGGTGGAACCGGTGAAGGAGAACGCACGCACCTCGGTATTCTCCAAAAGGCGACGAGCAAGCGAAGCGGCTTCGCCGGTGAGGACCTGGAAGACACCCGGCGGCATGCCCGCCTCTTCGGCCAGTTTCGCCAGCGCGAGTGCCGAGAGTGGTGTTTCCGGCGCGGGCTTGACGATCATCGTGCAACCGGCGGCCAAGGCGGCGCCTGCCTTGCGGGTAATCATCGCGGTGGGGAAGTTCCACGGCGTGATGGCAACGGTGACGCCGAGAGGCTGCATCTGTACCGAAAGTCGGCTGCCGGGCAGGTGGCTTGGAATGGTTTCGCCATAGGCGCGCTCGCCCTCGGCTGCGAACCAATCGAGAAAACTGGCGCCATAGGAGATCTCCCCGAGCGCTTCGGCGAGCGGCTTGCCCTGCTCGGCCGTCATGATGGTGGCGAGATCGCCGGCATTGTCGCGCATCAGATTCGCCCAATGGCGCAAGATCGCGCCGCGCTCGGCGGGGAGCATGTCGCGCCAATCGACGAACGCTCGCCTCGCGGCAGCGACGGCATCGTCCGCATTGGCGGGAGAGCAGGCCGCAACATCCGCTAGATGTTCACCCGTTGCGGGGTCGGTCACGCCAATGACGTCGCGGCGGGAGGTCCAGACACCATCCAGGAAGGCACGATCTTCAATCAAGTCCGGTCGCGAGAGCTTTTTGAGGGCCGCAACGGCGATGCCTTTCATACGGGAACTCCATGAGTGTTTACATCAGCCTATCCGCGTCGCATGATCATTCGTCTGCGTTGGTGCTGACGCCGATGCAGATTTCCGGAGTTTTGGAGCGCTCGCGCGCAGGAATCCTGCAATGGTGACACTAGACAGGGCGGATCGGGCGCTTCTTTCGGCGGTCCAGAAAAACAACCGCTTGACGTCAGAAGAGCTGGCGCAGATCGTCAATCTTTCGCCGACCGCGTGCCAGCGGCGCCTGAAGCGTCTGCGCGAGGAAGGGGTAATCGAGGCGGATGTTTCGATTGTCTCGCCGAAGGCGGTCGGGCGCGGCATCACCATGATCGTCCTGGTTTCGCTGGAACGCGAGCGCGCGGATATTGTCGACCGCTTCAAGTCGGCTATCCGCGCCACCAAGGAAGTAATGATCGGTTACTATGTCACGGGTGACGCTGACTTCATCCTCGTGGTGACTGCCAAGGACATGGAGGACTACGAAAGCTTCACCCGCCGCTTCTTCTACGAGAACCACGACATCAAGGGGTTCAAGACCATGGTGGTAATGGATCGCGTCAAGGCAGGTTTTGCCTTTCCGATTGGCGACTGACGCGTAGCGGTCGCGCCGAGCTTCAGGCAGTACCTTTCGAGGCTTCGAACACCGCGCGCTGTGCCTCAAAAGCGCGTTTGTAGGCTGGCCGGGCTTCGCCACGTCCGACGTAAGCGAGGAGGTTCGGGTAATCCTCCAGGATAGTCGACCCGTGCAGCCTGCGTAGGACCGAGACCATCAACAGGTCACCGGCGCTAAACGCGCCGTCAAGCCATTCGGCGTTGCCCAGCCGGGTAGAAAGCCCGTCCAGCCGCTTGCGGATGTTGGCTTCGAGCACTTGCAGTCGCTGCTCAAACCAGGGCTCGTCGCTTTCAAGGATCTGGGCGAGCGTGCGCTCGAAGATCGGCGTCTCAACTGTGTCAAGCGCAGCGAACATCCAGGTGATCGCGCGGGCCCGCGCATCGCGCTCGTTGGGAAGCAGGCTGGAGTGACGCTCGGCGATATGGAAGACGATGGCGCCGGATTCAAACAGCACAAGATCCTCTTCCTCATAGGTCGGGATCTGTCCGAAGGGGCTGCGGGCGAGATGATCGGGCTGCTTCATCGCTTTGAACGAAACAAGCCTGACATCGGCTGTCCTACTTCCTCCAGTGCCCAGCGGACGCGCATGTCGCGTGCCAAGCCTTTCCCTCTGTCGGGTGATCGTTCAAAGGCCGTTATGGTAATGGTCATCAGTCGTCTCCATGGCTTGCTCACCTTGAAGACGACTGAATGGCGGAGATCCCGACGTGGCTCTCTTGCGAAATTCAGTTCGTTGTGCCGAACTTCCGCAGCAGGCCCGCGATCGCTGAGAATGCTGCAATGAATGCACCATAAACCAGGCTCGTATTGGTCAACCCGAAGGTGCCGATGGCAACGCCGGCGACAAGTGCGGGAAGGCCAAAGGCTAGATAGCTCAGGGTGAAAAGTGCGGCGAAGAGCTCGCCGCGTTCGCCGGGCCGTACCAAAGGCACGATTGAACGAAGCACGCCGTAGAAGCAGGTACCAAAGCCGGTGCCGGCGATGGCAAGCGCGACGAGGTAAAACGGCAGGGACTGCATAACGATAGCGACGAGCGTCAGGATCGTCCCGATTGACAAGGCGGACGCACCATAAAGCGTGACCGCTCGGGAGGAGTGGCGGCGGGCGACATAACAGGCGAGGGCGCCCGCACCGCAGAGCAGGGCAATAACAACCGACTGCGTGACGTGATCCTCGGCGTCAAACGTTTGTCTGACGAGTGGCGCGCCGAGCGAGAGGTAAAGCCCGCCTGTCGCCCAACCCGCGACGACCGCAGGCGAACTGCGCCAGAAGGCCGTCTTTGCAGAGGACGGCACGCCGATACGCGGACGAAGCGAGGCGAGGATCCCCGCATGCCGTGGCGCCGTTTCTGCGACAAACCAGATGATGACAGCGAGCACGGCGCAAATCGTTACGAGCGTGCCGAACACATCCGCTTTCGCGAACGTCGCGATGTCCATCATGATGCCGGTAACCAGCGCACCTGCGGCCAATCCCATGAGCGGGATGACCGAGTTCCAGATTGATGCGCTGCCGGGTCTTTCCTTCGGCTCGAAATCCACGACGGCCGCGGAAAGGGCAGAAAGAAGCAAGCCGGCTGCCACGCCTTGCAGCACTCTTGCTGGAAGCAAGGTGCCGACACTGCTGGCCTGCCAGAACAGCAGAAGGCTCAAGGCCATTAGCGCAAAACCGGCGGAAATGACCGGGCGGCGCCCTAGATGGTCAGAAAGCGATCCCGTGATGAGCAGCGATGCCAGCAAGGAGACGGTATATATGGCGAAGATGCCGGTGAGGGCGGCCGCGGAAAAACCGATTTCAGCCTGAAGCACCGGATAGAACGGCGAAGGCGCACTTGCCGCTGCCATCAAGACTGCCATGCCAGCAAGCGTGAGGCGGAAGCCAGCATTGGCACGCACGGAAGCAGGGATGGTCGTGTCAGTCATGACGCTGTCCATGGTTCGAGTATTTTCGAACCATTTTCTACCACTTCCGCAATGGTTCAAGTAAATTCGAACAATGCCACAGGATAACGCCGACCTTCCGCATCCAGAGCGCGATGCGCTGCAATTGACCGAGGTGCTGTTTGCGCTGAGTGATCCGGAGCGCCTGGCGATCGTCCGTCAACTTGCCGACGGGCCGCTTGAGATGGCGCAGTGCCATCTTTCCGATCCGTCGATGCCCAAATCGACGAAGTCGCATCTCATGAAGGTGCTGCGAGAAGCTGGCATCATCCGGAACCAGGCCCTGGGCCGCGGGCGGCTCCTGACGCTGCGGCGCGAGGATCTTGATGCGCGTTTTCCGGGCCTGATCGACTCCGTTTTGAAGAGTTCAGCTTAGTGTTCCGATCATAGTATCTTCAAAAAGCCGGCCATACTGCTGATGGAGATCAATGGGAGGAAGGATCATGATCAAGCGGATGTGGAACGGCTACACGACACCGGAGAATGCTGATGCCTACGAGCAACTGCTGGACACGTTCGTCTTCCCCGGCATCGAGGCAAAGCAGATCCCGGGATATCGCTCGATCGAGCTGCTGCGACGCGACCTTGGCCACGAAGTGCAATTCACGACAGTGATGGAGTTCGACTCGCTCGAAAACGTCATCGCGTTTCAAGGCCAAGACTACGAAACGGCTTACGTGCCTGCGGAGGCTCGCAAGGTGCTGAAGCGATGGGATGAGCGATCCACCCACCACGACGTGCGGCAGACACGACGCTATTAGCCATCTTTTGCGGTCGCTTCGACGTCGCAGACAGGCATTTCAGAAAGTCTCAACATTGTTATGGCAGCGTGAATATCACGAGCGGGCCGGCAACCGGTGCGCTCGTTGTGGAATAGATGGAATTTCTTTGCTTGTTTACGCAGCAGCAACTCAACTCGATCCTGTCATCCCTGCCTGATCCGGCCTTCATCCTGACCCGTAGCGGCCGATACGCGGCCGTTTTCGGTGGAAAGGATGTCCGACATTACCATGATGGAAGTGGTCTCGTGGGTCGCAGCATGTTCGACATGGTGAGGGAGGAGAAAGCCCGCTGGTTTCTCGGTGAAATCGAGAAGGCGCTGGAACACCGCGGGCTCCACATCGTCGAATATGAGCTCAGCGGCGCCGACGTTAAGGGTGCAGGCGAAGGGCCCAGCTATTCGATCTGGTTTGAAGGCCGGGTACAGGCGCTCGATTTTCCCGTCGATGGCGAGCAGGCCGTTGTCTGGGTAGCGAGCAACATCACGGAAAAACATCAGACGCAGAAGAAGCTGCTGCAGTTGAGTGAGACGGATGCGCTGACGGGCCTCTTTAACCGTCGCAAGCTGATCGAAACGCTCGACCATCGCCTCGGCATCTTCGCGCAGGATAGCGATCAAACCTCGGTTCTGGTCTTCGATCTTGATAATTTCAAGCGTCTGAATGACGAGATGGGCCACGACGCAGGCGACGCGGCCCTCGTGGAGATCGCGCGGATCTGCCGCCAGCAATTGCGCAGGAGCGATGTCGTTGCGCGCTTAGGCGGTGATGAGTTCGTGGTGGTAATGCCCGGCACGCATCGGAGCGATGCCTTGAATATTGCCGAGCGCCTACGCCAGGATGTCCCGATCATCCTGAAGGAAAACATCCATTACGAGTCGACGATTAGCGGGGGACTCAGCCAGTTCGACCAGCTTGACCGGTTCTCAAGCGACGTCCTGAAACGCGCCGACGAGGGGCTGTATCGGTCGAAGAGACGCGGCCGCAACATGGTGTCAGCCGTCTAAGCGTTAAACGCCGCGTGCACCTGGGCTGGGTTGCTCGAAGGTGAACGACGTCAGGAGAGTCGTGACAACATTGGTCGCCTTCTCCTTCACCAGCGTTTCGGTCCATTCGCTGGTACCGCGCAGCCTCAAGTCGCTGTAGATGCTGTCGACCGCGCCTTCTTCGATACGCTTGATGTGCGCCTTGAAGACGGCTTCTCCCTGGCTCTGGTAGAGGTCGCGGATCACCATGCGCAGGATTTCCTGCATTGCGATCTGCCACGCGGTGGTGCTGGCCTGAAGTTCATGATTTTCATTGGGCATTGGATCTCCTGAAGCATGAGGCACTTGAGTTGGCGAGGGCAGGGTGACGCACGTCGTCAATCCTTGGCGGCTGATGCGGCTTTCGTGCTCTCGTCAGCCTCTTTCGCCAGTCGCGCTGCCCTCAGGCGTGCTGTCTTTGCATCACGGGCCTGTGACGCGAAGTCCTGTTCTTCCACTGCCTCGTCCTTTGCGAAAAACTGGCTTTGGATCTTGCTGAATGCGTTTTCCGCCTGCTGACGGGTTTTGCTGAATGTCTGTGTCATGAGGTTCCCTTTCCGGGTTCGGCCAGTCTTTTGGCCAAAAAAAAGCCGGGCGTCGCGCCCGGCTTTGGTTGGTTCAAACTCTCGACAGTGCCAGTACATCCGTGGTCACAGGAGAGCAGATCCTTGGTGTCAGACGGCCTGGAGATTGCAGGCCGACATCTTGCCCGACTTGTTGTCGCGCTCCAGCTCGTAGCTGAGCTTCTGGCCTTCAACGATTTCGCGCATGCCTGAACGTTCGACAGCCGAGATGTGAACGAAGGCGTCTGCGCCGCCGTTGTCAGGCTCGATGAAACCGAAACCCTTGGTGGAATTAAACCATTTTACTGTGCCAGTGGTCATGATGAACCCTTTCTATAGCAATAGAGATCGACCGCGATGCCGATGGCATCGTGGATGGTGATAGCGATGTTTTAAAAGGAAGGTTCGTTCAGGGCGCGGTGCCAATCGCGCAATAACCAAAGCTCAGCAAGAAAAAGATCGATAAACTTTAAATAGAGATGCTGGGCCTGAATGTCAACTAAAAGTTTTCGGGACTGGTGGCTACGATGGTTTTCCCGGCGAGGTTGCCGGCCTCCCGCATCGGCCTCAGGAGACGGTGGACCGTTTGAGCGTCTTGGCAACGTGCTCCGCAAGCCTGAGTGCAAGAGCGACGGCCGGCAGTGTGGGGTTCGCGTGGCCACCGGTCGGAAAAACGCCGCTGCCTGCGACATAGAGATTGGCAACCCCATGGAGCTTGCAGTTGCGGTCGACTGCACCGTCGTTCGGATTATCGGCCATCCGTGACAGCCCGATCTGGTGATAACCGTCGAACGCCTGCGCCATCACCGCCTGTCGGCGTTCCGCCAATGGGTGGATATACTCGAGCCGTCCGATCCGGTTGCGCCGCAACCAGGCGTCGAGCAGGTCATGGGATGTGAGGACGGAGTCGATATCCTGATCAACGACCCGATAATCGACAGACAAGGCTGCCTGAGAGCTTCCCGGTGACTGGGGTTTAAGCAAGACGCGGCTCTCCGGGTTTGGTACCTGCTCGGCGTGGTAGCGTAGCAGGTACCGGCCCTTTGGGTTGAACAGTGTTTGGTGCGGTTTCGTTCGCCGCTTCAACAAGTCTCGCGTCGCCTGCCACAATTCCACAGGCCAACGCGCATTCTGGCGGATGTTGCGCCAGTGCTGTTGTTTGTCGATGTTGCCAAGGCCCCTTGCGGTAGGCGCCAGCCCCTTCGACATGCGACGGTAGAGGCCGGACGCCGCCAGGAACAGATAACACAGCGACAGCGCTCCGGAGCCATGGACGGGATCAGCGATTGAAAGCGCGTCGATCCAGAACACCGTGTTCAGGAGCTTCTTGTCTGCCTGCAGTTCAGGTGCGATCTGCAGCCGCTGCCGGTAGCTATACCCTTCATCATCGGTGCGAAACGAAAGTGATCGCGCCTTCCGGGGGTCGGCAAACTTCAGCATCGCAATATAGCCGGTGAGATGGCCTTGGTAGAAGCGGCCGAGCGAGGCGGAAAACCGGGCAGCCACGTCCGGGCGCGCCGCCTGCAGCGAAAGCAGCAGCCGAGCATTTTCGAGGCCGCCACCGGCGAGGATGAAGACCTTTGCGGACACCTTCGCCGCTCGTCCCGCATGTTTCAGCGCAAGGCTCTGAACTTGGTCCCCCTGGGCGTCGAGATCAATGGATGTCACTGTGGCCGAGGGGACAACCGTCACGTTTCGGGAACGAGCCAGCCGTTGCGAATAATGCGGTCCGAGTGCCGGATGTTTGCTCCAGCGCTCGATGGCATCAACAACAACAGCTGAATCCGGCAGCCCGAGGCTCTCTGAACGCAGCGCGCCGGTTCTGCAGGTGAGGAACTTGTAGGCTTCTTTGTAATACGGACGAACCTCGTCGTGCGAGATGGGCCAGCCGGAATACGGGACATGCGCCCGTGGTTGGAAATCGAGGTCGTCGAGTTCAACACAACGCCCTCCCCACAGCGCGGAGGTGCCGCCAATACCGGGGCGCGAGACCGCTTCGGAGAGGGCATGATGGCCGTTGCGAAATTCAGTGTCGGCCGGCACATCGGGGGTAGAGGTCTCACCGCTGCCACGTTCCAGCACGATGACGTTTAGCCCAAGCGTCTCAAGCCTAAGTGCCAGCGCCAGGCCGACGGGGCCGGCTCCAACGATGCAGACATCGTTTTCGGTGGGGAACGTGTCGCCATCCGCGAGTATCATGAGAGCGTGGAGTTACCTGGAACTTGAGTGGCGACGCGACTGCCATGGGACTAGACCGGCTTAGGCGGTGTCCGTCAACTCCCTTTCTCCGGATGCCGGGTCAGGCGCGCCGCCGGTCGAGCTGGCGCAGGTTAGCAATGAGATCCCCGAAACGGTCACCCTGGACGGCGATATGGCTGCGCAGCCTCACGGTTGCCGCATCCGCGTCCCCCGCAAGGATGGCGTCAACAATGCCTTCATGCTCCGAGAGCGAAACCGACATCCGGTTGCGCACCCTCAATTGCAGCCGGCGATATGGCCGAAGCCGCCGATGCAGCGCGATGCATTGTTCTTGCAGGAAGCCATTGTGGCTCGCGACATAGATGGCGTGATGGAAGGCTTCGTTTTCATAATAATACCGATCGGTGTCGTTGCTTTCTGCCGCGTCTCGACATTTCGCCAGGGCCTCGAGAATGGCGATCTGGTCCTGCTCCTGGTGCCGACGGGCAGCCATCGCACCGGCCATGGCCTCCAGTTCAGCCATAACCTCGAACATCTCGAAGATCCTTTCCGGACCCGGATCTACAACCGTAGCGCCGCGTCGGGGTTTGATTTCCACCAGGCCGATGGCGCTGAGTTGCATGAGAGCTTCCCGCACGGGTGTTCGTGATACCTGGAAGCGAGTGGCAAGCTGGACCTCGTCCAGCCGATCCCCCGGATGGAATTCGCCGGTGAGAATGCAGTTCTCGATCTGGTCCCTTAGCTTGTGGTGGGTACTGGTTGTCATTGATGCTCTCATACAAGTCTACATTTCTTGTATACAAGAGGGTTGACATTGTCCACAACCTGCACGCATCATTCGCGGGCTTCAACAGGAGGGTTGAGGCCAAGGGAGGAATTTAGTCATGAACCTGACGAAGGCATTGAAGCTTTCAGCCGCGGTCCTGATCACCGGCATGCTTGCCTCTGGTGCATCGGCGCAGACGATCCTGAAGGCATCCCACCAGTTCCCTGGCGGCAAAGGCGACATCCGCGATGAGATGGTGCAAGTCATCGCGCGTGAAGTTGCCGCGGCAGATGTGGGCCTGGAGATCCAGGTCTATCCAGGCTCTTCGCTCTACAAGCCCAATGACCAGTGGAATGCCGTCACGCGCGGCATCCTAGACATGACGTCGTTCCCGCTCGATTATGCGTCGGGGCGGCATCCCGAGTTTTCCGCCACTCTCATGCCAGGGCTTGTCGGCAACTTTGATAGGGCGAAGCGCCTGAACGAGTCGGAGTTCATGACTGACATCAAGAAGGTCATCGAGGACGCCGGGGCAATGGTCATCGCCGATGCTTGGCTTTCGGGCGCGTTCGCCTCAAAGAAGGGCTGCATTACCTCGCCCGACACGATCAAGGGTCAGGTTATCCGCGCCGCCGGCCCGGCCTTCGAGGAGATGCTGGTGGCAGCAGGCGCCTCGATCTCATCCATGCCCTCGTCCGAAATTTACACGGGCATGCAGACGGGCGTGCTTGATGCCGCCAATACCTCGTCGGCAAGCTTCGTGTCCTACCGGCTCTTTGAACACGCCAAGTGCCTCACCGCGCCAGGCGAGAATGCGCTATGGTTCATGTACGAACCGGTTCTGATGTCGAAGAAGGTCTTCGACCGGCTGACGCCGGAGCAGCAGAAGGCGATCCTTGCAGCCGGCGAGAAGTCGGAGGAGTTCTTCGACGCAGAAGTGCGCAAGGGCGACCAGATCATGATCGACGCCTACAAGAAAGCGGGGGTTGAGATCGTCGAGATGAGCAAGGCGGATTATGATGCCTGGCTCGAGCTCGCCAAGCAGTCGTCATACAAGAACTTCGCAGAAAAGGTTCCTGGCGGTGACAAACTGATCGAAAAGGCCCTGGCCGTCCAATGAGCGAAGGCGGCGCATTTGCGCCGCCACTTCCTCGGAGAACCGTTCCATGCTGAGTGCCTATGTTCTGTGGGTGGGCAGGCTGTCGCGCCTGTTTGCGATCATCGCGACCGCACTGATCATCATCGCCATGCTCGTCGTCTGCCAGATGATCCTGATGCGCTACGTTTTCCGGCTGCCGACGATCTGGCAGACGGATTTCGTGGTTTTTTCCGCAACTGCGGCGATCTTTCTCGGCGCGCCTTATGTGCTGCTCAAGGGCGGGCATGTCGGCGTTGACGTCATCGAGATGTTGCTCAGCGAGCGAAATCGCTTGCGGCTGAAGGTCGTCGGGTCTTTTCTCGGCCTCATCTTCTGCATTGTGATGCTCGCCGCGACCTGGGTGCAGTTCGAGGAAGCCTGGACAGGCAACTGGAAGCATTCGAGCGTCTGGGCGCCGCGGCTCTGGATTCCCCTGGCGGCCCTGCCACTCGGTTTCCTTCTGCTTTGCCTGCAATACGTCGCGCAGATCCTCGTGCTTCTGCGGCTCGGACGTGAGCCGGCTGCTGTTGGTGACTTGCCATCATCGCATCTCCCGCTTCCCGCCACGCCAGCGGCCGAGCATTCCATGGAAGGACGCCGCTCATGAGTGCGACCGGGGCAGGACTTCTCCTCATCTCATTGCTGTTCATTCTGCTCGCCACAGGAATGCCGATCGCGTTCGCACTCGGGCTTGCAGCCTTCGCCGCGCTTTTCCTGCAGGACGGGTTCGACATCTTCTACATCCTCGGCGACACGATGTTCTCCGGCATCGCCAACCTTGCCTATGTCTCCATCCCCATGTTCGTGTTGATGGGGGCAGCCGTGGCATCGTCACCGGCAGGCTCCGACTTATATACCTCGCTTGACCGATGGCTGAACCGCGTGCCGGGCGGGCTCGTGCTCTCGAACATTGGCTCCTGTGCTATCTTTTCCGGCATGACCGGCTCGTCGCCCGCAACCTGCGCGGCCATCGGCAAGATGGGCATTCCGGAGATGTTGCGACGCGGTTATCCGAACTCGGTTGCCACCGGATCGATCGCGGCAGGTGGGACCCTCGGCATCCTTATCCCGCCGTCGGTGACACTGATTGTCTACGGCATCTCGACGGAGACCTCGATCGGTCGCCTGTTCATGGCCGGCGTCATCCCCGGCATCATGCTGACGATCATGTTCATGGCTTGGGCCATCATTGACTGCCGGCGCAAAGGTTATGAGTTTGCCGCACGCTCGGTCCGCTACACGTTGAAGGAGCGGCTGGCGGCCATGCCGCGCATCCTGCCCTTCCTGCTGATCATCGCCGGCACGCTTTATGTGCTCTACGGCGGCATCGCCACACCTTCGGAAGCGGCAGGCGCAGGCGCACTGCTGACGCTTCTGGTGGTCATCATCGCCTACCGCTTGTTCCGCTTCAGCGCCGTGAACGGGATCTTTGCCTCGGCGATGCGCGAAAGCGTGATGATCATGATGATCATGGCGGCAGCAGAACTCTTCGCCTTTGCCCTGTCCTCGCTCTTCATCACCCAATCCATCGCCGCCGTGATCGCCGACATGGAGGTCAACCGCTGGGTGCTGCTCGCGGTGATCAACGTCTTCCTGCTCGTTTGCGGCATGTTCCTGCCGCCGGTGGCCGTCATCGTTATGACCGCGCCTATGTTATTCCCAATCGTCACACAGGCCGGCTTCGACCCCTATTGGTTCGCGATCGTGCTGACGATCAACATGGAAGTGGGGCTAATCACGCCACCCATCGGCCTCAACCTCTTTGTCATCAACGCGATCGCGCCCACCGTGCCGACGAAGGACATCCTGTGGGGCTCGCTGCCCTACGTCCTGGTCATGTTCCTGGCGATCATCATCCTGTGCATCTTCCCTGATATCGCAACATGGCTTCCGAACCAGATGCTGGGGGTCGTGCAATGAACAGCGCTCCGTTCCTGCTTTCCGACATGCTTCAGGCGATTGCCGACAAGGGCCGGCGTTTCCTTTCGCTGGCGCCGCGGGAGACGGATGATCCGATTGCCACGGTGTCGGCGCTTTGCGACACGCTGCTGTCGAGCAGGGGCGAGGCGTCCGGAATGGCGCTCGCCCAGGATATCCTTAACCGCTGGCAAGGCTTTTCGCGCGAGCAGCAGCGCGATTTCATGGTGATGCTGCTTGAGCGTTTCGGCCCGGACGTACAGCGTCTGGAGCGCGCCATCAGCGCCTATAAGGCGGATCCCAATCCGGAGATCCTGCTGGAACTGCATCTGGCTGCTGAGCCGCGTCGGCAGGAACTGATCCGGCGCCTCAACCTTGCGCCGCAAGGCATCCGGACGCTGGTGCGCATGCGCGAGGTTTTGCTGGGGCTGAGGGAGGAAAATCCGGATCTTGCCGCGGTTGACGCGGACTTTGCCCACCTTTTCGGCTCCTGGTTCAACCGCGGCTTCCTGCTGCTTCGTCCGATCGACTGGTCGACGCCAGCCAACATCCTGGAAAAGATCATCCGCTACGAGGCGGTGCATGACATCGGCGGCTGGGATGAATTGCGTCGCAGACTCGAGCCGGACGACCGGCGGTGCTTTGCCTTTTTCCATCCGCAGTTGTCGGACGACCCTCTTATCTTCGTCGAGGTGGCGTTGACGCGCGAGATACCGTCGAACATTGATGAACTGCTGCGCGAGGACCGGCCGGTTTTGGGCGCCGAGGATGCGACGACTGCGGTCTTCTATTCGATATCGAACTGCCAGAACGGGCTGAGGGGCGTCTCGTTCGGCAACTTCCTCATCAAGCAGGTGGTGGAAGACCTGCGGCGTGACCATCCCAAGCTGCAGACCTTCGTGACGCTGTCGCCAGTCCCCGGCTTCGCAGGATGGCTCGCGAGAGAGCGCGGCAATGAGGCTTCCGAGGTCCTGTCACAGACGACAAGGGAACTGCTGGGCCTGCTGGACCAGCCCGGCTGGGAGAACGATGGCCAGGCAAGGGAGCAACTCGAGGCGCCACTTAAAACCGCGGCCGCTTGGTATTTCCTCAGGGCACGCAATTCGAAGGGCCGGGCGATCGACCCGGTCGCCCGCTTCCACCTTGGCAATGGCGCCCGGTTGGAACGGCTCAATGTTCTGGGCGACAGCTCTCCGCGTGCGATGCGCCAGGCCCACGGATTGATGGTCAACTACCTCTACAAGCTGGACGAGATCGAGGCCAACCACGAAGCCTTCGTCGGGCGCGGCGAGGTGGTTACCACACCCGCTATTCGACGCCTTGTTCCTGCAGAGAAAAGCGGCCGTCCTTTGATTCCAACAATGCTGGCTCCCATCGGAGCCGCTGATGAGACAAAACAAGTCAATGCCGGGGAGCCTAGACCATGACCAACCACCTCTTTGACGCCATCCGTTCGGCAGCCGATCCGGCAGCAACATTCGTCGAGGACAGCAAGGGCAAGGTCTGGACCTATGGCGAAATGCTCCAGGAATCGGCACGTCTTGCTGCAACGCTTGAGAAGCTCGGCGTTAGTCCCGGTGACCGCGTTGCAGTTCAGGTAGAGAAGAGCGTCCCGGCGCTGATGCTGTACCTTGCATGTGTGCGGGCCGGTGCGGTCTACCTGCCCCTCAACACGGCTTACACCCTGAACGAGATCGAATATTTCGTTGGTGACGCAGAACCAAGTCTGGTCGTCTGCGATCCGCGTAATCAGGCAGGTATTGCCGAGATTGCGGCCGCGAAAGGCGCTTCTGTTGAAACGCTTGATGAGGCTGGCGAAGGGTCACTGATAGAGCAGGCACGCACTGCACCCACCGAATACCAGGATGTGGCGAGGGGGGCGGACGATCTTGCCGCCATCCTTTACACCTCGGGCACCACGGGCCGCTCGAAAGGCGCGATGCTCAGCCACGACAACCTGCTGTCCAACGCCCTGACGCTGCGGGAATTCTGGCGCTTCACCTCATCGGACCGGCTGATCCACGCCCTGCCGATCTTCCACACTCACGGCCTCTTCGTCGCGACCAATGTGATCCTGATGGCGGGGGCGTCGATGCATTTCCTGCCGAAGTTCGACCCGGACGAGGTCATCCGGCTGTTGGGCGGTTCGACCGTGATGATGGGCGTGCCCACCTTCTACGTCAGGTTGCTGCAACATCCCGGTTTGACGCGCGAGGCCGCGGCGAACATGCGACTCTTCATCTCCGGATCTGCACCGCTCTTGGCGGAAACTCACCGCGCCTTTTTCGGGAAAACCGGCCATGCGATCCTTGAGCGTTACGGCATGACCGAAACCAACATGAATACCTCCAACCCTTACGACGGCGACCGCATCGCAGGGACTGTGGGCTTCCCGCTGCCCGGCGTCGACTTGCGCGTCACTGATCCGGCCTCCGGCAATCCACTGCCCCAGGGCGAAACAGGCATGATCGAAGTGAAAGGCCCCAACGTCTTCAAGGGTTATTGGCGCATGCCGGAAAAGACGCAAGCCGAGTTTCGGGCCGATGGCTTCTTTATCACCGGCGATCTCGGGATCATCGATGACCGTGGCTACGTGCATATCGTGGGGCGGGGCAAGGACCTCGTCATCTCCGGCGGATACAACATCTATCCGAAGGAGGTCGAGACGGAAATCGACCAGTTGGATGGCGTCGTGGAAAGTGCCGTCATCGGCGTTGCACATCCGGATTTTGGCGAAGGAGTCACCGCGGTTGTTGTTCGCAAACCCGGCTCCACCATCAGGGAACAGGACATCCTTGACGGGTTGAGTGACCGGCTGGCTCGCTACAAGCAGCCGAAGCGGGTGATCTTCGTGGATGAGCTACCGCGCAACACGATGGGCAAGGTGCAGAAGAACGTGCTTAGGAACAGCTACGCTGATCTTTACGCCCCGGTTGCGTGATGCCGGTCGCAACAGGTTGGTGTGTCCAAGGGTCCTCATCCCTGTGAACAACATGCGGTACGGCGGCATCCGCCGTGCCCTCTGGCGCAAGGTCGGTTGACGACACCGGCCATGCGACGTATCCAGATCTTGAGATGGTTCTGCCTCGGCAGATTAAAACGGGAACGTGGTGATGCTCATCTTGGGCCATTCCACGACTGCCCCCGCAACTGTGACCGCTGAGCCCTCTTCCACAATGCCACTGGAGACATCCGTCTCCGGGAAGGCGGAAGAGGAGCGATGACGCGGAAGTCAGGAGACCTGCCATTTCAGTCACCCATGCAAGAACACGGGGTGTGTTCCTGCGCGGCTACCGTTGCGGTGACGATCGATGAACGTTGCCGTGGCGGGGTAAGTGCAGGCTGTTTCTGCATCTGTCCCCCGACACGACCTTTGATGGACCTGCGCTTTGCGGCGCATGGAGTTGGAGCGGATATGCGCAAACTAATCCCGTTATTGGGACCTTTAATGATAATGACTAGTGGCAATGCCCATGGACAGCAGGTGGAGCAGGAGGCTGTCCTTGAGCCCATCGTGATTTCCGCGCCGCTGAGGCGGGAAGCCGACATTGCCACCGCGACAAGTTCTGTCACCGTAATCGACGAAGCCGAGATTCGTGCGAGTGCGGCATCGGATCTGGCCTCATTGCTGCGCTCGTACCCCGGTGTCAGCATCGCCACGTTTGGCGGGTTTGGCTCGAATGCCGAGGTCACCCTGCGCGGCGTCTCACCGACCCAGACGCTCGTGCTCATCAATGGGGTGCGCGCCTCATCAGCCACCAGCGGCACCACGTCCATCTTCAACGTGCCGCTCGAGTCCATCTCGCGCATCGAGATCGCCAAGGGGGCGCATTCGGCGCAGTACGGATCCGACGCCATCGGCGGCGTCATCAATATCATCACCAAGGATGGTTCCGGTTGCCCCGACGGCAAGGACCACTGCTCGACGGTGACGGTCGGCGTGGAGCACCCGTGGGGTGCGTCTGGCCGCGTCGAAACCCGCGGCAAGACCGATGGCGGCTTGAACTACGGCTTCGGGATCACCGGCCGGGGAACGCGAGGGTATGACTTCACCGGCCCGACCTCCTGGGGACACGAGCCCGATGATGATGGTTTCCGCCAAGGCAGTTTCGACCTTCGCCTGTCACAGGATTTCGATTGGGGCAGGCTTTATGCCGACGGTTTCTACGCACGCGGCATGTCAGAGTTCGATGCTTTCCCCGATTCCAACGAAGCGCGCACAGTGACATTTGCCGGCAAGGTTGGCGCGCAGATCAATCATAGCGATGACTGGTTCTCGCGCATCGAAGTGTCGAACGCCATTGACGACGCACGAAACCATCGCGATGGCGTCCCGGGCCACGAAGACTACCGCACCGTGCGCTCTGGCGTCTTGTTGACCACCCAGAAAACGCTCAAGACAGATCTTGCCGAACACGTCTTCAGCGGCGGGGTAGAAGCCTACCGCGAACAGATTGACACCAATGTCGTGAGCTACGCGGTTGAGGACCGCACACTCGCGGGCATCTTCGGGCAGTACGCGCTGTCGATGGGATCGTTCAACGTCGATGCTGGCCTTCGCCATGACTATAATGAGCAGTTCGGAGAGGCGACCACCTACAATCTCGGCGCGCGCTACGAACTGATGGAAGGACTGAGCGCGCGCGCCTCCTTTGGCACGGGGTTCCGCGCCCCGACCTTCAACGACCTCTATTACCCCGGTTGGTCGAACCCGAACCTCTTGCCGGAGCGCTCCAAGTCCGTGGAAGCCGGCCTCGCATGGCAGATCGATCCGGACACAAGTCTGGATGTCGCCATCTACCGAACCTGGATCTCCGAGGCGATCGCTCTTGATGCCTCGTATCTTCCATACAACATCGGAAGTGCTCGAATTTCCGGAATCGAGGCGACCATGTCACACCGGATCAATGAGAGCTGGACGGTGAACGGAAGCCTGGATCTTCGCCAGCCGCGGGACCAAGATACCGGCAATGACATCCCCAACCGTGAGCGGTTCAAGGGCTCGATCGGCGCTGTCTATACGCCTACGGAGAGCCTCACGCTTTCCGCCAACCTGCTCTACGTTGCGTCGCGTTACATCGATGCAAGCAACACCAGGAAGTTGCCAGACTTCGTGACCATGGATTTCGCCGCCACCTATGATGTCGATGAGCAGTCACAGTGGAAACTTGCCGTCCTGAACGCGTTCGATGAGGATTATTCGACGCGCGAAGGCTTCCGGGCACCCGGCCGGACCATTAGTCTCAGCGTCTCCCGTCAATTCTGATTGAGACAGCGGTAGGGGGATGAGCAGCTTGGCAAGAATGATGTGCATGCCCCACCTGTTGCGGAGTTTGAAGAGCGGGCGTTTTGTGCTGGTGGCTGCCGTTCTTGGCCTCGTCAGCACACCCGCCTTCAGCCAGCCTCGCCGTGTCGTGTCTTTGAACGTCTGCACCGATCAGTTGGCTATGCTCGTGGCGGAGCCTGGGCAATTGCTGTCGGTCTCTCATCTTGCAGCCGATCCCGCGGTTTCCGCACTGGCTGAGGCTGCCCGGGCGTACCGTCTCAACTATGGCTCGGCGGAAGAGGTCTTCATGATGAAGCCGGACCTAGTGCTCGCCGGTAGCTACACAACCCGCTCCACCGTGAACCTGCTTCGCGGACTGGGCGTAACGGTGGAGGAATTTCCTCCGGCGAGCTCGCTTGATGACATCCCTCGGGACATCAGGCGGATGGGGCAAGTTCTCCAGCGCGAGACGCAGGCTGAAGCCCTCGCAGGCAAGTTCGAGGCGGAACTTGCAGCCCTGGAGGCGCTGCCACCGACAGGCATGAGCGCCGCGTTCTATTACGCCAACAGCTATACTGCCGGGGGCGGCACGCTTGTTGACGCGATCGTCGCGGCTGCCGGTATGACCAACGCCGCGCAATGGATCGGCCTGTCCGGCACGGCGTATCTACCCTTGGAGAGCCTGATTTTAGCCGGGCCTGATGTCGTGGTGCTGGGTGATCACGCGTATGAAAAGCCGGCACTGGCGCAGGCTAACTTTGCGCATCCGGCTCTCGCCGATTTCATCAACAGCCGGCGCTCTGTGTCCGTGCCGCCGCGGATGACGATCTGCGGTGGCCCCGTCACACTTGAAGCCGCGCGGATCTTGCGAGCGGTAGCCGAGGGGGATAAGGGAACGTGAACCCACGCCTCTCCCATCGGCTGCTGATCACCGGCCTCGTCCTGCTGGTCATGTTGACCTTCCTCCTGTCGCTCTTCAGCGGGCCGGCCAGTTTTGGGGTGTGGGAAAGCCTGCGGGCGCTGATGTCTGACGACGCCGGCTCCATCGCGCTCATCATGCACGAGATCCGCCTGCCGCGCGCCCTTCTCGGGCTGATGGTCGGTTTCACGCTCGGCCTCTCGGGTGCAGTGCTCCAAGGTTATCTGCGAAACCCATTGGCCGAACCGGGGCTGATAGGGGTCAGCGCCTCCGCCTCGCTGGGGGCGGTACTAGCGCTCTATACCGGGCTCTCTGTCCTGTTCCCGCTGGCCTTGCCGCTTGCTGCACTGGCCGCTGCCGTGGTCTCGGTCCTCGTCGTCCAGTTTCTCGCCGGTGCCTCGGGCAGTTTCGTCACCATCATCCTTGCCGGCGTCGCCGTCTCGACCTTTGCGACCGCCATGACATCGCTGGTCCTTAATCTGTCTCCCAATCCTTATGCCGCCCTCGAGATCATGTTCTGGATGCTGGGGTCGCTGGAGGATCGGTCTTTTGAACATGTCCTGCTGGCCGCACCTGCGATGATCCTCGGCTGGGTCATGCTTCTCGGCGTTGGCCGGGGCCTCGATGCCCTGGCCCTTGGTCGTGACACGGCTGCCAGCATGGGCGTCAATCTGCGCCAGGTGCAGTTCCTCGCGATCTTCGGCACGGCGGCGTCCGTCGGCGCGGCAACCTCGGTGACCGGCTCGATTGGCTTTGTCGGGCTTGTCGTGCCGCATCTCCTGCGGCCGTTGACCCGGTCGCTGCCCTCTCGGCTGTTGCTCGCCAGTGGCCTCGGTGGTGCGGCACTCATTCTGGCAGCCGATGTTCTTGTTCGCCTTGTCGCTCCGGAGCGTGGCCTGAAGCTTGGGGTCGTCACGGCCGTCATCGGTGCGCCCTTCTTCCTAGCACTCGTCTGGCGCAGCAGGAGGCAGATGATTTGACCCGATTGCCTTTGCTTGAAGTCGCGCTGCAGCGGGTTCTTCGGGGAACCCGCTCTGTCCTGGGGCAGATCGCCTGTCGGATCGAACCCGGCGAGGTCGTCGGCCTGCTTGGCCCCAACGGCGCCGGCAAATCCACCTTGTTGCGATCGCTGTGCGGTCTGATCCCCTTCGAAGGCAAGGTCCTCGTGCAGGGAAAACCCATCAACAGGCTTCACGGGCGCGAGCGGGCAGGTCTCATCGCGTATGTTCCGCAAGAGCATGATGTCGCCTGGCCGATCAGTGCCGCCGATCTCGTCGCGCTGGGACGGGACGCACACAGGACGAGTTGTGTAGCAAAGCTGAGTTCGGAGGACCAGCGTGCCGTCGTACAAGCGATGGAGCGCATGGATGTTGCAAGGCTCGCATCACGGCCGGTCGACACATTGTCAGGCGGCGAAAAGGCCCGCGTGCTGATTGCGCGGGCGCTGGCGCAGGAAACGCCGCTGCTGCTCACCGATGAGCCTGCCGCAGGGCTCGATCCGCTCCACCAGGTCAATCTGATGAAGACATTCCGCAGCCTCGCGGACGATGGGCGTGCGGTGGTGCTTTCGATGCATGACCTGGGTCTTGCGGCGCGCTGGTGCACGCGGCTCATTCTCCTGAACAGGGGTGAGGTCGTCGCAGACGGGTCGCCGGAAGTGGTCCTGCGGCCGGATGTGATAGCGCAGGTTTATGGTGTCTCGGCCTACATCGCCACTGTTGAGGGCGGTTTGGTTGTCCAGGTGCTTGAGCCGACCTCTACCCGATAAAGCTTTATCACGCCACCGCTTCCGGGCCTGACGTGCGTCAGGCACTTGCCCGGGCAGCGGCAAGAGCAGCAGCGACCTGGTTGACCACCGCCAGCCGTTCGTTCGGCTCGGATTTCTCAAAGGCTGCATCGAGCATCGTTGCATACCCTTCAAGCCGTGCCAGTTCCTGGTCGAAGACTGCGGCATGGATCGGCTCGCCATAGTGGAGATCAGCGACTTCCTGGGTGGCGGTCGCGAGCAGGAAATAACCGCTGGCCCGCTCCTTGTCGCGCAGCGCGGCCTCCTGGGCCGCCGTTGCGGCGGCGCGATAAGCCCGCGCTGCATTGCCCTTCTGGCGAATGATGTTCGGTGATCGACCTAAACATCGTATCGGGATCCTTCATTGTCTGGCGGAGGGCATTAATCTTCCCCGACCGTTTGGCAGGGTTCATCAGGAACTGGTGCAGGACAGTCGTGGCGATGGCGAAATCGGCGATCTCCATCGCTTCCTGCGGGTTGTGCGAGCCGTTTCGGTTGCGAATGAAGATCATGCCGGCGGGAACGCCAGCATGCGCAAAGACGGCCGCATCATGGCCACCTCCGGACGGTAAAAGTGCCGGCTCGACGCCCACCGCTTCCGCGGCCCGCAAGAGTTCATTGATGAGTGACGGATCGCAGAGCGCAGGCTCGGTTCTGAGAGGCGTGCCGAGCTCGAAGCGCACCGCACGTTCCTGCTCGATGCGCGCCACATGCTTCAGCATCAGCGCGTGCATGGTCTCCAGCGTCTCGCGATCTTGGCTGCGAACATCAAGGCTGAAGTGGACGCTATCCGGAATGCGGGAGAGCGCATGTTTTTGCTGGTCGGTCGAAACCATGCCGCTGGTGACAACAAGATGGCAGCCTTTCGCCACCAAGTCATGCCATGCGGCATCCAGCACATTGAGCAGTTCCGCCATGGCCAGCACAGGATCGTGCCGATAAGCGAGGGGAACTGCGCCGGAATGACCGGCTTCACCAAAGCAGGAAATGGTCTTGTAGCGGAAATTTCCGCGGATGCCGGAGACGATCGCGGCCGGCAGGTTGCGCTCGATCAGCACGGGGCCTTGCTCGATATGGACTTCGACATAGGGGGTGATCGCCTCCCGGTCGAGGAGCGGCCTCCCGGCCCCTACGGCTGTCATGTCGACGCCGGCTGCTTCCATGTGTTCAAAGAGCGTGCGGCCATCGCCCTTGTGGCGAGAGACTAGCTCCTCCACTACGCTTGCGGCCAGCCGTATCAAGCGTGATGGTCCCGCCGGTCGCCTGATCGAGGCCAGAGATGAGACGCAGCAGGGTGGATTTACCGCAGCCGGATGGACCGACAATCGAGATGAACTCGCCTTCCTTGATGGTGATGGTGACCGGCTCGAGCGCCGTCACCGTCCCGTGGTCCGCGACGAATGTCTTATGAACACCCGCAATATCGATCATCCGCTCCGACTGCGCCACCCGCAAACTCCGTGTACCAAGATAGGGAAAAGCACGCGCCGGGGACAACGCCCGGGCAAGCTGAAATGTGTCCACAACGTCGATCTCGCACGTCCGCGTGGAGAGGGCACCAAGCTTGATCCTGCTTACCACGCACTCGTCGCCCAACTTCGCCGCGATCTGCGCGATCCACATTCTGCCACGAGCGGGGAGGGCACTGATGGCGAGGCGCCTCACCGCGTGGGTGGATTACGCGCTGGCTCTTGCTGGTCTGCTCGGTGCCTGGTGGTTTGCTACGGGACCGATGGCAATGCCAACATACCTTCTGCCGTCACCTCTGCGGACCTGGAATGCGTTGGCAGGCATAGCCGCCTCTGGCGAGCTCTGGTTGCATCTCGGCTTCACGCTGCAGAACATCGTTCTCGGCCTGGCGCTCGGCTGCGTCGCAGGTATTGGACTTGCCTTCCTGATGACGCGCTTTCCCAAGCTCGCCGTGTGGCTTGATGGCCCGTTGGTGATCCTGCAGACCGCGCCGAAGATCGCGCTCGCGCCACTTTTCATCGTCTGGTTCGGCTTCGGCGTCCTTTCAAAGGTCATCCTGATCTTCTCGCTGGTCTTCTTCCCGGTCTTCATCGGGGCGATCGCCGGCTTCCGCGCGCTTGATCCCAAGATGAAGGATCTCGCGAAGCTATTGGGCTTGAGCAACATCCTGCGCTTTCGGCAGATCGAGCTGCCGTCCGCCATGCCGGAGATCTTTGTCGGGCTGAAGATTGGCGCCGTGCAGGCCCTTGTGGGCGCCGTGCTTGCCGAGTGGATGTCCGGCAAATTCGGTCTCGGTTACCTGATGACCTTTGCGGGTGCGACCTACAAGACGCCGCTGCTGTTCGCGGCCGTGCTGGTGACCGTGTTGGTTGGGCTGGCCATGCATGTCGTGCTGACGATCCTGGAAAACCGGCTGCTTTCCTGGAAGGGAGCGAAGAAATGACGAGCGCCGCCTTTCCCTGGAAGAACGGTCGTCCGCCGCATCTGCCCTGCGGGCCCGGAGATATTGCCGAGAATGTGCTCACCCCCGGCGATCCGGATCGCGTGCGGCTTCTCGCCGACATGCTGGAGGACGTGACGGATTTCGGCCGAAAGCGCGAGTTCGCCGTCATCACCGGGACCTATGAAGGCGTACGGCTGACGATCTGCTCCACCGGCATCGGCGGCCCGTCCACCGAAATCGCACTGGTGGAACTCGCCATGCTCGGCGCCAAGCGCGTGGTGCGCATTGGCGGCATGTCGTCGCTCGTGGCGGAATATGCAACTGGCTCTTTTGTGGCGGTAGATCGGGCCATTGGCGAGACCGGCACGGCCCGCACTTATCGTGCCGCGGGCGGTGAGGCGGCAGCATCACCCCGCATCGTCAACGGTCTGGTTGGTGCGGCCGCACAACTCGGACTCACCTGCCGCCCGGGCATGGTGGCCTCGACCGACAGCTACTATTTTGGCCAGGACCGTCGTTACCGCCCCGTTGATGACGGGCAGGATCTCTCCGCTAATTTCATCGATCGCTTCCAGGCTCAAGGCGCCATCGGCGTCGAGATGGAAAGCGAGATCACCATGACCGTTGGCCGGGCGATCGGCCTTGAGACCGGTTGCCTACTTGGTGTCCATGGAAACCGCGCCACCGATGACTGGCTCGATGACTATGAGGCCACCCAGCGAAACCTTCTGCGCATCGCAGGAAGGGCCTTTTCCTCCACAGAATGGGAACTCAGGAGTAAATCATGATCCAGTTTCGCGTGAAGACGGCAGCAAGCCTTGCTGCCCTGCTCACCTCATCGCTGTTCGCCATGGCCGCTGAAGCCGCCGACAAGGTCGTGCTGCAGATCGACGGCGCTGCCGCTCCGTTCTACGCGCCGCTTTACGCTGGAGTCGAAAACGGCATCTTCGAGAAGAACGGGATCGAAGTCGAGTTCATCTATGCGGCTGCGGCCGATATCCTGACCAACATCGCTGCCGGCAACGTCGACTTCGGCTTCCCCAACGGTGATGCGGTTGTGGCCGCCGCTGCAAACGGCCTGCCGGTCAAGGTCGTTCACACCACCTACCAGCGCGGTATTGGCGCATTGCTCGCCAAGGAAGAAAGCGGCATCAAGTCGTACAAGGACCTGAAGGGTAAGAAGGTCGCCGTCACCAGCTTCGCAAGCCCGAACTACCTTCAGTTGCAGGTTGGCCTGCAGCAGGCTGGCCTGACGCTCGATGACGTCACCGTCGAAGTCGTTGCTACCGGTGCAATCGTCCAGTCGCTGCAGGCTGGCCAGGTCGACGCTATCGTCTTCTCGGAACTGCGCAAGTACAACCTCGAAGCTGACGGCACCAAGGTCACGATGATCCTGTCGAACGACTTCCTGCCATCCTTCGGCAACGTCGTCGTCACCAGCGACAAGAAGCTTGCTGAGAACGCTGACGTCGTGAAGCGCTTCACCACCGCCGTTACTCAGTCTTACGAATGGGTCATCGACGGCCATATCCCGGAAGCGCTCGACATCGCGCTGACGAAGTACACGCCGACCTGGCCGAAGGACCAGATGCCGATCCTGACGACCGCTTTCGAACAGACCTTCGTATCGTCGGTCTGGCAGAGTTCGCTCACCAAGGAAAAGGGTCTCGGTGCTGCTGACTTCGCCGCCTGGCAGAAGAACGCCGACATCCTGGCGCAGTACAAGGTCATCGACAGCGCGCCGAAGGCTGAGGACTTCGTCGTCGATCCGTCGACCATCGGTCAGTAAGCATGATCCTGCGTGGCTTAGCGGGTCTGATCGTGACCCTCGTCCTGTGGACGGCGATCGTCTTCATCTTCAACGTTCCGGCCTTTCTCCTGCCGGGACCTGTTGAGGTGTTCGATCGCGTCGCGTTTCTGTTCGAAAACGCCAAGCTGACCCGGCACATCTGGGTCACGCTCTCGGAAATCGTCGCTGGTTTCGTGTCCGGAACCGCCGCCGGCATTTTCGCTGGCGTCGTTTTCGCGCGCCTGCCTCGCGTCGAACGCTTTGCCACGCCGCTCATCCTGCTTCTGCAGACCGCTCCGAAAATCGCGATCGCGCCGCTGCTGTTACTCTGGCTCGGCATCGGCCCCACGCCAAAGATCGTGCTGATCGGGATTGTCACCTTCTTCCCCGTCATGCAGGGCATGGTGACAGGCCTGCGCTACGGGGAGGGGAGCTTCCGCGACCTTGCCTCTGTTCTGAAGCTCAGTCCCTGGCAGCGTTTCCGGCACATCGAACTGCCGTCTGCCTTGCCGTCAGTGCTGGCCGGCATGGCTGTTGCCACGACGCTTGCGATGACCGCCGCGGTCATCGGCGAACTGATCGGCGCCAACGAGGGCATCGGCTATCTCCTGTCCTCCGGCCAGGAAAACAGCGACACCGCGATCGTCATCGGCATGGTCATGCTGCTGTCGCTGATCGGCTGGGCCTTCTACGAGATGATCGAGTTCGTGCGCCGGCGCTCGCTTGGCCGGTTCCAGCTCTCCTGAGGTTCGAGCCGATGGCGAGGGCCTTTCTCTGTGTCCTTGATTCCGTCGGTTGCGGTGGTGCACCCGATGCGGCAGCCTACGGTGACGAAGGGGCCAACACGCTCTTTCATATAGCCGAAGCCTGCGCTGCAGGCCGCGCGGAAGACGGTCGGAGCGGACCACTGAGTCTCCCGAACCTCGATGCTTTGGGGCTGGGCGCGGCGATCACACTTGCCTCCGGCATGGTCGCGCCCGGTCTCACTGCCGTTCCGTCCGGCCGCTGGGGTGCGGCACAGGAAATATCGGCCGGCAAGGACACGCAGTCCGGACACTGGGAACTTTCCGGCGTCCCGGTGGCGCGTGACTGGCATTATTTTCCGCGGACCGAACCTGCGTTCCCTGCCGATCTGATGGCAGAATTGATGATCCGTGCCGGCCTTCCCGGCACGCTTGCCAACAACCATGCGTCGGGAACTGAAGTCATCGACGCATTCGGGCTGGAGCACATCGCGACGGCAAGCCGATCGTTTATACGTCCGCCGACAGCGTCGCGCAGATCGCGGCACACGAGACGCATTTCGGTCTCGACCGGCTGCTGGAAACCTGCCGGATCGCCGCGGACATCTTCCACCCGCTGAACGTCGGCCGGATCATTGCCCGACCGTTCGTGGGGGAGGCGCCTGGTGAATTCGTCCGCACCGCAAACCGCAAAGATTTTGCCATCGCGCCGCCGGATGGAACCATCTGCGACAGGGTGGTTGCCGCTGGTGGCGCTGTGCATGCGGTGGGCAAGATCGGCGACATCTTCGCCATGAAGAGCATCACGGACGTCTCCAAGGGCAAGGACGACATGGCCTTGTTCGACCATCTTCTTGAGTGGACGCAGAAGGCTGCGCCGGGCGACCTCGTCTTCGCCAATTTCATCGAGTTCGACAGCCTGTGGGGCCACCGCCGCAATGTTTCCGGTTATGCCCGCGCCCTTGAGACCTTCGATGCGCGCCTGCCGGAACTGACACGGCGTTTGCGCAAGGGCGATCTCCTCATCATTACCGCTGACCATGGCAACGATCCGACATGGCCCGGCACCGACCATACCCGCGAAAGGGTGCCGGTATTGGTGACGGGGCCGGATATCGGGGAGCAGGCGCTTGGGATTGTTCCATTCACCGCGGTAGCGGATATGGCAGCATCCCATTTGGGGATCGCTTGACCGAACCTCTTTGGTTTAGAAATTGCGCTGCAGATTCAGCCAGCGCCCAGGCGGCAAGCCGAACGCGTTGCGGAAGTGCCGGGTAAAATGCGCCTGGTCGGAAAACCCGCTGCCGAGGGCCGCATCGGCAAGGCTGCTGCCTGAGACCAGCATTTCCTTCCCGCGGTCGAGCCGACGCATCACCAAGTACCGGTGCGGGCTTGTGCCGAGCAGCCGGCGGAAGTGCCGGGCAAGCTCGTAGCGATCAAGTTGCGTCACCCTTTCCAGGTCTGCCGAAGTCACGTTGGTCGCTACCTGCACGTCGAGGTAATCGCGCGCTGCCAGCACGGCGAGTCGTGCCACCGGCTGCACCTTCCCCCGAACCACGCCCGCCTGCCGCCCAAGCGCTGCTGCGATGCGAGCAAGCGCGTCGTCAATCAGAAGATCGTCCGGCTGCTCATCAAGATCGGCGAGAAGATCCGCAAGCGCGTGGCGAAGCGCCGGGTCGCTGACAACAGGGTCCGCAACGAAAGGAAGAGCCGTACGATGATCGAAAGCTTCGGCCACCAAGGTCGGCGGCAGGTAGATCATCCGATAGATCAGACCAACATCGGTTCCTGCTGCACCATCATGAACTTCGTCCGGATGCAGGACGATGACATTGCCGGGCTGGCTGAAGCGCGGGCTGCCGCGGTACCGGAACGTCTGCACGCCATGCATGGTCAGTCCCAGGGCATAAGTATCGTGCCGGTGCGGCAGGAAGCCGTTGCCGTGAAATCGCGCCTCCATCCTCTCCATTGCTCGCCGTTTTGCGCCGACGCGCAGTCCCTGCCGGATGGACATGACGCACGAACGTTCAAGACCGTCGGGTTCGATAGCCGTTAGATCGGTGCTCCGCGGATCATCGAAGAAGGAGCTGCTTTGCATGTTTGACACCAAGATCGCGATTGTGGTGCGTGAGGATCTTGCCATGTGGCAGAAGCTGAACGTCGTCGCCTTCCTGACGAGCGGGATCATGGCCCAGAACCCGAAGATCATCGGCGAAGAGTATCGAGACTTGCAAGGGAATGTCTATAACCCGATGACCATCCAGCCCATGGTTGTCCTGGCGGCGGACCAGGAGACCTTGCGCACCATCCAGAAGCGCGCGCTGGAGCGCAACGTCACCACGTCGGCATATATCGAGGAAATGTTCTCGACGGGTCATGATGCCGCGAACCGGGAGGTGTTTTCGCGGTTTTCACCCGATGACGCGAAGCTGGTGGGCGTGGCACTCAGGTCAGACCGGAAGATCGTCGACAAGATCACCAAGGGGGCGAAGATGCACCCCTAGCAGCGGCGCCAGTCTTATTCAGCTGCGGCGTCGGCGTGCCGCTCTGCTATGCCGCGGCGATGTTCGCGCCACACCGTGAACAGTCCCGCTCCGACCACGATGACGGCGCCGACGATCATGTTCGTCGTCAGGGTTTCGTTGAAGAAGAGCGATGCCAGCGCGACGCTCAGCACCAGCTGAAGGTAAGTCACAGGCTGCACTTCGACTGTCGTCAGGTGGCCATAAGCCTTGATCAGGAAGTAGTGGCTCGTCGCGCCGCAGATGCAAAGCGCGGCCATGGCCGGCCAATCCTCCATGGCGATCGGCGTCCAGTAGAAAGGCCCGATCAAGGAAGCAGTCAGAGCGCCCACTACGCCTGCGTAGAACACACTAGTGACTGCCGTGTCGCGGCTGCCGACAGCACGCGTCGCGATGTTGTAGAGCGCGTAAAGAAAGCTTGCCCCGAGCGGGATGAGGAGGCGAAGGTCGAAGTGAACGTTGAGGGGATTGAGGATCACCATCACGCCGAGCAAGCCGACGATGACCGCGAGGCTGCGCCTCCAGCCGACCTGCTCGCCGAGCAGGGGAATGGACAGCACTGTCACCATCAGTGGCGTCACCTGCATGATCGCCTGGCTCATCCCAAGGCCAGCCGTCGTAAAGGAGATGACCACCACAACAACCTCGGTGACCAGCAGTACGCCCCGCAGCACCTGAAGCAACGGGCGCTGCGTCTTCACTGCGGCGCGAAGACCTCCAGGCGCTGCTGCCGCGAGGATGGTCACGAAGAACGCGAAGGCCCAGAACCGGATCATGGTCACCATGATCGGCGGATATTTCTCACCCAATATTTTCGAGAACGCGTCCTGCCCGGCGAATATGCCGATCGCGATGAGCACGTAGAGGTAGCCGAGGGTCTTGTTGTTCATGACCTGCCAAAAAAAATGGGCTCACGGAAATCCGGAGCCCATGAAGTGTGAAGGTCATGGACCTCCAGAGGGGAACAGCAGATACGCGGAACTGGGAGGGAAGCCGCGTGGTGCATCTGCTGCGGGCCTTATGCTCGCTTTATGGGCGGAAGGAAAACATTTCCTGGGCAGTGCAGCTATGTTGAAGCTGCATTGCTCCGGCGACGGCATGGTTTTACACCGAAGCGAAACTTGATCAAGTGAGTCGCAGGGCAAAATGACGATGGCAACCCCGGACCGGACCTTCCTGGGTATCGGACTTGCATCTGCGGGATATGCCTGCTTCGCACTGCAGGACGCGATCGTGAAACTGCTGGTCGCCTCCTACGAGGTGCCGCAAATCCTGTTCATGCGCAGCATGATCATCGTGATTGTCACGGGCGTCCTGGCGAGGCATTTCCGCCATCCATCGGTCATGAAAAGCCAGCACCGGGGAACGCTTGTCTTCCGTGCGGCGCTGCTGCTCATGGCTTGGCTGCTTTTTTATAACGCGGCCAAATATCTCGGGCTTGCGGAGCTGACGACGCTCTATTTCTCAGCGCCGGTCCTCGTCGTCCTGCTGTCGATCGTCGTTCTCAAGGAAAAGGTCGGGGCCGGTCGGTGGATTGCCTGCGTCGGTGGCTTCATCGGCGTGCTTGTTGCCGCGAACCCGACTCATTCCCCGAACCTGCTGCCGGCGGCGATGTGCGTCGCGGCCGGCTTCTGCTGGGCCTGGAGCACCGTGCTTGTCCGTCTGGTCAGCAAGACGGAAACGACGCTGGTCCAGATGTTCGCCACAAGCTTGATGTTCGCCATCGCCTGCGCTGCGTCATTCCCGTGGATATGGAAAACACCCGATACCACGGGCTGGATGCTGATGATCGGGCTCGGCGTGGTCGCGACGATCGGCCAGTACCTTTTGTACGAAGGCTTCCGTCACGCCCCGGCGTCAGCCCTCGCACCGGTAGAATATACCGGCCTCATCTGGGCGTTTGTCTATGGTTACGCGATCTGGGCCGAAATCCCGGCGCCTTACGTTTTTCTCGGGGCGGCGCTAATTGTCGCCTCGAGCATGGTTCTGCTGGTGTTCGAGAAGAGGACGGCCGCCAGCGCGCGCTAGCGGCATCCGATGATACGCCGCAAGGCGGTGGGACGGGCTCGGCCCGTCACCTTAGGCCTTCATGCTTCCAGTTGCCTGCTGCCGGGTGTGCCAGGAGAACGCCTCTTCCAAGATGTGAGGCGTGTGGCCGCCGCGCGCTGCTGCACGCTGGAAGTAATCCATCAGGGCTTCACGGTAGTCCGGATGGGCGCAATGCTGGATGATCTGTTCCGCCCGCTCACGCGGCGCAAGCTGGCGCAGGTCGGCAAGGCCGTTTTCGGTGACGATCACATCGACATCATGTTCGGTATGGTCGACATGCGGCACCATCGGCACCACCGACGAAACTCGACCTTCCTTGGCGAGCGACTTGGTGACGAAGATCGACAGGTAGGCATTGCGGGCAAAGTCGCCCGAACCGCCGATGCCGTTCATCATATGGGTGCCGTTCACATGCGTGGAATTGATGTTGCCGTAGATGTCGACTTCCAGCGCCGTGTTGATGCCGATCACGCCGAGGCGGCGGATGACTTCCGGGTGGTTGCTGATTCCTGCGGGCGAAGGATGAGCCGGTCCTTGTATTTTCCAAACTGGCCGAACACGCGCTCGCTGCACGCCGCCGACAGCGTGATGGAGGAACCGGAGGCGAAGACGAGCTTGCCGGAGTCCAGCAGGTCGAACGTGCTGTCCTGCAAAACCTCGCTATACATGCGAAGATCATGGAATGGCCCGTCTACCAGGCCGGTCAACACGGAGTTGGCAATCGTCCCGATGCCGGCCTGCAAAGGCTGCAGTGTCAGGTCCAGCCGGCCTGCATCCACTTCGCCCTTGAAGAAGTCGATGAGGTGGCCGGCAATCGCCTGCGTGCCTTCATCGGGTGCTTCCACCGTTGAGAAACTGTCCTTCTTGTCGGTGACAACGATTGCCGCGATCTTCTCAGGGTCGATCGGCACGTAAGGGAGGCCGACGCGGCTTTCGCAGGCAACAACGGGGATCGGCGTACGTGTCGGACGTTTGGTCGGGATATAGATGTCGTGCAGGCCTTCGAGATTGGCCGGCTGGCTGAGGTTGATCTCGACGATGATCTTCTTGGCGAGAATCGCAAAACTCGCGGAGTTGCCGATCGAGGTCGTTGGCACGATGCCGCCTTCTTCGCTGATCGCAGTGGCTTCCACGACCGCATAATCGATCGGTCCGAGCTGGTTCGAGCGCAGGTGCTCCACCGTCTCGGACAGGTGCTGGTCGATGAACATGACGTCGCCGCGATTGATCGCGGCGCGCAGCGTCCGGTCGACCTGGAACGGCATGCGGCGGGCCAGAACACCGGCCTCGGTCAGCATGCGGTCGATGTCATGGCCGAGTGATGCACCGGTAATGAGAGTGATGTTGAACGGCTGCTCTTTTGCTTTCGCCGCCATGGCAATCGGAACGGCCTTCGCGTCGCCTGCACGCGTAAACCCGCTCATGCCAACGACCATGCCATCCTTGATGAGATCGGCCGCAGCTTCGGGGGTTGTGACTTTGTCGAGAAGGGATTTCAGGCGAATGCGATCGTTGACCATAATCAACTCCGGATGATCAAAAGCTTGTCGGCGCGAGACCCGGCGCGCCAAGTTTGTTTATGTTCTACTGATAGTCTCCGCCCTTGCTCGCAAAGCGACGTACTTGCAGGGGACGCACAGTTGCGCGTCCTTTACTCCTTACCCATTCTCGAAACCAGCTAATTTAGCCTACGGGTAAGAACTGGTACCGGGTTCTTCAGGAAGGTGATGGTGGCTATCGCCAGAAGATCAGGGTCATACCAGCCACGACAAGCGCAGCACCAGCCCAAGCGCCGGGTGCCGGCACTTCGCGGGTCTTCAGCCAGAGCATTGGCAGGATGATCACCGGCGTCGTGGCCGAGAGAGTCGAGACAATGCCGAGCTTGCCGCCGGAGAGCGCGAAGAGAAGAAGCGTCATGCCGAAGGCAAGCGCAATGATGCCGGTCATGGCTGTCTGGAGAAACACGCCGCGGGTCAATGCACCTTTGGGCCGCACCGCTTCGAAGGGCGTCTGGGTCAGGATGGTCAAGCCAACGGCCGCGATCGCCACCCGAACCATGGAGGCGGCGAGCGGATCAATGCCGGTCGCCATGACGGGCCTGGCAATCAGTGAGCCGATGGCTTGGCCAAGTGCTGCGAGGAGACCAGCCAGCACGCCGAGCCAAAGCGGTCCCTTGACGGCTTCCCATTGGTGCAGTTGCGCCTTGCGCTTGCCAAACAGGATTGCGAGCAAGACGCCGCAGAGTGTTAGGCCGATGCCGGCCAGAGCCGTTAGGGATAGCTGTTCGTCGAGAACCGCCCAGCCGAGCAGCGCCGCGATCGGGGCGTTGAGGGCGAACAGGATCCCGGCGCGCCTCGGCCCCAGCCGGTTAAGGCAGGTGAAGAGCAATGTATCACCAAGAAAGATGCCGATGAAGCCGGACAGGAGAAGCGGCCAGAGGATGTCGGGCTGCAGGTCCTGCCAGGTTCCCGACGCCAGCACGTAAAGGCCAAGCAGGACGGCGATGAAGAGCTGTCGCGTCCGGTTGAAGGCAAGTGCGCCGAGATGCGCTGCCGGGCCTGCGGACAGCAGCCCCGTCAGTGCCCAGCAGGTTGCGGCTCCCAAGGCCGCCAGTTCATAGATCGGCATCCCGTCCTCCTCCGGCGCGCCTAGTGCTACACCGCTGTCGCCCCACTATGCGTGCTTCTGCGCCCATCTCAGGTTCTGCGTGAGCCCGCCGTAGCCATAAGTGTCACCATCCACGGCGTGAACGAGCACATAACTCGCTTCATGCACCGGGCCGAGAAGCTTACGCATCTCGTCATATACGACACGAACCCATTTCGTCGTCTCGTCGTTGATGTTCGTGTGCTCAGTGATCGAAACCTCGACATAGAAGGTCGCGAGCTTCTGGTCGGACGCGGTGGCTCCGGCAAGGAACCAGTCCTCGGGATCGGCAGTCTCGACCAAGACTGCCGTGACGGACGGATCCTTGTGCAGTATTTCTGCCGTGAGGCGAGACAGCAGGGCGGCCATTTCCGGTCGCAGGTCGCCTCCGTCACGGGACTTCGTATAGCGGGCTTTGATCATCGGCATGGTGTTGTCTCCTTGTTTGCAGGAGCACCTTGCACCACGACATTCATAGTGAGAAGATGGTGGTGCGTATCTCAATCATAGCGATTTCATATGATTGATCTGGAAAGTGTTCGCCTGTTTGTTCTTACCGTCGAGCTTGGCAGCCTGACCAAGGCGGCCGAGGCGGCAGGAACCGTGCAGCCGATCGTGAGTCAGAAGCTGAAACTGCTGGAAAAGCGGCTCGGCCGGCGCCTGGTCGACCGCACGCCACGCCACCTGCGGCTGACGGAGGACGGGCAGGTCTTCCTGCCAAAGGCACGGGAGTTGCTGGCCAAGCACGAGGAGGCGCTCACTTTCGGCAACGAAGCGCCGCTGCATTTCATTCTGGCGGCCAGCGACCACGCCATCGGCAGCCGATTGTCGCCAGCGATCCGGGCCATGCGGCTGGCACTCCCGGTCAATGCAGTGATCGAGGTCAGCTTAGGTTTTTCCCGCAATGTCAGGGAGGCCTTCGCGTCGGGCCAGGCGGATGCGGCCATCATCCGGCGAAACGGGGGAGGGTTAGACGGCGAGGTGCTCCGCACGGACCGGCTGGGTTGGCGGACTGCACCGAACTGGCGGCTACATTCTAACAGAGCCATCCCGCTGGTGTCGCTCGGATCCGCCTGCGGCGTCCGCGATGTTGCGATTGCGGAGCTTCGACGCGCGGGCGTGGAGTGGCGAGACGCCTTTACCGCGGGAAGCTGCGCGGCACTTCATGATGGCATCCTTGCAGAAGCCGGGGTGGCGCCGATGGGGGATATCAGCGCGCGCGGCCTGCCCGACCGCGGTGCCGAGCTCGGCCTTCCGCCGTTGCCTCCGTCGGAAATCGTGCTTATTTCCAGAGCACGCTCGCCCGCACATGCCGCAGCCATCAGGGCGCTCGCCGCAGCCGTGTCGGGTGCTGCCGGCTGACCCCGAAGTCACCCCTTGCCTCCGGCAGTCGCGCGGCAATATCTGGAGCGACGAGCAGGTCCTTCGGCCGCGCGTCGAACAACAAAACAAGGAACAAGCCATGGGCAAGCGGATCGTTTTCACCGGAGGCAGCGGCAAGGCCGGTCGTCATGTCCTGCCATACCTGAAGGCGCAGGGGCATGAGGTCCTGAATATCGATCTCGTGCCGTCTCAGGTGCCGGGCATCAATACGATCCACGCAGACCTGACAGACAGTGGCGAGACCTTCAACGCTCTGTCGATGCATTTCGATTTTGCCGACCTCGAAACTGGCAAGGGACCGGCTCCGGTGGATGCCGTCGTGCATTTTGCAGCTGTGCCGAGGATACTGATCCGTCCGGACAACGCGACATTTGCTGCGAACACGGTCTCGACCTACAACGTGATCGAGGCGGCGGTGAAGCTCGGGATCCGCAAGATCATCATCGCCTCCAGCGAGACCACCTATGGTGTCTGCTTCGCCGAGGGGGACAAGGACTATCACTCGTTCCCCCTGACTGAAGACTATGACGTCGATCCGATGGATAGCTATGGGCTGTCGAAGGTGGTCAACGAGAAGACGGCGCGCGCCTTCGCCATGCGGTCCGGCGCGGACATCTATGCGCTGAGGATCGGCAATGTCATCGAGCCGCACGAATACGACAAGTTCCCGACATTTCTGGCTGACCCGCCATCCCGCAAGCGCAATGCCTGGAGCTACATCGATGCCCGCGATCTTGGCCAGATCGTCCACCTCTGCGTCGAGAAGAGCGGGCTTGGCTTCCAGGTCTTCAACGCGGTGAACGACACGATCACGGCCTGGGAGCCGACACGCGACTTCCTGAAACAGTGGGCGCCTGAGACGCCAATCAATGGAGAACTCGACGAGTTCGGCGCACCGATCTCCAACCGCAAGGCGCGCGAGGTTCTGGGATTCCGCGAGGAGCATGATTGGCGGAAATACATTCTGCGGTCGTAGTGGCAGCGTATTCAGCACGCATGCGGCAACATGGCCGATGTTAAGAGGCACCACTTTGCAGTAGCAGTTCCTCATCAACATGCGTCTCAATCAACCGCCTGGATATACAAAATGTGGGATTGGTTCCCTCTCGTCGTGCTGCCGTTCAAGCTCATCGTGCTGGGCACGGGCATGTTCTTTGCCATCAAGTGGCACCACGACCAAGCGAAGAAGAAGTAGCGCAGCAGTGCCTACTTCGTGGGACGCACCAGCGAGATGACGCGCGGTTTCGACGGCGTGTCCAACCATTCTGTCCACTTATCGCGCTCTTCCAGAGTGTCGAAGAACCGCCAGAGTTTGTAGTCGTCCTCGGTCGTCTGCAGCATTTCGCCGATCGTGACTATCTCCAGCGGAAGCGTCACTTCGTTGCCCTCGAAGCGGACGAGATAGGCACCATCGATGGCCGGGCGGATGACCTGGCCGACGGAGTATCCGCCGTCCTCGTCATCGACTGTGAAGTACATTCCGCTCAGTGTCTCGAAGAGTTTATCATTCATTCTCGGCGTCAGTCCTGGAATTGGTTCGGAAGATGCGGAAAGGCCCTCCGATAGAAGGGCGGTTTTGGAGCTTCAGGGTACAGCTTTTGCGAACCGACGCAACGCCTCAACCGATCTGCAGTCCCGGCGGATCCATACTGCTAGATACTGTAGTCCAAAGGCTCGGTAATGGCTGACAGCATGCGCGGGACGTCTGTCGCGGGAACCGGCCGGCTGTAGAGATAACCTTGGCCCAGTGTGCAGCCCCGGCCGCGCAGGTAACGTGCTTGCTCATCCGTCTCTATACCTTCGGCGACAGTTGCCATGCCAAGCCGGTTGGCCATCTGGAGGATAGCGTCGATCACTGCGGTCGCCTTCGGCTCATTGTCGTCGATGCGCTCGACGAAGGACCTGTCGATCTTGATCACATCGACCGGGAAATCCTGAAGATGGGTGAGCGACGCGTAACCGGTGCCGAAGTCATCAAGCGCCACCGCCATGCCAAGCTGGCGCAGTTCCTGCAACATACGCGCGACATCGGGACCGAGTTCGCCGATGAGCACCGTCTCGGTCACCTCGATATCGACTGACGCAAGATCCTGGTCGGACGCACCGGCGTGGCGCCGAAGCCGGTCCAGCAGGTCGTTCTGGCGGAAGTCTGCCGCGGATACATTGACGGCGATGCGTCCCGGCGACACACCTTCCGCCTTCCAACGTTTGAGATCGGCAAATACGAGCGCGAGCATCCGGTCGGTCAACTGAACTGCAAGTTCTGCATCGGAAAAGGCTGCGGAGATCTCGGATGGCGGCAGGATGCGGTCGCCTTCACCACGGATGCGGAGAAGCGCCTCCCAACCTGTCACGCGATTGCTCTTCAGGTCGACCTTCGGCTGGTAGAAGGGGACAATGCTATCTTCCTTGAGCGCCTGCCGTGCCCGCGCGAGCATGCCGGAGCGCCGCTCGGCGGCTCCCTTCAATGCGGGCGTAAACTCCAGCACCGTCCCCGGCATTTCCGCCTTGGATGCATACAGTGCGAGATCTGCGGCGATCAACAAGGACTCCGGCTCACCTCCGTCCCGGGGCCATATTGCCACGCCGGCGGAAACGCTGGCGGGAATACTCTGGTCGCCGAAGGTAAAGGGTTCCCCAAGTGCCTGCAGGGCATTGTCGATCGTTTCCTTGTACGCGTCAGGCGTCGGAAGCCCTGGCAGGATGATCGCGAACTCGTCGCCGCCGAGGCGGGCAACTGTCGCGGAAGCGGGAAGAGTGGTCCTCAGGCGCTCGGCAGTCTGCCACAATACGCTGTCACCTGCGGCATGGCCCAAGCTGTCGTTGAGTTCCTTGAACCCATTCAAGTCCAGCAGGACCAGGCCAACAAAGGTGCCGCTGCGCGCGGCGGAATCGATCGCTGCGAGCTTCTGTTTTCGATAAAGCGTTCGGTTGGGCAGCTTGGTCAGCGGGTCATGGTGGGCAGCCCAGTTGAGCTCCGCTTCCGCCTTCTTCTGCTGCGTTACATCCAGCATCGAGCCTACAAGGCGCACAGCCTCACCGGCGTTGTTGCGGACAATGACACATCTGGTGCGGACGTCTATCCAATCGCCCGAGGCGTTCAGGAATCGATATTCCTCATTCCAGTAGTCCGCCCCTTGCTCCAGGGCCAACGCCTGGCTCGCGAGCACCCGCGGTCGGTCCTCTGGATAGATGCGATCGAGCCACCAGTTCAGGTCCGTTTCGTGTTGCAGTTCCGGATAACCCAGAACCTCCTGATGGGCGCCTGCCCATCTCGCCCGTTCGCGCTCGATGGACCAGTCCCAGATGATGTCGTTGGTTGCGCGGCTGGCGAGTTGGTAGCGTTCTTCGCTCTCGCGAAGCGCGGTCTCGGACAGCACCTGTTCGTGGATATCTTCAAGGGTGCCGTACCAGGCAACAATCGTTCCTTCGGCATTGCGGCGCGGTCGGGCACGCGCCCTGAACCATCGGTATTCGCCATCGACCAGTCGCACACGGTAGCGAACGTCTGCAAGCTTGCCTTCACCTGCCTCGATCGCATTTCGCCAAAGTTCGATGACACCTGGGATATCATCTGGATGCACCACATCAGCCCAGCCTTGGCCGACACTGGCTTCACGCGGCAGCCCGACAAGCTGGCTCCACAAGGGCGCGATCTCGGTCACCCGGCCTTGCGGGTCAGCCACCCAGGCAATCTGCGGGTTCAACTCAATGTAGGCACGGTGATGGTCTTCCGTTTCGCGAAGGACCTCAAGGGTGCGGATATAGCGGCTTTGCTCCCGAGCCGTCGCCTGGGCCAAACGCTCTGAATGCCATGTATAGAAGATCGCCCCGAACAGGATAATGAGGAATGCTGCGACAACGACGATCGAGAGTTGATCGACCGAGGCGATCCAGACGCTTGGCTCCACAGGGTTTGAGGCCGGTACGACCGTAGTACCGGACATCGCGATGATGTGAAGCGCGAAGATGGCAGCGGAGAGCGATACGGCCGCCGGCCAGGCAAAGATATGGTTCCGGGAGCGGACGAGGCAGTGACCAGCGAGGCCTGCAAGAAACATCCCACAGGCAACTGCTGCTACGTTGACTTTCGGATCCTGGATGATCCCGCCTGGCAGCCGCATCGCCTGCAGATCCAGAAGATGGGAGATCGCGATGCCAACGCCGATGATAGTGCCAGCGAGGATGCCGCGTGGGCGTCCTAACAAACCGACGCACCCGGCGACGACGGTCAATGCCACGGATAAGAAAAGCGAAAACGCAACGGTCTTCAGCTTGAAGTGAATATCTAGATCGCCTCGATATCCGAGCAGCAGCGTAAAATGGGTCGTCCATATGCCAAGGCCCGTCACCACCGAACCGAGAAGCAGCCAGCGCCGGCGCGAGGATGCTTGTTCCGTCAGGCTGTACTGTGCGATGCCAGCACTGGTCAGGCTTGCCAACGCGCAGATGCCCACGGCCAAAGCGACAAAGCGCAGGTTATGCTCATAGATCAGTGTATGGAGTACTTCGCCCATCCAGAACTCTCAGCCGATGAGTTCCAACCTGCCCTTGATACTTTAATAAACGTTCAAGAAGGAAGCGCTAAAGCATGCGTTCTGGACGTCTTTTCAAGTTCCTTTCGTTCGCATTAGCTAGCATGTTTCTTGTCCGGTGAAGCGATGCACTGCTCAATGCAGGTGCTTCAACTTGTCCGGATTGCGCATCACATAGATCGCGGTGACCTTGCCGTCCTCTATATCGAGGGCAGTGGTTTGCAACTCCCCATCTGCTTCGCGGGTGATAAAGCCGGGTAAGCCGTTCACCATTGTGATCCGCACGAGTTGCCAGCCACCTCTTTCGAAGAAGCGCACCAGCGAGCGCTGTACCTTCATCACGTCTTCGATCCCGAACAGCAGCCTGAGCGCTGCCGGGCGCTTGCCACCGCCATCGGAATGCAGGCTGACATCGGCGGACAGCATGGCGGAGAGTGCGGTCATGTCGCCGCTACGCGATGCGGTGAAGAAGGCTTCGGCGATTTCCAGTCCGCGCTTTTTGTCGACCTGGAAACGGGTGCGGGTTTCGCGCACATGAGCGCGTGCCCGGGCCGCCAGTTGTCTGCAGGCCGCTGGTTCACGGTTGATCGAGGCCGCCACCTCGTCGAACTCTAGGCCGAACACGTCGTGCAGCAGGAAGGCCGCGCGCTCCAATGGCGAAAGGCGTTCCAGCGCCAGCATCAACGGCAGCGTTACATCCTCTTCTTCCTCCTCCTCGACCACGGGATCGGGAAGCCAGGGGCCGATATAGGTTTCACGCGTCTTGCGTGCAGATTTCAAGTGGTCAAGGCAGAGCCGGGTGACGGTGCGGCGCAGGAAGGCTTCCGGCTCGCGCACTTGAGCCCGGTCGGCCCTCATCCAGCGGATGAAGGCCTCCTGTACCACGTCCTCGGCATCGGCCACGGAACCGAGCATACGGTAAGCGACGCGCATGAGGCGGGGGCGCAAGGGCGCAAAGCTTGCAGCAGCATCCTCATGGCCGACGACCTCCATCAGGCGACCGCCTTTTCCGCTTGGGGACGGGCCGGCGTTTCGAGCCACAGGCCGAAGCCGACGGCTAGGCGGTTCCAGCCGTTGATGACATTGATCATCAGGGTAAGCTTCACCTGCTCCTCCTGCGTGAACTTCGCCTCCAATGCCTGGCGAGCCGCATCAAGTTCAGGGCCTTCTGAAAGCCGCGTTAAAGCGTCCGTCCAGCCGAGTGCCGCCCGCTCACGATCAGTATAGCACGGCGCCTCGCGCCAAGCCGAGAGCAGGTAGATGCGCTGCTCCGTCTCGCCCTTAGCCCGCGCTTCGAGCGTGTGCATGTTGATGCAGTTGGCGCAGCCGTTGATCTGCGACGAGCGGATCTTCACCAGTTCGATCAGGCTCGGTTCAAGGCTGGCAGCCGCATCAAGCGACATGCTCATCCACTTCTTCATCAGGACTGGCGAAGCGGCGAAGGGATCAAGTCTCGGTGTCATTATCATATCCTCTGTTGGGGTTACGACATCATGACGAGCGAGCGTCGGCCGGTGTGACATGACGGGCAAATTCTCCAGAAGTCGCTTCGCTTGCGAAGCGCCATTCGCCAACTACCGCGCATCTCCCGGTCCCATTGACACCAGTGCGGCAGCCTGTATTCTGTTATAAAAGTTTATATAACATAATTGTGGAACATAAGTGGGGAGACTGCCATGAAATTGAGACTCGCATTTCTTGTCGCCACGGCGCTTGTTGCCGCGCCTTCGCTGCTGATGGCCCAGGAGAAGGGCGGCGTGATCAACGTCGCAACGATCGGCGAACCGCCGACGCTCGACCCGATGACCTCGACCGCCGACCTCGTCGGTATCGTCACGCAGCACATTTTCGAGACGCTCTACACTTTCGACAAGACCTGGAATGTCACGCCTCTCCTGGCGGAAAGCCTTCCGGAGGTCAGCGATGACGGTAAGACCTACACGATCAAGCTGCGCTCCGACATCAAGTTCCACGACGGTAGCGACATGGCGTCCGATGACGTGGTTGCCTCGCTCAACCGCTGGACGAAACTCGCCTCGCGCGGCAAGCAGGCCGCCGGTTTCATCGAATCCATCTCCGCGGCAGATCCGTCGACCGTCGTGATCAAGCTGAAGCAGCCCTACGCGCCACTCGCTTCGCTGCTCGCCTTCAACAACTCTGCCGCAATCATCATCCCGGCTGAAAAGCAGGCCGACACGATGACAGATTTCATCGGCACCGGTCCCTACATGCTGAAGGAACGGAAGGCAGACCAGTACATCCAGTTGGCTCGCTTCGACGGCTACAAGGCACGCTCCGGCGAGAGCGACGGATACGGCGGCGCTCGCAAGCAGTACCTCGACGAAATTCGCTTCGTGCCGGTGCCGGATGCCAATACCCGCGTCGAGGCTGCCGTTTCCGGCCAGTATGACTACATCGACTCGCTGCCAGTTGAATCCTTCGACAAGTTGAAGGCCTCGACGGCGACGCAGCCGCTAATGCTGAAGCCCTTCGGTTATCCGGTTTTTGTCTTCAATACGGCGGAAGGCGTTGCCAAGGATGTCGAGGTCCGCAAGGCAATTCGACAGGCGCTCAACATGGAAGACATGCTGGCCGCTGCATTCGGCAGCACGGATTTTTACGCGCTGGACGGCAATATCTACCCGGAACCCTATGCGTGGGCGACGGATATCGGTGCCGAGGGTAACTACAACGTCGCCGATCCTGAAGGTGCCGCGGGGGCTGCCAAGGCCGCCGGCTATGACGGCAAGCCTGTCCGCATCCTGACCAGCCGCCAATATGAATTCCACTACAAGATGGCGCAGGTCGCCGCAGAATATCTCAAGCTCGCCGGGTTCCAGGTAGACATGCAGGTCGTGGATTGGGCGACGCTAACCCAACGCCGCGCCGACAAGGCCCTGTGGGACATCTATATCACCCACAGCCCGTTCCTGCCGGAGCCGGCGCTGATCGGCTCGCTGTCGCCGAGTTCTCCGGGCTGGTGGGATACGCCGGTGCGCAAGGAGGCCGTTGATGCTTTTTCGGCGGAATCTGACCCGAAGAAGCGCGTCGAACTGTGGGCGAAGGTCCAGAAGGCGGTCTATGACGAGGTGCCCTTCATGAAGATCGGTGACTTCAACGCCGTTTCTGCAATGTCGACCAAGCTTCAGGGCGTTGATCCGGCTCCGTGGCCCTACTTCTGGAACGCCTCGATCAAGAAGTAGCATCTCGTAGGAATTGAACTGATGCTCACTCTCTCCCCGTACGCGGGGAGAGATACGTGCCCGGCCGCCCGACGCTTCTTCTGTGGAAGAGGAGGAGCAACAGGCGGACGAGGCGCAAACCGACAGAATAAGCGGACACAGGAACCGCCCATGATACGTTACATCCTCCAGCGCCTCCTTGGCATGATCGTCGTGATGTTCCTTGTCGTCACGATCGTTTTCGTGATCGTGCGTGTCACGCCGGGCGATCCGGCGGCGGTGATGCTGGGGCCTGATGCGACGCCGCAGGATATTGCAGAGCTACGCAGCCGGCTCGGCCTAGATCAGTCGATTGTCCTGCAATACATCTATTACATCGGGCAACTGCTGAAGGGCGACCTTGGCCAGTCGATCTTCCTCAATATGCCGGTCACCTCGGCACTTCTTGACCGCGCCGAGCCCACCTTCTTCCTGACGATTTTTTCACTGGCCATTGCCAGCGTCATCGCCCTGCCAATCGGCATCTATGCCGCCTACCGGCGCGGTTCGTTCGTCGATCAGGCCTCGACCACGATCGCCATGCTGGCGGCTTCGATCCCGAGCTTCTGGCTCGGCCTCATCCTGATGCAGTTCTTTGCCGTGCGCTTCAGTATGTTCCCCGTCTCAGGGTATGGCGGGCCGGGAGCGAGCTTCGCGACGCGCATGTATCACTTGACGCTTCCAGCCTTTGCGCTCGGTCTCGTGTCCTCCGCGCTCATCCTGCGGTTCACCCGGGCTTCCATGCTTGACGTGCTGGGCGACGATTATATCCGCACTGCCCGCGCCAAGGGGCTGATCGAGCGGAAAGTCATTCTGAAGCATGCGCTGAAGAACGCGTTGATCCCGATCCTGACGGTGATCGGGCTCACCGCCGCCGTTCTCATCTCCGGCGCAGTGGTGACGGAAACCGTCTTCGGCCTGCCCGGCGTTGGCAATCTCGTCGTGTCCGCCGTGCTGCGCCGTGACTATCCGGTGATCCAGGGCGCGTTGCTCGTGATCGCTGGGCTCTATGTCTTCATCAACTTCGCGATCGACATGCTTTATCTGCTCGTTGATCCTCGTGTCCGTTACTAGGGGGTGCGCGACGATGGCTGATATCGCGACCACCGCCCAGAAGCCGGAAGTGAGCGAACGGAGCCGTTTCTTGCGGCGCTTGCTGAAGCGCAAGACCGTTGCCGCCGGCTTGATCGTTCTGACGATCTTCGTGTTGCTGGCTGTTCTGGCGCCGTGGATTGCACCCTATTCGCCAACGAAGCTTTCGATCGTCAATCGACTCAAGCCGCCGAGCGAACTGTTCTGGTTCGGGACCGACGAGTTCGGCCGCGATGTTTTTAGCCGCACCATTTACGCTGGGCGACTGTCGCTGCTGGTCGGCGCCGCAGTTGTCGCTCTTTCGGCCGTCATCGGAGTGACGATGGGACTACTCGCTGGTTTCTTCCAGCGGCTCGACACGCCGATCGCGCGCCTGATCGACGCGATGATGGCTTTCCCGGACATCCTGCTTGCGATCGCGCTGGTCGCTGCACTCGGTCCGTCGCTGACGACCGTCATCGTGGCACTGTCGATCGTCTATTCGCCACGCCTCGCGCGGATCGTCCGTGCTTCGACGCTCGTCATTCGGGAACTGCCCTATGTGGAAGCGGCGAAGGCGCTCGGGATCTCGACCTTCCACATCATGACGCGACACGTGCTGCGCAACCTCGTCTCGCCGATCCTGGTGCAAGGCACGTTCCTGTTCGCCAGTGCGATGCTCGCCGAAGCCGGCCTTTCCTTCCTTGGCCTCGGCGTGAGCCCCGAAATCCCGACCTGGGGCACAATGATCTCCGCCGGCCGCCAATATATCGGCCAGGCCGACTGGATGACCTACTTCCCGGGCTTCGCCATCATCTTATCCGTGCTGTCGCTGCAAATGGTCGGCGATGGTTTGAGAGATATGCTCGATCCCAGACTGCGAAAGGATCTTTGAATGAACGGTGAAAAAGCGGCCAAGCCGCTCCTCATCACCAATGTGAAACCGATGGCGTTCCGGCAGAGTGTGCCGGATGCAGCGACGGACATTCTCGTCGGCTCCGACGGTAAGATCGCCGCGATCGGCTCTCAGCTTGCCGCTCCCGCCGATGCGGAACGCGTCGACGGCAAGGGCGCCTGGATCTCGCCCGGTTGGGTCGACCTGCATGTCCACATCTGGCATGGCGGCACCGACATCTCCATCCGCCCGTCCGAATGTGGCGCCGAGCGGGGCGTCACCACGCTGGTCGATGCCGGCTCCGCGGGTGAGGCGAACTTCCACGGTTTTCGCGAGTACATCATCGAGCCGTCGAAGGAGCGCATCAAGGCCTTCCTCAATCTCGGTTCGATTGGTCTCGTCGCCTGCAATCGCGTCGCCGAGCTCCGTGATATCCGCGACATCGATCTAGACCGTATCTTGGAGTGCTATGCCGAGAACAAGGAGCATATCGTCGGCATCAAGGTTCGCGCGAGCCATGTCATCACCGGCTCTTGGGGTGTGACGCCGGTCAAGCTCGGCAAGAAGATCGCCAAGATCCTCAAGGTTCCGATGATGGTGCATGTCGGCGAACCGCCGGCGCTGTATGATGAAGTCCTGGAAATTCTCGGCCCCGGCGACGTCGTCACGCACTGCTTCAACGGCAAGGCTGGCTCCTCCATCATGGAAGACGAGGACCTGTTCAACCTCGCCGAACGTTGTGCTGCCGAAGGTGTGCGGCTCGACATCGGCCACGGCGGAGCGTCTTTCTCCTTCAAGGTGGCGGAAGCTGCGATTTCGCGCGGGCTGTTGCCGCATTCGATCTCGACCGATTTGCACGGTCACTCGATGAACTTCCCGGTCTGGGATCTGGCGACCACGATGTCAAAGCTGATGTCGGTCGGCATGCCCTTCGACAAGGTGGTTCAAGCTGTGACGCATAATCCGGCGGACGTCATCAAGCTTTCGATGGAGAACCGGCTTTCGGTTGGCGAACGCGCCGATTTCACGATCTTCGACCTCGTTGATGCCGATCTGGAGGCGACCGATTCGAACGGCGACGTCTCGCGCCTGCAGAAGCTGTTCGAGCCCCGCTACGCGATCATGGGATCGGAGGCGGTAGCTTCCAGCCGCTACATCCCGCGTGCCCGCCGGCTCGTCCGTCACAGCCACGGCCTGTCGTGGCGGTGATCGGTAATCTCATGAAAATCGCATGACAGGAGTTTACGTGACGACGTCTCCAGCAAAGGCCGCTCCCACGGCAACTGCGCCCTACGACCGGTTGGCGGCACTCGGAATCGCGCTGCCACCTTCGCCGCCGCCGATCGCCAATTTCGTGACGCATGTGCTTGAAGGCAACATGCTCTACCTTTCCGGCCAAGGGCCGCGCGAGGCGGACGGGTACCTTCATGCCGGGAAGGTGGGGGGCGAAGTGGATGTTGCTCTCGCTTATCAACACGCGCGCCTTGTCGGCATCAACCTGCTGGCCGTGATGCATGAGGCACTCGGCGACCTTTCACGAGTGAAACGCGTGGTGAAGCTCTTGGGAATGGTCAACGCCGTTCCCGACTTCCGGGATCACCCGAGCGTCATCAACGGCTGCTCGGACCTCTTCATCGAAGTCTTCGGCGAAGCGGGCCAGCATGCCCGATCTGCTGTCGGCTTCGGTTCGCTGCCGGGCAACATTACCGTCGAGATCGAAGCGATCGTCTCGCTTAGGGATTGACCAATGACCTCAGTGGTTGCGCCAGCCCATCAGTTTTTCGATTTGCTCGGCGGAGGCGCGAACGTGCTCTGTGTAGTGGTTCTCGTCGGAAAGAACCTTCTGTTCCGGAAGGACGATGGAAATGGTCGCAACACAACGGCCGTCACGGTCGCAGATCGGCGAGGCGATGCAGGCAACCGCGTAGTCGGACTCGGCAACCTGGATGGACAGGCGCTCTCCAAAGGCCTTGCCGGCGGAGTCGGAAAGCGTGCGCGCGTCGATCTCCGCGCGGCCGGTCGGGGAGGTGCGGGCGCAGCGCTTGAACAGCTCGATCCGCTCGCTCTCCGGCAGGTGTCCTACCAGGAGCCGTCCGGACGCTGTCCAGTTGAGCGGCACGCGGGTACCGACGCGCGACGCGACCTGGAAGTGGCTCGGACCATCGGCCATGGCAAGCACCAGCATATGGTCGCCGTCGCGGCCGCAGAGCTGGACGGTTTCGCCGGCTTTCCGGCAGAGGTCGTGCATTTCGTGGGTGGCAACGCTCATGAAATCAAGCGAGCGGGCGTAGGCGAGGCCGTAATGGTAGAGCCGTGCACCGAGCCAGATCGAACCGTCGGCGCCGCGGGCCAGCATGTTCTTTTCGACCAAGTCGTCGATGATGACGTAGACGGTCGAAAGCGGCGCCTTGATCGCCTTCGCGATCGCATAAGCGCCGGCTGGCGAACCAGTTTCGTAGAGATGATCGATCACCTGCAGCGCACGATCGATGCCGCTCACACGAGAGCGGCGCGCGCCTTTCGCGCTGGTTTCCTGTGCAGCGCCAGCGTCCTCGTCGAAAACAGCGGGTGAAGTCTTCGCGTCCAAATAGGGTGGTCCTCATCTGATTTGGGAGCCTATTACATTATTATGGCATAGCTGTCGATGGCAAACTACGGCGGCCAGCATCTGGAGAGAGATAAAATGTCCGATGACATCCGCACCAAGATCGGCCTTCGCCCGGTCATCAACGTTTCCGGCACGATGACCAGCCTTGGCGCATCGATCGTTGTTCCCGAAGCGATCGAGGCGATGACGGCGATCCTGCCGCAGTTCGTCGAGATCAACGACCTGCAGCGCAAGGCAAGCGCGGTCATCGCGCGGTTGACCGGCGGCGAGGCAGGTTTCGTTACGGCGTCCTGTTCAGCCGGCATCAGCCTTGCCGTTGCGGGAGCAATCACCGGAGACAACCTGCTGGCAATCGAAAAGCTGCCGGATGCGACGCCTGAGAAAAACGAAGTCATCGTTCAGATGGGCCATGTGGTGAGCTACGGCGCGCCGGTGGACCAGGCGATCCGGCTTGGCGGTGGCAAGGTCGTGCTCATCGGCCAGGCAACCTCGACGCACCGTTTCCACATGGAAAACGCCATTACCGAGAAGACGGCTGCGGCTGTCTATGTCGTTTCCCATCATGTGGTTGATTACGGGCTTCTGCATCTCGCCGAATTCGTTGAGATCGCCCATGCCAAGGGTGTGCCGGTCATCGTTGATGCGGCTTCCGAGTACGATCTGAAGCTGTTTCTGGCGCAGGGTGCCGATATCGCGCTCTATTCCGGCCACAAGTTCCTTGGCGGCCCGACTTCTGGCATCGTTGCTGGCAAGAAGGAGTTGGTCCGCCATGCCTTCCTGCAGAACATGGGCATCGGCCGCGGCATGAAGGTCGGCAAGGAAAGCGTCTACGGCGTCATGGCGGCGCTGGAAGCGTGGGAGACGCGCGATCACACCGGCATTCGAGAGCGCGAAACCGGCTACCTGAACCTCTGGAAGGAAACGCTCGACGGCCGACCGGGCATTACCGCGCTGATCGAGCCGGATCCGACCAACAACCCGCTCGACCGCCTGCGCGTGATCGTCTCGCCCCCGGAAGCCCATATCACCGCTTGGGATCTTGCGGCCGCACTTGGCCGCGGCAACCCGCCAGTCATCGTCCGCGACCACGAAGTGGAGCACAACTACTTCTATCTCGACCCCTGCAACCTGCATCCGGGCCAGGAGAAAATTGTGGCGGCGCGCCTTTCGGAGGAACTCGACAAGGCGCGTGCCTCCAACGAGATCATCGCCACGCCGCTTGAAAACCGCAGCAGGCACCGCTTCGACAACCTGTTGCGCTGGCCAGACTGAGGCTTTTCCCTTCTCCCCGGCGGGGGGAAGGTGCCCAAAGGGCGAATGCGGGAGCCGTTTAGCTGGCTCACAGGAACGAGGGAACGATCATGACAAACATCGAAACCAGGAACATCGCCCCGGTTCTGTCCGTCCAGAACCTTACCACCTCGTTCAACGTGGACGGCGAATGGAAGCCGGTGGTTCGCAACGTTTCCTTCTCGGTCGCGCCGGGAGAGACCGTGGCGATCGTCGGGGAGTCGGGATCCGGCAAGAGCGTCACCTCGCTGTCCATCATGCGGCTGCTGCAGGAAGAAACGAGCCGCATCGAAGGCAAGATCATCCTCGATGGCCGCGACCTGCTTTCGCTTCCCGAGCACGAGATGCGCAAGGTGCGCGGCAACGAGGTCTCGATGATCTTCCAGGAGCCGATGACGAGCCTCAATCCGCTCTTCACCATCGGCGACCAGATCTCCGAGGCGCTGTTGTGCCACAAGCCGATGTCCGCCGCGGAAGCGAGGGCTGAAACCATCCGCCTCCTGGACAAGGTTCGCATCCCTTCTGCCGCGTCGCGGTTCGATGAATATCCGCACCGGTTCTCCGGCGGCATGCGCCAACGCGTGATGATCGCCATGGCGCTCGCATCGAAACCGAAACTCTTGATCGCGGACGAACCGACAACGGCGCTCGACGTAACGATCCAGGGGCAGATCCTCGACCTGATCAAGATCCTTCAGGAAGAGGAGGGGACCTCGGTCCTCTTCATTACTCACGACATGGGGGTGGTGGCGGAAATTGCCGACCGCACGGTTGTCATGTATCGGGGCGAGCAGGTGGAAACGGGGGCGACAGCCGACATCTTCCACCGCGGCAGGCATCCCTACACGCGTGCATTGCTGTCAGCGGTGCCGGTTCTTGGCTCGATGCAGAAATACGAGCGGCCGTTGCGTTTTCCGGTCGTCAACAATGCGACGGGCCAGTCTGATACGCCGGTGGAGGTGCCGGATACGGTTGCCAGAGATAAGCCAATCCTGGAGGTGAAGAACCTCACCAAGCGGTTCGAGATCCATTCGGGCCTGTTCGGCCGCCTAAGCGGCCGCGTTCATGCCGTCGAGAATGTCTCGTTCGACCTTTATGCCGGTGAGACGCTGTCCTTGGTTGGCGAATCCGGCTGCGGCAAGTCCACGACGGGCCGCGCCATCATGCGGCTGATCGAGCCCGACTCCGGCTCTGTTACCGTCGAGGGCCGTGACCTGCTGGCGCTTGACAAGCGGCAGATGCGGGAGATGCGCAAGTCCGTCCAGATGATCTTCCAGGATCCGTTCGCGTCCCTCAACCCGCGCATGACGGTCGGCCAGGCGATCGCCGAGCCCTATCTTGAACACAGAATGGGAACGTCGAAGGAGGCTAAGGAGGTAGTCGCCGACATGCTGCGCAAGGTCGGGCTGACGCCAGACATGGCAAGCCGCTATCCGCACGAGTTCTCCGGCGGCCAGCGTCAGCGTATCTGCATCGCTCGCGCTCTTGCGCTGCAGCCCAAGGTGATTGTCGCGGACGAAAGCGTCTCAGCACTCGATGTTTCGATCAAGGCGCAGGTCATCAACCTCATGCTCGATCTGCAGCAGAGCCTCAACCTCGCCTTCCTGTTCATCTCCCACGACATGGCGGTGGTGGAGCGGGTGAGCCACCGCGTGGCGGTCATGTATCTGGGGGAAATCGTCGAGATCGGGCCGCGTGCGGCAGTGTTCGGCAACCCCCAACACGAATACACGAAGAAGTTGATGGCTGCCGTTCCCGTCCCCGATCCGGATCGTCGGCGGGAGAAGCGCATGGTTGCGAGCGATGAGCTCAGGAGCCCGATCCGTCCCGCCGATTATATCGCGACGAGACGGGAATATCGTGAAGTGTCAGCAGGCCATCTCGTCGCTCAGTAGAGGCCGGGACGACGGCTCACGGATAGGACATGACTTCCGCATGCGAAGCAACGCGGAACTCACCGGCATCGGTCACCCAGCCGCGGAACATGCCATCCGTATTGTAGGGTGCGGCAACAGAACCATCAGCGCCAACCGCAACGAGGCCCGCACCGATATTGTGGACCTTCAGGTCTTCCATGATGACCTTGGCTGACGCTGTCTTCACGTCCTCGCCGAGATAAGCCATGCGCGCCGCAATCTCGTGGCCGACGACATGGCGGATGAAGAACTCGCCCTTGCCCGTGCCTGAGATGGCGCAGACGCCATCACGCGCGTAAGTGCCGGCGCCGATGATCGGACTGTCGCCCACGCGTCCCTCCGGCTTGTTATTGTAGCCGCCGGTTGAGGTGGCGGCGGCAAGATGGCCGTGCTGGTCGAGCGCGACCGCGCCTACCGTGCCGTGCTTTTCCGCCTCGCTGGCGGCGACCGCCGTACCGGCGGCGACATGCGCCTTCATCGCCGCGAGGGCCCGCTTGCGCTTCTCTGTGGTGAAATAAGCCTGCTCCTCGACTGCGAGCCCTTTGGATTCGGCAAATCGGTCGGCGGCGGGGCCAGCAAGCAGCACCGCATCTCCGTGTTCGAGAACGGCACGTGCGCCGATGATTGGATTGCGGATGTGGCGTGCGCCGCAGATGGCGCCGGCGGCGAGCGTTTCGCCGTCCATGATGGAGGCATCCAGTTCATGGATGCCGTTTTCGTTCAGCGCTGCGCCATGGCCGGCGTTGAAATGGGGACTGTCTTCCATGACGACAACGGCAGCCTGGACAGCATCGATGGCCCGTCCGCCGCGCTCCAGGATAGCATAGCCGGCTTCGAGTGCACGCCCGAGGTCGCTGCGGGCGGCATTCCATTCGGCCTCGCTGAGGTCCAGCTTGGCCATCACGCCACAGCCGCCGTGGATGGCAAGAGCGAATTTCGTCATGGGTATCCTCCGATAAAAGAGAAGGGCACCGGGTGTTGCCGGTGCCCTCGTAATGTTTCGCTTACTTCTTGGGCTGGACGTCCATGGCCAGCGTGTCTTCATCAGAACGCGGGTTGTACGTCACCTTATCAGCCTTGGCACCCCAGGCAGACAGGTTCGTCGCCAGCGGCAGGTCCGGACGGTCCGTCGCAACCAGCATGTTGGCTTCCTCAAGCAGGGCAAGGCGCTTGGCTTCGTCCATCTCGACGGCGGCGTCCTGGATCAGCTTGTCCATCTGCGGGTTCGAGTAACCGCGCACGTTGAAGGCGCCGAGCGACTTCTCCGCGTCATTGGTGTGCATCAGCGACGACAGCATGTAGTTCGACTCGCCCGTCAGCGTGCCCCAGGAGGCCATGTAGAGCGAATACTCTCCACGCGTCTTGGCCGGGTTGAACACGGCTGCCGGAACGCCCTGGACGTCGACCGTGACGTTGATCGCGGCCAGAAGCTGTGCCACCGTCGGACCAAGCTCGGTCGGCATGCGGTCGTTGGCGTAGCTCAGCGCGACCTTGAAGCCTTCCGGATAGCCGGCTTCAGCCATCAGCTTCTGAGCCTTTTCGACATCGAACGCCGGAGCAGGGATCGCCTTGTTGTAACCGAAGATGTTCGGGGCAACGAGCTGGGTTGCTACGACGCCCATCCCCTCGAGCGCGAACTCCACAATGGTCTCGCGGTCGAGCGCGAGGTCGAAGGCTTCACGGACGCGAGGATCCAGGAAGGGGTTCTTGTCCAGCTTCTTGCCGGAATTGTCCCAAACCTGCGGGGAATTCTCGCGGAAGTCGAACTCCAGGTAAGGAATGTAGACAGATTCCTTCTTGATCACCTGAAGCTTGGAGTCGGACTCGATGCTGGCGAGGTCGGTTGCCGGAACCTTGGCGATGAGATCGACCTGGCCCGCCTTCAACTGCGCAACGCGTGCCGCGTCATTCGGGATCTCCTTGCGGATGACCTTGTCCCAAGGCTGGGCTCCGTCCCAGTAACCGTCGAACTTCTCCAGCACTAGGTCCTGTGTCGGTGCCCAGCTGACAAACTTGTAGGGGCCGGTACCGATGGTGGCCTTGCCCATGTTGAAGCCTTCGGCCGAGGTGTCCTTCGTCGAATAGTCCGCCGCAGCCTTGTGCGACACGATGAACAGGCGAACGAAGTCGTTCGGCAGGTTCGGCGCCGCGCCGTTCGTCTTCACGCGGATGGTATAGTCGTCAACGATCTCGACGCTGGCCACGCGGCGCACATAGATGGTGGACGGGTTCGGGCCGGTGACGTTCGGGATACGCTCGATCGAGAACTTGACGTCCTGCGCGGTGAAATCCGAGCCGTCGTGAAACTTCACGCCCTGGCGCAACTTGAATTCCCAGGTGGTGTCGTCAAGCGCCTGCCAATTGGTTGCCAGACCGGGCAGGATTTCGAGGTCGTTGCCCGACCGCAGCAGCGTGTCGAAAACGTGCTTGGTGGCTTCGGCATTGGCCGAGGTCGCCGTGAAGTGCGGGTCCATGGACGCAGGGCCATTCTTGGTCGCGATCACCAGGTCGGCTGCGAGTGCCGCGACGGGCGACGACAGAATGGTGGCCACAAGGGCCGCACGGATTATGGATTTCATCGTCATAGGTTCCTCTCTTGTTGAGTGTTTTGGGTTCTGTCGCTCGGCCCATGGCCGGGAAGTTGTGCTACGCGATCAAATCGCGTCGTCGGTATCCTCGCCTTCGATCATCGGTGGCCACTCGGCTGACGCCGTGACGAGTTTTGTCAGGATTTCGGAAAGGCTCAGCCGCTCAGCCGGACTGAGGCACTCCAGCATCCGGCGCTCGTGCTCGATCATCTTCCCGCGGGCCGATTCCACTGCCGCCCGACCTTTCTCCGTCAGGCCGAGCGTAACGCGCCGCTGGTCGTCCTGGTCGATCTCGCGATCGATCATCTCCAGCCGGGAAAGCTTGTTCGCGGCGCGGCTCAACGTGTTCTTGGGAAAACCCGACGACCGAACAACATCAGTCAGCGTGGAACTGCCGCCAAGGTAAAGCGACCACAGCACCACGAATTCAGGACGCAGCAAACCAAGGTTCTGCTGGATGTAGCCGTAGACCGGATTGTTGAAATGAAGGGCCAGATAGTTGAGCCGGAACGAAAACCAGCAGGGATTATCCCAAAGCTTCGCGTGCATCATGGCGTCGATCTTCGGGCCGGGCGACGTTGCCGGTTCTTCCCGTCCCGCTCGCCCTTCAAACAGCGCCTGACGCATTGCGTCGTCCATTACGATATCCACCGCGAAAACCGATATTGATCTCGAATGGAACTGTATTCCGCCAAAAAGGCTTGCGTCAATCGCCTTTTTCGATCCATAAAGAACTAAATTGGAGTTTTGGCCGCCGGGAGCGGAAGGGACGAAACGCGTCCTGGAGGTGGCGGCACAGCAGTGAGAAGGATAGAGAATGCGCATTCAGGACATGCACTGGGCCCAGGTTGAGGAGCGGGTAAAGGAGGACGACCGTTGCGTCCTGCCGGTCGGTTCGATCGAGCAGCACGCTTACCTGAGTCTCGCTACTGACATGATCCTCGCAGAGCGCGTGGCCGTGGAGGCCGCCGAGCCGCTGGGCGTGCCGGTTTTCCCTTGTTTGCCGTATGGCATGGCTTCGGGATTTGCCGATTTTCCGGGCACGATCACGCTTTCCTTGCGCACCTATATCAGCGTCTTTGAAGACATCCTCGACAGCATCTACCGCTCTGGTTTCCGGCGTATCCTGATCGTCAACGGCCACGGCGGAAACACGCCGATCAATCCGTTGATCGGTGAATGGATGAACCGCAACCGCGACACCTCGGTCAAGCTGCATGACTGGTGGCGCGCGCCGAAGACCATGGCCAAGGTGCTGGAGATTGATCCGGCGGCATCACATGCAAGCTGGATGGAAAACTTCCCGTGGACACGCCTCGAAGGCGCACCCGTTCCGAACTTCCAGAAGGAGCGGATCGATTTTGCCGCCACGAGCCGGGTCGATGCAGGGCGCAAGCGCGAACGCATCAGCGAGGGCAACTACCATGGCGTTTTCCAACGGCCGGACTCCGACATGATGGAGATCTGGCGGGTTGGCGTTGAGGAAACGCGCCACGAAATCCAGCACGGCTGGCACTAAGACTTCAGGGGGCGCTGCCCCCTTTCAAGGATCTATCCGGGGGCAGCCATGGCATCATTCATATTACGCCGTTTCATACAGGCACTCTTCGTGCTGCTGATCATGTCGATGCTCGTCTTCATGGGGGTTTACGTCATCGGCAATCCCGTCGATGTGCTGATATCGCCTGACGTGACGCAGGAGATGCGCCAGCTCGTCATCGAGCAGTATGGCTTTGACCTGCCGTTGTGGCAGCAATATCTCCAGTTCCTGCAGCGGCTGCTGACCGGTGACTTCGGGCGTTCCTTCGTCTTCAACATGCCGGTGGAGACACTGATCGCCCAGCGTCTGCCTGCAACGCTGGAACTGACGTTGATCGCGGTATTGTTCGCTTCGGTCGTCGGAATTCCACTTGGCGTTTACGCCGGCTACAAGCCGGACGGCCTGCTCGCTAAGATCATCATGGCCGTTTCGATCCTCGGTTTCTCGGTGCCGACATTCTGGATCGGCCTGATGCTGATCATGGTGTTTGCCGTGCAGTTCGGCGTGCTGCCGGCGGGCGGGCGTGGCGAGACGGCGGAGCTTTTGGGCATACCGTTTTCGTTCCTGACACTCGACGGCTGGTCGCACCTGATCCTGCCGGCGCTCAATTTGTCCCTGTTCAAGCTCGCCATGATGTGTCGCCTGGCCGCATCCGGCACGCGTGAAGTCATGCTGACCGACACAGTGAAATTCGCCCGTGCCGCGGGCATTTCGGAATGGACGATCCTGCGCCGGCATGTGCTGAAGCTGATCTCTATTCCTCTTGTGACGGTGTTCGGCCTGGAACTCGGTTCGACGCTCGCCTTTGCGCTTGTTACCGAGACAATCTTTAGTTGGCCGGGCCTTGGCAAGCTCATCGTCGATTCCATCACCTCGCTCGACCGGCCCGTCATGGTCGCTTACCTGATGCTTGTCTCGGCGCTGTTCGTCATCATCAATCTTAGCGTGGATCTCGCCTATGCGGCGCTCGATCCGCGCCTGCGGAATGGGAGGCGCTGACATGGCCACGGAAGCCCGCGCAGTAAAATCCATCTCACCGCTTGCCGAGTTCTGGCACACGTTCCGCCGCAATAAGGTTGCGATCGCCGCCCTTGCGGTGGTGGTGGTCATCATCCTCGCAGCGGTCTTCGCGCCGTTCATCGTGCCGCAAGACCCTTACGACCTGAAGTCGCTGGTGCTGCGCGACGCGCGCCGTCCGCCAGGCTATGTCAGCTCGAAGGGCATCGTTCACCTCCTCGGCACCGATAGCCAGGGTCGTGACCTGCTGTCCGCCATTGTCTATGGCCTGCGCATCTCACTGCAGATGGGTCTGATGGCCGGCGCGATCGCCTTCTCGATCGGTGCAGTGGTGGGATGTTTTGCTGCTTATGTCGGTGGCCGCATCGAGCAGCTCATCATGCGCATCGTCGACATCCAGCTATCCTTCCCGGCCATCCTGCTGGCATTCGTGGTGGCGGCTGTTCTCGGCCAGGGCAAACCGCAGCTCATCCTCGCACTTGTCTTCGCACAGTATGCGTATTTCGTGCGCACGGCCCATGGCGCAGCTGCCGCGGAGCGTCAGAAGGACTATGTGCAGGCCGCACTTTCCGTGCCGATGAGCGGTTGGTTCGTCATCACCCGCCATATCCTCCCCAACTCCTTGCCGCCGCTCATTGTGGTCGCCACAGTGCAGGTCGCCTCCGCCATTTCGCTTGAGGCGACGCTTTCCTTCCTCGGCGTCGGGCTTCCGCCGACCGAGCCGTCGCTCGGGATGCTGATCGCCAACGGCTTCCAGTACCTCATGTCGGGGCGCTACTGGATTGCGATCTACCCCGGCGTGGCACTGATCATCCTCATCATGGCGATCAACCTGGTTGGCGACCAGATCCGAGATCAGCTCAATCCGAGGCTGCGCAAATGACCCATCTTCTGGATGTCCGTAACCTGCGGACCTATTTCGAAACCGACAAGGGTACCGTTAAATCGGTTGACGACATTTCCTTTTCGCTGAAGCGCGGCGAGATCATGGGGTTGGTCGGCGAGTCCGGCTCCGGCAAGTCGATCACCGGCTTCTCGCTGATCGGGCTGCTGGACGAGACCGGTCGCATCCAGCCGGAAAGCTCGATCCGCTTCAACGGACGCGAACTGGTCGGGCTGAGCCAGAAGGAGCTGCGCAAGATTCGCGGCAAGGACATCTCTATGGTGTTCCAGGACCCGATGATGACGCTGAACCCGGTTGTCAGGATCATCGACCAGATCGGCATGGCAATCCGCGCGCATGAAGATGTATCGGACGCGGAGGTACGCCGCCGGGCGGTTGAGGCGCTGGCCAAGGTTAAGATCGTCGATCCGGAAAACAAGGTCGACCAGTACCCGCATGAGTTTTCTGGCGGTATGCGTCAGCGTGTGGCCATCGCGATTGCGCTCCTTCATCGGCCACAGTTGGTGATCGCCGACGAGCCAACGACCGCGCTCGACGTGTCGATTCAGGCTGAAATCCTGCGCATGGTGAAGGCGCTCGTTGCGGAAATGGGTACGTCGCTGATCTGGGTGAGCCACGATCTCGCGACGGTGTCGTCTATTGCCGACACCATTGCCGTCATGCGGCGCGGCAAGATCGTTGAGGCCGGCCCTGCGCGGGAGGTGCTGCACAATCCGAAGCATCTATATACACAAGGTCTGCTGGATGCCTTGCCATCACGTTCGACGCCTGGGCAGCCGCTCGCATCTGCCGCAACGGAAGCCGCCGGGCCGGTTGATCTCGGCAACCTTGCCGGCGATGCCGTCGGCGCCCCGGCCGATCCCGAGTTCGTGAAGGCCGAGGCGATCGACAAGATCTTCTCGCCACGGGTCGGCGCGCTCCGTAGCCTTGCTATTCGCTGGGGCTTGATGAAGCAGCCGAGCCCGGTGCATGCGGTCATTTCCGCCAATCTGACGATCGAACGCGGCGAGATCCTGGGGCTCGTCGGTGAATCGGGATCAGGCAAATCGACCCTCGGTCGCATCCTGTGCGGCATCTATGCACCGACCTCCGGCACCGTTTCCATTGGCGGCATGCCGGTGCGCTCGGCAACTGGAAAGCTTGGTACCCACGTGCAGATGATCTTCCAGGATCCGTTCGCCTCGCTCGACCCGCGCCGAACTATCTTTCAGTCAGTGGCCGAAGGTCCGATTGCGCATGGTTTCTGCACGCGGTCCAACGCACGGGAATATGTGAACCGGTGGCTGCGTGCCGTTGCCTTCGATCCTGCACTCGCCGATCGCTATCCGCACCAGTTCTCGGGCGGCCAACGGCAGCGCATCGCCATTGCCAGAGCGCTCGCAATGCAGCCGGAGGTCATCATCTGCGACGAGCCGGTCGCCTCGCTCGATGTCTCGATCCAGGCGCAGGTCATCAACCTGTTGATGGATCTACGCCGCAACCTCAACATCACGCTGCTGTTCATCAGTCATGACTTGTCGGTCGTGCATCACCTTTGCGACCGCGTGGTGGTGATGCGGCATGGCGAGATCGTGGAGGAGGGGACTGCAAGGCAGGTCTTCAGCGCGCCGCGCCACGCCTATACGCAGATGCTGCTCGATGCGGTTCCGAAGCTGGAAACAGCGCCCTCGGCTTAAGGTCGAAGCCTTCGCCCAAGAGATGCTGCAATAGCGGTGATCGCCAAAAAATGTGCCTGGGATCTGGACCCCAGGCGCCTCTCACTCGGCCGATTCACGCTTTCTTGTGGATCGTGCTGTAGATGATGTTGCGGTTGCTACCCCACCACACGTCGACCTCGACCTTTGACGGGTCGCTGCTGAGCTTGGCGATCTTCCACATCTCCTCTTCCGAGCGCTGCAGCAGTTCCCAGTTCATGTAGGATTCCATGTAGCCGTCGTCCGCCATCTCATTGGAGAAGTTGGCGAAAAGGAAGACACCGCCCGGCTTCAGCATGTCCAGGCATACTTCGGTGAGGCGGATTGCCACTCGGTCCGCAAGGTAGTCGTAGAGGCCGGCCGCATAGATCAGGTCGAACGTACCGAGCTGATACTTATTGGCCAGCAGGCCGCGCACGGATCCCTCGGTCGGCTCGATGCAGGTGTTCTGGAATTGGCGGGCGATCGTGGCGATGCTTAGCGGGTCCTGATCTAGGGCAATCCACCGCTTGATCCCGTCATTCTTCAAGGCCTCCGAGGCTTCTGCTTCGCGCAGGTGACCGGCGGCGACCGTCAGAATTTCTGTATCGGGCCCCTTCTCGGTTGCTATACGATCGACATACTGGGTGAGGATATCGCGCCGTTCCCGCACGGCCACCGGCCCCGGCGCATTGATCGTGTATTCGAAGATTTCCAGCCCCTGCGGCGTGGACCGTGCCACCTCTTCGGCCACGTCTTCATGGCCATAGATGAAGTCGATCAGGCTTGCGTCACCAGAATATCCACGTGGCTTGTCGAATGACCAGCGGGTGAACGGGCACTGCTGCATGATTTCGGCAGAAGGATGCGCCTGGATGAGAGGGATGAGCTTCTGCCACACCGCCGGACCGGCCTTGGCGCGCAACTCGTGCATTTGGGTGATCAGCCATTTGACAGCTTCGGGAAGATTTTTGCCTGCTTCAAAACGTTGCGCTGCAATATTGGCGATAAGCGCGAACTCGGCTTCTGCAGTTAAAAGTAAGTCGTTGATATCGTTTGTAGGTTGTGCCGCAGTCGTATTGCTGACGGACTGTGGGGTGATCAAGCTTGCGCCATCAAGAGAAAATAAAGGCTGGGCCACGCTAACCTCATAATTAATTTCAGATAAATGCATTGACTAAAATCCTTAGCATTCTCCAAAAGGTCAAGTTGCAGCACGCAATCTTTGGTCGCATTCCCTCAAAAGTTTAGTGAACGTTAAACCCTTGGAAGGATAATTGCCTGAAATCGCGTCTGAAAAAACCGACGCCGGTTGCCTTCGAGATCGTCTGAGGCAACTAGGTTTGGTCCGGAGTAAAGGGTGTGCATCAGGCGCAGCCGAACCATTGGGTAAACAGGGCATGATGCACATGTTGGCCGATACCAATGTACCCACTGTCGGGTCGGCATATTCGGCGGAGCGGATGCGCGACCTGTACCGCCAGGAAAGTGAGGACGGGCGCAAGCAGGTGACACGGCGCGGGCTGTGGATCGCGGTTCTCGCCTATGTCGCCTATTCGGTCACCGATCTTCTCTTCGTCCCTGATGTCGCGGCCCACACGATTGTCGGCCGCGTGATCGTTGGCATCACGTCGCTTTGCTTGCTTGAGTTGCTCCTGCGCCTCAAGGCCTCCGCCGATTTGCTGGATGTGAACGCCGCCCTGGCTGTGCTGGCAGGTTACGTCGTCTGGCTGCTGACGGCGGAAAAGACGATCTACGCAGAGGCCTTCACCTATTACATGGCCTTTGGCGCCATCTTCATGATGAGCGTCAACCTGTTCTTCAGCTTCCGCTTTCGGCTCGCGGTTGCCTCATCAGCGACGAACCTGCTGATCTTCATCAGTGCGCTCTATTTTTTCGGGCCGATGCTGCTTCTCCACAAGCTGATCCTCGGCGCCTTCTGCATCTCGTGCTTCATCTTTACGGCCTATGTAAACCTTGAGCTCAATCGGGAGCGCTACAAGGTCTTCCTCAACGCCTTTGAAGCGCGTTTGCAGCAGGAGGCTGCGGAAGAACGGGGCAGGGCGCTGCTCCATCTTTCGCATACGGATTCGCTGACGGGGCTGGAAAACCGGCGTGCTGTAGACCAACGCCTGCGGAGCCACTGGCAGGATTGGCAAACGTATCAACGCGGCTTTGCCGTGCTGCTTGTTGATGTCGACTTCTTCAAGCGCTACAACGACTTCTACGGTCACCAGGAGGGTGACCGTTGTCTCATCGCCGTAGCACAAGGGCTCGATCAGGCGACTGCGGCCCGGGGGGCTGCAATCGGCCGTTATGGTGGTGAAGAATTCATCGTCATCGCTCCGATCGACAACCCGGAGCAGGCCATCCGGCTGGCCGACGACCTCTGTGCCTCAGTGCAGGCAATGGCCCTGCCGCATGAGTACCGGCGCGACGGTACCTCCGTCGTGACCGTCAGCGTCGGCGTTTCCTACACCCGCAGCCAGACGAAGCAACTCGAGAAGATCGTGCATGAGGCCGATCGCGCGCTCTATGCGGCCAAGGCCAACGGTCGCAACTGCGTCATGGTTTTCGACCCGGAAGATCCGCAGACCGGCGACGAGAGCGAAAATATTGCGGCGATCCTCCGGATTGCGCTGGAGCAGCGCCTGATGTCGCTCGTCTATCAGCCGATCTGCAACGTGCAGACAGGTGCGCTGGATGGTGCCGAAGCCCTGATGCGGATGAAGATGCCGGACGGCACGCCCGTAACGCCCAACACCTTCATTCCTGTCGCTGAACGCACAGGCGCGATCGTAGAGCTTGGCCGCTGGGCCATCCGCACGGTTTGCGAAGAGTTGCTTGCCACCAACCGGGTACAGGTCGCAAGCGTCAATGTTTCACCGACCGAGCTCAAGATGCCGGGTTTCGCAGCCTATGTTGCGGCAACGCTCGCAGAGCATGGGTTGATCGGAACGCGACTCGCCTTCGAGATAACCGAGGGGGTCGAACTGGAAGTGGACACGGAGGTCGTCCGCTGCATCAGCGAACTGAAGCGGCTCGGCGTACAGATCTGGCTTGACGACTTCGGCACCGGCTTTGCCGGCCTATCCTGGCTGCGGATGATCGAGTTCGACACAGTCAAGATCGACCGCTCGTTCCTCCATGACTGCGCGGAAGAGCGAGGGCGGGTGATGTTGCGCGACATCATCAGCCTGTTGCGCCATCGCGGCCTCAGGATCCTCGTGGAAGGCGTCGAGACCGAGGAGCATGAGGATCTGATGCGGGCATACGGGATCGACCAGATCCAGGGTTACCACGTCGGGCGCCCCGCGCCGGCTGCACGTTTCGCCATGGTCGACCGATTCCGCTCTGCAGCGGCCGTCGGCCTGTCGTCTGCTTAGCGGCCGACCAGGTGGCCGCCACCGATATCGACAAGCTCCACGCGTTGCGGTTCTTCACCGACCTTACAGACGGGGCTCGGAATATCTCCTGAAAGCCGTGCAGTTGCCTGCCGCTCACGGCGCGGATCCGGCACCGGCACCGCCTCAAGCAGGCGCTTGGTATAAGGGTGCTGGGGATTTTCGAAGAGCTGCGCGCGTGTGCCCATCTCAACGATCTGGCCGAGATACATGACCGCGACGCGGTCGGAAATGTTTTCCACCACCGCCATGTCATGGCTGATGAAGAGATAGGTGACACCGCTCTCCTTCTGCAGGTCGCGGAGAAGGTCGAGCACCTTCGCCTGGATCGAGACGTCAAGCGCGGCGACGCTTTCGTCGCAAATGATCAGCTTCGGCTTCAGCGCAAGGGCGCGCGCAATGCAGATGCGCTGACGCTGGCCGCCCGAGAATTGGTGCGGATAGCGGTTGTAGACGCTGGGCGACAGCTCGACGCGCTCAAGCAGTTCGCGAACGCGTGCCTTCTGCTCGGCGGGTGTGCCGATGCCGTGGATGACCAGCGGCTCGCGGATGAGCTCGCCCACGGTCATGCGCGCATCAAGCGCCGCCATCGGATCCTGGAAGACGATCTGGAGGTCGCGGCGGATTGCCTTGCGCCCCTTCGCATCAAGATCGCCCAGCGCCTGGCCGTTTATCTCGATGCGGCCGGTATGCGGTACGAGGCCGACGAGGGCCTTCGCCATGGTGGACTTTCCGCAACCGGACTCGCCGACCAGGGACAAGGTCTCTCCGCGGAAAATATCCAGCGACACATGCTCGACCGCATGGACGCGTGCCGCGACCCGCCCAAGCAGGCCCTGCCGGATCGGGAAGTTGACGGACACGTCCTCATACCGGACCAAGACCTCGCGCTTGGCGAGGTCCGGGCGTGAGGCGCCGGTTCCAATGCGCGGCACCGCCGCAAGCAGGTCGCGGGTATACTGCTCCCGTGGAGCATCGAAGAGATCAATCGTCGGCGCGGCCTCCACCATCCTGCCCTTGCGCATGACGATAACGCGGTCGGCCATTTCGGCCACGACGCCCATGTCATGGGTGATCAGGATTACGGCCGTCCCGAGGTCCCTCTGCAGGTCACGCAGGAGATCAAGAACCTCGCGTTGCACGGTCACATCGAGCGCGGTGGTCGGTTCGTCGGCGATGAGCACGGCCGGACGCAATGCGATCGCCATGGCGATCATCACGCGCTGACGCATTCCGCCCGACAGCTCGTGCGGATATTGCTCGAGGCGCTTTTCCGGCTGCGATAGCCTTACTGCCTTAAGAGCTTCCAGCGCGCGTGCCCTTGCCTGCGCGACGGAAAGGGTTTCATGTGCTCGGATGGCTTCTACGAGCTGGCGGCCAATGCTCATCACCGGGTTGAGCGCGGTCATCGGTTCCTGGAAGATCATCGCGATGCGCGCGCCCCGCATCTCCTGCATCTTCTTCTCAGGCAGGCTCGTGAGTTCGGTTTCGCCGAAGCGGATGGACCCGCCGGTCACGCGAACGGCGGGTGCCGGCAAGAGCCCCATGCAGGCAAGCGACGTGATCGACTTGCCCGAGCCGCTTTCTCCCGCAATCGCAAGGGTCTCGCCTCGATGAAGATCGAAGCTGAGGCCCTCGACGAGCGGAACCAGTCCCTGTTCCGACCGGGCAGAGACCTGCAGGTCTCGTACCGACAGGACGACGTCCGTCGCTGTATCGACGATGGGAGAAAGCATGGCTGCGGTCATTCGAAGACGGCCCTCGGGAAGTAGAAGCTGACCACGACGTTCGGCATGTCGACGATCTCGGAGATGCGGAGATCGCCACAGGTCGAAACGAGCATGTATGCGTCGACCGGATCCATCTTCTGCGTTGTAGCGAGAAGATCGACCATGTTGGCAACAGCGTCCTTGGCCGCAGTCCAGAGGTCTGGGCCAATACCGGTCGTCACTTCGTAGCCTTTGGCGTCGAGGTGGCGCGTCACCGGTCCGGGCGTTGTGAAGCGCGGCGTCTTCAGCGGCTGGTCCTTGATCAGGTCGAGCGTCAGCACGACGTCGAACGGGCTCTCGATTGCGGTGCCGCAGACCTCGCCGTCGCCCTGTGCGGCGTGGGTATCACCGACGGAGAACAGCGCGCCGTCAACTTCCACCGGCAGATAGAGCGTCGTGCCAGCAGCCAAGTCGCGGATGTCGAGATTGCCGCCAACGCGACGCGGCGGAACCACCGAGTGATGGCCCTTTTCGGCGAGCGCATTGCCGATAGTGCCGGCAAACGGCTTCAGCGGCACGCGGCCGTTCTTGCCAAAAAGCGCCGGCTCCATGCTCGACGCGTCGAACTTCCAGACGTTGAGAGCCGGTTCGGTGAACTGGTCGGCAAGAAGACCGAAGCCGGGGATGTTGGCAGTCCAGCCGAAACCTGCACCGTCGCGAAGCTGCGGCGTGAAGCTTTCGATCGTTACCTTCAACACGTCGCCGGGCTTCGCGCCGTCAACATAGATCGGCCCCGATACCGGGTTGATCTTGTCGAAATCCAGCGCCTGGACATCCTCGACAGTGGACTGAGGGCCGAGCTGGCCCCCAGAACTGTCAAGGCACTGGAACAGGATCGTTTCGCCCGGTGCAGCCGTCAGGGCAGGGGCAAAGGAATTGTCCCAACCGAAGTGGTGCTGGTGCGCATGGATCGTGTGGTTGCAGTGCTTGCACATGACCAGACTTACTCCTTGATATAGACGTAGTCGTAGTTGACCGGGATCGAGACGGGATCGACGTAAAGCGCATCATCACCGCCCATGCGCGCAGACTTCATGGTGAAGCGCTGCTCGTTGAACACGGGTGCCCACGGTGCGTCTTCCATCACCTTCATGTAGATCTCGGACCACTTGGCCAGGCGCTCGTCGACCTTGTTCGGGTCAACGATCGAGTCAGCTTCGGCGGCCAGCTTGTCGAGTTCCGCGTTGCAGTACTTAGACCAGTTCCAGCCGCCTTCGACCGCACCGCTGCAGCCCAGGATCGGGCCGTAAAAGTTTGCCGGATCCGGGAAGTCGGCGATCCATGCCATGCCGCCCGACCAGATCATCGGCGCAGTGCCAGCACCGCCAGCTTCGATCACGTTGGCCTGTGCGAGCGACTTGATTTGGGCATTGATGCCGATCGCCTTGAGATCCTGCTGGATCGCCTGGGCGATGCGCGGGTTCGGGTCCGTGTTCATGACGAAGAGTTCGGTGTCAAAGCCGTTTTCGTAACCTGCGTCAGCAAGCAGCTTCTTTGCCGCTGCCTGGTCGAACTTGTAGCCTTCGTAGTCTTTGGTGTAGCCCGGCATGGACGGGGGCAGGGGCTGGTTTGCCGGAACGGCGCGTCCGTTGATCACCTGGACGATACGGTCCTTGTTGATCGCCATGTTGACCGCGCGGCGCACTTCAACCTTGTCGAACGGTGCCTGCGTTACGTTCATGGTGATGTAGCCGGTGTGGAGCTGACCACCTTCGACAACGAGGTCAGCCTGCGCCTTGTCCTTCATCACTTCCACGAACTTTGCCGGCGGAATGCCGTCGCCTGGAACGTCGACTTCGCCTTTCTGTGCGCGCAGAAGGGCAACAACGGGCTCCTGGCCGACTTCAACCGTGAAGCTGTCGAGGTAGGGAACGCCGGAGATCCAGTAGTCGGCGTTCTTTTCGAACACGAGGCGCTGGCCGAGCGTCCATTCTGTCAGCTTAAATGCACCCGTTCCAACGGGCTTCTTGCCGAAGTCGGCACCGGCTTCCTCGACAGCTTCCTTCGGCACGATGAACGAGAAGTTCAGCGCCATGATGTGCAGGAAAGTCGCGTCCGGGCGCGACAGCTTGAAGACAACCGTGTTCTTGTCGGGTGAAGAAACGCCGGAGACGGTGTCAGCCTTGCCGGCGGCGGCATCATCAAAGCCTTCGATCATGCCGAAGAAGCCCTGGCCAGGAGACTGGGTGGCCGGCTTGATAACGCGGTTGATGGAGTAGACCACGTCGTCAGCAACCAGTTCACGGCCATTGTGGAACTTGACGCCCGGGCGAAGCTTGAAGGTGTAGGTAAGGCCGTCCTCGGAGATCTCGTAACTTTCCGCCAGACCCGGACGCAGCTTCGTGGTGCCCGGCTCGTAGTCCATCAGCCCGTCGAAAACCGACTTGATCATCGACCAGTTCTGCCAGTCGTAGCCGATGGCCGGGTCAAGGGTCGCCACATCGTCCTTGTAGGTCACGACCATGTTGCCACCATGCTTGGGCTCCTGGGCCTGGACCGGCGCAAGCGCTGGCAGCGCCATGAGCGTTGCAAGCGCGGTAGAAAGGATCAGCTTCTTCATAGGCTTCACTCCTGAGGGTTGACGGTTCAGCGCAGCTTGATGCGCGGGTCGATGAGCGGCGAAATCAGATCGGCGATGAGGTTGCCGAGAACGATGCCGCAAGCTGAGACGAGCGTGACGCCCATGATGATCGGGATGTCGACGCGCTGGATGGCCTGCCATGCGAGCTGCCCGATGCCGGGCCACCCGAAGACGCTTTCGACAACGACGATGCCGGACATGAACAGGCCGATGTCGATGCCGATCATGGCGATGATGGGCAGGATGGCGTTGGGCAGTGCGTGGCCAAGGATGACCTTGCTGCGGCCGAGCCCCTTGGCGCGGGCGGTGCGAATGAAATCAGCGCGCAGCACGTCAACCATTGAGGAACGCATGATGCGCGAGTACCAGCCGGAGCCGAGGATGCCGAGCGTGACTGCCGGCAGGACGATATGGGCGAAGGTCCCGTAACCGCCGATGGGGAACCAGCCGAGCTTGACTGCAAAAACGAAGAGCAACAGTAGCGCGACGACGAACTGTGGGGCGGACACAGTCAGGAAGCTCGTCAGCATCAGACCGTTGTCGATCATCTTGCCGCGGTTGAGGGCGGCGACGATGCCAAGTGGCAGGCCGATCAGGAGTTCGCATGCAATGGCGGCAACAAGGAGGAGCAGCGTTGCCGGCAGGCGCGACACGATGAGCTGCGCCACCTCCGTCTTCTGCAGGTAGGAGCGGCCGAAATCACCCTGGATGAGGTTCAGAAGGTAGTTGCCGTACTGGACCAGGAAAGGCTGGTCGAGGCCAAGCTGCTGGCGGATGCTCTCAACCGTCGCGGCGGTCGCGGAACGGCCCGCAATCTGCCGCACCGGGTCAGCCGGCAGGACATAAAGAAGTACGAAGGTAATGAAGGACACGCCAAGCAGTATCAGCGCGGACTGGATGAGGCGTCGAACGATATAGGCGGCCATCAGTCACGCCCCTGCTGCGTTGGATCGAGGATGTCGCGGAGAGCATCGCCCACGAGGTTGAAGGCCAGTGCAAGAAGCAGGATGGCTGCACCCGGAATGAAGACGAGCCATGGCGCCGACTGGAAGTAGGTCTGATTTTCGAAGATGATGTTGCCCCAGGACGGGATTGGCGGCTGCACGCCAATGCCCAGGAACGAAAGCGTTGCTTCCAGAAGGACGGTTGTCGAGATGCCGAGCGTGCCCCAGACGATGAGCGTCGGGATGAGATGCGGCAGGATGTGCTTGAACACGATGCGGCCGTGGCCGGCGCCCAGCGTCTTTTCGGCGGCAATGTAGTCCCGTTCGGCGAGAGACGAGGTCTGGGTAAAGATCACCCGCGCCGTCTGAACCCAGTTCACGAAGGCGATGACCATCGCGACGATCCACAATGACGGCGAGAAGATCGCGGCGAGGCAGATCGCCAGCAGCAGTGCGGGGAAAGCCATCATCAGGTCGGTGAAGCGCATCAGCACTGCGCCAACGATCCCGCGGAAGTAGCCTGCCGTCACGCCCACAAGCGTCCCGATGATCAATGCAGTTCCGTTGGCCACGAGGCCGATGATCAGAGAGGTCTGCGCGCCGTAAAGGATTCGCGAGAACAGGTCGCGCCCAAGAAGGTCAGTTCCGAACCAGAAGTTCTCGTTCGGTGAAAGCGGTGCACCTTCTAAGGTCAGCCCGTCGAAGAACTGCTCGTAGGGGTCAAACGGTGCCAACCATCGTGCAAAGACCGCGCCGCCGACGCAGATGAGGATGATCAGCAGTCCCAGGATCGCCAACTTGCGCCGGGCGAGCCGGCGCAGCACGGAAGGTCCGTTTTCAGGCACCGCCATGGGTTCAGGCGAGATCGATGCGTCGGCCATCGTCATTGCCCCTCTCGTTCGAATGGTTTGCCACCAGCCGCTCGGCGGCGGTCTCGATTGTCACGCGCCATGCCATCGCGGTCTGGCGCAAAAGGTCGTAGGCCTCGGCCTCGGTCTTGCCCTGCATCACGAAGATCATCACCGCCCGAACCACGGTCTGACGCGCCGAAAGGCGGTTCTGCAGGTCGGTGATGATAGCATCCGATGACTTGGCCCGGTCGAAATTGCTGCGCGCAACGAGGAGGGCTGCGTAGACACCCTTGTCGCTCATTGGCTTCAGAAGTTGCGCATGGGCGCCCATCTCCATCGCCCAGCGAAGGCGACCGGGTGCTTCCGAGCCGATCAGCGCGATCATCGGCATGGGTGACTGGCCAGCCGCCCACGGGAACTGCTCATCATGGCCCATATCGGCGTCATAGAAGATGAAGTCCGCGCCGATCGCTTCGGCCGGCAATTCGGGCCAGGCTTCGCGAACAACAAGCCCGATGACGCCAAGCTGGCGGATCAGGCCCTGCACCGATGGGTGCGGCCGGTGCAGGATCCAGGCCGTAGCGCCGCCGAGATTCTCGGTGCGGATGCCTGTCATGACACCACCTTCAACAAGGGGTGGTCATGGGAGGCTTCGAACTGTCGCGTCAGATAAGGATCTGCCGCAAGCGGCGGCAGCCGCTTGATCTCATGGAAGCGTCCGTTCAGCAGCCGCGCTATGATGGCGGGCTGGCGCGCGTGGAGATTGGTAGGGTCGAGCCGCGGCGTGTGGCCAGACCCGGCTGCAGACTGCACGAGTTCGGAGAGCGGAAGGACATCTGCACCAGGCCGGCCGTGCAGCAGCTTCGCCAGCTCATGTACCGACTGGCGCGCGATCTCATGGAATGATCCGCCGGAGCCACCCTCCGGTTCAAACCAGGGACCGGCTGAAACCAGCCCCTCGGCCGCACGGCCGGCCGACTCGACTTCGCATTCGGTGAAGTTGCAGGAGAGGACCGTGAGACCGCTCTCGAAACCCGCCTCCCGCTTCAACTCTGCCAGGCGAGCCAGGAAGGCATAGGAGCTGTCCCCCACAAGAGAGTTGAGGATGAAGTTCGGCTTCAGCGCCCGGATCTCCTGGATGATGTGGTCAAGGTCAGTATCGCCGACGGCGATATATCGGTCACCCAGAACGTCACCCGCGGCTGCGGCGACGCGCTCGCGGGCGATCCGGGCCATTTCCCAACCCCAGATATAGTTGGAGCCGACGAAATAGGCGCGTTTGCCGAGCGAGGGCAGGGCCCAGTCCAGAAGCGGGATCAAGTGCTGGTTCGGGCATGCGTGCATGTAGGCGACGTGTTCCGACGCCTCGAAACCTTCATAGGGTACCGGATACCACAGGACGCCGCCGAAACGTTCAAGCTCCGGAATGACTTCCTTGCGGCTCGCCGAGGTGATGCAGCCGAAGATGTGGCGGGCCTGGGAGTCGCGCAAGATCTCGCGACAGAGCGGAGCGTAGCGGTCGAGACGACCTTCGGGGTCGCGCTCCACGACCCGAAAAGCCACGTCGAGCGTACGATCGGCATTCACCTCGGCAACACCTTGGAGGACGCCGAGGCGGCTCGCGTATGCCAGGGCCGCATACATGCCGCTGCGCGAAAGGAGAACGCCAATGTCCAAGGTCCGCTTCATCAATGGTCCAATACAAAAAGCCCCGACCGATGCGCGCTATCAGACGCGATCGAAACGGGGCTCGAGTGCCGGCTATTTCCTCCAGCTTAGCGATGGTCAGCGTTGAAGGGAAGCAAAATTACGTAGTGAACCCATGAAAATGCACAGTTACGTCTCACCCGGTCGGTGGCGCGAAAGAAATGTGCATGTGCTGCTTTTCTAATCCTCCATTTGCTTTGGTAACAGGCGCTCCCGAGGGATCACGAAGGCGCGAGGCAGCGCCCCGAGGGTTGAATGCCTGCCTACTAGAAGATAGATGAGGATCATGAGCAATTTGACCAACACCCCCGATGCTATCCTCGCCTGCGCGAGAAACCTGATCATGAACGGCGGCTACAACGGCTTCAGCTATGCTGACATTGCCGATGTCGTCGGAATTCGCAAAGCCAGCATCCACCACCATTTCCCAAGCAAAGTCGATTTGGGGCGCGTGCTGGTGTCGCGATACATCGAGGACGCGCGAGCCGGCCTTTCACAGCTCGAACAGTCCGTGGAGGATCCGCGCGCCATCCTGGAAGCCTACACCAACCATTGGGCGCAGTGCATTGCCGATTCAAGCCGTCCGTTTTGTGTCTGCGCGATGCTCGCAAGCGAGTTGCCGATCCTGCCGCCTGAAGTCGCGGCCGAAGTCAGGGCCTTCTTCCGTCTCATCTCCCGCTGGCTGACGTCGGTCATGGAGCGTGGCGGCAAGGAAGGTGTTCTCGTCCTCTCCTCGGCTCCAGAAGTTGAAGCCGAAGCATTCATGGCTTCCGTTCACGGTGCCATGCTGTCAGCCCGCGCCTATGGAGATGGCAGGACCTTCGCCACCATCCTCGCGCCAACTCTTCGCCGCCTCTCTCCCGTAGCGGCCCACTAGGGCAGCGGGCGGGTCACGCCGCCCACCGCCACCCTTGTTACCCGTCCACCTATCAACTAGTAGGAAGATTTGCCATGAAGCGCATTTTACCAGCCATTGTTTTTGCCCTTTCCAGCGCAGTGTCCGTCACGACTTTCACTGCACCCTCCTATGCCGCGGAACAGCAAGCCCCCACAAACGTCCGCGGCAGCGTCATCAGTTACGCCGGTTCAACGCTCAAAGTGAAAACTCGCGAAGGCAAAACCGTCGATGTCGCTCTTGCTGACGACTGGAAGCTTGCCGGTGTTGCGAGCGCAAAGGTTACCGACATCAAGCCCGGCGATTTCGTCGGCATTGCCTCCTTGCCGAAGGCTGGCGGAGGTGACGGCGCGCTTGAAGTTCTTATCTTCCCGCCGGCCATGAAAGGTACGGGCGAGGGCAGCTACGGCTGGGACCTGAAGCCCAAGAGCAGCATGACCAACGCCACCGTGGCGGATGCAGTGAAGGGCGTCGACGGCCGGACCGTCACAGTCACCTACCACGGCAAGGAGAAGAAGATCGCCATCCCGGATGGCACGCCGGTCGTGACCATTGCCGCCGCATCGAAGGATGACCTGGTCCCCGGCGCGGTCGTCTTCATCAGTGCCGAGAACGCTGCTTCCGGTCCCGTCGCCCATCAGGTGGTCGTCGGCAAGAATGGCGTGGTTCCTCCCATGTGAGCCACGTCGTCGCTGGCCGGGTCAACCGCCCCCTGGTCCGGCCAGCAACTTGCAGAACAAGCTGCATGATCTGCAGCCGCTTGATGCCACAGATGAAAGGCGCAGCGATGAACGAGAATGCTTCCAACGACAACATTCGTTACCCCCGAACGGTGTTCATCCGCCGTCATTCGATTATCACCCGGTTCACCCATTGGCTGAACGTGCTTTGCCTGAGCTTCCTCCTCTTGAGCGGGCTACAGATCTTCAATGCCCATCCGGAGCTCTACTGGGGCCAGTATGGCGCCGACGGCGACCCCGCTTTCCTGACGATCGGTGCCGATGACGCGGGCGACAAGCCACAAGGCTTCGTGCGCATCGCCGGGCTGAAGTCTCCGACGACAGGCGTTCTTGGTGTTTCCAATGTTGATGGCGAACCCACCAAGCGCGCATTCCCGGAATGGATAACCATCCCGTCGTTCCAGGACCTTGCAGTCGGCAGGCGCTGGCATTTCTTCTTTGCCTGGTTGTTCGTGATCAACGGTCTGCTGTACCTCGGCTTCAGCTTGGTCAGCGGGCATCTGCGGCGTGACCTGGCGCCGAAGACGGAGGAGCTTTCACCGCGCCATCTCGGGCAGGAAGTCCTCGACCACGCGCGTCTGCGCTTTCCCAAAGGGGAGAAGGCCAGGCACTACAACTCGCTGCAGAAGTTGACCTACCTCGCCGTGATCGTTGTCCTGTTGCCGCTCATGGTGCTGACGGGGCTGACCATGTCGCCCGGCGTTGATGCGGCCGTTCCAGTGCTCGTTGAGATCTTTGGTGGCCGCCAAACCGCGCGCACCATCCATTTCATCACGGCGTCTGGCCTTGTGCTCTTTGTCGTTGTCCATGTGGCGATGGTCATCCTGTCCGGCACTTGGAACAACATCCGTTCGATGATCACAGGACGTTACGCCATCCGTGAAGAAGGACCGAATGCATGAGCACGTTTCTCACCCGCCGCAGGTTCCTGATCGGCAGCACCCTCGGCGCCAGCGCGCTGATGCTGAGCGGCTGCGATATCCTGGGACAGAATACCGATGTCGAAGAAGTTTTGCATTCAGCTGAACAATTGACCATGAAGGCGCAAAGGGCTCTTCAGGGGCGCGGTGCGCTGGCCCGCGAGTTTGACGAGAAAGACATTTCTCCCTCGTTCCGCGTCAACGGCACCAGTGCTCCTGACAGCGATGAATATGCGCAATTGCTGGAGAACAAGTTCGAGACATGGCGGTTGAAGGTCGACGGGCTGGTCGAACGGCCCCGGGACTTCTCGCTCGCTGACCTGAAGAACCTGCCAGCCAGAACGCAAATTACCCGGCACGACTGCGTCGAGGGCTGGAGCGCCATCGGCAAGTGGACCGGTGTTCCGCTGGCGAACCTGTTGCAAGTGGTGGGGCTGAAGCCCACGGCGCGTTATGTCGTGTTGCACTGTGCCGATGAACTTGAACAGACGCTTGATGGTAGCGGCCGCTACTACGAGAGCATCGATCTCATCGACGCGATGCACCCTCAGACTATCCTCGCCTACGGAATGAACGACAAGGACTTGAGCGTTGGCCATGGCGCGCCGTTGCGGCTGAGGGTTGAACGACAGCTCGGTTACAAGCAGGCAAAGTACATCATGCGCATCGAACTCGTCGATAGCTTCGCGGGCTTGTGGGGTGGAAACGGCGGGTTCTGGGAAGACCGCGGATACGAGTGGTATGCCGGAATTTGATGCCGATGCCGCCGATGTGCTTACCAGCGGAGCAGGCGAGGGCCGGCAAGGGCACCGAGGGCTCCGACCAGAAGGATGCCGACGGAATACCAGGTCAGCACGAAGGGCATGCCGTTTTCCGTGCAGAACCAGGAGTAAACCCAAGCCCCGGCGGCGCCAGCTGCAATGCCGGAGATGAAGCCGGTCAGGCGCAGGTTCGCGGGGGCGCCTTTTCGAAGCACCCAGGAGATGCCTGCGAAGACCGGTAGCGCGAATGCGAAAATCAGGAACGGGCAATGAAGCGCCGAGGAACCGAGGATCAACTCCCCATAGGCTTCTGGCGGTGAGGTGACGAGTTGAACCGCGGCGGCAATCGCCATGGCGAGGACAATGGCAGCGCCCATCTTGAAGAACCCACCTTCCGCTCCATCCGGCCGTGCGAGGTGGTAGGTGGCCCAAAGGGCGACGAGAGCGATGAGGGCGTTATAGGCGGACTTGATCCAGAAAACCGGCAGCATGAGTGCTTCCGGCATATCTGACCTTAGGCCGAGAATCGCCAGCATCAGCAGGAGCGACACGGCAAGTGCCGGCAAGAGGCCCAGCAGGAAACGGTCGCGCAGCGCGTGGCGCGGCACCGGCCTCAGGTCGCGCACCAAATCAGTGATCATCCTGTCCGTGTCTCTCACGATCCGCCTCGCATCCTTTCGCCAAGTGCTTTCAGTGCCCGATGAATGCTCACCTTCACCGCCGATTCCGATTGGCCCACCCGGTCGGCCGTGTCGGCGATCGACTGCCCCTCCAGCTTGACCTGCCGGATCAGTTCCTGCTGCCTGGGCGTCAGCCCATCCAGCAGTCGTTCGACATCGAGACGCGCGGTCAACGCCTCTTCGCTGAAGCCGCTTTCCAGTTCCTCTCCAAGCTCGGTCTCGGCCAGTCGCCGTCCACCGCGGCTTCGGTGGTGGTCGATCAACTTGTAACGGGCGATTGAGAAGAACCAGGCCGTGAAGGGGCGGTCTCGGTCATAGGTTGCCCGGCGCGAGTGCAGTGACAGCAGGGTCTCCTGGACGAGGTCTTCCATGTCCGCCTTCGTCGCCGCGCCCATGCGCCGGGTATAATATCCGACCAGCAGAACGCGCAGAGTCGTCAGTAAACGCCGATAGGCTGCCTCGTCCCCATCAAGGGAAAGAAGCATCAGGGCTTTCAGTACGTCTTCCGAATGGGCGATCGTCATGCTGATGCAGGTTCATTCGAAGCAGCGCGGAAACGGTTACAGCCAACTTCGGATTTTTTCCGGCCGCCGAAATCTATCACATGCACGTGAGGGCGTAACGCCTGTCGCGGACGCTCGAATGAATGGATGTGTGCCAACGGCAAGGTGCCGGCGGACACGTGTCATCTCGAGGAGAACACCATGACCAGGATCTTTTCCGCCATTCTAGCTTCCACTTTCATCGTCGGCCTGTCGGTCGCGGGCGTCGCGTCCGCGCAGGATGCCATGCAAGCCGATCCGATGAAGAAGGACAGCATGCAGACCGACACGATGTCGAAGGATGGCATGAAGAGCGATGCGATGACGACCGGCAGCACCAAGGCAGATTGCATGCATCAGGCCGACATGGAAACCGACGCGATGAAGAAGTCGGATATGATGAAGGCGTGCGACGCGATGAAGTAACCTGAGACGCGGCTGTCCAACGTCTTGACGCGGCGGCCGCTACTTCCTTAGCCGAAGGTGACTTCGCTCACTGTCCGCTCGATTTCCTCAACCCTGTGGCGAGGTGTGCGGTTTGCGGCCGCAAGCAGCAGGTCAAGTTCGGCGCGGTCGCTGCCAAACCTGCGGATATATCGTCGTGCCTGCTGAATGCTGATCTTGTACCTGCGGGCGAGATCTTCGGCCCCGTATTCTTCCATGGATTCGTCGGATGCGTCTGGCATTTGAAAACCTCCTTTTGACGTCAATGGCCGTGGGCGCGAGACGTTCCAACACATGATCAGCTTCCGCTTGGAACAATCAATGGCTGGGCCGGTTGACGAGGGAGAGCTGGCGCCAAGAGCGCGTGCTTGATCTCAAGGAAATCCAGATCCAGGAGCGGCCGAGAATGAACCACCTGCCACCCGAAATGCGGACATGCATCGAGAACTGCCTCACCTGCTACAGCGAGTGCCTTTCGATTGCCATGGGACATTGCCTGGAGATGGGCGGCAAGCACACGGAGCCAAAACACTTCAAACTGATGATGGCCTGTGCCGAGATCTGCAGGACATCAGCACACTTCATGCTCATTGGCTCCGAGCACCATCGCCACACCTGCCGCGAATGCGCCGAGATCTGCCGGCAATGCGCTGCCGATTGCGAACGGGTGGGAGACATGCAGAGTTGCGTCGATGCCTGCCGCAAGTGCGCGGAGAGCTGCGAGAAAATGGCAGCCTGACCAGCCGCGCGGGAGACTGCGCGGTCCACACTGGAACCGCGCAGCTATTTTTCGGACTTCAGTCGAGACCGAGCTTGCCACGCAGGGTGGAGAGGTCTTCCGCCAGCGTATTGACCGCAGCCGACAGGACATTGCGGTCATCGTCCGTCAGCTTGTCGTAGGACTTGTACCCGTCGCCTTCCTTGTACTTGGCCAGCGTCGTTTCGATGGTCGCGAAGTTGCCGGCGACCTTCTGCACGAATGCAGGGTCCTGCTTCTCGACCAACGGGCGCACGAGCTGGAAGATCTTGTCGGCCCCATCGAAGTTGCCCTTGAAGTCCCAGAGGTCGGTGTGGCTGTAACGGTCTTCTTCGCCGGAGATCTTGGTGGCAGCCACTTCTTCCATGAGGACAGCCGCGCCGCCGACAACCTTTTCCGGCGGCAGGGCGAGATCGGTGATCCGCTCCCGCAGCGCCTTCACGTCAGCCAGCAATTGGTCGGCAACCGGATCCAGATCCTTGGTAGAGCCCTTTTCCCAAAGGCCATACTCGATGCGGTGGAAGCCGGGGAAGGCCGGATCCTGTTCCTGCTTTTCATAGTCGTCTGCGCGCGAATCGATCGACGCATCAAGATCGCTGAACAGTTCAGCGATTGGCTCGATTGCTTCGTAGCTGAGGCGGGTCGGCGCGAAAAGCGACTTCGCCTTCTCGACGTCGCCAGCCTTGACTGCGGCAGTGAAGGCTTCCGTATCCTCGACCAGCTTGTCGAGCTTCTCCGATACGTAGATCTTGTAGTCGGCGATCGGTTCGACCAGGTCCAGAACGGTGCTGGGGGCCGCAAGGCTGCTGCCGGCCATGAGAAGGAAAGACGCTGCTGCAAAAAGAGTGTGCCTCGTCATGTGACGTATCCTTTGGATGTTAGGTGGGACAGGCAGTGGTTCGGCAGGCGGCCCGGACCAGGGTTTCGCCGAGATAGGTTTCGGGCGCCGGTGCACCAGGCAGCACGTAGAAGTAGCCGCCGCCGACGGGCTTAAGGTATTCCTCGAGCGGTTCTCCATCGAGCCGACGCTGTACGGCGATGAAACCTTCCTCAAGGTCCGCCTGAAAGCTGATGAACAGCAGGCCCTGGTCCAACTGGCCGGATTTCGTCACGCCGTTGGAGTAATTGAACGGCCGCCTCAGCATGAGGTTCTTGCGGGATTTTGCCGTGCGGGGATTTGCCAACCGAATATGCGCATCAAGTGGCGTGATTTTGCCGTCGGGGTCCTTCTCATAAGCCGGAACGTCAGCTTCCGTTCCGCCATCGAGCGGCGCACCGGATGCCTTGTTGCGGCCAATGATCCGCTCCTGTTCGCGAAGCGGCGTCCGGTCCCAGCGCTCCACAAAGTTGCGGATGATGCGCACCGCCTGATAGGTGCCGTTAAAGGCCCATTCGGGCTCGTCGCGCTCAGCGCCGACCCAAACCGTTTCCGCCATCAGGTTGGCGTCGTTGGAATCCGGATTTGCCGAGCCATCCCGAAAACCCAGGAAGTTGCGGGCGCTTTCGGTGCTGCCGTTTGGTTTCGGTGGGACAACAGGAACATTTCCTTCCTGCTTCCAGCGCAAGACGAGATGAGCCGACATCGTTTTCAGGATGTCGCGCAAGGCATGGATGTTGGTGTCCGGGGTGTTTGCGCAGAATTGCAAAAGCATGTCGCCATGGCAGATGTCGGCCGACAAGGCATCGTTACGGAACTTCGTCATCCGCTGCAGGCGCCTGGGTTTGTGCGGTTTCAGCCATTCCCGATCATCGAATAGGGAGGAGCCGAGCGAAACGGTGATCGTGAGATTGTCGGGCGCGATCAGGGGCCCGAGGATCCCGGAATCTGGCGGCGGCAGCCGCGGATCGAGCTCCGGCACGGCGCCGCCCTGCGTGAGGAAGAGGATACGCTCGGTCAGCAACCGGAACATGGCCTCAAGATCTTCCGGCGTCTTCGCGAGCACCGAGAAGGCGGCGACCATGCCATTGGCGGGACGCGGCGTAACGACGCCTTGCTGAACCATGCCAAAGAAGGGCCAGGCATCCTTGCGCGCCTCGTGTCCGGTGGGTGCATCCGCCACGTGAGGAGGATGGGCAGGACCTTGTCCTTCGGCAGCCGGCGACACCCTGGCGATGACACTTCCGCCCAAACCCGCGCCGAGCCCCAGGATGAGCCTGCGCCGACCGAGACTGGTCTCGTTATTCCGTGCCATCTTGGTCATGCGGCAACCCGCCCGAGCGCGTCTCCAGCGGCCTCGAAGGCATTGGCCAGATCATTGAACGCGGATTTGATCTTCGCTCGCTCGTCAGCCTTGATCGACGTGTAGTCGGGATAGGCGTCGCCTGTCTTGAAGCTATCGAGCAAGGCTGAAAGCGCCTCGATGCGCGCCTGCAACTGCTGGGCGGCAGGCAGCGCGTCCCCTGTCATGGCGGGAGCCAGAAGCGCCGCCATCTTCTGCATGCCGACGAGGTTGGCGGCAAAGTCCACGAGGTCGCTATGGGCATAGAGGTCTTCGCCAGTATCGACACGCCCATCGGCAATGCGGCGGGCGAGAAGGGAAGCACTGCTCGCCAGATAATCCGGCGAGAGCTTCGCTTCACGCAACCGCTGCTTCAGTGCGGCGGCATCCTCTGACAGATGCCTGGCAACATCCTGAAGACCGTCGAGGCTGTTCTGCTCATAAAGCCCGTACTCGATCCGGTGGAAGCCCGTGAAGGCCGGATCCTGCTCGTGCTTTTCGAGGTAGAGTGCAGCGACGTCCAGCCGCGATTGCAGGTCCGCAAAGCGGCCACCGATCGCTTCGATCTGCTTGTAGGGCAGGCGGGTCGCCTGATAGGCGTCGCGTGCCTTGTTCAGGTCCCCCGACGCGACCGCCTCTGCAAGCGCCGCAGCTTTTCGCTCGAAGGCAGAAGCCTGCAGGGTCACATAGACCTTGTATTCCGAAAGAGGCGCGATGAATGCCTTGAGCGACGGAACGGCGTCGCCCGAAGCATCGGAAGCCGCGGTCGGCGTCACGACCATGTTGCCCGGCGGGTTCGAAAGGAGTCCGCAGGTCATCCGGTACTCGCCCGGCGCGAGCGTTGCCGTCAGTGTCTGACGGAAGCCAGGTGCGATATTCTCACGCTCCTCGACCACCATCACGCCCTGGAGGATCTCCCATTCGATCGGGCGCGACGACGCGTTGAAGATCTCGAAGGTCTGGCGACCGGCCGGCACGCTCAGATGGTTTGGATTGCAGGTCTTGTCTCCGACCTCAACCTTCACGACGTCCGCAGTCGGTTGAGCGCCATATTGCACGGTGGCGGCGTAGAACAGCCCACCACTCAGGATGGTGAGGAAAACGGCGCCGCCGAGGGCAAGGCGCATCAGCTTCTGTGGCGGTGCGGAGGAAGAGGAGGGGGCAGGGGTCATGACCGTGCTCCTTCAGCGTGCCGAGCCCCAGCCGGCACATGTTTCTGCGGCGCGAGGAACAGCGCAAGCGTGATCAGCAGGAAGGCGAGATAAACAATAACCTCTCCGACGGCCGGAGATTCCTGGTAGTTCAGGAGGCCCGACAACACGGTTCCGATCATCCCGTGCTGCGAAAGGATGCCGCTCATGTCGTAGGCTCGCTCCTGCAGCATGTTCCAGAGCCCCGCCTCGTGCAGGCTGCGAACAACGGCGGACAACAGACCCGCAGCAACAAAGAGAATGAAGATGCCCGTCCAGCGGAAGAAGCGTTTAAGGTTGAGCCGAATGCCGAAGGCATAGATGATGTATCCGATCGCGATCGAGACCAGCAATCCCGCCAGCGCGGAGAGGGGAGCCGCGGGACCAGCGCTCTGCTGGAAGATGGCAAGCAGAAAGAATACGGATTCCAGGCCTTCGCGGGCGACGGCGAAGAACACCATGAGGATCAACCCCGTCCCGCTGCTGCCCGACGACAGTGCGGCCTCGACTGAGTCCTGCAGCTCATTCTTGATCGACCGCGCGGCTTTCTTCATCCAGAAGACCATGGACACGAGCACGACAACGGCAATCAGCCCAACAGCCGCCTCGAAACCTTCCTGGAGTTTTTGCGGGAACTGCGCATTGGCATACTGCAGAGCGGCGCCGACGAGCAGCGACAGGGACACCGCCAGGAGGATGCCGATCCAGACGGCGGGCATCCAGGCCGAGCGGCCGGTGCGGCGCAGGTATCCAGCGACGATGCCGACGATCAATGCGGCCTCGATCCCCTCGCGGAGCATGATGAGGAATGGAGCGAACGTGGGAGTGACCTTTCCCAGCAATTGATCTTGATTGGCGGTGTCAGGTTTTAATGCTTAAATTGCCCCAAGTTCAAGAGGATTGTTTACGCCTATTGTCAGCTTTTGCGTTGGCAGGGCGAGGGCTGAAAAAAGGCTGTTGCAGCCAATCTAGGGCGCTTGGTCGCGGAACCTGCGGAAATGGTCGGTCAGCGCCCGCAGCTTCTGCGTTACAGTGCGGCTGCACGAGATCTACCTTCTGCGGGTTGAGCCGGCGCACAGTCGACGGGCCCGTGGGACTTCTACAACCTCATTGTAACGGTGCCGGATGAGCAAGCTTATCGGGAGGTTGATCGATGCAACCATCAGGCCTGGCGGCGGTTGGATGTTCCATAATGCCGATTATCTGATTGAAAAGTGTAGCCGCAAAGTTGGAATGTCCTGTTTCTGCAAAGTTGGAATGTCACACTCCCCGGGTCTGAATGATGCCTGGGAGATTGCAGATGGGATTGATAGCGATGAGCGAGCGCGATCTGCGGCGGATCGAGGTTTTATCGAAGGTCGCTGGCGGACGGATGACGACGGTGTCAGCGGCGCATGTGCTTGACCTGAGCGAGCGCCAGGTGCGCCGGCTTCTGGAGCGAATACGGACTGGCGGCGCGGCGTCGATCCGGCACAAGGCGATCGGCCGGCCATCGAACAACCGGATCAGCGACGGCGTTCGGGATTATGCGATGATGCTGGTGCGCGAACGTTATGCGGATTTCGGTCCGACCTTGGCGACGGAGAAGCTTGCTGAACGCGATGGTTTGCGCGTGTCGCGCGAGACGGTGCGCGGTTGGATGTCCGAGGCTGGACTGTGGTTGTCACGCAAACAGCGTCGGACGTTTCATCAGCCGCGTCTGCGCCGCGAAGCTTATGGCGAACTGGTGCAGATCGATGGGTCGGAGCATCGCTGGTTCGAGGATCGCGGACCGCCATGCTCGCTGTTGGTGTTTGTCGATGATGCGACTGGCAGGCTGATGCAATTGCGCTTCGTGCGCTCGGAAAGTGCCTTCACCTACTTCGAGGCGCTAGATCTCTATCTCCAGCGTCACGGCGCACCGATCGCCTTTTACTCGGACAAGCATTCGGTGTTCCGGGTGGCGAAGAAGGATGCCAGGGGTGGCCAGGGCATGACCCAGTTCGGGCGTGCACTTTGCGAGTTAAACATCGAGATTCTTTGCGCGAATTCGAGCCAGGCCAAGGGCCGCGTCGAGCGGATGAATCGGACGCTGCAGGATCGGCTGGTCAAGGAGCTGCGGCTGGCTGGCATCGACGATATGGAGGCTGGCAATGCGTTCTTGCCGGGCTTCATGGAGGATTACAACAGGCGGTTTGCGGTGGTCCCTGCCCGGCCCGATGATTTGCACCGGCCGATCAATCTGGGGCCGGACCGATTGGCGGAGATCCTGTGCAAGCGCGAGCAACGTTATGTCGGAGCGCAGCTGGCGTTTTCGTTCGAGCGCAAGCGGATCATGCTGCAGGAGACCGATGTGACGCGGGGGCTGGTTGGTCGCTATGTCGAGACCTATGCCTATGCGGACGGTCGCCTGGAGGTGCGTTGGAAAGGATATTCCCTGCCCTACACGGTGTTCGACAAGGACCAGCGGGTGACGCATGCGGCGATCACGGAGAACAAGCGACTGGGTGATGTTCTGGCCTATATCAAGGAACGCCAGGATCAGCAGTCGAAGCCGGACGTAAAGACCAACAGCGAGAAGATTGGCTATAAACCGCGTGGCCGGAAACCCGGTCCCCGGACAGATTACATGAACGATCCGGCGATCATCGCGCGACATGAGAAGGCACTGTTGCGGCAGCAAGCCGCAGAGTGAATGCTCGTTCGAATAGCCTCAAAGCTAAAGCCGAGGGGTGGTTCTCACCCGCCCCGATCTGATCTTGCAACCGGGATCAGCCGCTCAGATCGGGGCTGGTCCTCGTCCCATGCGGCGACTTCTCGGACATTTCTTTTTTGCAGGCTGGCGGACATTTCGACCTTGCCGTCACAAAAAGTTACGCCCGGCATCTGCGAAGGCTAAAGGAACCTCTTCCGGTTGATGACGTTGAGTTCCCGCAAGACAAAGACCTCAACATAGTCAACAGGAGACACAACATGGGTCGCGGTATTCTTCTCTGGCTTCTTGGTATCCCCCTGCCGATCGTCATTCTTCTCGTCCTGTTCCTGCGCTAACAGGCACGGGCATCTGAAAGCCAACCATGGCAGCATCGGCATCAAGTCCGATGCTCCATCCTTCATGAACAGTTCGACCGCCGCTCCGGCGATCAGCCTTCCTTCCCGGCGGCGGATGTTCTATCGAGATGGCCAAGGTCGCGGTCCGGATCAATCACGTCCCGCACCCGCTGCTTAAGCTCCTTGGGTCCAGGGAAACCGCCGTCCCGTTTCCGCTCCCATAGCAGTTCGCCATCAAGCCTGATCTCGAAATTGCCGCCGGTGCCGGGCACCAGCGCCACCTCAGCGAGCGAATCGCCGAACGTCTGCAGCAGTTCCTGCGCCATCCATCCCGCTCTCAGCAGCCAGTTGCACTGGGTGCAGTACAAGATCGTTACGCGCGGCTTGGTCATCTAAGTCTCCTGTCGCAATACGGGCTCTTTCACGAGAATGTCACCTGCCGGGCTCAAGGTTTTGATCGCCATTGGCTCGACAGGGTTAAAAGAGGAAGCGATGTGAAGCCGTGATTGATTCAACATCCTCTGAAGGTCCTCCCATGTCTTTTGATTCCGCAGGTCGCTCGAAGCTGATCGTACCAGCTCTGGCGCCGCTTTATAGCTCCACCGAACAGATCGTCGAGACGATCCTGCGCGTCACCGCGGGCGTTCTGCTTGTTACCCACGGCATGATGAAGATCGTCAACCCGTTTGGCGCGGTCGGCATGGTGGAGAGCCTCGGCTTCTACCCCGGCGTCTTCTGGTCGCCGCTGCTCGCCGCGACCGAGTTCTTTGGCGGCATCCTCGTCGCGATCGGCCTGTTCACGCGACCCGCTTCGTTCGCGGCAATGATCGTGCTCCTCGTCACCGTCTATTTCCACGGCATCGTGCGCGCCGAAGGCCTGGCCGGAGCGGAAAAATCCATCCTGTGGAGCGCAGTCTTCCTGTTCTTCGCCATCCGCGGCGGAAACCGGCATTCCGTTGACGCGCGGCTCTCGCGCACATTCTGAACTGACTTCAGCCGGCGATCCCAACGATCTCCGGCTCCCTCCCCGCCCTAAAATTCGCTTATTAGCCATTTCGCATGCGAAATACGCCCCGTGTAAAGATTGCATTCAGGATTTCCTGGTAATCCTCTGTTAGCAATTCTCGTCGATTTGCGACGGCGTGGGCTGCCTCTCTTGTTGTTTTGCGTACGGGTTAGAGATGCGAATATCGGCTGCACCAGCAATCCTTCTTGCATGCCTGAGCTTGTCCAGTTGCTTCTGGTCCGACGACGTCGTCGCGCGCCGGGAAACAACCGGCTCCATCGCGCGTCCCGCTGCCCCGGTTCCGTCCGTCGGCGTCGGCAAGAGCGGCCGGATCGACGCGAACCGCTCGGCAGAAACGGCATCTCCACAACTTGCCTCCGCCTCCCCCGCGTCTTCCGGTGAACCGCATCTGGAACAACTTGCATGGGCCGATGCGGAGCGCCCGCCGCAGGCTTTCGCGAGCCAGACGACGGTCGGCATGCCGCTACCAACAGGTCGACCGGTGGCCATTCTGATGCCCGATAACCCTGCAGTTGATCCGGCACCCCGGCGCGGCGAGCGGATGCGCATCTATAGCCGCCAGTTCCGTGACGCCAAGCCGATCGATTTTGGGCGCGTAACGCCGAAACACTATCCGGTACATGGCGTCGACGTGTCGCGTTGGCAGGGCGAGATCGACTGGGCCAAGCTGCGGACCCAGGGGGCGAACTTCGCCTACATCAAGGCAACCGATGGCGGCGACCATCTCGACCCGATGTTCAAGACCAACTGGAACCGCGCCAAGGCAGCGGGCCTTAAGCGTGGCGCCTACCATTTCTTCTATTGGTGCCGTGTTGCCAGCGAACAGGCGGATTGGTTCATCCGCAATGTGCCGCGCGATCCGGATGCACTGCCGCCGGTCATCGACGTGGAATGGAACGGCGACTCGCGGTGCAAGCAGCGCATCAGCCGCGCCCGCGTGCTGGAAAAAATGCAGGTGTTCATGGACAAGATCGAGCGCCACTATGGCCAGCGTCCGATCATCTACACGGCTCCCGATTTCTACAAAGACAACCTGCAGGGCGAGTTCCTGGATTATCCGTTCTGGCTGCGCGCCGTCGCGCAGCACCCCTCGAAGGTTTACCCTGGCCGCAAGTGGGTCTTCTGGCAGTATTCCGGATCTGGCCTATCGCATGGCGTGAGCGAAAAAATCGACCTAAATGCCTTCCACGGAACGGTGGAGCAATGGCACAGCTGGATAAACTCAAAGGCACTTGTCGCCCGAAACTGATCTTGCCTGACGAGAATTTGAAAAGGACTGGCCTTCGGAGGTCAGTCCTTTTTTGCGTTCAGGTTTCGGCGATTCTCCCAATGCCATTCGACGTTGCCCGGAATGAAACCGAGCCGCGGGTTTCGGGTCGCGATGATGCGCCCCGCCGCCGAGTTTGGCGTGAAGGGATCAATGTCTTCGCAGAAGGTCTCGAAGCTGTTCCTCCAGTGAGGATGGACATGCTGACTGGACGTGAGCATTCGGCGATATTGCTCGCGTAGAAACCGTTGTTTTCTCGTTTTAGGCATGGCTCACAGATGGGCGCCGGCGATTCTTTTCGCAACTGCCCGCGACGTTTTTGCCCTGTCTTATGGCTTGCGAACAAAGGTGCGATGGCGGCGCGCTTTTCTTCCCGTATTCAGTTTCATTGCGTTTCGCTGCATATGAGCTAAAACGAAACAGAAATGAATAGCGGGGGCATCATGTTCCTTTCTGATCGCCAGGCGAAGATCATCGAGATGGCCAAATCCGCCGGGCGCGTGCTGGTGGATGACCTGGCGGTCCATTTCTCCGTCACCCCGCAGACGATCCGCAAGGACTTGAACGACCTCTGCGATGCCCAACTGCTGAACCGCATCCATGGTGGCGCGACGCTGCCGCGCGGCACCGAAAACATGCGGTATGAAGCGCGGCGCCAGATGGCGGCGGCGGAAAAGCAGGCGATTGGCGCTGCCGCCGCGCAGCTGATCCCCAACAACACTTCGCTGTTCATCAATATCGGCACCACGACGGAGGCGGTTGGCGAGGCGCTCGTGGACCACAAGGAACTGATGGTGGTCACCAATAACATTAATGTCGCCAACACCTTGCGGCTGGTTGATGATATCGATGTGGTCATCGCCGGCGGTGTGGTGCGCCAGTCCGATGGTGGGATCGTTGGCGAAGCAGCAGTCGACTTCATCCGGCAGTTCAAGGTGGATTATGCCGTAATTGGCGCGTCCGCCATCGATCCGGACGGATCGATCTTCGACTATGACTTCCGTGAGGTGAAGGTGGCGCAGGCGATCATCGCCAATGCACGCCACGTGATCCTTGTTGCTGACTCGAGCAAGTTCGAGCGCACGGCGCCGGTGCGCATCGGCCAGATCAGCCAGATCCACACCTTCATTACAGATAGATGCGAGTGGGCGGAGTTCCGCGGGATGTGCGAGCAGAGCGGCGTGAGGTTGATCGAGACCTCTGAGTTGGCGTCCTGACCGTACCCCCAGTAGCTTTCGTTTGACATTCGAAAAATTTCGGTTCTAATCTCCTGAAGTTTCGATTTGAGCAGCGGGCGCTGCCTCTCCGGCAGCCGACAGGTACATGAACCAAGACGTGCTGGACATCTTTGTCATTGGAGGCGGTATCAACGGGTGCGGTATCGCACGCGACGCCGTCGGCCGTGGCTACAAGGTGGCCCTGGCGGAAATGAACGACTTTGCATCGGGCACCTCGTCCGGCGCGACCAAGCTTATCCACGGCGGCCTTCGCTACCTCGAACATTACGAGTTCCGGCTGGTTCGCGAATCGCTGATGGAGCGCGAAGTGCTGTGGGCCATGGCGCCGCATATCATCTGGCCGATGCGCTTTGTCCTGCCCTACCACAAGGGCGGCATCCGGCCCGCCTGGCTGATCAGGCTGGGCCTGTTTCTCTACGACCATCTCGGTGGCCGCAAACTGCTTCCCCCGACAGCGACGCTCGACATGCGCAGCGACCCTGCGGGCAAACCGTTGAAGCCGCTCTTCACCAAGGCGTTTGAATATTCCGACGGCTGGGTGGATGACGCGCGCATGGTGGTGCTCAATGCGCGTGACGCCGCAGACAAAGGTGCGACGATCCTGCCGCGGACCAAGGTCATTTCAGCCCGTCGTGAAGGTGGCGTCTGGATCATCGAGACCCGTAACACGCTGACTGGTGAAACGGGCACCTATACTTCTCGGATGCTGGTCAATGCCGCTGGCCCTTGGGTGGACCAGGTCATCCGCACCGCGTTTGGCAAGAACGATGCCAAGCATGTTCGGCTCGTGCAGGGCAGCCACATCGTCATCCGCAAGAAGTTCGAGGGCGAGCGCGCCTACTTCTTCCAGAACCCGGACAACCGGATCATCTTCGCGATCCCTTATGAGCGTGATTTCACGTTGATCGGCACGACCGACCGCGATTTCAACGAGGATCCGAAGAGCATCCAGATTACCGACGAAGAGACGGATTATCTCTGCAAGGCGGCCAGCGAGTACTTCCGCGAGCCGGTGCGGCGCGAGGACATCGTCTGGACCTATTCTGCCGTACGCCCCCTCTTCGATGACGGTGCCTCCAAGGCGCAGGAAGCGACACGCGACTACGTGCTCAAGCTCGAGACCGAAGAGGCCGCACCGCTTCTCAATGTTTTCGGCGGTAAGCTCACCACCTACCGGCGCCTGGCCGAGCATGCATTGGAGAAGATCGGCGAGGCGATCGGTCCTAAGGGCAAGCCGTGGACAGCGCAAAGCCATCTTCCGGGCGGCGATTTCGCGACGAAAGGCTACGAAACCGAAGTTGCGAAATTGAAGTCAAACTACGGCTTCCTTTCGGACGGGCATGCCCGTCGGCTGGTTCGCCGTTATGGCACCCGATCCGCTGTTCTGTTGGGCAATGCTGCCAGTATTGCAGATCTCGGGCAGCATTTCGGTGGTGATCTCTATGAGGCGGAGGTTCGCTACCTGATCGAAAACGAATGGGCGATGAGCGCCGAGGACGTCCTTTGGAGGAGGACGAAGGACGGCTTGCGCGTGGATGAGAATGGTAAGAGGCTGTTGGAGGAGTACATGGCCGCATTACCAGCCGGACGAATGGCTGGTTGACGGCGTGTGTTCCCGCTGTGAGGAGGCGGGGGAACAGGCATGCTGGAACTGCGCAATGTCGCGAAGATGGTTGCCGGTGAATATCACATTCATCCGACCAACCTTGCGTTCGAACGAGGCTCACTGAACGTCCTGCTTGGCCCGACCCTTTCGGGCAAGACGTCGTTGATGCGGCTGATGGCGGGTCTTGACCAGCCGACCGCAGGCTCCGTGCATTTCGATGGTTCGGATGTCACTGGCGTGCCGGTCCAGAAGCGCAATGTCGCGATGGTCTACCAGCAGTTCATCAACTACCCGCTGCTGACCGTCTATGAAAACATCGCGTCGCCCATGCGCATCGCCGGCCAGGAAAAATCGGTCATAGACCGCGAGGTCCGCAAGGCCGCCGAACTGCTGCGCCTGACGCCTTATCTTGATCGCACCCCTCTGCATCTTTCCGGCGGCCAGCAGCAGCGCACCGCGCTTGCGCGTGCTTTGGTCAAGAATGCCAGTCTGGTGCTGATGGACGAGCCGCTCGCCAACCTCGATTACAAGCTGCGCGAGGAACTGCGGGAGGAACTGCCGAAGATCTTTGCGCAATCCGGTGCCATCTTCGTTTATGCGACCACGGAACCATCGGAAGCCCTGCTTCTGGGTGGAAACACCGCGACCTTGAGCGAAGGCAGGGTCACGCAGTTCGGGCCAACGACGCAGGTCTACCGCCAGCCATCCGACCTGACGACTGCCAAGACCTTCGCCGATCCTCCCCTCAACTTCATGGAGGTTGAGAAAGCCGGGGCGTCGTTCCAGCATCACGGCCATGTACTGCCCGTTCCAGCGCATCTTCTGAATGTCGATGACGGCCCTATCACCATTGCCTTCCATCCGCATCATCTGGGGCTTGCCGAACAGACCACGGCGGCGGCGCGGTTGCAGGCCCGCACGCAGATCTCCGAGATCACCGGGTCCGAAAGCTTCGTTCACTTGGACTTTGGTGGCCTGAAATGGGTGATGCTCGCGCCAGGTATCCACGATCTTGAGCCCGACAGCAGCGTCGATGTGTTTCTCGACACGAGGCACCTGATGGCCTTTGGGCGTGATGGCCGCGCCATTGCCGCGGCAGCGTGAGGTAGGACCATGGCCAGTATCACCCTCGACCAGATCCGCCACGCCTACAACCCCAACCCAGTCTCGGATGCCGACTATGCGCTGCGCGAGGTCGATCATGAATGGGTCGATGGCGGTGCCTATGCCCTGCTCGGGCCCTCCGGCTGCGGCAAGACAACCTTGCTCAACATCATTTCGGGCCTGTTGCACCCCTCGCACGGCCGCATCCTCTTCGACGGCAAGGATGTGACGGGGCTTTCGACACAAGCCCGCAACATTGCGCAGGTGTTCCAGTTCCCGGTCATCTACGACACGATGACGGTTTACGACAATCTCGCCTTCCCGCTGCGCAACCGGAAGGTTCCTGAAGCCGAAGTAGACCGCCGTGTCCGCGAAATGCTCGACATCATCGATCTCGCCGACTGGTCGAAGCGGAAGGCACGCGGGCTGACCGCCGACCAGAAGCAGAAGATCTCGCTTGGCCGCGGCCTGGTGCGCAACGACGTCAACGCCATTCTCTTTGATGAGCCGCTGACGGTGATCGACCCCCACATGAAATGGGTCCTTCGCTCGCAGCTGAAACGGCTCCACAAGAAGTTCGGCTTCACGATGGTCTATGTGACGCACGACCAGACCGAGGCGCTCACCTTCGCCGATAAGGTCGTCGTGATGTTCGAGGGCCAGATCGTACAGATCGGTACGCCGGCAGAGCTGTTTGAGAAACCGCGCCACACCTTCGTGGGTTATTTCATCGGCTCGCCCGGCATGAACATCATGCCGGTGCGGCTGGAAGGTAGCGCAGTGCTGCTTGGACAAGAGAGGCTTGATCTCGTCGCTGCCGCCAGCGTGAACCCGGCTGATCGTCTCGAACTCGGCATCCGCCCGGAGTTCATACGCCTCGGCCAAAGCGGTCTGCCCGTCACCGTCACCCGCGTGGAAGACATCGGCCGGCGCAAAATCGTTCGGGCCGAGTTGCAGGGCCAGCCGATCGCCGCCGTCGTCAATGAAGACACGGAGATCCCGACGGACGCACATGTCAGCTTCGATCCGGCAGGCTTGAACCTTTACGCCAATTCCTGGCGCGTCGAGGAGAGGGCCTGAGCATGAACAAGACCTACAACAACAAGGCCTGGTTCTTCGTCCTGCCCGTTCTTCTGCTCGTGGCATTCTCCGCTGCCATCCCACTGATGACGGTAGTCAACTATTCGGTGCAGGACACGTTCGGGAATAACGAGTTCTTCTGGGCCGGCACGGACTGGTTCGATGAGATCCTTCATTCCGACCGCTTCTGGGATGCGCTCGGCCGCAATCTCTTCTTCTCCTTTATCATCCTGGCGATCGAGATACCGCTCGGGATCTTCATCGCTCTCAACATGCCGAAAAAGGGTATCGGCGTGCCGGTCTGCCTTGTCCTGATGGCCCTGCCGTTGCTCATTCCGTGGAACGTCGTCGGGACTATCTGGCAGGTGTTTGGCCGCGTCGATATCGGGCTCCTTGGACGCACCCTCGCTTCGCTTGGGATCGACTACAACTACGTCCGCGACCCGCTCGATGCCTGGATCACTGTCATCGTCATGGACGTCTGGCATTGGACGAGCCTTGTCGTGCTTCTTTGCTACGCCGGCCTCGTGTCCATCCCTGACGCCTATTACCAGGCCGCGAAGATCGACGGTGCGTCGCGTTGGGCGGTTTTCCGCTACATCCAGCTTCCGAAGATGAAGCGGGTGCTCCTGATCGCCGTTCTGCTTCGCTTCATGGACTCGTTCATGATCTACACAGAACCCTTTGTTGTGACGGGCGGCGGGCCGGGCAACTCCACGACCTTCCTTTCAATCGACCTCGTCAAGATGGCGGTTGGCCAGTTCGACCTCGGGCCTGCGGCGGCCATGTCCATCGTCTACTTCCTGATCATCCTGTTGCTCTCGTGGGTCTTCTACACGGTGATGACAAGCAGCGATGCTGAAGAGGGAGGCCGCGACCATGGCTGAGGCAAAGAAGTACAAGCCGGCGGGCAGCTACTCCTGGGTGGTGTCCGCCCTCTATATCTTGTTCCTGTTGCTGCCGATTTACTGGCTCGTCAACATGAGCTTCAAGGAGAATTCAGAGATCACCGGCGCATTTACGCTCTGGCCGCAGAACCCGACCTTGCGGAACTACACGGTGATTTTCACTGATCCGTCCTGGTACAACGGTTACATCAACTCGATCCTTTATGTCGTTCTGAACACGATCATTTCCGTGGCAGCGGCACTTCCGGCTGCTTACGCCTTCTCGCGCTACCGGTTCCTCGGCGACAAGCACCTGTTCTTCTGGTTGTTGACCAACCGAATGGCGCCGCCGGCAGTCTTCGCCCTGCCCTTCTTCCAGCTGTATTCGGCGTTTGGCCTGATCGACACCCACATTGCAGTCGCTTTGGCGCACTGCCTGTTCAATGTGCCGCTCGCCGTCTGGATCCTCGAAGGCTTCATGTCGGGCGTACCGAAGGAGATCGACGAGACAGCCTATATCGACGGCTACTCGTTCCCGCGCTTCTTCATCAAGATCTTCATGCCGCTGATCGCCTCGGGGATCGGTGTCGCCGCCTTCTTCTGCTTCATGTTCTCCTGGGTAGAGCTCCTGCTGGCCCGCACGCTGACGACTACGGCGGCAAAGCCCATTTCCGCTATCATGACGCGCACAGTGTCCGCCTCGGGCATGGATTGGGGCGTGCTGGCCGCAGCCGGTGTGCTCACCATCATCCCAGGTGCCCTGGTCATCTATTTTGTCCGCAATTACATCGCCAAGGGTTTTGCCCTTGGCCGAGTTTGAGGGAGAGCGAGCATGAGCTTCGGATGGATGGCGTGGACCCTGCCGACGGCTGTGTTCTTCATCACCATTCTGGTGCTGATCGCCGCCATGGGCGTCTGGGAGTACTTCTCGCCGGGCGGTGCTTCAAGGGTGGGCGCCCTGCGCTTCGAGACGACCCGCGGCGACCGTCTCTTCATCTCGCTGCTTGGCGCGGCCTTCATTCATCTGGCTTGGCTTGGGTTTGTCGGACCCAATCTTTGGTGGGCTCTGGGACTATCGGTGGTCTACGCGATCGGCGTGTTCCGCTTTGTCTGAAACCCTGTGAATTGGTGGCGGAGGAGGTCCGCTGCCAGAAATGGTGAACTGCAATCGCATCAATGGGAGGACTCGATATGCGACGGCATCTTCTGACATCGACAGCAGGCATACTGCTTGCCCTGGCGGGATCCGCCATGGCCGGCATGGAGGAGGCAAAACAGTTCCTCGACAAGGAAATCGGCGACATGTCCGTGCTTTCTCGCGCCGATCAGGAAAAGGAAATGCAGTGGTTCATTGATGCTGCCAAGCCTTTTGCCGGCATGGACATCAAGGTGGTGTCCGAAACCATCACCACGCATGAATATGAATCCAAGGTTCTGGCTCCTGCCTTCACCGCGATCACCGGCATCAAGATCACCCACGACCTGATCGGCGAAGGCGACGTTGTCGAAAAACTGCAGACACAAATGCAGTCGGGCGAAAACGTCTACGATGCCTATGTCAACGACTCCGACCTGATCGGTACGCACTGGCGTTACCAGCAAGCCCGCTCTCTGACCAAGTGGATGGAGAACGAGGGCAAGGACGTCACCAACCCCGATCTCGACCTGGAAGATTTCATCGGCCTGAAGTTCACAACCGCTCCGGACGGTGACCTCTACCAGCTGCCGGACCAGCAGTTCGCGAACCTCTACTGGTTCCGCTACGACTGGTTCAACGATGAGAAGAACAAGGCCGACTTCAAGGCCAAGTACGGATACGACCTTGGCGTGCCCGTCAACTGGTCGGCTTACGAAGACATCGCCGAGTTCTTCACCGGCCGCGAAATCGACGGCAAGAAGGTCTTTGGCCATATGGACTATGGCAAGAAGGATCCGTCGCTCGGCTGGCGCTTTACCGATGCCTGGCTCTCCATGGCCGGCAACGGTGACAAGGGCCTGCCGAACGGCCTTCCCGTCGATGAGTGGGGCATCAAGGTCAACGAGCAGTCCCAGCCGGTCGGCTCTTGCGTCGCACGTGGTGGTGATACCAACGGCCCGGCGGCGGTCTATTCCATCCAGAAATATCTGGACTGGATGAAGGCCTATGCTCCTCCGGCAGCGCAGGGCATGAACTTCTCCGAATCCGGTCCGGTGCCGGCACAAGGCGAAATCGCCCAGCAGATCTTCATGTACACGGCCTTTACCGCAGACATGGTCAAGCCCGGCCTGCCCGTGATGAACGAGGACGGAACGCCGAAGTGGCGCTTTGCCCCCTCGCCGCACGGCGTATACTGGAAGGACGGCATGAAGCTCGGCTATCAGGACGTGGGTTCCTGGACGCTGCTGAAGTCCACGCCTGACGATCGCGCCAAGGCCGCATGGCTTTACGCGCAGTTCGTGACCTCGAAGACCGTGGATGTGAAGAAGAGCCACGTCGGCTTGACCCTCATCCGCGAAAGCTCGATCCGCCACGAGAGCTTCACCGAGCGTGCTCCGAAGCTCGGCGGTCTCATCGAGTTCTATCGTTCTCCGGCACGCGTCCAGTGGTCGCCGACGGGTACGAACGTTCCCGACTATCCGAAGCTCGCACAGCTCTGGTGGCAGGCGATCGGTGATGCGGCCTCCGGCGCAAAGACGCCGCAGGAAGCCATGGACTCGCTCTGCGCCGAGCAGGAGAAGGTGTTGCAGCGTCTCGAGCGTGCCGGCGTGCAGAAGGACATGGGTCCGAAGCTCGCCGAAGAGCATGACCTCGAGTACTGGAACAAGGACGCCGTGGCCAAGGGCAACCTGGCGCCGCAGCTGCCGATCAAGGACGAGAAGGAAAAGCCCGTCACCGTCAACTATGACGAGCTCGTCAAGAGCTGGGCCGACGCCAAGCAGTAACCATAGCTCTGCCGGGCGCCTTGGTGGCGTCCGGCAGGCAACCGTACCCATCTGACAAGTAGGCAATGTGCTCCGACAAGCATAGAAGAGCCCCCTTCCCCGGTTGTAAGCCACATGCTATGCCTCTCGGGCAACTTGCTTGCCCAAACCAACAGGCTTCAGGATGAAGCCTTCGAAACACGAGGATATCTATGGCAACCGGTACCGTGAAGTTCTTCAATCAGGATAAGGGCTTCGGCTTTATCACACCAGACAATGGTGGCGCGGATGTCTTCGTGCACATTTCGGCACTCGGCGGCCAGGCGCTGCGCGACGGCCAGAAGGTCAGCTACGAGCTTGGCCAGGACCGCAAGACGGGCAAGTCCAAGGCTGAGAACGTCAGCGTTCTCTGATTACAAATCAAGAAAGGGGTGGGACTTGTGTCCCGCCCCTTTCTTTTTGAACGTTTTTCCGGGGCGAAGCAGCGCGCGAGCGCGTTCTCCACGCATGCGTGACGCTGTTATTCCTGCTCCGCCACGGAGCGCAGCAGTTTTCGCGCCAGCTTCAGATGCGGCAGATCAATCATCCGCCCGTCCAGTTGCAGTGCGCCCTTGCCTGGATTGGCCTCGAAGGCGGCAATGACCGCTTCGGCATGCGCGACCTCTTCGTCGCTTGGGCTGAACGCCTCATTGATGATCGGCACCTGGTTCGGATGGATCGCCATCATGCCGGTGAACCCGTCCCTGCGGCCATTCCTCGCGTAGGTCCGCAATCCTTCCAAGTCACGGAACGACGGATAAACCGTCTCGATGGCGGGTACATTGGCCGCATGGGCGCCAAACAGCGTCAGTGACCGCACAAGTTCATAAGGTGGTAGATAACGCCCATGTTCGTCGCGCGCGGTCGATGCGCCTATGGCGGCCGGAAGATCCTCCGCACCCCAGGTAAGCCCCAATAACTGCTTTTCGACGCCGGCATAGCTGCCGATCTTGAAGATGGCCGATGGCGTTTCGGTGACGATCGGCAGGATCGGAATACTGTGACATCGGGTAGCAAGCGCCTCGATGCTTTCCGCGCCTTCGGCTTTCGGCAAAACAAGCCCATTGGGAGGAGCGTCGAGGACGGCGGCCAAATCATCGTCGATAAGATCACTGCCCAGCGGATTGACCCGCACGAAGAGCTTCACACTGCGTGGAGCGGACTTGAGGAACATATTGACTGAGGCGCGCGCCTGCGGCTTCGCCTCCAACGCGACCGAGTCTTCAAGATCCAGGATCAGGGCATCGGCACCCACCTTCAGCGCCTTTTCCATACGCTCCGGACGATCGCCCGGCACGAAGAGCAGCGAACGCAGTCTCATGCCGGCTTCCTCTGGACGAGCGCCGAACGAAGGCAGCGGCATACGACTTCATCCCGCTGGTTCAGGAGCTCGTGCTGAAAGGTGACGATGCCGGCCTGCGGCCGGGAACTGCTCGCCCTTGTCTCGACCACCTCTGTCTGAGCCCGCATTGTGTCGCCGATGAACACGGGCTTCGGCATCACGAGCTTGTCGTAGCCCAGGTTCGCAACCAGTGTGCAGAGCGTCGTATCGCCGACCGAGAGCCCGATCATCAAGGCGAAGGTGAACGTGCCATTGACAAGGATTTGACCGAACTCGCTCGCCTTGGCGGCCTCTGCATCGAGATGCAGCGGCTGCGGATTATGCGTCATGGTCGAAAACAGGAGGTTGTCCGTTTCGGTGACCGTTCGGCGGATGTCATGCGACAGGCGATCGCCAACGCTCCAATCTTCGAAATACCGGCCTACCATCACGCATCTCCCTCAACACGAACAAGAAGGCTGCCTTCTGCGACCTGGCCTCCCGTAGTAACCTTCAGCTCCGCGACGGTGCCGTCGAATGGCGACACTAGAGCCTGTTCCATCTTCATCGCCTCCAGCACGAGAAGCGGCTGGCCGCGTGTCACATGATCCCCCTCGGCCACGTGAACCGCGATTACGTTGCCAGGCATTGGCGCCATCACGGCTCCATCACCAGCCGCACCAGCCTTAATCGCACTGTCAGCGCGTGGGATGCCAAACGACCAGGCGCCACCATCCATAAACAGCACGCCATCGGCGACCGTCCCAGCCTTAGGTTTCGGCTCTAGCTCCACCCGATACACGCTCGAACCTACCTGTACCGAAACCGTTCGTTGCGGTTCGGCATTGAGACGAAGTCCAGATAGCGCTGTCCAAGGATTCGATTTGTCGCGGCTGATGATGGCGTTGGCCGCGGCCTGCAGCACGGCGTCGTTCGGCTCCTCGGGAGGAATGAGTTCCGCTGTGTTCCGTTCGATGAACCCCGTGTCCAACTCACCGGATAGGAAGCTGGCGTGCTGCAGCGCCCGCACAAGGAAGGCCGCATTGGTCTTGACGGGCCAGACTTCGACCGCTGCAACCGCTTGCGCCAGTTTGAGTGCGGCTTCCCGGCGGCTGGAGCCGTGGCTGATGAGCTTTGCGATCATCGGGTCGTAGTGGGAGGTGATCTCGCCGCCCTCTTCCACGCCACTGTCGACGCGAATGGTGTTCGGGAGCCGAAGGTGCTCTGACCGGCCGATGGACGGCAGGAAATCCCTCGTCGGGTTCTCGGCGTAAAGCCGCGCTTCGATGGCGTAGCCCGTCATCTGGAGGTCATCCTGCTTCAGCGGCAAGGGTTCGCCAGCGGCGACCCTCAACTGCCACTCCACCAGGTCATGTCCGGTAATTGCTTCGGTGACGGGATGTTCGACCTGCAGCCGCGTGTTCATCTCCATGAACCAGATGCGGTCGGGCCTCAAACCTTCCGACGAATCGGCGATGAACTCGATCGTCCCGGCGCCCACGTACCCCACGGCTTTGGCAGCCTTCACGGCTGCCCCGCAGACAGCGTTGCGGGTTTCAGCGTCCATTCCAGGTGCCGGCGCTTCTTCGATCACCTTCTGGTGGCGGCGCTGCAGCGAGCAGTCGCGCTCGAAGAGATGGATGGCGTTCCCGCGGGTGTCGCCGAAGATCTGCACCTCGATGTGCCGCGGCGAAAGGATATATTTTTCGAGCAACACTCGATCGTCACCGAAGGAAGACGCCGCCTCGCGCTTGCAGGCCTGCAGAGCGGCGGCGAAATCCGCCGAGGTATCGACACGGCGCATACCCTTGCCACCACCGCCGGCAACGGCCTTGATGAGGATGGGATAACCGATCGCGTCCGCCTCCCGTTGCAGGTATTCAGAAGCCTGGTCCTGTCCGAGATAACCTGGCGTCACGGGCACGCCCGCGGCGATCATCCGCTCTTTCGCTGCATCCTTCAGCCCCATCGCCCGGATTGCCGCGGGAGGCGCACCGACCCAGACCAACCCGGCATTGATGACGGCTTGGGCAAATTCCGCATTCTCCGAAAGAAAGCCATAGCCCGGATGAATGGCCTGGGCGCCCGTTTGCTTGGCAGCCTCCAGGATGCGGTCCTGACGCAGATAACTTTCACGTGCTGGCGCAGCCCCGATGCAGACGGCATCGTCGGCTTCGCGAACGAACGGCATGTCGCGGTCAGCTTCGGAATATACGGCGGTTGTCCGCACGCCGAGCCGCCGGGCGGTTCGGATGATCCTTCTGGCGATCTCGCTGCGGTTAGCGATCAGCAGGCTGTCGATCATGGTCTGATCCAGTGCATCATTCCGGGGAACATCGGCAGGCATAAAGGTCACATCCGGAACACGCCGAACTGCGGTCGCTCGGGAATTGGTGCGTTCAGGGCGGCGCTGAAGGCAAGGCCCAGAACTTCGCGGGTCTGCGCCGGGTCAATGATGCCGTCGTCCCAAAGGCGCGCGGTCGCGTAATACGGATTTCCCTCGTCCTCATATTTCTGCCTGATCGGTGCCTTGAAGGCCTCGGCGTCCTCTGCGCTCCAGGTTTCGGCATCCCGATGCACAGTCGCAAGAACCGACGCTGCCTGTTCACCGCCCATGACGGAAATTCGCGAATTCGGCCAGGTGAACAGGAAACGCGGTTGGTAGGCGCGCCCACACATGCCGTAGTTCCCCGCACCAAAGCTGCCACCGATCAGCACGGTGATCTTCGGAACCGAGGCAGTTGCCACCGCTGTCACGAGCTTTGCGCCATGCTTGGCGATACCTTCGGCCTCGTATTTGCCGCCCACCATGAAGCCGGAAATGTTCTGGAGAAACAGCAACGGAATGCGGCGCTGGCACGCGAGTTCGATGAAATGAGCGCCTTTCAGCGCACTTTCGGAAAAGAGCACGCCACTATTGCCCAAGATGGCGACCGGTATACCCCATATCCGCGCGAAACCGCAGACAAGGCTGGTGCCGTAAAGCGCCTTGAACTCCTGGAACTCCGATCCATCCACAATACGCGCGATGACTTCGCGAACGTCGTAGGGTGTTCGCACATCAGGAGGAATCAATCCGTAGAGTTCTGAAGAGTCCAACCGCGGCGGCTTGGGTTCCCACAGTTCCACATCCACGCGCTTGGGTTTGTTGAGCGTAGCTACGATCTCACGAACGATCAGTAGCGCATGCTCATCGTTTTCGGCTATGTGATCCACGACGCCGGAGCGTCGGCCATGGGTTTCCGCGCCACCGAGTTCCTCGGCCGAGATGACCTCCCCGGTCGCGGCTTTCACCAGCGGCGGTCCCGCAAGGAAGATCGTACCCTGGTTGCGCACGATGACCGTTTCGTCTGACATGGCCGGAATGTAAGCGCCGCCGGCCGTGCAACTTCCCATCACGCAGGCAATCTGCGCAATACCTGCGGCTGACATTTGCGCCTGGTTGTAGAAGATACGGCCGAAGTGGTCGCGATCCGGGAATACCTCAGCTTGGTGCGGCAGGTTCGCTCCACCGGAGTCAACGAGGTAGATGCAGGGCAGCCGGTTCTCGAACGCAATCTCCTGCGCCCGAAGGTGCTTCTTCACCGTCATTGGGAAGTAGACGCCGCCCTTGACCGTTGCGTCATGTGCAACGATCATGCATTCGCGACCGCAGATACGGCCGATCCCTGCGATCAGGCCGGCGCCGGGCGCCTCGTCGTCATACATGCCGTTGGCCGCAAGCTGGCCGATTTCGAGGAACGGCGAGCCGGGGTCTAGGAGGCGGTCGACGCGATCCCTCGGCAGCAGCTTTCCGCGTGATACATGCCGCTCACGATGTTTCTCCGGTCCGCCACGGGCGGCAACGGCTACTTTTCCCTTCAGTTCCTCAACGAGGCGCCGGTTGTAGGCAGCGTTCTGGCGGAAGGTCTCGCTCGCCGCATCAACCATGCTCTGGATCACGGTCATCTGGCCAGCCCTTCGCTGCCGATCACTTCGCGGCCAATCAGCATACGTCGGATTTCGTTGGTGCCGGCGCCGATATCGAGAAGCTTGGCGTCGCGCCAAAAGCGCTCCACCGGCCAGTCCTTGGTGTAGCCGGCGCCCCCGAGGGCCTGTACCGCTTGCTCCGAAACCCTTACCGCGGATTCCGACGCATAAAGGATGGCGGCCGCGGCATCATGGCGGGTCACCTTGCCGGCGTCACAAGCCTTTGCGACGGTGTAGACGTAGGACCGTGCCGAGTTCAGCGCGACCACCATGTCCGCCACCTTGGCTTGCATCAGTTGAAAGCTTCCGATCGGCGTGCCGAACTGTTCCCGCTCCCGGACGTAAGGCAGGACCACATCAAGGCAGGCTTGCATGATGCCAAGCTGAATGCCCGACAACACCACGCGTTCGTAGTCAAGCCCCGACATGAGGACGCCGGCGCCGCCGTTGAGCGGCCCCAGTATATTCTCTTCCGGCACAAAGCAGTCGTTGAAGACCAGTTCGCCGGTTGGCGAGCCGCGCATCCCGACCTTGTCAATCTTCTGGCCGGTCGAGAAGCCTTCAAAGCCCTTCTCGACCAGGAAGGCCGTGATGCCTTTCGCGCCCGCATCCGGCTTCGTCTTCGCATAGACGACCAGCGTCTCGGCATAAGCAGCGTTGGTGATCCAGAATTTCGTGCCATTGAGCCGGAAGCCGCCCTGCACCTTGTCTGCGCGCAGGCGCATCGAGACGACGTCGGATCCCGATCCTGCCTCCGACATAGCAAGACTGCCGACATGCCTGCCCGAGATCAGGTCCGGCAGGTAACGCTGTTTCTGCGCCAGCGTGGCCCAGCGCGAGATCTGGTTCACGCAGAGGTTTGAATGGGCACCATAAGACAGGCCGACGGAAGCTGAGGCACGGCTGATTTCCTCGCAAGCCACGACGTGCTCAAGGTATCCAAGTGCCAGCCCTCCATACTCTTCTTCAGCAGTGATCCCGTGCAGCCCTAAGCCGCCAAGCTCCGGCCACAGTTCAAGGGGAAAGCGATCCTCCCTGTCGATTTCCGCTGCGATGGGAGCTATTTTTTGGCTGGCAAAACGAGACGTGGTGTCGCGAATGGCATCGGCCATTTCACTCAGGCCGAAGTCCAACTCTGGCATGTTCACATCCTCCCAGTGCCGGATGTTAGCCGTCGGCGCGCGAATAGCAACAGGGGGAAACGGAGCCATCAGGCTTCACAACAAGAAGCAACGCAAGGCCGCGCGAAAGCTAACAAATTGTCAGCAAATAACCCGTAACCATTCCCTTCATTGCGAGGGCTTCTTGGTCACGCACTATTGGTACTAGAGGAAGGCGGTTTCACTGAATGCGGGACATCAAAGGCGCGGGCCTTCTGCTTGCCTCTCCTGTTGCTTGGCTTGCAGGTGCGATGATCCCGCTGGTGATCCTGCTCATTTTGCCCGTTTCGATCCCGATCGGCCCGATGTACTGGGATACTTATCTTTACCTGGATGCAGCCCAGCGGATCTGGAATGGACAGGTGCCCGCTGTCGATTTCCTCACGCCAGTTGGGCCACTCGGGTATTACCTGTTCGCCTGGGGCCTGCGCCTTTTCCAGAACGCCCAGCCGCTCCTGCTTGCGCAATGGTGCATGCTCGTCGTGGCCGTGCCGTTGATGGCCTTGGCGGCCGCTGATGTTGCACGCGAAAACCGTCTCCTCACCCTGGCCCTCGTCGTGCCGTTCCTGTTGTTCGCGGTGTCGCCGGCCAATGTTCAGGCCTTCCACCCGGACCCGGGCCTCGACGGCTTCGGGGTCTATAACCGGCACGCCGTCATCCTGCTTTACGTCATGACCACCGGCCTCCTGTTCCTGCAGGACAGCCGGAAGATGGCTGTGTTCCTGGCGGCCGTCATGCTCGCCCTGTTCCTGACCAAGGTCACCGGGTTCCTTGTCGGTGGCTTGCTCGGGTTGCAGACGATCCTCGCCGGAAAGGTTTCTCTCCGTCACAGCGTGCTCGCAGCGTCGCTCTTCGTCGTTGCGCTTGCCGTCCTAGAGCTACCGACGGGCATGATTTCGGCTTATGTCCGCGAGATCCTGCAACTCGTGGAGATGAACGACGGGTCGATGCTGCCGCGGTCCGTGTCGACGGCTTCTGCAAAACTCGATGTTCTGATCCCCGTAGGGCTGCTTGTTCTCGTGCTGGCGTGGAATGTCTGGAAGCACGGTAAGAGCGATACCCGCTCTCTCGATCACGGCGTCTGGTGGCTTTGTGTTGCCCTGTTCGGCGGCTGGATGTTCGAGACGCAAAACACCGGCAGCCATGAGTTCATCTTCATCTGGCCGATCCTGGTGATGTTATGGACACGAATCGGCCACCTCGACCCGCGCCTCAAGACCACCGTGCTGGTGCTGGCGGCCTTTGCCACGATCCCGACTGCCACGAAGGTGGCGCATCGGACAATCCGGTCTGCTATGGTCAGTCCGTCTTATGCGTCCCTCGACCTGCCCTTGGTCAAGAACATGCAGCAGGTGCGCTCACGCGCCGATATTATCGGCCACGCGCAGTACCTGGAGACGCACTACCAGAACCATGGTCACGTCTACACCGATCTGCCGAACTGGCACTATTACTCGAACCTCGATTTTCAGCTCTACTGGATCATGTCGGCCAGTCACGCTGTAGAGGCGATCCTGAAGTTCGAGGCGGAGAATGCGGTGAAGCTTGCAAGCCTCATGACGCTGGATTTCAGTAATCCCTTTCCCTGGCTGCTCGACAGGCAAGCGACGAAGCACATCCAGATCGGCGCGGTTCCGGGCCGCACCGTTCCGCCGATGACGCCGAAAACCAAGGAAGCGGTTGAAGCGACCGCAGGCGTCTTGCGTCCGAAGTGTCCTTCAACTGACGCACGGCATATTATCGAGGATCATTACCGGGAGGCCCTCGCTTCCCGGCACGTCGTGGAACTCACGCCGTGTTGGGACCTTCTTCTTCACCAGGATCTTGCGGTGGCTCGCTCTCCGGCGGCACCCTGAAGCGCATCAAAGCGCCACGCCCGACTGGCTGTCGAACACATGCACTTGGTCGGCCGGGATATGAGCTTCGAACGGCGCGCCGTATCGCACTGGGTATTCCCCATCAACGATGGCGGTCACGCCCTGCCCCGCCAGGTCGAAAACCACGTGCGTTTGCGCGCCGGTGGGCTCGATCAGCAGCGTTCGGCCAGACAGCTTGGTGCCGTCCTGCTTCGGATTCAGGTGCTCCGGCCGCAAACCGATCTTGATCGGCTGGCCACGCTTGAGCTTGTGGCGCGGGTCGAGCTTGATGGCAGTGCCATCGCTCAGGCGAGCCGCCGCCTCGCCGTCCTGTCCATCGGCAACGCCATCGAGAAGGTTCATCGCAGGCGAACCGATGAAGGCGGCAACAAACAGATTTGCCGGCCGACGATATAGCTCCATCGGCGTTCCTTCCTGCTCCACTCGCCCCTGGTTCAGAACCACGATACGGTCGGCGAGTGTCATTGCCTCGATCTGGTCGTGCGTGACATAGATCGATGTGGTCCCGACCTTCTGGTGCAGCGTCTTGATCTCGGAGCGCATCTGCACGCGCAGCTTGGCATCGAGGTTGGACAGGGGTTCGTCGAACAGGAAGACGGCCGGGTTGCGTACGATCGCTCGTCCCATGGCAACGCGCTGCCTTTGGCCACCGGAGAGATTGGCCGGCTTTCGGTCAAGAAGCGGAAGGAGATCCAGCATGCGGGCGGCTTCGTTGACCCGTTCGGCAATTTCCGGCTTTGGCGTGCCGGAAAGGCGCAGATTGAACCCCATGTTCTCCGCGACCGTCATATGCGGGTAGAGTGCATAGGACTGGAACACCATCGCGATGTTGCGCTCGCGGGGTGTCAGTTCATTGACGACCGTGTTGCCAATGACGATCTCGCCCGCGGTGATTTCCTCGAGCCCGGCGATCATGCGTAGCAGCGTGGACTTTCCGCAGCCGGAAGGACCCACGAGCGCAATGAATTCGCCGTCCTGGATGGACAAGGAGACGCCATGTATGACGTCAAAGGCGCCGTAGGCTTTGCGGACTTGCTTCAGTTCAACGGATGCCATGTTCTGCTCCAGATCGGGATCAGGATTTTACGGCGCCGGCGGTGAGGCCAGCGATGATGTGTTTTTGTGCCAGGAAGAATGCGATGATCGTCGGCAGGATGGTCAGCGTGATGAAGGCGAGCACCAACTGCCATTCCGTGCTGAATTCGCCGCGGTAGATCATGATCCCGAGCGGCCAGGGGTAACGGCTCTCGGAGTTCAGCATGATCAGCGGCACGATGTAGTTGTTCCAACTGCTAACGAAGGAAATGATGCCGACGGTGGCGATGATCGGGCGGGAAAGCGGCAGCGTCACGTGCCAGAAGAAGCGCAGATATCCGCAGCCGTCGACAAAGGCCGCGTCGAACAGTTCCGAGGGCAAGTTCCGGAAGTAGTTGCGAAACAGCATGATGCTCATGCCCATGCCGAAGGCCACCTGCGGCAGCACGACGCCCCAATAGGTGTCGATCAGCCCAAGATCACGGATACGGATATAGAGCGGAAGGATAGCCGTTGCCGCCGGAAACATCAGTCCGATCAGGAAGTAGTTGAGGAGGTAGGACGATCCGAAGAAGCGGATATGCGCGAAACAGTACGCGGCCATCGCGCCGAACCAGATCGTCAGGAACACGGTCAGAAGCGCGATGATCAGCGAGTTCGTCATCTGCAGCCAGTAGCGCTTGCTGAAGATGATGTCGGTGTAGTTCGACCATTGCCATTCGACAGGAAGGCCGAACGGGTTAGCCCGCAGGTCGCCGAGCGTCTTGAAGCCGCCAAGAGCGGTGCTAACCAGCGGCACGATGACTATCGCAGCGACCAGGATCAGCGACACGTAGATATAGACCTGGGTGGACCGGCGCACGGGCTGCCCGGATGTGGGTGCCTTGGCGGCGTCGATGGGCTGTGCGGCGGAGATATCAGTCATTGCGCATGAAGACCCGCTTGTAGCTGAAGGCGAGTGTCACGCAGATCACGAACAGCACGACACCAACGGCGCTGCCGAAGCCGATCTGCATTCGCGTCACCCCGAAATTGTAGAGGAATGTCACCATGGTCTGCGTCGAGTTCGACGGGCCGCCTCCGGTGAGCGGCATGATCATGTCGAAGAGCTGCAGCGAGCCCACCACACCGAAGAAGACGGAAAGCCGCACTGTCGAGCCGAGCAGCGGCAGAGTCACCAGTCGGAACTTCTGGAACCCGGTTGCGCCATCTATGTCGGCCGCCTCCAGCACGCTTTTATCGATCGCCTGCAGGCCGGCGATGAACAGCATCATGTGGAAACCGAAATATTTCCAGACGACCACACCCAGGATCGCGTACATCGCGACATCGCGGTCAGCCAGCCAAAAGGGCGCCTCGGCGCCGAGGAAATGCGCGATCCCGCCCACGAGCCCAAAGTCGCCGTCGTAGACGAAGCGCCAGATCATGCCCGCGGCAACATCGGCAAGCACGTAGGGCAAGAAGAAGATCAGGCGGAAAAGCAGTGCGCCCTTGATCCGGCTGGAGATCATTGTCGCAAGCCACAGCGCCAGCGGGATCTGCACGCAGACCGACACGAGAACAATCAGCCCGTTGTTGATCAATGCCTGGGTGAAAGCGCTATTGCGGAAGATAAGCTGATAGTTGCGCAGGCCGATCCACTGCGTGGGGCTGCCATAACCGTTCCAGTTGAAGAACGAGTACCAGGCCGCTTCGCCCATCGGCAGGATCACCAGAACGGTAAAGACGAGAAGCGCCGGCGGAAGAAAGAGGATCAGCACCGGCCATTTGCTGTGGGCCAGTGATCGGCGGCCGCGGCGCGGCGCAGTCACCACTCCTGTCGAAGGACGGGCATTGGCCGGCATCAAGCTATCACTCATGAATATTCGCACCTCCTGAGCCGGGCACATGCCACGGCCGGGAACAGGGGCCGGCGCTCCCGAAGCCGAGGCTTAGAGGAGCAGGAGCGCCGGGCGAGCGCGTTACTTGCGCTCGAGAGAGAAGGCATCCTCTATCTGCTGGGCAGCATCCGCCGGATCCATCGAACCGGAGACAATCTCTACACTGATGTCGTTGACGATCGCGCCGACATTCGGCCCAAGATCCTGGTCGAGGAAGTTCTGGTGCCAGGTTTCCTTGGCAAGAGCATCGGCCACTTCCTTCAGCAACGGCCGTGAGACCGCTTCGCTCGCGCCCTTGGCGATCGGCATGATCTGGGTTTCCTTGGCCAAAAGCTTCTGCACTTCAAGGCTGCCCATGTAGCGCAGGAACTCCTCGGTTTCCGGAGGCGCATTCTTGGTCACGGCCCATCCGTTCAGTCCGCCGAAGCTGTCGGTTGCGACGCCTGGAGCGCCGTCAACCACCGGGAACGGGAAACGGCCGATCTTGTCGTCCGGCAGTCCCTTGCGGTCGGTGGAGTTCGTTGCCTGGGTGGCCGGGGTGTTTTCAAAGCTCAGGATCATGGCTGCACGCCCGTCGCCGAAGGCGGCAAGCGCGTCGTTCCAGGTGGCGCCAAGATAGCCGTTCTGGAACGGTTCGAGTTTGCCGAGCTCGGCAAGATGCTGGCCAGCCTTCACGAAAGGCTCGCCGGCAAAACCGTCGTCGTCCCCAGCCTTCGCCTTGGCAAAGCCTTCCTGGCCGGCTTCGCGCATGGCCAGGTAGCTCCAGTAGAAGTGCAGAGGCCACTTGTCGCGTCCGCCACCGGCGATAGGGGTGATGCCCGCGTCTTTCAGCGTCTTTACCGCCGCCAGGAGGTCATCCCACTTTTCAATCTTCGAGGCATCAACGCCGGCCTTCTGGAACAGATCCTTGTTGTAGTAGAAGGATATGAGACCGCTTTTCGACGGTGCTGCCCACACCTTGCCGTCGAAGGTCAGACCTTCGATCGCAGAAGCGTTGGTGACATTGCGCCACTCGCCGCCGTTGGCATCCAGCGCCTCGTCGAGCGGCCGCAGCGCACCCGTTACCGATTGCGCCTCAAGCACCCCGCCGCCCCAGGTATAGAACATCGACGGTGCGTCCTCGGACTGAAGCAGCGTCGGAAGCTTGGCCTTGAACGCCTGGTTCTCCAGGAACTGCAGTTCGACCTTGACGCCTGGATGTTTTGCCTCAAAATCCTTTGCGATCTGCGACCAGACACCAATCGTTGACGGCACCTGCTCGACATGCATCCAGCGGATGACGCTGTCTGCCGCGGCCGTGCCGGCGGCAAGCAGCCCGCCCGCGAAGGCAAGCGTGGTGAGGCGAAGGGAACTTCTGAAAATCTTCGTGGACATCGAACGTGCTCCTCCCAAAGCTTTATTTCGTGATCCGTACAAAATAATCGGCACCTTGATCTGATCTGTCAATAGGGTTGCGGGTAATCTGTTCTACGGCGACAGAATTTGCGGTCAGTTGCAGATTTTGCGGTTGCGTTTCTTCGTTTTTGGCCTTTACAAGACGGTGTATTAATTTGCGTGCCGGATTAAATCCGCCGGCGCGGGTTTATGTAAGGGCGAAATGAAGACTGCAGATCCGGAACTCATGCGCGCGATGAACCGCCTTAGTGTGCTGGATGTAATCCGCCGCCATGGCCCGATCGCGCGTGTCGAGATCTCGGAGCGCACCCAACTCTCGCCGACCACGGTATCCGCCATCACCGCCTCCCTCCTCGACGACGGACTGATCCTGCCGCGCCACGAGGGCGATATCCGCAGCGAAACCGTGCGAGGGCGCCCGCGAGTGATGCTGGAGCTCAATCCAGGTGCTGCACGCGTGGTCGGAGCCAAGATCGCCGCGAACCGCATGGTGTTCGTAGTCACTGATTTCTGCGGAACGGTGCTCGCCACCCTCACCCTACCCATCCGCATCGATCGCCAGCCGATCAGCGTGGTCGCCGACATCGTCGAAGATGGCGTGCGTCGTTGCGTTCTCGATGCGGGGCTTTCGCTGGCGGACGTCCACAGCATCTGCCTTGGCCTTCCGGGCGTCATCGAGCATCGCAGCGGCCATATCCGTTCGAGCCCCATTCTGCGCGACAGCAATGTTGATTTTGCTGCGGAAATGTCATCGCGGCTTGATACCCGAACGATCGTGGAAAGCGATGCCACGGCAATTGCCCTCGGCCATCATTGGTTTGGGCGCGCGCGCGATCTTGAAGACATGGTGCTGGTTTCGCTGGAGCAGACGCTTGGGCTCGGCGTGCTCCACAACAACCGCGTGTTCCGTGGCGCCGGGGGCCTCAGCCACAACCTTGGCGACCTCGTGCTCGGCATGAATAGCGAAGGTGTCGTGCGCCTCTCCAGCCAGGCCGGCGAGACAGCGATCCTGAGCTTCCAGCACTCCGAAGCGCGCTTCGCCGAAGCGGTTCGACTTGGAAGAGGCATGGCGCATGCCCAGGCCTTGATCGAGGCCGACGACAGCCAATTGATTACCGCTGCAGTGCGCGCCGGGGAAACTATCGGCTTCACCATCGCCAACATCGTCACCTTGTTTGCGCCGCCACGGGTCATCGTCGTTGGCTCCTCGCTCGCGCTCGGTGAACCCTTCCTCAAGAGCCTCCGCGATGCTTATGCGCTCGCCATGCCGCCGTCGCTGCACGACGTCAGTGAACTCGTGTTCGACAACTCCGGTGACGATTTCTGGGCTCGGGGCGCTGCCGCCGTTGCCCTCTACGAACTTTATGAATCGCCCTGGAGCACCACCGGGCCAGCCTCAAGCGTCTGAAAGACATTCAAGGGAGGAAATGAATGAACAGGGTCGGAATCGGCATCATCGGGTGCGGAAACATTTCTGGTGCCTATCTCAAGGCCATGACGACCGAGTTTCCAATTTTGGATATTCGTGGTCTGGCCGACCTGAACAGCGAACTTGCACAGTCGCGCGCCGCGGAGTTCGGTCTTGTTGCACGGTCGATCGACGAACTGCTGTCGGATCCGCAGATAGAAATCATCCTCAACCTTACGGTACCAAAGGCCCATGTAGCGGTCGCGATGCAGGCGCTGGAGGCGGGCAAGCACACCTATTCCGAAAAGCCGCTCGGCATCAACTTCGCCGAAGGCAAGAAACTGGCTGATGCCGCGCGCAGCAAGGGGTTGCGGATCGGCGCCGCACCCGACACCTTCTTCGGTGGCGGCCACCAGACGGCGCGGAGCCTGATCGACCAGGGCGTCATCGGCGTGCCGGTTGGTGGCACGGCGACATTCATGTGCCCCGGCCATGAACGGTGGCACCCCAACCCCGCCTTCTACTACGAAGTTGGCGGCGGTCCGATGCTCGACATGGGGCCATACTACATCACCGACCTCGTGAACCTGCTCGGCCCGGTGTCAAAGGTTGCAGGGTTTGCCATCACGCCGCGCTCTGAACGCGTCATCACCAGCGAGCCACGCAACGGCGAGCGTATCCCGGTTGACGTGCCCACCCATGTGGCCGGTGTCATGGCCTTCGAGAATGGCGCAGTCGTGCAGATCGGCATGAGCTTCGATGTCGCGGGCCACAAGCACGTGCCGCTGGAGGTGTACGGAACGGAAGGTACGCTGATCGTGCCGGACCCAAACCGGTTTGGCGGGCCGGTGGAGTATCTCAAGAAGGGCGGCCAGTTCGAGGAGCAAACCCTCACCTCGCCTTATGCGGACGGTAATTTCCGCTCCATTGGTGTGGCCGACATGGCTCATGCCATCCGATCTGATCGGCCGCATCGTGCCAATGGCGATCTCGCGCTGCATGTCCTGGAGGTCATGGAGGCCTTTCAGACGGCATCGGAACAGGGGCGCACGATCGAAATCACCACGAAGGTGCAGCGGCCGGCGCCGCTGTCCGATTCACTCGTTGATGGCCGACTGGCTAAGTAGGTTTTGGAGGAAAGTGCATGCGTGAAGCCTTGATCGTATGGGGTGGTTGGAGCGGCCATGAGCCACAGGAATGTGCGGAAGTGATCAAGACCATGCTCGAGGGGGACGGGTTCAAGGTCTACCTGGAGCATTCGACGGAAGCGTTCGCCGACCCCTCCATCCATGACCTGAGCCTGATCGTTCCGATCATGACGATGTCCAAGATCGAGAAGGAGGAGGTGAAGAACCTCGCGGCGGCCGTTGAAAATGGCGTCGGTATCGCAGGCTACCATGGTGGCGCCGGCGACGCGTTTCGGGAATCGGTTGAGTACCAGTTCATCATCGGCGGACAATGGGTGGCCCATCCCGGCAATATCATCGACTACACCGTCAACATTACCAAGCCGGACGATCCACTCATGGAAGGGATCACCGACTTCCCATATCATTCCGAGCAATATTACATGCATGTCGACCCTTCGAACGAGGTGCTCGCCACCACCACCTTCACCGGCGAACATGCCTATTGGATCGATGGCGTGGTGATGCCGGTCGTCTGGAAGCGCAAATACGGCAAGGGCCGCGTCTTCTATTCCTCGCTTGGCCACGTGGCGAAGGAGTTCGAGGTGCCGCAGATGAACACGATCTTCCGCCGCGGCGCAAACTGGGCGGCGAGATAGACAACTGCCAGGTATTCCCGTTGACATGAAGCGATCGCCCAACATGCATGTGGCGGTCGCTTTTCCTTTCTGATAGCGTTGCACCGATGACAGGGGCGTCTGGCGTATGCCGGGCTGAGAAGCACCCTTTGAACCTGAACCAGATCATGCTGGCGGAGGGAGTCGTTAGGGTTCTGATTGAGCTCAAGCGTCCAGGCTCCGCCGAGAAAGGCGATGATGCAGACGCAGCTTTTAATCCAAAGTCCGGGCCAGATGCTCGAAGAGATGCGGGCACAGGCACCATTGGTCCAGTGCATTACTAACTTCGTTGCCATGAACATTGCCGCGAACGTCTTGTTGGCGGCGGGCGCCTCTCCGGCCATGGTCAGTGCGCAAGAAGAGGCGGGTGAGTTCGCATCTATTGCTGGTGCCTTGACCGTCAACATCGGTACGCTCTCGCCTCTTTGGGTCGGTGGCATGAAAAGCGCTGCGAAGGCGGCGAGGGAACACGGTAAGCCATGGGTGTTCGATCCGGTCGCGCACTATGCAACGACTTACCGTCGCGCCGTGACTGCCGAACTCGTCGCACTGAAACCGACGGTTATCCGCGGCAATGCCTCCGAGATCATCGCCTTGGCTGGCACGAAATCGGGAGGCAAGGGTGTCGACAGCGGGGATGCTGCACGCGCGGCGGAAGGTCCTGCGCTGGAATTGGCAAAGCAGCTTGGTACCGTGGTTGCCGTGACCGGCGAAACCGACTTCGTCACCGACGGCCAGACCTCCTGGAGGATCCATGGTGGTTCGCCGCTGATGCCAAAGGTCACGGCCTTGGGATGTTCATTGACGGGCCTCGTCGGCGCATTCGCTGCCGTCCGGCCAGACAACCCACTCGACGCGACAGTCGCAGCACTGGCGCTGTTCGCGGTCGCGGGTGAAGCCGCAGCCGCTCAGGCCTCGGGACCAGGTTCGTTCTCCGTCGCCTTTCTGGATCAACTGACCGCGATCGATGCTGGCACGCTGGATGCTCAGGCAAGGATCGAAGGAGCATGAAACAGTTCGACCTTTCGCTTTACCTCGTTCTCGACCCAGACCTTTGCGAACCAACGGGAATGGTCGAGACCACCCGCCTTGCCGTTCGCGGCGGTGTTACCATGGTTCAGTTGCGCGACAAGAAGGCTTCGACAGCCCGCATGATCGAAACCGGCATGGCACTAAAAGCAGCTCTCGCCGGCACGGGTGTCCCCCTCATCATCAACGATAATGTCGAGGCTGCAATTGCGATTGGTGCCGATGGCATCCACGTCGGTCAGGAAGACATGTCCGCCGATGAAGTTCGCGCCCGCGTCGGCAACGAGATGATTCTCGGGCTCTCCGTCGATCGGGGCGAGCATGCCCGACCCGCAGACCCACGCCATGTCGATTATGTAGGTGTCGGCCCCGTTTTCCCGACAAATACCAAGCTCGACCACTCACCGGCGATCGGCTTTGACGGATTGGCGCAGCTCATCGGCATGTCTCCCCTGCCCGCAGTCGCCATTGGTGGGATCAAGGCTGAACACATCGGCGAGTGCCTGAATGCCGGCGCCAAGGGCGTCGCCGTTGTCTCGGCCATATGCGGCCAACCGGATCCTGAAGAGGCCGCCCGCCACATTGCCCAGATGATACGGGAGGTCCGCCGATGATCCGCAACGTGCTGTCGATCGCCGGCTCCGATCCTTCCGGTGGTGCCGGTATCCAGGCTGATCTCAAGGCATTTGCCGCCCGTGGTACCTATGGCATGGCAGTGCTGACGGCGCTGACAGCCCAGAACACGCAAGGTGTTTCCGGTGTGCATGCCGTGCCAGCTGGTTTTGTTGCTGACCAGATCCGCGCTGTTTTCGCCGATGTCCGTGTGGATGCGGTGAAGATCGGCATGTTCGCCAATGCCGAAATCGCCGAGGCCGTCGCTGACGTCCTTGCACCTTACCGATCGAGCGTGCCGATCGTCCTCGACCCGGTGATGATCGCCAAGGGTGGTTCGCCTCTTCTCGCGGCAGATGCGGTTTCGGTCGTGGCCAAGCGGTTGTTGCCCATGGCGACCCTCATCACCCCCAACATACCGGAAGCCGCAGCTCTTCTCGGGGCGCCGGTGGCGGCGAGCCGCGACGACATGGCAAGGCAGGCGCAGCAACTGGGGAGGCTAGGTTCCGCGGTTCTGGTAAAAGGTGGACATCTTGAGACCGACGACAGTCCGGATGTTCTGGCCACGGAGACCAGTCTGCAATGGTTCGAAGGCGATCGCATTGCGACAAAGAACACCCACGGCACCGGCTGCACGCTTTCAAGCGCCATTGCCGCGGAACTTGCCAAGGGCGCCTCGCCAGGCGAAGCAGTGAGCGCTGCGAAAAGCTATCTCGCCGGCGCCATTGGTGCAGCGGACGGATTGAGCGTCGGAAGGGGGCACGGCCCCGTCTCCCATTTCTGGCACCTCTGGGCGTCTTGAGGTCAGACTGGAGAAATCGCGGCCGAGTGAGCATCGGCCACGATCTAGTTCTGTTACTTGCAGGACGCGGCCTGGTTCAGCGCAGCAGTGACACCCGAAAGGGAGAAGGTGTAGCTTGTCGAGGTGCCGCGCTGCGAAGTCGCCTTCAGCGTCATGTTGCTGCCGGCCTTCATGGCGTTGATGAGAGCCGCATCAAAGCTTGCTTCCTGGGTCCAGCCGGAATTGCCCTTCGGCAGCATCACGAAGGACTGGCCATCGATGGTGAGCACCATCTGCGAGCCCTCGCGCAAATTGTAGCCCATCACTGCCTGCGGATAATATCCGGAACCGTTCTGGTTCGGCGCTACGAGGAAATAGTTGTCGCCATGGTTCACGCTCGCCGGCTGGGCATCCTTGGGCGTCGTCAGCACGTAGCAGGTCGTGTTGCCGCTGGCTTGGTAGGAGTAGACGCCCCAGTCGTTGAACTTCCGCACCATGTTCGGGCTCGGCTGGGCCGAGGCGACCGACGTAACGGCTGTAACAGCGACAGCGGTAAGGGCGTAAAGCTTGATGGACATCGTGCCTCCATAGTCAGATATGGTGAGAGGAGCGGCCGGCGGGAAGCCGGCGCTGGAGCGCCATTGGAGAATTTATGGGTTACCGTAAAGTTAATTCTGCGTAAGAATGAACCGCTTTGATACGCATTTGCGTCATCATATGGACCGCAATGTGAACGGCCTGAGACTTGAACCGGCTGCATCACAGTGCCCCCGCCCAGGCGGTTGCAAGCTGCCTCACACGCGGTCACAATTCTGTCATTCGAAGCCTTTGGCCGTTCAATCCGCCGCCTGGAGCGCAAGGCCGCCTTCGTCCGCCGAAACCCGAACGGGCACTGATTTTGCTGCAGGTACCTTGCTACCCTCGGCATGCTGGTAGAGCGGCAGAAGAATGTTGCATTCCGGGTAATAGGCGCCGCAGCAACCTTCCGGAATGTCGTACGGTACAGCGCGCAACCCGCCGAGCGAGCGCGCGATGTTGTCGCTCGCAAGCGTCTCCAGCCGCACATCCTGTCCTTCGGTGATGCCGAAGCGTTGCATGTCCTTTGGGTTCAAGAAGATCACCATCCGGGTGCCTTCGACGCCGCGGAATCTGTCATGGTAGCCATAGACCGTCGTGTTGAACTGGTCGTTGCTGCGCAAAGTGATCAGCCGCAGCACGTCTTTGCTGGTGCCGGCGTCGAAGCTCGCGGAAAGGGCCTTCGGGAGCTTGAAATTAGCCTTGCCCGTCTGCGTCTTCCACTCCCGCTTGTTGGCGGACAGCGTCTTCTCGAAGCCTCCCGGCGTCCACATCCGTTTGTTGAAATCCTTGAAGATGGTGGGATACGTCCGCTCGATCGCGTCACGAACCTTGCCGTAGTCCGCCACCCATTCATCCCATGGAACATTGCGGTTGGGCGGCAAGCTGGCCTTGGCTATCTCCGCCACGATCCGGGGTTCGGATAGCAGGTGCTCGCTGATGGGTTTGTACCTGCCCTTGGAGGCGTGGAAGCAGGAGGTCGAGTCTTCGATGGTGACGACTTGCGGCCCGGTCTTCTGCTCGTCGAGCTCCAGCCGTCCAAGGCATGGCAGCAGGTAAGCAACGTCGCCATTAAACAGATGGTTGCGGTTGAGCTTTGTGGCGACCTGCACTGTCAGGCGCATACGCGGCCACGCGTCTTCCATCGGTCCCGTTTCGGGAATGGCGCGCAGGAAGTTTCCGCCAAGGCCAATGAATGCCTTGATCTCGCCGTTGAGGATCGCCTGGCAGGCGTCGACGGTCGTCAGCCCCTCCTCCCGCGGCGGGTCGAAGTGATAAAGTTCGGCAAGCTTGTCGAGTGGCACCAGTTCCGGCTTTTCGGAGATGCCGACCGTGCGCTGGCCTTGGACGTTGGAGTGGCCGCGCACCGGGCAGATGCCGGCGCCGGGCCTGCCGATATTGCCGCGAAGCAAGAGCAGGTTCACCAGCGACTGGACGGAACTCACCCCGTGCTTGTGCTGGGTAAGGCCCATGCCGTAGACGCCCATCACGGCATTTGCTCTGGCGTATATCTCCGCCGCCTCCTCCATGTCGGACCGATGCAAGCCACTTTCAGCCTCCAGCACGCTCCATGCCTGCTCCTCGCAGAAGCTTTGGAATTCGGAAAAGCCGTGACAGTGCTCCTGAATAAATGTGTGATCCAGTACGCCGCCGGATGCAGCCTCGCGCTCAAAGAGCGACTTGCACATGCCGATGATCGCCGCGATGTCGCCGCCGGCCTTGAGCTGGTAGTAACGGTGGCTGATCTGGGTTTCCCCACCTGTCAGCATCTCGGTTGGACTCTGCGGGTTGGTGAACCGCTCAAGGCCCCGCTCCTTCAGCGGATTGAAGGTAACGATGGTGCAGCCGCGCTTCACCGCCTCCTGCAACTGGTGCAGCATTCGAGGGCTGTTCGATCCGGTGTTCTGGCCAAAAAAGAAGATCGCGTCCGCATGCTCGAAATCCTCCAACCGAACCGAACCCACCGGCTGCCCGATCACCTCCGGCAGCGCCACAGAGGTTGTCTCATGGCACATGTTGGAACTGTCGGGCAGATTGTTGTTGCCATAGAGCCGGGCGAACAACTGATACATGTACGACGTCTCGAGCGACGCCCGCCCCGACGCATAAAACACGGCCTTCTTCGGATCGTCGGCGCGAATTGCCTTCAGTTCGCGACCGATCTCCTCGAAGGCGATCTCCCACGACACCGGTTCATAGACATCCAGTAGGTGATCGTAACGCATCGGGTGGGTCAGGCGACCGACGGCTTCCAGATGGTAGTCGTCCCAGGTCCGCAATTCGGAGACCGTATGGCTGGCGAAGAACTCAGGCGTGGCCGTCTTCTTCGTCAGTTCCCAGAAGGTGGCCTTGGCACCGTTTTCACAGAACTCGGCAGCGTGGGGCTTGGCCGGCTTTGCCCATGCGCAACTGACGCAGGCAAAGCCCTTCTTCTTGTTTTGCCGCAGCAGGGCATCCGCCGTCGAGAGCCGCACCTTGTTCTTCAAAGCGTTTCGGAACAGGGACTGTACTGAGCCCCATCCTCCCGCGGGACCTTCGTAGCGCTTGATGCGGATGTTCGTTGTCATGTCAGGGTTCTCGTTGGGACGCCGCCTCGGCAGACCTGCCGCTTATCCCTTAATGGCTGCCGTTTCCGATGGTTCCGCCCCTAGCCCCAACGCTTTCGTCTATCCCGGAAGAGCGCATTGACTCCTGCTGAGCAATTTGTACATTCGTACAAACTAGAGATACAAATGAACGGGAAGCGTGTGCGTCCGAGCATTCGTGACAGCCTGCTGAAGAGCGCCGTGACGTTGTTTGCCCAGAACGGCTACAACGCGGTGTCCCTGCGCGATATCGCCAAGGCCGCGGCCGCGAATGTTGGCAGTATCACCTACCATTTCGGATCAAAAGCCGGCTTGCTGCGGGAAATCTATGCGCGGCACACCGAGCCGATGAACGCCCGCCGCCGCGAACTTCTCGGAGAAGCGCGGCGCATCAGCGATCTGGATGAGCGGCTGATGGCAATCCTGCGAGCCTATGTCGTTCCAGCCTTCATCTCCTCATCCGAAAGTGATGGCGGGGGCGCGGAGTTTACCCGCCTGCGCGCGATCATGTCGGCGGAGGGCAATCCGGACGCCCGCGCGATCATTGCCGATGCCTTTGACGAGACTAGCCGTGCCTTCGTCGATGCGGTTGCCGAATGTCTGCCCGGCGCATCGCGCGAAAGCCTGGTCTGGCGCAGCCAGTTCCTCCTGGGTGGGCTCTATTACACACTCATCAATCCGGAACGAGTGACGCGCCTCTCGGGTGGCAAGGCGGAGGGCGACAATCGCGAAGAAGCGATCCGCGAACTTGTTGCCGCGACGTTTGCAAGTTTCCGTAGCCTGTCGGAGGCGGATGCGGAACCGGCTCCGGTTGTGACGAAACAGAGAAAGCGAGCATGAACGACCACGGAATTACCCAGCGGCGCAAGCCGACCTTTGTCTTGCCAGCCGGAAATTGCGACGCGCATTGCCATGTGTTCGGACCCGGCGACGTCTTCCCCTATGCGCCAAGCCGTCGCTACACGCCGCAAGATGCGCCCAAGGAGGCTCTAGCTGCACTGCATGACCGCCTCGGCGTCGAACGCGCGGTGATCGTTCAGGCAAGCTGCCACGGAACCGACAATCGCGCCATGCTTGATACCATCGCCTGGCGTCCGGACAGATATCGCGGCGTGGCGATTGTTGACGACACCTTTGATGATCGTGCCTTTGACGAACTTGATGAGGGCGGCGTTCGCGGCGTTCGCTTTAATTTCGTTCGCCATCTCGGTGGTTCGCCGGACATGGATGTGTTCAACCGCGTCATCGACCGGATCAAGGGTCGCGGCTGGCATGTCGTGCTGCATCTCGACGGAACCGATATCGTTCCTCTCGCCGACATGATCCGGCGCCTGCCGATCCCCTATGTCATCGATCACATGGGCCGCGTTGACACGCAGCTTGGTACGGCGCAGCCAGCTTTCCAGGCCCTGCTAGAACTCGCCCGGCGCGACGAATGTTGGGTCAAGGTCTGCGGCTCGGAGCGAATTTCCTCTTTTCCGTTTGATGCGGCGGTGCCGTTCGCTCGGGCGCTCGTGGAGGCGAGCCCCGAGCGGACGCTCTGGGGGACGGATTTCCCGCATCCGAACCTCAAGGAGCCGGTGGACGAGGCGGATCTCGTGGACCTCGTGCCGCGGTTCTCGCTGACGCAGGAGGAGCAGCAGCGGCTGCTGGTTGATAACCCCGCCCGCCTTTACGGCTTCGGCAAATAATAGCGTTTTTCAGGAGGAGGAGAATATGAACATGGGCAACTTCAAGCTTCGACTAGGCCGTCGAAGCGCATTGGCGGCATCGGTGGTCGCAGCGCTTGCGCTGGCCCTGCCGGGCACAGCTGCGGCTCAGGATAAATATCCGTCGCGCGACATCACGCTTGTGCTGCCATTCGGTCCCGGCGGGATCGCGGATATCACCGCGCGGCTTGTGGCAGATGGGCTTGGCAAGAAGCTCGGCCGCCAGATCGTCATCATGAACCAACCGGGCGCTGGCGGTGCTACGGCGGCACGCGCGGTGCTGAACGCGGAAGCCGATGGCTATACGCTTGCGCTCTTCTCAAACGGCACTGCAATCAGCGTTCCGCTATTCAAGAAGCTCCCGTTCGATCCGGTGAACGAATTCGTGCCGGTCTCGAGCCTTGCCTACTTCGACTTCATCTTCGCGGCGAAGGGTGACGGCAAGTTCAAAACCTTGCAGGATGTCCTTGCGGCGGCGAAAGAAAAGCCGGGCGCGCTAAACATTGGCACGATCAATGTCGGCAGCAGCCAGAACCTGGCCGCCGAATTGTTCAAGTCCGCAGCGGGCGTCGACTTCACGATCGTGCCCTACAAGGCAACGCCTGACCTTCAGGTCGCCCTGCTGGGTGGCGAGGTTGACGTCATCATCGACAGTCAGACGGCGCTAAACGCTGCCCTACAGCAGAACCAGGCGGTCGCCATTGCGTCCTCGGGCACAGTTCGGTCTAAGCTGCTGCCGGACGTGCCGACCGCGGTCGAACAAGGTGTCAACGGCTTCGACGTCACGTCGTGGAACGCGATATTTGCCCCGAAGGGCACGCCGGACGAGGCGGTCAAGGTGCTGAACAGTGCGCTTGTCGAGGTGCTTTCCGACCCGGCCATCCAGAAGCGGTTTGCCGATCTTGGCGTAGAGGCCCGCTCCAGCACGCCCGAGGAAATCGGCAAGCGCCTGACTGACGATATCGGCAAGTGGGGTGCCGTTATCGAGAAGGCCGGCATTCCGAAGCAGTAGTGCATCAATGGAAACCGGCGCAGGTTTAAAGACTTGCGCCGGTTTATCTATGGGGGATTGCGACAGCCGGGCTTCTTCCAGCCTCGTCTGGTTGCGCTTCTTGACCGGACTTAGTGGCGCGCTGCCTTCTCGACCGCCAGATGCTGGCCGAGCAGACTTTCATCCGCCAGCAGATCCGCGCTCTTGCCCTGGTAGACGATCGCACCGCGATCGAGGATCACTGCATCATCGGAAAGGGGCAGCACTTTCTTGGCCTTCTGCTCGATGATGATGGCCGACATGCCCTCGCCCTGCGTGATCCGCTGGATCGCTGCCAGGAGCTCGTCAACGATGATGGGCGCGAGACCTTCGGTCGGTTCGTCCAGTAACAAAAGCTTCGGGTTGACCATCAGCGCGCGCCCCACGGCCAGCATCTGCTGCTCGCCGCCTGACAACTGGTTGCCAAGGTTCTTCCGGCGCTCCTTCAGACGCGGAAACATCTGGTAGACGCGTTCTAGGTTCCACATGCCGGGCCGTGCGATAGCCGTCATGTTTTCCTCGACAGTCAACGACTTGAAGATGTTGCGCTCCTGCGGCACCCAGCCAATGCCCGCCGCCGCACGACGATCAGCGCGAAGCTTGGTAACATCCTTGCCGAGCAGGTGGATTGAGCCGGAATGGTGCGTGGTGACGCCAGCGAGCGTGTTGACGAAGGTCGTCTTGCCCGTCCCGTTGCGGCCGAGCAACGCCAGCGTCTTGCCTTCATCAAGCGTGAGGCTGATGCCCGCAAGTACGCTAGCCTCGCCGTAACCCGCAACCAGCTTGTCAGTGACCAGAACCGCGGTCATGCATTTTCTCCGAGATAGACGGCCTTCACGCGCGGGTCCGACGAGATCTCCGCGACCGTTCCTTCCGTGAAGACGGCGCCCGCGACGAGCACCGAGATCCGGTCTGCAAAGGAGAATACGAGATCCATGTCGTGCTCGATGAGAAGCACGGTCACATCCGCCGGCAGATCAGAGACGATCTGCAGCACCTCGTGGCGTTCATCCTCAGGCACACCGGCCGCCGGTTCATCGAGCAGCAGCACCCGGGGCTTGGAGGCAAAGGCCAGCGCGATTTCGAGAAGACGCTGCTTTCCATACGGCAGGATGGTCGTGCGTTCGCCCATGACGGAGGCGAGGCCGAACTGCGCAAGCAGGCTCGCTGCCTCGTCCGTGATCTTGCTGTAGCTCGAGATCGACTTGAAGAGGTTGTGACCGACGCCTTCACGTTCCGCGATCGCCAGAGCCACCGTTTCGAGCGGGGTGAACTCGTTGAAGAGTTGGTTGATCTGGAACGTGCGGGTCAACCCGCGCTTGACGCGCTTGAAGGACGCGAGAGAGGTGATGTCCTCGCCTTCGAGAAGAACCTGTCCTTCCGACGGCGGCAGCACCCCGGTTAGCAGGTTGATCAGCGTTGTCTTGCCGGCGCCATTCGGGCCGATCAATGCATGGCGTGCGCCGCGCTCGACCTTGAGGCTGACGTCGTTCGTTGCCAGGAACGCGCCGAAGCGACGCTTCAGGTTCCTGGTCTCCAGCACGATCTCGCTCATTGGCCGCCCTCCTTCTTCGAGAAGCGTTCGGGCAGATATTCCACCCAGCGCGCCAGGCGGTCACGCCCGATCAGCACGAGGATGACGAGAAGCAGGCCGATGTAGAACATCCAGTATTGCGGCGTGATGACGGAGAGCCAGTCCTTGATGAGCGTGAAGAAGACGGCGCCGAAGATCCCGCCATAGAGATAGCCGGTGCCGCCGATCACCAGGACAAGAAGAACGTCGGCCGAGCGGTGGAAGGCCAGCACGTCGGGCGAAACGAAGCTCGTCGTCTGGGCCAGCAGCGCTCCGGCCATGCCCGCGAAAACGGCTGCGATCGTGTAGGCGATGACGATGCGCTTGCGGGCGGGTACGGCGATCATGCCGGCGCGCATCGGGTTGCCCTTGATCGCCTTCAGCGACAGCCCGAATGGCGAAAAAGCGATGGCACGCATGATCATGGTGCCGACGAACAGCACCGCCAGGCAATACAGGTAGCCGGTCTGACCAAACAGGTCGAATTCGAAGAGGCCGAGGATCGCCGTCGGCGAGAAGCCGGAAAGGCCATCAGCGCCGCCGGTGAGCCATGCCATCTGGTTGGCAACTTCCGCCATCATCAGGCCGATGCCGAGCGTTGTCATCAACCGGGTCAGGTCGGAGCCGCGTAGGATCAGGAAGCTCGTGAGCAGACCGAGCACGCCGGAGATGACGCCGGCGACGATCAGTCCGGTTACGGGTTCCGCGACATAATGCAGGGCTAGCAGGCCGGCAACGTAGGCGCCAAGCCCAAAGAAGGCCGTGTGGCCAAGCGACACGATGCCGGCGAAGCCAAGAACCAGATCGAGCGACACGGCAAACAGCGCCAGGATCGCGATCTCGGTGAGGATCAGCATCTTCGTCGGCAGAAGGAAATAAGCGGCAATCGCCGCAACCCAAACGATGATCTCGTAGAAGCGGATACGGCTGCGCCGCTTCATCAGCGCAGCTGCGCGGCTCGTGGTCTCGGGAGAGGTCGATGGCGCGGTCATGGCGGGCTCCTGAACAAGGCTCATCGGCCACCTCTTGCAAACAGACCATTCGGCCGCACGATCAGCATGACGATCATCAGGCCGTAGATGACGAAGGGGCCGATTGCCGGGACGTAATACTTGCCGGCGACATCCGCGATGCCGAGCAGGAGTGCCGCGAGGAAAGGCCCGGATACCGTCGAGGTGCCGCCAACTGAAACGACGATCAGGAAGTAGATCATGAACTTCAGCGGGAAGTTCGGATCAAGACCCAGGATCTCGGCGCCCATCGCGCCACCGAGGCCAGCAAGCCCCGAACCGAATGCAAAGGTCAGCGCGAAGACGACGGGGACGTTGATGCCGAGGCCCATGGCGACTCGACGATCGTCAACTGCTGCACGAAGGCGGCTGCCGAAACGGGTCTTGGAAAGGATGAGCTGCAGGGCGATAGCCAGCAGTGCACACAGGACAATGGTGAAAAGCCGGTATCGACCAACCCCGACGCCCATGACCTCCATGCGGCCGGAAAGCTCCGGCGGAAGGTTGATGAGCTGCTGCTGACCACCCATGAAATAGTCAGTCCCGGCAACGGCCATGAAGACGATGCCGATGGAGAAGAGAACCTGGTCCAGGTGTGGAGCCTGATAAAGCCATTGGTACAGTGTGCGTTCCAGCACGAGACCGATCACGGCTGCGACGAGGAAGGCTGCGGGCAGGCACCAATAGAAGGAGATGCCATAGCGGTTCATCATGATGACGGTGATATAGCCGCCCGCCATGGCAAAGGCGCCATGGGCAAGGTTGATGAAGTTCATAAGGCCCAGCGTCACCGTAAGCCCGCAGGCCAGGATGAACAGCAACATGCCATATGCAATGCCGTCAAACAGGATAGTCAGCATGGAGGTCTTCTCTAGAGCAACCAGTGTGCCGGGTCTGCGCTCAGGTTCGAGCGCAGACGGCTAGTCAGGCTTGCCAGGTGATGATGAGCCTGCGGTCCCACCACCTGGCAAGTATCGGCTCAGTTCGCTTCAGCCTTCTCAGGGTCCTTCAGGTCCTTGAACGTTGCGAATTCCACGTTGTGCAGTTCGCCGTCCAGTTCCTTGACCTCGCGCATGTAGATGTTCTGGATGATGTCGCGGGTCTCAGGATCGATGGAGACCGGGCCGCGGGGACTCGTCCAGGACATGCCCTTCACCGCTTCCATGAAGGCCGGGCCGCTGACATCACCATTGGTCTTCTCGAGCGCTGCGTAGATCAGCGCCATGCTGTCGTAACCGCCGACCGACATGAAGTTCGGCCGCATGTTGTCGTTTGCCTTGGTGAAGGCTTCGACATAGGCCTTGTTCTCCGGGCTGTCGTGGGCCGTTGCGTAGAAGTGGCCCGTGATCGTGCCAAGCGCCGGCTTGCCCATGGAGTTCAGGATGTCGTCGTCGGTCACGTCGCCGGTAGCGATGAGTTTGACGCCGGCTTCCGGTAGGCCGCGGTCTGCGAACTGCTTCATGAAGAGCGCGCCGGCACCAGAGGGAAGGAAGACAAAGACGGCATCCGGCTTGGCGTCACGAACGCGCTGCAGGAACGGCGCGAAATCGGGGTTGGCGAGCGGAACGCGAACAGCTTCGATAATCTCGCCGCCCTTGCCCTTGAATTCCTTGCTGAACCACTTCTCGGCATCGATGCCCGGACCGTAGTCCGAAACCAGCGTCACGACCTTCTTGATGCCGTTTTCAGCGGCCCAAGTGCCGACCGGCAGCGAATACTGCGGCAGCGTGCCGGAGGTACGGGTGATGAAAGGCGATGCCTTGGTGATCGAGGCCGTGCCGGCCGAGGTCACGATCATCGGCACCTTCGCCTGGGTTGCAACTGGTGCAACAGCCATGGCGAGCGGCGTCAAACCGCCACCAGCGAGAAGCTTTACGCCTTCGTTGACGACAAGCTCCTGTGCGATACGGCGGGTCTGGTCAGCCACGCCGGCGTCATCGCGGATGATAAGTTCGATCTTCTTGCCAGCGACCGTATCGCCCTTCATCTCCAGGAAGGTCTTGGCGCCAGCCGAGACCTGTCGTCCGGTCGACGCAAACGGGCCCGTCATCGGCAAAATCAGGCCGACCTTCACGGTCTCCTGCGCAGCCGCCGGAACAGCAGCAAGCGCGCCGAGCGCAACACCCGCAGCCGCAAGTAGGGTTCTTCTTTTCAGCATAATCTTCCTCCTCAAGATGCGGGTTTACTGACAGCCCCCGCCTGTAGCCCTTTGATCCTCTGCCGCGCCACTCAAGAGGCGGCGGCATCCTTCATCGGTGTATACACCACGCTGATCCAGAAACCAGAGTGTTGTCCGATCAATTAAAGTTTGGCGTCACCCCTTCCTGACGCTCAAGCTCATGATTGCATCTCTCTATAGAATGGACCTCAATTCGTTTAATCAGTTCGTCTGCTCCGATCATAAGATTTGATTATAGCGCTGCGCCGGATGAGCCGACAGGAGGTCCAGGAACGTCTGCTGGGCCGCGGTTGGAAGCCAGTCTTCTCGGAGCACGACGCCGATCGGGCGAGATGTGTGCCCCAGTTCGAACGGCAGCGCGTGCATCAGGCCGCGCTTGATCTCGGCCTCCGCTTGCAGGCGCGATGTGCAGCCGAGATGCGCAGTGCCGTCCAGAAGCTCGCGCATCAAGATCAGCGAGCCGGTTTCCACGATGTTGCGCGGCAGAGGACACTGGGCGTCGAGGAAGATGCTGTCGAAGTAGCGGCGGATCGGCGTACCCTTGGGCGACACGACCCAGGGGTAAGAGGCTAGTTCTTCAACGGTGACCTTCTGGGAGCGCGTGAGGGGATGCTGGATCCCACCGACCAGCACAACCGAGTCGTGAAAAAGCACTCGCTGCTCAATGTCGCTTGTCGGCGGCGGGACTCGCAGGGCGCCCACCAGGAAATCCAGTTCCCCACGCCGCAGAGCCGACATCAGTTCGCCATATGGCCCCTCCTGGATACGCAGTGGCAGGTTTGGGCGGACCTCTCGAAAAGCAGCAATGGCTTTCGGCAGTGTGTACGACTTGGCAAGCGGCGTGGCGCCGATGACGATCTCACCACATTCAGTCGCCGTCAGTTCGGCCATGTCGGCATCAGCCTGGCTCAGTTCGAGGAAGGCGAGTTTTGCCGCCTGCGCCAGAGCCTGCGCCGGACGTGTGGCGACAATGCCATAGGAGGTCCGCTGGAAGAGCGGTCTCAAGGTCTCTTCTTCCAATTGGCTGACGGCCCGGTAGACCGCCGGCTGGCTGACACCCAGGCGCTCGGCGGCGAGGGTGAAGTTCTCGGTTTCCCGTACCGCGATCAGCGAACGCAGTTGAGCGCCGGTCGCCGTCATCTTCAGTCGTGGGGAAAGTTCGGCGAGCGCCGGATCGAGGTAGGCGAAGGCGCGGGCGATGCGGCGCGCGAGTGTTTCTCCGGCGGCGTTTGCAAAGATCCGCTGCGGTGTTCTTGAGAACAGCGGAAGACCGGCGGTGCGCTCGATCTTCGACAGGGCTTGGGTAACTGCCGGCTGTGACACGAAACAGGCTTCCGCCGCCCGAGTGACCGATCCAGTATCAACCACGGCAAGAAAGGCCCGCAAGTGCCTCAAGCTGTGGCCGGCTATACTTGAAGAACTCGGCCCTGTTTCGCTCATGGGCGAACCCGGGAGAGCCGAAGGCCAGCCCAACTGTGACCAAGGCCGAGGAACGGAATTGAATACGGACAGTTGGAATAAAGGAACCGCAAGTATTGGTTTTCCTTCAACAACGGATCGTCGTTTTCACCATGATGCATCAAAGGCTGGACCACAACATGCTCAATTCGGAAGGTCCAAGACCTGAAAAGGCAATGGCCGAACTGAAGCGATACATCGAGGGCGTCATCGACCGGGCAATTGCCGAAGGCATGGATGAACTCGATGCCTGCGAGCGGGTCGTCTGCGTGGCAAGCGCCCGTCGGAACAAGGCGAAGTCCAACCGGCCCATGAAGGTTCTCATCCGGTAGGTGGATGGCCAGCACCCGAAGGGCTGACCATCTCTTCTTTATTTGAACCGCGTATCCCCTGCCCGATCAGACCCGTTCCAGCGCGATCGCGATGCCCTGGCCCACGCCAACGCACATGGTCGCCAGCGCATACTTGCCCTGCCGCTGTGCAAGCTCGAGGGCTGCCGTGCCCGAGATGCGGGCGCCGGACATGCCAAGCGGGTGACCGAGCGCGATCGCGCCACCGTTGGGGTTGACGCGCGGATCATCGTCGGCGATCGCCAGTTCGCGAAGGGTTGCAAGACCTTGGGATGCGAACGCTTCGTTCAGTTCGATGACGTCGAGCTGATGTGCTGCAAGGCCGAGCATTGCCAGAAGCTTCTTGGAGGCGGGAGCCGGCCCGATGCCCATGATGCGCGGTGGAACGCCGGCCGTCGCACCGCCCATGACACGAGCGATCGGCGTCAGGCCATACTTCTTGGCAGCGGCTTCAGAGGCAATGATGAGCGCGGCAGCGCCGTCATTGACGCCCGAGGCATTGCCGGCAGTGACGGTGCCGCCTTCAATCTTGTTGATCGGCTTCAGCTTCGCGAGCGCTTCCATGGTCGTTGCACGCGGATGTTCATCCTTCGAGACGACAACTGGGTCGCCCTTACGCTGTGGGATCGTGACGGAGACGATTTCCTGTGCCAGGCGGCCGTTCGCCTGTGCGGCGGCAGCCTTGTCCTGCGAGCGCAGCGCAAACGCATCTTGGTGTTCGCGCGAGACCTTGTAGTCGATCGCCACGTGATCACCGGTTTCCGGCATGGAATCAACGCCGTACTGCTTCTTCATAATAGGATTGATGAAGCGCCAGCCGATCGTGGTGTCGTAGATTTCGGCATTGCGGGAGAACGCGGTCTCGGCCTTCGGCATCACGAATGGTGCGCGGCTCATGCTTTCCACACCGCCGGCAATCATCAACTCGGCCTCGCCAGCCTTTATGGCGCGGGCTGCGGTAATCACGGCGTCCATGCCGGAGCCGCACAGCCGGTTCATGGTCGTGCCGGTCACAGAAAGGGGCAGTCCTGAAAGAAGGGCCGCCATGCGTGCGACGTTGCGGTTGTCTTCGCCGGCCTGGTTGGCGCAGCCGTAGATCACGTCGGCGACAGCTTCCCAATCGACCGAGGAGTTGCGCTCCATCAGCGCCTTCAGGGGGATGGCCGCAAGGTCATCGGCACGAACGGAGGACAGCGATCCCCCGAAACGGCCGATCGGCGTGCGGATGTAGTCACAGATGAAAGCTTCGGTCATTTCTTTCTCACAATTCCGGAACAACGAGATCGGCAACTGGGCCATCGGTGTGAAGCGGAGCACCCGTCATGGCCTGAAGCTCATCCATGCTCATGCCAGGCAGTTTCTCACGCAGCACGAAGTGCTTGTCCTTGATGTCGATCACGGCGTGACTTGTATAAACACGGGTGATGCAGGCAACCCCGGTCAGCGGGAAAGTGCACCGCTCCACAAGCTTTGGATCGCCGTTCTTGGTGACATGCTCGGTGATGACGAAAACCTGCTTGGCGCCGTGCACCAGGTCCATTGCGCCGCCAACGGCCGGAACACCCTTCGAGCCGACGCGCCAGTTGGCAAGGTCGCCGTTTTCCGCGACCTGAAGCGCACCGAGGATCGCCACGTCGAGGTGGCCGCCACGCACCATGGCGAAGCTATCGGCATGGTGGAAGAAGGCAGCACCCGGCTTCAGCGTTACTGCCTTCTTGCCGGCGTTGATAAGGTCCCAGTCTTCTTCACCGGCAGCCGGTGCCTCGCCAAAATTCAGGATGCCGTTTTCGGTGTGGAAGATCGCCTGGCGGCCCGGCGGCTGGTAACGCGCCACCATCTCCGGGAAGCCGATGCCCAGATTGACATATGCGCCATCGGCGATGTCCTGGGCTGCACGCCACGCGATCTGCGCGTTGGAGAGCTTGATATCGTCTCGTGTGTCGACGCTCATATGTAAACCACCCCTGCCCGGATCATTTCTTCTTCCTGTTGAGGATTGGGAACCTCAACCACGCGATCAACAAAGATGCCGGGTGTCACGACATGCTCGGGATCGATTCCGCCGGCCTCCACGACCTTGGAGACCTGAACGATCGTTTTCGCCGCAGCCATGCACATCAGCGGGTTAAAGTTACGCCCGGCCTTGTTGTAGGTCAGGTTGCCGTAATTGTCGGCGACATGCGCCTTGACGATCGCGAAATCGGCCTTCAGCCAGCGTTCCTGGACATAGTGACGGCCGTCGAATTCTGCGATCGCCTTGCCCTCGGCAAGCTCGGTGCCATAGGCTGTCGGCGTATAGAAAGCCGGAATGCCGGCACCGCCGGCGCGGATGCGTTCGGCCAAGGTGCCCTGCGGCACCAGTTCCAGCTCGATTTCTCCCGCCAGATACTTTTCGGTGAAGGCCCGGGGATCCGACGACTTTGGGAAGGAGCAGATCATCTTCCGCACCATTCCCGCATCGATCATGGCCGCGATGCCGATGCGCCCGTTGCCCGCATTGTTGTTGATGACGGTGAGGTCTTTCGGCCGCTTGTCGATCAATGCGTGGATCAGTTCGATGGGAGCACCTGACCCGCCGAAGCCGCCGATCATGACGGTTGCACCGTCACCGATCTCGGACACCGCGTCCGCCAGGTTTCCGATGATCTTGTTCATACTCGGCGCCTCCTTCCGCACGGGCAGGCTTAAAGCTGCCGGATGACGTGATAGAGCGGGCGGTTCTCGACAGCAACCCTGTTGTGCGCTATTTGATATTTGTTCGTATATCGCACGCGGAGACAGCCATGCGCGAGACAGACTATGTCAGCGGCTTCGCCCGCGGGCTGAAAGTGATCGAGGCATTCGGCGAAACGACGAGACGGTTGTCGATCGCGGATGTTGCACGCGCCACCGGCCTCGACAGGGCGACATGCCGCCGCTCGCTGCTTACCTTGGTGGAGCTCGGCTACGCCACCTATGACGGAAAGTTCTTCGCGCTTACACCGAAGGTGCTGCGTCTTGGGCATGCCTATCTGTCGACAACGCCACTGCCGCATACGGTACAGCCGTTTCTCGACAAGCTATCGGAGGATGTGCAGCAGAGCGCTTCCGCCAGTGTGCTGGACGGGACGGAGATCGTTTATATTGCAAGGGCCGCGCAAAAACGCGTCATGTCCATCAACCTGAGCCCTGGCAGCCGGCTTCCTGCCTATTGCGCTTCCATGGGGCGAGTGCTTCTCGCCGCCCTTCCCTCCGACGAGGCCAAGGCGCTTCTCGACCAGACGAACATCAAAGCCCTGACGCCTCATACGATCACGGACAAACAGGCGCTGATGGAAGAATTGGCGCGGGTACGCGAGCAGGGTTATGCGGTGATCGATCAGGAACTTGAGCTCGGACTGCGGTCGATTGCGGTTCCCCTCGAGAATGACCGCGGAAAGGTTGTGGCGGCGCTGAATGTCGGCGCCCCCGCAGCACGCGTGTCGGCGGACGATCTCGCGGGGCAGTACCTGCCGGCCCTGCAGGCGATTGCCCAGAAGCTGAAGCCGCTGCTGCACTAGTGGCGCCGCATTCACGGCGCCACGCGCTGACAGCTTAGATCATGATCTCGCCGCCAGTGACCGGGATGATGGCACCGGTCATATAGCTGCCGAGGTCGGAGGCGAGGAGAACATAAGCGCCGGCAAGCTCGGCGGGCTGTCCGGCACGACCGATCAGTGTCTGTTCGCCGAACTTGGCTGCCTTCTCCGCCGGCATGGTTGAAGGGATCAGAGGCGTCCAGATCGGGCCAGGCGCCACCGCGTTGACGCGGATCCCCTTACTTGCGACCATCTCCGCCAGGCCGGCCGTGAAGTTCGACACCGCCCCTTTGGTCGACGCGTAGGCCAAGAGTTGTGGCGATGGCTGGCGTGATTGGATCGAGGTGGTGTTGATGATGGCGCTTCCAGGCTTCATGTGCGGGATGGCCGCCTTGGAGATGAAGAAAGGGGCATAGATATTGGTGCGGAAGGTCTCGTTCCATTCCTCTTCGGTGATGTCGGCGATATCTGCATAGGTGCGCTGGAAGGCGGCGTTGTTGACGAGCACATCGATGCGGCCGAACTCGTCCATCGCCCTCGTTACCAGGCTTTTGCAGTGCTCTTCGGTCTTGATGTCGCCGGGCACCAGTACCGCCTTGCGGCCCGCCTCTTCAACCCACCGTGCCGTGTCGCGCGCATCCTCGTCTTCATTGAGATACGAGATCAGCACATCTGCACCTTCACGCGCAAAAGCGACTGACACCGCTTTGCCGATCCCGGAGTCGGCGCCGGTGATGATCGCAGCCTTGCCCGACAGCCTGCCGTTGCCCTTGTAGGAACGCTCGCCATGATCGGGAGTAGGTTCCATCTGCGCTGTCGTGCCGGGCGGTGCCTGCTGCTGTTCAGGGAATGGCGGCTGCGGGCGACGAACTTCATCGGTCATGGACTGCTCCTGTCATTGATCGGGAGCATGTCGAACACGGTAGCGGCGCCAAGGGTTCCCTGAGAGGTCAATCTCAACCACCTGGCGTCGCGTCGCGCAGTCTTCTCGCTGCAGGAACTGCCGGTCAGGCGAGCGCTTCACCAATGATCTTGGTGATGGCCGATTCAAGATCTTCCAGCGTGTAGGGCTTGGAGATACGCGGTACCTCAAGTCCAGAGTCCGGCGGCAGGTCGGCATAACCGGTCGCGACGATCACCTTCAGCCCGGGCACTGCCTCACGCGCTGCCTTGACCAACTGCACCCCATCCATGGACGGCATGGAATAGTCGGTGATCAGCAGATCGATCTTCGGCTCCTGCGCAATGATATCCAGCGCCTGCGCGCCTGAGTTGGCTTCAATCGCGCGATAGCCGAGTTCCGTCACCATGTCTGCACATGTCATTGCGATGAGCACGTCATCGTCGACTACGAGTACGGTGAGATGATCGCTCATCAGACTTCTTCCTGCGTATTTGTACCGGTCGATCCGGTTGCTGCTGCGTGTTCGCCGTTCGAACTTGATCTGCTGTCATCGATCAGCGCTGCAAGTTTTTCGGCATCATAAGGCTTGGTAACGATGATTGCATCGGTCTCTTTTCGGACCGTGCCGGGATCTCCCGTCGCATAAACGATAAGTGCATTGGGGCGAACCGTGCGCGCCTGTTCCGCGAGTTCGGATCCCGAGATGCCGGGCAGGTTCAGGTCCGTCACAAGCACATCGACCGGCAAAGTCTGCAGGGCCGTCAGCGCATCTTCAGCGCTGGCCGCCTCCAGCACGACGAAGCCATGCTCCTTCAGCATCTCCGCGGTGGTCGAGCGAATGAGATGATCGTCCTCCACGAGGAGCACCGTCTTTGGCCCCTTGCGTTCAATGATCGGCGCGGGGCGAACGGTGAGGTCTGCGTCAGGCTTCGGCCCTGGCGACGGCTTGTCGCTGCGCCGCGTACCTCGCTGCTTCTGGTTTGCCAGCACGTGGCGGAACTTCCGGGCAAGCGCTTCGCGCGTGTAGGGTTTCGACAGGAGTTCGACGCCAGCGTCCAACCGTCCGCCGTGGACGATCGAGTTCTCGGTATATCCGGAGGTAAACAGCACTGCGAGGTCGGGCAGCCGTTCCTTCGCTTTGCGCGCCAGTTCCGGGCTCTTCAGCGTTCCCGGCATGACGACGTCGGTAAACAGGATGTCGATCGGAATGCCGCTATCGATCACGGTCAGCGCGCTTGCCGCGTCAACCGCCTTGAGCACCCGGTAGCCGAGGTCGGTCAGCATCGCGATGACCGTCTCGCGCACTTCCGCGTCGTCCTCGACCACGAGCACCGTCTCCGTGCCGCCGACGATCGGGCCATTGTCGACAACGACCTCGACGTCTTCCGCTTCCATGGCTCGCGGAAGGTAAAGCCGGATGGTTGTGCCATGACCGACTTCCGAATAGATCTTCACATGGCCGCCGGACTGCTTAACGAACCCGTAAACCATCGAGAGGCCAAGGCCTGATCCCCTGCCCTCCGCCTTTGTCGAGAAAAACGGTTCGAAGACCTTATCGATGATCTCCGGCGGCATGCCACATCCGGTGTCGCTGACGGCGAGCATCACGTACTGCCCCGGCGTCACCTCGTCGTGGAGGCGGGCGTATTCATCATCAAGATGCGCGTTCGCCAGCTCGATCGTCAGCTTGCCGCGACCTTCCATGGAATCGCGGGCGTTGATCGCGAGGTTGAGCAGCGCATTCTCGATCTGGTTCGGATCGATGAACGTGTTCCAGAGCCCGCCACCAAAGATCGTTTCGACCTCGACAGCCTCGCCAATGGCGCGGCGGATCATGTCGTCCATGTCACGGATGAACCGGCTGATATTGACGACCTTCGGCTCCAGCGCCTGGCGTCGCCCGAACGCGAGCAACTGGCTCGCGAGGCGCGAACCACGGGCAACGCCGGCCATGGCATTGGCAACCTTGGCCTCCGCCCTCGGGTTGCCCGCCACATCCTTTGCGAGAAGCTGAAGGTTGCCAGAAACAACCTGCAGCAAGTTATTGAAATCATGCGCCACGCCGCCTGTCAGCTTGCCGACGGTCTCGAGCTTCTGGGCCTGCGCAAGCTTTGCCTCCGCCTGCCGGCGTTCATCGATCTCTGCAATGACTCGCGCCTCCAGGGTCTCGTTGAGCTGCCGCAACTGCTCTTCGGCACGCTCGCGGTGCTGGACCTGGCGCGTCAGGGCCTCCGCCTGTTCGCGCAGCGCTTCTTCTGCGGCGCGCTGATGGGTGATGTCAGTATGGACGCCCACCCACTCGACAACCTTGCCGCTGGAGCCAATGATTGGCAGGGCCCGGATGGCGAACTGGCGCCAGGTGCCGTCATGACGGCGAACGCGATGTTCGTGGACATACATCGATTGCGAGGCGACGGCCTGTTTCCAAGTCGTCACCGAGCTCTCCACGTCATCCGGATGGACGGCATCCGCCCAGCCGACGCCCTGGTACTCTTCGTAGCTTTGACCAGTCAGTGCGGCCCAGCCGGGCTGCTCGCCCACCATCTGGCCATCGGCAGTATTCGTCCAAAGCACCCCGTGCACGGCGCTCATCGCCGTCCGGAAGCGGCTGTTGCTTATGGCGAGTTCGGCTTCTCGCAGCGCGCGGTCCTCAATATCGATGCCGAGGATATGGACGCCGGGAACAGATCCGTCTGCTTCGATATGGGGGATATAGCGCAGCTCGAAGCGGCGCGGCTCACCGCCGCCAAGCACCAGATCCGCCTCGGCGGAGACGACTTCGCCGGCCAGCCCACGATCGATGTCGTGACGCCGGCTCTCGTAGGAGACTTCACCAATGACATCGACGACCTTGCGACCGACGACGTCATCGAGCTTCAGGCCGAACCAGTCCTCATAGGTAGCGTTGGCGAACCGGTAGACATGCTGGCGGTCGACATAGGAGATGAGCATCGGCACGGCGTCTGTCACGCGGCGAAGCTCTGCCTCGCTCGCCGCAAGACGCTTTTCCATTGCGACGCGACTGCTGTTGTCGACGACGGTGCACATGACGCCACCGATCGTCCCGTCGGCCTGGTAGACCGGGGTGTAGAACAGATCGAAGATGAACTGGGTGGCGATCCCATCCCGCTCGAGCGTCATCGGCTGGTCGTGGAAAGACTTGAGCTCACCGTTGAAGCCGGCCTCGAGCATCTCGCGGTTCCAGTCCCAGATCTCCGGCCAGGTTTCTGAGACCCGCGCGCCCATCGCCGCTGGGTGTTTGGCGCCGGCAATCTCTGCATAACGATCATTATAGACCATGACGTGGCTTTTGCCCCACATCAGGACCTTGGCGACCGGAGAATTGACGACATTGGCAACGGTGGTACGCAGCTCGACCGACCACGTGTCTACAGCGCCGAGTGGCGTCTTCGACCAGTCCAGCTCGCGGATCAACTGACCACATTGACCGCCACCAATCGGCCAGATCGTAGGAAGTGGTTGAGTTGTCTCCGCACTGCCGCGAAGCGCACGCAAGCCTGCGCGGACAACTTCGCTGGCGTTTGCATAATCGCCGGACGCCAGGCACTCGTTTATGAATGCCTCAAGTTCCGATGTCAGGGAAACGTTGCGAGACTGGCGATTGATCATGATCGCCAATCGCAAATTCGCACCTCTGTGTCAATAATTGTTACAGCGGTGGACGGGCGGCATCCAAAATCAAACGGTACCGAAACGTCGAGCGGAAACAGATCCTTATAACGTTGAGCTCAGGCAACCGCCGCATTGGTGGCGACCATGGCGCGAAGCCTGTTGAACAGCGCCTCGCCTGTGATCTTGTCAGAATCGAAACCGGTCTCCGGCCCCAGATGGGCGAACAGTGCCGAATCTTCACCAACATAAGCCATGGCCCAGGTGTCGAAGGAGCGGGTGTCGGTGGGCGCGAACTCAAGAAGCGCAACATCCCCATGCCGAGGATCCTGCTGGATCCGCTCGAAGGTGGCCTCCACAGCAGCCTGCGGCCCTTCCAGCACCTGTCCAAAATAGCCCGAGCTGAACATGAGCGCGCCAGTTACGCCCACAAGTGCGTTGTTGCGGCGGCTCTGGGTCAAGATCTCTTCTACCTCCGCCTGGAGATCCGCCACTGACGAAGAAATGCGGTTTTCACTGTAGTAAACGAGGCGGTACAAAGACATTTTCGGTCCTGAATTCATGTTCTTGTTGAGATAAGTTCAGCTGCAGCGTCAGCGGCAAGGGGCCTTCCTGTCAAATAGCCCTGCACCTGCGCGCATCCGTCGCGCGCAATAAGCTCCAACTGGCTCTCAGTCTCGACACCTTCGGCGATCGTCATCATCCCGAGGCTCTTGCCGAGCGCGGTGACGGCGCGGACAATCGCGGCACTGTCGGCGTTCGTCTCCAGGCTGCGAATGAAGGACTGGTCGATCTTGATCTTGTCGAAGGGGAACTTCTGCAGGTAGCTCAGGGAAGAATACCCCGTCCCGAAGTCGTCGATCGACACCTTGATGCCCATCGCCTTGATCTGGTTGAGCATGAGGAGCACCGTTTCTGTGTTCTCGATCAGCGCGCCTTCGGTAATTTCAAGATCCAGCCGTGACGGTGGAAGGCCTGCGCTCGAAAGGGCGCCAACAATGATGCTGACCAGCTTCGGGCTCTTGAACTGAACAGGCGAGAGATTGACCGAGACCGTCAACGGCTCAGGCCAGCGTGCCGCTTCCTTGCAGGCCGTGCGCAGCACCCATTCCCCCAACTGGTCGATGATGCCGGTTTCTTCCGCCAAGGGGATGAACTGTGCGGGCGAAACGCTGCCGCGTTCCGAGGTGGACCAACGCACGAGCGACTCAAAGCCGACCAGCTTGTTTCCGTCGATCTCGAACTGCGGCTGATAAACGAGCGACAGTTCCTGCATGATGATCGCTCGGCGCAGATCGATCTCCAGCGCCCGCCGTTCCTGGATCTCGCGATCCATGGCGTCGGTGAAGAACCGGAAGGTGCCCCGGCCGGCTGATTTGGCCTTGAAGAGCGCGAGATCGGCATTCTTGATTAGCTCTTCCGGTGTCTTGCCGTCGGTCGCCGCCAAGGCGATGCCGACGCTCGCGCCGACCTGGACCGAATGTCCCTGAAGAAGATAGGTGCGTCCGACGATCTCGATAATGCGGGAAGCCAGAACTTCCGCGGCGTGCGGCTGTTCGCCCTCCGCCTGCAGGATGACGAATTCGTCGCCACCAAGCCGCGCAAGCACGTCCTTTGGCGCCAGCAACCGCTGCATGCGCTCGACGACCAGCTTCAGCAGTGCATCGCCGATCGGGTGCCCCAGCGTGTCATTGACCATCTTGAAGCGGTCCAAATCGACGTACAGAACCGCAGTTTGTGGGAGCGACGCGGGGGAAGCAAGATGTTCGTTCAGCCTGCGCAGCAGTTCTACCCGGTTCGGCAGGCCCGTCAGCACATCCCGCTGCTGGCTCAGCGTCATCTGCACCGCAAACGAGACGTCAACGAAGTGAAGCGTCATGTCGTCCGCGGCAGCGAACTCGGTCGCGACCATGATGCTGCGGCCATCTGCCAGGCTGAGCAGTTGCTTCGATTGCCGTGCTGCGAGTGCGGTGTTGATGCTTGCCGCCGTTCCGCCGGGCAGGAAGCCAAACTTCTCCGCCTCGTCGAGCAGATCGACCAGCGGCTTGCCGGGAACCGCGCGCCCGCCGAAAAGGTCGGTCGGTCCTCCCGCGACATCCGTCACCACACCGTGGGTGATGTGCAAGGTCGTCGCTACGGATGGCGGGGAGCCGTCGGGCCCCTCGCTGGGACGACCGGTGGTAAGCTTCTCGGCTGGTGACAACATGCACAGACTCTGGAAGGAAAGCTCGCTGATACAACAACTTGCCATCGAGTTCTTAACATTTGTCATTCATTGCGAGCTCGGGTTTGAACAGTGGAACGAGCTCGCGTCTAGTTGAAGTCGCCAATCCTGCCCGCCGAGAACAGGACCTCGGGCTCGCCTTCCTCGCCGATCGCGGGTGCACCCTGACGACGCCAGAGGACTACGCCCCCGTGCCGGGCAGAAAGGGCTTCAGCTTCGCGCCGGCCATCCGAGGGATCGGATACAGGACGTGGCTCGAAGGCGGGTACCGGCTGGCCGCGATCATCGAGATCGAAGGCAAGCAGGAAACAACTGGTGAATGTGCCAGGCATCGGTCGTCATGCCGATCCGCGCTGCGGCTTTTCGATCTGCTCCTGAACTTCCTTCTTGAGGGTCTCGCGGTTCGATCCGACGAGTTGGTCTCTCGCGCGTTCAATCTGCTGCTCCGAAACCTCGATCGGGCTGCTGCTGTCGTCAGGCAAGCCGGGGCCGGATTGCGCGATGCTGCTCTCTCGCGGGCGGTCGTTCAGGCCGGGGGTTATCTTCTCTGTCATGTCTATCCTCCTGATCAGGAGAGAAACACGCGGCAGCTCGATTTGTGCCACGTATCGCTGCAAATCGGCTCACGAACAGCGGCATATTGCCCCTGCTCCCTCGACGGGAGCTTTGGCTGACACAGGTTACGGATATGATCTACTTTACGAGCGATACGCATTTCGGCGACCCGCGCGTGCTGCGCATCGACCGCCGCCCTTTCCAGAACATGGCTCTGCATGACGATGCTCTGATCCGGAACTGGAACGCGGCTGTCGCAGACGATGATGAAGTCTGGCATCTCGGCGACTTCATGTTGACCCGTAGCGGCGATGCCTCCGAGATGCTGAAGAAGCTCAACGGAAGGAAGCATCTGATCATCGGGAATAACGACGGTGAGGCGACGATTTCGGCAACCGGCTGGGAGACGGTCCAGCACTATCGGGAGCTGGTGCTGGATGGGCAACTGCTCATCCTGTGCCACTATCCGTTCCGCACCTGGAACAAGATGGGGAAGAAATCGATCAACCTGCACGGCCACTCCCATGGGCGCCTGAAGACGATGCCTCGGCAGTTCGACGTCGGCGTCGATGCGCGCGATCTCAAGCCAGTGACGCTGGACCAGTTGCTGGTACCGCGACGTCGTGCGGCAGTGATTTCTCCCAACGAACCGGCACCAGATGCATAGGCTTCACTCAAAGATGGAACTCCTATGTTGCTGACAATCTCCGGCCTCACGAAATCTTATTCGACCGCCGAGGGTCCTATCGCCGTGCTGAAAGGCATCGACCTTCAGTTGCAAGCCGGCGAGACCGTCGCGCTGACCGGTGAATCCGGCAGTGGGAAAAGCACGCTTCTGCATCTGGTGGGCGGGCTGGACCAACCGGATGCGGGCAGGATCATTGTCAACGATCGCGATATAGCCACCCTTGCTGATGCCGAGCGGGCGCTCTACCGGCGGCACGAGGTGGGGCTCGTCTTCCAGCAGTTCAACCTCATACCGTCTCTCGATGTCGCGGCAAATATCGCGTTCCACGCCAGGCTCGCCGGACGCCAGGAGCCGGAGTGGGAGCGGCAGTTGGTGGAAAAGCTCGGACTTACCGCTCTCCTCAATCGTTATCCGGAACAACTGTCGGGTGGGCAGCAGCAGCGTGTCGCGATAGCCCGCAGCCTTGCCGTTCGACCGCCACTGATCCTCGCCGACGAGCCGACCGGGAACTTGGACGAGGCGACGGGCGACGCCGTACTTGACCTCATGTTGTCCTTGAGCGGCGAGGCGGGCTCTGCCCTCCTCCTCGTCACCCATTCCATGCGCCTCGCGGGCAAGCTCGATCGCCAGATCATGCTGCGCGCCGGAAGGATCGGCGGATGAAGCGGGTTGCGCTTTGGGCGCTGCTCTCCCACTGGCGGCACCGGCCCCTGCAGTTTCTGACACTGCTTCTCGGCATCTCGCTCGCCACGGCATTATGGTCCGGCGTTCAGGCCATCAATGCCGAAGCCCGAGCCAGCTATGCCCGGGCAGCCAGTGTGCTGGAGCAAGGCGATCTCATTCAGCTTCTGCCGCAGCCCGGCCGACAAATTACGGTTGCCGATTACGTTTCGCTGCGCCGCGCCGGCTGGGTAGTTTCGCCAGTCATCGAAGGGGGTTATCGATTCGGAGAGGCGAGGATCCGGTTGATCGGTATCGATCCTCTTTCCATGCCGCGCGAAGGCCGCGCCTTTGAAATCAGCGGCGGCAACGACATCTCAAGCTTCATGGGCGCCGAGGGCGAACTGGTCGTATCGGCAGCAACAGCCGCCAAGCTCGACGGCAAGACGGATATTCCGCTCAAGATCGCAGCCGAGGTTCCCAACGACGCAGCCTTTACTGACATCGCGGTCGCGGACCGGCTGCTACAGCGGAATGGGAGCATCGACAGGATCGTCGTGGCGCCATCGCAACAGCTGGACGTTTCGGATCTGCAGGAGGCGGCACCTTGGGCCGTACTGCGTAGTCCGTCAGAGAAGCCCGATGTTGCGCAGCTAACGGACAGCTTCCACCTCAATCTGACGGCCTTCGGGTTTCTCGCTTTCGTCGTAGGGCTTTTCATCGTCTACTCGACGATCGGGCTGTCGTTCGAGCAGCGACGCAGCACCTTTCGCACGCTGCGTTCGCTCGGCGTCTCGCTGCAGTCGTTGATCGTGCTCCTGATGCTTGAATTGGCGGTCTTCGGCCTCGTCGCGGGTCTCCTCGGCGTTACAATCGGATATCTGCTGGCGTCCACGCTGCTGCCGGGTGTCGCGGCAACCCTGCAAGGCCTCTACGGGGCCAGCGTTTCCGGCAGCCTCGCGCTGCGACCGGAATGGTGGGGTGCAGGCTTGGCCATGGCGCTGGCGGGAACCGCCTGTGCATCGGCCCAGAACCTATGGCAGGTGAAGCAACTCCCCATTCTCTCCGCAGCTCAACCGCGGGCCTGGGCCGGGCTCTCGGCACGGGTCCTTCGTGCTCAGGTCGTTTGCGGACTTCTGCTGCTTGTGCTCTCGGCGGTGCTGGCTTTCGCCGGCACCGGACTGGTGGTGGGCTTTGCAGTTCTCGGCGCGCTGCTTCTGGGTGCGGCCCTTCTGCTTCCTCCCTTGATGTCCGGTTTTCTCAAACTGGCGGAGAGCTGCGCAGGTGGCGCGGTGACCCAGTGGTTCTGGGCCGACACACGGGTTCAGCTGCCAGGTCTATCCCTTGCGCTGATGGCGCTGCTTCTCGCCCTTTCTGCCAATATCGGCGTCGGCACCATGGTGTCGAGCTTCCGTCTCACCTTCATAGGCTGGCTGGACCAGCGGCTGGCAGCGGAGCTCTACGTCACCGCCCGGGATGAAGACGAGGCGGCGCGGCTGAGGCAATGGCTGGATGGCAGGCACGTTACCGTACTACCGATCTGGAGCACGGAGGGCCAGGTGCTTGGGCGGCAGGTGGAGATCTACGGGGTGGCCGACGACGCGACCTATCGCGACCACTGGCCCTTGATCCGCGGAAACCAGGATGTCTGGGACGCTATCGCCAGCGGCAACAGTGCATTGGTGAACGAGCAGTTTTGGCGCCAGGGCGAAGTTGACATTGGCCAGGAGCTTGAGCTGCCCGGTGGGTGGAAAGTGAAGGTTGTCGGCGTCTATTCCGATTATGGCAATCCGAACGGTCAGGTAATCGTGGATGTAACCGCTCTGGCGCAGCACTATCCGGACATCCCCAAGCTGCGTTATGGCCTGCGCGCGGCGCCCGCCGTAGCCGCAGATCTGCAGCGCCAGTTGATGGACGAGTTCGGGCTGCCGGATGGCAACGTGCTGGACCAGGCTTCCGTGAAGCAGCGGTCACGCGAGGTTTTCGACCAGACATTCACCGTCACCGGGGCCTTGAACGTTCTGACGCTGGCGGTGGCAGGGTTTGCTATGTTTGCGAGCCTCCTGACGCTGTCCGGTCGCCGTCTTCCGCAACTGGCTCCGGTCTGGGCGATGGGGATGCGGCGACGCGATCTGGCCCTGCTGGAAGTGGTGCGTACCCTGCTTCTGTGGTCGGCGACGTTTGTTGCCGCTATCCCGCTCGGATTGGTGCTCGCGTGGGTGCTGTTGTCGATCATCAATGTCGAAGCGTTCGGATGGAAGCTGCCCATGCATGTCTTCCCACTGGACTGGCTGTGGCTAGGTCTCGTCGCATTGGGCGCAGCGCTTCTTTCCGTCCTGTTGCCCGTCAAGCGGCTCGCGACGGTGCATCCCGCCGACCTGCTGAGGATATTCGCGAATGAACGATAGCTGGTCCAAGCGCGCCCTCGCCCTCCTTCTGCTCATCGCCGCCCTTCCGGTCGTGGTTCTTGCGCAAGGTTTTGCTGGTCTGGGCTCCGATGCTGAAGGGTTCAGCGTTCCCCGGCGCGGCACGCTCATGGCTTTTCCAGCCGACCACGGACCCCATCCCGATTTCAGGATTGAGTGGTGGTATGTGACCGCCAATCTCGAAGCCGAGGACGGCCGTGTGTTTGGCGTTCAGTGGACGCTGTTTCGCTCTGCTCTGGCACCGGGAAATGCCGAAGGCTGGCGCGATCCGCAAATCTGGATCGGCCATGCAGCGCTTACCACACCGGACCACCATTATGTAGCCGAGCGGTTGGGGCGTGGCGGTATAGGGCAAGCCGGTGTCGAGACGACCCCGTTCCGGGCCTGGATCGATCACTGGGAGATGAAGAGCAACAGCCTGCCAGACGAGGATGAACTGGCCCGTCTCGATCTATTCGCAGCGGGCGATGCATTCAGCTACCAACTGACGCTGGAAACGAGCACTCCGCCCGTCCCCCAAGGTGATCGCGGCTATTCCGTCAAGTCCGAAGCGGGTCAGGCAAGCCACTACTACTCGCAGCCATTCTATCAGATTAAAGGGGCTCTGGTGGTCGGCGGGAAACCGGTTGCCATTACCGGAAAAGGTTGGCTCGATCGGGAATGGTCCTCGCAGCCGCTGGCGGCTGACCAGGAGGGCTGGGACTGGTTCTCGCTCCACCTTGATAGCGGGGATAAGCTTATGGCGTTTCGTCTGCGCGATGCAGCAGGCGGATTTATTTCAGCAAACTGGATCAAGGCAGACGGAGAGACGGAAATGATCGACACGGAGTCGGTCTCGCTTGAGCCGCTCCGAACCGCAAAAGTGAATGGTCGGCCGGTTCCGGTTGAATGGAGGATCCAAGTCCCCGCCAAGAGGGTGGACATCACGACACACGCCTTGAACGACCAGAGCTGGATGGGCACCTCAACGCCGTATTGGGAGGGGCCAATCCGGTTCGGGGGCAGCCACTCAGGCGTCGGATATCTGGAAATGACCGGATATTAGCTGCCGCTATGCTTGCAGCGCATTGCTGCGCTGCAACAACAACACTGGCATCAGCCAGCTTCAACAGCTACATGTTGTTCATCGAACAGCGCACCTCCTCCCGCGCTGTTGGAACGTGGTGTTTCTCTCCTCCTCCCGGAAACACCCACAAGAACAGCGGCACTCCTCCTCCCAGTCGCCGTTCACAAATCAAAAGCCTGCCGCACCTCCTCCCGCGGCAGGCTTTTTTCGTTTCAGATGAGATCGGCCAGCGCCTTGTGCTCGGACACAGCCCTGCGCAGCGCAGGCACCGTGTCATTGCCTTCCCGGAACAGATTGATCATCACTGCCGCGGCCAAGCCGACATCCGGGCTCTCCTTCGGCAGATCGTGCTCCTGCCTCCACTCATCAAGCACGGTATCGAGAATTTCCAGTTCGGCGGGGCCGAACGTGGTTTCGAAGAACGGACGCATTTCAACTGAACTCCCGCATTATCGCGGCGAATGTGGGAAGCTTGCCGGAAGGTTCAAGGCCGCTCCGAATAATTTGAACCGCGGGTGAAAACCTAGCGGAACCATCGCTCTAGCTGGCGATTACCCACTCGTCGCCAAGGAGAAGATGATGTCAGACAACAGCAGCAAGACCGTTACCGCCAGGTTCGAAACCCGTGCCGCAGCAGAGGTCGCGGTAGAGCATCTGGCGCAGGATCACGGGATCGACCGGGCTGACATCTTCGTCCAGCCGGTTGGCGCCGAGAACACGTCGGGCACCTCCCCCAATGGCAGCGATGCCCCATCGGTTCGGGACGAAACGAGGCACGACGGCGCAAATCAGGGTGAGATCGAGGTTTCTGCGGATGTCCCGGCGAACGAGGTTGCAGCCGTCCAGCGGATCTTTGGAGACATCGGCGCGCTGCACGTTTCTGCTGGCTGATCCGTCCCGCGTACTACATCCGGAACCCATGCTTCAGCGCCGCCTGTGATAACTTGGCATAGGCGCTGCGGCAGCGCTGGTCGAGATCACGCCGCTGCGCCTCGGTCTTCTGCTTGAGATCGGAAAGCCGGTCTTCCGCCAGGTTGACGTCGGCTGCCATCATAGTGCCTGCAAATGCCGCCTTGACGATTCCTGCGCCCGAGAAGAGGTCGCTCGCGACAACGTGGTGGATGTGGCCCGCGACGCCCGCCAGTAGTTCGAGGCAATCCATCAGGACGTCTGCAGCTTCAAGAGGCTGGCGGGTGGCATCGGCTCCTGCGTCTTCGAGCGGCTTGTCCGGTTTATGATCCTCCTCTGACTTTTGCCGCAGGATACTCATGTAACGCTGGAACTGGATCCGATCCTGCTCAGCCGCGTCAGCCAGCCGCTGCGTCAGGTGTCCGATCTCCTGTTCAGCGTGAGAAAGGGCACTGTCTTGTTTGTCTCGTGCGGCGGATATGACCACGGCCATCTCGGCCATTCCAAGCCCGATGAGAGCGCAGGCAAGCGAAGCGGTGCTTCCGCCCAACCTGGGCGCCTTGCAGCCAACCGCGTCGTTGATCTCGGCGATGCTCATGTCCGTCAGGCCTTGTTGCTGCCCCACCTCGGTCCGCTCCCGTTGTGATGACCCGTTCGCCGGGCTTCAGATGCCAAACAGCTGAAACCGGCAGAGGTTCGAAACGATGTGCGACGGATCTGATCGGCGAAAGCGTCAGCTACAGACGGCGAAACGCCACATGTTCTTCCCGGCCGCCTTGGCCTCATAGAGGAGTGCATCCGCATGCGCCGTCAGTTGGTCGAGGGGCTTCTTGGTTTGGCACCACGTGCAGCCGACGCTTGTACCAAGCCGCACGGTCCCCGTCGTCAGTTGGAACGGTTCGCTGATCGCCTCGACGATGCGTTTGGCGACGGCTTCGCCGACCCCCGGCTCCCCGACCACGATCAGGATGAATTCGTCCCCGCCCGCGCGACAGACGAGATCGTTCACCCGCACTGAAGCCTGCAACCGTTTTGCTGTTTCCACGAGCACCGCGTCACCTGCCGGATGGCCATGGCGGTCGTTGATCGCCTTGAAGCCATCGAGATCGATGGCAAGCACACTGAACCCGTCACTTGAAACAAGCATTTCGTAGCGGCTTTCCAGCCCGCGCCGGTTGAGAACCCCAGTCAGTGCGTCCGTCTCGGATTTTTCCATGAGGCGCTCAAGGCGATCGTGCTCCTCGGTAAAGTCGATCGCTACACCCACGATCCGCCAGGGATCGCCATCGGGATCACGCAGCAAGCGCCGGTCGCAACGCATCCAGCGCTCCCCTTCGATCGTCCGCAAGCGGTACTGAGCAACAGACTGGTCGAGCTTACCGGCGATGAGAGAGGAAAGGTCCGCGGCAGTGCTGTCGTCAGGATGGACGCGTTCGGTATAGCCCTTGAGGTCGAACTTGGCAGCATCCGGACCTCCTATGAACTGCGTCAGACGTTCTGATGTTTCGAATTTGTGGGTCTTGACGTCCATGTGCCAGAAGCCGCCGCGGATCGCCTGCATGGCAAGTTCAAGTTGGGCGGCACGCTCTGCGAGTTCCCGCTCGTTTTCCTTGTCCTTGCTGATGTCTTCGATCTGTGAAATGAACCTTGCAACCTTGCCGTTTGCCAGCCGCATCGCAGCCACATGGATTCGCACGTGCAAGATGGAGCCATCGCGTTGCACGTAGCGCTTCTCGATCGAGTACCCATCGCGTTTCCCCGCAAGTACCTCAGCAAACAGCGCAAGGTCAGCCGCCAGATCTTCCGGATGCGTGAAGTCCCTGAAGGAGATGCCCTCCAGTTCCGAAAGCGGGATGCCGACCATGCGCGAAAAAGCGGCATTGCCACGGATGACGCAGCCGTCCAGATCGATGAGGGCGATGCCGATAGGAGCATGATCGAAAGCGAAGTCAAAAAGGGCCATCCGCGACTCGGCGGCAAACTGCCTTGATCCTCGCTGATCATCCATCGCCATCTCCATCCATCCTTCTTCGCCGATCCCGCCGGGAGAAACATAGAAAGCTAGGGGATTTGATGGCCAAATCTAGCATGCGCGGTGGCGTAGTGCTGTCAAATCTCCTTATAAGGTTGAAGACTATTCACTTCGATCGGTCGACGAACTATGTCCGGTTGCAGACCCCAATCCCTTTCGCGCAGCCCAGCAATTGCCGGCGTGTCGCCTGGAACGACTTGACGTGGAACAACAGCATCTGACATTGAAAGCCGCAGCCTGGATGATGGCAGGCATCGCCCTGCTGCTGCTCATGGCCGTCTCCGGTCGTGCGATCACCACCGAGCTCAGCGTTTTCCAGGTCATGGAGATGCGTTCGGTCATCGCTTTCTTTATGTTGCTGCCGCTCGTCCACCGCGAAGGCGGGATCAGGCAGATGCGCAGCGGCATCCTGCTTACCCATATCGGGCGCAACACGGCGCATTACGTCGGTCAGTTTGCCTGGCTGATCGGTCTGACGATGATCCCGATGGCGCAGGTCATCGCGATCGAGTTTACCGCTCCTATCTGGACGGCCATCATGGCGGCGCTGTTTCTCGGGGAGAGGCTAACGGCGGGCAAGATGGCAGCGATCCTGTTCGGCCTCGTTGGCGTCACGCTGATCGTCAGACCCGGCGCGGCACCGCTGAATCCAGGTCACCTCATCGTCTTGGGCGCGGCCTTCGTTTTTGCGATCTCGTTCATCACCACGAAAATGCTCACCCGCTCTGACAGCGCGACCAAGATCATCTTCTGGATGCTCATCATCCAGTCGGTCATCGGGCTTATTCCCGCGCTGAACGTCTGGGTCTGGCCGTCGCTTGCCATCTGGCCGTGGATCTTCGTGATTGCCTTTGCCGGCACCTTCGCGCATTTTTGCATGGCACAGGCGCTTTCATACGCCGATGCGACGGTTGTGATGCCGATGGATTATCTTCGGGTGCCGCTGTCTGCCCTGCTCGGGTTTCTTCTTTATTCCGAAGCCATCGACGGCGTGACGGCTGTGGGTGCCGCCCTGATCCTGGCCGGCAACCTGTTCAACCTGCGCAAGTCGAACGCCGCCGGCAAGGCACCGACAGCGAACTGATCTTAGTCCTCTGTGTGTTCCCAGTACCAGGCGACGTAACGTTTCCTGCGATCGTGGCCGCGGTTCTTCAGGAACGTGCGCATGGCGCGGACGTCTTCCTTTTCGCAGGCAAACCACACGAACGTGTCTTCCGATGCGGCGGCAACGGCGGCCTTCGCCTGTTCCAGGAGAACCTGGGCGCTTCCTGCCGGATAGCTCTTGCGGTGCAGCCAGCGTACGTTCACCGACGCAGCCGTCTTAAGTTGCTGCTGCTCGCGCTCATCCGCGACTTCGATGATCGCTTCAACCTTCGTGTCGGCCGGCAGCTCTTCAAGTATCCTCGCGATCGCTGGAAGCGAGCTTTCGTCGCCAGCCATGAGCAGGGTCTTTGCATCCGGCACGCCGCCACCGCCAGGTCCGAGAAGCGCTACCACCTGCCCCGGCTCGGCATCGCGGGCGAAATCCCCACCCGGGGTCGGAACGCCGGGTGTCGGGTGCTGCAGGAAGTCGATCCAGAGCTCCTTCCGCTCCGCATCAACGCCACGTATCGTATAGACGCGCACGAGAAGTTCATCCTCGCCCTCCGGCCAGGCCACGCGACCGTCTTCACGATAACCCGGCCAGACCGGCGTCCTGCCCTTCGGCGGCACGAGCAGGCGCACATGCATGTCGCCGCCTGCAAAAGCTTCGATGTTGTCGCAGGAGAAGCGGACGCGCCGCATATGCGGCGTGACGTCTTCGGCGGAAATAACGGTGAGTTCGTTGATGTTCGGCAGCGAGGTAAGAGCCGTCGCCTTCGCCCAATCGAGCTCCAGCGGTTCGTCACCTGCAAAGTAAAAGAGATGCTCGGCAATGCTGTTGCGGCTCATCTGCAAAGCCGTCTCGGACGGGCATGCGAGGTCGATCAACAGTCTCCTATCCTCGATCCGGATGCTCGCCGTACCGAGCTTGCTCTTCAGGAGCGCCTGGTGCCCTTCCCTTTCGACATCGGCATGCTCCACGAAGTGCTCGCAGATTTCGTCGAGCATATGGAGCGCATCGTGTGGCCGTGCCACGCCGGAAAGCTTGAAATGCTGACCTGCATTCATGCGCGGTCCTCCTTCAGGTGTTGATCTCTGGTCATTCTGTGCCGTCCGATCGGCAACATCATCGGCCGGCCGGATGTGGGGTCGGTTACGATGCAGTTGTCGAGGCCGAAAACCTGACGGACGTTCTGTTCAGTAAGCACGTCATCCGGGGCGCCGGTGACATGGACGCGACCATCGGCCATGGCGATGAGATGGTCCGCATATCGGGCCGCGAGGTTGAGGTCGTGCAGGACCATTACCACGGTCGTTCCGCGCTGGTCGTTCAGGTCCGTGAGCAGGTCCAGCACTTCGACTTGATGGCTGATGTCGAGGAAGGTCGTCGGTTCGTCCAGCAGAAGGATGTCCGTCTGTTGCGCGAGCGCCATGGCAATCCAGACCCGCTGGCGCTGTCCACCCGAAAGCTCGTCAACCGGCCGTTCCGCGAGATCCATGGTCTGGGTAGCGACAAGTGCCGCTTCCACCGCCGCATCGTCTTCGCGAGTCCAGCGGGAGAAGAGGCCCTGGTGCGGATGCCGCCCACGGCTGACGAGGTCGGCCACGGTAATCCCTTCCGGAGCGATCGGCGATTGCGGCAGCAGGCCGAGCGTTCGCGCAAGCTCCTTGGGCGGCGTGCGATGGATGGCCTTGCCGTCCAGCAGAACCTGGCCCTTGGCCGGTGCAAGAAGCCGGGACATCGCACGCAGGAGCGTCGACTTGCCACAGGCATTGGCGCCGACGATGACGGTGATCTTGCCCGACGGAATCACGAGATCGAGGTCATGCAAAACCGCGACATCACCGTATCCGGCAGAAACGTTCTGGACGCTGAGCGAGTGGCTGGGCTTCACGTTCACAGGGAGCCTCCACTGCGATTGACCCGAACGATGAGGTAGATCAGGTACGGTGCCCCAAGCGCGCCGGTGACGACGCCGACGGGATAGCGGCTCGGCAGGAGGAACTGTCCGACGTAGTCTCCCGCCAGGACCAGGGTCGCGCCGACCAGGGCAGACGGGATCAGCAGCGAGCCGCTGTTTCGCACGATGCGTGCAGCAATGGGTCCGGAGAGGAAGGCGACAAAGGCGATTGGTCCGGTGACCGCGGTTGCCGTGGCAATCATGCCCACCGCAGCCATGATGACGATGATCCGTGTCTCTGTGACCTTCACGCCAAGCGCTGCCGCGGTGTCATCCCCCAGACGAAGCGCCTCGAGATCTTTAGCGCGGGACAGGAGTAAGCCGCCGCAGAGGGCCAGCATCACCAGAAGCGGAAGCACCTGCGAAAGCTGTGCACCGTTCACACTCCCCGTCAGCCACCGCATCGCTTCCTGCAGCGTCCAGGATGGCGCCTGCGACAGCACATAGGCGACAAAACTATCCAGCATTGCGGAAACGCCGATGCCTACAAGGATCAGCCGCGTGCCCGCCACACCCTGCCGGGATGAAAGACCGTAGACGCAGAGAGCGACGCCAAGCCCGGCAAAAACGGCGACGACAGAAACAAGGGGGCCGCTCAAGGACAGCAGGACGATCGAAAATACGGCGGCCGCACTGGCGCCAGAGCTGATGCCGATGATGTCGGGGCTCGCCAGCGGGTTGCGCAGCATGATCTGGAAGGCGACGCCCCCCATGCCGAAACTGAGACCCGCGAGGATGGACAGCAGGGCACGCGGCAGCCTCAACTGCCCGACGGTGAAGCTCGCGCCGGGGACACTCTCGCCCAGCAGTACGCGCAGGACATCCCCAGGCGGCGTGAAGCTCTGGCCTAGCGACAAGGCGAGCACGAAGAACGCAAGCACCAGAACGAGGAGCGTCAGGATCACCGAGCCGTGCCTGCGAGCGCGGCGGCGACGGCCTTGTTTGATCGGGTTGATGGAGGCAAGAGCGGTTCCAGTCATAACTCGCGCACCCTCTGCCGCCGGACGGCCCAGATGAAGAAGGGTGCGCCAAAGAAGGCTGTGACGATCCCGACATCCAGTTCGGCAGGCCGTGCGATCAGGCGCCCAAGGACATCCGCCACCAGGAGAAGGCATGCGCCACCCAAGGCTGAAAACGGCAGAAGCCAGCGATAGTCGACCCCGATGAGCAGCCTGCAAAGATGTGGGACGACAAGTCCAAGGAAGCCAATCGGGCCACACACGGCTGTCGTCGCGCCACACAGAAGAACGGCGCCAAAGGCTGCTACTGCGCGGGTCAGCGCCACACGTTCTCCAAGACCCGCCGCGAGGTCATCCCCCAACGCCAGGGAGTTCAGCTTACGCGCCGACAGGAGGCTGATGATGAAGCCGGCAGCCAGGAAGGGCAGCACCGGCAGGATGCGTTCAAATGTTGCCCCGCCCACCCCGCCGATCTGCCACGATTGAATGCCGCCGGCGATGTCGTTGCGCGGAAGGACGACGGCAATGACCATGGAGGCGAAGGCGGCCGACGTTGCGGCGCCGGCCAACGCCAGTTTCAGTGGCGTCGCGCCGCCGCGCCCGAGCGAGCCGATGGTGTAGACAAACACTGCCGCGCTTCCTGCACCGGCAACAGCGACCCAGATGAAAGCCTCTGCTGAGGAGATGTCGAACCATGCGACGCCGATGACCACCGCAAGCGAGGCACCCATGTTGACGCCGAGGATGCCGGGGTCGGCCAACGGGTTGCGCGTGACGCCCTGCATGATAGCGCCGGCGAGGGCCAGCGCGCCACCGGCGAGCGCGGCTAGAACGGTGCGCGGGATACGAACATTGACGGCAGCTTGACCGATGCTGTCGACCTTGCCTTGTACGCCGGCAAGGATATCGCCCCAATCGACGTCTCGCGTTCCGACGGTTACAGATAGCGCGCAGAGCAGCAGAAGAAGCACAAACAGTCCCACCAGCCACACGCTGCGCGTGGCATTGGTGCGTGCAAGCACGCTTCTCTGGGGTGGCCGTCTCTGCGTCAGCATTATGGAGATTTCTTCGCCGCCTCGCTGAGGAGAGCCACATAGTCCTTCAGCACCCAGGAGATTGAAAGCGGGGTGGGGTTAGCGGCCGTGCCCACTGGATTGCGTCCCAGGGTCACCAGCGCACCTTTGGCGACAGCCGGCATCTTTGCCATCAGCGGGTTCTTTGCCAGGGCGTCGAGAAGCTTGGCGTCGCCGTAGGTGACGAGAATGTCGACGTCATCGAAATCATCGACACGTTCGGCGCTGATCGATCCGGAATATTTGCCCGGCACTGATGCTTTCGACACGCTCTTCGGCGACTTCAGGCCAAGATCCCCGAAGAATTTCACGCGCGTGTCGTTGGTCGTGTAGAAGCTGACGGTGCTGAGGTCGGTAGCGTTGAGATGGGTGATGAACATCGCCGTTTTGTCCCGCAGTTCCGGATGTCCCGCGAGCGTTTCGGCGATCTGTGCCTCGATCTTCGCAATCAAGGCCTCGCCTTCCGCGGCCATGCCGAGGCCGAGGCTGTTGAAGCGGATCATCTGGCGCCAGTCCGTTGACCAGGGCGCCTCCGGATAGGCAACGACCGGCGCGATCTGGCTCAGCGTATCGTAGTCAGCCTGGCTGAGCGCTGAATAGGCGGCGAGGATCACATCGGGCTGGGCCGCGGCAACCGCCTCGAAGTCGATTCCGTCCCCTTCATCGAACAGGATGGGCTTATCCGCCTTAAGCTCCGCTAGTTTTTCGGCGACCCACGGCAGCAGGCCATCCCCATCATCATCGCCGAAATTGGCGCGGGCAAAGCCGACCGGCACGACGCCGAGCGCCAGCGGGACTTCATGGTTTGCCCATGCCACGGTGACGACACGTTCCGGCTTCTTCTCGATGACCGTGGTGCCGAGAGCGTGGTTTATAGTGACCGGGAAGGCGCCTTCTGATGCCGACCACGCACCTGTTGCCCAGAGCGCCGCGCCGCATGCGACAAGCAGTCGGATCCACACAACAAACAACCGCAGCATTTCAAACTCCGCCGGACATTAAGTGGACTTTCACTTTCAGGTTCACTCCCGCACGTCAACGATAATGCAGTTGGGCGCGCCCAGAGGCGGTGACATTTCCGCGGAATCCTACAAGGCCAAAGAAAAATACAATACTAGACCTCGTTTCTCAAGTTAAGAGCCGCAACGGGGACAAAACACGACATGATGCAGCGGGCGCTTTGGGCTCAGGGGGCATCTGCGGTTCACTTCCCACAGATTTTGTTGATCTCGCTGCAAGCAGCGCCTTAACCGTTTGGAACGCGTCATGGACATGAACAGAGTACACCGTCACCTAAAGCCCGGCCGCGTCGCGCATCGAAAGATCGCCTTGCTTGGGTGTACGGCGCTTGCTCTTGTTGCACCGGCGCTGGCATCGGCACAGGACATCAACAGCGTGACCGACGGCCCGACGCTTGCCCCGATCGTCATCGAAGGCAATGGTTCGAGCACAGTACTCGACACCAGCAATGACTCGAAGTCGATCGTCGCTACCCAGACGACGGGTGTCGGCAAGCTGCCGACGGACATTCTCGTTGCGCCAGCCTCCGTCTCGGTCATCACCTCGAAGGAAATCGAGGAACGTGACGCAGAAACCGTCGAGCAGGTTGTTCAATACACCGCCGGCGTCGTGACCGACTTTTACGGTGGGGACGACCGCTACGACTATTTCGATATCCGCGGATTCACACCCTATACCTATCGTGACGGCTTGGCTGTCGGCCGCACCTTCGGCGGTGTTCGCGAGGAACCTTATGCATATGAGCGTATCGAAGTACTCAAAGGAACGAGTTCATCGGGCTTTGGCGCAGCAGAGCCGGGCGGCTCCGTCAACTACGTGACCAAGCTACCGAAGCGCGAGCGCTTCGGCGAAGCCTATATCACTGGCGGCTCCTTCTACCACAAGGAGGTCGGCCTCGACTTCGGCGACAACATCACGGAAGATGGCTCGCTCTCCTACCGCCTGACCGGCAAGCTGCAGGGCGCAGAAGCGGAATACGATTATTCCCAGAACGATGAAAAGTTCATCATGGGTGGCCTGACGTGGCGCCCGACCGACATGACGAGCCTCTCCTTCGTGTTCGACCACCTGGAGCGGCAGGGTGTGCCGGGAAATGGCGGCCAGCCGCTCGGCACTAACTTCGATCGGGACAAGTTCTTCGGCGAGCCGGACTACTACTTCCTCGACACGAGCCGCAACGTCTACAGCCTGATGTTCGACCACGACTTCGGCAATGGGCTGAGCTTTGCGTCCAATGCACGCTACAGCAAGGCAGACAACGCCTTTGGTAGCGCTTACCTGTCGAACACCCGCACCGACGGCTCCAATCTCGCCGATCGTTACTTCTTCGGCAGTGACACGTCCGCCGAGCAGTTCGTCATCGACGCCAACCTGATCTACGAGACGAGTTTCGAAAACGTCGACAGCCGCACCTTGATCGGCGCCGACTACAACAACTTTGAGTCCAGGAACTACGGCCTCTACATTCCGGGCGCTCCGCCAATCAACTGGACCAACCCGGTCTATTCAGGCGGTCCGATATCCACGGCACCAACATCCGGAACGGGAAATGACCAGGTCACCAAGGCGATTTATCTCCAGCAGGACCTGACCTTTGCCGACAGACTGACCGTCAGCCTCGGCTTGCGCAATGACTGGTTCGACCTCAGCCAGACCAACCTCCTCACTGGTGCTTCTTCCTCAGGTGACCATAGCGAGTTCACCAAGCGTCTCGGCGTGAGCTACAAGATCACCGAAGAGCTGGCTGCCTTTGCGAGCTACGCGGAATCCGCGGCACCTCCCGGTATCGGTACCGATCCGACTACGGGCAAGCAGTATGAGATAGGCATCAAGTACCGTCCGGATGCCTTCCCTGCCCTCTTCACCGCTTCGGTCTATGACCTGACCAAGGGCAACATCACCGTCTACGACAGCGTCACCTACCTGCCGGCAACAGTGAACAAGGTGCGGCATCGTGGTGTGGAGCTCGAAGCCAAAGCGGAGATCGCCGACAACTTCAACATTATCGCGGCCTACAGCTATATCGACTCCAGGATCGACGAGCCGGGTGGTGCCAGCGACGGCAACCGCTTGATGCGTGTTCCGGAGCACACGGCGTCGATCTGGGGCACATATACGCTTGAGGGCGACGGGAACCGCGGCGACATGACCTTCAGCCTCGGTGCACGTTTCCTCGACTCGTACTTCCTGAACCTCACCAACACCGGATCGTCGGAAAGTGCCGTGGTTTTCGACGCTGCCTTCACCTACAAGGTGGCGGAGAATACGACGCTCCAACTGAACGCCAGCAATCTGTTCGACGAAAAGCATATCGCCAGCCAGGACAGCGGTGGCGTGTACTACAATCCGGGTCGGGCCATCTACGCAACGCTGCGCCAGACCTGGTAATCGCGAAAAGCTCGTCTTGTCTCGGCAGGACGAGCGCCGTCCCTAGGTTAGGCCTTTCTTGCGTCGCCACGCCGCCGGTGTTTCGCCGGCGGTTTTGCGGAAAACCTTCGTCAGGTGCGCCTGGTCGGAAAAGCGGAGCTGGTTCGCGATCTCTGCGAGACTCAAGTCCGTCTCCCGCAACATCGTTTTCGCAAGCTCGATCCGCTTGCCCAGCTGCCATTGCAGGGGTGTCTTCCCCACGGTCTGCTTGAAGACACAGGAGAACCAGCTTTCCGACAACCCAACCGCGGCCGCCATTTCGGCGACCGACACCCGTTGGCCACAGCGCGCGTCGACATAGGCGTTCAGCTTGTTCATTTGCGCCTGGGTCAGCCGGCCGTTGGCTTGATCCTGTTGATCGCCGGTAAGGTCAAGCAACCCGGTGACGATGCTCCCGACGAGGCTTTCGACATAAGCACTGTGCCTTGATGGAGTTGCAAGTTCATCTATCACGAGGCCAGCGAGTGTCTCGACCGCATCCGCCTGTTGAAGCTCGACCGGGCGATTGATGGCTGCCAGAGCCGCGGACCGTCCAATGGAGGGGGCCAGATACTTGACCAATCGGTCCTTGTGCAGATGCAGGTTAAGATGCCCGAAGCGATGCCCCTTCTCGCTGCTTGTCCACATCGGCACACCAGCCGGGACATACAGCGCCTTCATCATCGGCCGGTAGTACCGTTGGATGTCTCCGCCGGTGTTGGACAAGCGGATGCGTGACGACACGTCGTTCCGGAAGATCATGATGCGCGGGTCGTCGGCGAGGTAATACCCCTTGGCGCCGGCCTGGCTTTCGGCCTCCCAATACACGCCGACCATGCCATCCATCTGTCGCCACCGTGCCGGGGCGACGGGCCGGATGCCCTCCGTATGCCAGATCATCGAGTGCCAGAAGTTCAATGTCACACATCCATCTCGCGCCGGGCGTCCTGAGAATGCGCCCGGCTTGCGCCTCGCCCCTACGGGTCAGGTGCCTCAAATTGGCGACGCCCCGTATAAGATGAGCGATAACATCATGTTTATATCGATGGCAACATAAACAGGTTCGGCTTGCGCCGTCGAAGGAGGCGATACCGCGTTGTGACGACGCGGTATCGGCTGGCTAAGGTCAGGCCTTCGCAGGGAAGGCTGCTTCAAACAGGCGCGAAAGCCTGTCGGCGAAGGCACGCGGATGCGCGGGTTTGTCACCGTCCAGAATGCGGGCTTCATCCAGCAGAAGCCAAACCGCATCCTCCTTTGCAGACGTCTCGGAGATGGAGGCAAGGCCCGAGATCAGCTTGCTCTGCGGGTTGATCTCAAGCACCGGCTTCGACGCGGTCGAGAGGCGGCCTGCCCCTTGGAGGATCTTCTCCAACTGGCGGTCAGGACCCTGCTCGGAGGCGACGAGGCAGACCGCACTTTCGGTGAGGCGTGAAGAGACACGGACTTCGGCAACTTCTTCCTTCAGCGTCTCGCGGGCGAATTCAACAAAGGCGGCCACCTCGTCAGACGGCTTGGCAGTGCTGTCTTCCTTGGTCTCGCCACCAGCGACCTTATCAAGATCGCTCAGACCCTGGGTGATCGACTTGAAGCTCTTGCCTTCAAAATCCTGGACGTTTGGAGCCCAGAAGCTGTCGACCAGATCGGTAAGCAGGAGAACCTCGATGCCGCGGGCTCGGAAGCCTTCCAACTGCGGAGAAGCATTGAGCTGCTCAAGGCTGGTTCCGGCAATGTAGTAGATGGCCGACTGACCTTCCTTCATGTCCTTGAGGTAGTCCGCGAGGCTCCGGTGCCCTTCACCGGACGCCGTGGTCTTGAAGCGGGCGAGCTTCAGCAGTTGCGTGCGACGCTCGAAGTCGTCGTAGATACCTTCCTTGAGGATCGCGCCGAACAGTTCCCAGATCTTGTCGAAGTTTTCGGTGTCGCTTTCCGCCTGCTTTTCCAGCGCCGTCAGGATGCGGCTCGTCACCCCCTTGCGGATGGCGGCGAGGATCGGGCTTTCCTGGATCATTTCGCGGGAAATGTTGAGCGGCAGGTCTGCGGTGTCGACGATACCGCGCATGAAGCGCAGGTAGCGCGGCAGGAGATCGGCATCATCGGTGATGAAGACGCGCTTGACGTAAAGCTTCATGCGGCCGTGACGCTCGACGTCAAAGAGATCGAACGGCAGCGAGCCTGGCACGAAGGCAAGCGCTGTATATTCGTGGCGGCCTTCCGCCCGGAAGTGCACGTTCAGGAGCGGCTCGTCATACTGTCCTGAAACGCCACGGTAGAAGTCGTTATATTCCTCCTTGGTGATGTCGCTCCGCGACTTCGTCCAGAGTGCAACGCCATCGGTCACTTTCGCGGGTTCGGCGCCAGCCTTCTCCACAAGTTCGATCGGAACCGGGACATGGCCAGACTGCTCGCGGATGATCCGCTCGACCGCCCACTTGCCGGTGTAGGACTTCGCGTCTTCCATCAACTGGAGGGTCACCCGCGTGCCTCGCGCCGGTGCATCCGCGGGGTCGACCGGCGATATGGTGTAGCTTCCCTTGCCATCGGACGACCACTTCCAGGCCTGGTCCTGGCCGGCACGGCGCGAGACCACGTCGACGCGATCGGCCACCATGAAGGAAGAGTAGAAACCGACACCGAACTGGCCGATCAGTTCGGCCTTGTCATTGGCCTTTGCGGCTTCGAGCCGCTCCATGAAGGCGCGCGTTCCCGAACGGGCGATTGTGCCGAGAGCATCGACCAATTCCTCGCGGCTCATGCCGATGCCGTTGTCTTCGACGGTCAGCGTCCGCTTGTCTTCGTCCAGTGAGATCAGGATGCGCGACGGTGCACCGTCCGCTGCAAGTCCCGGCTGTGAAATGGCTTCGTAACGGAGTTTTTCGCAGGCATCGGCCGCGTTGGAGATAAGCTCGCGGAGAAAGACGTCCTTGTCGGAGTAAACCGAGTGCACCATCATGTGCAGAAGTCGGCTGACGTCAGCCTCGAAACTGTGTTGTTCCGCGGCGTGTTCTTGCGTCATCGTGGTCATTGTCACCCCATCATGCTGGAAATCGCGCGACAGATGGTTTTCGCGCTGGCGGATTTCAAGCACCGGACCTGGGCAAGATCAACGAGTTTTCGGCAGGGGTGGCCGAGCGCCGCATGGAACGGCGCCCGGCATTGTCATGTCTTAGGCATGCAGATCGAAGCGATCTGCATTCATGACCTTGTTCCAGGCCGCAACGAAGTCGTTGATGAACTTCTGCTTGGAATCGGACTGCGCATACACTTCGGCGATGGCGCGCAACTGCGAATGCGAACCGAAGATCAGGTCGACGCGCGTTGCGGTCCACTTCGGTGCCTTCGTCTTGCGGTCATGGCCCTCATAGACGCCATCCTTGCCTTCGACCGGCGCCCATTCCGTGCTCATGTCGAGCAGGTTAACGAAGAAGTCGTTGGTCAGGGTTTCCGGCTTGTCGGTGAACACGCCATGCTCCGGCTGGCCAGCCTTCAGCACCCGCAGACCACCAACGAGCACCGTCATTTCCGGCGCCGTTAGCCGAAGAAGCTGAGCGCGATCAACAAGCGCCTCTTCCTGCTGCATGAACTGGTGCTTCGACGTGTTGACGTAGTTGCGGAAACCGTCTGCACGGGGCTCGAGCGGAGCGAAGGAATCAACGTCCGTCTGTTCCTGCGAGGCATCCATGCGGCCAGGCGTGAAAGGTACGACGACCTCGTGACCGGCGGCCTTCGCTGCCTTCTCGATGCCGACTGCGCCACCGAGCACGATCATGTCGGCAAGCGAGATCTTCTTGTTGCCGGTCTGGGAGGCGTTGAATTCCTTCTGGATGCCTTCCAGAACCGCCAGCACCTTGGCAAGCTGTGCCGGCTGGTTTGCTTCCCAATCCTTCTGCGGAGCAAGGCGGATGCGGGCGCCGTTCGCGCCGCCGCGCTTGTCGGAACCACGGAAGGTCGAGGCAGAAGCCCAGGCCGTGGATACGAGTTCCTGGACGGAAAGGCCGCTCGCCAGGATCTTTTCTGCGAGAACCGCCAGGTCCTTGTCATCCACGAGGTCGTGGTCGACCGCCGGAATGACGTCCTGCCAGATCAGGTCTTCTGCCGGTACTTCCGGGCCGAGGTAGCGAACCTTCGGACCCATGTCGCGGTGGGTCAGCTTGAACCAGGCGCGAGCGAAGGCATCCGCGAACTGATCCGGGTTTTCGAGGAACCGGCGCGAGATCTTTTCGTAAGCCGGATCGAAGCGCAGCGACAGGTCGGTCGTCAGCATGGTGGGAACGCGCTTCTTGGACGGATCGAACGGATCCGGCACGGAAGCCTCGGCACCCTTTGCACGCCACTGGTAGGCGCCGGCCGGGCTCTTTTCGAGTTCCCATTCGAAGTTGAACAGGTTTTCGAAGAAGTAGTTGCTCCACTGGGTTGGCGTCTGCGACCAGATAACCTCCGGACCACCGGTGATGGCGTCGGCGCCGTGGCCGGTACCGAATTTGCTCTTCCAGCCGAGGCCCTGCTCCTCCAGGGCGCCACCTTCCGGCTCAGCACCGATGAAGGACGGATCGCCTGCGCCATGGGTCTTGCCGAAGGTATGGCCGCCGGCAATCAGCGCCACGGTTTCTTCGTCATTCATGGCCATTCGGCGGAAGGTTTCGCGGATATCGCGTGCTGCTACGACCGGATCAGGGTTGCCGTTCGGACCTTCCGGATTGACGTAGATGAGGCCCATCTGCACGGCGCCAAGCGGTTCGGACAGCTGGCGCTCGCCGCTGTAGCGCTCGTCGCCCAGCCAGCTGCCTTCCGGACCCCAGAACAGTTCTTCCGGCTCCCAGGTGTCGGCGCGGCCACCGGCAAAACCGAAGGTCTTGAAGCCCATCGATTCGAGGGCGACGTTGCCCGTCAGGATCATCAGGTCCGCCCAGGAGATCTTGTTGCCGTACTTCTGCTTGATCGGCCAGATCAGGCGACGGGCCTTGTCGAGGTTGGCGTTGTCCGGCCAGCTGTTGAGCGGCGCGAAACGCTGCTGTCCGCCGCCTGCGCCGCCACGGCCATCGGTGATGCGATAGGTGCCTGCGCTGTGCCATGCCATGCGGATGAAGAGGCCACCATAGTGACCAAAGTCGGCCGGCCACCAGTCCTGCGAATCCGTCATGAGGGCGCGAAGGTCGTTCTTTACGGCCTCGAGGTCGAGCTTCTTGAACTCTTCGGCATAATTGAAGGACTGCCCAAGCGGATCACCGAGGCCGGAATTGGCGTGGAGAATCTGCACGTCCAGCTGGCTCGGCCACCACTCCTTGTTCGTTCTGCCGCGGGGCGTGTGTGCAACCGGACATTTGCCGGCGTTCTCCTTGGACTGAGCATCCATGACTGTTCTCCTAGTTTCCCTTGACCCGCGCAGATCGACCGATCGCGCCTGGTTCCCGTCCGGTGCAAGCTAGGGAGACGTAACAATCGTCCCCGCTTCCCCGGAGGTCTCTTAGCCCAGCTCCACGATAATTTTAAGTTGGATTTGCTGATTGCTGCGATAAGATGAGCTTATGAAGAACGTGACCCTGAAGCAGCTTCGGTATTTTGAGGCGCTTGCTCGCGACGGCAGGTTTCGGATTGCTGCGGAAGCCTGCGCCATCTCACAGCCAGCGCTTTCCATGCAGATCAAGGAACTGGAGCAGGAGCTAGGCAGCGCACTGTTCGAACGAAACGCAAGGGAGGTTAAGCTCACAGAATTCGGCAAGCTGTTTGCCTTGCGCGTTCGCGACATCCTGCGGGCCGTCGATGAACTTGGGGATTTTGCCCGCACCTCGCGAAACCACTTCCTGAAGCGGCTGCGCATCGGCGTCATCCCGACCGTGGCGCCTTACCTGTTGCCGGTCATCATCAATGACCTGAACCGCACCTTCAGCGGCATCGAGATCGACGTCCGGGAAACGCTGACGACGAAGCTCGTCCAAGAGGTCATCCAGGGTGGGTTGGACATGGCGATCGTCGCTCTGCCCGTATCCGAGCCAGCGCTCAAGGAGATGACGCTGCTCGAAGAACAGTTCGTGTTGGTGCGGCGACGCGAGGACGAGGCAAAGCCCGTGCCGGAGCGCGAGGCGCTACGTGAGATGCGACTGCTCCTGCTTGAGGAAGGCCATTGTTTCCGCGACCAGGCACTTTCCTTCTGCAAGGCGGGGCCGATGCGACCGAAGGAGATCATGGAAGGCAGTTCGCTTTCGACGCTGGTACAGATGGTCGGCGCCGGCATCGGCGTGACGCTGATCCCGGAAATGGCAGTTCCCGTGGAAACGCGCTCGGCGCTGGTGTCCATTGCGCGGTTTCCGCCGCCCCAGCCATCGCGCCGTATCGGGATTGTCTGGCGCAACTCCGCCCCCTTGGCCATCCAGCTTCAGCAGATCGCCGACGTCATCCGCCAATCCGCCCAGTCGCATCTGGTCGCTGAGCCGTCTCAGCCAAGCCTGGCGTCAGTAGGGTAAGCCGACGTAGTTTTCGGCGAGCGCGGTCGAGGCTGCGCGGGAATGCGTCAGGTAATCCAGTTCGGCTTCCTGGATCTTCTGGTCAAACTCGTCAGTATCGGGGAAGCGGTGCATCATGGTGGTCATCCACCAGGAGAACCGCACCGCCTTCCAGACACGCGCGAGCGCCTTTCCGGAATAGGCGTCGATGCCTGCGGACGAGCGTTCGCCATAAAACTGCTGCAAGCCCTCAAAGAGGTAGTACACGTCGCTTGCGGCCAGGTTCAGCCCCTTTGCGCCCGTGGGAGGTACGATGTGGGCAGCATCACCAACAAGGAACATGGTGCCGAAGCGCATCGGTTCGGCCACGAACGAGCGTAGCGGCGCGATCGATTTTTCGAAGGAAGGCGCGGTGACCAGCGCTTCGGCATGGTGAGCCGGAAGACGCCGGCGCAACTCATCCCAGAAGCGATCGTCGCTCCAGCCCTCGATCTTCTCGTCAAGGGTACACTGGATATAATAGCGGCTGCGCGTCGGCGACCGCATCGAACACAGCGCAAAACCGCGCGGATGGTTCGCATAGATGAGTTCGTGATTGACCGGAGCAACCTCTGCGAGGATCCCGAGCCACCCGAACGGATAGACCTTCTCGAAAACCCGGATCGCACGCTCCGGAACCGCCTTGCGGCTTGCGCCATGGAAACCGTCGCAGCCGGCGATGAAGTCGCAGTCGATGCGATGAGAGATACCGTCCTTGCGGTAGGTGACATAAGGCGCAGCCGTGTCGAAATCATGCGGCTCGACATCGGACGCTTCGTAGATGGTCACGCTGCCATCCCGCTTCCGCTGCTCCATCAGATCCCGCGTCACCTCCGTCTGCCCATAGACCATGACGCGCTTGCCGCCGGTCAGGCCAAGGAGGTCGATCCGGTGGTCGCGTCCATCGAAGGCGAGCGAAAAGCCGTCATGTGGCAGGCCTTCCTCATGCATGCGTGCGCCGCAACCTGCCTTGTCGAGGAGGCCGACCGTCCCCTCCTCCAGCACGCCCGCCCGCACGCGTCCGAGAATGTAGTCCTTGCTCACACGGTCTAGGATGACGTTGTCGATGCCAGCCTGCGTGAGGAACTGGCCAAGCAGCAGCCCTGACGGACCCGAGCCTATGATGGCAACCTTTGTACGCAACGCAGACCTCCCTGAGCGTTAAGCAGGTGAAATGTGCTTGACTTAGGAAGCGGTCACAATGGACATTTGGTTCGCGAAATTGCACTTTCCAAACTTAGGGCACTCTTGATCTCATGGCGACTGTTCCAAGCTTCCACCTCTACGGAGAGAAACTTGATGAGGAGCCACGTTTCTGGATCCATTGCGAGACCATCAAGTCTCGCAGCAGCCGTCACCGGTGGGAAATCCGCCTGCACCGGCACGAGCGCTTGTTCCAGATCTTGTATATTGCTGCCGGATCTTGCGATGCCATCGTGGGCGATGAAACGCGCGTGCTTCTGCCACCGACGATCCTCACGCTTCCGCCGGGTGTCAGCCACGGTTTCCGATTTTCCAAGGATGTCGAAGGTCTGGTCATCACCATCGAGCGTTCGCAACTGGGAGAACTGACGCGAGAGCGCGGTCGTTTCGCGCAGTGGCTTTCGGCGCCACAGGCCGCGACACTCGATCCTGAGGAACCGGACCACGCCTACCTGATGGATACGCTGCAGCGGGTTGCGCACGAAAATTGGCGCGGTGACAGCGGCGACGACGAACTGCTGCGGGATTATGTGGCGCTTGCGGTGCGTCTGGCAGCGCGCACTGCGGTAGGTGACGCCTCGGCGCCCGCTGACGGTCGCGATGAAAGACTGGCCTTGCTCAACACGCTCATCCAGCAGCACCACAGGGAGCACCGGCCGCTATCGTTCTACGCGGACCAGCTTGGCGTTTCGCTGACGCATCTCAATCGTCTTGTGCGCACTGCGACGGGACAGACGCCGCACGATCTCATCACCGCGAAACTGCTCGACCAGTCAAAGCGCGAACTCACCTTCTCGATGGCGACGACGCGTGAGATCGCAATGCGGCTCGGTTTCGATGACCCCGCCTATTTCTCCCGCTTCTTTTCCAAACATACGGGAGAAACGCCTGGCGCCTGGCGACGCCGGGAGAAGGCGCGGCTGAACGCCGGCGCCGAACCTCGACTGGAAAGGGCAGCCAACGCTTAGCGAGGAGCGCTTGTGGGTTCCCTGCGACGACTTAGAAGACTGGCGCGGATCAGTTCGGCCTTGCTGAGAGCAGGCGGTGGAGGTGGCGCCGGCACGGGTGCAGGGGCAGGTTTCGCCTTTTCTGCTTTTGCGCTCTTGAGCGAGATCAGGCGGCGCTGCGCGACCGAGCGGTCTTCATCCGAAAGCGGCTCCACCGGATTGCCGTCGATATCATGCCGCATCGCGCCTGGCTGTGCGCTTGCCATGTAGTATCGCTTGCCATGCACGAAGGCGCTGACAGCCCGCCGCAGAACGGTAACGCCAACGCCCGGCTTCAGGAGGCTGCGGATCTCATCAAAGAGGCCGATGGCGAAAGGGCGAACTGGATCGCCGGGACGCTGTGGAAGCACCCCGATCGGACGCACTAGGAGTTCGTTCACGGCTTCCGCCTTGCGGATGTCAGCCTCGGTCGCTCCGATCGCGCCTTTTTGTGCCGTCTCCGTTCCACTCATCGTTCAAACATCCCAGCCAGCCGTGACGGCCAGCATCTCATCATTTCATCGCGAAGTCTGTTGTGCCGCGGTCTTGCCCTAACTCGGCAAATTTTACCAGCCAATCTTCTTCACGATTGAATGACGGATCCCCAAGAGGGTCAACGAAATGCTGCGCGGGTGTGATAGTCTGACGCAGGCAGGTCCCCCAGGACATCCTTAGCAACCTTTCTTCCCGCGACAATCGCGCCTTCCATGTAGCCGGGAAATGACAGGGCAAGTTCCGAGGAAGCGAAATATATCGGTTTATGTCCGCGACGCAGGATATCCTCGGCGTCCGTTGCATCCGGCATGACGATCACGTCGCTATAAGCACCGCCACTCCATCGGTCGTCGACCCAGTCACGGATGTGGATGTCGCGGATGTCCGTTGCCGCAGTTCCAAGAATCTCGCGAAGCTGCGAACTGATAAAGGCCTTGAGTTCTCCCTTCGAGCGACGGTGCCACTGTTTTGCTTCTGGCCCGCCGATGAAGACGGCGAGACCTGCATGCCTGTTGTCGCTTGCGTCGCAGGCGTAAAGACCCTGCGGCATCGACCACATGATCTCGCCGCTCAAGCCGTGGTCTCGCCAAAACGGCCGATCGAAGGTGACCCGGAGCTTGATGGCCTCGCCGGGAGACCAGGCTGCCAAGGCCTTCTGCAATGACGGCGGCAGTGGTGGCGAATATTCGAGCCGGCGCGCAATCGTCGGCGGCAGAGCCAGCACAAGGCGCTTTGCCCGCAGGCGCAAACCCTCAGCTTCAACCGAGACCCTGTCTGCCTCGTAGATTATGCGGTGTATGGGGGTGCTGAGCCTCAGATCGGTTCCCAGCCGTGCGGCTATCTCTTCCGCGAGTGCGTGTACGGTGCCGGGCAGGAACATCTCCATCTCGGAGTGGCTGCCGGTGATGCGTCGGTCATTGTCGGCAAGGTAAAGGAACTGCACCTCCGCCGGATCCTTGCACCACAGCCCCTTCACCATTCGCAGAAAACCTTCCTTAGCCTCCGGCGGCATGTCATGTTGCCGGGCAACCCAATCCGCGACGGACAGTCCGGCAAGTTCAGGATCCCTTAAGGCGGTGGCGGCCATGCGGCGACGCAGGGCACTCACGCCTTGCCATTGTGCCTCGCCCGCTTCGGCTGAGATCGCTGGTTGGTAGGCTGTATTCCCAGTGTAATGGGTTGTCGCGACCTCTCTTCCCGTCTCCTGGCTCAGGTTCATCAGATTGGTCATGTCGCGGGAAAAGAACTGGCCGCCGGTATCGATGCGCTGGCCACCGGAGAGCAAGGCACTTTCGACCTTACCCCCGACACGGTCTTGCGCCTCCAGCAGACAGATCTTCAGCCCCGCATCGGCCAGGTCCAAGGCGGAAGAGAGTCCTGCAAAGCCTGCACCGACGATGATGACATCGAGCATCTGAGGTTCTTCGAGTATTTGTTGCTGGGGGAGCTATAGCACGCCGCGCGGGTGGCGGCACGAGTGGAGGCTTGGCTTGAATAGCCAAGAGAAGAGGCTGATGTCCCGTTGGAAGGACATCAGCCTCTGTCAGATCAATGCGGTACGTTGGTAGAGGTAGACTGCCCGCGGTTTTCACTGCCCTTCAGGCTGCTTGCCTCCTCAGCAATGCGGTCGCGCGCGACGTCATGCACTTCGCTCGCAACGGAAGCCGCTGCGGCATAAACGTCCGATGCGACATGCTGCGCCTTGTCGACAGCGTTGGAAGCTTCAGCCGAGAGCTTGGACTTGACGCTATCGGCTGCTTCGCCGATCGCCTCGTTTTCCTGCCGGGTCGTTGGCAGCGCCGCGCCGATTGCAGCACCAACGGCAAAGGCCAGGGCGCCGCCAATCAGAGGCTGATCCTTGAAGTGCTTGACGATGCTGTCATTCAGTACGGATCCGGCGTCCATGGTGCTGCGGCCAGCATCAGCAAAAGCCGAGCCGATCTTTCCCGTCGAGGCCGTCATCTGCCGCCAGGTATGCGACGCCCAGCCCGACGCCTGGTCCAGCAGCTTTCCTGCTTCGTCGCGGATGCTGCTCACCTGTTCGCCGGACGCATTGACGAAGCCGCGGAAGGTCTGCCCGCTTTCGTCCATGAAGTGGCCCGCGCGGCGTCCGGTGTTGTCGGTCAGTGCCTTGAAGCGCTTGCCGGCGCCATCGACGAAATGGCTGTAGCGGCTGGTACCGTCGGACTGAACCGGGCCTGTGCGGCGAACTTCGCCTTCGATGGTCGCGAGCGGATATTCGACGTAGTCATCGTCGGTATCGTAGGAAGAGTAATCATCTTCCCGAGCGTAGGAGGCGATGTTCGTCTTCGGCCCAGCCATCAGCCATGCGAGGCTTACGCCCATCATGGCAAGCGGGATCGGATTGTTCTTGAACGCAGTCCCGAGGTTGGCGAGATATTCCCCGCCGCCGGAGGATTTCGTGTAAGCGAGCACCTCATCGACCATCTGGCCCGGCGACATGCGCTGCTGGATGGCGTCGATCTTTTCTTCGATCCGGCGGCGATCGGCTTCGATGTCACGTTCGATCGCGGCGGAATTCGTGTTCTCACTGCTGTAGGCCATCACGTTCTCTCCTTGATGAGTTGCGCATCACGCCGCAGCGAAGCGGAGGTGCGATCGAGCTTCAGGTTTTCGCCACGCAGGGCGGAGAGACCGCGCGAGATCATGACCCAGGCGATGATGGCCACGACAACGCCGACGATTACGGACGAAAGCGCGTCCGCGTTCGGCTCGGTCATGCCCTGGGCGACCAGGAATGCCGTCAGGCCCTTCACGAGGGCGGCCAGCAGAACACCGACTGCGCCGATCGCGATCACGAGACCGGCGGCAAATGCCTCAACGCCGGTCAACGCATGCGACATCTTCTCGGACGCTTCGGTCTTGGCGAGGTTGATCTCCTTGCGGAACAGACCGGAAATGTCCGCTACCAATCCGGATACAAGTTCCGAAAGTGGCCGGTTGTCGAGTGAACTAGCCATTGAAGCGATCCTCCGAGGTTTGGTTGAAGCTCGGGCTGGAAGAGGGCTGCATGCCGAGCGGGGTTGTGGTTGCGGACGGGGGATAAACAGCCTGCGACGCCATCGGCTCCGTAGACGAAGTCGTGGCGGTGTCTGCCGATGCCTTCAGGAAGCGGCTTGCGGCAAGGCCCGCCATGGCGGCAAGACCGAGGAATGCGAGCGGCTGCTTGCGACCGAAGTCTTCGGCGATGCGTGCGACCTGGCTGAGATCGCGATCCTTGATGTCGTCTGAAAAGCCGCGGACGCTTGAGCCGATGCTGCGGGCGATCCGGCCGATGTCCCGCTGGTCTCCCTGTTCTAGCTCGTCTGCGACCTTTTCGACCGCGCCGGCTATGCCGCTCAGCTTGTTGGCGATGACATTCTTGTGCTCCACCGCCATCTGTTCGGCAGCATGTGTCGCTTCGTTGAGCTGGCTCTTCGCCGTTTCCTTGACCGACTGCAAATCTTCCGCAAGGCGCTGTTTCATCGCGCCGCCCGAAGCGTCAGCCGACTGCGACGAGGCGCCCAGATTGGAGGAAGGCGTGCCCTGATTTAAGGATGTTCGATTTTCGTGATAGGCTGGGTAGCTGGAGGGATTGGCTCTGCCACCGTCCTGATTGAGATCTCGTTCGGTCATGGGATTCTCCGATGCGCTTAGCGATCAAGCTGCTTGCTGGCAGCAACCGGACAATCAACCCGAATGTCATGGATATGGTTCCATTTTGCTCAAATCGGATCCCTGCTCAGATCCTGCATCGCTTGAGCATGCCAGTCCCCCGCCCGCGGCCTTTCGTGACGGTTTAGGTTGCCGGCTGTGGCATCGGTAGCCTCTTAGCGAACGAGATGAAGCTGTAGCGTCCAATGCTACTGAAGATGTTCTGGGCCTGCGTGTCGGGAGGACAGTTCGTGGAGAAGCATGACGCCCTGCTCAAGCAGGAGTTCCGCTGCGTGGACATCGCAGTCGGCGAGGTTCGAAGACAGTCCCCGCAGCGTCCCGGCAACAGCCATGGTGTTCTGCCCGGCGGTCACGTCACCCTCATCCTCGGCGTCACTCGCCGCCTGCTCAAGCGCAGTCGCAACAGTGTCGAACATGAGGTGGCGTTCGTCGAGGTCCATGTCCTCGAACGCCTTGGCTGCGAATCCCATGATTGCTCCTTTCTTGTTGTTGCTGACTACGGCCAGCAACTGACATCTTGGATTTGAGTATTTCGGAATTGTCTAATATCTGGTGTTCGAGTTGCCAGTCTCAAGACCTCCTTGCAGCAACAGGTTGTGAGATGTCTGTCCGGCAATTTCGTCCTGCAAAGAAAAAGGCCGCGACCAACTCGGCCCCGACCCTATGGATTCCGTCGCTTCAAAGCGCAATCGGAGCAACTGGTTCAAGGATTGTCGCGCTTGAAAATCCAGTCATGGTCCGGATGGTTCTTGAACCGCCACTTGCGCATCGGCCCTGCCATCACGTTCAGGTAATACATCTCGTAGCCGTAGGGTGCGCCGCAGGGATGATGCCCTTTCGGCACCAGAACCAGATCGTGGTCCGCAACCGCCATGGTCTCATCCAGCGAACCGTCCTCGGTGAAGACACGCTGGAAACCAAAACCCTGCGCCGGGTTGAGCCGGTGGTAGTAGGTTTCCTCCAGATAGGTCATGTCCGGGAAGTTGTCTTCGTCATGCCGATGCGGCGGATAAGAAGACCAGTTGCCCGCCGGCGTGAAAACTTCCGTCACCAGAAGGCTGTCGGCCACATCTCGCTCTTCCATGGCAATTGGGTAGATGTAGCGGGTGTTCGCGTCCTTGCCGCGCGTATTGAGCGACAGGCCGTCCGGTCCGATCAACGTCGCCTCGCGTCCCGGCTTGGCAGGTGCGGTGCAGACGGCAAGGGTGCAGTCTGTTGTGGCGGTCGCGCTCCAATCGGAGCCGGCGGGGATGTAGACACAATGCGGCGGCTTGCGCTCGAACACGTTCATCCGGTCGCCAAGCTCGCCAAAGGTCTTGTCGCCTCCGGAAATGTCGGCCTTGCCCTCGACCAGCACGAGGATGACCTCGGTCTCGCCCGTTGGTTCCGCGGCGCTCTCGCCAGCTTTGAGACGATAGAGACCGAAGCCGACATAACCCCAGCCGGCATCCTTCGGCGTGATATCATGCACCTTTCCGGACGTGCCGTTCGGCTTGCGAAGCAGGTTCGTCATGCGTGTCCCCTTCCCTTGTCGAGTCCGGCCGCGAGTGCCATCGCTTTCAATGAAGCCAAGCCCATGCTCTGGTATTCGAACGGGTTGCGGACATCCGGATCCTGCTCCGCCTCGATCACCAGCCAGCCGTCATAACCATGCTCGGCGGCAAGCTTCAGGACCGGCGGGAAACTTACGCCGCCTTCCTTGTCACCTGGAACAGTGAACACGCCGCGCCGCACGCCTTCCAGGAAGGAAAGCCCTTCGTTGCGCACCTGCGCGGCGATCTCCAGCCGGACGTTTTTCGCGTGGATATGTCCCACGCGCGCCATGTGCTTCTTCGCCACCCGTTCCGGGTCGCCGCCACCGAACAGGGTATGGCCAGTATCGAGCAGCAGCTTGGTGTGCGGCCCGGTGTTCTCCATCAGCCGATCAATCTCGTCCTCGCTTTCGACAATTGTGCCCATGTGGTGATGGTAGACGAGGCTGATGCCCTGCCCTGCCGCAAACTCGGCCAGCGTCTCGACGCCAGCGCCAAACGTCTTCCAGTCAGCGTCCGTCAGCCTCGGCCGATCATTGACTGCCTTGCCGTCATCGCCATGGATGGCGTTGGATGTCTCGCAGACGATGATGACTTTGGACCCCATCGCCTTCAGGAGATCGAGTGCCGGCTGCATCGCCGCCTTCTCGTCCTCGATAGAGTTCACGAGCAGGTTCAGCGAGTGCCAGCCGGACACATAACGTAGCCCGCGTGGCTCCAGCACGGCCTTCAGCGCATTCGGCTCCTGCGGAAACTTATGACCCTTCTCGATGCCGTCGAAGCCGATCTTCGCGGTTTCATCAAGGCATTGGTCGAGACTGATATGCGCGCCGAGCGTTCGGTCGTCGTCATTCGACCAGGCAATGGGATTGGTGCCGTAGAGGATCATGTCAACGTCTTTCCTTGAGTGCGGCTTCATAGGCGGCGCGTGCTTGAGCAACTTCCGCGCGGGTCGAGACTTCCGGCACGGCGACATCCCACCAGTGCCCGCCACCTTCCGGGGTTGGATATGGATCGGTATCAATAACGATCACCGTTGGCACCTTCGCCTCGCGGGCGCCATTCAGCGCGGCCTCAAGATCCGCGATCGTCGATACCTTGCGGGCGTCCGCACCCATGGCGGCGGCGTGCGCAGCAAAGTCGATCTGCATCGGATTGGCCTGGTTGGTGTGCTCATAGAGATTGTTGAACTCGGCACCGCCGGTCGCCATCTGCAACCGGTTGATGCAGCCGTAGCCGCGATTGTCGGTGATCACGACGGTGATCTTGATGCCCATGGCGACCGCGGTCGCGAGTTCCGAGTTCATCATCATGTAGGAGCCGTCACCGACCATCACGATCACGTCGCGCTCGGGTTCGGCCATCTTGATGCCAAGCCCGCCGGCGATCTCGTATCCCATGCAGGAGAAGCCGTATTCCATATGGTAGGAGAGCGGCTTTCCGGCCTTCCACAGTTGATGCAACTCTCCCGGCATCGTGCCCGCGGCACACATGACGACCGTGTTGTCGCGAGACGCGCGCTGGACCGCGCCAATCACCTGCATGTCTGTCGGCAGCAGGTTGCCGTCCGCCGGCGCAGCGGTCACCGCATCCGCTTTGGCGAACCAATCCTGTTTCAGCGTCTGATCGATGGCGGGGAAGCGGTGGTCGCCGAGGGCCGCGCTGATCAGTTCCAGCCCGACCTTGGCATCGGACACGAGCGGGATGGCATCGTGTTTTGTGCTGTCATAAGGCTGGACGTTGAGCGACAGGATACGGCGGTCCGGGTTCTTGAAAAGCGCCCACGAGCCTGTCGTGAAATCCTGGAAGCGCGTGCCGACGCCGATCACCAGGTCAGCCTTCTCGCAGATCGCGTTGGCGCTCGCAGCACCCGTCACGCCGACGGGTCCGAAGTTTGTTTCATGATCCCAGGGCAGCGCCGACTTTCCAGCCTGCGTTTCGACGACCGGTATGTTGTGCTTGGTGGCGAAGGCTGTGAGGGTCTCCGTCGCATCGGAGAAATGCACGCCACCGCCGCTGACGATGACCGGATTCCTCGCCGCAAGGATCGCCTCAACCGCCCGTTTCAGTTCATTCTCGTCTGGCCGGGGCCGGCGCCAGTACCAGGTCTTCGGCTCGAAGAAGCTTTCGGGGTAGTCAAAGGCTTCCGCCTGCGTATCCTGGCAGAAGGCAAGCGTCACCGGCCCGCAATCAGCCGGATCCGTGAGCGTCCGCATGGCGCGAGGCAAGGCCGTAAGGAGATGTTCCGGACGGCTGATACGGTCGAAGTAACGGCTGACGGGGCGGAAGCAATCGTTGACGGTCGCAAGTCCATCTCCAAAGTCCTCGATCTGCTGCAGCACCGGGTCCGGCCCACGATTGGAAAAGACGTCGCCCGGAATGAGAAGCACCGGCAGGCGGTTCACGTGTGCCAGCGCCGCCGCCGTCACCATGTTAACCGCGCCTGGTCCAATCGACGAGGTGACGGCCATGGCCCGCTTGCGACGCAACTGCTTTGCATAGGCGATCGCGGCATGCGCCATCGACTGTTCATTCTGGCCGCGATAGGTCGGCAGCTGGTCGCGGATGCCGGCCAATGCCTCGCCCATGCCGGCGACGTTGCCATGCCCGAAGATGGCCCAAACGCCCGCGACGTAAGGCACGCCCTCCTCCGTCATCTGGTTCGCCAGGTAACGCACCATCGCCTGCGCGGCGGTCAGTCTTACCGTCTTCATCAGCCGTTTCCTCCGCTCTTTGTCGCCGCCCGTGCCTTGTCCCAGAGTCTACAGAGCTCACGATACTTGCGTCCCATCTCGTCCACCGCCTGCTCGTTGCTGATCATGCCGGCAAACCATTGCCGCGCTGTATCGCCGAAAATCGTGCGGCCAACGGCAAAGCCCTTCACGAGATCAAAACGGGCCGCGGTGGCAAAACTTTCCTCAAGCTCCGACATCGGCGCATCGAGGCCCAGTACGACGATCCCACGCGTATTCGGATCATGAATTTCGATCGCCGCACAGGCGTTCGCCCAGGCAGCCTCGCTTTTCATCGGCTCCAGCTTCCACCAGTCCGGATAGACGCCGATCTGGTAGAAACGCTCGATGATGTCCGCAACCGTGCGGTCATCGGTCGGCCCGACCTTGGAGGGGATCACCTCCAGCAGCATTTCAAGCCGATTGCGGCGGGTGGCGGCAAACAACCGCTGCACGACCTCTTCCTGTTTCTCCCGCATCTCGGGCGGGTCTTCCGGATGATAGAAACACAGGACCTTGGCGACATTGTCCACCGGCCATTCGGTAATGCCACCGAGGTCGACCCCGAGTTCCGGCTCCAGCGTCAGCGGGCGTGAGCCGGGCCGCTCGGTCGGCCGGCCGATCCACAGGCCCGTGCCGGTCGCCTTGTAGAGCGTCTCGCGCCCAAGTCGACCGTCGCAGAGGATGCCGAAACCATGCCTGCCGTCGGCAACTTCGAGGGCAGCCTTCAGGCATAGCGACTTGAAGACATCGATCCGCTCCGAGGTCTGTCCTGCCTCGTCGGCGATGGCTTCCAACTGCATGCGGTGGTCGAAGGCGAAGACCCGCAGCTCAGGCCAATCACCCGTCCGATTGGTCGACCAGTGTACCTGTTCAAGTGCTGCATCCTTGCGGAGTGCCTTCTCGCGGATGCCGGTGCGGAAGAAGTACTGCAGTTCCTCCCAACTCGGATAGGCCGGGGTGCAGCCATGCCGCGATACGGCGAAGGCACCACAGGCGTTTGCATACTTCAGAGCCGTCGGCCAGTCTTCGCCCGTCAGCCAGCCCTTCAGGAGGCCAGCCATAAATCCGTCGCCGGCGCCCAGCACGTTGAAAACCTCGATCGCAAAACCCTGGCCGGTTTGGCCCTTGTCAAGGCTGTCCGGGATTTCGCCTTCGAATACCACCGCACCCATTGGTCCACGCTTGCAGACCAGCGTCGCCCCGGAAATCTTGCGCACGGCCTTCAACGCTTCGAGTGTATCGGTCGTGCCGCCGGCAATATGGAACTCTTCCTCCGTGCCAACGATGAGGTCGAACAGATGCAGCGTCGATTGCAGCTTGGCGGTTACCTTGCCGGACTCGATGAAGCGGCTTTCACCCGCCTCGTGCCCCGCAAGCCCCCAGAGATTGGGACGGTAGTCGATGTCCAACGCAGTGCGAGCACCGTTTTCGCGGGCAAGTCGCAGTGCCTTCATCACGGCCGCTTCCGTTTTTGGATGCGACAGATGCGTGCCGGTGGCGCAAACGCAGCGCGCTTCTGCGATATAGGCGGGATCGATATCATCCTCGCAAAGCGCCATGTCAGCACAGTTCTCGCGATAGAAGATCAACGGGAACTGGTGCTGGTCGCGGATCCCGAGCAGCACGAGCGCCGTCAGACGCTCAGGATCAGTCTTGACGCCGCGAACGTCGACACCCTCGCGCACAAGCTGTTCGCGGATGAAACGACCCATGTGTTCTGCGCCGACCCGGGTGATCAGCGCCGATTTAAGTCCAAGCCGCGCCGCGCCGGCCGCAATATTGGTCGGTGAGCCGCCGATATACTTGTTGAAGGAAGACATGTCCTCCAGGCGCCCGCCCACCTGCACGCCGTAGAGGTCCACGGATGAACGGCCGATGGTGATGAGATCAAGTGACGCCAACATATCCTCCCTGCGGCGGATGATGCCGCCAGATGAAGCGACCGAACCTCCCCAGTCGCTTCACAAATGGATCATAAATTCCATTTCTTACGTTCGCAACACAAACGTTCACGGTGATCGCGCCGTGCCGACCGCAACTGAGAGGGTAATAGCGAGGCACAAGGTTGCCGATAGGGAGCGGAAGGCGCCGAAATCCACCTCGGAAACGGAAAGGGTGATCGCATCGAACCGCCTCAGCGGACTAACGATCGTATCGGTCATGGCAACGACCGGGATGCCACGCCTTCCAACTGCCTCCACCATCTCGATGGTTTCGGCTGCATAAGGGGAGAAGGTCACCGCAAGCAGCACATCATTCGCGCGGATGGCGTTGCGGTTGTCGAGCCCGCCCACTCCGGAATGCAGCATCGCTGGCACGTTCATCTTCTCGAACGCGTAAGCGATATAACTTGCCACCGGATAAGAGCGCCTGAGGCCGATGATGTGGATCATCTCCGCCTTCGCAAGCACCTCCACCGCTGCGCCCAGCGCCTTCGAGTCCACTGTCTTCAGGAGGTTCTCCAGCGAAACGCGACCGACGTCCACGAATTCGGCAAGCAGCGCCGCAGGGCTGCCTTCGGCTTTTTGCCGCAGGTTCTTCAGCCTGGTGGAATAATCCGGCCAGCCGGCGGTGTAGGATTCCCGGAATAACCGCTGCATATCCGAGAAGCCGGAGAACCCGAGGATGCGGCAGAAGCGCATGAAGGCCGACGGCTGCACACCCGCCCCTTCCGCCAGTTCGGCCACCGTGGAGATCGCGATGCGGTCCTTGTTCGCTGCGACATATTCCGCGCATTGCCTCAGCCGCTTCGGCAGGCTTTCGGCCACATCCATCAGCCGCTCATCGAACTGCGCGATGCTGTCCGGCGCCCTCTCCTGCATTCCCCTACTCCCGCCGCCTTGACACAGATAAGGCTGCAATCTAGCAGAATGGAATTTCTATTCCAAACTTCAGTTTGGGCAGGGAGGAAATCATGGTTGTAAGATTGGCGCTTCTTGGCGCAGGCCGGATCGGCAAGGTGCATGCGCGCGCGATTGCGGAAGACAAGCGCGCGAAACTTGTCGCGGTTGTTGACGCCATGGCAGACGCGGCGCAAGCGATTGCCGACAGCACCGGCTGCAAGGTCAGCACGATAGAGGCCGTCGAAGCCGATGGCGACATCGACGCCGTGATCATTTGTACCCCGACCAACACCCATGCCGACCTCATCGAGCGCTTCGCCACAGCCGGCAAGGCCGTCTTCTGTGAAAAGCCGATCGATCTCGATGCCGCGCGTGCCAAGGCTTGCGTGGAAGTCGTCCGCGAGACCGGCGCCAAGATCATGCTCGGCTTCAACCGACGTTTTGATCCGCATTTCCAAGCTGTGCGCAGGGCGATCGATGACGGCAAGATCGGCACGGTGGAGATGGTGACGATCACCAGCCGCGATCCGGGTCCGCCACCGGCTGAATATATCAAGGTGTCGGGCGGCATCTTCCGCGACATGACCATCCACGACTTCGACATGGCGCGCTTCCTGCTTGGCGAGGAGATCGAGACGGTCATGGCCTCGGGTTCCAACCTCGTCGACCCGAAAATTGGCGAACTCGGCGATTATGACAGCGCAAGCCTGATCCTGACCACGAAGAGCGGCAAGCAGGCCATCATCTCCAACTCGCGGCGCGCGAGCTATGGCTACGACCAGCGCATCGAGGTGCATGGATCGCTCGGCTCCGTAGCCGCCGAAAACCAGCGGCCGGTCTCGATCGAGATTGCCAACAAGGACGGCTACACGCGCCCGCCGCTGCATGATTTCTTCATGACGCGCTACACGGCGGCCTATGCTGCGGAGATCGCTGCCTTCATAGACTGCGTTACGAGCGGAACCGCTGCGTCACCCTCTGCCGAAGATGGTGTGGTTGCCTTGGCCTTGGCGGATGCAGCGCTTCGCGCCGCCAAGGAAGGCGTAGCGGTACGCGTCTCCTACTAGGATTTCGCCTCGCGGACGGAGCCGCGCCAGATCAACTGCGTCCCGAGCCGGTGCGAATGGATCTCGACCGGCCTGTGGTCGCTCAGCCACTCCACCGCCCGCACGGCGATCTCTTCTACCGGCTGCGCAAAGGTCGTCAGTTGGTAGGATGACCATGCTGCCTGCTCAATGTTGTCGAAACCGATGACGCAGAGGTCTTCGGGTACAGCCAACTTGTAGCGGTGGCGCGCGACATCCATCACGCCGCAGGCAATCAGGTCGTTGGCGCAGAAGATGGCGTCCGGCCTGTGTTCCCGCTCCAGCATACGCTCGGCTAGAACGACGCCGCTCTGGTAGGTCGTCGATCCATAGCGCTCGACCGTCACCTCCAGCCCCTTCTCGCGCGCAGCGGCTTGAAATCCGACCTCGCGGGCCATCAGGCTCGGCGTCATCACTTCGGAATTCGCAAAGGCAAAGCTGCGGCAGCCAGCCTCTAGAAAGGCCGACAACGCGCGACGTGCAGCCTCTTGATCATCGAGATTGATCATCAGGGCGCCATCCCGATCCTCATCGCGGTTGATCAACACCAGGCGCTGGCCGCTGCGCAGACAGAGGTCCGTTATTGAGCGATCCGGCATGCCGGAGAGGATGATCGAGGCATCGGCACGGTAGCTGATAGCTTGCTTCAGGGCCTGGTCGACGCTGCTGTCGGAACGATCGGTGTTGATAAGCATTGCGACTTTCGACTGGCTCTGCAGCCGACGGGTGAGCGCCCGCACCAGGCTGGCGCGATACGGCGTATCCATCTCTGACACGATGAGGCAGACGATGCCGCTCTCGTTGCGCATCAAGCCGCGGGCGAGATGATTGACATGGTATCCGAGCTCGTGGGCAGCCTCCGTCACGCGCCGCCGCGTCTCCGCGGAAACGCTGGCACCCGGCGTAAAAGTCCTTGAAACAGCCGATCTCGAGACACCGGCTCGCTCCGCAACTTCCTTCGCGCTGACGTAGATCTTGCGGCTCATCGCCACCTCCCCGCCTGTTCATGCCGCCTTTTGCAAGCCAGTGCAACACAGAGGTTAACCGCGGTCGTTAACAACGGTCGATTGAATCATGTTGACAACCAGAGCCATCACATGGAACGATTGCACACGCTTGCAAAGCGGGTGATGTGGAGGCGTCACCAACAACAGGGAGGAGAACACATGCGTCTTGCACTCATGGCAGCAACTGCGTTTGCGTCGGGTTTGGTGATGAATGCACCGGCATCCCGCGCAGCCGAGGAACTCAATCTTATTTGCTCTGCCGACGTCGTCATCTGCGAGATGCTTCAGCAGATGTTCCAGAAGGAAACTAGCATCCAGGTCAACATGGTGCGACTTTCTTCCGGTGAAACCTATGCGAAGATCCGCGCCGAAGCGCGCAACCCGAAGACTGACGTCTGGTGGGGTGGAACGGGCGACCCGCATCTGCAGGCAGCATCCGAAAACCTGACTTTGGAATACAAGTCGCCCATGCTTCCGGAACTACAGGACTGGGCGCAGAAGCAGGCGGAAGCCTCTGGCTTCAAGACGGTCGGCGTTTATGCCGGCGCTCTTGGCTGGGGCTACAACACCGACATCTTCAAGCAGAAGAACTTCAAGGAGCCGAAGTGCTGGGCTGACCTCTTGGATCCATCGCTGAAGGGCGAAATCCAGATGGCAAACCCGAATTCTTCGGGTACGGCTTACACGGCGCTTGCAACGCTTGTTCAGATCATGGGCGAGGAAAAGGCCTACGAATATCTGAAGAAGCTCAACGACAACATTTCCCAGTACACCAAGTCTGGTTCGGCACCGGTGAAGGCAGCAGCGCGCGGCGAAACGGCCGTGGGTGTCGTCTTCATGCACGATGCTGTTTCGCAGGTGGTTGAAGGCTTCCCCGTCAAGTCTGTCGCACCTTGCGAGGGCACTGGTTACGAAATCGGCTCCATGTCGATCGTCAAGGGCGCCCGTAACATGGAGAATGCCAAGAAATGGTACGACTGGGCTCTGAAGGCTGAGGTTCAGTCGCACATGAAGGACGCCAAGTCCTTCCAGCTCCCGTCGAACTCCAAGGCAGAGGTTCCGAAGGAAGCTCCGAAGTTCGAAGAGATCAAGCTGATCGACTACGACTTCGCCACCTATGGTGATCCCGCAACCCGCAAGAGGCTGCTGGAGCGTTGGGACCGGGAGATCGGGGCAAACGCCAACTAACGTTGTTTCATGGGTACCGCGCCGCCATTCGGTGGCGGCGCGGTACTGATCGTTTCTGCGCCCGAAAGCCCCGAACACCATGAACAATCGCAACCGAAGACTGAACCTCGTGCTGGCGGTAGCCGTGGCAGCTGCGATCCTGCTGCCGTGGTACCGGATCGAACGAGGTTTCTACTCCTTCTCATGGCTCGGGGACTTCCCGCAAACGGATGCGACTGCGCCCGGTATTCTGCAGCTTTTCCTGCATGGCCGCTGGTGGCTCCTTGCGGTATTCGCGGCGCTTGCCGGGGCATTTGCTGCACGGTTTGTCACTGAACCGATGCGGCGTGGACGCCTGCTCGCTTGGGCGGGGGGAATCGGGATCTTCCTGCTTGCCCTTCAGGGATTGGCGATCGGCGCGACCGGCTGGACCTGGACAATCAGCGAGACCCTGTTCGGCCAACTTGCGAACGGGCAGCCTTCCATGGGCGCCGGCGCGGTCGTCACGGCATTCGCCTTCATCCTCATCTTTTCGTTTGGCCTTGCTGAGCAAGGCGTAATGCGCGGTGATGCTTTCGTCGTGTCGATCATCGCGCTGCTGATCTTCCTGGTTGCGATCTTCGTCTTTTACCCGATCGGAAGCATGTTCGTCGGCGCATTCCAGGACTTCGACGGCTCGGTGAACTTCGACGGCTTCACGCGCAGCATCACCGATCCCTCGATTTGGAGCCTTGATTGCGTGATCGGCGGGCAACGCTGCGGTGTCGCCTGGAGAACCTTCTTCCTCGCCATCATGACGGCCGCTGGGTCGACGGCGCTGGGGCTGGCTTTCGCACTCGTTGCCACGCGCACCCGCTTCCCGTTCAAGAAGGGCTTGCGCCTCCTTACCGTCTTGCCGATCATCACCCCGCCCTTTGTGATCGGCCTTGCCCTGACGTTGTTGTTCGGTCGTGCGGGTGTGGTCACCCAAGGCCTTTCCTCTCTCTTTGGCGTCGAGCCCAGCCGCTGGCTGTATGGCCTGACTGGCATCTGGATCGCGCAGGTGCTGTCGTTTACGCCGATCTCCTTCCTGGTTCTGATCGGCGTCGTTGAAGGCGTCAGCCCCTCGATGGAAGAGGCATCGCAGACGCTGCGTGCAAACCGCTGGCGCACCTTCTGGCGAGTGTCGCTTCCTCTCATGAAGCCCGGCATCGCCAACGCTTTCCTGATCGGCTTCATCGAAAGCATGGCGGATTTCGGCAACCCGCTGGTGCTTGGCGGCAGCCACGGGGTGCTGTCGACGGAAATCTTCTTCGCAGTCGTAGGCTCCCAGAACGACCCGGCGCGCGCCGCGGTCCTCGCCATGATCCTGCTCTGCTTCACGCTCTCGGCCTTCCTCGTGCAGCGGCTGTGGCTCGCGGGCAAGAACTTCGCGACCGTCACCGGCAAGGGTGACAGCGGCCAGCACATCTCGCTGCCACGCCCGCTCTCGGTCGCCGTGCACATGGTCGTTATTCCGTGGATGATCTTCACGCTCGTGGTCTACGGCATGATCATCTTCGGCGGCTTCGTCAAAACCTGGGGCCTCGACAACACGCTGACCCTGACCCACTACGCCAAGGCATTCTCCGTTACCATCCGCGACGGCTCCATTGCCTGGACCGGCGTCGCCTGGAACTCCTTCTGGACGACGATGGAGATCGCGCTGATCTCGGCACCCCTCACCGCGATCGTCGGTCTGGCGACTGCTTATGTCATCGTGCGGCAGAAGTTCGTGGGCCGGAATCTGTTTGAGTTCGCGCTGATGATGAGCTTTGCCATCCCCGGCACGGTTATCGGCATCAGCTACATCATGGCCTTCAATCTGCCGCCGCTGGAAATGACCGGCACGGCCTTGATCCTCATCGCCTGCTTCGTGTTCCGGAACATGCCGGTGGGCGTTCGCGGCGGCGTTGCTGCCATGAGCCAGCTCGACAAGAGCCTCGACGAAGCGTCCATCACGCTCCGCGCAAACAGCTTCCGCACCATTACCAAGGTGATCCTTCCGCTGTTGCGCCCGGCTATTACCGCGGCACTGGTCTATTCGTTCGTCCGGGCAATTACTTCCATCAGCGCGGTGATCTTCCTCGTCAGCGCGGAATACAACATGGCCACCTCCTACATCGTCGGCCTCGTCGAGAATGGCGAATACGGCGTAGCGATCGCCTACTCCTCGATGCTGATCGTGGTGATGGTCGTCGTCATCCTGGCCTTCCAGTTGCTTGTCGGCGAACGACGGCTGCGCCGCGAGAACCGTGTTGCCGGCCTTGCGAAACCTGAAGTGCCCGCGTTTTCACAGGAGAAGACCGCATGAATCCCAGTTCGGGCTCCGTCGTATTCCAGAACGTGCGCAAGACCTTCGGGGCGTTCACGGCGATCCATGACCTGACGCTGACGGTCGATCCGGGAACGCTCGTGACGCTGCTCGGGCCATCCGGCTGCGGCAAGACGACGACTTTGCGGATGCTGGCCGGTCTAGAACACCCAACAGCAGGGCGCATCATCATTGGCGGCAAGGATGTCACCATGCTGCCGGCCAACGAGCGCGATGTCTCGATGGTGTTTCAGTCCTACGCGCTGTTTCCGCACATGAACTCGCTGGAAAACGTCGCCTACGGTCTGCAGTCGTCGGGTATGAACAAGAAGGAGGCGCGGCAGAAGGCAGAGCACGGACTGGAACTTGTCGGCCTTGCCGGTCTTGGCAACCGCCTTCCGGCGGAGCTTTCAGGTGGCCAGCAGCAGCGTGTCGCCGTTGCCCGTGCCCTTGTGCTCGAACCGCAGGTCCTGCTTCTCGACGAACCGCTCTCCAACCTCGACGCGCGGCTGCGCCGGCGTGTGCGCACCGAAATCCGCGACTTGCAGCAGCGGCTGCAGTTCACCGCGGTCTATGTGACGCACGACCAGGACGAGGCGCTCGCCGTGTCAGACAAGATCGTGGTGATGAAAGACGGTGAGATCGCCCAGGAAGGGAGCCCGCGCGATCTGTACGAGGCGCCGGCTTCCTCCTTCATCGCGGACTTCATCGGCGAGGCAAATGTCCTGCCCTGCGAAATCATTGATGTTTCGGGCGCTCAGGCGACCGTCTCCATTGAAGGACTTCAGCATGTTGTGCCCGCGCGCGGTGCACGGGCAGGTCGCGGCAAGCTTGCGGTGCGGCCGAGCGCGATAACCCTCGAACCCGCCGATGATGCGGCCTTTGCGGGCCGCATCAGCCACGCGGCCTATCTCGGCGACCACATCGAGTACGAAGCGGAAACAAGCGGCGGAACGCTTTTTGTCGTCGATCCCATGGTGGATCGGCCGCTATCGCCGGGAACACGTGTTTCCATTGGTCTCAAGACACGCGGCATCGCGTTGATCCTTGACTGACCGCCCCATCAGGAAAAACTGACATGACCTCATCAACATCCACGCAGATTCTGGAGCGGCATGCTCTGGCAGAGAAGATCGCACGCGAAGCAGGCGCGGTTGCCTTCGACTATTTCCAGAAACGCGAATCGCTCGTCATAGAGACAAAGGCAGACCCTCAGGATGTCGTTTCGATCGCGGATCGGGACGTGGAGAATATCATTCGCGAGCGCGTGCTGAACGCATTTCCCGACGACGGCTTCCTTGGTGAGGAATACGGTCTTGCGTCGGGCAGTTCCGGTTACACCTGGGTGGTCGATCCGATCGACGGAACAAGCCCGTTCGTCAATGGAATGCCGAACTGGTGTGTATCGATTGCGGTCCTGCATGAGCAGAAGCCGGTTGTCGGCGTCATCCATGTCCCTTGTGCGGATGAGCTATATTCGGCCGCCGAAGGGCAAGGCGCGCGCCTCAACGGGGTCGCTCTCTCGATTGCCGCCCACAAGACGATTCGCAACACGCCGACCGGGATAGGAGCCAATCACCACGTCTCTCCGGAGTTCGTTGGAAAGATTATTTCCGATCTTATGGAGAGCGGCGGAAACTTCCTGCGGCTTGGTTCGGGAGCGCTAATGCTCGCTTACGTCGCAGCCGGTCGCCTTGTTGGGTATTACGAACCTTATATGCACGCTTGGGATTGCCTCGGCGGATACTGCATCGTACAGGAGGCCGGAGGATGGCACCTGCCATTCCCGGTTGAAGGGGAGCGGCTGACCAAGGGAGCGCCCGTGCTAGCAGCCGGACCCGGCGCGGTGGAGGACATCAAACGTATTGCAGGGCTCACGTCGAAGGACGTTGCAGCCGCATAATTCGCATTCGGTCGTGACGTTCGTCGAAACGCGCGACCGCTACAGAGGGATTTTGAATACCTCTGTCATCATGGAAAAGGGAGGAAAACGTCCATGAAAATCGCCTTAGCCTCGGCAATCACTGCCACCACGTCTCTGCTGATGGCGTCCAGCGCCATGGCTGTGACCGAAATTCAGTGGTGGCACGCTATGACCGGCGCCAACAACGAAGTGGTTGAGCAACTTGCCAAGGAGTTCAACGAAGCTCACAAGGACTACAAGATCGTTCCGGTCTTCAAGGGCAGCTATCCTGAAACGCTGAATGCCGGCATTGCTGCATTCCGTGCAAAGCAGCCGCCGACAATCATCCAGGTCTTCGACGTCGGCACCGGCGTTATGATGGGCGCTGAAGGCGCCATCGTTCCGGTTGCAGACGTCCTGACGCAGGGCGGCTTCAAGTTCGACAAGTCGCAGTACCTGCCGGGCATCGTTGCTTATTATTCGAAGCCGGATGGCACCATGCTGTCCTTCCCGTACAACTCGTCTTCGCCGATCATGTACTACAACAAGGACGTCTTCCAGAAGGCTGGCCTCGATGCAGAAAACCCGCCTAAGACTTGGCCGGAAGTCTTTGAAGCAGCCAAGAAGATCAAGACCAGCGGTGCCGCACAGTGCGGCATGACCTCCACTTGGCTCACCTGGATCCAGACCGAAAACTTTGCTGCCTGGAACAACGTGTCCTACGGCAGCAACGAGAACGGCCTGGCCGGCACGGATGTGAAGCTCGCCTTCAACTCCGATATATTCGTGAAGCACTTCGAGTCGATCGCTGCACTCGCCAAGGACGGCACGTTCCGCTACGGCGGTCGTACCTCGGAAGCCAAGCAGCTCTTCACCTCCGGCGAATGCGCTATCCTGACGGAATCCTCCGGCGGTCTCGGCGACATCGTCAAGAGCGGCATGAACTACGGTATCGGCCAGCTTCCTTATTACGAAGGTGAAGGTCGTCCGCAGAACACCACCCCGGGCGGCGCCAGCCTCTGGGTCTTTGCCGGCAAGAGCGATGCCGAATACAAGGGCACCGCTGAGTTCTTCAACTTCCTCTCGCAGACCGAGATCCAGGCTCGCCTGCACCAGGTGTCGGGTTATCTCCCGGTCACGCTCGCTGCCTACGAGGAAACCAAGAAGTCCGGCTTCTATGAAAAGAACCCTGGCCGCGAAACTCCGATCTCGCAAATGATGGGCAAGGCACCGACGGAAAATTCCAAGGGTGTACGTCTGGTCAACCTGCCACAGGTGCGCGACATCTTGAACGAGGAATTCGAAGCCATGCTTGCTGGCAAGCAGGACGCGAAGGCCGCCTTGGACAAGGCTGTCGAACGAGGCAACGCTGCCATCCAGCAGGCGATCGGAAAGTAATCGCCTTGGATCACCCGCGTCTCTGGCGCGGGTGATCCACCCGCATTCCAACGGAGCCTGCCCGTGCAAACAGTCGTCTTTCCCAACAAAATACTTCCCTATTTTCTCGTCGCCCCGCAAATCATCCTGACCGTCGTGTTTTTCTTCTGGCCCGCAAGCCAGGCTTTGTATCAGTCGACGATGCGGGAAGATCCTTTCGGTCTGCAGAGCGCTTTTGTGGGACTGGCGAACTTCTCCGCCATATTCGCAGATCAAAACTATCTGCATTCGCTTCAGGTGACGGTTGTCTTCAGCCTGGCGACTGCGTTGCTTTCCATGGGCGTGGCCTTGCTGCTTGCCACCGCGGCAGACCTTGTTGTTCGCGGCAAGGGCTTCTACCGCACCATGATGATTATCCCCTATGCTGTCGCGCCCGCGGTCGCCGGCATGCTCTGGCTCTTCATGTTCAACCCGGCCATGGGCACCCTCGCCTATCTCCTGAGGCGCAATGGCATCGCATGGGATCCGCTTCTGAACGGTGATCAGGCCATGACCCTTGTGGTTGTTGCCGCAGCCTGGAAGCAGATCAGCTACAATTTCCTCTTCTTCGTCGCCGGCTTGCAGGCCATTCCGAAGTCACTGCTCGAGGCAGCGGCAATTGATGGTGCGCGTGGCATGCGGCGTTTCTGGACGATCGTTTTCCCGCTTTTGGCGCCCACGACCTTCTTCCTGCTCGTCGTCAACACCGTCTACGCCTTCTTCGACACTTTCGGCATCATCCACGCCGTGACAGGCGGCGGCCCGGCCAAGGCGACGGAAACGCTTGTCTATAAGGTCTATAACGACGGTTTCGTGAACCTGAACCTCGGCTCCTCGGCTGCCCAGTCCGTCGTGCTGATGGTGATCGTCATCGCCCTGACCGCCTTCCAGTTCCGCTTTGTCGAGCGGCGCGTTCATTACGGTTGAGGTGGAACAATGATTGAAAACCGCCCACTGGCGACCTTCACGGCACATATGATGCTGATCATCGGCATCATCATCGTCGCCTTCCCGATATACTATACCTTCATCGCCTCCACGGCGACGTCGACGGATATCATCCGCCCACCGCTGGCGTTGGTGCCGGGCGGCCACATGATGGAGAACTACAAGGAGTCGATCTCCGGCGGCGTCGAGCGCGTTGTCGGCGTCAGCCTCGAGCGCCTGCTGTTCAACAGCTTCGTCGTCGCCATGGCGATTGCGATTGGCAAGATCATCATCTCCTTCCTGTCCGCCTTTGCGATCGTCTTCTTCCGCTTCCCGTTCCGCATGATCTTCTTCTGGATGATCTTCGTAACGCTGATGCTGCCGGTCGAGGTGCGCATCCTGCCGACCTACAAGGTCATCGTGGATCTTGGTCTCCTGAACACCTATGCCGGTTTGACGCTGCCGCTAATGGCTTCGGCAACGGCGACCTTCCTGTTTCGGCAGTTCTTCCTCACCATTCCTGGTGAAATGGTCGAGGCCGCCCGGATCGACAATGCAGGACCATTCCGCTTCATGCGGGATATCCTGCTGCCGCTCTCGACCACCAATATCGCGGCGCTGTTCGTGATCCTCTTTATCTACGGCTGGACACAGTATCTTTGGCCGCTGCTCGTGACCGACAGGGCAGAGATGAACACGATCATCATCGGCTTGCGCCGCATGGTCGACTTTGCAGATGCGTCGACCCCCTGGAACTACGTCATGGTGACTGCGATCCTGGCGATCATCCCCCCCGTCATCGTGGTGGTGCTGATGCAGCGCTGGTTCGTCAAAGGATTAGTGGAGACTGAAAAGTAATGGCAACTATCGAACTCAAGGACGTCCGCAAGGTCTATGCCGGCGGCGTCGAGGCGATCAAAGGCGTCTCGCTGGACATCGAAGATGGCGAAATGATCGTTCTCGTTGGCCCCTCGGGCTGCGGAAAGTCGACGCTGCTGCGCATGGTTGCCGGGCTGGAGAGCATCTCGTCTGGCGAGGTGACGATCGCGGGCAAGCGCGTCAACGATCTGGAGCCGGCCGAGCGTGACATCGCGATGGTATTCCAGAACTACGCCCTGTACCCGCATATGACGGTTCGCCAGAACCTTGCCTACGGCTTGAAGAACCGCAACACATCGAAGGACGAGATCGACCGACGGATCACGGAAGCCGCACGTGCGCTGGAAATCGAGCCTTTCCTTGAGCGCAAGCCGCGCCAGCTCTCGGGCGGCCAGCGTCAGCGCGTCGCCATGGGACGTGCGATCGTGCGCAAGCCCGCGGCCTTCCTGTTTGACGAACCTTTGTCGAACCTCGACGCGAAGCTGCGTGTCCAGATGCGGGTGGAAATTCGCCGCCTGCAGCGTTCGCTCGCAACGACCTCGATTTACGTCACGCACGACCAGATGGAAGCGATGACGCTGGCGGATCGGCTTGTCGTGCTGAACGCGGGGCGGATCGAGCAGGTCGGAACGCCGATTGAACTTTACGAAAAGCCGGCGACGACCTTCGTTGCCACCTTCATTGGTTCGCCGTCCATGAACCTGATGAAGCTCGGCAATGGCTCCGGTTGGAATATTCCGGCAGGAGCAGGCCTGCCGCCGCAGGCCGTGACGATCGGCATCCGCCCGGAGGACCTTGTCATTGCCTCGGGAGATATGGCGGGACAGCTTGCCGCAGAGGTTCAGGTTGTCGCCGTCGAACTGGTGGGCGCCGAAAGCTACGTTCATGCGACCACTGCGGATGGCAGCCCGATCGTCTTCCGCGTTGCCGGGCGCTCCGGCATCCAGATCGGCGAGAAGATGACACTGACGGCCGATCCAAGCCGCTTCCATCTCTTTGATAAAGATGGAAAGCGCACTGCCGCTTAATGCTTGTGGGCGAGCGTCTTCAGAAGGCGCTCGTCTTCCGCAACTGCATCGTGTTCCAAGCGGAACCTCGGGGTTGCTCATGTGTTTCTAAGCCAGATCTGGAGGATAACACATGGCGCCGCAGAAAAGCCCAGCAGTTGTAGCACTTGAACAGGAACAGGCAGCGCAAAACCGCCAGCCGGCGGATGCCGAGCTCGACAAGGGCTTGAAGGACACCTTTCCCGCATCCGACCCGGTTTCGACCACACGCACGTCCATTCCCACGGGCGTAGGCCCTGCAGAATCCAACAGTGATGAAAGCCCACGTGTGGCCGAAGCTTTGGCCGCCTCTGGCGATACTGGTTCTTATGCAGGCTCAGCGACCGAAGCATCCGAGGAAGTGCAGGCTCTTCGCCGCGAAGTCGCCCGCCTCCGCGAAAGCGCTGCGGAAATCGGTTATGCTTCCGTGCGGGTAGCGCAGTCTGAAGCGGAGGTCGTGCTGGATGATGTTCGGGACCGGGTTCGGAAGCGCCCGCTGGCAGCCGTGGGCATTGCAGCGCTGATCGGCTACATCTGGGGACTAACCCGATAATAGGCGCGAGATCGCGGAGCCCTGGTTCCGCGATCTTCCCTTCAAAGACGCATCACGGCTCGGTGTAGCCGGCCGCCCGTATCTTGACCACCAGGCCCGTGGGATCTTGGGAGAAAATGAGTGCACCCGACGCGCTCGAGCCCGCTGGCACATAATCGAAAGTCGTCTCAGCACCTTCCACGGTCCCGTCTGCCTTCCTCGCCTCTCCGCGTACATTGACGGCAGCTGCGGTTGTCGTCGAGGTATTGGTAATGTCGAAGCGGATGCGATAGCCGGCGCTCGTCGGCTCCGCAGGCGTGGCCTCGATCCTAAAATCCGGCGGCGCCTGTTCCTTGGTAACCGCGTCGTACCCGACCCAACCGATCAGTCCCAGTACCAGAAGACCGGAAACCACCCCGGTCGCCCATTCGATCCAGTGTGGTTCTTGCGATTCGATACTCGGTTTGGAGGTCTTGGACATGAACAACTCGCTACAGAATAAGACGGGCAGCCGCGGCGCCGATCGCGCCGGGGAATGACAACACGATCGTCGCCATCAGCACCTGCATCATCGCGGTGTCATCAAGCCTCCCGAAGGTCCACAGGACATAGAGGCTGATCACCATCGCGACGACATAGCCAGGAAGCGTGAAGCGGATCAGCGCGTGCCACCACGGCGTATCCGGCGGCAGCTCGTGTGAACCCTTGAACGCTACGGCATAAACAAAGCCATGCATGATGAGGATCGAGACTACTACGCAAGCGAGCGCGTGGAAACCCGACATCTTGTAGGCGATCAGGATGATCTCTTCCGTCGGCGCGACATTGAGGTTGAGGAACAGCGCACCGACCGCCATGAGGAACAGTTCATGACTGTAGCTGGACGACAGGGTTCCGGAGTCAGCCTCGCCTCCCTCGTCTTCCTCATCATCGCTGCCGCTATCGCCCCCGCCTTGCAGTTGGGCGCGGCCGAGCAACGCTCCGATACTGGCCGGCACAGCCTGAATGGCGACCTTCCCCACCACGGCTGATAGAGACAGCTCAAGTCTGAGATCGGCAAAGAGAAGCAGGACGGCTGCGCTGATGAAGATCGCCAGCGCATAGGCGGTCACGGCATCACGCACTGCCTGGAGCCAGCCGGTGGTTTTCTCGAAGCCGATGCGTCGGGCGAGAAGGATGAGAAGCGGAATGTTGACGAGCAGAAGAAGCAGAAGGCGACTTCTATCGATGTAGAAGCCCATCTGCCAGAGTTCCATCGTCATCAGCATGGGAACGCCAAACAGCAGCGCTCCAGCTGCGCCGCGTGCCAGTCCAACTATGAACTGACGAGGATCATCCGTCCCTTGTCCGAAATTGGCTGCAGTCCCCAAGGTTGTCTCCGCCCATAAGCGGAGGCAAACTCCCAACTCGAAGAAATGTTCCCAAGCGTACCGTCGTTCCCTATCGGTCGAATAGGTCTTGCCACTGTTTTTCGCCAATCATGCAATCCGAGGTCGGCTGGTTTGCGACCTTCCGGATGAGCGGGGTCGGGCTGACTCCGCTGATCTCCAGCACCAGTTTTCGCCGCACCGCAGTGGCGAAGTCCTCGATCTTGTGCACCGGGAGCACAAATGATCCCGGCCCGCCTGTCACGCAGTCGGCGTAGTACTTGTCCAGCCCACCTGTTGCTCCGGACGGGCGCAGCATCAGCGCCAGACCATTGATGACGATGCCTGCTTCAATGGCCTTGTCACGCGCGGGGACCACAGGATTGCCGGCGTTGTTTGGTCCGTCGCCCGACACGTCGATCACCTGGCGCATGCCCCTGTAGGGGCCCGACACGATCATGGTTGCGCCTTGTGCGATTGCGGCGGAGATTGACGTGCGGCGTTGCGTATCGATCGGCCGCGCCTCCAGCTTTGCAGCGAAGGCCGCTGCGTCCTGCTCCGTTTCGATCACCGTCCAGTCAACGACCGATCCCGGTACGATGTCGCCAGCCCATTCGAAATAGCTGATCGCGATGCGCCCGACGAGGCCACCTCTGACCGCGTCGATGAACTCTTTATGCCGCAGCGCGTCGAGATAACCCTGCCTCTGGATGCGCGCTTCTTCATAATCCATGGAACGAGAGGTATCGACCGCCAGAACGAGTTCGACATCCACTTCACCGCCAGCTTGTTGTGCAACCATGGGCAATGGCGCTGCAGTCAAGCTGAGGAGCATCGCGAGTGTATTAAGCATGAGCAACCCATCCACTGCGTTCGGTAGCAAACTCTAACACAAGCGAAGGGATGCGCGACTGGCCGCGGCCGCGGCCGCTTCAACTTTCGGTGATGGCAGGCTCCGACGCGGCAGCGATGGCCGGGGGCTGATGCTGCAGGGCTTCAACGAGGCAATCAGCGATCGCCTGCCGCAACGCATAGGTCTTGGCGTTGGTGCGTTTGTGGTCCAAGCATTGTGCTGCCCGGATCAGGCTCATGCCTTGATGAACAACGATATGATGGGCGCGCGTCACCGCCCAATGTTCAAGCTCGTCGTGAGTGGAATGTGTCCGTCCGTCCAAACTAGCCCCCCGCTAATCATTCGCGCCCGTATGCGACTCATTCGCAGACCTGAGACTAGCGCAGTCACAACCATCACAATAGCTTTTCAGAGCTACCACTCGGCTCCGAGGTAAAAAATTCAATAAAATCAATGGGCATCAATTCTTGTGGTTCAATTCTTGGGAGCCTCACTGACATGCGCTTATTTCTTCAGGATCACCCACAAGGCGTGCACGATGCCGGGCAGCCAGCCGAAGAGCGTGAGGAGGATGTTCAGCCAGAAGTGCAGCCCGAGGCCCACCTGCAGGAAGACGCCAAGAGGCGGCAGGAGGAAGGCAAGAAGAATGCGAATGATGTCCAAGATGAGCCTCCAGAGGTCGTGAATCTGGCAGGACAACGTCCACCGCTTGCGATGGTTTCAGGGTTGTAGCCGACTGTTCTCGCTCGCAAAGATCTGCACTGCCGCAATGCCAAACGCTAATGTATTTGATGGCGGCTCATTCACCCTTGACGAGACAACAGGATAGGTCCTTAGCTTGGCCTAGCCACCATGATGGTGGTTAGAGGCTCACGCTGCGGCTCGTTCGCAGATGGTGGGCCTCGTCTCGTTTCGCGACGGATTTCCTGCATTGCTACATATTGCGTCGAGTGGTGCTTCAAGCGACCGTGAGAGATCGTGCGTTCCCACTTCACATCGGTGCGCTAGATAGACCGGCAATGAACTGGAGAAACTGCGTGCTGCGCCGAACGATCATCACCTCTTTCATCATCGTCACAAACTTGTTTGGCTCTGTCGTGGCTCAAGAGTCCGGCGAACGGGAGCGCGGGCCGCGAACCGAACAGAGCGAGGCGAGCGGCATCTTCAGCCTCATTCCAGCGGATTCGACCACCGAGCATGTCTTCAAGTCGCCGGCCGGCGATGTCCCCTATACGGCGACGGCGGGCACGCTCGACCTCTTCGGACAGGACGGTAAGCGGACCGCCAAGGTCTTCTACACCGCTTATTCCGCCAAGAACGGCGGCGCGGACCGGCCGCTGACTTTCGCCTTTAATGGCGGTCCCGGAGCGGCATCAGCTTACCTTCACCTTGGCCTCGTCGGGCCGAAGATCCTGGGGTTTGGTACGAGCGGCGACGATGGCACGAGACCGGTCCTACAAGACAACCCGCAGTCCTGGCTCGCTTTTACCGATCTGGTGCTGATCGATCCTGTCGGGACGGGCTGGAGCCGCGCTGCAAATGATGACGCTGCGAAAGGCTTCTACGGCGTGCGTCAGGACGCGGAAAGCCTCGCCAAGGTCATTTCGCTTTACGTGCAGAAGAACAATCGGCTGCAGTCGCCAAAATATCTGCTTGGCGAAAGTTACGGGGGCTTCAGGGCGGCGAAGGTGGCACTGGCGCTGAAGAACACGCAAGGCATCCTGCCAACCGGCATCATCATGTTGTCGCCCTTGATCGAGGGCAAGTTCCTGGCGAACTCAGACGATCCGCTGTCCGCCGCACTGCAGTTCCCGTCCCTTGCGGCGGCCGAACTCGAACGGACGCAGGATTTTACACCCGAGAAGCTTTCTGAGGCTGAGCGCTTCGCAATGACGGATTATCTGGTGGCCCTCGCCGGCGCGCCGGCTCACGGACCAGACGCGGACGCTTTCTATGAGCGCATCTCGACCTGGACAGGCATTCCGCGCGAGGCCGTGGAGCGGGCAAGAGGCTTTGTCGGCGATGTCTACGCGAAGCAAATGGCGGGCGCGGGCAAGGTCGTCAGCCCCTATGACGCAGCCTATGCGGTTCCGGACGCCTATCCCGAAGATCCGTACACCCGCAATGACGATCCCATCCTGGAAGGTTACACCCGCGCTTACGGTGCAGCCTTCAACAGCTATGCGCGCAATGAGCTCGCCTTTGCCAGCGAGATGACCTACTCGCTGCTCAACGAGGACATCAACCGTCGTTGGGAGTGGAATGGCAGCCGTGGCGGTGATAGCCGGGCGCTTGCCAGCGCCTCGACCGACATCCGCGACCTGCTGTCAGTGATCCCGTCCTTCAAGCTGATGATCGCGCATGGATATAGCGATGCGCTGACGCCTTATGGCGCCAGCCGCTACGTGCTGGACCACCTGCCCCCCGAGTTGTCGAAAGGGCGGGTGGATCTCAAGGTCTACCGCGGCGGCCACATGTTCTACACGAAGGCAGACTCTAGACGTTCATTCGCCGCGGACGTCCGTAGGTTCTACGGCGCCGAGGATCGATGACGCCGACGCAGTGAGATCACTTGCGGCGGTCGTTCCCGCCGCTCTTGGCCTTCGGCTTGCCCTTGTCGAACGGCTTTGGTCCCCGTGCTTCAGATGATTTGCCGGCTGAGGGTTTCCGACCCGCGAAGCTCTTCGATTTCGGCGCCGCGCCCCAGACTTCGTCGTCCATGCGGCGGTCGTCACGCGGTCCGGATCCGGTGGCTCTTGCCTTGGCCGGGCGCTCCTTCTGGTCCTGGTCGCGCCGCGGGGTGTCCTTCCAGGGTTTGTCCTTGCGCGGCTTATCCTTCCACGGCTTGTCCATGCGGGGGCCGTCGCGAACCGGTCCGTCCTCGCCACGGGTGAAGCTGTTGAAATCCGGTGCGCCGGCGAGACGGGTTACCTTGATACCCCGTTCCATCATGGCGTCCTTGCCGAGCTTCTTCAAAAACGCATCCGCCTGGGCAGCTGCAATCTCAACGAAGGTCTCGTCAGGCTGCATCTTGATCGCGCCGATCTCGTTCTTGGTGAACCCACCAGCGCGGCAAAGGGTGGGAATGAGCCACCGCGGCTCGGCGCGCTGCTTGCGGCCAACCGACAGGGAGAACCACACGGCTGGGCCGAAATCACCACGCGGCGTCAACGGCCGCGAAGCCGGATCGCCAGCATCGCGAGGCTTCCTCGCTTCAAGCGAGACTTCGGCGATTTCTTCCGGCGCGGAATACTTCGAGCGGTAAAGTGCGATGAAGGCTGCGGCAAGCTTCTCTGCGCCGTGGCTCGAAACAAGCTTTTCGATCAGTTCCTGCTCGTCTTCGCGCGGTGCATCATCAAAAATTGAGTCCGACAATAGGCGCTCGTCGTCGCGCGCAGCGACTTCGTCGGCAGAAGGTGGACGTGCCCAGGTCGGCGTGATGCCGGCGCCGCCTAGCAGGCGCTCGGCCTTGCGGCGGGCGTTTATCGGGACGATCAAGGCGCTGATGCCCTTGCGACCAGCACGTCCCGTGCGTCCGCTCCGATGAAGCAGTGTTTCCGAGTTGGTCGGCAGGTCGGCATGGATGACGAGGTCGAGGCCAGGAAGATCAATCCCGCGCGCTGCGACATCGGTTGCTATACAGACGCGTGCGCGGCCATCCCGCATCGCCTGCAGGGCGTGCGTACGTTCATTCTGCGTCAGTTCGCCGGAAAGGGCGACGACGTCGAAGTTCCGGTTATGGAAACGTGCCGTCAAATGATTGACCGCAGCGCGCGTCGAACAGAAGACGATGGCGTTCGTGGCGTCATAGTAGCGAAGTACGTTGATGATCGCATTCTCGCGATCCGACGACGCGACCATCAGCGCCCGGTATTCGATATCGACATGCTGCTTCTCTTCGGCAGCCGTTGCAATTCGGACGGCGTTGCGCTGATAGCTCTTGGCGAGCTTAGCAATCGCCGCGGGAACGGTTGCCGAGAACATCAACGTGCGGCGTTCCGGCGGAGCGGACTCAAGAATAAACTCGAGGTCTTCGCGAAAGCCGAGATCAAGCATCTCATCGGCTTCGTCGAGTACCGCCACCTGAAGTGAGGAGATATCCAGCGCGCCACGCCGAATATGGTCGCACAGGCGGCCAGGCGTGCAGACCACGATGTGCGTGCCGCGTTCAAGTGCACGGCGTTCGGTCCGGATATCCATGCCGCCGACACAGCTCGTGATCGTCGCGCCGGTCATCTCGTAAAGCCAGTCGAGCTCGCGCTTGACCTGCATGGCAAGCTCGCGCGTCGGCGCGATGACCAGGCCCAAGGGGCTTCCGGCCTGCGAGAAACGTTCAGCGCCCTTCAATAGCGTCGGCGCCATGGCGATGCCGAAGGCGACAGTCTTGCCTGACCCCGTCTGCGCCGAAACCAGCGCATCGGCATCAACGAGCGCAGGGTCGAGCATGGATTGCTGTACGGGCGTCAGCGTCTCGTAACCGCGCTTCGCCAATGCCTTGGCAATCGCCGGCACGGCGTTGTCATATTCTGTCATCTTCTTGTCTTCCGGAGTTTCAGTGCGCAGACGCGCCAGCGCTGCAACACACGCAGCACGATCGTGTCGCGGTCCTATCGGCTCGCGGCTGAAAAGTCAAAGGCAGAAGAATGGACGTGTGGCTGCAGCTTGGCAGCGGAGGTCAGCAGACAAGGTTCGTTTAGAGGGATGCGGCAGACTGAGGCTGCCGCATCCGACGGCGAAACGCTACTTCGCGTTCGGGTCCTTGATCTTCGGGAAGGTAGCAAACTCAACGTTATAGAGTTCGCCGTCGACTTCCTTCACTTCGCGCATGTAGATGTCCTGCACGATGTCGCGTGTCGCCGGATCGATGGTGATCGGCCCGCGCGGACTCGTCCACGACATGCCCTTCATCGCTTCGACAAGCTTGGTGCCGTCAGTGTCACCATTGGTCTTCTTCAGCGCTTCGTAGGCCAGGCTGATTGCGTCATAGCCGCCGACGGCCATGAAGTTCGGCCGCATGTTGTTGTTGGCTTTCCGTACTTCGGCGACAAATGCCTTGTTCTCCGGGCTGTCGTGCAGCGCCGAATAGAAATGCCCGGTGATGACGCCCTTGGCGGCCGGACCGATGCCATTCAGCAGGTCGTCGTCGGTGATGTCGCCTGTGCCAATCAGCTTGATGCCGGCTTCGGCAAGGCCACGATCGATGAACTGCTTCATGAACAGCGAGCCGACGCCCGACGGGACGAAGGCGAATACGGCATCCGGCTTTGCGTCACGGACGCGCTGGAGGAACGGGGCGAAGTCAGGGTTGGCGAGCGGAACGCGGATCGCCTCGACGATCGTGCCGCCTTCCTTCTTGAACTGGTTGGTGAAACCCTGCTCGATGTCGATGCCCGGGCCATAGTCGGAGACCAGCGTCACGACCTTCTTCATGTTGTTCTGCACGGCCCAGGTTGCGACCGGGACTGCCGATTGGGGTCCAGCCATGGAGGTTCGCACGTAATACTGCGACTGCGCCATGATCGCCGAGGTCGTGGCCGAGGTGATGATCGCCGGTATCTTCGCCTGATTAAGGACGGGTGCAACGGACATGGCAAGTGGTGTCAGGCCGAAGCCCATCAGCATCTTCACGCCATCATTGACGACGAGCTCCTGGGCGATACGGCGCGTCTGGTCCGCAACGCCAGCGTCATCGCGTAGCACGACCTCGATCTTCTTGCCGGCAACGGTATCACCGTTCAGCGCCATATACGCCTTGATACCGGCTTCAACCTGGCGTCCGGTTGACGCAAAGGGTCCGGTCATCGGCAGGATCAGACCCACCTTGACGGCCTCCTGGGCAACAGCCGGCATTGCCGCCAGCCCGCTCAGCGCCAAGCAGGCAGCGCCCAAAAAAGTTCTTCTGATCATTCTCATCCTCCTCCAGAGATAAAGCTGGCGCGCAACACCTCCCTGCCGCCGCCACTCGCACCCACATTTTCAATGAAAGAACCGTCCGTCAACTGGGGAAAATCTTAAGCGACATCAAAGCGCCAGGTCCGATACGGGCTTCGGTCCCGCGACCTTCCCGTATGACCAGTTTAGAACGTTCATCTATTTGTCCGGAACGATTCCTCGGCCGCCCCGTTAGGGTGCCGGACGAAGGGGAACCGGATGAACAAGCGCATCCTGATCGTGGAAGACCAGTTTCTGATCGCAATGGCGATCGAGGACGCTGTTCTCGAACTCGGGCATCATGTCTCAGGCATCGCCGCCAGCCGCCGGGATGTCGAGCGACTGGATGAGGAAGCCGATATCGCCTTCGTGGATGTCAATCTTCTCGATGGGCCGACTGGTCCACTGATTGGACGAGATTTGGCTGCAAAAGGCTGCTGCGTGATCTTCATGACGGCTAATCCGGAATCGGTGGCAAATGGCATAGAAGGCACCCTCGGCGTGATCTCCAAGCCCGTCAGAGACCTCGATCTCATCAGCGCCATAGAGTTTGCCTCCTGCCGCTGCGAGGGCCGTGTCGGATTGGCGCCAAGAAACATGAAGGTCTTCGAACCCTCGTTCCAGTGACACGGACCGGTCTCATTTCCCCGATGCGGTTGATTAGCGAATGCTCATCCTTGGCCGCACAAGCTTCAGCTCATACAAGGCCGCCTCGTCCCGCCGCCAATCGGGACACAGCGGGAGCTGCTCACGCCTGGGTGGCTCCCGCATCTTCGTCTGCTCCCGTATACGATCTCGACATTGGGATGCGCAGGCTTTTCCCGGGAACGCGCAAGTCGCCGATCGTCCCATTGTAACTTTCCGCTCGAGTCTTATTCTAACACCGAGATTCACGGCCTCGGAGGGCCTTTTGAACAGAACGCGCCCTGCGCTCCTCCTCGTCACTGCATCGCTCATTCCGGTCATCATCCTGGCTGCCGTTATGGGGTGGTTCTTTATTCGCGAACAGCAGAAGAACCTGGATGATTCAGTGCGCGGGAGAGCGGCAACTTTGGCCGGTGTCCTGCAGCGCGAACTGAACAGCCAGATGCAATTGCTGGCGATCGTGGCAGAATCCCCGCGCCTCGACCCACCGATCGTCCGCTCCGCATTTTCCGAGCTGGCACGGCGTCTTCGCGAGCGCGTGCCGGAATGGGAGCAGATCAGGGTCTCGGATCTTGAGGGTACGGTCGTGCTCGCGGTGCCGCCGGTGCAGGGCAGCAAGCGCGTTGTCGAGATGGAAAGCCACGAAACCGCCGTTCGCACTGCCGCGCCGGTGATCGGCAACGTGGCGATGGGGCCGCGCGATCAGCCCGCCTTCCCGATCCGCGTTCCGGTGATCCGCAAGGACAAGACGCGCGCGATCCTTTCGGCTGTGATGCGCCCGACTGTCGTGACCAACCTTCTCTACTCCAGCGGCTTGCCAGAAACTTGGACGGCATATGTGGTCGACGGACAGGATCGGCTGGTGGCATCCACGGGATCACCGGCGCTTGCCGGCAAGCCCGCGACGGAATTCGCAGCCTTCAGCGGCGGCTCCTTCGGGTCAGCGACCACGACATCGGGCGCAATGTTGCAGATGGCAGAGGTTCCGCTAGATACCATTCCCTGGCGCGTGCGGATCGGCCTCCCCCTTGCCGAGTATGAACGTCTCGCGCGCAACGCCACCATTCTGATCGCCGTGGCGAGCCTCTGTACGATTTTGCTGTTCGGTTCTGCCGCCTTCCTTTTCCAGCGCGAGGTTCGCGCTCGAAACCGCGAACGTGAAAGTATGGCCAATTGGCAGCGGATGGATGCGCTGGGCAAGCTGACGGGCCAGGCGGCGCACGACTTCAACAACCTGCTTATGGTGTTCCAATCGGGCGTCGAGGGCATCAAGCGGCGACGCCATGACGAGCAACGCGTCAACCAGATGCTGTCGCACATGAGTGAAGGCGTAACGCGCGGCAAGGCGATCACCCAGCGGCTTCTTTCATTTTCGCGCCGGTCCAATCAAGGCGCGACCACGGTCGAGCTGGACCTGAAACTCGCCGAACTCGCGCCTCTGTTGAGACAAGCGGTCAATGATACTGTGGTGATGGACATCAAGTTGCCGGACGATATCTGGCCAATTCATGTGGATCCGGCGGGTCTGGAGATTGCGCTTATCAACCTGCTGACCAACGCCCGCGATGCACTGGGGTCCGGCGGCCACGTCACCATTTCGGCGCGCAACGTGCTGGACGGCAAGGCGGAAGTGCCGACGCTTCACGGCTCGTTTGTCGTGCTCACCGTTTCGGACACGGGGCGCGGCATCGCACCAGACGACCTCGGCCGCGTGTTTGAACCGTTCTTCTCGACCAAGAACAACAACGGCACGGGTCTGGGGCTCACCCAGGTTCACAGTTTTACGCAGGGCAGCGGCGGCGCGGTGAAGGTCACCAGCGTCGTTGGCCATGGCAGTGCGTTTACCTTGCTTCTCCCGAAGGCGAACGAGCAACAGATGTCGACTGACGACACCCGGCAGTCTCTTGATTTACCGCAGACGATCCTCGTCGTTGACGATACCCCCTCCTCGCTGGAATCCGTGCGCCTGGCGCTTGAGGAGCTTGTCGCGAATGTTATTACCGCCTCCAGCGGGCGGGAGGCGCTCGATATTCTGGAGCACCAGTCGGGGATCGAAGCGTTGGTCAGCGATATCATGATGCCCGGCATGTCCGGTATCGAGTTGGCGGACGAGGCGAGCAGACGACACCGTCGGCTGCCGATCGTGTTGATGACGGGTTATAGCGACAAGTTGGAAGCTGGCGCCGAGATCGGACGTCCGGTCGTGGGCAAACCGTTCAAGGTGGAAGACCTGGCGAGCGCGCTAGGCGCTGCAAAGGCAGCGATCGCCGAACCTGTAAACGTCATTCGTCTGGAGAGGCCCGCGAAAAGCTAACCGCCGGTCAGCGATAGCGAATACGGCCATCAGTCGTCGTTCAGTTCCCGGATGCGATTGTGCGCAGCCACGGCGGCAACTTCGCCTTGGGCCATCGAAACGCCAAGCTGGTTGAGGCCTGTCACGACGTCGCCCACCGCATAAAAGCCGGGCACCGATGTCCCCTGATGCCCGTTCACCTTGATCCGACCATCCTCTTCCAGCTCGACGCCCAGCTGTTTTGCGAGAGCCGAACGAGGCGTGACGCCGAGGGCGGAATATAGCACCACCTTGTGCATCGGCTCGGATCCGTCGAGGAGAAGGTCGACGGCGCCGTTCTCCACCGGCACACAGTCGCGAAGGGGCTCCTGCCGGATTGCGATGCCGCATTCAGTAAGGCGACCGATTGTCTTGTCGCTCATGTGGAGCGGTTGTCCAAGGGTGGCAATGGTGATGACCTGGGTAAAGGAGCGGATGAATTTGGCCTCGGCAGCAGCCCTTTCGGTCGCGCCGATGACAATAACCGGACGTCCGGCGATCTCGAACCCATCGCAGATGGGGCAAAGGCGAATATGCCCGGAACGGACGAGGTCATGGGGATGATCCACGGGCGGCAGGTTATCTTCAATGCCCGTGGCGAGGATAACGTTCTTCGTTTCGAGTTGCCCATCCTGGAGATCGACCAGCAAACCGTCGCCGTCTTGGCGAAGAGCGGATACGGCGGTGTGCCTGATCTCGACGCCGTAGTTGCCCAACTGATTCCTCATCCGCTCCAATAGTTCCGGCCCCTCGATGCCGTTCGGAAAGGCGGGATGGTTGTGCGAGCGCGGGATCAGCGACGCGCGGCTCTGACGGGAATCGAGCACCACGACCTTGCGGTGCAAACGGGCAAGATAGATGGCTGCGGTTAATCCGCCCGGTCCGCCACCTATGACAACTGCATCTAACGCGGAAATCGCCAGCTCCTTTGGATGAAACAAGGGCTGCCTTAACAACTAGCGGAGCCGGTGGTTCCGCTCCCGTATCCTCTCCAGACAAAGCGAGACCGCGCGGGCTCCCGGTGGACAGAACCCGCGCGGCCTGGAGGCCAGCTTACTCGGCTGGAGAGAAAGCCGGTTCGGCGACCTCCTTCCCGTGCTGGCGCAGGGGGCGGTTACCGGTAATCACCCGAGCCAGCATGTAGAAGACGGGCGTCATGAAGATGCCGAAGAAGGTGACGCCGATCATGCCGGAAAAGACGGCGATACCCATGGCGACGCGCATTTCAGCACCCGCACCGGTCGAGAAGACCAGCGGCACGACACCCATGATGAAGGCCATCGACGTCATCAGGATCGGGCGAAGGCGAAGCCGGCTAGCCTCGACCGCGGCCTGGAAGGGCGTTCGGCCCTGGAACTCCAGCTCTCGCGCGAACTCCACGATCAGGATCGCGTTCTTCGCCGATAGCCCGACAAGCACCACCAGCCCGATCTGGGTGAAGATGTTATTGTCTCCACCTGTCCACCACACGCCTGTCAGCGCCGCCAGCACACCCATCGGAACGATCATGATGATCGCGAGTGGGAGCGTGAGGCTTTCATATTGCGCCGCCAGCACCAGGTAGACGAGCAGTAGTGCGAGCGGGAAGACGATGACGCTCGAGTTGCCGGCGAGGATTTGCTGGTAGGTCAGGTCCGTCCACTCGAAGTCGATGCCCGGCGGCAAAGTCTCGTCGAGGATCTTTGTGATCGCAGCTTCCGCCTGGCCGGACGAGACACCGGGTGCTGGACCCCCGTTGATGTCGGCTGACAGGAAGCCGTTGTACCGGGTGGCGCGCTCCGGCCCTGTCTGAGCCTCAACCTTCAGCAGGGCCGAAAGCGGGATCATCTCGCCTGCCTGTGAGCGGACCTTCAACTGCCCGATGTCTTCCGCCTTTGCCCGGAACTTCGTGTCCGCCTGGACCCGCACGCTGTAGGTGCGGCCAAACGCGTTGAAGTCGTTGACATAAAGCGAGCCGAGGTAGATCTGCAGCGTGTCGAAGACATCCGTTACCGAGACACCGAGCTGCTGCGCCTTTGCCCGATCAAGATCCGCATAAAGCTGCGGCACGTTGATCTGGAAGCTCGAGAAGATGCCGGCAAGCTCAGGCGTCTGGTTCGCCTTGGCGAGCACCGCCTTGGTCGCTTCGTCCAGCGCCGTGGCACCCAAGCCGGCACGATCTTCGATCTGCAGCTTGAAGCCACCCGTCTGACCAAGCCCGTTGACCGGTGGCGGCGGGAACATGGCGATGAAGGCATCCTGGATCGCGCCGAACTTCTGGTTCAGTTGCATCGCGATGGCGCCACCTGACAGCTCCGGCGTCTTGCGGTTCTCGAAATCGTCGAGGACGGCGAAGACGATGCCAGCGTTGGAGCCGATGGTGAAGCCGTTGATCGAGAGCCCCGGGAAGGCAATGGCATGCTCGACCCCCGGCTGCTCCAGCGTGATGTCGCTCATGCGCTTGATCACGTCCTCTGTCCGGTCGAGCGTTGCACCGTCCGGCAATTGAGCAAAGCCGATCAGGTACTGCTTGTCCTGCGCCGGCACGAAGCCGCCGGGTACTGCGTTGAACATGCTGTAGGTCGCGCCAACGAGTGCAAGATAGATGATCATCACCAGGCTCTTGCGTGACAGGAGGCCACCTACCGTCCGGCCGTAACCGTTCGAGGCGGCACCGAATGCGCGGTTGAAGCCACGGAAGAACCAGCCAAGGATGGCGTCCATGAACCGCGTCAGCCAGTCCTTCTTGGCATGGTGGTCCTTCAACAGCAGGGCCGCGAGCGCAGGCGACAGCGTCAGGGAGTTGATCGCCGAAATCACCGTCGAGATTGCGATCGTCAGCGCGAACTGCCGGTAGAACTGTCCGGACAGGCCGCTGATGAACGCGAGCGGAACGAAGACCGCGACCAGAACCAGCGCAATCGCGATGATCGGGCCGGAGACTTCCGTCATCGCCTTATAAGTCGCCTCGCGTGGCGAAAGACCGTTCTCGATATTGCGCTCGACATTCTCCACCACGACGATCGCGTCATCCACCACGATCCCGATCGCCAGCACGAGTCCGAAGAGCGTAAGCGCATTGATCGAGAAGCCGAAGGCATACATCACGGCGAAGGTGCCGATGATCGATACCGGAACGGCGATCAGTGGAATGATCGAGGCGCGCCATGTCTGCAGGAAGAGGATGACCACGAGCACGACAAGTGCGATCGCTTCCAGCAGCGTGTCAACGACCTTCTCGATCGAGGAACGCACGAACTTGGTCGTGTCATAGACGATCTCGTACTTCACGCCTTCCGGCATGGAGAGCTGGAGTTCGTCCATGGTCGCCTTGACGTTGTCAGCAATCTCGATGGCGTTCGAACCGGGTGCCTGAAGGACGGCGACGGCGACCGCCGGACGACCATCGAGAAGCGACCGCAGCGTGTAGTCGGCCGCACCAAGCTCGATGCGGGCAACATCACGTAACCGGGTGATTTCGCCATTTGCGCCGCTTTTGACGATGATGTTGCCAAATTCCTCCGGCGTGCGCAGACGACCCTGGGCATTGACGTTGAGCTGCAGGTCGACATCCGGCTGGGTCGGCGACGCACCAATGATGCCCGCCGCAGCCTGAACATTTTGTCCACGAATGGCGTTTGTGATGTCGCTTGCGGCAAGCGAACGTTCGGCTGCCTTCTGCGGATCGATCCAGACACGCATGGAGTAATCGCCGGCCCCGAAGACCTGCACCTGGCCAACGCCCTGGATGCGGGTCAGCCGGTCCTTGACGTTCAGCGTCGCATAGTTGCGCAGGTAGGTGATATCATAGCGGTCGGTATCGGAAACGAGATTGACCACCATGATGAAGTCAGGCGAACTCTTGACCGTGGTGATCCCGAGCGCGCGGACTTCAGCCGGCAACCTTGGCTCAGCCTGCGAGACGCGGTTCTGAACGAGCTGCTGGGCCTTGTCGGCATCCGTGCCAAGCTTGAACGTGACCGTCAGCGTCAGCACGCCGTCGGAAGTCGCCTGGCTGTTCATGTAGAGCATGTCTTCGACGCCGTTGATCTGCTCTTCAAGCGGTGTCGCCACCGTTTCAGAGATCACAGTCGGGTTGGCGCCGGGGTATACCGCTCGCACGACAATCGATGGAGGAACGACCTCCGGATATTCCGAAATTGGCAGTGCGCGAAGGCCGATTAGGCCAGCCACCACGATCAGGATCGACAGAACGCCGGCAAAGACCGGCCTGTCGACGAAGAAGCGGGAAATATTCATGTCGAAACCCTCTCTCCAGGGTGAAGGATGCAAAGGCCCGCCCCGCGGCTAAACGGCCGCAGGTGACAAGGGCTGAGGTTTTGCTGCAGTCTGACCGGCGTCCGCCGGTCAGGTGTTACTTGTGGGCAAGCTGTGCTTCGTCTTCGGGAGCAACCACGGCGCCCGGGCGAACACGCTGAAGGCCGTTGACCACGATGCGATCACCGGGGTTCAGCCCCTTCTCGACGATCCGCAGACCGTCTACCGTCGAGCCCAGCTCCACCTGCCGGTACCCAACCGTATTCTTGGCATCCACCACGAAGACGAACTTCTTGTCCTGGTCCGTGCCGATCGCCTTTTCGCTGACCATCAGGTGCTCGGAGGCCTTCGGCTGGCCCAGCCGGACACGAACAAACTGGCCGGGAAGAAGCTTGCCGGTCGGATTGTCGAAGACAGCCCGAACGCTGATCGTACCGCTCGTGGTGTTTACTTCATTGTCGATCAGCTGCAACTTGCCGCGGATCTTGGTGTCCTCACCGGCCAGCGTACTGACCTCGACCGGAACACGGTCAATGGCGGGAAAACCGTTCTCCACCGGAAGATCCGCCAGGATCTTTGCCACCAGTTCTTCGTTGGCCGCGAAACTTGCATAGATCGGATCGATCGACACCAGCGTCGTCAATGGAACGGAGGTGGAGCCGGCGGCGACAAGGTTGCCGACGGTTACTTCCAGCTTGCCGATCCTGCCGTCGATCGGGGCACGGATTTCGGTGTATCCGAGCTCCAACTGCGCTGTCCGCAGGCCCGCCTTGGCCGATTGCAGGTTCGCAAGAGCCTCGCTGTAGGTGCTCTGGCGTTGCGCAAGATCGCTTTGCGAGATCGTGTTCTTGGAAGCGAGGTTCTTGCCACGCTCGAGCTCGGTCTTCGCGTGGTCGACCTTGGCTTCGGCAGAGGCGACCAGCCCTTCCGCCTGAGCAACTGCCGCCTTGTAAGGTTCGGGATCGATGGTGACGAGCAGATCACCTGCTTTGACGAGCCCGCCTTCCCGGAAGTGGACGGACTGCACGGCGCCGGAAACCCGGGGGCGGATTTCGACCCGATCAACGGCTTCAAGCCGTCCGGAAAATTCCTGCCAGGTGGTGACATTGCGCGGAGTTACGGTGGCGACCGTCACCGGGACGGCCGGGGCCGGTGCGGTTTCGGTCGTCGGCGCTGCATTGGCGCCCTGTGGCATGTCCAGGTAAAAAGAAGCGCCAACGATAAGCGCAGCCGTACCCAGCCCGGTGCCCCACAGGGCCCAGTTTGATAGTCTCGATGCCATTGGTAGTCTCCTTACGGCCTTGGGAGGCGGCCGTTATTCCGTTTCAAATACGTCATGCTACTAATTTAAACTGTCCACGAAGGCGGTGAATTCGGAACAGAGCGTTGCCATCCACTCGCCATCGCCTTCGCTATAAATACCGGTCCAGCCACAGCTGGCCGGGAAAACTTTCTGCCTCACCGTTACGCCGGAGGCCTTGAGACGGCTGGCATAACCAACTGTCTCGTCGTGCAGCGGATCATCTTCCGATGTCACGACCAAAGCGGGTGCGACACCCGAAAGCCGCGAACAGAGGCATGGCGCCGCATAGGGGTGCTGGAAGCCGCAGTGGGAGCCAAGATAGTGGCTCCAGCCTTCGGCCCAACGTTGGCCCATGCCGATCTTGTCAGCCTTGCGGATCGATGCCGTCGCCATCATCGGGTCGATCATCGGCGACAGAAGCACCTGGCCGCTCAACTCACCCGGCATCTGGTCCCGCGCCTTGAGTGCGACGCTGGCGGCGAGGTTGCCACCAGCCTCATCTCCGGCGACAAGGAGCCGCGACCGCGGGCCGCCGAACTGTTTGCGCCGTCCCGAAAGACACTTCAGTGCCATGAAGGCGCATTCCATCGCCTGCGGAAAGACGTTGTGCGAAACGCGGGAATAATCTGCCTCGAGAACGACGGCGCCCGTTTCCGCAAATGCTTTCCCGATGGGTCTTTCTATCTCCTTTCGATCCCGGCTGAGGAACGCTCCGCCACGCAGATACAAAACAAGAGCGGGAGCCTTGCCTTTGGCTGCTCCTTCATAAAGCCGCATCGGCACCGATGGCTTAGTCGTTGCAAAATCGACGTTTTCCCACTGTACCGACATTCATTGTTCCTCCGGCTTACAATCCCACTTTAACGGGTCGCTTGCCGTTGAGTTCGCATCTGATATTATTGTTCAACGCCGGTCGCACAAGTTTGCATTTTTGGCAACACTATTCCAAGTCGGCGGATAATTCGGGAGGCAGAGGAGAGCGCTATGGATCAGCTGTCTGCAATGCGGGTGTTCGTGCGCGTTGTTGAGACCGGGAACTTCTCTCGTGCGGCCGCGACGTTGAACATGCCGAAGACAACAGTGACCAACATGGTGCAAAGCCTCGAACGGCATTTGCGTACCACCCTGCTCAACCGCACGACGCGTCGCGTCATGGTGACAACGGATGGCGCGCTTTATTATGAGCGGGCGGCCCAGATCCTTGCCGAGCTGGATGAACTCGACGGCAGCATGTCGAACTCGCAGACTCAACCGACGGGACGCGTGCGCGTGGAGATGGCGGGCGCATTCGCGGATCTGCTTGTGATCCCCAACCTTTGTGACTTCCACACACGGTACCCGCAGATCACGTTGGATATCGGCGTGGGCGACCGGCTTGTTGATTACATCGCCGAGAACGTCGATTGCGCCCTGCGCGGTGGCACCCCGACCGATCAGTCGCTGATAGCGCGCAAGGTTGGCGAGATCGGCTTTCGCTTCTATGCGGCGCCGCGATACATCGAAAAATTTGGCATACCGAACCATCCGAACGAGTTGACGGAAAGCCACTACTGCATCGGTTACCTCAACGCGACGAGCGGCAGGATCATGCCAATGGACTTCTGCCGTGGTGACGAGAAACTCGAGATCAACCCGCGCTACGTGATCTCGGTCAACGATGCCCGATCCTATGTCAACGCCGCAATCTCCGGCATCGGCATTGCCCAGGCCGTCGAGTTCATGGTTCGCGATGCGGTGGCCAGAGGAGAACTGATCGAGGTGCTGCCGGACTGGGATTGTGAGCCCTTGCCGCTCTACATCGTTTATCCGCAGACACGGCACCTTTCCAACAAGGTGCGGGTCTTCGTTGATTGGCTGGCACGACTTGTTCAGAACTTGAAGGCCGAGGAGCAGCGGGCGCAGATACGCAGGGCGAGCTAACCCGGACGTTCGCGCGGTCAAATAAAATCGGGGGACACGGTGTAGGATCGTCCCCGGCATCAACGTCATCCTGACGTGAGCTGCAGAGGTGCAGCGCCAACCAAGGGAGAGTATGATGACGAAGAACACGATTTGCCTCTGGTACAATCATGATGCGGAAGAGGCAGCCCGCTTCTACGCAACCGTCTTTCCGGACAGCGAAGTGACGTCAATCATCCGTGCGCCGGGCGATTATCCTGACGGCCGGGAGGGTGATGTTCTGGTTGTCGAGTTCCGTGTCGCCGGCGTGGCATGCATCGGCTTGAACGGCGGCCCGATCTTCAAGCACAACGAAGCCTTTTCCTTCCAGATCTCGACCGAAGATCAGGAAGAAACCGATCGTTACTGGAACGCCATCGTCGGCAATGGCGGCCAAGAAAGCGAATGCGGCTGGTGCAAGGACAAATGGGGTATCTCGTGGCAGATCACGCCGCGTGTCCTCACTGACGCTCTGGCTGTCGGCGGCGCCGAGGCAAAACGCGCCTTTGACACCATGATGACGATGAAGAAGATCGATGTTGCCACGATCGAAGCGGCACGCCGAGGCTGAAACAGAAGCCTATAACGTGGTGACGCTAGAGCGTTGACACGCTGAAGATGTTTCTGCATCTTCGCGCTATTCCGAGGGGGGCATCGCAACGATGCTGAGATGGCGGTGAGCCGGACCCTTGAACCTGATCCGGGTCATACCGGCGTAGGAACGGAAACGGCGTCACCTTTCGCGACGGCACTTTCTCTTCTCGCTTCACCTGGATCTCCGTGAACGCCTGGGTTCGGAGACCATCTGATGTGGCCAAATGCAGCGACCCGCTCCCGCCCCGGAGCAAGCCGAGGAAGCGACGTTTCGCTTGCACGAGCGGCGGATCGGGTTCTTGGCTTCGTCGAGGCGGGTCTCGCGACCGTTGCCGCGGTCATTCTGCTGGCTTTGCTCGCCTTGGTGACGATCAATGTCGTCCTGCGCTATTTCTTCCACACCGGCATTATCGGCGCAGAAGACGCGGCAATCTGGCTGCATGTCGCCCTGATCGGACTTGGTGCGCCCATTGCCTTGAACGGTCCCCTGGCAATGCGGCTTGATGTGTTCACCCGTCTCTTGCCCAAGGGGTTGGACACCGTCGCACAGATGTTGGCTGACGTCTTCTCCATCTGCGCTGCATTGGTTTTGATCTCTGGGGGACACGAAATCATCGCCATGCTGGGCGGTGTTTCGCCGACGCTCGGGCTTCCGGAATGGATACGTTTTTCGTTCCTCGCCGTCGGCGGTGGACTGATCGTCATCGTCCTGACCCTCAGGCGTGCGGCGGACGGCCAACTGACACGACTGATCGTTTCAATGTCGATTGGCATCACCGCGTATTCGATCATTCAGAGGTTCGAGATCAACAGCGAGCTCCCGGCGAGCATCTTCCTGGCGGCGACGGCAGCACTCGGTATGTTGCTTGCGGCGCCACTCGCCCACGCCTTCCTCGCCGCCGCCTATGTCGCAACCGCTGTCGGAAGCGCACTGCCGGAGCCAGCGATCGTTTCCACCGCCGTGGCGTCGATGTCAAGATTCCTGCTGCTGGCCATCCCCTTCTTCCTGCTGGTCGGCAGCCTGTTGACGGTGTCGGGCGTCGCCAGTCATCTGGCTACGTTCGCTGCCTCCATGGTCGGACATCGCCGCGGAGGTCTGGCACAGACGACATTGCTGACGAGCATTTTATTTTCAGGCGCATCGGGCTCGTCTGTCGCCAATGCCGCCTTCGGTGCTTCGACCTTCCAGCCGCAGTTGGTGAAGCACGGTTATCCGCCCGCCCAGGCCGGTGCCATCATTGCCGCGACGTCCGTCCTCGACAACATCATTCCGCCCTCGATCGCCTTCCTGATCCTTGCGGCCGCGACCAATCTTTCCGTCGGCGCCTTGTTGCTGGAAGGACTGTTCGCAGGCCTGGTCATGGCTGTATGCCTCGCCGTCGCTATCCACCTCACGGTGCGTGGGCAGCCGCGCATGCCCGCTGCGACGAGCGGGGAGCGACGGCGCGCGGCGATCGCCGCTTTGCCCGCATTCGGCTTGGGACTGATCGTGGTGCTCGGCATTCGCTTCGGGATTGTCACGACCACCGAGGCTGCAGCACTTGCTGCATTCTATACCCTATGCCTTGCCATCCGCGCCAAGCTTGCGAGAGGCGCGATTTTCGGCGCCTTTGGCCAGGCGGCTCGGGAGGCTGCAGCAATCGGGCTCCTGATCGGCACGGCGGGACCGTTCGCTTTCCTTTTGGCTGTGGACGATGTGGCCGGCCTCGTCAGCGACTTCGTATCGCTTCTCGGCGGCAGCGCCTTCGCCGTCATCCTGCTTTCCAACCTCATTCTGCTGCTGGTTGGCCTGGTGCTGGATATCGGCGCAGCGATTCTCCTGTTCGGCCCGATCCTGCTGCCGTCGGCAGTTGCCGCGGGTATCGATCCCATACATTTCGGCGTGGTCCTAGTGGTGAATCTGATGATCCACGGGCTGACGCCGCCGCTCGGCATGCTGGTGTTTGTCGTCAGCGGCGTCACGGGCGTGCCGGCCACCGCCCTTTTCCGTAACGTCCTGCCTTACCTCTTCGCCTTGCTCATCTCGCTTGCGCTGCTCTGCGCCTGGGCGCTCATCTTCCAACGCATCAATCTCGGGAACTGATCATGATCAAGCTCAAACGTCGCCGACTTCTGAAAGCAACGGCAACTGCTGCCATGGCACTTGCGGCACCCAATCTGGCCCGCGCATCGATCCGGGCCAAGACGATAACCATCGCGTCGCTGCTGGGTGAAGACAAGCCGGAAACGCTGGTGTGGCTGAAGATCCGCGACCTTGTCGAGAGCAAGCTGCCCGGCGAGTTTCGATTCAACATCGTGAAGAACAGCGCCCTTGGCGGCGAGAAGGAAGTCCTGGAAGGCACGCGGCTGGGTTCGATCCAGGCGAGCCTGTCCACCGTCTCATCACTCTCCGCCTGGCTGCCGGAACTGCAGATTCTCGATCTCCCCTTCCTGTTCCGCGATGCGAACCATGTTCGCAAGACGGTTGAGGGCCAGTTGGGCGATGATCTGAAGCACAAGCTTGCAGCGCAGGGATTTGTTGTCGGCGACTTCATCAACTACGGGGCACGCCATCTTCTGACCAAGGAGCCTGTGACACGGCCCGAGCAACTTGCTGGCAAGAAGATCCGGGTCATCCAGAGCCCACTGCACACAACGCTCTGGAGCGCATTCGGTACGACCCCGGTCGGCATTCCCATTCCGGAAACCTACAACGCTCTCTCCAGCGGCGTCGCGGACGCGATGGACCTGACCAAATCCGCCTATGCCGGGTTCAAGCTCTATGAAGTGGTGCCATACATGACGGAGACCGGGCACATCTGGGCCTCTGGTGTCATTTTCTACGCCGCGCCTTTCTGGAAGCAACTGACCGAAGAGCAGAGGACGGTCCTTGGGGACGCGTCACGCGAAGGCGCGCGATATTTCGACCGGCTGATGGCGGAAGATGAGGCGAAATCAGTTGAACAGGCACTTGGCCACGGCGGCAAGATCGTTGCACCGGAGACCCCCGACGAGTGGCGAAAAGGCGCCCGCGGAACCTGGGAACGATTTGCCGAGACGGTGGGCGGAATGCCGCTCATCGAGTCCGTCCAGCAGATCGGCTGAATTCCGTTGCGCTTATGTTGGCGCGGCCGGGTGGTAGAACGGCCAGGGTGAGGTATCGGAGCCCGTCGGGATCGGCACCTCGATCACCACCGGGGCGTCCGCCGCGAGAGCCTCGGTGAGCGCGACCTCGAGTTCGGCCGGAGAGTTTGCCCGCATCCCGAGAACACCAAAACTCTGCGCCAGCGCGACAAAATTCGGGTTCGCCAGATCAGACCCGATAAGCCGGTTGCCATAGACCTGCTGCTGGTCGCGCCGCACGTTGCCATAGGCGTTGTTGTTGAAGACGATCGAGACGACGTTGATGCCGAACTGGCGCGCCGTTGCCAGTTCCTGCACGCCGAACAGGAAGCCCCCGTCGCCGGAGATCGAGACGACAGCCTTGTCCGGATGCGCCACCTTGACCCCCAGCGCGGTATTGAATCCGAAACCAAGATTGTCCTGATAGCCGCAGGTTACGTAGTGCCGCGGTGCGTACACCGGGAAGCACATTCGCGCGGTAAACCCAACCTGCGAGACCTCCTCCACGAAGAACCCATCGCGCGGCAGAACCTTGCGGATCACCCGAAGATATTCCTCTTGGGGCTGCACGCTCCTCAGGGCTTCCGCGGCTTCCGCCTTCAGCTGCCGATATTCCCCAACTCGAGAAGGTCGTTGCCCGACCCTGTCTTGGAGCGCGTCAACGAGAGCAGCGACGCCAGCCTTGGCGTCCGTCACCAGCCCGAGATCCGGCTTCAGTCGCACCATTTCGGTCGGATCAATGTCGAGGCGCAGAACCTTCAGGCCCGGCGGAAGCCAGCGCCAGCGGAAATACTGCAGCTCGAGCCGGCTGCCGACGCCAATCAGGAGATCGCATTGCGGCCAGAAACGCCACGCTGCATGCGCCATCATCGCAAGATCTTCGTCATCGCTGACGATGCCCTTGCCGTTGCGATGTGCGGTCACGGGTGCCTGGAGAAGCTTTGCAAGCGCCAGCACCTCATCACCGGCATCAACTGCGCCCGACCCGACCATGATCATCGGGTTCTTCGCAGCCGCGATCATGGAGGCGGCTTTTTCGATGAGTTCTGCATCGATCTGTGGCGCCGGCAGCGACGTTGCCGCTTCAGGAGTCGGAACTTCAGATGCCATGCCGAATACGTCCCAGGGCGCCTCGATCGCGACCGGCCGAGGACGCCCCGAATGCATCTGGGAAAATGCCTGGCGCATGATTTCGCCGGCCCCGGTGGGATGGTTGATCCGCTCAGCCCATTTCGTCAGGCCGCGCATCGTGCCAAGATGATCCGGCAGTTCATGTAGCTGCCCCCTGCCCTGCCCGATCAGGTGGGACATGATATTGCCGGTAAGGCAGAGAACCGGCGCGTTGGCGCCATAGGCGGTGCAGATGGCGGCGCCCGAATTCAGAAAGCCCGGGCCGGGAACCACAGTATAGACGCCCGTCCTGCCGGTCGCCTTGGCATAACCGTAGGCCATGTAGCCTGCGCCCTGTTCGTGGCGCGTATGAATGAACCGGATGCGGCTTTCGCGCGCCATGGCGTCGATGAGGTCGTACATATGCGCGCCGGGTATGCCGAAGACCGTATCCACCCCGTTCGCGACGAGCGAGTGCGTGATGATCTCCCCGGTCGTCATTTTCGGCATACGGCACCCTCCCCATGATCGTCGCGACTCCGAGTCCTATCGATCACCTCGCGGCCCATCAAGGCCACGCGGTGGGTATGGTTGTCTCTTGATGCGCTAGACCGTGAGGTGTCGCCTCGCATCCGGCGTATCCAGCGTCTCGGCCGGACCTTCATGCACGATTTCACCGCGATCCATGATGTAAACCTGGTCGGCAAGTTCCCGGCAGAAGTCGAGATACTGTTCCACGAGCAGGATTGCCATGCCGGTTGAATCCCGGAGATAGCGGATGGCGCGGCCGATATCCTTGATGATCGACGGTTGGATACCTTCCGTCGGCTCGTCCAGCACCAGGATCTTGGGCCGGGTGACCATGGCGCGCCCAATGGCAAGCTGTTGCTGCTGCCCGCCGGAAAGATCGCCCCCGCGTCGCCCGAGCATTGATTTCAGCACGGGGAAAAGTGAGAAGATCTCGTCCGGAATGAACCTGTCCTTGCGGGCAAGCGGTGCGTAACCGCTTTGCAGATTTTCCTGCACGGTAAGCAGTGGAAAAATCTCCCGCCCTTGCGGCACATAACCGATGCCTTGCCTCGCCCGGGCATAAGGAGGAAGGCCGTTCAGCACTTCATTCTGAAAGCTGACGGTTCCTGATGAAACGGCGTGCTGCCCGGTGATCGCGCGCAGGAGCGAGCTCTTGCCCACCCCGTTGCGGCCCAGCACGCAGGTGATCTTGCCCATGTCCGCGGTGAGGGAAACGCCACGCAGGGCCTGGGCCGCACCGTAATGAAGATTGAGATTGTTGACTGTCAGCATCGTTCTTAACGCCCCAGATAATTCTCGATCACCTTGGGATCGCTCGACACGAAGTCGATCGAGCCTTCGGCAAGCACGGACCCTTCAGCAAGGCAGGTCACCTTCACCCCAAGGTCCCGGATGAAGCCCATGTCATGTTCAACGACGACGACGGATCGCGTCTTGGCGATTTCCTTCAACAGGATCGCGGTCTCTGCCGTTTCCGCATCCGTCATGCCGGCGACAGGCTCGTCGACTAGCAGAAGCTTTGGCTCCTGTGCGAGCAACATGCCGATCTCCAGCCACTGCTTCTGGCCGTGTGACAGGTTGGCAGCGAGTTCGCCCCTGCGGTGGGTGAGGCGGATGGTGGTCAGGATTTCCTCGATCCGCTTTTGGTCTTCCGGTGTCAGCGTGTAGAAGAGGGTGGCGAAGACGCCGCGCTTGCGGTTGAGCGCCAGTTCAAGGTTGTCCCAGACCGTATGGCTTTCGAAGACCGTCGGCTTCTGAAACTTGCGCCCGATACCTAACTGGGAGATGTCAGCTTCGTCCTTCTTGGTGAGGTCGACTGAATCTTCGAACAGCACGGCGCCGGTATCCGGACGCGTCTTGCCCGTGATGATGTCCATCATCGTTGTCTTGCCGGCGCCATTCGGCCCGATAATCGCGCGAAGCTCACCGGGCTCCACCACGAAGGAGAGCGCATTCAATGCCTTGAAGCCGTCGAATGAGACGGAAACGTTGTCGAGATAAAGCAGGCTCTTGGTACGGGTTTCGGCAATCGTCGTCATGATCCTACTCCGCCGCCTGCGGCAGGAGGGCGGTGCCCCTGCCCTTTTCTTGATCCGCTGCAGCTCTCAAAGTCTTTCGCGATGTCCAGCCCTGCCGGATCGTGCCGACGATACCCTTGGGTAGGAACAGCGTGACCGCAATAAATAGCCCGCCCAGTGCGAACAGCCAGATTTCCGGAAATGCGCCGGTAAAGAAGCTCTTGCCGGCATTCACAAGAATCGCACCGATGATCGGGCCGATCAGCGTGCCGCGCCCACCGACGGCCGTCCAGACGACGACTTCGATCGAGTTGGCCGGCGCGAACTCACCGGGGTTGATGATACCGACCTGTGGCACGAACAGCGCCCCCGCAATTCCCGCAAACATCGCCGAGACGACGAAGGTGAAGAGCTTGATGTTTTCCACCCGGAAGCCGAGGAAGCGGACCCGACTTTCGGCATCACGAACACCCACCAGCACCTTGCCGAACTTGGAGTGGGTGATGGCGGAGGCGACGAGAAGGCAGAGCGACAACATGATCGCCGACATGGCAAAGAGGACCGCGCGCGTTCCATCAGCCTGGACCGGGAAGCCGAGGATGTCCTTGAAGTCGGTCAGGCCGTTATTTCCGCCGAACCCCATGTCGTTGCGGAAGAAGGCAAGCATCAGCGCGTAGGTCATCGCCTGGGTGATGATCGACAGATAGACGCCGTTGACGCGGGAGCGGAAAGCGAACCAGCCAAACACGAAGGCAAGCAGACCAGGCACGACAAGCACCATCAGCATGGCGAAGGGGAACCAGTCGAAGCCGTACCAAAACCACGGCAGTTCCTTCCAGTTAAGGAAGACCATGAAGTCCGGCAGTTCCGGATTGCCATAAACGCCGCGCGAGCCGATCTGCCGCATCAGGTACATGCCCATCGCATAACCGCCGAGAGCGAAGAAGGCGCCATGGCCAAGCGAGAGTATTCCGCAGTAACCCCAGACGAGGTCGAGAGCCAAGGCCAGGAGCGCGTAGCAGAGATATTTTCCCATCAGCGACATGGCATAGGTGGGGATGTGGAGGGCACTATCCGGCGTGGTCAGGAGATTGAGCGCCGGCACCAGGGCTGCGACGACAAGCAGGATTGCGACGGTAAGGGTGATCTTGCCGTCCAGCGCGCGCAGAATGAAGTTGGTGATCATGCTTCCACCGCCCTTCCCTTGAGCGCGAAGAGGCCGCGCGGACGTTTCTGGATGAAAAGGATGATGAGGACCAGCACCAGGATCTTTCCGAGCACGGCGCCGACCGATGGTTCGAGGAACTTGTTGAGGACGCCGAGCGAGAGGGCGCCCACGAGCGTACCCCAGAGGTTGCCGACCCCGCCGAAGACTACCACCATGAAGCTGTCGATGATGTAACTCTGCCCAAGGTTGGGCGAGACGTTGTCGATCTGCGACAGTGCGACGCCCGCAATACCCGCGATCCCCGAACCGAGCGCGAAGGTGAGCGCATCGACCCAGGGTGTTCTAATCCCCATGGAGGACGCCATGCGGCGGTTCTGGGTGACGGCGCGCATGTTGAGCCCGTAGGCCGACTTCTTCATCAGGAAGAGAAGCGCAAAGAAGATCGAAAGCGAGAAGAGGATGATCCACATCCGGTTCCAGGTGATCGTCATGCCGCCGAGCGGGAACGATCCGGTCATCCAGGACGGGTTGCCGACCTCCTGGTTCGTCGGGCCGAAGATTGAGCGGATCGCCTGCTGAAGGATGAGGGAGACGCCCCAGGTGGCGAGAAGTGTTTCAAGCGGGCGTCCATAAAGGAAACGGATCACGCCGCGTTCAATGAGGAAGCCAACGGCGCCAGTGACGAGAAAGGCGACAGGCAAGGCGATTGCAAGCGACCACTCAAAGAGGGCGGGCGCGCTGTCGCGTATCACCTGCTGCACCACGAAGGTCGAGTAGGCTCCGAGCATGACCATCTCGCCGTGGGCCATGTTGATGATGCCCATGACGCCAAAGGTGATCGCAAGGCCGATCGCAGCCAGGAGAAGGACAGACCCCAAGGACAGGCCGTACCAGATATTCTGGGCCATATCCCAGAGCTGCTGCTCGCTTTGCAACGCTGCGACGGCGGCCTCCACATCGGCCGTGAGTGCCGGATCAATGCTGCCGGAGATCGTGTTCAGGATGCCCAGCGCGTTGCGTCCACCCAGATCCTTGATCGTCTGGATGGCATCGCGTTTCTCCTCGACGGACCGATCTGAGGAGAGGACTGAGACGGCGCGCGCCTCCTCCATCCGGGCCTTCACCTCGGCATCTGTTTCTTTGGCAAGTGCGGCTTCGATGAGTTCCAGGTTTTCAGAACTTGGAGAGCGCATTACGGCATCTGCCGCCTGCAGTCGCACGCTCCGGTCGGGGCTCAGAAGCGTGAGACCGCCCATTGCGGAACGGATGGCGCGACGCAGGCTGTTGTTGACCTTGATCTTGGTGACGGCATTCTTGGCTACCTGGCCAGCGCTCTCGCCGGTGAGCGGCTCGACGAGTTCGAAGCCGTTTCCCGCGGTCTTTCCGATGAACACAAGATTATCTGTCTTGCGCACATAAAGATCACCGTCGGTAAAAGCCTGAAGCACCGGCACGACACGAGCGTCACCGGCCGCCGCCATCTTGCCGATCAGATCCTCCGCCTGGCTGAAGTTCGCCTTGGCGAGTTGATCGATCAACGGCTTCGGATCGACCGGCTGCTGGGCGAAGGACGGCGCGGCAAGGGAGACAAGGAGAAGAGCGAAGAATGCTGCGAACAAGCTTGTTATTCTCATAACCTCGCCTCCTGGTGGTTGGTGCTTCTGAGTGAGAGACGGTTTTCGGACTGACCCCTTTGCCTCGCACATGCGACGCTGCGGGACCCTGCGGTGCGCGCAGGGATAAGGGAGGAGGATGGCCATCCCCCTCCCTCAAAAGATACGCGTGATCAGCTACCCTTGCCGCCGCACTTGCCGGTGTCGACGTTGAAGTTGCCGCACGACATGGGTTTGCGCCAATCGGAGATCAGGTTCTTGGAGTCCGGCAGGTAGTCGGACCACTCGTCGCCAACCACCGACGGCGTCTGCTGTACAATCTCGAACTGACCGTCGGCCTGGATCTCGCCGATCAGCACCGGCTTGGTGATGTGGTGGTTCGGCATTACGGTCGAGGTGCCGCCCGAAAGGTTCGGGACGGAGACGCCGATGATGGAGTCGAGCACCGCGTCGGTGTCCGTGGTGCCGGCGGCCTCGACCGCCTTCACCCAGGCGTTGAAGCCGATATAGGCGGCTTCCATCGGGTCGTTGGTGACGCGCTTGTCGTTCTTGGTGAAGGCATGCCACTCCTTGATGAACTCTGCGTTCACTTCGGAATCGACAGACTGGAAGTAGTTCCAGGCGGCCAGATGCCCTACGAGCGGCTTGGTATCGAGCCCGGCAAGCTCTTCTTCGCCAACGGAGAAGGCGACGACCGGGATGTCTTCAGCCTTGACGCCCTGGTTGCCGAGTTCCTTGTAGAACGGCACGTTGGCATCGCCGTTGATGGTGGAAACGACGGCCGTCTTCTTGCCGGCGGAGCCGAACTTCTTGATGTCGGAAACGATCGTCTGCCAGTCGGAATGGCCGAACGGCGTGTAGTTCACCATGATGTCGGATTCGGCCACGCCCTTCGACATCAGGTAGGCTTTGAGGATCTTGTTGGTCGTCTGCGGATAAACGTAGTCGGTGCCCGCCAGCACCCAGCGCTCAACGCCTTCTTCGTTCGCCAGGTAATCTACAGCAGGGATGGCCTGCTGGTTCGGGGCAGCTCCGGTGTAGAAGATGTTGCGCGAGGATTCTTCGCCCTCATACTGGACCGGGTAGAAGAGGATCGAGTTCAGCTCTTCGAAGACCGGCAGGACCGACTTGCGGGATGACGACGTCCAGCAGCCGAACACCGCGGCGACCTTGTCCTGGGAGATCAGCTGGCGGGCCTTTTCGGCAAACAGCGGCCAGTCGGAGGCCGGATCAACCACGACCGCCTCGAGCTTCTTGCCAAGAAGGCCGCCCTTCTTGTTCTGCTGCTCGACGAGCATCAGCATGGCGTCCTTGAGCGTCGTCTCGGAGATCGCCATCGTGCCGGAGAGCGAATGCAGGACGCCGATCTTGATCGTGTCGTCGGCGGCAAAGGCGCCGGAAAGCGCCGTGGCGGACATGGCAGCAGCCAGCAGCGCGCCGCCCAGTTTGGAGCTAAATTTCATCGTGCGGACCCCTCTTGTGTTTGGTGCAACGAAGATTTGGCCGTTGCTGAGGGAACTATCCTGCGCTGCAGTGCAAAACCACATACGCAAAATGACGTATGACGCGGGGGCAAACGCCCCCACCAACGCTTCGGATAACGCGGCAACTCCGTTACACGCGCATCGCTTCACCACTTGCAAAACATCGAGCCACGGTAGAGACTGCTTAATCTAAAGACGGTCCTCTTGAGTGCTGAAAATATAGGCATGGCAGCGCGCCAACGCATCATCCCCGTCCGGCGAGATTATAATCGCTGGGTGGCAAACCAGACGCTGGAAGATTATGCCTTGCGCTTCACCGCCAAGAGCGCCCGTCGATTCTCGTCAAGCCGTATCTCGCATACCGCGATTGGCGCCATCTCGTTCCTGGCTTTGGAAGCCATTGGGGGAGCAATCACGCTTTCCTATGGCACCACCAATGCGTTCTTCGCGATCATCGCTGCTGCCGTGTCAATGCTCGTCATCGGACTGCCGATCAGCCGATATGCGATCCGCCATGGCGTCGACATCGACCTGCTCACCCGCGGCGCAAGCTTCGGCTATATCGGCTCGACCATCACCTCGCTGATCTATGCCGCCTTCACCTTCATGCTGTTTGCGATCGAAGCCTCGATCATGACCGGCGCGCTGGAACTCGTTTTCGGCATCCCGCCCTGGATCGGCTATATCATCAGCGCAGTGGTGGTGATCCCGCTCGTCATCTACGGCATTCGGTTGATCTCGCGTTTCCAGCTCGCCACCCAGCCTTTCTGGATCGTGCTCAACATCCTGCCCTTCGTGTTCATCGCCTTCCTCGACTGGGAAAAGTTCGATCTCTGGCGTGCGTTTGCGGGCATAGACCATTCCAATGCTGAAGTGGCGGGTGCGGCGCCATTCGATCTCCTTGAGTTCGGCGCCGCTTCCGCGGTCATCCTTGCGCTGATGCCGCAGATCGGCGAGCAGGTCGATTTCCTGCGTTTCCTTCCGCCAGACGGCGTGCAGAAATGGAGGCACAGGATTTCGGTTTTCCTGGCCGGCCCTGGTTGGGTGATTGTCGGGGTACCTAAGTTGCTTGCGGGTTCCTTCCTCGCCGTGCTGACGCTTGCGACGGGTACGCCGGCGCGCGAAGCCGCCGATCCGGCGCATATGTACCTCACAGCCTTCGGCTACATGATCCCGAACGAGACGGCAGCGCTGTTGCTGATGGCTGCCTTCGTGGTGATCTCGCAGCTCAAGATCAACGTGATGAACGCGTATGCCGGGTCGCTCGCCTGGTCGAACTTCTTCTCCCGTCTCACCCACAGTCACCCGGGTCGCGTCGTCTGGCTCGTCTTTAACGTGGCGATCGCGCTGCTGTTGATGGAGCTCGGCATCTATCGCTTGCTCGAAGCCACACTTGGTATCTTCTCGATCATTGCCATGGCCTGGCTCTGCACGATCTCGGCGGACCTGTTCATCAACAAGCCGCTCGGCTGGTCGCCGGAGGGAATCGAGTTCAAGCGGGCGCATCTCTACGACATCAACCCGGTCGGTCTTGGCGCGATGTTCGGGTCCGCCTCGGTAGCGCTTGCCGCCCATTTCGGGCTGTTCGGCCCGACAATGGCGTCGCTTGCGACTTATGTAACGCTGATCGCATTCCTGCTTTCGCCGGCCATCGCCTTCGCAACCAAGGGCAAGTTTTACCTCGCCCGCAAGCCGCGCGAGGCCTGGAAGCTGCGCAAATCGATCACATGCTCGATCTGCGAACATCCCTTCGAGCATGAGGACATGGCCTGGTGCCCGGCTTATGCAGCCCCGATCTGTTCGCTCTGCTGCACACTCGACAGCCGTTGCCATGACATGTGCAAGCCTCATGCGCGGCTGAACAATCAACTGGCCGTCATCGCGGGAACAGTCTTGCCAGATACGGTCATGGCGCGGTTGCGCACACGGCTTGGGCGCTATGGGTTGACCGCGCTCCTGTCGATCTCGCTCATTGGGGCGATCCTGGGGATGATCGCCCACCAGGTTGGACGGGCAACACCGGCGAACGCCGAGGTGATCTACGGCACGGTGCTGATCGTCTTTTTCGTTTTCGCGATCATCGCGGGCGTCGTGTCCTGGTTCTACGTACTTGCCCATGACAGCCGCGTCGTGGCGGAAGAAGAGTCTTCGCGCCAGAACACGCTTTTGCTGAAGGAGATTGCCGCACACAAGAAGACGGATGCGGCCCTGCAGGAAGCCAAGGAAACAGCTGAGGCCGCAAACCGCGCCAAGAGCCGCTACGTTGTCGGCCTGTCTCACGAGTTGCGCACGCCGCTCAATGCCGTCCTGGGTTACGCTCAGATCCTGGAGCGTGACGAAACGATTCCGGCACCTCGCCAGCCCGCGATCAAGGTAATCAAGCGGTCGGCCGATCATCTCTCAGGCCTGATCGATGGACTCCTCGATATCTCGAAAATCGAGGCCGGGCGGCTTCAGGTTTATTCCAACGAGATCAACATCCAGGATTTCCTCGACCAGATTGTAGAAATGTTCCGGCTTCAGGCGCAGGCGAAGGGGCTCGTCTTCGAGCACGAACGTGCCCACGCCCTGCCCCAATATGTCCGTACGGACGAAAAACGCCTGAGGCAGATCCTCGTGAACCTGCTGTCCAACGCGATCAAGTTCACCGACGAAGGCAAGGTCCGGTTTGACGTCTCTTATCGCAGCCAGGTGGCGACCTTCACGGTCTCTGACACTGGCCGCGGAATTGCGGAGAAAGATCTTGGCCGCATCTACGAACCTTTCCAGCGTGGCGAGGCAGATAGCATTCGGCCGATGCCCGGGCTCGGGCTAGGCCTCACGATCACTCAACTGCTGACGAACACGCTTGGCGGCGAGATCGCTGTTGCCAGTACCAAGGGTGAAGGCTCGGTCTTCAAGGTGCGACTGATGCTTTCCGCCGTCGAACGGCCCAATACTGCACCGGCGCCTGAAAAAACGATCATCACCTATAGCGGCCCGCGCCGCACGATCGTTGTCGTGGATGACAACGAGGATCACCGTGACCTGATGCGCGAGGTCCTGGTGCCGATGGATTTCGTGGTGCTGACTGCAAGCAGCGGGACGGACTGCCTGACGTTGATCGAGGGCGTGGTGCCGGACCTTTTCCTCATCGACATCTCGATGCCCGGCATGAACGGGTGGCAGTTGGTGGAAAAGCTACGTGATCTCGGCCAGACCGCGCCCATCGTCATGCTTTCTGCCAATATCGGTGACGGAGTGGTGAGCAATCCGGGCACGGACGGCCATAACGATGCGATCGCCAAGCCCGTGGATCTTCGCAGGCTCTCCGACAAGCTCGCCGTACATCTCGGGCTCTCCTGGATCTATGAAAGTGACGCGGCGCCTCCCGTTGCAACGGATCCGCGACCGGCGGTAAAGGCGCCTGCGCCGGACCATCTGCAGGATCTCTTGCGGCTCGGTGAGATCGGTTATGTTCGCGGAATCGAGGCCAAGCTTCACGATCTGGCGCAGAGCGATGATACCCGCGCCTTTGCCGAAGAAGCGAGCACATACGTCAAGGCATTCGACCTGGCGGGTTACATGAAATTCGTGAGTGACACTGACATGCAAAGGGCAAGCGATGCCTGAACGTCCCCTGCCCCGCGACATCGTTCTTCTGGTGGACGACAGCCCCGACGCGCTGGGTTTTCTCACCGAGGCGCTCGAGGCGTCCGGGTTTTCCGTGCTGATCGCGACGTCCGGCAAAGCAGCGCTGAGCATCGTCGAGCGCATCACCCCGGACATCATTCTGCTCGATGCGGTGATGCCTGGCATGGATGGTTTTGCGACCTGCCGAAAGCTGAAGTCGAACACCACCGTGCCGCAGGTCCCGGTTATCTTCATGACGGGGCTCACGGATACCGAACATGTGGTCCATGCGCTCGATTCCGGCGGCGTTGATTACCTGACTAAGCCGATCAATATCGATGAACTGCGGGCGCGCATCCGCGTTCACCTGTCCAACGCCCGCTCGACACAGAGTGCGCGGGTGGCTCTTGATGCTGCGGGCCGTCATCTTCTGGCCGTGAGGGGTGATGGCACGATCCGGTGGTCGACGCCCCAGGCAACGCGCCTCATTGAGACGAACGATCTCGATCACCTGTCCCGGCAGATCTCCGCATGGCTTAAAAGCTTCGACAGGAGTGGCTCGGGCAGTGACGTGCCTTTGTCCTACAGGCTTTCGGACGCCAATGTTCTGCGATTCAGCTTCGTGGGAAGCATCGGTGCTGACGAAATTCTGCTCCGGGTGACGGGCTCCAGCGAGCGCTCCGCAGCTGAAATTCTTAGACAGCATTTTGCGCTGACGCTGCGGGAATCGGAGGTTCTCGAGTGGATCGCCAAGGGCAAGTCAAACCGCGATATTGGCGATATCCTTGGCCTTTCCGCACGTACCGTGAACAAGCACCTCGAGCAGATCTATGTGAAGCTCGGCGTCGAGAACCGCGCCTCGGCTGCGGTGCGTGCCATGCATGTCGTTCATGCGATCTGACACACAGCCGAACGTCCTCATCCTCCATCGGGCTTGCGAGTCATTGAGTTATCAGTTCTCTGTCTGGCCTCGCGCCTGGCTTTAGAAGCCGGGGAAAGCAGTCGTAAGCTTGAGGAGTGAAGCATGAAGGCCATCCAGTATAGCGAGCACGGCACGACAGACGTGATGCAGTATGTCGACCTGCCGGATCCGGTTGCCGGTGCGGGCCAGATCCTCGTCAAGCTGGAGGCCGCAAGCGTCACGCCGTTCGACTGGAAGCTGCGCGCCGGCCATCTGCAGAATCATTTCACGCTTCCGATGCCGAGCGTGCCGGGACGCGATGGCGGCGGCACAGTCGTTGCGGTGGATGAGGACGTCAGCGAGTTCCAGGTCGGGGATCGGGTTGCCGTCATGGCTTCCGTTTTCGCCCAGGGTGGGTACGCCGAAATGATCGCCGTGGGTGAAAAGAATGCGGTGAAGATCCCGGAACGGCTTTCGACGGTTGAAGCCGTTGCGCTCACCAATGCGGGCTTGAGCGCCTGGCTTTCGGTGCAGACGGCGGAGGTCAAATCGGGCGAGAAGGTGCTGGTGCATTCCGGCGCCGGTGCCGTGGGCGGGCTCCTGATCCAACTCTGCCATCATCTTGGCGCCGAAGTGGCGACGACCTGCCGTTCAACCAATCAGGACTATGTGAAGAGCCTCGGCGCCGACCACGTCATCGCCTATGACGAGGAAGACTTTTCAGGTCTGCTGAAGGACCACGACGTGGTCTTCGATCTGATGGGCGGTGAGGTTCACGACAGGTCATACCAAGTCCTGAAGCGGGGCGGACGCTTGGCTTGGCTGGTTGCCGATCCGATCACCGATCGAGGTGCGGAGTTCGGTGTTACCGTAACACGCGTCATGGTCTCCGATGACAAGGTTGCGCTGCAAGCCATGATGGATCTGGCCGGCGGCGGCGTGATCAAGCCGCAGGTTGCGCGCACGATGCCGCTCTCGGAAGCTGCCGAGGCGCACCGGCTCATGGAGAAGGGCGCGGTATCGCGCGGACGGCTGATCCTGACGATGTGACGCTCGGGCGTCGGGTGTCAGGTGCCGCTTGGGAAAAGCGGCGCACCTCGACCGTTGGCGACAAAGTTTCGGAAATCCTCAACCGCATGTTCATTGGCGAGCGAGCAGAAGGGGCCGCGGCTGACTTCGATGCCGTCGATCTTCTGAAGCCGCACATCCATCTCAGCGCTTTTCAAGGCAACGGCCGCCGTGTTGATTACCGGGGCGTGCAGCACCTTGAAGCCGTATTCGCCGCCGACCAAGAGCCCTGGCAGCACACCCGCAGGCACGACCACGTCGGCTCCATCCCGAACCAGCGGCTCGGCGCACGCTGTGAAACCCGCCAACATCCGCTGGCGCGCCTCGCTATCACCCGCGAAGGCCGCGCTGAAATCGGACGGTTCGCAGTTCATGCCAACAACGTGTCGCACCCGGCTGCCGAGACCGTAAAGGTCGGCCTGCTCATAGTGCCAGACCTGGAAAACATCATCGAGGGTGACAAGCGCCAGCCGTCGACCAAGGCGGGCGGCATAGTGCATGCACACCTCTCCGGTGCCGATGACGGGAATCTTGACCGACGACTTCAGTTCGTAGAGGCCCGGGTCCTGGAAATGCCCAATCACGACGGCATCGTACCCGCGCGCGGCAGCCTCCAGTCCGTTGTCAATGGCGATTGCAGCACAGCGAAATTCGGCGAGGCGCCCGAAGTGGCGGTCGGGCGGGCTTATGCCGAAGACATCGACCGTCGTGCCAGGCTCGGCAATGCCGTTCAGGTATTCCGAAAGCCGCGCCATGTACGCCGCACTTGCGGTTGCGTCGATGAAGCTTTGCCAGAAGATGCGCATTGAACCCTCGTTTGCTCTATTTGCGCGTGAAATTTGCGCTCGCCATGATTAGAATTTAAGGCTTTACTCTCGCCTTAGATGCGTGACCGGAGAGCCTGATGACCATGACCGAGACACCCTTGAGTGACGCCTCCGTTGAAATTTCGGAAGCGGCGCTGACTGAATTCGAATGGTCCCTCTGGCGCATTTCAGCAGCCTTTCTACGCTGGCAATCAGAATGTTCGAGCGAGCTTGCGGGCGCGGGCCTGAGCGGTCTCGACACCGCAATCCTGCACACGATTCGCTATCGCAACAAGCCGAAAGGGTTGAGCGAAATCTCCCGCCTGCTCGGCCGCGACGACACGGCCAATATCCAGTACGCGATCAAGAAGCTGCAAACGCTGCAGCTTATCGAACGTGTCAAGGGACGTTCGCGGAAGGACACGCTCTACACCCCGAGCCGCAAAGGCACGAAGCTGACCCAGGATTACCGCGCGCTGCGCCGGCACCTGCTTGTCTCGCTGATCCAGAAGATGGAGCAGGCTGAGAAGGGGCTTGGCGGCGCGACCGAGATGCTGGAACTGCTGACCAGCTTCTACGATACCGCCGCCCGACGCGTCGTCAGTGGTGCTCATTCAGTTGAACGTTCCTGAGCAAGCCATTTCAGGCGACGGTCAGCTTCACGTCCACATTGCCACGCGTTGCGTTGGAATAAGGGCAACGCTCGTGAGCGCCCGCAACTATCTCTTCAGCCTGAGCGCGCCCCATGCCCGGCAGGGACACCACCAGTTCGACGGCCAGCGCATATCCAACGGGGACAGGGCCGATCCCGACCTTGGCGGTGACTGATATATCATCGGACAGCGCGACTTTCCTGTTCCGGGCAACGAGTTTTACCGCTCCGAGAAAACAGGCTGCGTAGCCAGCCGCGAAAAGCTGCTCCGGGTTGGTGCCCTCGCCGCCCGGCCCACCAAGGCCTTTCGGCACCGAGAGGTTGACGGAGAAGCTGCCATCCGTGCTTTGCGCCTTCCCGTCACGCCCTCCCTGAGCCGTGACGGCAGTCTCGTAAAGTATTTTCTCGGGTGTCATTCCGTCTCTCCCTTTGTCATTTGGCAATCCGTCTTTGATCCGACTGGCGGATCAACCTGTCTTCGGATCGATGCCTTGAGTTTTCGCAGGTCGATCGACGACCCCTCGGCCACCACCTTCGCCGCCATCGCCTTGATCTCGCCGCGCTGCAGCTTCTGCGTCGAACTGACGGGAAGCTTTTCGATGAAGGCGATGAAGCCTGGCAGCTTGTGGTACGCGATGTGCTGAGCGGCTGCCTCGACGAGGCGTTTTGCCCTCTCTTCAGGAACTGCCGTTCCCGCCGCTTCGTTCTCGACCACGAACGCGAAAACTTCCTCGCCACGCAGATCGTCGGGCACGGGTGTGACAGCAGATGCCTTGACGGCTGGATCCTTGGCAAGTGCCGCCTCTACCTCCAGCACCGCGATGTTCTCGCCGCTGCGTCGCACGATGCTCTTTTTGCGGTCGAAGAAGTAGAGGAGACCTTTCTCGTCGGCGTAGACGACATCGCCGGTATGGAACCAGCAGCCTTCCCAAGCCTCCTCCGTCGCCTTCTCGTCCTTGAGATAGCCGCTGAAGAAGCCGTTGCGCGGGTTCGGACCCTCGGCACGCACCAGAAGCTCGCCAGGCTTGCCGAATTCGGCATCATTGCCGGCGTCATCGACGATCCGGAACTGCATCCCCTTGCGCGGCCGCCCGATGCAGCGCTGGCCGGGTGCATAGTCGTCAGCAGCGGTTGTCGTCACCGCGCGACCACCGGTTTCCGTCATGGCCCACGCTTCAACGATCGGGATGCGGTAACGCTTCTCGAACTCGATCTTGTGGCGCGCGTCGACACCAGGTCCTAGCGCAAACTTCACCTGATGCTGCCGTTCGGCCTCTTCCACAGGCAACTGCAGCAGGATGGCTGGAATAACGCCCAAGCAATGGATGATGGTTGCACCGGAATCCGCGATCGATGCCCACCAGGAACTGGAATGAAACCGGTCAAGCGGAACGATGGCCCCGCCCTTCATCATCATGCCAACGGCGGTGCATCCGAGCGCGTTCATGTGGAACATCGGCAGTGGCGTGAGCGCCACCTCCTCACCCTCGACCATTTCGGCGATGCCCCCCTGGGTGGTGTACCACTCGGCGAGGCAGAGGAAGTAGGCATTGGAGAGGATGCAGCCTTTCGGCTTGCCCGTACTACCGGAGGTGAAAAGCAGCGCGCATTCGGCATCCGGCTCGCCCGGGCGCGCTTCCCATGCCTTTGGTGATGGCGGGATATCATCGCCCGGCGCGACGACAACCAGCGTCTCCGGCTTGATATTGCGCAGCTCCTCCAGCCGCTCGGCAATCACCACCATCAACGACGCCTCTGCCATATCGAGCTGGAAGAGCAGTTCATCGCGCCGCAGGTCCGGGTTGATCGGAACGATCGAGACGCCGATGGCATTCAAAGCGAGCCAATACTCGAAGAACTCCGGCCGGTTCTCGAGCAACAGGGCCACCCGGGCGCCAACGCCATAGCGCGCCTTCGCGAACGCCTGCTTCAGAAGCTCCACCCGCGCATGCACATCCCCGTAGCTGTAGCGGAAGCCTTCCGGAGCATAGGGCAACTTGGCGCTCTTCGGGGCGATCAACATCGGCGCTTGCGGGTTCTTCAGAGCCTGATGCTCGAAAAGCAGATATGGAGAATGCATTTGCCTACCTATTCCCGCTCGAGCAGGCCCTTCATCAGGAGCATGAAGCCAACGTTATGTCCGGAGCAGTTCAAAAGACGTTTTAAGAGTAAAATAATGTTAAACCGCGTCAACCCGTTTTTCGTGACACGTTGGCACGAAAACTCCAGCGTGACGGCAGAAATGCAACCAGGAGGTTCGGTTTACTGGCTCGTTGACTGCCTTCCGCAACTCAGCATCAGGCCTTCATTTTTCCGATCAGCAGAAAAATTTTAGGCTTGAAGTAACCTATGCCTCGAATTACCATCCGCTCAATGTCAAGGGGACGACCGCAAAAGCGGGACTGAAAACCGAAGCTCCTGGCAGGATTGCAGGCTTGCGTTCAACAACCGCCGCAAGCCCGTCGCGTGCATCGACGGGTGAACCAGAGGGATCGTCATGACTTTTGAAATCGACCGCAGAAATCTCTTGCAGATGCTCGGCCTCGCCGCGGTCAGCGGCTCCGTGCTGTCGCACGCCAGTTTCGCCTTTGCCCAGGATTCCGACAGTGTCACCATCGGCTGGCCGTCCGACGTGCCGTCCTGGGACCCTAACCTGCGCTTCAACCCTGATGCGCAGCCGATCTTCAAGCTCGTCTTTGACCAGCCGCTCGACCAGTCGCCTGACCTGAAGCTGATCCCGAACCTCATCACTAAATGGGAGCTGAAGCCGCACGGTCTTTCCATGCCGTTCGAGATCCGCGACGACGTAAAGTTCCACAATGGCGACCCGATGACGATGGAGGACTTCCAGTACACCTTCATCGACCGTGTGAAGTCAGGCTTGAAGCTCGACATCGCCAACTCCTGGCGCACGCTGACGGAAATCGAGGTTCTGTCGCCGACCTCCGGTGTGATGAAGTTCTCCGCTCCGACCCCGACCGCGCCGCAATGGCTGGCCTTCCTTGGCAGTTATGTGGTGCCGAAGAAGTATGTCGAATCTGTCGGTGCGGAGGAGTTCGCCAAGAAGCCTATCGGCTCCGGCCCATACAAGCTCGTTGACTACCAGATGAACTCCCGCATCGTGCTGGAGCGCAATGACGACTACTTCGGCGAGAAGCCGAAGATCAAGCAGGTCACGATCGACATCATCAAGGACCCGTCGGCACGTACCGCGGCGATCCAGTCCGGCCAGGTCGACATCACTGTCAACTTGCCCGTTCGCGAAACGGAACGGTTAGGCAAGACCGAAGGCCTGACCTCCGAAATCAACCCCTTCACCCGCATCATCATCCTGCAGATGCGCAACGACAAGGGCTTCGAGGACAAGGCCGTGCGCCTTGCCGCCCACCATGCCATCGACAAGGCCGCGCTTTCGAAGGCCTTTTATGGCGGCGCGGCCGTGCCGCTTTCGGTGCCCGCAACGCCGGGAACGCCTGGCTTCGTGGAAGACTATAAGTTCCCGTATGATCCGGAGCTTGCAAAGAAACTTCTGGCCGACGCGGGCTACACCGCTGACAAGCCGGCCACCTTTACGCTCGCAGCAACCAACGGCCAGTTCCCGAGCGACTTCGATATCGCGCGTGCGCTCGTGCAGATGTGGCAGAAGGTTGGCCTGAAGGTCGAGCTGCAGCAGATTGAGTATTCGAAATATTTCGAGTTGAACCGCGGCGGCCAACTGCCGGAGGCGACCCTCTACAGCTTCGACAACGCGACCGGCGACCCGGAAATTTTCGCCGGTTACCTCATGAACCCGAAGATGCCGTTCGGCGCCTGGAAGGGTCAGGAAATTGGCGACAAGATCCTCCAGCTCTTCACGGAGCCGGTGTATGAGAAGCGGGTCAAGGGGTATCAGGATCTCGCCAAGGAGATTGTCGACACCGGTGCAAACATTCCGCTGCTGCAGAGCGTGCAGACCGTCGTTCGCAAGAAGAACCTCAACTACGTGAAGTACGGCAACGCTTGGGTTCTCGGCAAGACCATGTCCTGGTCTTAGAGCGTAGGATACTGCTTTGGGGGTTCGGGTACGCCCGGCCCCTCTTCCTGACATTTCTCATACGGGGCATGCGCATGTTTGCGACCATTGCCAAGCTGTTGGTAAAGCGCGTGCTGACCGCGATACCGATCCTGCTCGTTGTGTCCGCGCTTCTCTTCTGCATCCTGCGCATCCTGCCGGTGGATCCGGCCGCGATGTCGCTGCCGCCCAACGCGACCCTGGAGGAGATCGAGACGATGCGGTCGGAGATGGGACTCGACCGGCCGCTCTACGAACAGTACGGCATCTGGCTGAACCAGCTTCTGCACGGCAATATCGGACGTTCCATCCACTTTCGCCAGGATGTGACATCGCTGATCGGTAATACCTTGCCCGCCACGATCGAACTGGCTGTGATTGCGATGATGGTCGCGACCGTCTTCGGGCTCGCAGGCGGGCTGTTCCTCTTTTATGTGCGCGGCACCCGCCTTGAGGCCGTTACCGACTTTTTCTCGATCCTGCTTCTCTCCTTGCCCGAGTTTCTCTGGAGCCTCTTCCTTCTCCTCATCTTCGGTGTCTTCTTTGAGGTTCTCCCCTTCACGGGACGCCTGAGCCCAGGCTTCGAGCGCCCGGTGGTGACAGGCTTCTTGCTGCTGGACAGCCTGATCACCGGTAATATCGCGACCTTCTTCAACGCGCTGCAGCACATGATCCTGCCCTGCCTGGCGCTCGGCATCGCACTATCGCCGTCGCTGATGCGCGTGCTACGTTCCAGCCTGCTCGATGCCTACCAAGACGACTACATCCATCAGGCACGCCTGCGCGGCCTCTCCGAAAAACGCATCCTCGTCCGTCACGGACTGAAAAATGCGATCCTGCCTACGCTCAGCCTGATGGGCGTGCAGTTCGGCTTCCTGTTCGGCGGCACGCTATTGGTGGAGATCATCTATTCCTACCCTGGGATGGGCAACCTGATGGTCGATGCGATCCGCAATGCCGACCTGCCGATCATCCAGGGCGCGGGCCTAACCTATTGCATCGCCGTGCTGGTGATCAGCATCATCGTGGACAGCCTCTACCTGATCCTCAATCCGAAACTGAGGGTACGCTGACATGGCGAGCACTGAGAGAAAAGCGCTTCCGCTCTGGCTGAAGTCCGGCCGTGTCCAGACCGGTCTCGTCATCATCCTGATCCTCGGCATCTGCGCGGTATTCGCCCCGTATCTTGCGCCGAACGATCCCAACGAACAGGACCTGCTCGCCATCCTGATCCCTCCGGCCTGGGCAGATGGCGGTGATGCGATGTATCCTCTTGGAACCGACAGCCTCGGTCGCTGCGTGCTTTCGCGTCTCATCTTTGGTGCACGGGTCGCCCTCACCGTCGCGTTCACGGCATCGGTGGGCGCCATGCTCATCGGCGCCTTCTTTGCCCATGTGGCCGGCTATTTTGGGGGCTGGGTTGACTGGGTGATCGGCCGCGTGGTGGAAATCTGGCTCTCCTTCCCGCCGGTCATCCTATCCTTGATCCTGATGGTTGGCTTGGGCACAGGGCTCAGAAATGTTGTGCTGGCGATTATCCTCGTCGACTGGACCCGCTTCTGCCGCGTCTTGCGAAGCGAAGTGATCGTGCTGCGGAGGCGTGACTATGTATCTGCCGCGCAACTCGTCGGCTTCTCCCACTGGCGCACCATCACCCGCGAAATCCTGCCGGGCACGTTGCCACTCCTCATTACTCTGATGAGCCTTGAAATGGGTGTTGCCGTCATCGTCGAGGCGATCCTTTCCTTCGTCGGCATGAGCGTCGGTTCGGAAACGCCTGCCTGGGGCCAGATGATCGCGGATGCGCGCCAGAACATCTACGAGGCGCCCTTCAACCTGATCGCACCGATCCTGGCGATCTTCTTTGCCGTGTTCGGCTTCAACATCCTAGGCGACGGCCTACGCCGCACGCTTGATACCCGCCTCACGCAGACGGAGCGCACCTGATATGGCCAATCGTCACTTGTCAGGTCCCATCCTTTCGGCGCGGAACCTCAGCGTCGAGTCGCTCGGCGGCAAGGAACGGTTCCCGGTCCTGACCGATCTCAACTTCTCGCTGGAGCCGGGCAAGATCCTCGGCCTTGTCGGGGAATCCGGCGCCGGCAAGTCAATGATCGGCCGCACCATCTCGCAGTTCCTGCCGCACGGTTTCGCGGTCACAAAAGGTACCCTGGAGTTTGGTGGCGAGGATCTGGTGGGTATGGCTGCCGAGCGGCGCCGCAATCTGCTCGGCCGCGAGATCGCCTTTATTCCGCAGGAACCGCTATCGGGCCTCAACCCGGTCTTGAGTGTCGGGCAGCAGATGAAGGAGCACCTGCTGCGCATCGGGCTGGCGCCTGGCGAAAACTGGAAGCAGCGGGCACTGAAGGAGTTCGAGGCAGTCCATCTGCCGCATGGTGCGGCGCTGCTGGACAGATATCCGCACCAACTTTCCGGCGGCATGTGCCAGCGCATCCTGATCGCGATGGCATTTGCCAGCCGCCCGCGCCTGCTGATTGCTGATGAGCCGACAACGGCGCTGGACGTCACCATCCAGGCGCGCATCGTCAAGCTGATCGCCGAAATGCAGAAGCGCGACGGCACGGCGGTGATCTTCATCACTCACGACCTGCGCCTTGCATCGCAAATCAGCGACGAGATCATGGTGCTTTACGCTGGTCGCCCGGCGGAGCGTGGTCCCGCGAAACAGCTGTTCTCTGCGCCGGCACATCCTTATACCCGCTGCCTGCAACTCGCCAACCCGACGATCACCGGTCCACGGCGAGGGCTATACATCCTGCCCGAACGCATGCCGGGCCTACGGGTTCTGAAGGACCTGAAAGGCTGCCGCTTTGCGTCTCGCTGCCCGAACGCGGTGGAAGCCTGCACCTTAACGGAACCGCCGCTGGTGGATATTGGGCCAAACCACATCGCCGCCTGCATCCGCACGGAAAAGACTCCGGAGATCGTGCCTCCGCCGCTCGCGCCTGGCCGAGAGGTCACAACTGGCACGACGCAACTGCGCGGGGAGAAGCTGACCAAGGCCTACACGACAGCCTGGAGCCCGTTCGCGTCGCGCACCAGCTTCAAGGCGGTGAACAGCGTCGACTTCACACTCGGCGAAGGGGAGTTCGTCGGCATTGTCGGGGAAAGCGGTAGCGGCAAGAGCTCGCTCGCCCGCCTCGTAGTAGGTCTGGACACGCCGACGGATGGGAAACTTACCCTTGCAGGTCGCGATGTCACCGCCAATGGCAATGCCGATAGAGCCTACCGTCGCGACTACATCCAGATGGTCTTCCAGGACCCGCAATCGGCGCTCAACCCACGGCGCCGGATCGGCAGCATCGTGACGCAAGCCAATGAGGCGACGGGTGCCTACAACAGCCAGCAGGAACGGATGAACCGAGCGTCCGAGCTTCTCAAGGAAATCGGCCTGCCGCCGGACGCGGCGATGCGCTTCCCTTCGCAGCTTTCCGGCGGCCAGAAGCAGCGTGTGAACATTGCCCGTGCGCTCTGCACCCTGCCGAAGATCCTTGTCGCCGACGAGATCGTTTCGGGGCTGGATGTTTCCGTCCAGGCGCAGCTTCTCGACCTTCTCCTGAAGCTTCGCGACGAGCACGGCTTCTCCATGCTCTTCATTAGCCACGACCTCTCCGTCGTCCGCTACCTCTGCGACCGCGTGATGGTCATGTACCGGGGCGAGGTGGTGGAAAGCGGCCGAACGGAGGCCGTTTTCTCCGAGCCCCAGCACCCCTACACCCGCAGCCTGCTGGCCGCAGTGCCGCCGGATGACGTGGAGAAGGAGTGGTCGCCGGTTCTGGCTGAGGCAGGATATCAGGTGGAATGAGCGCCTGCCCCACCTCCCAGGCTTACCTTCAAGAAAGCCATGGCGAAGGTGACCGACAGGAGGAGAACAATTGTTGGCGCCGGAGCGCTGTCGATGAAGAACGACAGGTAGACGCCGAGGAACGAGGCGGTGACCGAGAGTGGCACTGCGATAAGCAGCATGATGCTGAACTTGCGGCTTAACAGAAAGGCGATGGCGCCCGGCGCGATCAGCATCGCGATGGCGAGAATGATGCCCACAGCCTGAAGCGCTCCCACAATCGTCAACGAGATGAGGCCGAGTAAGCCGTAATGCAGGAGATTGACCCGCAGACCGACGGCGCGCGCCTGTGCCGGGTCGAAGGCGTGCAGCAGGAAGTCCTTCCACTTCAGCCCAATGATACCTGCCGTGAGGACAGCAATCCCGGCCGCCTGGGTGATGTCGCCCCATGAAACGCCGAGCATGTCACCAAACAGGATATGGTCGAGATGCACGTCGGATTGGATCTTCACGTAGAGCACCAGACCCAGCCCGAACATGCCGGAAAACACGATGCCCATGACGGTGTCCTGTTTGATGCGGCTGTTATCCTCGATGAAGCCGGTCGCAACGGCGCAAAACATCCCGGCAATGAAGGCGCCAACTATATAAGGGATGCCGATGATGTAAGCGAGGACCACGCCCGGAAAGACGGCGTGGCTGATCGCGTCGCCCATCAGCGACCAACCTTTGAGCACGACAAAACAGGACAGGAGCGCCATCGGGATTGCAACGACAACCGCGATCATCAGCGCCGTAACCATGAAGTCGAACGCGAACGGTGCGAGCAGCGTATCCACGAGGTTCACGGTCGGACCTCCGTCGTCTCGGTTGCCCGGCGGCGTGCAGCGAACATGCCGTGCTTGGGCGCGAAGAAGAATGTGGTCAGAAAGACCAGCGTCTGCAGCACAACGATGATGCCGCCTGTCGCCCCATCCAGGAAATAGCTGGCATAAGTGCCAATGAAGCTCGTGCCCGCGCCAATGGCAACGGCAAGGAGGAGGAGACGAGGAAACCTGTCGGTCAATAGGTACGCGGTCGCACCCGGCGTTACCACCATGCAGATGACCAAGAAGGCGCCGACAGTCTGAAGCGCCGCCACCGTCGAGGCGGACAGAAGCGTGAAGAACATGGTCTTCAGCAGAGTCGGATTGAGCCCGATCGATCGCGCATGGCTTTCATCGAAGAATACCACCATCAGGTCTTTCCATTTTGCAAGCAGGATTGCCAGCGACAGGAAGCCAATGACTGCCAGTTGCAGCGTATCGCCCGGCGTTATGGCGAGGATGTTGCCGAGCACGATGGTCTGGATGTTCACCGATGTCGGCGAGATCGACACCATGAACAAGCCAAGGCCGAAGAAGGCTGAAAAGATCAGGCCGATGATGGCGTCCTCCTTCAGCTTGGTCCGCTGGTTGAGGAATAACATCACGCCTGCGGCGAGCCCTCCTGAAAAGAACGCGCCCACCGAGAACGGCAGGCCGAGCATGTAGGCGCCGGCAACGCCGGGAACGATCGCGTGCGACAAGGCGTCGCCAATGAGGGACCAGCCCTTCAACATAAGATAGCAGGACAGGAAGGCACAGACGCCCCCGACAAGCGCCGAAACCCACATGGCGTTCAGCATGTAGCTGTAGGTGAATGGCTCGAGCAGGAGGGCGCTCATCCGTGCCCCAACTTTTCCATGGCGCGCCCAGGAGTGTCGTCAACTTCCACTGGTGCATGCCCAAATTCGAGATGACGCAGCACACCGCCGAAAGTCTGGTCCAGATTCTCCCTTGTAAAGGTCTCCGCGATTGGACCCGAGGCAAGCACTGTTCCCCTGATCAGAACGGTGCGGTCACAGAAATCTGGCACGGAGCCGAGATTGTGGGTTGAAACGAGCATTACCCTGCCCTCATCCCGCAGCTCACGGAGAAGCTGGATGATCTGTTCTTCCGTCTTGACGTCCACGCCCGTGAATGGCTCGTCGAGCAGGATGATCCGGCTGTCTTGCGCGAGCGCGCGGGCAAGGAAGACGCGCTTCTTCTGGCCGCCGGAGAGTTCACCAATCTGGCGTTTGCGGAACTCGGTCATGCTGACCCGTGCAAGCGCTGCGGCAACCGCATCATGATCGGCCGCTTTCGGGATGCGCATCATCCCCATGTAGCCGTAGCGCCCCATCATCACGACGTCCTCGACAAGGACCGGAAAGTTCCAATCCACCTCTTCCGCCTGCGGAACATAGGCGACGAGGTTCTTGCGTAGCGCGTCTTTCACCGGCATGCCGAGAATGGAAATCTCACCCTTAGCGAGCTTCACAAAACCCATGATCGCCTTGAATAGGGTTGATTTTCCGGACCCGTTTACGCCGCTGAGTGCCGTGATCGTCCCGGTTGGCACTGCGAAGCTCGCATCTCGCAGGGCGGTATGACCGTTGCGATAGGTGACCGTGGCGCCGCTAACGAGGATCCCGGCGCCGTCCACCTCTGCCGCAGGCAAGTTCACTGATGGAGGATGCGCGGTCATTCGGTATTCCCTTCTATCGATGAGCGGCATGAATGCGTGCGGTCAGGACGAGGATGCCAGACCCTTGGCGATGGTTTCGGACGTGACGCGCAAGAGGTCGAGGTAGGTCGGCACGGGGCCATCGGCTTCGGTCAGAGAATCCACATAGAGCACGCCGCCGTATCGGGCGCCGGTCTCGCGGGCGACCTGCTCGGCCGGAGCGGATGAAATGGTGCTCTCGGAGAAAACGACCGCAATGCCGTTCTTGCGCACGGAGTCGATGACCTTGCGGACCTGCTGCGGCGTTCCCTGCTGGTCGGCGTTGATCGGCCACAGGTAAAGCTCCTTCAGGCCGAAATCGCGCGCCAGGTAGGAGAAGGCGCCTTCGCTGGTCACCAACCAGCGCTTCTCTTCCGGCAATCTGGAGAGTTCAGCCTTCGTGGGCTCAATGACCGCCTTGATCCTGTCTTTATAGGCCTCGGCGTTCTTCTTGTAGATCTCCGCATTGGCGGGATCGTGCTGCACGAAAGCGTCGCGGATGTTATCGACATAGATGAGTGCCGCAGTGGGCGACATCCAGGCGTGCGGGTTAGGCTTGCCTTGATAGGGACCTTCCGAGATGCCCATTGGTTCGACGCCCTGCGAAACGACCACGCTCGGCACGTCCTTCAGGTTCCTGAAGAACCTCTCGAACCAGAGCTCGAGGTTGAGCCCGTTCCACAGGATGAGTTGCGCGCCCTGTGCGCGCCTGATGTCGCCAGGCGTGGGTTGATAGTTGTGGATCTCAGCGCCGGGCTTTGTGATCGACTCCACAATCGCGGCGTCACCCGCAACGTTCTGCGCAATATCGGCAATGACGGTGAAGGTCGTGACCGCTTTGAATCTCTCCTGCGCGAAAGCGGGTGCAGAGGACAGTGCGGCCGCGAACGCTGCTCCCATCATTCCTAGCATGGTCTTCCGTCGCACACTGTCGAACATCCATTCCTCCTCAAGAATGCACTCGTCTCGCGAATGCAACTCATTCGCAATTACGACAACCTTAACAGCGGTTCTCGTAAATGCAACTGCGAATTATTCGCATCTGAATGCGGTGCGCCTATCGCCACAGGTGGCCTGGATCATTGGTGACGTTTGATGCGTTCACCATAAGATCCCAATCATGGAGATGCGCAGGATGACGTCGCTATCGGAGTTGTATCGCGCTTACATCGCCTGCTTAAACCGCCGCGACTGGGAACATTTGAGGGACTACGTTGCGGAGGGCGTGCAGCACAACGGGCGGGATTTCGGGCTCTCAGGCTACCGTGACATGCTGGTCAACGACTTCGAGCAGATCCCGGATCTTGAGTTCAGGATCGGCCTTCTCGTCTGCGAGCCGCCGTTCATTGCGGCCCGGCTCGACTTCGATTGTTCGCCGAAGGGCGCCTTCCTCGGCCTAGCGGTCAACGGCCGCAGAATCTCATTCCCAGAAAACGTATTCTATGAGTTCCGAAACGATAAGATCATGTCAGTCTGGTCGGTGATCGACAAGGTGGCCGTAGAGGCCCAACTGGCGACTTAGTCAGGAGTGTCCGGCTTCTTTGACGGCAAGATCCGCCAGCGCAAGCGCGGCTTCACGCGTGGCAGCTGCGGCAATGAAACGCCCATTGTGGCAGAAGCTTGCGCCTTTCACGCCGCTTGCGGCCTCAAGTTCCGCGCCCGTCAAGCCCGCCCAACTGGCCGGAAGATCGGCACGAAGCTCAAAACCTTCATCGCTGCGGCGAATGCCAGTGACGCACCAATCGGTATCACGCGGATGAACGACGAACAGGAGGTGATCGGCGCCCGCCTTCACGATGGCTGGGCGGAAGGGCATGCCCATAGGCAATTCAAGAACACGCTCGTTTCCCGCCTTGGTGATCGCCGCCAGCACCAAGGCTTCTGCCCGCAGCTTGGCGTGGATCTGGCCAATCTTTGCTTCCGCGAACCGGCGAGCGACCGCCAGTGCATCATGAAAGGCGCGGTCGGTGGCCGTGCGGTCCGTCTCGTCAAAAGGTGGCTTCAGAAGCTCCAGCAGCGATGGCAGGGTAAGCCCGGCCAGCACGCCGGCGCTGTCGGGGCTCAGCGCGCCGTTGTCGACCAGGTCGACCGGCAGGACGAAGCTGGTATCGAACGACGCGTGCACACTCTCGATGAAGGCATCCGGCACGGCAAGTTCTGCGAGGTAGGCGCGGCCGAAATGTTTCCAGATCAAACCAAACGAGCTGTAGGGTTGGCCGTCATCTCGCTTCGGCGCCGCGCGCTGATGGTGATCGAACAGGCGCGCCTCGGCATCGTAGCCACCGCCGACGTCATAAACGATGCGGTCGTCACCCGGGGTGATCCATTCCGGCGCCCTGCTCCGCACGATCTTGGCCTCGGGAAAAAGCCGGGTGAGGATGACGCTCGACAGCAGTTCATCGGCATGGAAGCCACCGGAATGGGTGACGAGGTAATCTGGGATCATGACCGGCTGCCTTGCGCGCGAAAACGGGAGAGGCCGCAATAACCGTTTCCCTGCGTCGGCTCAATCGACATCTCGCCGCAGCTCAGAATGCAACCGGCCTACTCACACGACTTCAAGCAATTGGTTCGGCCTGCTTCAGAATGCCTCTGAAGGTGAAACAAGTTTCCTGCTCATCCGATGACACATCGATCATGCCGCCATGCGCCTTGGCGATCTCGGAGGCAATGTATAGACCAAGGCCAAGCCCCTGCACGCCGGGACGTCCTTCGCCGCGCTTGAACGGCAGGAACAGCTTGCTGATCTGCCCGGTAGGTATTGCGCTCCCGCCATTGGTGACGCTGATTTCGAGAACCTGGTCACGCAAATGAGCCCGGATGAGCACCGGTGTGGCGGATGCGCCATGAGTAACCGCGTTGAACAGCAGGTTGGACGCCATCTGTGCAATCCGAAGGTGATCGACGGTGAGGCTGCGCGGCAGGTCGAATATCGCCGAGATCTCCCGCTCCGGATGCGCCACCCGCAACTCATCAACAACATGCTGGAGCGTGTCGGCAAGATCAGCGTCGGTCATGGTAAGCGAAATGCCGCCACCCATGCGGGCACGAGCAAGATCCATGACGTTGTCAACCAGACCCGCCATCCGCGTGACACTCGTCTTCATCAGCTTGAGGATCAGCGGGCTCCGCTCGGTCCAGCCTTCCTTCAGCAGGCGTGCCGTGCCGGCATCGATCGCGGCAATCGGATTGCGAAGGTCATGTCCGAGCACCGCGATAAACTGCTCCCGAAGCTCGGCGAGCTCGCGCTCCCGTTCCAGCGACGCCTGCGCCGATCGCAGCCGCGTCTCAGCATCGAGATGATAGGCAATAAGCTCGGCGAACAGCTTGAAGGCGCCGAGGACCTCCGGGTTCTTCACCTTTGCCGGGTTCGGATCAATGGCGCAGAGCGTGCCCCAGAAGGTGCCGTTGGCAAGGATGATCGGCTCCGAGATGTAGCTCCTGAGCCCGTAGATACGTGGTGTATGGTGGTCGCGATATTGCGGATCGTCCGCGGCATCATCAAAAACGATCGTCTGCCGGTGCCCCCTGATTTCGTTGCAGAGCGTGCTTTCGATCGGCAGTTCGTCACCCGGCTTCAAGCCGAAGCCGATCGGATCGAGCACCTGGCAAGCGATCCACCGCGCCTCCGTGACCCGCGCCACCGCCGCGAAGCCCATGCCGGTCATCCGCAACACGACATCGAGGATAGTCGGGACGGCAGCGATGGCCGAAACGCGGCTCACATCAAGCGCGAATTCTTCCGGAGAACCGGAAGTCGAGCTGAACAAAGCGGCCATGTGTCTGGCGAGCGAAACATGCGCTTCCAGGTTCTGAAGCGCCGTCGTCGCAGCGTCGGCCAGGGCTTCCAGCGTCTCGATTTCCCAGTCGTCGGGCGTGTAGGTCTGCGACCAGTAGGCGCCGATAGCCGCAATCGGATCCTCTCGACGCACTGGTGCCATGGCCAAGGCTTTCACGAATGTCTCGCTGTAAAGCGCGTGCGGGATGCGCGCGTCCGTCGAAATGTCCGGCACGACCGCCGTCTCGCGGTTGGCCATCGACCAGCCGCTGATGCAGATGGAGGCCGGAAACTTCTGTCCTTTCCAGAGGGGGCCAATCGCATCTTCTTCCACGTAGTGGCAGAGATCGCCCTCTTTGAGGATCACGGCGACGCCTTCGCAGCCGATCAGAGACCGGGCGCTGGTGCGGATGGTGTCGACGATCTCGTCAAAGCTGCGGGCGCGAGAAATCTTCGCAAGCGACCGGGTCAGCGTAGCGAACGGGGTGGAACTCCTGGTACGCTGATCCATGATCACCGTCCTTTCCGGCGATGATGCCTTTAGCGATATCTAAGTTTCTGCAATTTCCGCGTGCTTTTGCAAGCGAAACTTCGTTTGCCGGCCGGAAGCGTACGGTGGTCGAACGGCTTAGGCGCCCTAATTTCTTGCGATCAGGATGAACGGGACCAACGCAGTTGAACGGATCTGGATGAGCGGCGGGGCAGAGAACATTCCAACGACTCGAGCGATCTCCAATCATTCCAACGCCCGCTGGGTGATGCTTTCCTGTATTGCTATTGCTGTCCAGATCAGCGCACTCTCGCTTCTTGGTCGTCATTGGTTCTGCGGTTGCGGAACGATCGAGTTCTGGCAGGGGACGCTGGACCCGATGCAGAACTCGCAGCAACTCACCGATCCTTACAGCTTTCTGCATTTCGCCTTCGGATGCGGCCTGTTTGTCTGGCTGAAGATGATCCGGCCGCAATGGCCGCTCATGCGCCGCGCCACCTATGCCATCATCAGCAGCATGATCTGGGAGGTGATGGAGAACCTGCCTTTCATCATCCAGATCTTCGGCGCGGAAGGAAGCGGGATGGACTATTACGGCGATAGTATCGCCAACTCACTTGGCGATACTGCTGCCGTGCTCGTTGGTTTTCTTGCAGCCTCGCGCATGCCAACTCCCGTCACAGTTTCAGCCATCGTCGCGCTCGAAATCGTGACCTTCATCATGATCGGCGACAGCGTGATTGCGGGCCTGCTTCGGATCACCACCTCGACAAGTATGATCTAGATACACCGGTTCGTTGTCGCCTTCTTGAAGACGAAGGACCGCGGGCCATTTACCTTCGCCTGAAACCAGGACGCTTCCCTTGCACTTCGCGCTGATCTGCCCACCGTTCAAGAGCCATATCGCAGTCTTCGAAACGCTCGGGCAAGAGCTTCTTCGGCGTGGCCACCGCGTCACCTTTCTCGTCAACAAGGGTATAGACCACGAGGTCTCATCGCAATTTGACGTTCAGCCGGTGGAGGGAACAGATCGGCGTCAGTTGGACGGCATCATCAAGCGTGCGTCGCGGCCAAGCGGTCCGCTTGGCATCCTGCGAACGGTTCATGACACGGCGGTACTGTCCGAAGCGTTCTGCAGGCACGGATCGGCTCAACTGCGGCAGCTTGGCGTAGACGCAGTGCTCGGCGACCAGATGGAACCGGCAGCCGGGCTTGTTTCTCGCCATCTCCGGCTGCCGCTGATCTCGATCGCCTGTGCTGTTCCTCTGGAACGTGACACGGGAATCCCGCTTCCCTTCCTGTCGTGGCCGTACGACCCGAGCCCAAAGGGGATCAAGCGGAACGAGGGAGGCGAACGCGTGTCGCGCCTGCTGCTGACCGAGCAACGTCGGCTGATCCAGCGCTGGTCCAAGTGCTTCCGCTTGGGTGCGGAATTTGATGATCTTCAGTCCTGCCTTTCGGATCTCGCGACGATCGCCCAGACAACGGAAGGCTTCGATTTTCCGCGCGCATCGCATAACAAGCGGCTCCACATGGTCGGCCCCATTCGGGGGGTGCAGAAAGCGGCTGGTGTCCCCTTCCCCATCGACCCGCAGAGGCCCTTCGTCTTCATGTCGCTCGGCACACTGCAGGGTCACCGGTTCCGGCTCTTTCGAACCGCCGCGCGGGCCTGCCGCGAGCTTGATGTGCAATTGCTTGTTGCGCATTGCGGCGGCATGAGCAAAGGCCAGGAAAAGGCTTTGGGCGCCAGCTGGGTGACGGATTTTGCTCCGCAACGGGAGGTGTTGGAGCGTGCAGACCTCTGCATCACGCATGGCGGGATGAATACGGTCATGGACGCGCTGGAGTTCGCGACGCCGATGATCGCGCTGCCGATCGCCTTCGACCAGCCCGGTGTGTCCGCCCGCATCGTCCACCACAGGGTGGGCTTGCGTCTCTCGCCGCATTTCCTGACCACCGCGAAGATGAAACAGGCAATCCAGACGCTGCTTTCCGATTCCACCTATTCCGAAAAAGCTAAGGCTATGGACCAATCCATTGCCGCGGCCGGAGGTCTCAGGAAGGCTGTTGATATCATTGAGAGCACCGTCTCTGGAAAGGTGGGAGCCGACGGCGCACCAGAGGCGAAAGTCGCAGGCGCGAGTTGATCCCGTCGGCCCACAGGAACTTTACTCAGTTCGAAACGGCTTGATGATCCTCGTCCTGCAAGGCGCGCGGATCATATTTTCGCTTGTTCTCCTGGAGCTTCTTCACAAGCCGGTCCGCTGGTTCGGCATACACGAAACCGAAGGAAACGCAGCCATCGCGGCCTTCCACCGCGTGGTGCAGGCGATGCGCCTGGTAGACGCGCTTCAGGTAACCCTTTCGCGGCACATATTTGAATGGCCACCGCTGGTGCACGAGGCCATCGTGCATGAAGAAATAGAGCACGCCGTAAATCGAGATGCCGACGGCGATCCACCACAGCGGCCATAACCAGGCTGAACCGATCCAGAAGAGCGCGACCGCAAAGCAGGCGAAGATCACGGCGTAGAGATCGTTCTTCTCCAGAGTTTCATCATGTGGCTCATGATGCGACTTGTGCCACTTCCAGCCCCAGCCGTGCATGATGTGCTCGTGCGACCATGCCGCGAACCACTCCATGAACACGACGGTGCCGACAACCAGTACGGTCGGGACCAGATAAGACAGTATGACTTCCATTCTCGACCTCAGTTCGTTTTCGCGCGCAATGCGAGTTGACGCTGCGCGGGCAATTTCCACCACGGCACCCAAGGCGCGTCATGGTGTTCGTGGTGATACCCGAAGTGGAAACACGTCAGCAAAGACAGGATGGGGGAGAAGTCGTTGCTGCGCGCCCGGTGTTGATCGGTAAAGGTTTCCTCGTCAATCCTGTGGGGTCGGTAAGTCCCGAAATAGAAGAGCTGTATTGACGACAGGATGCCCGGCAACGCCCAGAAGACCAGCATCGTCGGGAAGCGCTCCTGTAGGATGACCAGGTAGATGACGACGGCGACCGTCAAGGTGCCGAATTCGCGCCAGCCGAAGTAGTGCCGGAAGAACTTGAGGTACCAAGGCAAGAAGCTCGATGGATGCTCGACATCGAAATCCGGATCCTCGGCCGTTCCCGCATGCCTGTGGTGAGCATGGTGGTTCTTATAGAGTTTATCGTACGAGAACCCGGCATAAATGAAGACGCAGAACCGGCCGATCGCCCGGTTCAGCTTCGGGTGTCGCGGCGCGAGCGAACCGTGCATGGAGTCATGGGCGATGATGAACAGGCCGACGCTCAGCCAGCACTGCAAGGCGATGACCAGTGGAGCCGCGAGGAGATGAGACGTAACGCTCCAGTCGACAAGGAAAATCGCGCTGATATGGACGGCAAGCCAGGCGAGGATGACGAGGCTCGCCAGGACCAGGCCGATGGTTGTGTGACTGCGGCCGATCCGGGCATCAGTGGTTGGGGCAGCCATTGTGCATTTCCTTTTAGAACTGCAGGCGCCGTCGAGCCAGCATCAATGCGACCAGGGTTCCGACAGCAGCCATCGCTAGCAGGCAAAATATCTCCGGAAGGATGTCCGACAAGCCCTCGCCCCGCCACAAAGTGCCGTAATAGGCCTCGATGACCCAGGTATTGGGGGTATAGTGCCCGAGATCCTGAAGCCATTGCGGCATCATGAATCGCGGCACCATCGAACCTCCGATAGCCGAACAGATCAGCACCACAAATGTGGAGATAGTTTGCGCCTGGTGCCGGGTCGTACTGGCACTTGCGACCGCCAGTGCCAGACCCGCGGCCCCCAGGGAAGCAGCAATCGACGTCAGCAGCCAAAGCCCGATCTGCTGGGTCAGGTCGAGATGGTAGACCAGCGCAGCAACAGCGAAGATCACGCCGACCTGCAGCAGGCCTTGGATCGTGACGAACAGGAACTTGCCGAGCACGACCGCATCCGTTCCCGCGGGCCCGACGGCGATCCGATCCAAAATCCCAGAGTTGCGCTCCTCGATCAGCGTCGCGGCGCTTTGCAGGGCGGAGAACAGCAGGAACATGATCGCAACGGCGCCGGCGTAATAGGTGATGCTCGCGTTGGAGCCAACTGACGAACCGACCGAAATTGTCTTGATCAGGTTGCCCGAGCTCCTATCATTGGTTGTATCGCCATCGCCCTGACGTGCCAGCGCCTCCACGGTTGCAGAAAGCCGGGCAAACTGCTCCGGTGTTAAGGCTCCAACGACGCTCTCGAAGGTCGATGCTGTCCTCAGCAGGGCCAGATCCGGCAGCTCGGTTTGGACAAGCGCCTGAATGCGACCGGCCAAAATTGCACCAGCCATGGTCTTGCTCGGCTCCACCAAAACCGTCACCGGTGGTGCGTCGACATCTTCCAGGCGGCCGCCAATGAAGACCCCCACATCCGCCTGCCCCCGTTCAACCCGCGCGGCGACATCATCTCGATTCGCGAGTGACGGAGAAACATGCAATGCCGGGTCGCTCCGCAGCGCCCTTTCGAAGGCTTCGGTCGAGGGCGTGGATGAAGCCGCCCCGAAAGCTACCTTCAACTGCAGCTTGTCGCTTGCTGTCGCCGCAAAAATGGAAGCAAGGATCAGGAATATCGCCGCCGGCAGCACGAATGCCAGGACCAGAGCACCCCGATCGCGCAAAAGGCTCAGGGTCATCACACGAAGCATGGCGAAGATCATGCAGCATCTTCTCCGGCGGTCCAGCCGACCGGATGGGAGAGTTGCAGCAACAGGCTGTCCAGCCCGGGCCGCCTCAGGCGGATCTCCCGAGGCGAAAGGCCTGCATGCTGCAGAACTGCAGAGACTTCAACGATGGATCCTTCGCCGACCCGACTCCAGTTAGGCGCGCCACCTGCGGATGAGAAACCAAGTTTATGAAGTACCTTTTCCTGCACCGGCGACAGACGCTGCCCGAACTCCAGGATAATCTCGCTCTGCGCTCCAAATGCAGCGTCCAGCAGCGCACGCGGCGCTCCTTGTGGGGCAATCACGCCGTCGTGGAGAAACCCAACGCGATCGCAAAGGCTCTCCGCCTGCTGCAGGTCATGCGTGACCAGCAGTATGCCCATTCCACGGGTGCTCAGCCTCTTGATGAAGCTTTCGAGGCTGTTGCGGGCATCAAGATCAACGCCCACCATGGGTTCATCGAGTATCAGCAAGGCGGGGTGGTGCAGGATAGCCGCTGCGATGTTGGCACGTCGCTTCCAGCCTCCAGACAAGGTCTCAACGAGATCGTTGCCGCGCTCATGCAGGTTGGAAACGTGCCCCACCTCTTCGATCGCAGCTTTGGTTTGGGCTCGAGTGAGCCCCGAGATGCGGCCGAACACTTCGAGGTTCTCGTAGACCGTAAGGTGTGGGTAGAGCGCGATTTCCTGTGGCACGAGCCCGATTGACCGCGACAGATCCTGCCGCTTGCTCTGGCCGGCAATGTCAATCGTACCCGCTACGGGCCGTAAGCGTCCGCAGATGGTGCGCACGAAGGTTGTCTTCCCCGCGCCATTGCCACCCAGCAGACCGAAAATTTCCCCAGGCTCCACGGTGAGATCAATCCCTTTCAGGACGTTTTTATCACCGTAACGGGCGCGTAGGTCACGGACCTCAAGGGCAGCGGCGCTCTCTATCATGGCGCACCACTATCACCCACCAAGGCTGCCGTCCATTTACAGCGGTACGTTAAAGCCCCAAGCTGACCAAATCGCACCCGATTACGGCGTCTGGATCGGTGCGGTCAGGACGACGCGCAACCCCGGCAGATTGTCTTCCTCGTCGAGATGCCCACCGAGCCGTTCAACGATGGCCTGCAGCATCCGTGAACCGAAACCGCCGGATCCCGTATTCTGCTTGCCCTTGCCGCGATCGGCGACGATCAGCCGCAGCATTCCGCGATGTTGTTCAAGCTTGATCCCGAGTGGACCGGCCCCGCCGCCATAGGCGTATTTCTGGGCGTTAATCACCAGTTCCGTCAGGACCAGACCAACATTCACCGCCTTGTCGGTGGCAATCAGGATCGGCGCGAGATCGAGATCCAGTTGCTCCTGCCAACTTGCATCCATGCCCTGCGTCATATCGATGAGAAGCGTCTCGATATAGCGGGAGAGATCGATCACCTCGACGCTGTCGTCCTGGTACAGCCGGCGATGGACGAGAGCGACTGCGTTGAGGCGCTTCTGCGCCTCGTCGAGCGTAGCCTTGACCTCCTGGGACGCCGCATCACGGGACTGGAGGCGCAGGAATGCCGACACGAGCTGGAGCGAGTTCTGGACGCGGTGGTTCACCTCCTTGAGGAGATAATCCTTCTGCCCGAGCAGGCTCTGGTTTTCACGCAGGCTTGTCGAAAGCTCCCGGTTCAGCTCTCGCATGCGCTGGTTGTTGCGTTGCTCGAGCATCAGGCGAACGATGCGACCTGCCGCTTCGACCTCCGCGAGGCTCCATGGGGGTGCCTTGCCTCGCACGCTCTCCGTCCAGGCCTCGAAAGATGCGCGCGGCTGCAGCGTCGCATCCGGCTCCAGCGATACGCCCTTGTGCGGATTGCCGGCCCATTTCACGACCTCGATCTGCTCCGCCCGGAACCACATGAGGATCGTCGGGACCTCGGTCGACATTGTCACCGCAAGCAGGCCGCTCACCTGTTCACGGAACGCTTCCGCTTCCGGCCACTGGTGCGACAGGCTGGAGCTTGCGAATGGCTGGCGCGCCGCTGGAAGCCGCACGTGATCAGCAATCCTGCGAAGGTCGATCTTGTCCGGCACCTTGCCGAAGACGAACAGGTCCCTGCCCTGGGCAGCGGCAAAGCCGTCCGCGGTGAGAAGACCTGCAATGGCCGGACCGGATTTTTCAAAGAAGTCGTGAAGCGAGCCGTCGCTTCCCAGTTGCGCCAAGACTGCGTCCTCCTGCGACCGCAACCGGATGCGCTCCCGGTAGAGCTCGGCCTCCTCCTTTGACCGGATCTGCCTCGAAAGTGCATTCGAAAGCGCCTGACATGCGGTGCGCGTCGCCAAGGGGATCGATCGAGGCTGGCTGTGGTGGCAGGCGATAAGCCCCCAGAGGATACCGTCCTTGACGATCGACACTGAAGCGGAGGCCGCAACGCCCATGTTCTTGAGATACTGGACGTGAACCGGCGAAACGCTGCGCAGCGTCGAATCGCTGAGATCCAGTCCGGTCAGATCAACGTCGGATCGGATGGGCTGCGGCACGTAACCGACGTCCGGGATGACCCGAGACCGGTTCCGCAGGTAAAGCGCGCGCGCCTGCTTGGGGATATCTGAGGCTGGGAAATGATGGTTCATGAAGCTCGACATGCCGTCGGCCGTACTTTCAGCAATGACGACACCGGCATCATCGTCGAGAAACTGGTAGATCATCACCCGGTCGTAACCGGTTAGCTCGCGGAAGATCGCTGCGCCTTCGCGACAGAGATCGGCCACACTGGTCGTTCGCTCGAAGCGCGAGCTCGCCGCGTCCAGCGTCGTGAGGAATGGCACGGCCTCCACAGGTTCGGCTTCCGCGGGCTCGAACTCGAGAACCAGAAAGGCGCCGGATCGATAGGCAACGACGTCTGCGGCACCAGCCGGCGTATCAATACGCCCAAGCGGGGTCAGCTTTCCGGTCGTGGCGCCTTCAAGCCTCTGGCAAAGGCGTTCACTGAGAAAGGCGGAGACTTCCGTGCCGCGGCTATAGGCAGGGATGAAGCGCGAAACTTCGCCCGCTTCTCCGACTGTTCGCAGCGACGCCGGCTCGACGACGAGAAGCACACCATGGGGCTGGATGGAGCCCGGGATATGGATCGGCTCCCGGTCGCACGAGGTGATATCTGGCACTGCGTAACGCTGTTCGTTCATCTATTCCTCTCGACCCGGAGACCCGGGCCACCGTTTCCGAACTTGCAATCATACGGCCCCAATCAGTGACCACTCGAATGCGGTATAACCGGAAAATTCCCGTATGGCGAACATGACCAGCTGTCAGGGAGCGACAGATCCGGCGCCATTACGCTTCTGCTAGAAAAACGGGAGAGGTCGAGCAGCGGTTGCTCGCAGCCAAGGGCGATAGTCGAAGGGGCAAAGCGCTGGAGAAAATGTAACAAAAGGGCGGGAATGACCCGCCCTCCGTTTGTTTAAGCCGATACTGCCTTACGGATGCCGGCCTGTTCCAGAATCGGCAGAACTTCATCGCGGAAGTACGGGAACTCCTCCGCATAGTCCACGAAGGACAAGGTGGTGCCGTTGAAGCCGGCGGCATGAAGCGCAAGAATGCCTTCGGCTACCTGCTGCGGTGTGCCGACGAGCGGGAAGCCGCCATGGCCCATCGCCATGCGATCCCGGATCAGCGAAAGCAGATCATGCGGGAAAGAGTGCGCATGGGCAAACTGCAGCCGCACGAGATTGTCGACTGCTTCCCAGTCCGCGTTCGCCTGGCCGAAATGCTGGACGTAATCCTTGGCTTCCTTTTCCGTCGGACGGCAGACCACGTGACTGAAGGTTAGAACGCCAACGTTGCGTTGCGCGTCAGCCCCCTGCTTCTTGAGCGCTGCGACCTCTTCCTTGGAGCGGCCGAGATCGATCGCGGGTGTGAAGAGGAAATCGGCATTTCGAACTGCGAATCCTCGTCCCTCGCCCGAACCGGCAGCGTTGAGGATCGGGACCTTGCGAGATGGCCGCGGATCGCCGAGGACGTTCTTGAGGTTGAAATAGTTGCCGGACCAGTCGAACGCCTCTTCCCGCTCCCAAAGCGCCTTGACGATGTCGAACCACTCCTGCGCGTAAGCGTAACGTTCTTCATGACCGGCGACGAGTTGAAGCCCAAGCGCGTCGTATTCCGGCTGGTTCCAACCCGCGACGATATTGAGCCCGACCCGCCCCTGGCTGATCTGGTCGATAGTGGCGATCTGCTTGGCAGCGACGACCGGGTGGTTCGCCGCCACATGAATGGTGGCAAAAACATTGATGTTCTGGGTCTTTGCCAAGAGACCGGCAGCCCAGGTCATCGTTTCGAGCACGCCGCCGTGGAAGTTGGTTTCACCGCCGTAGCCGATCCAGCGGGCGATCGGCAGCATGAAATCGATGCCTGCGTCGTCCAGCATGGTCGCCAGCCGGAGATTGTTTTCCCAGGAGTTTACCCAGCGCTCCGGCACCTTTGTCACGGACATGCCGCCCGAGCAGTTGGAAGCGAAGGTGCCGAGCAGGAACTGGTTGTCGGCGAACATGCTGTTGGTCATTTGGAGCCCCTCTTTTGATAGCCTTTATGATAGAAATTCTATCTGAAATTCGAACTTGTCAATCGGGAATGTTTTCTCCACCTTCGCCTTGACGCGCCACGTCACGTGATGGTCGCTTGGAGCAACGAGATGAAGAAAGAGACGAACACGGCCACACCTTCGGAGGACGCTAGCCACCGCGTCTGGCACTTGGCGCGCAACGAGCTCGAAGAGGATGTTGCTGGGCTCGAATATGCCCTGATGCGTGGCTTCGAGGCCTTTGGCCGCTGGCAAGGCGAATGTCTGGCATCCGTGATGGATATCTCCGCAAGCGGGCCTGAAAACGCCATGCTGCATATCATCCGCATGCACGACCGCCCGAAGACGATCAAGGAACTTGCGCGTCTGACCAATCGCGACGATATCCCGAACATGCAGTACAGCCTGCGCAAGCTCGTAGCCGCTGGACTTGTGTCCCGTCACGGGAGCGGGCGATCAGGCGTGACTTACACCGTGACGGAACAGGGGCGACAGGTGACCGATCGGTATGCCGATGTGAGGGCTACACTGTTCATCACGGCAATTCAGTCGATCCCGGAGTTGCGAAACCGGCTCAAAGACGCCGCTGCGACGATCGATCTGCTGACCGGCATTTATGAACAAGCGGCGCGCCATGCCGCCACCCAGCGGCACTTCAATCAGTCTTCATGACTGGCAATAGAGACCGTTCTTGGAGAACTTCGCGGAAGCGAGCTTCCAGACCGGTGAGGCGGAGCGGACAGGAGACGCTTGGCTGTAGCCAGTCTCCTTAAGAACTTGGTTCGGCCAATGTTTCCCGATCCAGCCACTCCGGATCAATCTCCGGAAGCGGAATGGCATCGAGCAGCGCGCGCGTATAGCCGCTTTGGGGAGCCGCGAAGACCTGCTCGCATGGCCCCTCCTCCACCACCTTTCCGAAACGCATGACGCAGACCCGGTCGCAGACCGCACGAATGACCGATAGGTCATGGCTGATGAAGGCGAGCGCCAGGCCAAGCTCTCTCGACAGATCCTTGAGCAGGTTCAGAACTTGCGCCTGAGTTGACACGTCGAGGCCCGAAACGATCTCGTCCGCCAGCACGAAATCCGGCTCAAGCAGCGCCGCGCGTGCAATGCCAATCCGTTGGCGCTGGCCGCCGGATAGTTCATGGGGATTGCGGTCGAGAACGATCTTCGGAAGCGTGAACCGGTCCAGGATGCTCATTACCCGCGCTTCGGCGTCGGCGGCATTCGACGCCACCCGATGAAACAGCAGCGGCTCGACCAGGATGCGGCGAATGGAATGGCGCGGGTTGAGCGACGCCATCGGGTCCTGGAAGATCATCTGCATGCGCCGGCGAAGCGGTCGCATCTGCTCATCCGGGAGATGGGTGATGTCCATGCCGTCGAAGTGGATCGTTCCAGCTGAGGTGTTCACCAACCGCAGCAGCGCGCGTCCGAAGGTGGTCTTGCCGGATCCGGATTCGCCGACAATGCCAATGGTCTCGCCGCGCTTGATGGAAAGATCGACGCCGTGCAGCACCTTGTGGCCCCGACTGCCGAAAAGGCCGCCACCGCCATAGGTGACTTCGATACCCTTGGCGACCAGAAGATCCTCAGCCATCACATGATCCCCATTTCGGCGCGCAACTGGTCGAAGATCGCCTGCGGCACCGGCTCGAGGCCTGCGGTCGGCCTGTCATAGCGCGGTCCTGCTGCGAGCAATGCTTTGGTATAGGCGTGCTTTGGTGTCGCCAGGACTTGCGCGGTGGGTCCCGCCTCGATCACCTTTCCAGCGTAAAGCAGCGTGACCGTATCGCAGATCTGCGCAACAACACCGAGATCGTGGGTCACGAAGATCATGCCCGTGCCGTGGGTTTTTTGCATGCCGCGGATCAGTCGCAGAATCTGTTTCTGCACCGTGACATCGAGTGCTGTCGTCGGCTCGTCCGCCACAACCAGTTTCGGCTCAAGTGCGAAGGCGGCCGCGATGAGGACGCGCTGGCGCATCCCGCCCGACAGTTCGTGCGGATAGGCTTTGAGCACGCGCTCCGGATCTCGAATATGCACCTCTTCGAGCAGCTTCAGCGCCTTGTCGTGCGCCGCCTGGCGGGACAAGCCGCGCCGCATCCGCAGCCCATCCGTCAGTTGGGACTCGACCCGGCGGCCGGGGTTGAGTGCAGTCTGCGGGTCCTGAGGGATCAGAGAGATCTCGCTTCCCATGATGTCGCTCAACTGCTTTGGCTTCAGTGTGAGGAGGTCTTGCCCCTCGAAGCGGATGGCGCCGCCCGTCACCCGCACCGTGCGCGGCAAGATGCCAAGGAGCGCCTTGGCGATGGTTGATTTGCCGGCGCCACTTTCGCCAACCAGACCGCGAACCTCGCCACGTTCCAGCCTCAGCGACACATCACGCAGGATCGGGGCACCATTCTCGCGGTCCGAGACGGCGGACAGGCCGGTGATGGAAAGAAAAGGTTCTGTCATCGACGCATCATCGGGTCGAGTGCGCGGCGCAAGCCATCGCCGAGCTGGTTGAACGCAAGAACGGTAAGGAACAGCAGCACCAGAGGTGCCACCAGCACCCACCAGCCTTGATAGATGATCGCGCGGCCTTGAGCGATCATGCCGCCCCAGGTGGGCGTGTCGGAGGAGACCGAAAGCCCCACGAAGGAGAGGATGGCTTCAACGATGACCGCTATGCCCATTTCGAGGCTCAACAGCGCCACAATCACCGGCGCCACATTGGGCAGGATCTCGGAGAACAATATTCGGGCTTTGGGAAAGCCGATGGTCTGCGCCGCCGTGACATAATCCATCTGTGCCTGCGCCATCGTCTCGGACCGCACGACGCGGCAAAAGCGGGTCCAGTCGATGATGACGATCGCTGCGATGACCGAATGCACCCCGGACCCGAGCACCGCGACAAGCAGGATCGACAAGAGCACCGGCGGAAACGCCATCCAGATGTCGACGAGGCGCGAGATCACCACATCCACCCAGCCGCGATACCAGCCGGCCAGCAGGCCAAGCATCGTGCCGAGCAGTGCCGCAAGACCCGCGGCGACGAAAGCGACGATCAGCGCGGTCCGGCTGCCGTGGATGAGACGTGAGAGAACGTCGCGCCCGAGATCGTCCGTGCCCAGCCAATAGCCGGGTTCCGTCCCTTCGTAACCAGTTGGAGGCAGGGTGCCGAGCATCAGGTCCTGTTCCAGCGGATCCTTTGGTGCCAGCCATGGGGCGAAGACGGCGGCAATGAGCAGCAGCAGGATGAAACCTCCTGCCAGGACGACCTTCGGCTCCGAAAGAGCGGCCTTGAGCGACTTACGCATGACGAAGCCTCGGATTGAAGGCTGCCACAAGCAGGTCAACGCCAAGATTGATAAGGATGAACAATGCGCCAAAAACCAGGACGAGCCCCTGGATCAGCGGCAGGTCGCGGTTGATGACGGCGTCGATCGCCATGTTGCCGATACCCGGATAAGCAAAGATGCGCTCAACGATGACGGTGCCACCAATCAGGAAGGTGAATTGCACGCCGGTGAGGGCAACGGTTGGGCCGATCGCATTGCGCAAGGCTTCCTGCATGATGAGGCGCAGGTTCGACTTTCCCTTGAGCTTGGCGAGCAGGATGTAATCCTGAACCATCGCCTCCAACAGCGCTTCCTTGAGCACCCGGGCGATGATGGCGGCGAGCGGCAGGCCCAGCGCAAGCACTGGCATGATCATGTGCGAGGAAATGTCGACAATGGCCGAAAGGCGCAGCGTCAGCAGGCTTTCGATAAGATAGAAATAGGTGAAGAAGTCGTTCTGCACCGACGGATCAACCCGACCGGATAGTGGGAAGACGGGGAAGAAGACACCGAAGACCGAGATAAGCGCCAGCGCCCAGACGAAATCCGGCACGGCTAGGATCGTGCCGTTCACTGTGTCGAGGACAGGCTCAAGAAAGGTCCGGCGGACAAGCGTGCCGATTATGGCGATTGCACCACCGAGCAGCACTGCGAAAACGAGCGCTGCAACCGCAAGTTCGAGCGTTGCCGGCAGCCGTTCAGCGAGAAGCTCCAGCACGTTGCGGCGCAGCGAGATGGATGTGCCGAAGTCGCCTAAAAGGATCGCCTTCAGCCAGATCCAGAATTGCGACAGGATCGAGCCATCAAGCCCGTAGTTTGCGCGCATCTGGGCAATCTGCTCGGGCGTCGAGCCGGGCGAGATCATCATGGCAATCGGATCGCCCGGCACAACGCGGAGCAGCACAAAGACGACAACGGCAACGCCGAAGAGCGTGACGGCCGCCAGTGCGATCCTGTTGAGGGCTGAGAGTAAAATCAGGGGCATGAAACAAGGCCTCACGCGCGGAAGCCGAGGCTATCCGAGCGGTTTGCGGCGAGCAAGCGAAGAAAGATGTAGGAGAGGCGGGCGTACAGGCACCCGCCCCTTCGTATTTCAGGCCTTGGCGACCAGGGTCGGCTGGAGCGCGCCGGAGACGTTCGGCGTCACCTTCAACGAAGACTTGTAGACGATCGGCTGGGCATATTGCAGTAACGGGATCACGTATCCCTGTTCGGCGATATATTTGCAGACGGCCTTCCAGCCGGCGATACGCTTTTCCTCGTCCTTCTCACCCCAGAGCGGGCCGATCATGTCATCGAGGTCCTGGGTGTTCCAGACCGAGTGTGGTGATGGGCCGAACATTGCGAAGCCGGTCGATGTCGTTGGGTCGCCGATTGCGTTACCCCAGTTGTAGAACGCGGCCGGCGCAAGCTGGTCAGCCGCGCGCAGTTCGTAGTGCTTGGCGATCTCGTAGACTTCGATCTCTGCCTCGATCCCGACCTTGCGCCACATGCCGACGATAGCCTGGACCATTTCGTAGTCCTTCGGCTTGAGGCCGCGCGTCGTCTGGATCTTGAACTTTGCGGGCTTGTCGGTGGAGTAGCCGGACTCAGCGAGCAGTTTCTTCGCGAGTTCCGGATCATACGGCACCTTGATCGACGGATCGTAGGCCGAATATTCCGGGGCTTCCAGCGTATCGAGCGGCACGCCATAGCCGCGCAGCAGGCGCTTGACGATGGCTTCCTTGTCAATTGCGTGGCAGGCGGCAAGACGCACGTTCTTGTCGTTCATCACGTCGATATTATTCAGGAAGATCATGCCGATATCGGAGATCGGTGTCGCTACGCCGGCCAAGCCATCCTTCTGCTTCAGGCGGTCGAACTCCTCATAAGGGACTTCCAGCGTGATGTCGGACGAGCCGGATTCGATCTCGGCAACGCGGCTGGTGCCGTCCGGCACGAACTTGAAGATGACCGTTTCGAATGCAGGCTTGCCGCCCCAGTAGTTCGGGTTGGCCTTCAGGCGCAGGAAGGCGTTGCCCTCATAGGCATCCACTATGTACGGGCCCGTTCCGATTGGCTTCTTTTCGAAGCCGTCGGCGCCTGCCTTCTCGTAGTAGGCCTTGGGCAGGATATAGCCGGTGAGGAATGCCATCCACATGAAGTAGGTTGGCTCGAAACGCAGCACATCGCCGGTGATCTTGTTGCCTTCGATCTTGTAGTTGCCGACGGTGGACCAGATGAACTGGATCGGATTGCCGGTCTTTTCGTCGGCAGCGCGTTCAAGCGACCAGACAACATCTTCCGGCGCGAACGGGCTGCCGTCGTGCCAGGTCACACCCTCGCGAACATCCATCCAAACCTTCGTCTTGTCCTCGTTCCAGCCCCAGCCGGTCAGTAGACCCGGCGCGAACTTCAGGTCCGGGTCCTGGCCAATGTACTGGTCGAACACCGAGCGATAGATCGCCTGGATCGTCGGATTCACCGCCGAAGGACCGACGGTTGGGTCGAAGGACGGTAGGTTGACGTTGAAGGCGATGGTGAGCGTGTCGGATTGGGCGGCTTGCACCGGCATACGCCCGGCGAGAACGCCGGTTATGAACGCAGCAGCACCCAGACCCAACGACTGGCGGCGGGTAATATTGGTCATCGTGAACTCCGTCGTTCCCCTTGTTCAGCGGCAGTTCAGGCTCCCGGCCCTGCCGCTGATTTATTGATCGGAATACTTTAACCCTAAAATACAGGCGGTCGCCTCGCAAGTGGATTCTCACGCATCACACAGTTTGGGGCGGCGATATATCCTGTGGCGGCTAATTTAGGTGACGATAGCAAAAGCAACGGTTGCTCCACTGAAGTAAAGACACCAGCGCAAGCTGCATAAACCTTTAGGCTTCAAACAATTGGCTTGCAGCGCTTGCGGCGTGATGTAGCATGTGACGCAAGGAACTCATGTCGCGCATTGGGAGCAATCATGAACTACGACGCCGTCGTCATCGGAGCAGGCCACAACGGGTTGGCGGCTGCGATCGAACTTGCTTCCAAGGGCTGGTCCGTGGCTGTCGTCGAGGCGAATGTCGAACCGGGCGGCGCGGTTAAGACGCGTGAGCTCACCCTGCCGGGCTTTCGGCACGACCTGTGCGCCATGAACCTTTCCATGTTCGCGGGCTCCGCCTTCTTCAACAAGAACAAGGACGATCTCATCGCGCACGGGCTGGGCCTCGTTCCCGCACCGAACTGCTTCGCAAGCGTCTTCAGGGACCAGACCTGGCTCGGCGTCAGCACCAATCTCGAAGATACGGCCGCACGCATCGCTGCACTCTCTGAGAAGGATGCTGCGGCCTGGCGGACGATGCTTGCTGAATTTGGCGCCGATGCACCGCATATCTTCGGGCTTCTCGGTTCGCCCATGCCGTCGCTTGCCTCGGCGAAGGTTGCCTGGAAGGCCTGGAGGAGCCGCGGCACGCGCTGGCTCTATGACACGCTGAGACTGCTTGTCGGCTCGCCTCGCGACTTTCTCGACTCCCGGTTCGAAAATCCCAAGGTCAAGGCAATGATGGCAGCCTGGGGTCTTCATCTCGATTTTTCACCGGATGTCGCGGGCGGCGCGCTCTTCCCTTATCTCGAATCCATGGCGAACCAGGCATTCGGCATGGTAATCGGGCAAAACGGAGCCGATACGATCGTTAAGTCGATGGTGTCGCTCTTCAAGGCAAAAGGCGGGGAGCTGATCCTCGGAGCCGCTGTCGATCGGGTTATCACCGAGGGCGGCAAAGCCACGGGTGTCAGGCTCGCTGATGGGAGGACATTATCGGCGCGCAAGGCAGTAATCGCCAACGCGCATCCGCAACTGGTGTTCGGCAAGCTGCTTCCCGCTGACCCTGCGCGAGCCGAATTCGACGCGCGGCTTTCCAAGTACCGTGCCGGTCCAGGCACGATGATGATCCATCTGGCGCTGGACAGCCTGCCAGATTGGACGGCAGGCGAGGAGTTGAAGACGTTCGCTTATGTCCACCTGGCGCCGGACCTAGAGATGATGAGCCGCGTCTATACGGAAGCACTGGGTGGCTTGCTGCCGGTTGAGCCGGCGCTGGTTGTGGGGCAGCCAACCGCGGTGGACCCCGGCCGTGCGCCTGACGGCAAGCATGTTCTCTGGGTGCAGGTACGCGTCCTTCCGGCGGAGATCCGGGGCGACGCTGCGGGCGAAGTCACCAGCGCCGACTGGGATCAGGTCAAGGATTCCTATGCCGATCGCGTCATGAACATCCTGGAAGGTTATGCGCCGGGAATCGGCGGCAAGGTGCTCAGCCGCTCGGTCTTCTCGCCGATCGATCTGGAGCGCGAGAACCCTAACCTCATCGGCGGCGACAACCTCGCTGGCTCCCATCACCTGGACCAGAACTTCCTGTTCCGACCGGTGCCTGGTTACTCCCGCTACAAGACGCCGGTCCCGTCGCTCTATCTGTGCGGCGCCTCCACCTGGCCCGGTGCCGGAACCGGTGCGGGTTCGGGCTTCATGCTGGCACAGATGCTGGGCGGCAAATAGGGCCGCCCCTCCGAAAGCCTTCAAGGGTCGAGAGTGGTGACCGTCATCTGAGCCACCGTCTCTGCCACCTGGCGGGCCTGCACACGGATGTCAGGCACGGCGGTGATTTCCCAGAACTGGCCGGCCGCCAGAGCCCCAACGACAAAAATGTCGGCGCGGGACGTTCGCGCCCCGCCCGTGGCACGTGACTGGTCATCGACCTGAACGCCGAGCCCGAGGGGATCTGCCGTTATGAACTGCTGCGCCGCCATCTCTTTGAGAAGTGGCGAATGCTTGATGCCGGCGCGTTCCATGCCTGTGCAGTTGATGAGCCAGCGGCACTGCACGTCCTCTTCAACCGGCGTGCCTCGCTTCCGGTACCTGATCACCAAGTCGCCGTCCGAAGCGCTCAGATCCTTGATGTAACCGGCCTGGATGCGCAGCGTCCCGTCTTTCACGAGCGGGTCGAACATCGCGAAGACGTCCGGCGCAACACGATGGCGATGGATATTCCACCAGGGCAGCGCGTGGCGCAGGAAGCGGCTTCGTTCTGCCAGGGGAAGCTTCTTCCAGAGCTTCTGGGTGACCGGGCGCAACCCGTCCATGACCGAGCGCCAGTCCGACACGCTCGCCGCCTGTCGGCGAAGCTGCCGGAGAATGCCGCTGATCGACGGCGGTAGGGCATCGACATCAACCTTCACTGCCGGAGCGGGCTGTGCGAGATGCGGAAGTGGCGCCAAGCCGCGCCGGGAGAGAACGGTGATCGGGCCGCGATGTCCATGCGTACCCAAGCTGAGCACCTGGTCGATCATCGTCAGGCCCGAACCGAGGATACAGACGTGATCCTGCCGTCCAACCCGGTTCATCCAGGACAATCGCCACGGGTTTTCCACAATGCGAGACTTTGCTGACCCCGGCAGCGCACTTGTGTCTATCGGCAGGTCGGCGCTGCCAACACCTAGACAGAAGATGATACTGCGGCCGGCGATCTGGTCGCCGTTGTGCAGCTGAAACGCCAGGCTTCCGTTATACTGCTCGACGCAGCCGGTCGCTTTGGCCCGGATGAAATCGACACCGCAGCGTTCGTTGCGCTTGCGCAGAAGTGAAGCGAGGTTGTCGCGCAGATAGAGGCCGTAGTCGCTTCGTGAAGCAAAATCCCCGGTGGAGAGCGGAATATTGCGCGTCTTCAGCCACTCGGAAAAGTCGTCCGGCCGGTCTGCGAAGAGGCTCATCCGACCGGCCGGCACGTTCAGCCGATGGAGGTACAGTTCGCTGCGATAGGCGGTGCCGCGGCCGAAACCCGGATCGTCGCCGATCACGGCTACACGAGCTTCGCGCGGCAAAAGCTCCAGAAGATTGCAGGTCACTGCAATCGCCGAAAAACCTGAACCGACAACAACGACGTCATAGATCAAATGGCACTCCTGGGTGATCGGGTCCAATCATGGGCCAATGTGCCGGGGCTTATACGCCCGGCCGCTGAGGCTTCGGCTTCTGGCTCTGGCAATCCGCAATCGGCAGCTACCGCGCCAGCGCCAAGCTGGACGGTTCGGATTGCGGCGGAGTCTGCTGCTTGGACGGCAGGACATAGGATGCGGCGATGGCCAGTGCCACGACTGCGGCGGATGTGGAGAGCAAGGTCGTCTTCATCAGGCTTCCTCCGTCTTCATCGACCGAACGCAACTGCGGCATTGAATAAGCGTTCCGCACGCGATCGAACGTGGTGATCCTCGCGACGTGCGCCAGCCGCGCCTTCTTCGTTCGCACCCACAGTTAAATGTCGATCGACGTCCTGTCCACCCGGCCGCGACGTGATACACTTTCTCAGTCGCAACCGTTACCCTTCAAGGATGTACGCGCTCGACCTCCCAGTGCGCCACATGAAATTGCGTTCGCGGCTTCATTCAAAGTTTAGTCGTCCGATGACTGGGGAGCATCAACAAGAGAATAATCTTCCTTCTCTACTTATCCGGTAGTCAATAGCCTTTCTCCCAATACGGTCGATGGGAGAAACCGATGACGACTATCGGACGCGACGAACCACTGAACTTCTTCTGGTTCATTCCGACACATGGCGACGGCACCTATCTCGGCACCGACCATCTGAGCCGACGCCCGGAATTTCGCTACTTCAAGCAGGTGGCTATGGCTGTCGACGAGCTGGGTTATGAAGGCGTCCTGCTGCCGACCGGACAATCCTGCGAAGACTCCTGGATTACGGCAACCGGGCTTTCGGTGATCACCGAGCGGCTGAAATACCTCGTCGCGCTGCGCCCCGGCGTCACCTCCCCCACCTTCGCGGCACGACAGACGGCAGCACTCGATCGGTTGAGCAACGGTCGCCTGCTCCTCAATGTCGTTGTCGGCGGCAATCCGACCGAACTTGCGGGCGACGGCATATTCCTCAGCCACGACGAACGGTATGAGCAGGCCGGTGAGTTTCTCGATATCTGGAAGCGGTTGCTCACCGGCGAAACCGTGAATTTCAAGGGCAAGTACTACGATCTGAAGGGCGCTCGTTCTGACTTTCCGACGGTCAGCCAGCCGCACCCGCCACTCTATTTCGGCGGTTCCTCCGAGGCGGGCCAGGAACTCGCGGTAGAGGCGACGGATATGTACCTCACCTGGGGCGAGCCGCTCGAGCAGGTGAAGGAAAAGCTCGATGCCGTTCGTGCCAAGGCGGCCAAGGCCGGTCGCAAGATCCGCTTCGGCATGCGCATCCACTTCATCGTCCGCGAGGACGAAGAGGATGCCTGGCGTGCAGCAGACAAGCTGATCAGCAACATTTCGGATGAGCAGATCGAGCGCAGCTGGCAGCGTTTCCAGAAGGAAATGGATTCTGTTGGTCAGCGACGGCAAGCCGCGCTGCATGGGGGGCGCCGCGACAAGCTGCTGGTCGCGCCGAACCTCTGGGCAGGCGTCGGGCTCGTGCGCACCGGCGTCGGCACCGCACTCGTCGGCACGCCGCAACAGGTCGCGGACCGCCTGCGAGAATACAAGGCACTCGGGATCGATACGATCATCGGCTCCGGTTATCCGCATCTCGAAGAAGCCTATCGGGTGGCTGAACTCCTCTTCCCGCTTCTCGGCATCGACAAGCACCGCCGCCAGGGCTTGCGCGACAGCGTCGCAAACGAGTTTGCCGTGGGCGACTACGGCGGCACCAGGCTCGCCAGCGCAGCCGGTTGACCTCCAATTTCCGTAAACAAGTCACGCCATCTCCGAAAGGTCCATGCATGCTGAAACACATGAAGCTCCTTGCCGCTGCGGCCGTGGCGCTCACCACGCTTCTTCCTTCGACCGGCGCTTATGCGGAAGGCCTGATCCGCATCTCCCAGCAGTTCGGAACGCTCTACCTGCCGCTGCACGTGATCCGCGACCAGAACCTGCTTGAAAAGCATGCGAAGGCTGTCGGGCTCGATGAGATCAAGGTGGAGTGGGCGCAGCTTTCCGGCGGCGACGCTATCAATGCCGCGCTGCTTTCCGGCTCGATTGACATTGCTGCCGCAGGCATTGGGCCGTTCCTGACCCTTTGGGGACGGACTGATGGCTCTGTAAAGATCGTCGCCGGCCTTGCCAATCAGCCCAACTATCTCATCAGCAGCAATCCGAACATAAAGTCCCTGGCCGATTTTACTGCAAACGACAAGATTGCCCTGCCGGCCGTCGGCGTGTCGGTCCAGGCGCGCATCCTGCAGATGGCGGCCGAAAAGCAGTTCGGCGAAGGAAACCACAACAAGCTCGACAACAACACGGTGAGCCTCCCGCATCCGGATGCAACGGCCGCGCTTCTTTCCGGCTCGACCGAACTCACCTCGCACCTTTCCAACACGCCGTTCCAGGAGCAGGCGCTGAAGGACCCGAAGGTGCACAAGATCCTGTCGTCCTATGACGTGCTGGGCGGACCCGTAACACCAACCTATCTGTATGCCACCACTGACTGGCGCGAGAAGAACCCGAAGACCTTCCAGGCGTTCTTCGAGGCGCTGAAGGAAGCATCCACCTGGATCGAAGCGAACAAGAAAGCCGCTGCCGAGACCTACATCCGCGTCGAAAAATCCAAGCTCGATCCAGCCTTCGTCCAGTCGCTGATCGAATCCCCGGACAACAAGTTCACCGTGGTCCCGACGCGATCCTTCGCTTTCGCCGATTTCCTGTACCGGACGGGCGCCATCAAGAAGAAGGCTGAGAGCTGGAAGGATTACACCTTCGAGGAACTGCATAATGAAGATGGGAGCTGAGCGATGCTGGCACGCGAACCGCTTCCGCCGGCCGTTATCGAAACAGACCGCCTGACGTTGGAATACGGAACGGATGCAGGCGTCGTGCGAGCGGTGGAGGACGTCTCGTTCCGAGTTGGGGAAGGCGAGCGACTGGTCCTGCTCGGCCCCTCAGGCTGCGGCAAATCCTCAATCCTCAAATCCGTCGCCGGCTTCGTGAAGCCGGCCTCCGGTGTCATCAGGGTGCGCGGCACGGAGGTCAAAAGCCCCGGCCCAGATCGTATGGTCGTGTTTCAGGAGTTCGACCAACTCCTGCCCTGGAAGACGGTTCGGCAGAATGTCGAGTTCCCGTTGCGGATCGTCGGCAAGCTGTCGCGAAGCGAGATCCGCGAGCGAACGGAGACGGCATTGCGGAAGGTTAGCCTCGAGCGGGTGATAGATAGCTACCCGCACACGCTTTCCGGTGGCATGAAGCAGCGCGCGGCAATTGCCCGGGCCTTGGTAACGGACGCCGATGTCCTCCTGATGGACGAGCCGTTCGCGGCGCTCGATGCGCTGACCCGTACCCAGCTCCAGACTGAACTTCTCGATCTGGCGCAGGAGCTTGGCTTCACGCTGCTATTCGTGACGCATTCGATCGACGAGGCGATCCTCATCGGTACAAAACTGCATCTCCTCTCGCCTCATCCCGGCCGGACGATCACCAGCCTCGACACCGACGACTTCGGCCGCGGGGACATCGGCAGCGCGCGCCTCGAAAGCATGTCTCGTGAGGTGCACGACCTCTTGTTTGCGCCGAGTGCCCGAAAGGACATCCTCGAGCATGTCTGACCTGTCCCTCAACCCGTCCACTTCAGCGGCTGCCTGGAAGAGCCTCCGAAACTATGCCTGGAATTCACCGGCGGTTCGGAAGATTCTGGTGCTGGCGCTGCTCGCGCTGACATGGGAACTTGCAGCACGCTTCAATGCCAAGCCCATCCTGTTCCCGAGCTTCGTCGAAACGATGACAGCGCTCTGGCAGGCGATCACAACCGAGAACCTTCTCCAGGCATCCTGGGTATCGATGTCGGTCCTGCTGAAGGGTTACGCCATCGCGCTGGCCCTGGCGCTCGTGCTCGTGTCCCTCGCCGTTGCCAGCCGGTTCGTGCGCGAACTGCTGCAGACGTTGATCTCGATGTTCAACCCACTTCCCGCAATCGCGCTCCTCCCGGTCGCCATGTTGTGGTTTGGCCTTGGCGAAAAGAGCCTTCTGGTCGTTCTGGTTCATGCGGTGCTCTGGCCTTTCGCGCTGGCGGCGCTGACCGGCTTCGACAGCGTGCCCGAAACACAGCGCCTCGTTGGCCGCAACTATGGTCTGCGCGGCCCGTCCTACGTGGCGCGCATCCTCATCCCCGCTGCCCTTCCATCCATCCTCTATGGACTGAAGATCGCCTGGGCTTTCGCCTGGCGCACCCTGATCGCTGCCGAACTCGTCTTTGGCGTCAGCTCGTCGAACGGCGGCCTCGGCTGGTTCATCTTCCGCAATCGCAACGAGCTGTTCACCGACAAGGTATTCGCGGGCCTCGCGATGGTCATCATTATCGGCCTTGCCGTCGAGGGCATCGTTTTCCGGATCATCGAAAGCGTCACCGTCCGTCGCTGGGGCATGCAGCGCTAACACTCCACATTCACACAGAGACACTTTAAGAGCATGGACAGTAAAACAGAGTTCCTATGGTACATCCCGAACGACGTCAGGGCCGGGCACCGCGGTGACGCGGCGGTCGACGGGCACAACAGCCTTGATGCGCTGACGACCCAGGCAAAGGCGCTGGAAGACAACGGCTGGAAGGGCGCGCTCTTGGGCACGGGCTGGGGACGTCCGGACACCTTCACGGTGGCAACAGCGTTGACCGCGCGCACCTCCACATTCGAGCCCTTGATTGCCGTCCGACCGGGCTACTGGAAGCCCGCAAACTTCGCGTCGGCCGCGGCAACGCTAGATCAGCTGTCGGGCGGTCGTGTACGGGTGAATGTCGTTTCCGGACTTGATGATCTTGCAGCCTATGGCGACAGCGAAGGGGACCAAGCGCAGCGTTATGCCCGCACGAAGGAGTTCATGCGGCTGGTCCGTCGGCTCTGGACTGAGGAGGCTGTCACCTTCGAGGGCGACTATTTCTCCGTCAGGAACTCAACAGTGGAGCCGCGGATCGGCGCAGGCCCCGCGCGCCCACACCCGAAGCTCTATTTCGGCGGCGCGTCCGAGGCCGCCGAACGCGTCGCCGCCACGGAAGCCGATGTGCAGCTCTTCTGGGGCGAGACCTATGACGGCGTCCGGCAGCGCATCGAACGGTTGAAAGAACTGGGCAAGTCGCTCGATCGCGATCTTCCGCCTCTGGAATTCGGCCTGCGGATCACGACGCTGGTGCGCGAAACCAGCGAAGAAGCATGGCGAGATGCCGAAGCCAAAGTTGCAAAGATGGCGGAGGGCAAGGCTGGCAGCTGGCACGACCACCGGACGGCCGTCGCTGTCGGCCAGCAGCGTTTATATGACCTCGCAGCAAAGGGCGACGTGGTTGATGACAATCTCTATACGGCACCCGGCAAATACGGCGGCGGTGGTGCCGCAACGACCTGGCTTGTCGGTTCTGCGGAGGAGGTGGCGCGTTCGCTCCGCAAGTACCGCGACCTCGGTGTGACGCACTTCATCCTGTCGGACACGCCCTACCTCACCGAGATCAAGAGGCAGGGCCAGCTTCTGCTGCCGCTTCTGAAGTAGTGCACTGGACGGTTCGTCTCGACCGGCAGGAGCCGATCAGTTCACCACCATCTGGAACCAGGTGTCGAGGAACTTGCTGCGCTTGATCGTGTCCCGAAACACCAGAAGCTCCGGGCCGAGCTCGATCCGCTGGAGGCTCTCCAGGTCAGCGAAATCCGCAGGATAGGTGAAACCGACCGCCGCAAGGGCTGGCTTGGTCTCCGGCGACTGGAGCACGTTGAGCACAATACGCGCGCCGCGCAGGTTCGGCGCGCCTTTCGGCACAAGGACCGTCCACGGTACAGTCAGCACATAATCCTGCGGGACAACAATCTGCACGTCAGCGGGCATCGCGCCGCTGGCCAGCAGCGCCGACAGCGGCGCGTTGTACACCACATCGATCTCGCCGACACGGAACGCCGCAAGGAGATCGTCCGTCGTGTCATAGATCCGCGCATCCGCTGCGCCGAACGATTGCATGAGCCGCCAATATAGCGATGTGCGGATCGAATCTTGCGAAGCAAGCAGGTAGCTGACATCGTCGATGCCGATATTGACGATGCCAACGCGGCGGGAAAACCGCTGGGTGTTCTGTTCCAGCGCGCGAACGAGTTCGATGCGGGTCCGAGGCAAACGATCCACGAAGGCGCCTTGCCGCAGAACCATGACGGCAGGATCTGACCAGAAGCCGAACACTTCCTCGCGCCACTGCGTCTCCGCCGCAGCACCCGCGGCCGCGTCGCGCGTGGCGAAACCTTCATTGGCAATCGAAACGGCTATGTCTGGCGAAGCCAACAACGCGATGTCAAAGGGCGCCACGGTGCGTTTTGCATCAGCGGCGATCTGCGCAGACGACAGTCGCACATAAGAGAGTTCCGCGCCGGGCAGACGGGCCGCCAGCGCCGTCATCAGCGGTTCTATCCGTTCCTCGGACACCACTCCTGCGATCCGAACTGCCCGCTCCTGTGCCGCAACAGCGCCGGGAATGAGCCACACGAGCAGCAGGCACGTGACGAGATTCCGCAAACTTATCCCGAACATCAATCTCCCTCCCCGCGCGTCACCGGCAGAACGACCTGCACGATCAGCCCGCCGCCTTCGCGGTCCGCGACTGAGATGCTGCCGCCAAAGGCGACGGCGACATCCTTGGCGATCGCGAGGCCAAGCCCGGTTCCGGGGTGACGGGCGTCGACGCGCGCAAACCGCTGGAAGATCTTCCCCTTCGCGGCGTCCGGAATGCCCGGACCACGATCCATCACCCGCAGAATCGCCTTTCCGTCCTTCACCGAAAGATCGACGTCCGTCGGCCCCGGCGCATGAATGAAGGCGTTTTCCACGAGGTTGCGCACCATCTCCTTCAACACGACAGGCTCCGCAACAACAGGAACGGGTTCCTCCTCCACCACAAGATCCAGGGATTGGATCAGGCGCGCGTAAGCGCTTTCCGCCCGCAACATTCGCAGGGCAGCGTGAATGGCATCACGGAGATCAACGACCTCGCGCTCCTGGGTCTCCAACCGGTGCATGGTGGTCGCGTCCGAGAGCAGCAGGTTCGCCAGCAGGCTCGCGTCGCGCGCATTGTGATGGATCCGCGAAAAGCGGCGGCGCGCGCTCGGGTCCTGCGCCTCCTCCAGACCCACTTCCGCCTGTGCCTGGATGGCCGCAAGCGGTGTCCGCAGCTGGTGAGCGGCGTCGGCTGTCACACGCTTGACACCGTCCAATACCGAGCCCAGCCGCTCCATGAATTCATTCAGCGCCGCCACCAGCGCCGAAACCTCAGTGGGTACCTCACGATCGATGCGGCTGAGGTCTGACGGGCGTCGCGCCCTCAGATCGCTTTCGATGAGCCTCAACGGCGAGAAAGCCGAACGGACGGAAACAAGAATCAGGCCGCCCGACAGAAGTGCGATGGCGACTGCGGGAAGCATGCCGTTGAATGTCAGTTGCGCGGCAAGTTCCTGGCGGGCCTCTCTGGTTTCGGCCACCATCACTCCGATCCAGCCGCCCGTTCCCGTCACCGTGTCGACGCGATACCGCTGAACCGACGCGATTCGCACCGGATCACCCCGGTAATCGGCGTCGTGGATCTGGAGACTGGCGTCCTGCGGTGCGGGAATGTCGAGCCCCAGCGTGGGAGCGCCGCTGACCAGCGCGCCATCCGGCCCGGTAACGCGGTAGAAGACCCGGTTGAGGCGGGAGGTGCCAAGGATGGCGAACGCGGAGTAAGGGATGTCGACGGCGACCGCTCCCTCCTCAATGCCCACCGTATCAGCGATCGCCAGCACCGATGCCGTTAGAACCCGATCGAACGCTTCATCGGCTGCGCGTGTCGCATAAGCGCGAACCATCACCACCAGCACACTGCCGATCACCAGGAAGAGACAGACGGTGGTGATGAGGAGCCGACGCTCGATCGACATTCGTGCCATCAGACGACCGCACTGGATTTAATGCGCAGCATGTAACCGACCCCGCGATGCGTGACGATTTCGACATCCACTTCATCAAGCTTCCTGCGGACACGGGAAACGAGCAGTTCCACCGCATTCGGGGTCCCGGCGTCGTCGTGACCGAAGAGCTTCAGGTAGAGGCGCTCCTTGCTGACGGTAATGCCTGCATGAGACGCCAGCGTTTCCAGCACCTCGAACTCCCGGCGGCCCAGCTCCAACGGTCGACCATCGACGCGCGCGGAACGCGAGGAAAGATCGACTTCCAGTCCGCCGACGCGAATGAGGGACTTGGCGAGCCCCTGGTGGCGACGTGTCACGGCCCTTAAGCGGGCTTCGAGCTCTCCAAGATCAAACGGCTTGACGATGTAGTCATCCGCGCCGAGGTCGAGCAGGCTTATCTTGTCGTCAAGCTGGTTCCTGGCCGTGATGACAAGCACCGGCGTGGGCGAGTTCTGCTGGCGCATGTGCGCCATAACATCAAAACCGCTCCGGCCGGGCAGATTGATATCGAGCACGACGACGTCGAACTCGCCGTGGATCGCCAGCTCCTCCCCAGAAATTCCGTCCTGCGCCAACACCACGTGGTGCCCCGCCCGCGTCAGCTTTGCTTCGACCGCTTCGGCGATATCGACGGAATCTTCAATAACAAGGACGCGCATGGGCTGACAGGACTCTGACAGGAACTTTCTGGATAACTGCGATCCTACAGCAAGGGCTTTACCAAACGCGAGACGGTAAAGCCTGCGGGAGGAGAAAATGAAACATCACCGCATCCTTGTTGCGTGCGGCATCCTCGCAGCCTTTTTTTGGATCGGCAGCACCGAAAGCCGTGCAGAGACGTGTGTCCAGCGCGGCGCGCTCGACGTGGCCTATTGTGACGCCGACGGCGATCTTGTGGCCGATCCCCCGACTGACCCCGCAAAGCTGCGGAATCCGACGACGCTCGTCTGGGCCTTTGCGCCGATTGAGGACCCTGCCGTTTACGCGCAGCTGTTCCGGCCGTTCACGAAGCACCTCTCCACATGCCTCGACCGGCAGATCGTTTATTACCCGGTCCAATCCGTTGCCGCCGAAATCGCCGCCATGCGCGCAGGACGCCTGCATTTTGCAGGTTTCTCCACCGGGCCAACGCTTGAGGCCGTCAACCGTGCGGGTGCAGTGCCCTTTGCAGCGAAAGGACAAAGTGGTGAGGTGCGCGGCTATCGCCTGATCGCAATCGTACGGGCGGACTCACCGTTTCAGACGCTGGCAGACCTGAAGAGCAAGCGTGTCGCCCATGTTTCCGCCGCCTCCAACTCCGGCAATCTTGCGCCTCGTGCATTGTTTCCCGCCGAAGGCCTGACGCCGGATGTCGATTATCGCCCGATCATGTCGGGCGCGCATGACCGGTCGGTAATGGGCGTGCTGTCGCACGACTACGACATGGCGGCCGTCGCATCGGACGTACTCCAGCGACTGGTGGAGCGCGGTGCGGTCGATTGGACCGCGATCCGAACCCTCTACGAAAGCCCGCTCTTTCCGACCTCGGCCTTCGCCCATGCCCACGATCTTGATCCGGACCTGACGGAGAAGCTGAAGGCCTGCTTCTTTTCATTCCGCTTCCCACCGGAAATGACAGCCGCCTTCAACGGCGACGAGCAATTTCTTCCCGTCCGCTACGACGAGGCCTGGAAGGCCGTGCGCGCAGTGACCGACGTTGTCGGCGCTTTGCCCGACTGATGCGCAAAGACAAGAACATAAACAGAAGTGATGCCATGACCCTGCAAACTGATTCGTCCGAGGACACCCAGCGTCCTCAGCCAGCAACGAAACGACTGTCGTATCTGCTGCGCGTCAACAGCGCCGACCCGACGCTGATGCTCGCTTTGTTGCTGCTGGTCGTGTTCGGTTATCTGATCTTGGCACCCGTCGTGCTTTTGCTCATCGATGCCGTGACCGTGCATTTCGCCGATATCGCCCGCACCAAGCAGGATCTTGGTGACTTGACGTTTTATTACCTGAACCGCGTGCTTGTCTCGCCCATTTCACGCGATCTGTTCTGGTGGCCGCTGGCCCACACCGCGATTATCTCGGTTGCCGCGATCGTTATTTCCTTCCTCGTCGGCGCCCCGATCGGTTGGCTGCTCAGCCGCACCGATCTGATCGGCAAGAAGTGGTTCTCGACAGCACTGCTTTTGCCCTACATGTTACCATCCTGGACCTTTGCGCTCGCTTGGCTCACCCTGTTCAAGAACCGCACGACGGGTGGCCAGCCCGGATGGATGGAGACCTTTGGCTTCAATCCTCCGGACTGGTTGGCGTACGGAGCGCTGCCGATCTCGTTGATCCTGGCGCTGCACTACGCGCCCTTCGTGATCCTGCTTTTCGGCAATGCGCTGAAGCAGTTCGACACACAGCTTGAAGACTCCGCACGAAGCCTCGGCGCGAGCCCGGCAACTGTTGCCCGGCGGATCATTCTCCCCTTGATGATGCCGTCGCTCGTCTCGGCCGCGACGCTCATTTTCGCGAAGTGCCTCGGCGATTTCGGCGTCGCCTACGTGCTTGGCGCGCCGGTCGGTTTTGACGTATTGGCAACCTCGCTCTTTCGCGCGATCTCGACCAGCCAGGCAGGCGCTTCGGCGGTTCTTGCCGGCGTCATCGTCCTGCTCGGGACGATCTCCATCATCATCGACATGCGCCTGCTGAAGGAAGCCAAGCGTTTCGTCACCATCGGCTCGAAAGGCGCGATGGTTCGCCAGACGCCGCTTGGCAAATGGCAGGCACCGGCATTCGCCTGGGCGCTTCTCGTCTTCATCATCAGCGCGGGTATCCCGCTCCTGGCGCTGACACTGACGACAGTGATGCGTGTCCCGGGCTCATTCAGCCTCGACAATTTCACGCTGGACTACTGGATCGGCACCGACCTCGGCACCACGGCATTGCGTCAGGGCATTCTGCTGACCGGCGAGTTCTGGCTTGCACTGTGGAATACGGTCTGGATGGTGGGGCTTGCGGCGATTGGCGCTGGTGTACTCGGCCTCCTCGTCGGTTATGCCGTCGTGCGTTCGCCTTTCGCGTCCGTTTCGGTCGCGCTTCGCCAGATCACCTTCCTTCCCTATCTCGTTCCCGGCATCGCGTTTGCGGCGGCCTACCTCTCGATGTTCGCGGTCGCTCGCCCTCCCCTGCCGGCACTCTATGGCACGCCGATCATCCTCGTGCTCGCGATCCTCGCAGACCAGATGCCGTTTGCGTCCCGCGCCGGCATATCCTCGATGATGCAGCTCGGCCGTGAACCGGAAGAAGCAGGCCAGATCGTGGGTGCCGGCTGGTTCCGCCGCATGCGTTCCATTGTCCTGCCGATCCAGCGCAATGCTCTCGTTTCGGCGATCCTTCTGCCCTTCATCTCCGGCATCAAGGGTCTGAGCTTGGTCGTCGTTCTGGCGGTACCCGGCACCGACCTCCTGACAACCTACGCAATCCGCCTTGTCGACTATGGCTACAGCCAGGCCGCGAACGCCGTGGTCGTGATGCTCTGCGTCGTTGCCTTCACCGGCACGATGCTCGTCCAGAAAATCGGCAAGGCCAACCTCTCAGACGGCATGGGAAGCAAATAATGTCCAGCATCACCTTGGAAAACATCCGCAAGAGCTATGGCCGCAGCGGCCCGGCCGCGATCGCCAATCTCAGCATGGAGATCGGCGCATCGGAATTCCTCTGCCTGCTTGGCCCCTCCGGTTGCGGCAAGACCACTACCTTGCGAATGATCGCCGGCCTCGAACACCCAACGGATGGCCGTATCCTGGTCGACGGCAAGCCGATCGTCTCGGTGGCGGACGGCATTTTCACCGTGCCGGAAAAACGCAACATGGGTCTCGTGTTCCAGAACTACGCGCTCTGGCCGCACATGACGATCCGCGACAACGTCGCCTTCGGCCTCACCTTGCGCAAGACGCCTGACGCTGAGCGCGATGCGATCGTCAACCAGGTCATGACAAAGCTCGGAATTGCCAAATATGCCGATCGCTATCCGGCGCAGCTGTCTGGTGGACAGCAGCAGCGCGTGGCACTGGCGCGTATGCTGGCGCTGAAGCCATCCGTCATCCTGCTCGACGAGCCGCTGTCGAACCTCGACGCCAAGCTGCGTCTCGAGATGCGGGCCGAGCTGAAGCGCATCCACGCCGAAGCGGGCTCCACCATCGTCTTCGTCACCCATGACCAGTGGGAGGCCATGACGCTTGCCACCACGATCGCGGTTATGAGCGAAGGTGAGTTGCAGCAGGTGGGCACGCCGGACGACATTTATGAGCGGCCCGCGAACCGCTTCGTGGCCGAGTTTGTCGGCAGCCTGCCGATCAACATCATTAACCGGGGTGCAGTCGAGACAGGGCCCTTGGTTGCCTGGCTCGATCAGGTTCTGACGCACTTCGATATTGATGCAGCACCGGTAGCATCTGCGGGCATCCGGCCGGAAGCCACGCGACTTGGCCGACTTTCCGAGGACGAGGCTGCGAGATGCGCAGCAGGTTATGGTTCCGTGGTGGATGTTGTTCCGACTGGCGGAAGCTGGATCGTTGAAATCGACGTCCAACGCACCCGCTTCTTCGCAATCGCGACCGAAAACCCACGACTTTCGGCGGGGGATACCACCCATTTCTGGGTCGAACGGCAACATCTGCACCTTTTCGACCGGGAGAAGCAGCGCATTGCCCTTTGAGGCATATGCGAAACAAGAGGCAATGGAGGAAAACATGCCAAAACTATCGATCTACATGCTGGCGGGCGTTTCAGCGCTGACGATTGGTCTCACGAGCGCCTCGGCGCAGGATGCCACGGAGATCGGAATCCCCGACAGCGAGTATTCGCTGGAGGCACTGATCGAGGCGGCCAAGAAGGAGGAGCCGATCACCGTTGTCGACGCGACCGGAAAGATCGTCTCGATGGCTGAGAACTTCTCCAAGAAGTACGGCCTGAAGGCGACCGGCGTTAAGATGAACGGCCAGGACCAGGAACAGATCATCGCGCGAGAAGCGGCTGCCAACAACGTGCGCACCGACGTCTTCAACATGAGCAACCTGCCGTCCGTGACGAGCCAGATCCTGCCGCAGGGTTTCGGCATCTCCTGGCTGGCGCCGGACCTCAAGGACAAGATTCCCGCTGAGTACCAGAACCCGGCAATCACCAGCAACAACCCGTGGGTCTTCGCCTATAACACCGACGTGCATGGTGAGACCTGCCCGGTCGACAATCTCTGGGCGCTGACGACGGAAGATTGGAAGGGCCGGGTAGCGATCCCTGACCCGCTTCTGCGCAACGAAACCATGTTCTGGTTCAACCAGCTTGCAGCCCATGGCGAAACGGAACTGCGCGAAGCCTACAAGGCGCAGTTCGGCGAAGAGTTGAAGACCGAAGAGGCGAGCGCGGCGGCCGAGTGGGTCAAGCGGCTTGCCCAGAACAAGCCGAAGGTTACCAAGAGCGACACCGATGTCGGCCCGATTGTTGGTGCCAAGGAAGAAAAGCCGCCGATCGGCTTCCTCAGCGCAGCGATCTTCCGCGACGCCAAGAAGGACGGCTACGGAATGGGCATCTGCAAGGAGATGAAGCCCTGGATTGGGCAGCTGACGCCGCGTGTGGCCGTCATCGCTTTCGGCACGAAGAGCCCGAACACCGCCAAGCTCTTCGCCCGCTTCATGATGACGGAGGAAGGCATGGCGCCGCAGCTGACTGACGGCAAGATCTCCACCAATACCGAGGCGAAGATGCCGGAAGGTGAAGCCTCCGGCGTTGCGGCGGTGATTGATCGTCTCTACGTCAATCACTCCGAAACGACCCAGGACGACTTCGCCAAGCTGCAGGACTGGCAGGATTTCTGGCTGACGAACTCGCGCTAAGACCATGTGCCCCGCGCGACAGCGCGGGGCATTCCCATCTAAAGGATCTGAGACAACCGCGCGACTATTCCTCAATCAATGCCATTGGTATAAAGTTATACGTTTATACTCTTTGGTTTGACGGATGCCTCCAGAGCGTGCATGCTCTGGATGAATTCGTTCGTGGGGAGGTGACGGTGGGAAATCCGCAAGTGGATGGGAAAACGATCGCCGTTATTGGCGGAGGCCTGATCGGCGCCAGTTGGGCCGCCTTGTTCACCACATACGGCTACGATGTCGCGCTGTACGAACCGGTTCCGGCAGCGCGTGACGCGATCAGGGAGAAGGTCGACGCTGCCGTCGCGTCGATCAGAGAACTCTCCCAGCACCTGGCAGAATGCGGCACGCTGACGCTGACCGAAACGCTTGAGGAAACCGTAGTAGGCGCGGCCTGGGTGCAGGAAAACGCGCCGGAAAAGGTGCCCCTCAAACGAGAGCTTTATTCCGCCATTGAAGCCGCGGCGCCAGCGGACATCACCATCGCTTCCAGCACGTCGTCACTTGTGTGGTCGGAACTGAGCGCCGAAATGGCAGAGCCTTCGCGGCTCATCACCGCCCACCCCTTTAACCCGCCGCACCTGATGCCGCTGGTGGAACTTTACGGCCCTGACCGGGCACGGGTGGACGCTGCGGCGGAATTCTACCGCACGGTTGGCCGCCATCCGGTGAGGCTGAAGCGCGAAGCCGTAGGGCATATCGCCAACCGCCTCTCTTCTGCGTTGTGGCGCGAAGCCGTGCATATGGTGGCGGAAGACATCGCAGACGTGGAAGACATCGATGCGGCGCTCGTCTACGGGCCCGGTCTACGCTGGTCGGTAGTCGGCGCACACATGGCCTATCACCTCGGCGGCGGTACCGGCGGGATCGGCCACTACCTTGAGCATCTTGGTCCCAGCCAGGAGCGGCGGTGGAAGGATCTCGGCAACCCTTCTCTTGATGTGGCGACGCGCGAAAAGCTGGTCCAGGGGATTGCGTCCGAGGCGCGCGATCGCCAGATCGGGGAACTGGAGGCAGGTCGCGATGCTGCGCTCATTGCTGTGCAGAAGGCCCTGAGGGACAGACGGCTTTGAGCCTCCGGATACACCCGCGCGACGCGTTTTTCCAAGTGGCCAAAGCCTCCTTAAAGTTGCGGATTTATCTGCCTTTGCAATGTGCTAAGGAAGGCCCTCCTCTTAGGTTTCTGTGTCAATGATCGAACATCATTCGCCGACGCCGCTCTACCATCGCATCTATGCGGTAATGCGCGAGCGGATCATCAAAGGCTACTATCGCAGCGATACTCCCGTCCCCAGCGAAGCCGAGTTGGCGGAAAGCTTCTCCGTGAGCCGCATCACCATTCGCAGGGCGATGGAGATGTTGACGATGGAGGGGCTGGTGACGCGCGCGCGTGGCCGAGGAACCTTCATCACGGACCGCTCGAACGAAAACGAGCTCAACCGGGCGGTGGTATCGAACGTCAACGGGCTGTTCCGTTACCTCAATGCGGTGGGCGAAAGTACCCGCTTGAAGGTCGTGAGCCTCGATGTGGGAGAAGCACCCCCGCGCATCTGTGCGCAGATGGGCCTTCCGCCGACCGCAGAGCTGGTCCGGGCCGTACGCGTGCGCTCGCTCGACCGCCGGCCTTACTCCCTGTCAATTGCCTATCTGCTTCCCGAAATCGGCGGCACGCTGAAGCGTAACGACCTTGCGACGACAAACATGATCGACCTTGTCCAGCAGGCCGGTGCTGTGGTGGAACAGGTGGAGCAGACCCTGACGGCGACACTTGCGGACGACTATGCCGCCAAACATCTCGACATTCCGGTTGGAGCCCCGCTGATGCTGGTGAACCGGCTGTTCTTCAACGCTGAACTGAAGCCGTTTTACGCCGCCGAAATCTTCTATTGCGCCGACCGCTACGAATACCGCGTTTCGTTGAAGCGCGAGGACGGCAAGGATTTTGCGCTCGGCAACTAGCCTCTAGCGAGGTTGGACCGGATGACGCAACGCGCGACCGATATCGCCCGGCAGCGTCGGCATAGGAACGTCTTCAATGCTGTCGATCAACGTGCGGATGGCCGAGGCGTGTTCGGGGCTCCACACCGAGCCCATCAACCGGCTCGCCTTGGCATCGACATCCTCACGCGTCAGTGCCCGCACGCCATCTCCCTTTGGCTCCAACACTTCAGCCGTCTCTTGCTCCCTGTCTGAAAGAACCAGCGTTACGCGCGCTGGTCGGTTCGCCGGGTAGAGCGCATCGAATTTTGGATCAGCCTCAAGCACGACTTTTGCCGCAAGATCGGTGACCTGCGGGTGGTGCAGCCGATCGAGCGAAAAGCCGTCATGCGGCAAGGCTCCGAAAGAGAGAGCAAGTGCTGCGGCGTGCCTGAAGCTGAAGCGGGCGGCAAGGTCGCTTGCCGGATTGGGGGAGTCATACTGGAGCGCGGTTCCATAGACCTGCACCCGCACCTCCTGGATCCGTGCGGGATCGCACGCGCCAAGCCGCCCCCGCAGGATCTCGATGCAGTCGAGCATTGGCCCAAGATGGGCGCAGACCGGATGCCATTTCAGGTAGGCCGAGCTGATTTCATACCTGGACCAGCCACCGTCCTCGCCGATACCTTCTGTCATCGCGGCTGGATCGAAAGCCTCACCG